>CALSPA010000001.1 GCA_943788115.1 uncultured Flavobacteriales bacterium
TTTCAACACTTTAGGATGAACGTTATCTAAAGTTACAAAAACCTGGCACTTATTTGGCATTTTCTATTTACTCTCATTGTTATTAACAAACGTGAGTATCTTCTACTCTTAAAACTTGAAACTCTTCTCAAATACTTGTAACTTTGCTATATCTTCTTTTGAGTGTATTATCAGTAATTCTTTCAGTATATCTAAGTCCTAGTAATAAGAAATGCAATGTTTGTTTACAAACAAAAAAAGACATAGAAAAATTACATAAGTTGTATTAGCCGCACCTATATTCTATTTCGAACTGAGTAGGATATGCATTACTAAGTGACCTTCGGTCAGATGTTTATGATAAGCATTACTCATATAATGCAACTTTGAAAAACTTTGATTAATCAAATTCTGCTAATCAAATCCTTTCCATCGTTTAAAGCATAATTAACCTTTTTGCTGACGGGATAATAAGATACGTTAAGGTCTGTACGACTTAAATCCCAACTATTAAAATCAGGTTCTTTAACAATCAGAGGCATTCTACGGTGTATATGAAAAATGTTCTCTGATGCGGTAGTGGTTAATAGTATGATAGTGTTTTCCTTGATTATGGATTTTATATATACCGTATCTTGGTCTGTGTGCAGGTAATAGGGTTGTTTGCCATTCTTTTCTTTTAACCACTCATACCATCCATTAATTGGGACATAACACTCTAAGAATCCTCTGAAAGTAGGTTTAGTCTTAAAAGTTTCACTTTGAGCATTTATAATCTGTCCTTGCTTTAACCATTTAGGTTTGTAACCCCAATCTAATGCTACGACATTATCATTTGAATCAATTGCTAAAATCTTTTGTGATGGAGCAAAATTGAAAGATGAAGATACCTTTTCGGGGATTGTATTTTTAAGGTCAGATTGGTTTGAAAAATTAAAACGTCCGCACATATTTCAATATCTTAAAATCCATCTAGTTCCACACTTTGGACATTTTGATAAGAACGAAATGAATTCTTGCCACTTGGTTCTTTTCCAACTATGTTTACATTTCAAGCATTTCACTCATTTAAATTAATAAACTTTAATTAATTAATCTTTTTATTTATTGTACATTCGCGCTTCCCAAAATGAATTGGTTTGTTTGATTGCTATGGTTAGCTCTCTTTCAAACCTTTTCTCTTTTAATCCTAAACCATAGGCATATCTTGTTCTTTTGTTCAGCAATTCTTATATTTAAATTGTGAAAAAACTAGTTCTATTAGTAATATTTATTCCAATTGTTTCTTTTTCACAGTTTAGTAAGTTTTCCGCAAACAATATTCAAGAATTTGAATCTTGGATGAATTATGCTGAACTAGAAAATAAAGCAGTAATTATTGATTTTGTTGCTGATTGGTGTGGTCCTTGCAAAACTATGGACAAGCAACTATGGAACAGTGAGGAGTTTAAATTATTAAAAAACTATGTTTTTATTGAGGTTGATATTGACAAGAATACTTCATTGGCTAGAAAATATGGTATAACTAGTATACCAAGAGTAATTGTTGAGGTAGCAAACAATCAAAAAGATGTTTTAATTGATAAATCAGGATTTCGTTCAAAAAATCAACACTTAGGTGAATTACAATATATTAATCAGTTTGATTTAAAAGAAGTTTATTTGTCAAATAATGAAAGTGAATATGGTAATGCATATAGAAACCTCTTTTTATCTGACAGAAAAAAATCATACACCACACTATTAAAACTTAGTTCTAAGCACTTCAAAAAAGCTTTAAAAAAAGAAAAAAACACAATTAATCAACTTAATATAATATATAATCTTAAGCTTAAGGGTTCTTCAAAAAAAGCTAATAAAAATTTAGAAAAACTTAAACTTGATAAAGCAAATCTTTCGGAAATTGAAAATGAAATTGTTCAAAATATAATTACAAACTCTATTTAATGAAAAAACTACTTCTACTATTACTGTTTATTCCACTTGTTTCTTTTGGGCAGGATGATGAAAAAGAAAAATTAAAAACTGTTGTTAAAACTTTTTTTGAGGGGTTTCATAATAAAGATTCATTACTAATAGCTTCTGTTATTGATAGTAAATTTGATTTAAATTCTACTTCATTTAAAGGAGATGACGGAGTATTAAGAAATATAAATGGAGATAATTTTGTGTCTGCTATTGTTTCAAGACCTGACAGTCCTGTTTGGAAAGAAAAACTTTTATCTTTTAAAATTAAAATTGATGGTCCACTTGCAAATGTTTGGGTTGATTATGAATTTTGGATGGATGATAAACTTAGTCATTGTGGAGTAAATTCAATTCACTTATTAAAAAAGAAATCGGGTTGGAAAATTTTTAATATTACTGATTCTAGAAGAATAAATTGTAATCATTGAACCATAGCGTATTTCTTATTCTTTTAATTCAGCAATTGTTATATTTAGGTAAACTAAAATTATACAAAATGAAAAACTTATTATTTACTATTATTATTTTCAACATTCTATCCTGTTCAAATACCGTTAAAAACAATGATTCCATAGTCGTTTATGACGATTCTATTTTAAACATTATAGATAAAGAAGCTGAAATTCAATACATAGTTGATTCTTTGACTGTTGCTGAGGGACCTTTGTGGGATGAAAATTCATCTTCCTTGCTTTTTACACAAGTTCCAAAAAATCAAATTTATAAATGGAATGAGCAAGAAGGATTTGATGTTTACATATCTCCTTCAGGCTTTACTAATTATGCTCCTGTAATTCCAAATATAGGTCTTTCAGGTGCAAACGGATTGACTTTTGATAATGATGGAAATTTAATAATTGCTCAACACGGAGATAGAAGGCTATCAAAAATAGAAAATACCCAAACTACTAACCCAAATTTCACAACCATTGTAGATAATTATCAGGGTAATAGATTTAATAGTCCAAATGATGTAGTAGTATCAAGTAATGGGGATATCTTTTTCACAGACCCAACATATGGCTTTATGAATTTAAGTGATTGGTCATTTGATGAATCTGTTAAAGAGTTAGATTTTAGTGGTGTTTATAAATTTAGTACAGAATATGGGATAGAATTAGTTTCAAATGAACTTGATTTGCCAAACGGGTTAGCACTATCAAATGATGAAAGATATTTGTATGTTAATAGTTCAAATACAGCTGAAGCTCCAATTATCTTAAAAATTGATTTAGAAAATGAAAACAAATCAGATTTGTTTTTTGATGGAACAGAATTAGCTAAAGAATTTCCTGGAAATTTTGACGGATTGAAGATACACTCTTCAGGAAATATTTTTACAACTGGACCAAATGGAATATTAGTCTTATCTCCAGATGGTGAATTATTAGCTAATATTAAATTTAAAGATATGTTAACTAATTGTGCATTTGATTCAGAAGAAAATTATCTATATGTTACTGGATTTTCATTTGTTGCCAGAATTGCCTTAAAAAATATTATTTAACCATATGCATATCTTCTTCTTTTAATTCATTATTGAAATATACATGTCAAGTGATGCAGCAATCATCAGCCAAATGAAGTAGGGTAGTCCTAGCCATGCATATTTCCAACCATGCATTTTACGATTTAAATCTATTAAAGAGTAAATAAAGTATGATAATAATATTAAAACAAACAGACCTGTCCAAACCCATTTTAAACCAAAGAATATAGGGTTCCATAAAATATTTAATATTAGAGCAGGTATAAATAGTTTCAAAGATTTAGTACTATTTTTTAAATACGAAGAAGTCATTAATAAAGAGAAAGTGATTGCAATAGTTGTCCAAGCAAGTCCAAATATAAAGCCTGGAGGAGTCCATGGTGCTTGATTTAATGTTGTATACCATTCTGATGTTACACCATTTCCTGTCCAAACTTGACCAATAACTAAACCTCCAAAGTTCAATGTAAGAAACACTATTAATGTTAAAAAATATTTTTTCATTATGTGTTGTTTTAGTAATTAAACTAATAGTTAATCTTCTTTTTTGATAGCTGTAGCGTTGTCCATAATGTAGACACCACTACTAACATCATCTCTTTTTAATCTGAGTATTCCAGTAACAACAACAAGTTCATCCATTAAAAAATCATCATAACCGGGCTTTAATCTTAATTCTATTGCAGATTCAGGACCCCCAAAACCACAGAAAAAACAATCTGCATATGGGTTTTCAGAAAGAACAAACACCCCTTCATCAGGTGATAGAGTAAGCATGTAGCCAGTTATGGTAACTTCTTTATTATCTAAAGGTTCAACTGCTTCACCATAATAAGGTATTTGTACATATCCATACAAATCTTCAGCATATTCAGATTTATAATAAACATCTCTTAGTTTAAGCCAGTCTATTTCTACTTGAGAAAACAAACTACTTGAAATAAAAAAAACAATTATGAAGGTTAGTTTACGCATCTGCTAATATTTTTGAAATGTTCATTTTATAAACTTGAATTGCTGGAATTAGTGAGGACACTATTCCAATTAAAATGGATAATCCTAAAAGCCAAAATTCATCATTTAAAATTTTAAATGAATTTAAGTTGTAATTTAAACTTTCTTCCATAAGTGAAGATACAAACATCACACCAAATCTGCTAAATAATAATCCTAATACAAATCCTGAAATTGTAAGAACTAAGCTTTCAAAAATTATCATTGTTGATAATTGAAGTCTTGATGCTCCTAATGTTCTGATTAGTGCCATTTCATATTTTCTTTCACGCATTGAATTAAATAAATTTATAAATAAACTGAATCCAGATACTATAATAATTAAATATGCTAAATAGCTTAAAGTTTCAATTCCAAATCCGAAAAGTTTAAATAATCTTGATATTTCATAAGACGGAACAGCCGCTTGAAGATTAGTATTTTCATTTATTTGTCTTGGAAATTGAATAATATTCATTGGGCTTTTGAATTTTATTAGCATAGCAGTTATTTCTCTATCATCGCTGTTCATGTTCATGCTCATCTTCATGCTCATGTTCATC
>CALSPA010000002.1 GCA_943788115.1 uncultured Flavobacteriales bacterium
GTATAGAAAGTAAAAAGCGTTTAAAGTTGGCTACTTTATATTTTTTGTTTTTATCTCCACCAAACTGATCGGAATATCCGTCTGAAAATAAATACAGCGTATCGTTCTGTTGTAATGTAAGCATACCTGCTGTAAACAATATGTTTTGTCCTAAGTAATAACCTACAGGCCTTTTATCTCCCTTAAATTCTATAACCTCTCCATCTCTAATTAATAGCAATGAATTTTTAGCACCCGTATACATTAATTCATTGGTTTTCTTATTCAACCTACATAACACCATGTCCATCCCATCTCTGGATTCTCCTTTTCTTCCCTTTTGATCTAATGCTAGCTTTACCTTGTTGCTAACACCATCCATTATTAGGTTGGTATCTTTGATTTTATTTTCAATAATCATTTCATTTAAAAATGAATTGCCTAACATGCTCATAAAGGCTCCTGGAACTCCATGACCTGTACAATCGGCTACAGTAAAAAAAACATACTCATCATCTTTATGAGCCCAATAATAGTCACCACTAACAACATCTTTGGGGTTATAATAAATAAAGCTTTGAGGAAGGATTTCATATATGTAAGAGATTGATGTAAAGGTTGCATCTTGTATTCTTTTTGCATAAACAATGCTATCTGTTATATCGTTATGTACTTCCTCTAATTTTGAATGATTTTCTTCTAACTGAAAATGTTGTTTTTCAATTAACTTTTTTTGTCTATTGGTAACCCTAAATCTATTAAAAAGAAAAGCACCAAAAACAAAACTGATACTTAACACCCCAAAGAGAAAGAATTTTTGTTGATGAAGCTTATCATTTTCTGCATTTTTGACAGCAACTTTTTCATGTTGAATTTTAATATTATCTGCATTAACAATACTGTCTGATTGAATTTTTAACAAATATTTTTCATGAATTAATCGTTGTTTTTCTTTTTCAATTCCATCAATCTTATCTAAACTATCTTTAATTGAAATGAATTTCTCGTGGTATTCTAATGCTTTTGGGAAAGTCTCGATGTTTTTATACAATAAATATAGACCTTCAATTGGTTTTAAAAGTTCATTTAGATAACCAAGTCTATCAAGTATTTTCTCAGACTCCTTGTACATTTGAATCGCTTTTTGGTATTTCTCCATCTTGTACAAGCAATTTCCGAGCTTACATAACACAACTCCTATTCTTTTTTGACTATTGATAAATTTCAATTTTTCAGTAGAAGAATTATAATAATTTAATGCCTTATGATAATCTTCTAATGAAAGGTATATATCACCAAGATGATAGAGTGATATTGCCTCTCCTTTAATAAAACCAATTTCCTTTTTGATCTTTAAAGATTTGTGATGATAATCCAAAGCTGTCAAATTATCATTTTGAGCAAAATATAAACTACCAAGATTGTTGTAACATTCGGCCACTCCTTTTACATTACCAATTTCTTCTCTTATTTTTAAAGATTTAGTGTAAGATTCATTAGCAAAATTGTATAGTTTCATTTTATGATAACATTCTCCAATAAAATTAAGTGAGTAACCTATTCCTATTTTATGCGTTAAATCATTTTCAATTTCTAGAGATTGTCTATGGAATTCAAGAGATCGATCAAAGTTTCCTCTGTTGTAAAAATAACGACCAATAAAATTGAGTGAGCTAGAAATTAATTTTTTATCATCGATTTGATAAGAAATTTCTAAAGCTTTTTGATAGTAATGAAATGAGGAATCTAAAATTCCTAGATCTAAATATATATGACCTATACCTTGTAGGGAAAGTATTTCACCATGCCTGTCAGAATTTTTTATTGAAATTTTTAAACCCCTATCATGATATTGAAGTGAAAGTTCATAATCCCCTTTTTCTGAATATAACCTACCAAAATTATACATGTTAAGCGTTTTTAGATTAGACATCTCTAAATCATTACTAATCTTATAACTTTTGTTTAAAAACTCTAAAGATTTATCGAAAAGGCCCATTTCATGATAAACCTGTCCTATATTGTTAAAGGTATATGCTTCTTGACCTTCCACATTTTGAATATCTTTTGTAATCTCTAAAGATTTTAAGTAATTATCAATTGCCGTTTTATTGTCACCTAATTCATTGGCCAACCAACCCATATTGTGTAGAAGATCCGCTTTTAAAAGTTTATCATCTAATTCAATTGAGTACTTGATTGCAATTTCATAACTAATTTTTGCATTTTCGAAATCAGAAATGTTTTGATAGCATACTCCTATTCTTTTAAAGGAATGAGCTACGGCAGATAAATCATTAATTTTTTTAGAAATTTCAATACTTTCTAAACTATAATCAATAGACTCTTGATATTTACTTTGAAAACCGGATGATACAGCTAATAGATCAATAGCTTTTCTCTTGTAAGATTTATCATTAAATGATTCAGAGAAATCTTTTAGCTGCATGGCGTATTTGTAGCATGTATCAGGGCTTTTAAATTGATAACTTAAAGCAATTTGAAAAAGGGAATTATATCTATCAATTTTATTAACATCACTTTTCCAAAACATTCCATAAAGAATCAAGATTTGTTTGAGCAATAGAATTCAACCCAATAAAAATTAATATGAAAAAAGATGATAATTTTTGCATGAGCTAAATATAGCTAAATCTGCATAAAGCTCAATAGCTCTTTTACAAAGCTTTCCCAGCTAAATTCTACTTTTCTTTTGGCTACACCTTTTGAAAGAGATTGAATATTACCCTCACTATTATACAATTGTAAAATAGCATTTAAGACAGATTTTTCATTTACATCACGAAACATACCCCTGCTTACCGTCTTGCACAATTTCTGGCAAGCCACCAACATTTGTTACGATCATGGGAGTTTCAAAATGATAAGCAACTTGGGTTATTCCACTTTGAGTAGCAGATATATAGGGTTGAACAACAGCATCTGCTATTCCAAAATAATATTTCACTTTATCTGAAGGAATAAACTCATCGTGAATGATGATGTTATCAAGCTTTAACTTATTTATAAGCCCGGTGTATTTTTCTTTATCTGCATAGAATTCTCCAGCTACAATTAACTTAATTCCAAGTGCTTTAATTTTAGAATCTTGCATCGCTTCAATGGCTAACTCTAAACCCTTATATTCTCTAATTAAACCGAAGAAAAGAAGGTAGTTGCCATTTGGCAAGTCTAAAGCCTTTAAGCTAGTAGATTTTGATGATTTATCTCCAAATACATTATAAACAGGATGAAATAAACAGACTTTTTTTGCTTGAGGATTAAATAAAGAAATGTCTTCATATACTGCTTTACTCATGGTAATAAAACCATCACATGATTTTATAAAGTAATTTGTAAGCAAATGATCTCCTATTCTTTTTTCATGAGGAATAACATTGTCAGTAATGGCATAAACAGGAATCCCTTTTTTTTTGATTCTCCTAGCAATAAACCCTAATGACATTCCCATAAATGGAATCCAAAATCTAAAGATCACAGCAGATGGTTGCTGAGCTATAATGTAATTAGCGGTCTTGATCCATGAAAAAGGATTAATAGAATTAATAATTGAACTTATTTTGAGCTCATTATTTTCAGATATGTTGGTTTTATATTGACTTTTACCGGGAAATAAAAAGCTCGGATATTGGAGTGAAAAAGAGATTAATTCTACCTGAGAGCCGCTTTTAATTGTTTCTTTTGCTAACGCCTCATTAAAATCGGCAATCCCCCCTCTTAAAGGAGATGCAGGGCCAACTATTATTAGTTTAGACATCTAATTTGATGTTGATGCTTTTATATGATAAAAATTACTTTTAGGAGAACTTCTAGCAATCATTTCACCAATAAAACCAGCTAAAAACATTTGAACACCAAGAATCATTGCCACAATAGCAATAAAAAATTCTGTTCTATCTGCAATTAGCTTTGCTCCTTTATGGAAAAATAGTTTATCTATACCAACCCATGTTAAAAATAAAAATGCAATTATAAATAGTAGCGTTCCTAAAGAACCAAATAAATGCATAGGTCGCTTTCCAAATTTACCCATAAAGGTGATGCTGAATAAATCTAAAAATCCAAAAACAAATCGTTCAAGACCAAATTTGGTTTTTCCATATTTTCGCTCTCTGTGCACAACAACTTTCTCTCCTATTTTCTTAAATCCAGACCAATGTGCAATTATTGGAATATATCGGTGCATTTCTCCATAAACTTCAATGTTCTTTACAACTTCTAATTTATAAGCTTTTAATCCACAATTCATGTCGTGAAGCTTGATTCCTGAAACTAAACGGGTTACTCCGTTATATATTTTAGTTGGAACTGTTTTAGAAATAGGATCTCTTCTTTCTCTTTTCCATCCAGAAACAATATCATAACCATCATTTGTAATCATTTGCATTAACTCTGGAATTTCATTTGGATTATCCTGTAAATCAGCATCCATTGTAATAACAACAGCTCCTTTTGACTTACTGAATCCAGTATTAAGAGCAGCTGATTTACCGTAATTTCTTCTAAAAGAAATGCCTTTTATTCGAGAATCATTTTTAGCCAGTGATTCAATTGAATTCCAAGAATCGTCAGTACTTCCATCATCAATAAAATAGATTTCAAATGAAATGTTGTTTTCTTCACAAACCTTAATTATCCATTGAGATAATTCAGATAAAGATTCCTGCTCATTAAAAAGAGGAATTACAACAGATAAATCTAGATTAGTCATACAAAACAAATATATTGAGATTATCTAATTGATAATTCATATTTTAACATATATTTTCATATTACACTAATTGGTACTTAAGTTATGAATGAACTTTTTAATTTATTTATAGTTGGTCTTGTTATAAATTTAATATTATTTATAATTGATCTTGTAAATAAGAACTATCAAAGAATATATAATTATTTAATTTTTGGCTCATTAGCAGCTATTTTAGACCTTATAGTTGAATTTGCAGGTACTTACAATCTATTTTGGACCTACAATGAATCTTTCTATTTTATTTTTGATTTAATACCTATTGAGTTACCAGCTATTTTCTTTACTTCTGCTGTAATAGGTAAGTTTCTTCATTCAAAGTTTAAAGATGTTAATTGGAAGCTAAACGTTAATTTTATTTTTCTTTTTATTTCCGCTATTGGTTTTACAATTTATATTCTATCAAATATGATTTTTGATTTAGATGATTCTTTAATTGTATTTACACTACCTATTGGAGTTTGGGGGTTTTATACTTTTAAAAACGACAAAAATAAAGTGTTGTTAATTTTTGTAGCTCTATTGGTAGCTTTTATAGACTTCTTTATAGAATCTTGGATTATATCTTCAGGGAATTATGATTATACATCAGGGTTTAAATTAATTACACCTGTAAATTATTTCCTACTAACCCTGGCAATGTTCGGTCTAATGGAAGCTTTTGACACGTCTAAAAACCGTCAATAATATTTTTTCACACTTAATTTATTTAATTCATTAACAATTAATTTTTAATAGATTATTAATTGTACCCTTTTTATATTAAATGAGTTATTAATTTAGCACCATTATTAATCTGCAATGTATTATTTAGTAAAAAAAGAATTAAATGCTTTCTTAAACTCTCTAACAGGGTATATTGCTATTGTGTTTTTTCTTATAGCAACTGGTTTTTTTTCTTTGGATCTCCCCAGGTAACTACAACCTTTTAGAAATGGGTGAATCAAGTTTAACAAACTTTTTCATTCTTGCACCTGACATATTCCTTTTTCTTATTCCGGCTATTACAATGCGTCTATTTTCTGAAGAAAATAGAACAGGAACTTTAGAGCTATTACTTACAAAGCCAATTACAGAATTTAAGCTTGTTTTCTCCAAATTTATTGCCGGATTAATTTTAGTTATTGTATCAATATTACCCACTTTAGTCTATTATATTTCTGTTGGTGAAATGGGAATGTCTAGCTGGAATATTGACTCAGCAGCAACATGGGGTGGATATATTGGCTTGTTGCTACTTGGAGGTGTTTTTGTATCCATAGGATTATTTACTTCTTCTATCTCAAACAACCAAGTTGTTGCTTTTATGCTTTCTGTAGCATTATGTTTTTCTTTCTATTTGGGCTTTGGTTTTATAGCTTCATTTTTTGAAGCTCCATATGATTTGATTTTTCTTAAAGTTGGAATTGCTGAGCACTATTCAAGTATTCAAAGAGGAGTGATTGACAGTAGAGATGTTATTTATTATCTGAGTGTTATTTCATTCTTCTTAATGTTAACAAAATTGGTTCTTCAATCTAGAAAATGGTAAGTAATGAATTCTAAATTAAAAGACATATTTTATTTCATTCTTACTGTATTAGTAATTGTTATTATTAACTACCTATGTTCATTTAGATTTTTTAGAAAAGATTTAACAAATGATCAACTACATTCATTATCAACTAAAACTATAGACTTTTTAGAAAATGAAATTAAGGACGAGGTAACTGTAGATGTTTATTTAGACGGTGACTTCCCTGCTGAAATTCAGAAACTTAAAAATAGTCTTACAGAAAAATTAAATGAATTTAAAGCCTACGCTGGAACTAAATTAAAAATACGTTTTCATGATTTGAATGAAGATGAAGAATTAAAAGAAGATTTTAAAAAAGAAATTTATTCTGAGGGTATAGACCCTTCATATATATTTATAAATAAGGATGCAACTGAGCAAAACAGTATTGAAATATGGCCAGGTGTTTTACTTAAACAAGGAGATAAAACTGTTGCAGTTCAATTGTTGCAGGGAGGAAACATTCCAATTAATCAGCAAATTATCAATCGATTTTCTGATCAATTAGAATTTAAATTTATTCAAGGGTTATTGAAATTAACAACTAATAAGGTTAAAAACATATCATTTTTAAGAGGTCATAATGAATTAAATAATGCAGAAATTTATGATATTAGACATAAATTAATGGAATTTTATTCTGTAGACACTATTCGGATAAGTCAACTTAAAACAGAATTTTTCAATCAATCTTTTGATTCTGCCAATAAAAAATGGGCAGCAATAATTAGGTCCAATAAACCTATTGTTATCATTGAAAATGACACCATTGACTTATACGATTCAACTGGTGTTTTAATTGACAATATTGATAATAATTTAAAAAGATATTTTCAAACAAAACAGCTTTCTTTATTTAAACAAAATTCAAATAATTTTAGTGAAGATTTAGGTGCTTTAGACAATTCAGATGGACTAATTGTTGCTAAGCCTAAATCGAGTTTTTCCGAAAAAGAAAAATTTGTGATTGACCAATTTATAATGAAAGGTGGGAAAGTATTTTGGTTAGTCGACAGAATGGATGTTAAAGAATATCTACTAAAAGATTCCTCATTTGTTATGTCTGAAACAATTGAAACTAAATTAGAAGATTTTATTACAACCTATGGAGCTAGAATTAATTCTGATTTAATAACTGATCTTCAATGTGCTCCTGTAAAAAGAATTGATGGAATGGGTAATTTAATAAAGTGGTACTTCTACCCCATTTTAAGTACTGTTAACCCTAATGAATTCAATTTAAATGTGGGCCCTGTTAGACTAAAATATGCTAGTAGTGTAGATACATTTGGACATCCAGAAATCATTAAAGCTCCTTTGTTACAAACAAGTTCAAATTATTTAAAGAGAAGACAATTTAGAGTAACCTATAAAGATTTAACAGCATCTAATCCCGAAATGTTTGATTCACCAGAGGGGAATCTTAATCAGACAATGGGATTACTTTTAACTGGAAAATTCACCTCAAATTATAAAAATCGTGGTGTTAGTGATGATTTTAAAAAGTTTTTAAAGTTGTCAAATTTTAAAGAAATTTCTGACACCATTAATAGCATGGTTGTATTTGGTGATGGCGATTTTATTAGGAATGATTTAATTCTAAACAAAGAAACAGCAAAATACCAACCACTTTACTTAGATTTTGAAGCAGCAGATTTAGGTACTCCAAATTTCGCTCCTATCTATGGAAATAGTGTTTTCTTTTTGAACTTGGTAGATAAATTATTAGGAAACGATATATTAATACCATTAAGATCTAGAATGAAAATCCCAAGACTTTTATCAATTGAGGAAATTAAAATAAATAGAAAATATTGGCAATTTATCAATCTTTTCACGCCTTCATTTTTAATAATATTAATGGGGTTATTAATATTATTCTTTAAAAGAAGAAAGTACAATTAACTAAAAATGATTTTAATGAAGAAACTACTTTTTACTTCTTTCACGCTTGGATTATTATTTTTAACAAGTTGTAATTCTACAAGTGATGCGCTTACTGAGTGGAAAGAGCAATCAGATTTTGCTATAAAAGATACTGCCTCAATAGATAAGTTTTCTATTTCTGACACTGAAAACAATTCAATTACTATTTCAAGAAAAGAGGATGGTAAAACTTGGAAAATTGAGGGGACTAAATATGATGCTCAAACAAATAATGTTAAATTAATCTTAGAAACTTTTTATAGAATAAAAGTAAAAAGAGATGTTCCAACTAGAAATGTTGGTCAGGTAATTACTTCACTTTCTTCAAGAAGTAAAAAGGTTGAAATATTCAAAAATAATGAATCCAAACCATTTAAAACTTGGTTTGTTGGAGGAGCTACAATGGACCATGAAGGTACATTTATGTTATTACAATCTGGTGAAGATAAAAGCGCTGTTCCTTTTGTAATGTACAAACCGGGAATTCATGCTTCAATGGATGTTCGTTTTTTCACAAGCTGGATTGACTGGAGGGCATCATATGTTTTTAGATATCCAGACACAAGAGATATTGAATATATATCATTAGATTTCATTCAAGATTCTATAAACTCATATAAAGCAGTAAGAGGAGATGGAAATAAAGTTGCGTTATTTGATGGCAGCAACAATTCTATTTCAAAATTTGATTCATCTCAAGTTAAACATTACTTCACTCACTTTAAAAAAATTCATTTTAACAAAAAAGTAATTGAATCTCAGCAATACATAGATTCTGTTTTTAAATCTAAACCATTTTATAAGATTACACTAAAAGATAAAGCAGGTATTTTCACTTACGTTGATGTTTGGAAAATTAAAAAACCTAACTCTGACAACTGGGATGCTGAGTATGGCTACATAAGAGTTGACAATGAGAATGAGTTGTTTCGGATACAATATTTCTCTTGGGATATACTCTTTAAACCGCTTTCATACTTCACAACAAATTAATTTCCATTATTGTTAATAAAATAATTAATTAGCTTATAAAATTGAACTCCTTCTTTTCTGATTTCAATTATATTTGTATTAAATACTTATTACATGAATTTTATAGTTTCAAGCACTTCTCTACTTAAACAATTACAAGCTGTTGGTGGAGTACTTAATAGCAGTAATACATTGCCAATTTTAGACAATTTCCTTTTCGAAATTAATGGTAAAACTCTTACTGTATTTGCATCTGATTTAGAATCAACAATGACTACAACAATTGATGTTGAAGCAAAGAAAGATGGCAATATTGCTGTCCCAGCTAAACTAGTTTTAGATATTTTAAAAACATTTCCTGAACAACCCTTAACTTTTAGTGTTGACGAAAAGACAATGGGAATTGAAATTTCTGCAGATTCAGGTAAATATAAACTTAGTGGTTATAATGGAGAGGAATTTCCTAAAATTCCTGTAATTGAAAACCCTTCTAATGTTGAATTAGAGTGTAGTGTGGTTCAAAGAGCTATTGATAAAACTATTTTTGCATCTGGAAATGATGATTTAAGACCTGTTATGAGTGGTATTTTCACTCAATTAAGCTCTGATGGGATCACTTTTGTTGCTACCGATGCTCATAAATTAGTTTGCTATAAAAGAATTGATGTTAAAGTTGCCGATTCTGCTTCTTTTATAATGCCTAAAAAACCAATGAACCTTTTGAAAAGTTTACTTGGCTCGGCTACTGGGAAAATAAAAATTGAATACAATGAATCAAACGCTAAGTTTGAGTTTCAAAATTACACATTAATATGTAGACTTATTGATGGTAAATATCCGAATTACGAAGCTGTTATCCCTAGTGAGAATCCGAACACTTTAACTATTGACAGAGCATCTTTTGCTCAATCTATAAAGAGAGTTTCCATATTTGCAAATAAAACAACCCATCAAGTTAAGTTGAGAATATCTGGAAGTGAACTTGCTATTTTCGCAGAAGATATTGATTTCTCAAATGAAGCTAATGAAAGGTTAACTTGCTCATACGTAGGTAATGATATGGAGATAGGTTTTAACTCTAGGTTTCTTCTTGAAATGTTAAATAACATTGACACTGAAAACGTAAACCTTGAATTAAGTGCCCCTAACAGAGCCGGTATTTTATTGCCAGATAATAATGAAGAGGGTGAAGATTTACTAATGCTAGTAATGCCAGTAATGCTTAATAATTAAGCTTCTATTTCTTAAAATTTAAGATTGTACTCTCAATTATAGAAATACACTCGTCCATCTGGTCTTCGTTGATAACTAATGGGGGAGCAAATCTTATAATATTCCCATGAGTTGGTTTGGCTAATAGTCCATTATCTCTTAATGCTAAGCAAATATCATAAGCTGTTGTGCTTTCAGGTGAGTCATTAATAATGATAGCATTTAACAACCCTTTACCTCTTACTTTCTCAACTAAATCAGTTTTAGAAATTAATGAATTCATTCCATTCCTAAATCTTTCCCCTAATACATTTGCGTTATTTGCCAAATCTTCTTCGATAACAACCTCAAGAGCTTTTTTAGCAACAACACAGGCTAAAGGATTACCACCAAAAGTAGAACCGTGCTCACCAGGCTGAATACATAACATAACATCATCATCTGCTAATACTGCAGAAACAGGAAAAACCCCGCCAGAAATTGCTTTACCAAGTATAAGAATATCCGGTCTTGCATCTTCGTAATCTGTAGCTAACATTTTACCTGTTCTTGCTATTCCAGTTTGAACTTCATCAGCAATGAAAAGCACGTTATATTTTGTACATAAATCTCTAACACCTTTTAAATAACCTTCATCTGGCACAACTACCCCAGCTTCACCTTGAATAGGTTCTACCATAAATGCTGCAACATTAGGATCTTTCAAAGTAGTTTCTAATGTTTCTAAATCATTGTAAGGAATTAATTCATAACCAGGCATATATGGTCCAAATCCTTTAAATGAAACTGGATCATCAGAACTTGAAATAGCAGCTAATGTTCTACCCCAAAAGTTTCCTTTTGCAAAAATAATTTTTGCTTGATTTTCGGGTATTCCTTTTTTTAAATACCCCCATTTTCTAGCTAATTTATTTGCAGTTTCACCACCCTCAACACCAGTATTCATTGGCAAGACTTTTTCGTAACCAAATAAATCTGTTATAAATTTCTCATATTCTCCTAGGATATTATTATGAAAAGCTCTTGAGGTTAGCGTCAAAACAGAAGCTTGATCATTAAGAGCTTTGATTATTTTAGGGTGACAATGACCTTGATTAACTGCTGAATAAGCAGATAAAAAATCAAAATATCTTTTACCTTCACAATCCCATAAATATATACCTTCTCCTTTAGAAAGCACAACTGGAAGGGGATGATAGTTGTGAGCTCCGTATTTGTCTTCTAATTGTATTGCTTCTTCTGATGAAATGGTTTTGTTTAAATTTGAATTCATGGTCTTGTAAATAATAATTTTCGATTACGAATTTAATAATTTTAAATCTACTATTATCTATTATTGATTTGAATTTTGAATAGGTTTTATTAATTATCATATTTGCAGAAATTACAGGTTTGAAAACAGATTCTGATTTTATAAAAATTCAAAAGCAGCTTAGAACTTCCGTTTGGAATGCGATGCAAGAGTTTAAAATGATTGCAAACGGAGACAGAATTATGGTTTGTATTTCTGGTGGAAAAGATAGCTATACAATGCTTGATATTCTTGTTCACTTTCAAAAACATTCTGACATTAATTTTGAGTTGATAGCTGTAAATTTAGACCAAAAGCAGCCAGGGTTTCCTGAGGAAGTACTCCCAAACTATTTGACAGAAAAAAGTATTCCGTTTGAAATAGTTGAAAGAGATACTTATAGTGTTGTAAAAGAAAAGGTTCCTGAGGGTAAAACTACTTGTAGTTTATGCTCTAGATTAAGACGTGGAATTCTTTACGATACAGCTAGAAGATTAAAATGTAATGTTTTAGCATTAGGTCATCATCGTGAAGATATTCTTGAGACATTCTTTTTGAATTTGTTTTTTAGTGGAAAACTAGAAACAATGCCTCCAAAATATAGAATTGATAACGGTGATCTTGATGTTATTAGACCTTTAGCTTTTTGTAAAGAAGAAACCATTTCTAACTATTCAATTTTCAAGAATTACCCCATTATACCTTGTAATTTATGTGGTTCTCAGCCTCAACTTCAACGTCAAGCTATTAAAGAATTATTAATTAAATGGGAGGATAAATTTCCTAATAGAAAAGCAATTATGTTAAATGCATTAAGAAATGTTTCTCCATCACACTTATTGGATACAGATCTATTTGATTTTTTGGATTTAGATCAATCAGTTAAAGATGACAGCCATCTTGTTATCTAATCTTGTTTATAGAAGCCATCTAGCTTAGGAGAACTACCAAACTTAGTAGCTATTGTAATGTGATTAGAAGTGCCAGCAAAATGATATTTAGCATTTGAATAGCTAATTTTTATTTTTTTTACTTTAAACCCAATTCCCCAAGAAATACCAGTTGTTCCAGGTCTTGAAATCGGTGTCATTTCAAACCTTCGTTTAAAATCATAACCAAACCTTAAATGAAAGTTTTTAGAAAGTAAAAATTCTGTTCCGATTACAATATGATTAAAAAATTGATTCAGAAAACTAGGATAATCAATTGCAATAGGTGAACCAGTAAGCGGATCAATTGATTGTTGAGTTAAAGGGTCAAAATATGTTAAATTCCATCTTTGTAAATCATGATATGTAAAAGTAAATCTAAAAGGTGCATGCCCCAGTTTTTTACTTACACCTAAATTTATAGCAAAAGGCAACGGCTCTCTATTGTTCTTTTGGTAAGATTTCAATTGCAATCCTAAATTTTGAAAAATTAAACCAGCACCGAATTCTTTTGCTCTATTTTGATAATTTATAGCAAAATCCATTGCAATCGCATATGCGGAATAGGATTCTAAAAAGCTTCCTCCAAATTTCAAATTTGTTCCAATAGAAAAATTACTATCTAAAGGTCTTCCTAGTCCTGCTTGTAATAAGATTTCATTTGCACTAAATTGACTTCCGTTTCTTTGGCCTGAAGCATCAGCATATTCAAATTTCCCATAATTAGCATACATTACAGAAGTGCTTAGTGTTCCAATATTTTTCAAATAATGAGCGTATGATGAATAACCATAATCACTATCTGCAAAATAATTGACATAGTTTAAATTGAATTGACCGTGATGATTAACATTTAAAACAGAAGGATTATTCACTCCTAATGTTGCATCATTATCATATAACGAAATTGCATACCCACCTAATGCTTCCAATCTAGCAGAATTGCTAAAACGCATGAAATCAAAAGTGTAAAGTCCACCATTTTGAGCAACAACATTTACAAATAGGAAAAAAGGCAGTATAAATCTTATTAGATTCATCAAGTCTATAACGAATGATTTACGATAAAATTATACATTAAATCTGAAATGCATTACATCTCCATCAGCAGGTAAATATTCTTTACCTTGAACTTGTAATTTTCCTGCTTCTTTAACAGCGTTTTCTGAGCCATATTTAACATAGTCTTTATATCCTATAACTTCAGCTCTTATGAAACCTTTTTCAAAATCAGTATGAATAACACCAGCTGCTTGTGGAGCAGTCATTCCTTTATTTATGGTCCATGCTCTAACTTCTTTTACCCCTGCAGTAAAATATGTTTGCAAATTTAGAAGGCTGTAGGCATATCTAATTAATTTACTAACACCAGGCTCATCTAAACCAATATCATTCAAAAATTCTTTTCTTTCTTCAAAAGTATCTAACTCAGAAATATCAGCTTCAATTCCAGCTCCTAAAATTAAAACCTGTGCAGATTCTTTTGAAACAGCAGACTTTACTATATCAACATATTTATTTCCATTAACTACAGAACCTTCATCAACATTGCACAAATACAAGACAGGCTTAATAGTTAAAAGTTGAAGTTCATTGGCAATAATTAACTGTTCTTTTTCCAATTCAAGTGACCGTGCAGAATTACCACTTTCTAGATGGTTTTTTAATAACTCATAAACCGAAAAAATTTTGCTAGCATCTTTATCACCTGTTTTGGCTTTTCTTTCGACACCGCCCATTTTCTTTTCAACGGTTTCCAAATCTTTAAGCTGAAGTTCCATATCAATAACTTCTTTATCTCTGACAGGATCTACACTTCCATCAACATGTACAACATTACCATCGTCAAAGCAACGTAAAACATGTATAATTGCATCTACCTCTCTAATATTAGCTAAAAATTGATTCCCTAAGCCTTCACCCTTATGCGCTCCCTTAACTAAGCCTGCAATATCAACAATTTCTATTGTTGTTGGAATTACTCTCTCTGGATTTACAAGCTCTTCTAGCTTATTTAATCTTTCATCAGGAACGGTAATGGTACCAACATTAGGTTCGATTGTGCAAAAAGGGAAATTTGCAGATTGAGCTTTTGCATTTGAAAGACAATTAAACAAAGTTGATTTACCAACATTAGGTAATCCAACAATACCACATTTTAAAGCCATAAAATTTATAGATTAAGTTAGCTATAGAGTTAGTAGAAAATTATTATAAAATTGGAATTATTTATTATTGAAAATATTAACAGTACCTGTAGCTTCTTTAGTTCCACTATTATATGTTAACACATAAAAATATGTTCCATCAGCAAGAGGTTTATTATTCATATTAACACCATTCCAATTGTTAGTATATGCTTCTGTTTTGTATACTACCCTTCCCCACCTGTTAAATACTTTAAGATTAACATCATTGTAATTATTGGCGAATTGAGTGTAGAAAAAGTCATTAACACCATCTCCATTTGGGGATATAACATTGGGTATTTGGCATGATTCAGCAACTATTTGAAGGTTATCGGTTGCTATTCCACAAAAGTTTTCTGCTGAAACAGAATAATCATAAACACCATCTATTAATGAATTAGTGACAAGAACTACAGTGTCTCCAGTAGCAACTGAATTACCACTAGCATCAAACCAAGTATATGTTGCATCTTCAATAGTATTTGAAATTATAGCAATAGTTACATCATTACCTACACATATTGTGTCAAAAGGAGGCGTTTCAACATTTGGATCAGCAACAAAAACTAATTCATGGCTCAAGGTATCTTGACAATAATTATCAAAAAAGTTTAGCACGTAAGTTCCATAAGAATCTACTTCTATAAATGGATTTAAAACTGTTGGATTTGAAAATGTTAAATTCCCTGTTCCAGAATAGCTCCACTCCCCACCACTAGTAGCTGTCATTCCTACATATTGTAATTCAACGTCACAAATAGAAGTATCCCCAAGCATTGTCGGCCCAGGTGTAACAAATACATTTATAGTTGTATCATAACTACAACCAAAATTATCTTCTACTTCAAAAGTATATGATGAAATTCCAGTAGAAGAAGGTAAAATAACAACAGTAGTGTCATCATCAATTATAATAGTAGGATCAGCATACCAAAATTCATTAGTAATTAAAGGTGTATAAAACTCAGTGTTTGGATTTAGAGTGTCGTTAAAATAAATACCCCATTCACAAATATAACCGTCATCAATCCCTAAATTATCTCTTACTGTTAGTGTCCAAGTTCCATTAATTGGGCAACCAGCCATTGCAGGAATAAATGCTTGTTCTGGTTGATACGTGCCTGGAGTTACCATTGTTCCAGTAGACGGTCCAGTTGCAGCTGTTGTAGTATAACCGTTATTCCAAGAAGGAAGTGCTCCTGCTTGCATAGAAAAACAATATTCTTCGCAAACACCAATGTTACCAGTATTGTTATCCCAAGCTCCACCTAAATAAGTACCTCCACCTCCAAAACCGCCAGCAAATAAACCAGAACCAGTATAACTATTAAAAATATTAACACTTTGACCTGATGGACATTCTAGCATCATCTCTAAATCTCCTAAATATGAATGTTCAATTTTCATACAAATTTTTTCTATATCTCCAGGGTTTTGTAATGTTCCACCTGCAGTAAATCCTGCAATTGGAATATCAGTTGTGTAGTTTTGACCTGATCCATCTGGAAGATAGGTTTGAGCACCGAATACACCCCCTATAGGAAAGTTAGTAGAAACAGGATCAACACCAACTGTGTCTGAGACTGTTACCCCACCAAATAATTGTGTAGCAAGCCCTAAACACAAAGTGTCTTGTAAGGCCATACAAGTAGCGAAACTCGGAATTGTAGACACTCTGACTCTGGAAGATAAATAATTAAAAATTCCATAAGAATCTTCAACTTTCATTTGAACAAAATATCCATTTCTTGCTGGTGGAACAAACAATACTGAGTCTCCAGTAACAATTGTTCCATCACTAAATTCCCAAGTCGTAGTATGATTCGTTGATTGCATGTATCCTCCTCCACTAAGAGCTGCACTATCACCACCAGGTTCATATGGAAAATATGGTGTAGCTACAAAAAATACTGAATCACCTAAACAAACGTCAACATATCCAGTGTCAGAAGGTAAAATATCATTAATGTTATCACCAGAACCATTTGATTCTCCAAATGTATATGCTACCATATGATTTGTAAATGGTTGTTGAAGATTGGAACATGATATATTTCCATCCCAACCAGCTCCCTCAACAGATGCATCACTAATGAAGTCAATTGTAAGACATCCAGATGTATTTGACCAACTAGCAGGAACATTTAAACCGTTAGGAGTAATTACATTATTTAATTTAGCCAATAAAGGACTGGCATTAGTTGGACCATCGTAAACGAATATTGTATCTGATGCATCTACATCAAATAAATAACCTGCATTAGTAGCAAAAACTGCAACTACTTTTGAACCTGTAGCATCAGGACAAAATGTAATAGATTCATTTTCATTGGCTGAATATGGTGAACCTGAACCACCGGCATCATGAAAATTTTGAATTGAACCATTATTGAAATCTGTAGAACAACCACATGCTCCATTAGAAGTTGAAGATGTCCAATCTTGATCGTTAATATTTACATCGGGCTGAGCCCATGATGTAATAGATATTAAAATACTAAATGGTAGTGTGAAAATTAAATTTTTCATTTATTCATTTCTGTTGATATATGTTGACCTGACTTAACAACTAATAATAAGTCCTTATCTTTAACTTTAAAATACTGATAATCATTTTCTAACAGCTCAATTTCAAGTTTAAAAAAATTGAAATTTTCAACATCGTCAATTTCTATAGTTCCTGAAATTCTTTCAGAGAAATCTTTTGATTTTGATGTTTCAACAAAATAAAAAGCATGGTCTAAGCAGTATTCAATCAACTGAATTCTATAAGGCTCTTCTTCTATTATTTCGCTAATTTCATTTGCACTAAAAAGTTCTAAAAGTCTAGCATCATAGTTGGAATTGCTTTGAGCTGTTAAAATTGTTGAAATAATTAGAAAGGATGCAATAAAAATATTTTTCATGGTTAATTATATTAAGGGGTTAAATTTAGTTAATTCTTGCAAATAATAGAAATTAGATTTGTCGCATAAATTGTTGATAACATTTAGTGATTATTCAATAGAATTTACTTAATCATATTTATTGGTAAAAAGTATTCACTTACTTTTGACGTAAATTTAATTATATAGGATGCACAAAGAAAAAATAAATCAATTAAATGCCTTTAGTTCTCAAATAAGAAGAGATATTGTCAGAATGGTTCATGCTCAAAACTCTGGTCACCCAGGTGGTTCATTGGGCTGTGTAGAATATTTTACTGCACTTTACAACGAAGTTATGACACACCATCCAAAACCATTTAATATGGACGGCAACAATGAAGATTTATTTTTCTTATCTAATGGTCATATTTCCCCAGTTTTTTATGCAACTTTAGCTAGGACTGGCTATTTCCCTATTGAAGAATTAAATACATTTAGAATGATAGACTCTAGACTTCAAGGCCACCCTACAACTCATGAAGGGTTACCTGGTGTTAGAGTTGCCAGTGGTTCATTAGGTCAAGGCTTAAGCGTTGCAATAGGTGCTGCACTTTCAAAAAAAGCAAATAACGACAACAGCATTGTTTACACCCTGCATGGAGATGGTGAGTTACAAGAAGGGCAAATATGGGAAGCCGCAATGTATGCAGCTTCAAATAATGTAGATAATTTAATATCTACTATCGATTATAATGGCAGACAGATAGATGGAGATGTTGATGATGTACTATCACTTGGTAATTTAAAATCAAAATGGCTTGCTTTTGGTTGGGATGTTCTTGAAACAAATGGAAATAATATTGAAGTATTAATGTCTACTCTAGAAATTGCTAAAACAAAAACTGGTAAAGGAAAACCCATTATGATTATAATGGAAACTGAAATGGGCTTTGGTGTTGATTATATGATGGGAAGTCATAAATGGCACGGTGTAGCTCCTAATGATGATCAACTTAAGGTTGCTCTTAATCAATTGGAAGAATCTTTAGGAGATTATTAATTATTCAATTTTGGAATTATTATTGTTACTAAAACTTTGATGAATAGAATTATTTTTTTCTTAGTATTATTTTTTCTTTCTTTTGGAACTGTTATTTCTCAAGATAAACAAGTTGAAAAGATTAGACTGTTGTTCATATTTGATGGTTCAAACAGTATGAATGCTCAATGGGAAAAAAGTAGTAAAATAAAAATTGCCAAAAGACTTTTAACTCAAACTTTAGATAGCTTAAAATTTATAGACAATATTGAAGTTGCTTTAAGAATGTATGGTCATCAAACCAGAATATCTCCTGGTAAGCAAGATTGTTCCGATACAAAACTAGAAGTTCCTTTCTCAGCTGAAAAAGAAAACTATGATAAAATCAAATCCAAAATTAGAGGTCTAGAACCAAAAGGAACAACTCCTATTGCAAGGTCATTAGAATATGCTGCTGATGATTTTCCAGAATGTGACAATTGCAGAAATGTAATTATACTTATCACTGATGGAATTGAAGCTTGTGACGAAGACCCATGTGCTGTTGCATTAGCTCTCAGACAAAAAGGAATCAAATTAAAACCATTTATTATTGGAGTTGGACTCGACACATCTTACTTAGATCAATTTAATTGTGTTGGAGAATTCCTTAGCGCAGAAACTGAAGATTCTTTTAAAAGTGTTCTTAGTTTTGTTATTAGCCAAGCATTAAGTAACACAACTACTCAAGTAAAACTTTTTAATATAAAAGGCTTTTCTAAAGAAACTGATGTTACAATGAGTTTTTATAACACCAAAAACAATAAACTTCTTTACAACTACATGCACACAATGAATAGAAACGGTGTTCCCGATACGCTTTCATTAGACCCTCTTTACACATATAAAATGGTTGTCCACACTTTACCTGAAGTAGTGGTAGACAGTATTAAGCTTATCCCTGCCAAACACAACATTATAAAAGCAAATTGTCCTCAAGGCAATCTCCACCTGCGTGTTCAAGGTTCAAATAGCCAATTTACCGGTATTAATTCTATTGTTAGAAAAAAAGAGTCCCATCAAACTCTTAATGTTCAAAATATGAATACATCTCAAAAGTATCTTGTTGGCTTTTACGATATAGAGGTATTAACACTTCCTAGATTGTATTTTGAAAACGTTAAAATTAATCAAAGTAGAACCTCAGAAATTACAATTCCTCAATTTGGAACTGTTTCAATTTCTAAAGGTGCAGGAGCTTGTGCAATATTTCAAATAAAAGAAGGTCAAAACATATGGGTATGCGATTTAAACTATAGCGCTTCAACTAACCCAATTAATTTATTGCCTGGAAATTACAAACTATCTTATCGATTTGGCAGATCAACAAGTACAGCACATACAATAGTAAAAACTTTTAAAATAACTTCTGGATATCAGGAAAATATAACACTTTAGAATTATGGAAATAAAAATTTTAGGAAACAAAGACACTAGATCAGGATTTGGAGATGGGCTAACTTATTTAGGTGAGAATAATCCAAATGTTGTTGCATTGTGTGCAGATTTAACAGGATCTCTTAAAATGGGGGATTTTAAAAATAAATTTCCTGAAAGGTTCTATCAGGTAGGGATTGCTGAAGCTAATATGGTAGGAATTGCTGCAGGTCTTACTATTGGTGGCAAAATACCATTTACTGGAACTTTTGCAAATTTTTCAACTTCTAGAGTTTACGATCAGGTAAGACAATCCATTGCTTATTCAAACAAAAACGTAAAACTTTGTGCTTCTCATGCTGGTTTAACTCTTGGTGAAGATGGAGCAACTCATCAAGTTCTAGAAGATATTGGAATGATGAAAATGCTTCCAGGAATGACAGTTATTAACCCTTGCGACTATAATCAAACAAAAGCTGCAACAATAGCAATTGCCAATCATAATGGACCTGTATATTTGAGGTTTGGGAGACCTAAAGTTCCGATTTTCATCCCTGAAAACACTCCTTTTGAGATTGGCAAAGCCTTACTTTTACAAGAAGGAACCGATGTTAGTATTTTTGCAACCGGACATTTAGTATGGGAAGCTGTTGAAGCAGCTAAAGTTTTAGCTGAGAGTGGCGTTTCAGTTGAGCTTATTAATATTCATACAATTAAACCTTTAGACACAAAGAGCATCTTAAAGTCAGTAGCTAAAACTAAATGTGTAGTTACAGCTGAAGAACATCAAATAGCTGGAGGTATGGGTGAATCTATTGCCCAATTACTTGCTAGTAACTCCCCTGCTCCAATTGAATTCGTAGCTGTAAATGATAAATTTGGAGAAAGTGGTAAACCCGCTGATTTGATGAAAAAATACGGTTTACACTCATCCAATATAATTGAAGCCACACATCGTGTTTTAAAGCGAAAGTAAGTGGCCAAATAATGATTGATAAGAAGTTAGAAGAAAAAATATTAAACTTGTTTAATAATCCATCAACTAAAATTGAAGGATTCAATCTTCTTGTTGAAACTTACAAACAAACAATCTATTTTCAAATTAGAAGAATTTTAATTTCTCATGAAAGCACTGATGATGTTCTTCAAGAAGTTTTCATTAAAATTTGGAACAATCTACATGAATTTAAAAGCAAGGCTATGCTTTCTAGTTGGATATACAGAATTGCATACAATGAATCATTAATGTGGATTAGAAAAAATAAAAAGAAACATGAGTTTGAAGTAGAAACCTTACACCCTTCTTGTGAGCCACAAACCAATATATTTAGTAAGAATGCAAAACAAATTAGCGTTTTATTAGAAAAAGCAATTATTAGATTGCCTAATAAACAAAAAATGGTTTTTCAACTTAAGTATTTTGAAGATCTTAATTATAAAGAAATACAAAAAATTACTGGCGGATCAGTTGGAGGATTAAAAGCTACATATCACCATGCAGTAAAAAAAATAAAACTTTTTCTTGAGGAAGATTAAACCATTTCATAATAATAGCATCTTAAAAACAATGAACAAAATAAATGATATATTTTCAGAAAATAAAAAAGAAAATTCATCTTCTGCTTATGATGTTCCAAATAATTATTTCGAGAATTTAAATAAAGTGGTTCTTGAAAAAGTTATTAAATCTAAGAATACACCAATTATCAAATTAAATACATTTTATAAATATGCTGCAGCAATTGCATTAATTGTTGTTTCGTATTGGTTATTCATTAAGCAACCTGAAACAAGTTTATTGGACTGTAATAAGCTTAGCTATTCTATAGATGATTACTTGGCTAGTGATGATGAAGTTTTCTACACATTTATTGATGATGTAGAATCTAATGAATACCTTAATATCGATGAAAACATATCAGATTATTTAGTATTTGAATTTTAAACAAAAAAATAACTATTATGAAAAATTTAACAAAAAAGAACTATCTAACACTCCTAATCTTAATAGCATTTATGCCTTTTATTAGTTTATCTCAAGGATCAACTAATAAAAATCAAATTAAAGAAAATAGAGAAGCTACGAAAATTGCTTATTTCACTAACAAAATGAAATTAACTGTTGAGGAATCACAGAATTTCTGGCCTGTTGTAAATGAGATGCAACAAGAATTAAAAGCTCTTAGATCTAAGAACAAGGATTTGTTTAAAAGAACTAACGAAAAATCTGAAATCAACGATGAAGAACTAGAAAAAATGATGGATACCAGAATGCAAATGGGACTTGATCAGATGAAGATAAAAATCAAATACCATGGGAAGTTCAAAGAAATTTTACCTATAAAAAAAGTAGCTAAATACTATGAAGCTACCAAATCTTACAAAAAAATAAAAGAGGCTAAAAGAGCAAAAAGAATAGATAATAAAAATTAAGCTAACCTTTCTATAAAAGCACTTTTCCAAATTGGAAAATGTGCTTTTTAGTATATCAATTTATCTTTATAAATTTATATATTCACACAATGAAAATTAAACATTGGATCAAGGCCTTTAGATTAAGAACTCTGCCTTTATCTGTTTCCTGTATCTTAATGGGGTTTTCTCTAGCCAGTTTAGAATCATCTGTTGACTATATATTATTGTCTCTCACAATTACAACAACCGTTTTTTTACAAATCTTGTCAAATCTTGCAAATGATTATGGAGACGGTATAAAAGGAGCTGACAAGAATAGAAAAGGAGAGCAGAGAATGGTAGCATCTGGTTTAATATCTAAAAAAAGCATGTTTTCTGCTGTAATATTATTTAGTGTCTTATCATTGTTTTCAGGTCTTGCACTCATCTATTTTTCATTTGACTTAAGCACCTTATTCTATCCTATTGTTTTTTTAATATTAGGACTTTTTTCCATATGGGGGGCTATAAAATACACCATGGGAAAAACACCTTATGGCTACATCGGCTTTGGAGATGTTTTTGTTTTTGTGTTTTTTGGAATTTTAGGAGTAATTGGCAGTTATTTTCTTTTTTGCGGTCAAATTAATCCTATAGTTTTTGCAGGAGCATTTTTTTGTGGTTGCCTAAGTGTGAGCGTTTTGAACATGAATAATATGCGTGATTATCAATCAGATAAAATAGCAGGCAAAAATACTGTTGTTGTAAACAAAGGGCTTTCATGGGCGAGATATTACCAAGTCTCATTAATCTTATCAGCAATAACAGCATTGTCAATAATATATCTTCACACTTTAAATCATTGGCTTCTTCTTACCCTTTTTCCTGTATTGATATTGTTACTTAACATCAAAAAAGTAGTGACATTTAAAAATAATATAGAGCTTGATGCTGAGTTAAAGAAAATTGCACTTTCTACTTTTGCAATAACATTAATTATTACACTTTGTTTAGTTTAATTAATGTATGTTTTCACTTTTCAACCAATTAGTATATAGTTTCTTATATTTTTCATGTTGAGAATTTGTGCTTGAAAAATTATGATATCCTGAATAAGCAGGTTGAGCACACATAAATATAAAATCATGTTTCTCGTAATTTAGAACAGCATCAATAACTCTTGAATCTGGAATACATATAGGCCCAGGTGGAAGTCCTTTATATTTGTAGGTATTGTAGGGTGAATTAACTTCTAAATGTCTATAATACAATCTTCTTAAACCTGGCATATCTAAAGCAAACTTCACTGTTGGGTCTGCTTGAAGTTTCATGTCTCTTTTTATTCTATTTAAATAAAGCCCTGCAATTTTTGAATGCTCTTCGTACTTTAAGCTTTGCTCACTTTGTACTATTGAAGCTAAAATTGACACTTCAGATTGTGTTAAATTAATCGAACTGGCTTTCAATTTTCTATCTTCATTCCAAAACTTTTTATACTCTTTAGCCATAAATGAAACGAATTCTTTTGAAGAATAATTGGAATAAATTTCATAAGTGTTTGGAATAAACATACAAGGAAATTGATCTAAATTAAAACCATAGTTAGATGAAACATTTGGATCTGTTAAAAAGGATAGTAATTCTGTAGAATCATCTTCAATATAACGACCAACAAAATTTGATAAATCTTCTAATTTTCTGAATGTTGGAATAGTTATTGAAATTATTTTCTGATTCCGCATTAAATATAATTGGTTAACTAATTTATTATTCAGCCATGCTCTTTGAATAGTTATTTTACCTTTTGTTAATGTTGAATTGGAATACCCTTTTTTATAATTCACTAATAAATTAAAGGCATTAACGTCTTTAATAACCCCTTCATCTTTCAAGTATTCACCTAAATTTTTAAATTGAATATCATTGTCAATATCTAATGAAATTGAATTGCCTTTAAAATCTAAATTATCTAAATTTTTAGCTTTATATAGATTGTAATAAGGAAAGCCAAAATAAATTAGCCCTCCAATAATTAATAAAGCAACAAGAAGATAGCTCTTTTTCAATCTAAACGAATTAATTGATAATCTTTGTAATGATAGATGTATACACCTTTATTTTCGAATCCACTCTTAGTATCAACTTGAAACACATTGGATTTAAAATAATACCCTTGGTGAAAGGAATCTGAAGATTTATAAAATTCCGAAATATTACCATCATACAACATTAAACCTTTTAATGAATTGTAAGCAATATCAAAGCCTATAAATGAAAACTTATCTGGCTCAAAGCTGTACTTCTCTCTATAGTTATTAATGAAATCGATTGTTTTAGTACTCGAGTAATCTACTTTACCACTTAGAGGAATATGTAAATTAAAACTGTTTTTATATTTCTCATCGATAGTTTGCATTTCTTTCCATTCTTCCATCCCATAAATGGTGAATTGATACTTTCTAAATTCATAAGTATTAATTAAACCGCTGAGTCTTGTCATGAAATTGCTTACAAAACCCATATTAGATGATGGTACAATTATGATATTCTCAACATTTGGTTTCAAATATTTTTTAAGCTGATTTAAATTGCTTGAACTGTTCAAATAAATAGAGCTCAAGGAATCTAAATTTTCTGTTAAATTACTGTTGTAATATGATTTGAAAGCTTTAGAATATGAAATGTCTTTTTTCAATTTAGAATTAACCACCATTACCCTATTTATGTCTTGAGGATGTGTTAAATTATATTTAGCCATCTGTTTCATCATTGTTTGTTTTGATGGATTTAATCTTGTAACAAAAGTATTGTTAAATAATGCTTGGTTGGGAATTGGAACAGGACAAATAACATGAATGTTTTTTGCTTTACAAAAATCTGTTACCTTCTTAATATTTCTAAGATAAATTGGACCAATTACTAAATTAGAATTTAGAAAATTAGAATCAGAAAAAACCTTATTAATTGACGATGTGTCATTTTCAGAATCAAATAAAGATAACTTCACTCTTAAACCTGCTTTTCGAAGAGAATCAATAGCCAAAAGAATACCATTATAAAAGTGTATACTTTGAACAGAATTTACGTGAATTTCACAATCTTCTAAGGGGGGACAATTTCGCTGAATAGTATCATTCTCATCTAACATAAATGGTAACATTAGTGAAACATGAAAAATAGAATCAATAGGATAGTTAGAAACACCCGGAATAATAGCTATTGTATCTGTTATTAATTCTTTCTCATTACAATCAATTTTCCTAACAGAAATTCTAATATCGCCTCCTTTTTTTAAGCCATTTATTAAGCCATTGTTAACTTCTTTTATTGAAGAAATTGATACATTATATAATTTTGAAATAGAATACAATGTTTCTTTTTTTCTAACCTTATGAAAAAAGATACTATCACATGGGCCTCCAAGAGGATTAACTGGATTTTTAACAATTGGTTTTACTTCGTTAGTCGTATCTTTTGAAGGAGAAGGAATAATTAAGCTTTGACCAATTTGAAGAGGTTCGTTATTTAAACCATTAACTTTTTTTAAGTTATCAATAGAAATACTATAAACATTTGAAATAGACCAATAAGTTTCACCTTCTTGAACCAGGTGTTTTTTGCTTAATGTATCTAAATCAGCAACTGTATCAGTAACAATAGAAATAGATTCAATTTTAAAAGGAATTTTCAACTTTTGATCAAGCTGAATACCATTAGATGCCTCTGGGTTTAACTCAAAAAAAACGTTTAAATCAAGATTGTGTTTTTTTGAAATACCAAATGCTGTTTCCCCTTTTTTCACAATATGAATTAAAAATGTTTGACCATTTTCATTTACATAAGTTGAGTCATCATTTTGAGAATGAAATTCGAATGAATTCGCTAATAAAAATATGAAAACTAAAATTCTATACATTTTTGTTATTATTCCCATTCAATTGTTGCAGGTGGTTTTGAGCTTATATCATAAGTAACTCTATTTATACCTTTAACTTTGTTAATTATCTCGTTCGAGATTTTAGCAAGAAATTCATAAGGAAGATGACACCAATCTGCTGTCATTCCATCTGTTGAAGTTACAGCTCTTAATGCTACTGCATTTTCATATGTTCTTTCATCACCCATAACTCCTACAGATTGAACAGGTAATAAAATTGAACCTGCTTGCCAAACATCATCGTAAAGACCATCATTTTTTAGGCCCTCAATGAAGATATAATCTACTTCTTGCAAAATCTGTACCTTTTCTTCAGTTACATCTCCTAATATACGAATTCCTAAGCCAGGACCTGGAAACGGGTGCCTTGATAAAATGTTTTTTGGTATTTCTAATGAACCACCAACCCTTCTTACTTCATCTTTAAATAACGCTCTTAATGGCTCTACTACATGAAGTTTCATGTAATCTGGTAATCCTCCTACATTATGATGAGATTTGATAGTAGCTGAAGGCCCTTTAACAGAAATTGATTCAATAACATCAGGATAAATTGTTCCTTGAGCTAACCATTTTGCTCCAGACACTTTATTAGATTCCTCATCAAAAACATCAATAAAAACATGTCCAATTGCCTTTCTTTTTTCTTCTGGGTCTTTCAGGCCTTTTAATGCTGCATAAAATTTATTTTTTGCAGCAACACCTTTTACATTTAAACCTAAATTTTCATAACTCTTTAATACTTCATCAAATTCATTTTTCCTAAGAAGACCATTGTCTACAAAAATACAGTTAAGTTGAGATCCAATTGCTTTATGTAACAAAATTGCGGCTACACTTGAATCTACGCCACCAGATAGTCCAAGTATTACTTTATCAGCTCCAATTTTGTCTTTTAATTCTTTAACTGTTGTTTCAACAAATGAATCTGGTGTCCAATTTTGCTCAGATCGACATATTGAAACAACAAAGTTACTTATGATTATATGTCCTTGAGTTGAGTGAAAAACTTCTGGATGAAATTGAATACCATAAATATTTTCACCCTCAATTTCAAAACCAGCATTAGTTACATCATTGGTACTACAAATGTTTTTAAATCCTTTTGGAAGAATATTTATTGTGTCACCATGAGACATCCAAACTTGACTATCCAAAGAAACGCCCTTCATTAACACAGATTGCTCATCAATGCTTATTAAGTTTGCCCTACCATATTCTCTAGTTTTTGAAGCTTTAACAATTCCACCGTTAGAGTTTACAAGAAATTGAGCACCATAGCATATTCCCAAAAGAGGAATATCACCTAAATATTCAGACAAATCTGGATTTGGTGAGTTTGAATCATTCACACTAAAAGGGCTTCCAGAAAGAATAACACCTACAACCTGATTTTCTAAATTAGGAAGATTATTATAGGGATGTATTTCACAGTAAACATTCAATTCTCTAACTCTTCTTGCTATTAATTGAGTAAATTGAGAACCAAAGTCAATTATTAAAATCATTTTTTGCATATGCAAAGCTAAAAAACCCAACAAAGAATAGTCACTTTAACAAAAAAAAAATCCATATATATTTGTTAGTATTTAATTTTAAAAATTGAGCAATAAAAATCTAATAGTTATAGTCGGTCCAACTGCAATTGGCAAAACAAGTCTTTCAATTGAATTAGCCAAAGAATTAAAATGTGAAATTATTTCCGCTGATAGCAGACAATTTTATAGAGAAATTTCGATAGGAACAGCAAAACCAACTGATGATGAGTTGTCTCAAGTTAATCATCATTTAATTAATAACATAAGTATTCATGATGAATATTCTGCTGGTAAATTTGAATTAGATGTTCTTAATTGTTTAGAATTTCTTTTTAAAAAATCTGATTATGCAATTCTTGTTGGTGGATCTGGAATGTATATAGATGCAGTATGTAAGGGAATTGATTTAATTCCTTCCGATAATAAAATAAGAGAACTTTTAAATATTGAATTTTCAGAAAATGGAATATTACCACTACAAGAAGAACTTAAGGAAAAAGATCCTATTCACTTTAGTGAAATGGACATTAAAAACCCACAACGTTTAATTCGTGCATTGGAAGTATGTAGGAAAACTGGTAAAACATATTCTAGCTTTAGAAAAAATAAAGCTAAAAAAAGAGATTTTAACATCATTAAAATAGGACTTTTTGCAGACAAAGAAATAATACACAATAGAATAAACAAAAGAGTTGATCTTATGATGCAATATGGTTGGCTTAATGAGGTAAATGAAAACCTGAATTACTTCCACTTAAATGCCTTAAATACAGTAGGTTACAAAGAATTATTTAAGTTTATGAATCAGGAAATTACTTTAGAAATTGCTGTAGAAGAAATTAAGAAAAACACTAGAAAGTTTGCTAAAAGACAAATGACATGGTTTAAAAAAGATGAAGAAATTAAGTGGTTTAATATTTCAGAGACTGAAAAAGTGTTAAAATCAATTAAAAGTCAATTTAATTGATTTCATTTTCCAAGAACAAATTATAGATGATCCCATTTGCCAAACCAACTTTAGGAACAATAATCTGTTGAGCTTTAAATAATTGCATAACTTCTCTATAAATACCTCCTGAGGGAACAATTACATCTGCCCTATCTGGTTTGAGACCTAAGATTTTAATTCTATCTTCATAATCATAAGAGCTAATTAGGGTTAACACTTTATTAAGATCTATAAGGCTTAGAGGCTTACCTATCGAATTATTACTAAGGTTATATATTTTGTTAATACTGCCACCTGTTCCTATGGCAGTAAACTTTTCATTTAACACATTTTGCTGTTCTATCCAATTATTAATTGTTGACCATATTTTATCACTCACTTTATTTTTCAACAACCTTACTGAACCAATTTTGAAAGATTTCGAATCTATTTTTTTATTGTTCTTTATTATTGAAAGCTCTGTACTTCCACCTCCTACATCAATGTAGATGTAATTATCTTTTGGGTTTAATTTTGTTAAATGGAAATTAGAAAAAATAATATCTGCCTCCTCTTTTCCAGAAATTATTTCAACATTAAATCCAGTTTTTAATTGCAAGTGTTTCTTTATTTCTAAAGAATTTTCAGCCTCCCTCATTGCACTTGTAGCGCAAGCTCTAAAAAAATCAACTTCATTAATTTCCATTATGAGCTTAAATGCATTTAATGCTTTAGTTAGTTTACTTAAATTCTTTAACGAAATAGTTTTCTCAATAAAAACATCATCTCCTAACCTAATGGGTACTCTTGTTAAGCCAATTTTGTTAAAATAAAAATCATCATTTGAAATGATTTTAGATTCTAAAATTAAAAGTCTAACTGCGTTTGAACCAATATCTATAGCTGCATATTTCACATTACAAATTTATAAATACAAGGTATGAATTAATTCCATCAAAGAACTCTCAATGATTTCCATTTGGCTTAAAATTCAAGTTCTTCTATTATCTTTAAATAAATCTGATAATTTTGTAATAAAAGAGTCTATGGATAATTGGGGAGAATTTACAGAACCAACATTAAAAAATTGGGAGAGTAAAATACTTAAAGATTTAAAAACAAACTCACTAGAAAGCATTTATTGGAATAGTTCTATTGGTGAGATCAACCCTGTTTCTAACTCTGTTAAAGAGATAAATCCAATAAACTCTAGCGCTCAATTAAAAATTAATTCGGAATTTGATTTAGGCAATGAAATTGCCAATGAGCAAATTTTATTTGCATTAAAATGTGGGATAGACTCTATCATTTTTAAAGGATTTCCTAGCTTTTCATCATTAAATGGTGTGATGCATGAAATAATTGAAAATCATATTTTATTATCTAATGAAAACATAACTGAAAACTACAAAGAGTGGTCTAATTGGCTAAATTCTAAGGACAAAAAAATTGAAGGAACATTTAGATATGACCCATTATTTAAATTTACATCTCAAGGTATATGGAGCGAATCTAAAACTGAAGACTTTAAAAATTGGTCATTATTTTATAATTCATCCGAACATGAATCTTTTAAAGTTATATACGTAGATGGCTCTATTTATGCAAATGCTTTAGCTAATCCAATTCAAGAAGTTGCATTTATAGCTGCACATTTAAATGAATATTTGAAAAAATTGAAAATCAAGAAAAAGAGCATAAAATAATTCTTAAAGTTGCTATAGGCACAGAATATTTTATTGAAATAGCTAAACTAAGAGCTTTAAGAACGTTAGTGCAATCAATAGCTTTGCATCGCAACATTTCTATAAAAATATCAATCGAAACTGTAGAGAAAAGCACAAGCATTTCACCAACTAATAAAGAATTAAATTTATTGCGATCTACTACCTGTTCAATGTCATCAATAATTGGTGGAACTAATAGCATCTCTATTCATAATGATTTAATTAACAAACATGATTATAAAAAATTATTTAGGCATTACGCCAATATACCTATTGTTCTAAAAGAAGAATCTAACATATCAAAGGTCAATGATCCATCGAGGGGTTCCTATTCAATTGAAAATTTAACCTCAAAAATTAAAAATGACAGCTGGAAATTATTTAAACAAATTGAAGAAAATGGTGGGTGGATAAATTATTTAGAAACGCAAATTCCTCAAAAACAATGCACAAAAAATGCAGATTTATACATAAGTAAGCTAATAAATAAAGATGCTGTTATTGTAGGATTCAACAAGTACAACCCTAATAATGATTTATGTAAAGCCTTTTTATATAGAACAAACAAACTCATTTAATACATTAAAATTAGAAATGCTGCTATGAAAAGAGTTGATTTTAAAAATGCAAAGCTTTCAACGTTTAATGATGATCAGCAGAAGTCCTCTGAATGGACAAGCGCAGAGAATATACCTATCAAAAGTCAATACAGCTTAAAAGATTTAAAGCACGTAAACCATCTTAATTTTGTTGCTGGAATTCCTCCATTTTTAAGAGGACCCTACTCTACTATGCACGTTACAAGACCCTGGACTATTAGGCAATACGCTGGGTTCAGTACTGCTGAAGATTCAAATGCCTTTTATAAAAAGAATTTAGCTGCAGGACAAAAAGGGCTTTCTGTTGCATTTGACTTAGCAACTCATCGTGGATACGATTCAGATCATCAAAGAGTTGAAGGAGATGTAGGTAAAGCTGGTGTTGCTATTGACACTGTCGAAGACATGAAAATATTATTTAATGATATTCCATTAGATTAAAATGTCGGTATCAATGACCATGAACGGTGCAGTAATTCCGATTATGGCTTTTTATATTGTTGCAGCTATGGAACAAGGAGTTAAACCAGAATTACTTACAGGAACTATTCAAAATGATATATTGAAAGAATTCATGGTAAGAAATACATACATATACCCTCCTAAAGATAGTATTAGAATTATTGCAGATATTTTCAATTATACATCTAAGAATATGCCAAAATTTAATTCTATTAGTATTTCTGGATACCACATGCACGAAGCTGGTGCAAGTGCTGATATTGAATTAGCATACACTCTTGCTGATGGATTAGAATATGTCAAAACAGGTTTGAAAGCAGGATTGAAAATTGATGATTTTGCACCAAGATTATCTTTCTTTTGGGGGATTGGAATGAATCATTTTATGGAGATTGCCAAAATGAGAGCAGCAAGATTACTTTGGGCTAAATTGATAAAACAATTTAACCCGAAAAATCCTAAATCAATGGCCCTAAGAACGCATTGCCAAACTTCTGGCTGGAGTTTAACGGAACAAGATCCCTATAATAATGTTGCTAGAACATGTATAGAAGCAATGTCAGCCGTTCAAGGAGGAACACAATCTCTTCATACTAACTCTTTGGATGAAGCAATTGCTTTACCATCTGAACATTCAGCTAGAATTGCAAGAAATACACAATTATATATTCAAGAAGAAACCCAAGTAACAAAATTGATTGACCCATGGGCAGGATCTTATTATGTTGAAAAGCTTACAGCAGATTTAGTCACAAGAGCATGGGAGTTAATAAAGGAAGTAGAAGATTTAGGTGGTATGGCCAATGCTATTGAAACTGGTCTTCCTAAAATGCGAATAGAAGAAGCAGCAGCAAAACGACAAGCGAAAATAGATGTTGGTGATGAAGTTATAGTTGGTGTTAACGCTTATCAGACTGACGACAATGAAGAAGTAGAAACTCTTGAAATTGACAATGCAGTTGTTAAAGAGAATCAAATTAAAAGATTGGAATATATCAAAAAAAATAGAGATAATAAGGCAGTTGAAGCTGCACTTCATCAGCTTACTAAATCAGCTAAATCTGGAGAAGGGAACTTACTAGCGCTTTCCATTGATGCAGCTAAAAAAAGAGCTACTTTAGGAGAAATATCTTACGCAATGGAAATAGCATTTGGTAGATATAAAGCTAAGATTCGATCAATTTCCGGTGTATATTCTTCTGAAATCATGAAAAACAAAGATTTTATTAAAGCTTGTGACTTGGTTAAACATTTTGAACTTTTAGATGGAAGAAGACCTAGAATAATGATCGCTAAAATGGGGCAAGATGGGCATGATAGAGGTGCGAAAGTGGTATCAACTTCATTTGCGGATATTGGTTTTGATGTAGATATTGGGCCTTTATTTCAAACTCCTAAAGAAGTAGCTGAACAAGCAATAGAAAACGATGTACACATCCTAGGTGTTTCATCTTTAGCTGCTGGTCATAACACATTAGTTCCTGGTGTAATTAAAGAGTTAGAGATTTTAGGCAGAAAAGACATTATGGTTATTGCGGGTGGTGTAATTCCAAAAAAAGATTATCAATTTCTATTTAATTCTGGTGTTGCTGCTGTTTTTGGACCTGGAACAAATATTTGTAAAGCTGCTCAAAACATTTTAACTATTATGATTGATAGCTATCCAAAAAATAATGAATAACGGTTCAAGAAAAATAAAAAAATCATTAAAGGATATAACATATTCCCCTAAAATTTTAATTGCCTGGAAAGAAGCTATTAAGGGCAACAAGGAAATTAGAAAATGGTTGACAACAAATGGGTTTCAAGAACTTGGAGTTTTTTGTCATGCACTAACAAATGACTTTAAAGCTAAAAACTGGCTCTTAGATAATGGATACCCACATTTACTCGCACTAATTAATGGAGCTGAAGGAGATCAAAAAGCACTCAAATGGTTACTACAATTAAAATTTGACATATTATTTCATATGGCTAAAGCTGCAGATAGTTACAAGGATTCAAAAGATTTTTTAAACCATAAAGATCCTCTACTTTTAGCAATAGCAATTGAAATGGAACAATTAAAGATCAAATTGATGATAATTATATTGACCCTCATAAACTTAACCCATAAATTTTTAATGCCCTAAAACGTCTATAACTTCAATTGTTTCAACAGCTTCTGTTGAGTCAATTGTGTTAGTTGAATCTATAGGAATTGTTGAATCAAGAGCAACAACAGTATCAACTGTAACAGTTTTTTCTTCAGGTTTTTCATTTTCTGTTCCAACAGGTGCAGATACTTCTGCATGATCATTAGTATCATGTGTTTCTTCAGTATGGTTAGTTTCATCAGAAGAAACACTAAAAAAGGTAGTATATCCAAAATAACCACCTACTAAAAGTAGTAATGCTATAATTACAATTATTATAAATTTCTTTTTTGATTTCTTAACTGGTTCTGTATTAACTGATGCTTGAATATCATGTGATATTTCATCAGAATCATTACTTGAAAATGATGTTTGACTTCCCAAATTATTAATTTTAGGCCTAGCTGTTGATTTTAATTTAGATGGGCCACCATTAGAATAAATATCTTCTAAACGAGCCATGACATCATCTTCATTAGCTGCAAAATTTCTAACAATTTTCTACTAACTAAGTATAACCGTTCTGGATCATGCTTTTCAAAAAACTTTTTAAGCTTAACGTAAAATGCCATATTATTTTATTTTTAAATTGAGACCTAAATATAAACATTTTAAAAAATATTAAGTATAAATAACATGATTAAGCCTTTAAGAAAAAAATATGGTCTAGTAGTTCAGGGTGGTACTTTGCGATCCATATTCAGTTCCGGAGTTTTAGATGCTTTTATTAGTGCTGAGTTTAATCCGTTTAAATATGTTGTTGGGGTTTCTGGAGGAGCCATGTGTATGTCTTATTATTTAGCTCAGCAATATAAAACAACTTACAAAATTATGCATGAGCTAGCTAATGATGATAAATTCATGAATTGGCTAAACATGTTTTCAGAAGAAGGATACATTAATTTAAACTATTTAGATGAGTTTACTAAAAGAAAATTCCCATTAGATTTAAAAACATTAACAAAGAAAATAAGAGCTAAAAAAGTTGAGATTGTTACAACTTCTCTAGAAGATGGAAGACCTATATATCTAAGAGCTAAAACTAATAATTGGTATAAATCACTAAAAGCAAGTGCTAGTATTCCATTTGTAACAAAAGGGGAAGTTATAATAGAGAATCTAAAAGTTATGGATGGAGGATGGAGTGATCCAATTCCTATTAAAAGAGCAATAGAAAATAAATGTACTGATATTATTGTAATTAGAACATTACCTAAATTTCACAGAGAAAAATGGAGCTACTTTGGTAAGATTGGTGGGTTTTGGCACAGAAATACTCCTTCATTGAGTAAACGTTTTCATCAAGATTATGTGTTTTATAATGAAGTTGCTGATTTCTTAGAAATGGAGCACGAAGGAATTAATATTCATCAAATTGCTCCAGAAAATTATTTAAAGACTACTAGCTATTCAACATCTACTAATAATCTAAATGAAGATTATAGATTAGGAATGGAAATGGGAATAAACTTATTAGAAATACTTAAAGTGAAAAAGAAATTATTTAGCTAATTTATTTTTAAACTTTTTAAAATCTAAAAAAAAGTAAGTGTTAACAACTATAATTACCACAAAAATTAATGGGTTTGAATTCCATGCTCCAATGGGATCGATTTTCAATAGACAAATGAATGCTTTAGTTAGGCCACAACCTGGACAATGAACCTCAAAAATTAAACTCCATATACAAGGAATTGTAATATTGAAGCCGGAAACAGCATATAATGCTGAAGAAAAAACAAAATAGGCTGCTATTATAAATAGAAATTTATTATGTACTATGTACTTAAAAATCATAATCATAAAAAAGGGCGCTGATAGCGCCCTTTAAGTTTGATAATTTTTTATTCTATGAAAGTTCTCTTCCGTCAGCATATTTCAATTGACCCATAAGAATTCTAATTAAATCAATAATCCATAGAATTCCACATACACCACCAGTTAATAACATAAGAACACCTATGCCAGTATGACCTAACATGAATCTATGAACACCAAGTCCACCAAGATATCCAACAAATTATTGCCATTACAATTTTCGATTGTGCTTTTTTTTCTTCACTCATTATATATAAATTTTATTTTTTGCTTACTCTAATGTTTTCGGCTACCCAATTATTTCTGTTAAATTAAATTAAGAAAGTTCTCTTCCGTCAGCCATTTTCATTTTTCCAGTTAAAATCATAACTAAATCATATAATGCCCATAAAACACCGGCACCACATAGTATGTTTGCAAGTATCATGTACCACCAATTAGAATAGCCCATCATATATCTGTGGACACCGAGGCTACCTAATAGCCAACAGACTATTGCCATCATCATTTTACCTTGTACTTCTTTTTGTTCACTCATTTTATAGAAATTTTAAATTTTTGCTTACTCTAATGTTTTCGGCTAACCAATTATTTCTGTTTAATAAATTTATTAATTTTTAATACAATCCAAAACAAAATTGAAAAATTTTTCACAAAAATCAACAAAAAAACTCAGCTTGATTAGATGAATAAACTGAAAAAGGTTCTTTTTTATTGGAATTTAATTAAGCTCTATATGAAAACCTGAGTGAGATCTTAAATTTATCACATTACCTTCTTCAAAAATTAGATACTGACCTTTTATGCCCATAAGTTTCATTTCTATTACACGAATCTTATCCAATTTCATACTCTTTACTTTTAAAGGGTAATCCTTAACAGGAAAGTTAATGTTCAATTTTTGATTATGAACAACAAACCTTTTAAGGTCTTTAGGTATTTTTTTTATTAATTCATCTCTAACATCTTCAAGTTTATCAGCTATTAAGTCGTTGGTAAGCATCTTTCGCCAATTAGTTTTATCAGAAATGTAATTTTTAAGAGCAATTTCGATAAGACCAGCAGCTTGTCTGTAAGGTGTTTCAGCAATGACTAAACCCTCAACTGCACCTTGATCTATCCATCTATATGGTAAATTAGTAGCTCTAGTTACACCTACTTTAATTCCACCAGTTTTTGCTAAATAAACGTAATGAGGTTGAAGATGATTTTCAATTTCCCATTTCTCATTTCTTAAAGCAATACCTTCATGAATTCTGCTTAATTCTGGTCTTATAATACTCTCTACAGCATTTGGTGAATTCTTCCAAGCGTCATAACACATTCCTTCGCCATAGGTTTTATTAATTCTTCTACCCGTTTCCACACAGTTTATTATACCATTAAATGAAATGGTAATAGTTGTTCCAATGAATTGATTCATTGGAACAAAATGATTCTTTTGAAGATTGTTGTATAGAGGTAAAACATATTCCACTTCATCATTTAATGAAGATTTCATTTTACGAATATTCCCAGAAAAAGACATTTTAATTATTGACCTAATGCTTTTAATTTATCGGATGCTTCTTTGTACTTATCGTCCATAGATAAATTCATGAAAATACTTTTCATAACAGTAATTGTTGAAACATCTTTTGGGCTTAATTCATGAGATTTTTCTAGAAAAGGAAGAGCATCTTTCAACATTTGATCTGCTCTTGCTACTTGAGTATCATACTGTTCACCGTTTAAATCTTGTGCTAAAGACTGAACCTCAATTGATTGATTGTAATAAAGTGCTCCTAAATTAAAAAATGCATCACCATAATCAGGTTTAATTTCAATTGCTGTTTTGTAAGACTCTATAGATTTATCCATAAACATAAATGCATCATCGTGGTTTTTTGATTTATGAGCCGAAGCAGACATGTTGTCAAATACTACCCCTATGTTAAAATGTAAAATATGGTTTGTAGGATCTGCTTCAACAGCTTTTTGAAGTGCTTCTTGTGCTTTAGTATTTTCACCCTTTGAATACCAATAATTAAATTCCTCAACATTCAAAGTGTAATCTTTAGGAAATTTCTTTTTACCTGCTTCTATTACCGCTAATGTTTCTTCATTTGACCCACCGTTTTTAGCATTAACAACTCTTATCATTGATGTATACATTTCAGCTCCATTACCATAGTTGTTGTCGGCACACATCTGATAATACTTTTTAGCATTATCATAATCTTTATTTCTCTCAGCAGCTAAAGCAGCATTTATCATTCCTAAAGTATCAGGAATACCAAGTACTGAATAAATTTGAACGGCACTAGCAAAAGCTTGATGTGCTGCTTCATAGCTTTCTTTTTTAAACATTTCTACCCCACCATTCAGCATAGTACTTCTTAGCATATTTACTTTAGCAGAAATTTGATCTTTCCATTCATCTCTAGCATCTAATTCCAAGCACTTTTTTAATGAACCTATTGATGCATCTTCCAATGTTTGTTCATCTAGAGCTTTTAGTTCAGACATAATTTCTACATCCATAGCAGCCATCATGGTGTAATCTAAATTAATCATCCCTCTGTAATAGTACATTTTAGCTTCATCTTTCTGTTTAGTAAAAGGTACCTCTAGCTGTTTTGCATAACATTCATCTATTGCTTTTTTAGCTTTTCTAAGAATTGATTTATTAACTTCTAATTTATCAGGCTGCATCATCCAAGACTGACTAAAATTATTTTTGTATTCTGTAGCAGCTTCTGTTAATTGAAACTTTTGGGCAATTAAACTTTGTCCAGATATTAAAACGATACTAAGTATATAAATTATTTTTTTCATGCTTTTTTATTTTATAAGATGTGAGATTATTAATTATTCCACATTATCATTATCAATTTCTTTGCCATTTTCATCATTGTTATTGATTTGCTCATCATGATCTTCTTCCTCATCTTCATTCCTATCTACCTTAGCAACTGCTGCAATTTGATCTTTTCCTTTTAAGTTAATTAACTTAACTCCTTGAGTTGCTCTTCCTTGAGTTCTTAAATCTGCAACATGCATTCTAATTGCAATTCCAGATTTATTAATAATCATTAAATCATCTTCATCAGTAACGACTTTTATAGCAACTAAGTTACCTGTTTTATCAGTTACATTTAGAGTTTTAACTCCTTTACCTCCTCTATTTGTAATTCTGTAGATTGCTTCCTCAGTTTCGGGATCGTTTAAATAAGTTCTTTTACCAAAACCAAATTCTGAAACAACTAAAATTGTTTTACTAAAATCTTCAACACATACCATACCTATGACTTCATCACCTTCTTTAGTTAATGAAATTCCTCTAACTCCAGATGCTGTTCTGCCCATAGGCCTAACTTTACTTTCATTAAATCTAATTGCCCTTCCAGACTTAATGGCCATTAAAATTTCATTACTTCCGTTTGTCAATCTAGCTTCTAACAATTCATCTCCCTCTCTAATACTTATAGCATTTATACCATTTGTCCTAGGTCTTGAATATGATTCTAAAGTGGTCTTTTTAATGACACCCTTTTTTGTACACATGACAATGAAATGACGATCTACTAGTTCATCTAAATTTTCTGCAAATCCATTGTCAACATCTTCTTGGGTAGCAGGTCTTTTCAGGTATTCTTCATCTTTAATATCTTTAACAACAACATAAGCTTTAATCTTGTCGTCTTGTTCAATATTAATAAGATTTTGAATTGCTCGACCTTTAGATGTTTTGGAGCCTTCAGGAACTTCAAATATTCTCATCCAGAAACATTTCCCTTTTTCAGTAAAAATTAACAACCAATTATGATTGGTTGCTACAAACAATTCTTCTAAAAAGTCATTGTCTCTAGTTGTAGAACCTTTAGATCCTACCCCCCCTCTATTTTGAACTTTATATTCAGTAAGATTGGTTCTCTTAATGTACCCAGCATGGGAAATTGTGATTGCGACTTCCTCATTAGGAATTAGATCTTCAATACTCATTTCATTTGCAGAATATTCAATTACTGATCTTCTCTCATCACCATACTTATCTTTAACCTCTAAAAGCTCATCTTTAATAATTTGCATCCTTTTACTTTCATCGTTAAGGATTTCATTAAGTTCTTTAATTAATTCTTGTAAAGAATCATATTCAGCTCTGAGCTTATCTTGTTCAAGACCTGTAAGTTGTCTCAATCGCATTTCTACAATAGCACGAGATTGAACATCTGAAAGCTTAAAACGTGAAATAAGTTTTTCTCTAGCTTCATCAGGACTTTTAGATGCTCTAATTAAAGCAATTACTTCATCAATATTATCAGAAGCAATAATTAATCCTTCTAAAATATGAGCTCTCTCCTCAGCTTTTTTAAGTTCATACTTAGTTCTTCTTACAACTACAACATGCCTGTGTTCAACAAACTCAACAATCATGTCTTTTAAATTGAGCATCATTGGCCTGCCCTTAACAAGAGCAATGTTATTAACTGAAAATGAGGTTTGTAAAGAAGTATATTTAAAAAGTTTATTTAATACAACATTGGGTATAGCATCTCTCTTAATTTCATAAACAATTCGCATCCCTGTCCTATCTGATTCATCCCTTAACTCAGAAATGCCTGGAATCTTACCTTCATGAACAAGACTTGCTGTCTTGGCAATCATGTCTGCTTTATTAACTTGATAAGGAATTTCAGTAACAATTATTGCTTCTCTACCTTCACGAATCTCTTCAATAGTAGCTTTTGCTCTCATTACAATACGACCCCTACCTGTTTCAAAAGCATTTTTAACACCTTCATAACCATATATAATTCCACCAGTAGCAAAATCTGGAGCCTTGATGTATTGCATCAATCCTTCAATATCAATATCTCTGTTATCAATGTAAGCTGTAATACCATCAACAACTTCCGTCAAATTATGAGGAGCCATGTTAGTAGCCATACCAACAGCAATTCCAGAAGCTCCGTTTACTAACAAATTAGGAATCCTAGTTGGAAGAACAGTAGGTTCTGTTAGAGAGTCGTCAAAGTTTGGTGAAAAGTCAACAGTGTCTTTATCCAAATCTGAAAGTAACTCTTCTGCAGCTTTCTTCAGTTTAGCTTCTGTATAACGCATCGCTGCAGGACTATCACCATCGACTGAACCAAAATTACCCTGTCCATCTACTAACGGATACCTCAAAGACCATTCTTGAGCCATTCTAACCATAGTATCGTAAACAGATGAATCACCATGGGGATGGTACTTACCCAAAACTTCCCCAACAATTCTTGCAGATTTCTTGTATGAGCTACTCGCCCTTACACCTAACTCCTGCATTCCGTACAAAACTCTTCTATGAACAGGTTTCAACCCATCTCTAACATCTGGTAATGCTCTTGATACAATTACTGACATTGAATAATCAATGTATGCAGTTTTCATCTCATCCTCAATGCTTACCGTAACAATTCTTTCTCCTCTATCTTCGGCCATATATATTAATTAAATTTATTTTTTGAAGTGCTATATTCAATAGTGTTCGAAAATACCAATTCTTTAGAGAATATGAGATGAATAAAAGAAGTTTTTATTCACAAATTTTTGTGCGAAAATTCAAAATTGTTAAGAACCTTTTTATAAAGTACTATTATATATTTGTTATTGATTCTTTATTTGTATGTTTAACGAAGAATAATACCAAAAATATGGATGCGAAATTTTCACCAAGAGTAAAAGATGTCATTAGTTACAGTAGAGAAGAAGCCATGCGTCTAGGTCATGATTCTATCGGAGTTGAACATTTACTTCTAGGAATTATTAGAGAAGGAGAAGGTATCGCAGTTAAAATGATTGTTTCTGCTGGAATTAACATCAAAGAACTTAGAAAAAAATTAGAAGCAAATTTAGAAATCGGAACAGCTACGAACATAGCTGCTGGCAACATCCCTCTTTTAAAGCAAGCTGAAAAAGTACTTAAAATCACCTATTTAGAAGCGAAATTATTTAAAAGTAACATGATCGGAACAGAACATTTGCTTTTATCTATCCTAAAAGAAGAAAACAATTTAGCTGCTAAAACACTTAATGAATTTAAAGTTGATTATGAACTTGTTAAAGATGAGCTAGACATGCTAATGGATGAAGGTTATAACACTGAACCTCCAAAAGCTGAATTACCAAGCCCTACTGGAGATGATGAATCATCTAGAGAAGAATTCTCTAGTGACAGCCCTAAAAAGAAATCTGATTCAAAGTCTACCACTCCAGTATTGGATAATTTCGGTAGAGATTTAACAAAATTTGCTGAAGACGACAAACTTGATCCTATTGTAGGAAGAGACAAAGAAATTGAAAGAGTTTCTCAAATTTTATCAAGAAGAAAAAAAAATAACCCGATTTTAATTGGTGAACCGGGAGTTGGTAAATCTGCTATTGCTGAAGGTCTAGCTTTAAGAATTGTGCAAAGAAAAGTGTCAAGAGTTTTATTTAATAAAAGAATAATTTCTTTAGACTTAGCATCTTTAGTTGCTGGAACAAAATATCGAGGCCAATTTGAAGAGAGAATGAAAGCTGTAATGAATGAACTTTCTAAATCTCCTGAAATCATTCTATTTATAGATGAAATACATACTATCATTGGCGCAGGTGGTGCATCTGGCTCATTAGATGCTTCAAATATGTTTAAACCAGCTTTAGCCAGAGGCGAGTTACAATGTATAGGTGCTACAACTTTAGATGAATACAGACAATACATAGAAAAAGATGGTGCTCTAGAAAGAAGATTTCAGAAAGTACTTATTGAACCTACTACTATTGATGAAACTATACAAATTTTAAATAACATTAAAGAAAAGTATGAAGATCATCATAATGTAACATATACATCTGACGCTATTGAATCTTGTGTTAAATTAACAGCTAGATATATTACAGATCGTTTTCTTCCAGACAAAGCTATTGACGCATTGGATGAAGTTGGCTCTAGAGTACACATCACTAACATAAATGTACCTAACAATATTATTGAGATAGAAAAAAACATAGAGGAAGTAAAAGAACAAAAGGTACAAGTTGTAAGAAGTCAACAATATGAGGAAGCTGCTAGATTAAGAGATTCTGAAAGAAAGCTAAACGAAGAATTAGACAAAGCAAAAAAACTCTGGGAAGAGGAAAGTAAAATTCATAGAGAAATAGTTACTGAAGAGCATGTTGCAGAAGTTGTTGCCATGATGACTGGAATTCCTGTTCAGAAAGTTGCTGAAAAAGAAAGTGGAAGACTCATGAAAATGAGTGAAACAATAAGCAATTCAGTTATTGGTCAAAATGAAGCTGTAGTTAAAGTTGTAAAAGCCATACAAAGAAATAGAGCTGGTCTAAAAGACCCTAACAAACCTGTTGGTTCTTTTATTTTCTTAGGTCCTACTGGAGTTGGAAAAACACAACTTTGCAAAGTATTGGCTAAATACCTGTTTGACTCAGAAGATGCACTCGTGCGAATAGACATGAGTGAGTACATGGAAAAATTTGCTGTATCAAGACTTATAGGAGCACCTCCAGGATATGTAGGTTATGAAGAGGGAGGACAGCTTACAGAAAAAGTTAGAAGAAAACCTTACAGTATAGTTTTACTTGATGAGATTGAAAAAGCTCATCCTGATGTATTCAATTTATTACTACAAGCATTAGATGATGGTAAACTTACTGATAGCTTAGGTAGAAATGTTGACTTTAAAAACGCCATCATTATAATGACATCTAATATTGGCGCAAGACAATTACAAGATTTTGGTACTGGTGTTGGCTTTGGAACTCAAACTAGAACAGATACTTTGGAAGAAAATCAAAAAGGAGTAATTCAAAGCGCATTAAAAAAGGCTTTTGCTCCAGAATTTTTAAACAGAATTGATGATATTGTTGTATTTAACTCTTTAAACAAAGAAGACATTGTTAAAATAATTGACATTGAATTAAATAAATTATTTAAACGAATAAATGATCTTGGATACAATGTTGATATATCTAAAGAAGCAACCAGTTTTATTGCAGATAAAGGATTTGATCAAAAATTTGGTGCTAGACCATTAAACAGAGCAATTCAAAAATACATTGAAGACCCACTAGCGGAAGAAATTATACAGAAAAAAGTTAACGAAGGTGACAGTATTACAATTGATTTTGACGCTAAGAATAAAGATATTGTCATAAAACCTAAAAAGAAACGAAAAACTAAAAAGAAAGAAGAAGACGAAACAAAAGAATAAAATCATTTACAAATAAATGTTGTTTTCATAATCGGGTGGTTCAATCCCCATCTCTTCTTCTATCTCCCACTGAGTTTTTTTACGCTTAAATGTAGCTCCTTCTTTTTTATAAAAGAATGCTAAAATAACTCCTGTAAGTGCTCCAAAAAAATGACTTTCAAAGCTTATAGATAAGTCGTAAGGAAAAATTCCCCAGATCATACTTCCATACAAAAACACTACAAATAAAGAAATAGCCATTAATCTTTTTTCTTTTCTAAATACACCGCTAAAAAATAGAAAAAATGCAAGGCAATATATAACACCACTCATGCCAATATGAAATGATTCTCTTGCAGAAATCCATACCAACAAGCCGACAACAATCCAAGAATAACTCAAAATTCGAAAAGCAATTTTCTTGTAAAAGAAAAACAATGTCCATCCTAAAATTAATAAAGGAACCGAATTGTTCACAATGTGCTTTATATCATCTGAAGAATGAATTAATGGGGAAAAAAGAACCCCTTGTAAACCATTTAAATTTCTTGGAAAAACACCAAATTTGAATAAAGACAAGTTATAATGGATATCTATAAAATAAATAATCCATAATAAAACCAAAAGCACCAATGATGGAATAGCAGATTTTAATAGTTTTTTATTTTCAGAGTTCATCTATTTAATTCCTCTTTCTTTCTTAATTGTTTCATAAGCATCTTGAAGCTTTTGAAATTTTTCTTTTGCAGCTTTTTGATGTTCCTCTCCCATTTGATTGTATTTATCAGGGTGGTGTTTTATTGCCATTTTTCGATAAGCTTTTTTAATTTCAGTTTCTGTTGCTGAAGAATCTATACCCAATACTTTGTAAGCGTCAGAAGCATCTTTATAAAACATTGATTTAAGTTGTTCAAATTCAACTGATGAAATCCTAAAGTATTTGGCCATTTGTTCAATTAAATTCACTTCACTTGTTGAAATATGCCCATCTGATTGAGCAATACCAAATAAATATTGAATCAAGAACAAACGCTGATCAACTGACATGATGTTATTTATTCTGGAACATTCGCTAGCAACATTGTATTCACTCTTCAATATATCTCTAAATCTAAGTATATATTGTTGTGCATAAGAGGGAGGGAATTGGTGCTTAAAAAACTGTTTCACATATTCTAACTCAGATTTTTTAACAACTCCATCTGCTTTCATAACAGCTGCGGAAAGAATCAATAAGGCATTAGCAAATCCGTTTTGAGAATTCACACTGCTATATGATGTTCTTGAGCTTCCTCTAGAGCTATTACGTGCTTTACTAGAGATAGATGAACTAAAAAAAGAACCTATTGCATAGCCAAAAAAAGCTCCATAAAAGTTTCTAAAAATTACAAATCCTAAAATAGCTCCAATAATTGATGCTGTACTCATTTCTTTTCTTATTTAAATCATTTTATAAGCAAATAAATATATTATATTTAGCACTCATATGCTAGACCCTTTTCCAATAAATTTTCCTTTAATTAAAACGGGAAGTGTGTATACATTTATTTCAAATTCTGGCATTGAATATGAAGTTAGGTTTGCTCGTAAAAAAAAACAACTTATTGCACTCTTCTATAGCATTTGGTGTTATTAATGACGAATTTGAAGGGGAAGAATATGTTATGACCAACAAAAATGAAGCTTACAAAGTAATGGCTACAATTGTCACTATTTTTTTAAATTATAAAAAAGAACACCCAAACATTAATACTTATGAGTTTGTCGGTGAACCCACTGCAAGTGAAACTTCCGAATTCCCTCATAAAAGGCTAACTCTATACAAACGTTATTTACCTTACATTTTTAACAAAAAATGGAAAAAGAAGGTGAACGGAAATAGAGTAATAATATCTAAAATATAGCGCCCTTTAAAAAAGGACGCTTTACTATTTAAATTAGTTCGTAACTCCTTGCAACAAACTCAGACAAATCTTTGCCTTTTAACATTCCCTGAGAAAGTAAAGCTAGGTCAAATGCTTGTTTAGCTAATTTCTCTTTCTCATTCTTCTTTGCACTTAAAATTTTAGAAATAAATGAGTGATTAGCATTAATAACCAAATTATACATTTCAGGTAAATTACCCATCATCTGCATCCCTCCGCCTCCAAGAGCTTGTTGTTCTTTCATTCTTCTCATAAACTCACTTTGTGTAATTAAAACAGGCTTTTCTGTTTCACTTAAACTTTCAACTTGAATAGTGAATTTTTCTTTTTCAGAAATATTTTCAAAAATTGGTTTAATCTTTTCTTCTTCATCTTTTGAAAGTTTAGAAGGAATCTCTTCATCTTTAGAAATAATATTATCTAAAGTGTCAGCATCTAGTCTAGCAAATGATACTGCAAAATCTTGCTCTGCTTTCTGAATGTAATGACTACTTAAGGGACCATCCAACACAACAACATCGTAACCTTTATCTTTAGCACTATTAATTAATGAATGATGCTCATCCATATCGTGAGTATATAGAATTACTGTTCTGTCATTTTTATCAGTTTGATTTGCCTTTATCTTTTCTTTGTATTCTTCAAAAGTGAAATATTTCTCTTCCGTAGATTTTAACAATAAAAAGTCTTTTGCTTTTTCATTGAACTTCTCATCAGACAACATACCGTATTGAATAAACACCTGAATATCGTCCCATTTCTTTTCAAAGTCAGCTCTATCACTTTTAAACATAGAAGAGAGTTTGTCAGCAACTTTTTTGGTAATATGATTAGCTATTTTTCGAACGTTACTATCAGACTGAAGATATGACCTTGATACATTTAAAGGAATATCCGGAGAATCAATAACACCATGAAGTAGTGTTAAGAACTCAGGAACTATATTCTCAACAGAATCAGTAATGAAAACTTGATTTGAATAAAGTTGAATTTTATTTTTTTGAACCTCTACTTGATTCTTCAATCTTGGGAAATAAAGAATTCCAGTTAAATTAAAAGGATAATCAACATTTAAGTGAATTTGAAACAAAGGATCTTCTGTAAATGGATACAATTCATTATAAAATGATTTATAATCTTCATCTTTTAAATCTACTGGTTTTTTAATCCATGCAGGTGATGTATTATTGATTATGTTAGGAACATCAATTGATTCTTTCTTAACATTACCCTCTTCATCTTTCTCTCCTTTTGGATGATCTATAGATTCTTTTTTAGTCCCAAACTCGACATCTACAGGCAAGAATTTACAATACTTTGTAAGCACTTGGCTGATTCTTGCTTCTTCTAAATATTCTTTAGAATCTTCAGCTATAAATAAAACAATATCTGTACCTCTATCTTTTTTATCTATGTTCGTTATTTCATACTCTGGATTACCATTAGATTCCCACTGAACAGCTTGACTCCCCTTCTTGAAAGACTTAGTCTGTATCTGAACCTTATCAGAAACCATGAATGATGAGTAAAAACCTAATCCAAAGTGACCTATTATTGATTTTGGATCTTTATTCTTGTATTCTTCTAAAAACTCTTCAGCTCCAGAAAAAGCAACTTCATTGATGTATTTGTTTACATCCTCTTCAGTCATTCCAATTCCGTTATCTCTAATTGTTAAAGTTCCAGCATCAGTATCTAATATAACCTGAACCTTTAAATCACCTATTTCGCCTTTTACCTCTCCTGCAGAAGATAGAGTTAAAAGTTTTTGTGATGCATCAACCGCATTTGAGACTAATTCTCTAACAAAGATTTCTGTATCTGAATACAGAAACTTTTTAATAATTGGAAAAATATTTTCCGTTTGTACGTTAATTGTTCCTTTTTGCATAATAATTAAATATTTGATTCAACCATTTCAAAGTATATGCCAATTCAAATAATGTGACATAATGTCCTAATTAAAAGAATGAGATAAGTTTAATTTGTTATTATGTCTAAAATGAAAGCTTGTATTTTTTGATTGCGTCAAAATGACAACTTACATTTTAAATGTTATTATTACTATTCAAACATATGTTTGTTTAAAAAATTGAGACTCCTTATTTAAGTACAATCCACTTAATAGATATTTTTATATTTTTATAATTAACGTATGAAAAAGACATTTAACATCATTAAAAACAAATATTTTATTTCATCCTTTGTTTTGCTTCTTATTCTTTTCGTTTTTGAAGAAACAAGCGTTTTTAGACTTATAAAAATGAACCTTCACCAATATGAATTAATTGAGGAAAATTCCAATAAAAAACAAGAAATTAAAAAGGTTAAAGAAAAAACAATTCAATTAACTACCAATAGAGATGAATTAGAAAAATTTGCTAGAGAAACATACTTTATGAAAAAGAAAAATGAGGTTGTTTATCTATTTGTTAATGAAGACAATTAACAACGGCCCATTTTATATTCTTTATTTTTCAAATAATCTTGCAACATTATAACTGCACTTACTTGATCTATCAAACCTTTATCCTGTCTTTTTTTCTTTGACATGCCACTTTTTGAAATCACCTGACTTGCCATTTTAGATGTAAATCGCTCATCAACTTCAACAATATTAATTTTAGGGAATTTTTTTTTCAAGTGGACAGTGAAGTTTCTTACTGATTCTGAGCTATCAGTATCTTCACCTTTAAGATTTACTGGCTTTCCTATTACAAAAGTTTCGACATTATTATTTAAAACGAAATCCGATAAATACGTAATAACTTCTTGTGAATGAACCGTAGTCAACCTTGTTGCAATTAATTGCAATTCATCAGTAACAGCAAGCCCTACCCTTTTGTTACCATAATCTATTGCTATAACCTTAGACATACTACAAAAATAATCTAATACTTTAATCTTGTTAGATTTGTATATGCTTATTACATTAGCCATATATTAGATTTAATGGAAGAAATAAAAAAAATTATTGAAAATGCTTGGAACAATCAATCTTTATTAAAAGAAGGATATGTAATTAAAGCTATCGAACAAGTAATTGAATTACTAGATAAAGGCAAATTAAGAATTGCTGAACCTTCTGGTAATCAATGGATTGTTAATGAATGGGTTAAAAAAGCAGTGGTCCTTTATTTCCCTATTAGAAAAATGGAAACTTTTGAAGCTGGCCCTTTAGAGTTTCACGATAAAATGAAACTTAAAACAAACTATAAAGAATTAGGAATTAGAGTTGTTCCTCATGCAGTTGCTAGATACGGAGCTTTTATATCATCAGGAGTTATTCTGATGCCATCCTATGTAAACATTGGTGCTTATGTAGATAAAGGTACAATGGTAGATACTTGGGCAACAGTTGGATCTTGCGCTCAAATAGGTAAAAACGTTCACCTTAGTGGTGGTGTTGGCATTGGTGGTGTTCTCGAACCTCTTCAGGCTTCTCCTGTTATTGTAGAAGACAATGCGTTTCTTGGTTCAAGGTCAATTATTGTTGAAGGAGTTAGAGTTTGTAAAGGCGCTGTATTAGGGGCTAATGTTGTTCTAACAAAGTCAACCAAAATCATTGATGTAACCCAAGATGAGCCTAAATATTACAACTCAATTATTCCTGAAAGAAAAGTTGTTATTCCTGGCTCCTACACAAAAACATTTAAAGCTGGTAATTTCCAAGTACCTTGTGCACTTATTATTGGAGAACGAAAACAAAGTACAGATCAAAAAACATCTCTAAATAATGCTTTAAGAGAATATGATGTAGCTGTTTAATTTTTTTATGCTTTATGGGATTTAAAATAGGATATGATGCAAAAAGAGCTTACCAAAACTATACAGGTTTAGGTAACTACAGCAGGGATTTATTAAAAAACATTTTAAATAATTTTCCTGAAAATCAGTATGTTTTATATGCACCAAAATCAACAAAAAATCCAAGGTTATCATTTCTAGCTGACCACAAGAATGTAGAAACAAGGTTTCCTAACACGTCATTACATAAAACATTTAAAGGCTATTGGAGGTCGATAAATCTTGAAAAAACACTAGAAAAAGATGAAATTGATATTTTCCATGGACTCAGTAATGAAATGCCAAGAAGTCGACAAAGTAATATAAAATACGTTGTTACTATTCATGATTTAATATTTAAAAGATACCCTAGAAATTACCGATCTATAGATAGGAAAATTCATAATATTAAATTCAAATATGCAGCAAGAAACGCAGATTTAACCATCGCAATAAGTGAGCAAACTAAAAGAGATATAGTAGATTTCTACAAAATAAATCCAAATAAGATTAAGGTTTTGTATCAATCATGTCATGATAATTTCAGAAAGGAATATCCTCAAGAAGTAATTAATCACATTAAAGAAAAATTTCAATTACCAAATAACTTCATTCTTAATGTTGGGACAATTGAAACAAGGAAAAATTTAAATGCTATTTTACAAGCCATTCCAATAATGAAAAACGACTTGCCTATTGTTGTCGTTGGTAGAAAAACAAAATATTTCAATTTCTTGAAAGTTCAGATGAAAAAACTCAAAATAGATTCTTCAAGGATAATCTTTCTTAATAATGTATCAATTGAGGAGCTACCTTCAATATATAAACTAGCAGATTTATTTATTTACCCTTCACTATTTGAGGGTTTCGGAATCCCAATAATAGAATCATTGATTTCTGGAACTCCAGTTATAACATCAAAAGACGGTTGTTTTACTGAAGCAGGCGGTAAAGACTCTCTTTATATTGACCCTTTAGATTATGATGAAATTGCTCATACTATTGACAACCTACTTTCTGACACTGAAAAACAACAAATAATGGCTGCTAAAGGCAAAGAATTTGTTAAAAAATTTGACCCCAACAAATTATCTAGTGAATTAATGGAAATCTATCAAAGTCTTATTTAGTAATGCAAATCATAAATCAAGCTATAGATGTTTTAAATAATGGTGGAATTATTTTATACCCAACAGAAACAGTTTGGGGTATTGGCTGCCTTGCTAAAAATTCAAAATCCATAGAAAATTTATACAAGTTGAAAAACAGGAATAAATTGAAGAAATTTATTCTTTTAATTGGTGATGATAATAAACTTAACAGATATGTTAAAGAAGTTCCAGAAGTAGCTTGGGACCTAATTGATTATTCAGAAAAGCAACCTACAATAATATATCCAAATGCAAAAAACCTTCCTGAAGTTCTAATTGCGAATGATCAATCAATTGCCATTAGGATAATTAATTCTGGACCTTTACAACAGTTGTTGAGAAAAATAGATACGCCTTTAATATCAACATCAGCAAATTTATCTAATGACCCTCCTGCCTTAAAATTGAAAGAAGTTTCAAAAGATATTTTGTCAAAAGTAGACTTCATCTTAGATTTGCCTGAAATAACTGGAACCAATCGTCCATCAGCAATAATTAAATTACAAACAAATGGTGAGGTTGAAATCATTAGAAAATAATTACAGTAACCATTCGCTTATAAACACTCAAGCAATTCAATTGATTTCAGAAGTTGCTTTTGATGCTAATCAACAAGTGTATTTAATTGGCGGATACGTAAGGGATTTAATTCTAGAAAGAAAATCTGATGATCTTGACTTTGTTACTGTTGGATCTGGAATTGATTTAGCAAAAAAAGTTGGTGAAAAATTAAAGGTTAAGCAAGTCTCTTTTTTCAAAAATTTTGGTACTGCAATGATAAATTTCCAGAACAAAGAGTATCAATTTGTTGGAGCTAGAAAAGAAAGCTATAGAGAAAATTCAAGAAATCCAATTGTAGAGAATGGCACTTTAGAAGATGATCAAAACAGAAGAGATTTCACCATAAATGCATTAGCTATAAGCCTAAATAAAAACGATTTTGGCCAGCTGATTGATCCTTTCAATGGTATAAATGATTTAGCTGCGAAATTAATTAAGACTCCTTTAAACCCAGATATAACTTTTTCTGACGATCCTTTAAGGATGCTAAGAGCAATTCGATTTGCTTCACAACTAAATTTTAAGATTGAAAAATTAACTTTTGAATCGATAATTAAAAATGCTAATAGAATTGAAATTATTTCTCAAGAAAGAGTTACAGAAGAATTACAAAAAATTATTAAAAGTAATTCACCAAGCTATGGATTTAAATTACTTGAAAAGTCCGGTATTTTAGAAATAATATTTCCAGAATTCACCAAACTAAAAGGTGTTGAAATAATAAATGGTAAAGGACATAAAGATAACTTTTATCACACATTAACAGTGTTAGATAACATTGTACCTTTTTCAAAGAACAATGTATGGTTAAGATGGAGTGCTTTACTTCATGATATAGCGAAACCACCAACTAAACGATTTAGTAAAAAAAGTGGATGGACATTTCATGGTCATGAAGATAAAGGAGCAAGAATGGTTCCTCAAATATTTAAAAATTTGAAATTACCTCTTGATAATAAAATGAAATATGTCCAGAAACTCGTTCAGCTTCATTTAAGGCCAATTGCATTAACAAAAGAAGAAATAACAGATTCTGCCATTAGAAGATTACTTTTTGATGCTGGTGATGATCTTGAAGATTTAATGAAATTATGTAGAGCCGATATAACTTCAAAGAATAAGGATAAGGTGAAAAAATATTTACAAAGGTTTGATGATGTTGAGTCTAAATTAAAAACATTAGAAGATCAAGATAAAATTAGAAATTGGCAACCCCCTATTACTGGTGAAGAAATAATGAATACTTTTGGCATTAAACCATCAAAAGAAGTTGGTATATTAAAACATGCAATTAAAGAAGCTATTTTAGATGGTTTAGTTAAGAATAATCCTAAAGATGCCTATGATTACATCCTAAAAAGAGGTGTTGAGCTAGGACTTAAAATTAAAAAATGAAAGCTTACAAGTTTAGAGTTGTAATAGACACAGATGAAGATGTTTTTAGAGACATTGTTATTCTAGAAAATCAGAATTTTGAAGATTTACATTTTGCTGTTATTCATGCGTTTGGTTTTGAGGGAGATCAAATGGCTTCTTTTTACATGAGTAATGAAGAATGGGAAAAAGGTGAAGAAATTGGATTAATGGATATGTCTTTTGGAGATGAAAAGGGCCCTAAAGACATGATTTCGACTGATATAGAATCTCAAATTGAATCTAAACATCAAAAAATATTATATGTATATGACTTTCTAAAAATGTGGATTTTCTATTTAGAATTAATTGAAATAATTAAAGAAGATACTAATTATGCATACCCTCATGTTACTTTAAATTTTGGAGAATCTCCAGATGAGAACTCTAAAATAATTCCAGAATTAACTGATGGAATGACTCAGGAAAAATCGCTAGAAGACGATATAAATGATGTGTTTAACGAATTCAATGAGGATGAATTTGGAAGTTTTGACAACATTGATGATTACGATTTTTAATCACTAATATCCCCCACTAAACTTTCTTATAAACCATTCAAGAATTAAGAATACAGTAATTATTAAAAATAAAAATTTCCACTTTATTATTTCTTCGTTTTTAGAGTCAACATGAATAATTTCTACTACATCAACATTGTTCAATAAATTTGAAGCTAAATTATCTAATTGGGATGTTGTGAATACGCTTCCATTGTATTTGGAAGATAATTGTTTTAAAAATTGAAAATCTGCGTTTGTTTTCATGTATTCTAGTTTCAATTCTTTAACTATAAAGCTTCCCTTTTTAAGGTATGAATTCTTACCTAATTCAGAAGAAGCTTTATAAGTATAGTTTCCTGGACCGAGTTGATTTAAAGTTAAAGAATAACCGTTGTCATAGCTATTGAATTTTTTTTCAAGAATTTTAACGGAATCTTTAAATAATTCGAATTGCACATTTGCAGAATTCACTAATTCGTAATTATCATTATATAATTTAGAGTATATTCTTACGGGATTATTCTCTTTATACTCTTGATCTAAATCTATAATAAATCGATTTTTTTTATCAGATGAAAGTAAATACTGTATTAATTTAGAAAAAAACGCATCAAATACTTTAGAATTACCATTTTCTAAATACTCATTAAATCTCCATCTCCATATCCCTTCTCCTAAAATAGTGCATTGTTTTTGACTATTGGAAGATAATAATTGAATTAGAGGATAGTTTGTTAATACACCATTAATTTTTTGATTAATTATAACATCAGAATTAGAGGCACTTTTATAATCTGAGGAGAAAGGAACGTCTAAGGGTGGGTAGTCAGAAAATATTTCAGCCATTTCTGAATCAATAATAAAAGAATTAAATCCTGGGTTTACTTCACAAGAAACATTGTAAGAACCATTTATTTTTTCTAGCTGAACTCCTGTTTTCATTTTGTTAAAATAGGGTTGACTTAAAGTATTCCCAGAAAAGTGTAAAATTGAAATATTAGCCATTTTTGCTTTTTCAATAAGCTTAAATAATTTGTTAGAATTATTATTATATAACCTATGAAGAATTAACAAATCATAGTCTACAACATTTCCATTAAAATCTGAAAAAAGAACAATTTCTAAATCTCTTCCAATTTTATTATTTAAACTTGCCTTAAGTGCTGCTATATCGGGATGTGGAGAGCTTGCAATAACCAATACTTTTAATGTCTCTTTTATAACGTCAATGTAAAATACAGAAGAATTGTTTCTGTAGGTTATTTCACCTTCCAACTGATCTATTTTAAATTCATACTTATTAACCCCTTCTTTTTCAGCATTAATAGTAAATGGAATATTAAAAACTTGTAATTTTTGATCAACAGAAAGTAATTTCTCATCAATTACTTTTCCATCATGAATAAGTTGAACATTAAATTTTGCTCCTTTAAAGCTTTTAGAAAGCAACTGCAATTCTACAGGAAATTTGTTTCCTATTTTCACTTTTTTGTTGTGTCTAATTTTCTGAATTGAATTGTCTTTTCTAACGATTGTATCTCCTAGAGACAATGCATGAACAATTACGTTATCTAAGCCATAGTCTTTGTATAAAGGATGTGCTCCAACATTAAAGATACCATCAGACGCAATAACAATTGAAGCTAAATTTCGACCAAAATAACGACCTTTTATGTTTGTTAAAAGTTGGTCAAAATTAGTATACTTATCTTTATAACTAAGTGAACTTCCTTTTTTTACTTTTGAGCCAAAATTAATAGTCTTAACATCATATTTAAGAGCTAATTCAGACTTTAATTTATTTATAGAATCTTGATAGTTATTTAAATAAAAAACAGAATCACTACTTAGAAGAATACTTTCAGAATTATCCTGGGCAAATACTAGAATTGGTTTTTCAATTTTTTCAGAACTAGAATAAATAATTGGTTCTAATAATAACAAACATAAAACTAAGACCAAAAAAAACCTTAAACTAAACAGCAAATAAATTATAGCTTTTGAAAAATGCTTATTCTTTGAATTTCTAAAATATAAGCTAAGACTATATATTAATGCTATAAAAAAACAAATTATAACATAATAAAACGAATAGCCAATATCTAAATCCATCAGCAGTTAAGAAAGCATTCCTCCACAGACACTTATAACTTGCCCAGTTACATAGGCACTCATATCTGATGCTAAATAAACACAAGTGTTAGCTATATCTTCAGTTGATCCTGCTCTTTTAAGTGGAATATTTTCTACCCATTTCTTAACAACTTCCTCATCTAATGCTCCAGTCATTTCTGTTTCAATAAAACCAGGAGCTATAACATTGCATCTAATGTTTCTTGATCCAATCTCTTTAGCCATAGATTTAGAAAAACCGATAATTCCTGCTTTTGAAGCTGAATAATTTGATTGACCAGCATTTCCTTGTAAACCAACTATAGAACTCATGTTAATTATAGAACCTTTTCTTTGCTTTAGAAAAGTTCTGAGAGATGCTTTAGTCATATTAAAAACAGATTTAAGATTTATAGAAATAATGTCATCCCAATCTTGTTCACTCATTCTCATCAACAAACCATCTCTAGTTATTCCTGCGTTATTTATTAAAGTATCAATTTGACCAAACTCAGTTACAACTTTATCAACAAGCTCTTGAGCTTGAGTAAAATCTCCTGCATTAGATTGATAACCTATTGCTTTTACATTAAATTCTTTTAGTTGACTTTCTACTTCTTTAGCCTTCTCTGGACTAGAAACATAAGTGAATGCAACATCTGCACCTTGCTTAGCAAATTCCAAAGCAATTCCTTTTCCAATTCCTCTAGTAGCTCCAGTAATTAAGACTACTTTTCCTTCAAGTAATTTCATAAATATTAATTAAGATATAAAGTTAATATGATTAAACACATACATTTGCACCATCAAATATAGTAATGAGAAAATTATTAGCAGTCCTTAGTTGCATTTTTATTTTTACAACTTATCACACACAATCTTGGTTTGACCTTGGTTTAAAGGGTGGATACGGTACAAGTATTTTAATGAACAATAATATTTGGGATGATAGTGATTACAATCATCAAATTACTGGAGCTTACTCTTTTGGAGGGAAATTTGGATATAACTTCAATGAAAATCATGAATTAACTTTTGACTTTATGTTCAATGAGTTCAAACAAAATTTTCTTTACAACCAGTACGATAGTATTTCTGAAAGTTCTCCCTTATTTAAATCATCCATTTCTTACAAATCAATGTCTTACATTATTATGTATAGACACAATAAAGACGGTAGATACTCTGAAATAGGAACATCTATTGAATCTATTTTAAATGTAACAAGAGAAGATGAGATTGATTATTTTCAAGGAATTGAAAGAAATGATTTCATTAAATCACAAGCAAATATTGTTGCTGGTTTTGGAGCTTACTTAATGGGTAGTGAAAATTTTGGAATTACCACTGGTTTAAGAATAAGTTATGGTCTTAAAGATTTAATTTCTTTATCCGGTCAAAACAAAAACTTACCTACTTTAAAATATTACGAAACTTACAATGCTAGCCACCCGCTGAGTATTATTTTCATTATTGAAGCAAATTTCGATTTTGCATATATTGCCAAAGCTCAATGTAGCAGAAGAAAATTAATTCTATTTTAAGTAATAATAGTTACTTTATCCATTAAAATCAGCTAAAATTTCCTAATATTCCTTATTTTTGCAATTGCAAAATTAAATGAATTTATGGGGTTAGAAACAGAAGAGAACATTAAAGAAAATTCAATTAATAAATCTACTTTTATTAATGAAGTTTTAGCAGATTATAAGCTAGCATGTATTAGTAGAGAAGCATCTCTTTTGGGTCGTAAAGAAGTACTTACAGGTAAAGCAAAGTTTGGAATTTTTGGTGATGGAAAAGAGTTAGCTCAGATTGCCATGGCCAAGCAATTTAAAAACGGTGATTTCAGATCTGGTTATTACCGTGATCAAACATTTATGATGGCCATAGATTCTCTTACGGTTCAGCAATATTTTGCGGGGCTTTATGCTCATACAAATATTGACGAAGAACCATCTTCAGCGGGAAGACAAATGGGCGGTCATTTTGCAACTAGAAGCTTAAATAATGATGGTTCTTGGAAAAACTTAATGAATCAAAAAAATTCTTCTGCAGATATCTCGCCTACAGCTGGACAAATGCCAAGACTTCTTGGACTTGCATTAGCCTCAAAAATTTACAAAGACAATGATTCTTTGAGTGAATTTTCAAATTTTTCAGCTAATGGAAATGAAGTTGCTTTTGGAACCATTGGTGATGCAAGTACCTCTGAAGGAATATTTTGGGAAACCATTAACGCTGCAGGAGTTTTAGAAGTTCCAATGGCAATGTCAATTTGGGACGATGGGTATGGAATTTCTGTACCAAAAAAATACCAAACAACTAAGGGAAGTATTTCTGTTCTTCTTTCCGGACTTGAAAAACAAGAAAATACAAACGGATATAAGATATACAATGTAAATGGGTGGGACTACCCTTCTCTAGTTAGCACCTATGATAATGCTATTAAGTATTGCCGAGAAAATCATGTTCCTGTCCTTGTTCATGTAGAAGAAATCACTCAACCTCAAGGCCACTCCACTTCTGGATCTCATGAAAGATATAAATCCAAAGAGAGACTAGAATGGGCAAAAAAATACGACTGTAATTTAAAGTTCAAAGAGTGGATACTAAGCAATAATAACGCACTAAACAAACCCTTAGCATCTGAAATTGAGCTTACTAACATTGAAAAGGCCGCCAAGGCATTTGTTAAAGATGCAGCTAAAAAGGCTTGGAAAGCATTTAATGATGACATTAAAGATGAAAAAGAAAAGTCTATTCAATTAATTTCAAACCTTGCTTTAGAAAGTAAAAATAAGAACGAAATAAATAAGTTAGCCAATAGTATAAAAACTACAATTGATCCACAAAGAAAAGATATATACAAGGCTGTAAAAACTGCAATTTACCTAGTAAGAAACGAAAACTTAACTTCAAAAAAGAATGTTTTAGACTTCATTAACAAAGCTGCAATTGACACACATGATCGTTACAGCTCCTTATTGTATTCAGAAAATGAAAAATCTGCTACTAATATTAAGGAGGTTAAAGCAGAGTTTAAAGATTCCAGTCTTGTAGATGGTAGAGTTATATTAAGAGAGAATTTTAGAGAAATATTTAAAAAAAAACCTGAAGTAATTACATTTGGTGAAGACACTGGTCACATTGGTGGTGTAAATCAAGCAATGGAAGGAATGCAAGAAGAGTTTGGTAAAAAAAGAGTGTTTGATACAGGAATTCGAGAAGCAACAATTCTAGGACAAGGAATTGGAATGTCGTTAAGAGGATTACGTCCTATTGCTGAAATTCAATATTTAGACTACTTACTTTATTGTCTACAAATTATGTCTGATGACCTTGCTACTGTTTCTTACAGAACGAAAGGTGGTCAAAAGGCACCATTAATCATTAGAACTAGAGGACATAGACTCGAAGGTGTATGGCATGCAGGGTCTCCACTTGGAGGAATAATAAATTTAATAAGAGGAGTTGTTGTATGTGTTCCAAGAAATATGACTAAAGCTGCAGGTTTCTACAATGCTTTATTAAAGTCAGATGATCCTGGACTAGTCATTGAATGTCTTAACGGTTATCGATCTAAAGAAAACATCCCTTCAAACCTTGGACTATTCACCACACCTATTGGAGTTCCTGAAATTGTAAAAAATGGAACCGACATAACAGTTGTCAGCTACGGCTCTACATTTAACATCTGTATGAATGCAGCTAAACAACTTGAACAAATGAATGTTTCATGTGAATTAATAGATGTTCAAACATTGTTACCTTTTGATATTAATCACATAATAGTTGAGTCTTTAAAGAAGACAAATAAAATTATTTTTATTGATGAAGATGTTTCTGGTGGTGCAACTGCTTATATGCTAAATGAAGTTATCACCAAACAAAAAGGTTATTTTCATTTAGATTCAGAGCCTGTATGTTTATGCGCAAAAGATCACAGACCAGCATACGGAACAGATGGCGATTATTTTTCTAAACCAAATAACGAAGATATTGTAGAAGCCATTTATTCAATTATGAATGAATACAATCCTTCTTTATATCCTAGCCTTTTTTAATTAATGAAATATTTTCTCATTTTATTCTTTTTTTCTTCAGCAATTACATTTGGTTATGCACAAAGCAATACTACTTTAGAGTTAAAACAATACATGAATAGCCATTGGGATGAATTAATTCCAATTCGTATTGAATTCAATAAAAATGTAGATTGTTATAATTTAAATGAAAAGTTTAAAGCTCAAAAGACAGCCTTAGACAAAAGAGTTAAAAAAGTTAATACGGATTTAATCAATCAATCTTATGAATCTCAGCATCAAATATTAGATTTCTTTAAAAGTAAAAACATTCCAAGCTCGAACATTAAATCTTTTTGGATTGTAAATATTATTGTTGCCCTTGTTGACCAAAACACTATTAAAGAGCTAGAGCAGTTTAAAAATATTTTATTCATTGATTTAGAAAATAATAAATTTACTGCATACGATGAATTTAAAATTGAAGAATCATCTTCAAAACAACCCAATGGAGTTGAAAACGGTCTAGTGGCAATAAATGCACCAGCTATGTGGGCATTGGGATATACAGGTAAAGGAAGATTAGCTTATAATTACGATACTGGTGTTTGGCCAACTCATCCTGCTTTTAATGAAAGATTTATAGGGAACCGATACCCTATGAAACAGAGTTGGATTGGTTATTTCAATTCATTTCCGAATGGCTCAATACAAAATCATGGAACACATACATTGGGAACAATTGCAGGTTTAATAAACTCAACAAATGACACCATTGGAGTAGCCTTTGGATCCTACTGGATAGCAAATGACTTTGTCACATCAACTGTACAAGGATTACCACCAATTGTAAATATGATTGAAGCATTTGAATGGGCTTTAAACCCAGACAATGACACTTCTACAACTTGGGATGTTCCAGATGTCATTAACAATAGCTGGAGATGGTATGATGGAAATGACACCATTCATTGTAATGGATTTGTAGTTAATTTAATGAATGCCATTGAAGCCGCAGGAATTGCAAACGTATTTTCAGGTGGGAATTCTGGCCCAAACAATTCTACTGTAAATTCACCCCAAAGAATAAACACCTCAGAAGTTAATACTTTTTCTGTTGGCAGTATAAATGGTAACTTAAGTTTTCCATACGCAATATCTAATTTTTCAACAAGAGGCCCCATTCAATGTCCTGGTAATGGATCATTAATTATTCATCCTGAAGTTGTTGCTCCAGGCCAAGGCGTAAGATCTGCTTGGGGGATTGATGACTTCAACACTATTTCGGGTACTAGCATGGCTGCACCTCATGTTTCTGGAGCTATTTTGCTTTTAAAAGAAGCATTCCCTTATTTAAGCGGTGAGGATCTTTTATGGGCTTTATATTTAACTGCAATTGATTTAGGAGATCCAGGTGAAGACAATACTTATGGGATGGGATTAATTGATGTGTATGCTGCATTTCAATTTTTATCTACAACAAATACTCCAATAGATCCACTAGCTTTAAACTATGATTTAGCACTCGACTCAATTACGATTCCTAACATATCATCTTTTACATGCGAAAACAACTTTTCTCCAACAATAAATTTCTCAAACAAAGGAGACTTCACTATAAATTCTGTTGATTTTAAAATTAAAGTTAATGGAGTTGTTATTCAAAATTTTAACTGGTCAGGATCATTGTCTCCTCAAAGTTCAGCTAATACAACTATTCCTTCTATAACTATTCAAAACTCTGGAGAGAAAGAACTTCAAATAATTGGTGAAATTAGCAATAGCTCAACAGAAAATGACTTATTTAATAACAGTGTTATTAATCGATTTTCAATAGTTAATGAATTTACAAGTCTTCCATTTATTGAACATTTTGAAAATGGAATTTCAGACTCATTATGGGTCATCGAAAATAAAGATGCTGATTTAACCTGGATTTCTGACAGTACTGAAGGTTTAAATTGGAGTTCAAAATCTGCATGTATTAAATTATACTCCTACAGTCCTAGAGACAATCAAAAAGATGGTCTTTTAACACCTAAAATAACTCTTTCAAACAACTCAGATTTATTTTTAACATTCGATATTGCTTACCAGCAAAGGAGTCCAAGCAATGTAGTTAAAGACACTTTTAAAATATATTTATCTAACAATTGTGGAAGCACTTTTGACTATTTACTTTATGAGAAATTTGACAATGAGCTTAGTACTTTTGATACAGTAAAACACGACTTCATTCCCCAATACAACTCGCATTGGAGAAACGACACTGTTGATTTATCTTTATTTTCAGGTGAAGATGTAATTGTTAAATTTGAAACAATTAACAGACAGGGAAATAACTTATATTTAGACAACATTAAAATATTTGAGGGTCAGTCTGCACCTTTAGGCATTAGTAACTCTTCAAACACATTTAAAATTTTTCCTAATCCAGCAAAAGAGCTAATTCACCTTTGGTCATCAACCTTAAATTTGAAAAATTATTCATTAAAACTTTACAATTCATACGGACAAGTTGTTGAATTAAAACAACTAGGAAATACCAACAACTCGATTTCAACTATTGATTTACCCAGAGGAATGTATTTTATTCAATTGTTTAATAAAGAACAATCAATCACTAAATCCTTTTTAAAATGGTAAAGGTTTTCACATTTTTAATTTGTATGTTTTTTATAGGAACATTACTTTCTCAAAAAGAAGAAATTAAATGTTGGAAAGTCAAAAAAGGACGATTTGAGATGGTTGGACCTCAAGGGGGAAGTATTAAAATAAGAAGAAAGTCAAATGTTCAAATAGAAAGGTATTCAAGACAAAAAGTTAGACATAAATTTAACATCAAGTGGATTGATGATTGTAATTATGAACTAACTTTAAAGAAGTCGAGAATAAAATCGTTGATTAATCATACTGAAGTTAAATTACTTGTAACAGTGGTTGAAGTAAGTAAGTTTTATTATAGTGCTTTAATCAAAACTGGTGTTAACGATAAAGCAGAAAAAATTGAAATTGAAATTAAATAAAAATAGAATTGTTTATCATTGACATTGAGACAAAGCAAAAATTAGATTTTTTTGTAGATAAATACAATCGTTCAAATTTTATTGAAAAAGACCCCATTTCCATTCCTCACCAATTTTCTAAAAAAGAAGACATTGAAGTTATAGGTTTATTGGTAGCTACAATTTCTTGGGGAAATAGAAATTCAATATTAAAAAGCGCCTATAAAATGGTTGAATTAATGAACAACCAACCTTATGATTTTATAATGAATTACAAGGAATCAGATTTAGCAATAGTTAATAAATTCAAACACCGAACATTTAATGGTTTTGACTTTCATTTTTTCACTTTAAGAATAAAAGAAATTTACTTATACCACAATGGTCTTGAGAGCGTTTTTACAAATGGTTTTGCAAAAGAAAATGAAGCAGCAAAAGCAATAACACATTTTAGAAATATTTTTATTCCAGAAGATTTTGCCGAAATCAGAACATCTAAACACATTGCCAACCCTTTAAAAGGGTCGGCATCTAAAAGATTAAACATGTTTCTGCGTTGGATGGTAAGAAAAGATAATAATGGAGTAGATTTTGGAATTTGGAACAAAATACCTACTTCTAAACTTTCTTGTCCTTTAGATGTTCATAGTGGTAGGTCTGCAAGAGATTATAAGTTATTATTTCGTAAACAAAATGATTTAAAAGCAGTTAATGAACTTGATTATTCATTAAGAAAATTAGACATGAACGATCCTGTAAAATATGACTATGCTCTTTTTGGCATGGGAATAGAAAATAAATTATAGAAAGTTTTAAATTTACAAGCAAATGACATTTTTATTCCCTGAATTTTTGTGGGCAATTTCACTTATTGCTATTCCAATAATAATTCATTTATTTAATTTTAGACGATATAAGAAAATCTATTATTCAGATATTTCCTTATTAAAAAGTATAAAAACTGAAACAAAAAACAGATCTCAATTAAAACACATATTAATTCTTACATCAAGAATATTAGCAATTTGCTCTTTAGTTTTAGCATTTTGTTTTCCATTTAAACCCCACAACAATCAGAATGTAAACAGTGAAAAAATAACAGCAATTTATTTAGACAATTCACTAAGCATGAGTAATAAAAATCAAAACGATCGTTTATTAGATCTTGCAAAGCAACAAGCACTAGAACTGGTGGAACAGTATTCATCAGGAACTAAATTTTTACTTACTACAAATGATTTCGAGAACAATTTACAAAGAGTTATTTCTAAAACTCAGGTAAAGAAACTCATTTCTGAAACCCAGCCAACTTACATTCAAAAGACTTTTGCAGATGTTTACCTTAAACAATCCGATTTACTAGAAGAATTTAAAACCAAAAAAGATGTATTTTGGCTTACCGACCTGCAAAAATCAACAGCTTCATTTTACAACATTTCTTTAGACACTTCTTTGTATGTACACCTCTTGCCTTTTTCAAATGTAAACACTGGAAACATTTACATTGACTCTGTGTGGTTTGAAACTCCAACAAGAAGAATTAACAAACAAGAATTTATTAAAGTGAAATTGAGAAATACCTATAACACTAATTTGTCATTTAGACTAGAGGCTGATTTTAATGGGAATGAAACTAAAGGTTTGAGCTCTGGAGAAATTAATAAACAAACCGAGAAAATTGTTGAAATTCCATTTATGATTAGAGAACCTGGAATTAAACATGTAGATATTAAATTATTAGATTATGCAGAACCTAGTTTAATTTTTGACGACACCTATTTTATCACTTACAAAATAAATTCTTCATTTAACATTCTTCACATTACAAATGAAGATAATTATTCTAAAGAAAAATATTTTAAATCATTATTCTCTACTCTAGAGAATGTAAATTTTATTTCTTTTCCAATTGGCTCAATAGATTATTCAAAGATAAGATCACAAGATTTAATTATAATAGAAAATATCAATGACATTAACACTGGATTAACAACATCACTTCAAGAGTTTATTGATGCTGGAAAATCGCTTATTATATTTCCAGGAAACGATATAAATTTCAGTTCTTATAATAAATTATATAATAAATATGAGTTATCTTTTATAGGATTGGATACCACAGATAAAAAAGTTGGTGAATTAAATTATCAGCACCCTATTTACAGCAATGTTTTTGATCAAATTAAAGAAAATATAAATTTACCTTACGTAAAACAAAATTATAAATTGAACATTAAGCCTAATTCTAATACAGCTAGTGTGATTAATCTAAATAATGAAGATCCTTTTTTAATTGAGACTAAAGATAACAAAGGTTCTTTGTACACTTTCACTACTTCAACAGATTTAAAATTCACTAATTTTATCAAGCAGGCTATTTTTGTGCCTACTATTTTAAGAATTACTGAGCTTTGTGAACAACAAAACAGTCTTAGCTACCAGATTGGAAGAGATAATATTATAAAATCTTCAATTAACATTTCTAATGTTTCTGATTTAAAAATCAAATCAGAAGATAACTCTCAAGTTTTTATTCCAGGATACAAAAAAGCTGATCAAAATAGCTTACTACTGATAAACAATCAGATAGACAAGCCTGGAAACTTCAATGTTATTTATAGCAACGATATTTTAGACGGATTTGCATATAACTACAGTAGAAAAGAATCAAACATGGAATTTCTCCCATTAACAGATTTGAAAATTAATTTAGAGAGCTCATCTCTTTCTGCACATTTTAAGCTTTATGAGGTTATTAACAAGCAAAAATTCATTAACATTAGTAACGAAACAAAGGGAATTTTGTATTGGAAGTATTTTATTATCCTCACTTTAGTATTTTTGGGGTTAGAAATTCTTCTTATTAGATTAATATAAAGAAAATGAATACAACTATTGTTTTAAAAAAAGTTACCATTATTGATCCGAATTCTCCTTTCAATAAACAAACTAAGGATGTATTAATTGAAAATGGAATGGTTGTTAAAGTTAATAATGACATTAACCCAGTAGCATCAGCTTTAATTATTGAAGAAGATGGATTACACATCTGTCCTGGTTTATTTGATTTGTTAGTTGATTTCGGTGAGCCTGGATTCGAATACAAAGAAACTCTTGAATCAGGTTGTAATGCTGCAATGGAAGGTGGATTTACTGGAGTTGGTCTTTCGCCTAATTCAACTCCTCCTAGAGATAATAAAAGCGCTATTGAATATTGCGTTAACAAAACTGCTAATCATTTAGTTGATTTACATCCTATTGGAACTATTTCTAAAGATTTAAAAGGTAAAGAGCTCTCTGAAATGTTCGACTTGAAATCTTCTGGTGCAGTTGCTTTTTTTGATGGAAAGAACAACACTATATCAGCTGGTCTTATGGCAAGAGCATTGCTCTACTCAAAAAACTTCAACGGTTTAATTTTTTCTTTCCCATACGATTCTAGCCTTTCCAACAATGGTCAAATGAACGAAAGTGTTGAAAGCACAAAATTAGGATTGGAAGGTATCCCATCAATTTCGGAAGAACTTCAAATGAGTAGGGATTTATTTTTAAGTTCATATAATGACGCTAAAATTCACTTTACTACTGTATCTAGCAGAGCAACAGTACCAATGCTTTTAGAAGCAAAACAAAACAACATTAATGTCTCATCAAGTGTAGCTATTCATAATTTAATTCTTACTGATGATTCTCTTAGAGATTTTGACAGTAACTTTAAAGTTCTTCCTCCTCTCAGAACCCAAGAAGACAAAGATTCACTAATAGAAGGTTTAAAAAGTGGTGTTATTGATGTAATTACATCTGACCATACTCCACAAGATTTAGAATCAAAAAAAATGGAATTTAGTATTGCAGAATTTGGAATTATAGGTACTCAAACTGCTTTTCCACTAGCAGTAACACATTTATCAAAAAGCATAGGTCTTGAAGAGATTGTTCTCAAAATGGCCATAAATCCTAGAACAATACTAGAGCTTGACACGCCTGTCATCAACGAAGGATTTAAAGCTAACGTTACACTATTTAACCCTAAAAAAGAATTCACATTTACAAAAGAAAACAATAAATCTTTAAGTGAAAATTCTCCCTTTTTAAACACTTCTCTTTCCTGTAAAGTTGTTGGTGTAATTAATGGCGAAAAATATCATTTGAATGATTAAAATATTTTAGTTCTTTTTTAATGAAAAATATTACATTTGCAGCGGGCAAGTCTTATACGACCAGCTCCTGCTGAATCCCCCAGGATGGGAACATAGCAAGGGTATGTGGTTGAGCGGTGCGATATAAGTAGCTTGCCCATTTTTTTTTCTTACCTCCCCTATTTTGATTTCTTCGTATGATATTCGAATAATGCATCAAACTGACATTGATGATTGCTTAGCTGTATCATTTTCTGAATTTGGGAACAACTACCATCAATCAATATATTTTGAATTAGATAATAGAAATCATTTTTACTACGTTGCAATTAAAAACCTTACTAATAACAACATCAAAATTAAAACTTATTTTCATTATTTAAATGATGTAGTAGCTGTTAAATCTAGTGAACAAAAAAAAGGTGTTGGCTCAAATTTACTTAAGAAAATTCTATTAGAATTAGATGAAAAACTCCCCTTATACTCAATAGCTTGGAAAGACTTGAATGGGGTAAACATTGAAAAACTTTATAAAAACAACAACTTAATTCCTTTAAAGGGTTTAGGCAAAATCTGAAGACCTAATTGTAATAATAAATTTATATGTCCTTCTTACAATAATGGCTGTCAATGTGAAGGAATACTATTTAAATTAATACCCTGTTAAAAGTAGGTAGTAAATGTTAATAGATTTAGTAGTAAATATTAAAGTAGAAAATTAACTTTGCAACTTAAATTTAACAAATGAAATTTTTTATAGATACTGCCAACCTCGAACAAATTAAAGAAGCTGAAGACATGGGCATTCTTGATGGAGTTACCACTAACCCATCACTAATGGCTAAGGAAGGAATCTCAGGAAGTGAAAATATTATTAACCACTATAAGAAAATCTGCGAAATTGTTGATGGAGATGTAAGTGCCGAAGTAATTTCTACTGATTTCAATGGAATGGTAGAAGAAGGTGAAAAGCTAGCATCTTTACACCCAAATATTGTAGTTAAAGTTCCTATGATTACTGAGGGAATAAAAGCAATTAAATATTTTTCAAACAAAGGAATTAAGACAAATTGTACACTAGTATTTTCTGCTGGTCAAGCACTATTGGCTGCAAAGGCTGGTGCAACTTACGTTTCTCCTTTTATCGGCAGATTAGATGATGTTAGTACAGATGGAATAGAACTTATAGACCAAATACGTCTTATCTATGATAACTATGGTTTTGAAACACAAATTCTAGCAGCTTCTGTAAGACATCCAATGCATATCATACAATGTGCAGAAATTGGTGCTGATGTTATGACAGGTCCTATTAGCGCAATTAAGGCTCTTGCAAAACATCCACTTACTGATAGTGGTCTGGAAAAATTCTTAGCAGATTTTAAAAAGGTAAACGGATAGATTTTATATTTTATTCTTGTATTTGTCTATAGTTATAATGCTGTTTTTGTTCAGATATAACAATAGATATCTTTACATTTAGTTGCTAATAAAAATTCCTTTTTAAAATTATTTCATACTGCATTTCTATATATTATCTTTGCTTAAATTAATTAATTGTGCTTATAGAAATTCCAGGAAACAATCCTGATCATAGAAAAATTAAAGAAGTAGCTGATATTCTTAGAAATGGTGGAATTGCAGTAATACCTACAGATACTATCTATGCCTTTGCTACTAGCTTAATGAACAAAAAAGGAATGGAGAAGTTAGCCAAGCTTAAAGGGATTAAACTTAAGAATGCGCAATTCTCTCTGATTTGTGATGACCTGAGTGACATTGCTGCCTATACGAAACCCATGGAAAGAAATATTTTCAGGGCTTTAAAAAATGCTTTCCCTGGCCCATTTACTTTTATACTCAATGCTAATACGCATGTTTCAAAACTATTTGGAACAAATAAAAAGGAAGTTGGAATCAGAGTTCCTGACCATCCTATTACAAGAGAAATTGTAAAAGAATTGGGCCATCCTATTGTAAGTACATCTGTTCACGATGATGATAAAATTAGGCTATACACAACAGATCCTGAATCTATTTTTCAGAATTATGAAAATGATATAGATGTAGTAATTGACTCTGGTTATGGAAAAAATCAAGCTTCAACAATTGTAGATTGCACGTCTGGTGATTTACAAATTATTCGTCAAGGAATGGGGATATTAAATAATTGAATCATTATTTAATAGTTATTTTTCTAATTTAAAACTTATAGGAATAGTAAATTTAGAATTAACCAATTCACCATTTTGTTTTCCTGGTATCCAGTTTGGCATATTCTGAATAAGCCTAACAGCTGCTTTATCTAAATCAGAATGACATCCTTTAATAACTTTTACATTTCTGATTGAACTGTCCTTAAAAACAACAAATTGCACATAAACTCTTCCCTGAATTCCATTATCACGTGCAGTTTCAGGATATATAATGTTTTCAGAAATAAACTTCATCATTTCATTCATTCCTCCTGGAAATGAAGCTTGTTCATCTACAATATCATAAACAACATCATTTTCTGAAGATACAACAGTAATTTTGTTAGGTGGTGGCTCCGGAATTACCTGTCCTACAAAATTTAGACAAAAAAAAGTTAATGAAATAATAGTTATAGTTTTCAATATTTTTAATTTATTATGTCTAATATATTATTGTTTATCCAATTTCTTTAAAACTTTCTTGAAAACTTTAATTTATGATGTTTACATGATAACTATATTTTAAGAATTTTATATTAATATGGTTCTCAACTACATATGGATTGCGTTTTTTCTTATTGCCCTAGTTGTGGCACTGTATAAAACAATTTTCCAGCACGATATGGAAGTTTTTTCTGCCATGGTGAGTAGCACTTTTGATATGGCAGAAGTTTCATTTGAAATTGCCATTGGCTTAACAGGCATTCTATGTCTTTGGCTAGGGATAATGAACATAGGAGAAAAAGGTGGTGCAGTTCAGCTTCTTTCTAAATTGGTTGGACCATTTTTCAACAAGCTTTTTCCTGAAATACCCGAAAACCACCCCGCTAGAGGATCTATGATGATGAATTTTTGTGCCAACATGCTTGGTCTTGATAATGCAGCAACTCCTATGGGTCTTAAAGCCATGAACGAACTGCAAGAGCTTAATGACAAGAAAGATACTGCTAGTAATGCTATGATCATGTTTTTGGTATTAAACACCTCTGGCCTTACCCTTATTCCTATAACTGTAATGAACTATCGAAGCCAATTTGGTGCAGAAAATCCTGCAGATGTATTTATCCCAATACTACTTGCCACTTTTTTTGCTTCTGTTGTAGGTCTAATTACTGTTGCAATCTATCAAAAAATTAACATCTTCAATAAAGTAATATTAGCTTATATAGGAGGGATTTCAACACTAATTGCAGGTGCTATTTATTATTTTTCTCAACTTAACCCCGAACAACTTAAAACACAATCTGCCCTAATAAGTAGTATTATTCTTTATGGAATTATTTGCTCTTTTATTCTTCTAGCCTTAAGAAAAAAAATAAATGTATACGAAGCATTTATAGAGGGTGCTAAAGGAGGCTTTAACATAGCCATTAAAATAATCCCTTATTTAGTAGCAATCATCGTTTCCATTGGAGTTTTTAGAGCATCAGGGGCTATGGACATTATAATTGGCGCTATTGCTTCATTTTTTGGTTTATTTCTAGAAAACACTTCTTTTGTTAATGGATTACCAACTGCTTTTATGAAACCCCTTAGTGGATCAGGGGCGAGAGGGTTAATGCTTGAATCATTCCAACATTTTGGAGTAGATAGTTTTATTGGTAAACTTACTTCTACCCTTCAAGGAGCAACAGACACTACTTTTTACATCATAGCTGTTTACTTTGGCTCAGTAAGTATTCGAAAAACTCGTTACGCCATTACAGCTGGGTTAATTGCAGATTTCGCAGGAATAGTATCAGCCATATTTATCGCTTATTTATTTTTTGGAAATACGGTGAATAAAATTAGTAATGAACAATTAACAAATAAGTTTGCCAATGCAGTTTACGCAAACAACTTAATTGAAATTGTTCCTCATATGAACAGTTCTATTTATTTAATAGACCAACAGATGGATACCCTAGCTACAAATACGATTGAATTTGTAGCCGCTTTTAATTCTTTGGAGAATTATAAACTTAAATGGTCTAAACAACTTAGCGAAAAGGAATATCTTTTAAAATTTCAAAATGAGAAAGAATCTAAAAGCTATAAATTAGAATTTAAAAATGGAGAAATACAAAAAGCAGAGTATTTAGGCTTTTTTAAATACGATTAATTAAATTTTAGATGCTAGTAATAGTTTAGAGTGTAGTATTTCAACCTTATTTTTCAAATCCAATACAGATAAATCATTTTCAATAGTATAATCAGAATATTTTATTTTTTCTTTTTCGTTCATCTGATTATTAATTCGTTTTAAAACATCTCCTTCTAAGCTTCTATCTCTCGCTAGCACTCTTTTTATTCTAATGGATAAGGAACAAGTAACAAGAATAGTTTTATCCATTTGTTTATAAGCTCCACTTTCAATTAAAATTGCAGCCTCTTTAATAATGTATTTCGCATCTTGATCTGCAACCCAAGATTTAAAATCTTCAGCAACAAATGGATGAACAATTGAATTTAGTTTATATAATGATTCTTTAGAATTGAAAACTAATTCCGACAGATAATTCTTATTTAAATAACCATCTTTAAAAGATTCATTGCCAAATGATTGAGTTATTGATTTTCCTAAATTTTTATTGGAAGTCATTAACTTTTTGGCTCTTAAGTCAGAGTTATAAATTGGAACGCCAAGATCTGAAAAAATATTAGCAATTGTTGTTTTACCAGTTCCAATCCCTCCAGTTAAACCAATCTTAAGCATTGAATTTATTTTTTAGCAGCACCCATCGCTGCATTACCAGCCGTTTCATCAGTTAATTGAGTAGAGCTATCTAAAGATACAGCAGATTTTTCAACTATTAGTTTAACTCCACCCTCTACTTGAAGAAGAATTGTTGTTTCTTTCACTTCAGCAACTTTACCGTGAATACCACCAATAGTTTGCACACTATCTCCCTTTTTTAAATTATTTCTAAGTTCTTCTAATTTTTTTCTTTTCTTATTTTGAGGTCTTATCATAAAAAAATAAAAAACCAATAGCATTGCACCAAAAAATGCATAAGTAGTCCAGCCATTTGGCTCTGTAGGTGTTTGTAAAAAAATCATTTTATTATTATTTATTTTATTAAATACCTACGACTTCACCTTTGAGAAACAATCGATTTGTAGCAGGTCTTGTATTAGCAATTATTGAAATGTATTTTCTTTGAGATCCAGGTCTTTTAGGTGTAAACTCTATTGGAATTTCACCTTTATTTCCTGGAAGTATTGGATGCTTTGGCCAATCTTTTAAAACAGTACAACCACATGCAGCTTTTACAGAATGAATTAAAAGTGGAGTTTTACCAACATTTTTAAAAGTAAATGTGTGTGAAATGGTAGAGCCCATTGCCAAAGTATCAAAAACATATTCTAATTCTGAAAACTCTATAACTGGCGGATTCTCAGGATCTATCATATCTGCAGTAATTGCAGGAAGCTGGTCTGTTTTATCAGTAATGCAACTTGCAGCAATTAAAGAAAATAGTAAAATAGTTATTAAATTTTTCATCCTATTAATCCCCTTCCAGTTTTATTAATCACACCTTTCTTTTTTAAATCGGCAAAAACATTATCCAAAATTCCATTGATAAAACCATTACTTTTTGGAGTTGAATAAAACTTAGAAATTTCTATGTATTCATTAAGTGTCACTTTTATAGGAATTGAAGAAAACGAACTTGCTTCATTAATTGCCATATTCATAAGAATCATGTCCATTTTAGCTAATCTATCTTGGTCCCAGTTTTTTGTATAACTAGCAAGTACTAAATCATATTTTTCTTTATTAGAAAGTGTTAGTTGAAATAAATCTTTTGCAAATTGCTCTTCATCCTCTTTCCATAGCGGAAGTATTATTTCTTGATTTTCACCATCTTCATTTAACGATTTTAATGTTTTTAAAACCATTGAACAAACATGATCTATGTCATCTACCCAATAAATGCTGTTTTCTTCAAAAAAATGATGTATTAAATCAAAATTACATATCTCCTTTTTAAACAACTTAATGCAATTACTCTTATCATATGTAAAGCCAGTGCCTTCCTCATTAGAAACCTCTAAAAAAGCCTCGGAATTTAAAAGATAATTGTATAATTTTTTGACAATATCTTGCTTAACATCTCCTACCCAATTTACACTTAGGTTTTCTGCAGCATTTAACAAATAGGTATTGCTACTTAGTGTTTTAATGAATGAATTATTTAAAAAATTTTGATGAACTAATGCATCTTCAGAACTTGAAAACTTTCTATTTTTTATTTCTTCTGATTTTAGCTCAGCATGTCTTGCCAACTCACCAAATAATGTTAAGTAAAAAACATACATTTCGTACATTTTAGAGATGCTTAGCATTAATTCCTTGTTTCCTGCAGGTTTACTTCCATTGTCAGATTGAAAGAAAGCATATAATGATTGAAGAATTTTAATTCTTATCTGTCTTCTATTTAGCATATCAAGAATTTTTTTTAGCAGCTAATTCCTTTTGAATTCTTTGCTCAGCCATTCTGTTTGCAACTAGAAATGTAGGCAAGCCTTCCTCTATTGAAGATTGAATAATATTGTAAGTTGTAGAATAAATATTTTCTGCCATTTTCATTACTTCTTCACTTGAAATATTCATTACTTCTGCATAGCAATTCATTACACCACCTGCATTAATTAAAAAGTCTGGTGCATATATTATACCTTTTTCCATTAACAAACTACCGTGAATATTTTCATCTGCTAATTGATTATTTGCAGCTCCAGCGATAATGCTGCATTTTAATTCTTGTAGTGTTTGATCATTGACAGTTGCTCCCAATGCACAAGGAGCATAAATGTCCATATCTATGTTATAGATGTCGTCAGGGTTAACAACGTTACAAGAATATTTATTTGCAACGTTACTTAAAATATCTTCATGAATATCTGTTATAGTAATGTTGGCACCTTCTTTAGAAAGATAACCAACCAAATATTCTCCGACATGACCAACACCTTGAACAGCAATTTTCTTACCATTTAAAGAATCGTTTCCAAATTGAATTTTAGCTGCAGCTTTCATTCCCATATATACTCCAAAAGCTGTAACTGGAGATGGATCACCACTTTTACCTGGCATTCCAGAAACATGTTTGGTTTCTTTTGAAATATGAATCATATCTTGAGGACTAATACCAACATCTTCTGCTGTAATGTATGCTCCTGCAAGACTTTCCACATATCTCCCAAAGCTTCTGAATAAAGCTTCCGATTTATCTTTTCTTGAATCTCCAATTATAACCGCTTTACCACCACCTAAATTGAGGTTTGAAATGGCATTTTTGTAGGTCATACCACGAGACAATCTCAACACATCCCTTAATGCATCAGACTCACTTTTATAGGACCACATTCGGGTACCACCAAGAGATGGACCGCAAACAGTACTATGAACAGCAATTATGGCTTTTAATCCTGATTCAGGATCTTGACAAATGAGAACTTTTTCATGTCCCATTGTAAACATCTCAGATACAACGTCTGACTGTTTATTATTGTTATTTGAAACTTCTTTAACTTCCATCAATTTATCGTTGAATAGGATTTAATAACTAGTTCGTCTTTAAAGAGCTTTGCAAATGTAATATAATGTCTAATATTAAATATTATTTCATGAAAATATTCTTGATTACTATTATATTTGAAATCAATTAATGAAACCTCTTTTCCACCTCAATAAATATTTATTTAAATACAAGTGGCATCTTTTGCTTGGTTTTTTGTTTATTATTTTCTCCAACCTCTTTAAAGTTTACATGCCTGCTATAGTTGATCAGGCAGCTGATGAAATTTCCAATTATTTTAAAGACGCACAAAACACAGATCTTAACACAAATAATGAGCTCTGGAATGCTGGCTTAAAGCTTAGCCTTGTCTATTTGGCTTTAGCATTTATTAGTGGATTGTTCTTGTTTCTAACCAGGCAAACAATTATAGTTATGTCCAGGAAAATTGAATATGATTTAAAAAATGAAATTTTTGATCATTATCAATCCCTAAGTATGTCCTTTTTCAAAAAAAACAACACTGGAGACTTAATGAACAGAATTAGTGAAGATGTTGGCAAGGTTAGAATGTATTTGGGTCCTGCTATAATGTACACACTTAATGTATTTGTTCTCTTCACTATGGTCATTACTTTTATGTTCAACAAGAATGTTAGCCTTACTCTATATGTACTTATTCCTTTACCTATATTATCTTTTATTATTTATAAAATCAGTTTTGTAATAAATAAAAAAAGTGAAAAAACACAACAACAACAATCTATGCTATCAACATTTGTTCAAGAAGCATTTTCTGGAATAAGAGTTCTTAAAGCTTACAATAGAGAAAGTTATTTTCAATATAATTTTAAAAATGAAACAGAAAACTACAAAAGAGCATCCTTAAGCTTGGCTTTTGTAAACTCATTTTTTCTCCCTGCAATTGTACTCTTAATTGGGTTAAGTACAATTCTAACCATTTACATTGGTGGTATTAAAACAATTAACAACGAAATTGATTATGGTGACATTTTACAATTCATTTTCTACATCAACCTTCTTACTTGGCCATTTGCCTCTATTGGTTGGGTTACATCTCTAATTCAAAGAGCAGCTGCATCACAAAAAAGAATAAATGAATTTTTGCTTCAAAATGAAACAATTGAGAACCTTCAACCTGAAAACCAAATTAACTCTATAAATTCTTTAGTTTTCAGGAAGGTTTTTTTTGAATATGAGCAAACCAATATTAAAGCGCTAGAAAACATTTCATTTGAGCTCAACAAAGGTCAAACCTTAGGAATAATCGGAAGAACAGGTTCTGGTAAATCTACAATTGCCAATCTAATCTGTAGACTTTACGATGTAAACATCGGAAACATTCAAATTAACTCTAATAGTATTAATGAATTCAATTTATTTAGCCTTAGATCTAAAATTGGATATGTTCCTCAGGATGTATTTCTTTTTTCAGACACCATTAAAAACAACATTATGTTTGGCATTGAAAATGACAATATAGATGACCAGCTAATAATTAACGCTGCTAAACAAGCACAAATCCATGAAGACATTATGGGATTTCCAGATAATTACAATACCAAAATTGGAGAAAGAGGAATCACTCTTTCTGGAGGTCAAAAACAAAGAATTTCTATTGCTAGAGCATTAATTAGAAAACCCAATGTGTTAATTCTCGATGATTGTCTATCTGCTGTAGATACTGAAACAGAAGATAAAATATTGAAAAATTTATATCGTAATAATAAAAGCAATATTACTGTAATTATAGGACATAGAATAAGTTCTGTATCATCAGCAAATCAAATAATAGTATTAGAAAAAGGTGGTATTGTAGAAAATGGAAATCATTCAGAGTTAATAAAAAAACAAGGCTATTATTATGAAATTCATAAAAAACAGTTATTAGAAAAAAAACAATGATTTTTTTGGGTTTCTTTTGCTTTAAGAAAAGAGTTAAGTAAATTGCATAGTAATTAAACAAGATGGAAGAAAACGATAAAAATAATTACAGAGATGAAATCTACTCTAATGCTGTAAGAGCTGGGAAAAGAACTTACTTTTTCGATGTGAAGTCTACTCGTGGTGGCGATTATTATTTAACAATCACTGAAAGCAAGAAACGTTTTCAACAAGATGGATCTTTTCATTTTGAAAAACACAAGTTGTTTTTATACAAAGAAGATTTCGAGAAATTTAATGATGGATTGACTGATGTAATTAATAAAATACAAGAGCTCAATCAAGGAGCTAATGATGATTCTTTCCAAGACTCTAAAGACGAACAATCTAACAACACTCCTGAGAGTGACTCTTCAGATAATAATAATTTCAAAGAGGTAGACTTTGACGATTTATAATATTAGAAATTCATAAATTCTTTTAGCATTGATTCTAACCTTTTAATTGTTTGTTGATCTACTATTTCAGTTTCGTCAATTAACTTTTCTATCCCACTCAACTTAGGCTTATTTGAAAATACTTCAATTTTAAGATGATGTAATACACACGTGAAATGATCTAAAGCTCTTAATGCTCCTGAATGACCAGAGGAAAGCCCTATTAAACATGACTTTTTCCCAGCCATGGAAAGATGATCTAATGAATCTATAAATGCTTTTAAAACTCCAGGATAACTTCCATTATATTCTGGAATTATGAAAATAATTTTTTGGGCTTCACTCATGTATTTAGCAGTTAATTCTAAATAATCTGGTGTACTATTACCAAAAGAATTATTAAAAATAAAATCTTCAGGGAGGTTTTCTAAAGATAGTATATCGCTTTCAATTCCATTTTTATAGAAAATATTTTGACATGTCTTTGCGACTTTAAAACTGTTACTTTTTTTTCTGTTAGTGGATGAAATTATAGAAATCATAAAAAAATTATTAACACTCTAATTCATTATACAAAAATTTGTAAGTAGCTGTATATCTTCGATTTAATAAGATGCTATCTAGCTTAAACTTTAGTGTTTATGTTAACAAATTGTAATTAGAGAGCCAATAAACAAAAATTTGTGTATAAATGAAACATAGATTAAGTCTTTATTTGATTATTTACAGATAAATTTGATATAAGATTTAAATCTATCCATTATGGAAGTCACTTTTTATGGACATGCTTGTTTCTCAGTTAATATAGAAGGTAAAAAAATTCTTTTCGATCCTTTTATCACTCCTAACGAACTTGCAAATAATATTGACATTAACACCATTGAAGCTGATTACATCTTTATATCTCATGGACATGAAGACCACGTAGCAGATGTTGAGAAAATTGCAAAAAAAACAAATGCTACTATTGTTTCTAATTTTGAAATTGTTAGTTGGTTTAATTCTAAAGGGCTTTCAAATTCGCACCCAATGAATCATGGTGGTTCTTGGAATTTTGATTTTGGCAAAGTAAAATATGTTAATGCTGTTCATAGCAGCACTCTTCCAGATGGAAGTATTGGAGGGAATCCTGGTGGCTTTGTAGTTGAATCGAATGCTGGTAATTTTTATTTTGCTGGTGACACTGCACTTAACATGGATATGAAGCTGATTCCACTATTTACAAACTTAGACTTTGCAATTTTTCCTATTGGAGATAATTTCACAATGGGTATTGAAGAAGCTATTGTTGCTGCTGATTTTGTTAAAGTAAACAAAGTAATGGGAGTTCATTACGATACATTTGGTTACATCAAAATTGATAAAAATCAAGCAATTAATTCATTTGAAAAAAACAATTTAACATTAATCCTACCAGAAATAGGAGAAACTATTGAAATTTAAAATTATGGGTAAAGTTATAACTATTGCAAATCAAAAAGGAGGAGTTGGGAAAACTACTACCGCTATAAATCTAGCAGCATGTTTAGGTGTTCTTGAAAAAAAGGTATTGTTAATAGATGCTGATCCTCAAGCAAATTGCACTTCTGGTGTTGGTGTTGAATCGAATAATATTAATGGCAGCATTTACAATTGCATTGTAGATGCAAATTCTAACATTAATGATTTCATTAAGGAAACTTCAAACCCAAACCTCTCAATTCTACCATCCCATATAGATTTAGTGGGTGCAGAAATTGAAATGATTAATTTAAATCAAAGAGAGTATATAATTAAAAACTTGATTGATCCTATTAAAGATTTATACGATTTTATTATTATAGATTGTTCTCCATCATTAGGATTAATTACCTTAAACTCCCTAACTGCATCTGACAGTGTAATAATACCAGTTCAATGTGAATACTTCGCTTTAGAAGGTTTAGGAAAGCTTTTAAATACAATAAAAATCGTTCAAACCAGACTTAACTCAAATTTAAGCATTGAAGGAATCTTACTTACAATGTATGATACAAGGTTAAGATTAGCTAATCAAGTTATAGAAGAAGTTAAGCTGCATTTTCAACAATTAGTTTTTAATACAGTTATTCATAGAAACACAAGGTTAGGTGAAGCTCCAAGCCATGGAGAAACAATAATAATGCACGATGCTAGCAGTAAGGGGGCAATAAATTATTTGAATCTTGCAAAAGAAGTTTTAACCAACAACATTAAAGTTGAAAACAAACTAGACAAAATTTCATCTGATGAACTCTAAAAAATCTGCATTAGGAAAAGGATTAAGTGCTTTACTTGAAAATAGCAGTACAGATATTACAACAAATAATTCTAGTACTAACCAACAATTATTAAGTAATATTTCTAGAATACCATTAAATCAAATTGAAACGAATCCTTTTCAACCAAGAACACATTTTAAAAAAGAAGCGTTAATTGAACTTTCACAATCAATTAAAGAACATGGAATAATACAACCAATTACCGTTAGAAAAATTGGAAACAATAGATTTCAAATTATTTCTGGTGAAAGAAGATTTAAAGCTTCTGAAATTGCAGGACTAAACGAAATACCAGTCTATATCAGATTAGCAGATGATCAGAGCATGTTGGAAATGGCAATTATTGAAAATGTACAACGATCAGATTTAAACGCTATAGAGATTGGTCTAAGTTATAAAAGGTTAATTGACGAATGTGACATTTCTCAAAATGAATTAAGTAACCGAATTGGAAAAAACCGCTCTACTATCGCTAATTTCATAAGAATTTTAAAGCTTCCCGAAGAAATTCAAATTGGCGTAAGAGACAATTTAATAACTATGGGCCATGCAAGAGCATTACTTTCTTTTGATAATGAAAAAGAAATGCTTAAAGCATATCAAGAAATTTTAAAAAACAAGCTTTCTGTAAGAAACACGGAGAAACTTGGAGCTATTAAGAAAGCTAAAACACCAATTGCACTTTCAAGGTTTGAAAAAAGAATGCAATCAGAGCTAGCTTTAAATTTTGAATCAAACGTTAAAATAAACAAAGGAAATAAGGGTAATGGTAAAATTGTTATCCCATTTAAAAACGACAATGATTTAAATAGAATTTTAGAATTATTAGACAACCAATGAAACTAGTCATTTTTCTTGCTCTATTTTTTACAATAGGAAATTCGTATTGTCAAGATACAACTAAAAACAACTTACACAGCCCCAAAAAATCAGCGATTCTATCTTTATGCCTTCCTAGTGCTGGTCAATTTTACAACCATGCTAACAGATTAAATAAAAAGAAAAATAATTTATGGTGGAAAATCCCCATTATATATGGAGGGCTTGGAACTTCTGTTTTCTTTTTGTTAGATAATAATAAAGAATACAATGTTATAAAAAACGAAAGACTTTTACGTTTAAATACTGGCCAAATTAATGCTTATCCTCTTTACACATCTTCTCAGCTTAAAATAATTCAAAATGATTATAGAAGATGGAGAGATCTTTCAGTAATTTCAATTCTAGCTGTTTATTTATTACAAGTTATTGATGCTAGTGTTGAGGGTCATTTAATTCATTTTGACAATTCTGATAATTTATCTTTAAACATAAAACCCTTAAACAATTACAACAATTTTAATAATATGCAGCTAAGTATTCTGTATCGTTTTTAATATTTACTATCCACAATTAAAAATACATGTATAATTTAATTAATTTCAACCCACATTAGGCTATTATGGAAAAATACGACTTATGTGTAATTGGTGCTGGTCCATCTGGATATGCTGCAGCAATGAGGGCAATTGATTTTGGAAAAAAAGTTGTACTTATTGAAAAAGATAAAATTGGTGGTGCTGGGTTGTATAATGGTGCTTTAACATCTAAAACAATGTGGGAACTCTCTCAGAAAGTGAGAACAGTTAACACTAGCATTGTATCATCTGGTAGAAGCAAATTTGACATAAGCTGGGAACAGGTAAAAACCACCATGCAAGAAGCTGTTTTCGATCGCAAATTTCAATACTCTTGTCACATTAAACTTTTACAATCAGAAGAGCTAAACCAATGTTTTAAATACGAAAGAGGTTTCGCTAGTTTTATTGATAATCATAAAGTTAAAATCCAAAAGTCTAACGGGAATTTAAAAGAAATATATGCAGATAACATAATTATCGCTATTGGAAGTACTCCAAGACATTTGCCAAATATTAAAGTTGATGAGCAAATAATTTTAACAAGCAATGGAGTTGATTCAATGAATGATTTCCCAAAAAGCATGGTTATTGTTGGTGCTGGAGTAATTGGATGTGAATACGCTACCATGTTTTCTAATTTTGGAAAAACTAAAATTTATTTAATTGATAGAGCAGATAAAATTCTACCTTTTGAAGATGAAGATATCTCTAATTTAATTGGAAATAATTTAACAAAAAACGGTGTTACCATTCATCAAAATGCAAATTTAGAGAGACTTGAGGTTAAAGATGGTGAAGTTGAATATGAACTATCTTATAAAGATGGTAAAAGAGAGGTTATTAGAGTTGAAAAGGCACTACTTTCTGTTGGAAGAGTTCTAAATATAAAAGGCCTTGAAATGGAAAACGCTGGAGTTAAGCTTAGTAAAAGAGGAATTCATATTGGAGATACGGACACTCAAACAAATATCCCAAACATTTATACAGTAGGAGATGCTAGTGGACACATTGCACTAGTAAACATTGGTGAATTAGAAGCCCGTCATGCTGTTGAAAGAATTTTTGATAATAAAAAAGAAAAACTCAACTACACAAACATAAGCACCATTATGTTTTTACAACCCGAAGTTGCCGCTGTGGGGATGAATGAAAAACAATGTCTAGATAACAATATTCCTGTTAAAATTGTAAAACTAGATTACTCTTGCATTGCTAGGGCAATTGCAATGAGGAAAACCGAAGGGTTTTTCAAAATTATTGTATCTAACGATAAAGAAATGAAAATTTTGGGAATGAGAGCTGTTGGTGAGCACGCATCTAGTGCCATACAAGCTGTTGCGCTTTTAATTAACATGAACAAAGGAATTCATGAATTAGCTGAATTAGTTCACCCTCATCCATCAATTATTGAAGGGGTTCAAGAATGTGTAAGAATGCTACTTAACAAATCTATTTTTAAATCTTCTATTTTCAAAGACAAATTGTGGTGTTACAGTTGTGTAGATGGAGTAAAAACACATCTTCAAAGATTGTAACCAGACATCCTTTTATAATTGTTTTACGTCTTGTTTAATGTAATAAGGTTAACTATATTTATAATAAAAAAAGTAATGACTCATAAATTATCATTCAAAGCTTTCAGAAATCTTTTATTTTTTCTTTTAACTGTATCGTTTATACAATTTTCAGCTCAAAATAATGTTCCAAATAAAATCAATTACCAAGCAGTAGCTCACAGTCTAAATGGCGAAACTTTTAGCAACGAATCTATTGATGTTAAAATTGCGTTGTATTCTGGACCAGCAAGTGGCCAATTAATTTGGGAAGAAACACATAATTTAACCACTAATGATTATGGTCTTTTCAGTTTAACCATTGGAATGGGGTCCTCTACCAATAATGGATCTGCAACAAATGCAAATGATATTAATTGGAAAGCAAGTACACATTTTTTAAATGTTCAAGTTGATGTAGGACAGGGTTATGAGGATTTAGGAACCCAACAATTGGTTACTGTTCCTTATGCATTTCATTCTAGAACAGCAGATAATGTAATTAACGACCAAATAAATGATGCTGATGCTGATTCAACTAATGAACTAAATACTACTGTAGTTTTAAACGGAACAGATTTAGAAATTACAGATGCAGGAGGGACCATTACCACAGACCTAAGTACATTAGGCAGTTCTGATGACCAAAACTTATTACCCCCTTCTCTAAACGGTACAAATCTTACATTAGAAATAGAAAATGGAAATCCAACATCTATAGATTTATCATCACTACAGGATGGTGTGGATGATGCAGATAACAACACCACCAATGAACTTCAAACCTTATCTCTTTCAGGGAACTCACTTATTCTGAGCATTACAGGTGATACTGTAATAATTCCTAGTAGCACATATAATGCTGGTACAGGAATCGACATTACTGGGGGAACAATTTCCAATATTGGAGATGCTGATAGTGACACCACTAATGAGTTAATTACAAATGCTGCTCTAGGACCAGCAAATAATTTTCTTATTATAAATGAAGGTGGCACTTTACACAATATTGATGTATCTGATTTAAACAACTCAGGAACAGATAATCAGAATTTAACAGGAGCAACTTTAACAGGAACTTCGTTACAGATAGATATAGAAAGTGGTAACTCAGCAATAGTAGACCTTTCTTCTTTACAAGATGGTGTAGACGATGCAGACAACAACCCTGCTAATGAATTTAACACAGGCGCTAATCTTAATGGTACTAACCTTGAAATAACCGATGGTGGTGGTACTCAAACTGCAGATTTATCTTCTCTAACAGGAACAGACAATCAAAACCTTACTAGTGCTAATTTAAGTGGAACTAACCTTACTATTGCCATTCAAAATGGAAATTCCACTACAGTTGATTTAGGTCCTCTTCAAGATGGTGTAGACGATGCAGACAACAACCCTGCTAATGAATTTAACACAGGCGCTACTCTTAATGGTACTAACCTTGAAATAACCGATGGTGGTGGTACTCAAACTGCAGATTTATCTTCTCTAACAGGAACAGACAATCAAAACCTTACTGGTGCAACTTTATCAGGAAACACCTTAACCATAGATATTGACAATGGTAATTCCACAACTGCAACATTTACTGATTGGGATTCAGATGCCAATGATGACATTACAACTTCAACAACTGCTGGAGGTGATTTAAGTGGTACATATCCCAACCCTACCGTTTCAAAGATACACGGAACAAGTGTTTCCTCTACTGCACCAACTCCAGATCAGTTTTTGGTTTATGATGCTCTAACTAATACTCTAGTATATAAAGATCAACTTAACGATTCCGATTGGGAGGTTGGATCAGGTATTATTTATAACGAAAATGAAGATGTTGGTATTGGAACTACCAATCCTACATATAAACTTCATGTTGTAGATAATTCAACACCAGCAATTAAAAATGTTGCATTATTTGAAACATCACAAAACTACAGTACAATTACAACAAACACTACAAACACAGGTGAAGGTGGTGGTGTTTTCATGTCAAGGTATCAGGGTAAAAATATTGCATATGTTGGAGGTAATTACAGACCAACAGATGGAGACACAACATCTTTTTTTGGAGTTGGAACACCAAATAACGGATCTGGTTCCCCAGAACTTGGGATGAAGATAAACGGAAATTCTAAATCTATTAAATTAGGTACTGATGAAATAAAAATTGGTTTAGAATCTAACCCAACAAATAACTCAAGTGAAATTGTAATTGGTGCCAATAATATTTATTTTCATGGTAATGAAGATGGAGCTGGAAATATTAATCAAACAGACATATTCATTGATGGAGACTTACAATATTCAAATGGAAATCAACAAAATGGTTACATACTTCAGTCTGATGCAAATGGGAATGCTGATTGGGTAGATCCTAGTACAATAAATCCAGTAATAAACGATTGGACATTAAATGGAACTCATATGTATAATGCTAATACTGGAAATATTGGAATTGGAACTACTAGTCCAAACTCAAAGTTAAACATTGTTACAAGTGCTGGTTCTCCACTTTTATTACTAGAAGGTAGTGGTTTAGTTGGAGGTGGATTACATTTTACATACAAAAACACTAACGAAGGATATGAAATAAGAGGTGACGATCAGGGGGGGATAAATTTAGAAGCATCTGGGAACCATAAGATAAGTTTTGAAACAAACAATGATGAAAGAATGAGAATAACTGGCAATGGTAACGTTGGTATTGGAACTGATGCACCACAATCTAAATTACATATCGATGAAATAAGTTCAGACGCAGTTACAATAACAACTGATTGGGGACTTACAATGCAACATTACAATTCTGGATATGCGTCAGCAAACGTAACAAGACCTTATCTTCACAAAGCATGGGATGCAAGTAATGGAGATTATTTATACCTTGGATCTTCTGGTGACAACTCAAATTCTGAGCAAAGTGCCTTTTTACTAACAAGGCTCAATGGTATTCAATTTGGAAAAGGAAATAATTCTGGAAATGGATTATCAACAGAATGGGGAAGATTTGATAACAGTGGCAATTTTGGAATAGGAAAAACTTCTCCTCAAAATATTTTACATTTATCAGGCAACTATACTGCTAGCGGCATGGTAGGAACTTTTATTGATATACAAAACACTTTTGGTTCCTCATCATCTGCTGCTAAAGTGGGAATAAGATTTAAAACAAGTAACCAAACAGATGGATCTCACACTAAAGGAGGTATAATTTATTCAAGAACATCATCTAATGCTAGAGGAGATATACATTTTTTAAATAATAGTAATGATGACTTAAGTGAAATTGAAATTTCAAATGACTCCAAAATGGTAATAAAAAACAGTGGTGATGTAGGAATTGGAACAACTACTCCATCTTCAAAATTGGACGTTAATGGCGATGTAACTGCATCCAATTACAAATATTCTTCTGCAAAAACAAGATATTTAACCATTGGAGAAACTGATTTCAGGTTGGCGCAAACATCTAGCGCTCACATTTATAGTAGCTTTAGTACTGGTGGAGTTGGGATCATTGAATCTTCTAATGGAGTAAACGCATTAGTTACTCCAGTTTATCTACCACAAGGTGCTACAGTTAGTTCTGTTGATGTGTATTATGTTGATAATTCTTTTTCAAATATGACTTTTACATTTGGAAGTAGAAGTCTTACAGGAACTGCTTCCACAATTTCAACATTTGCTACTAATAGTATTTCTTCTATAGTTAATTCAACGTCAATGAGTGGAGTAAGTGGAACACAAATTGACAACGAGTATAATAGTTATTATTTGCGTATTTATTCAAATGGATGGCCAAGTGGAACATCAAAAACAATGGATATTAAAACAGTGAAAATTACTTATACAGTTTCTGAAACTGATTAATCTTAATTCTTATAAATAATAACTTTAAATATGTCATTCATAAAATACACACTCTTAATTTTACTTTCATTTTGGATGGTATCTAGTTATGCTCAAAACATTGTGCTGTCTAGACAGGTTATTGGCTCTTATGGTTCTTCTCACCAGACAAGCTCTTTTATTGTTATGGATAATGTTGGAGAAGTTGCAGTAAAAACAGAATCATCAACCTCTATTATTCTATCTCAAGGTTTTGAACAAAGTAATTACTCAATTAGCCCAGTTACAATAGAATTAACACCGCCTAATGCTTTTAGTCCAGATGGTGACGGTACAAACGACACCTGGATATTACCAATTAATGAGTTATACGCTGAAAACAAAGTAGTTGTTTTTAATAGATGGGGAGAAATTATTAGAGAATTTTCTAATTACAATAACTTTGACATTGTATGGAATGGAACCAATAAGAACAATGTACAAGTTAGTGAAGGAACTTACTTTTATGTTATTGAAGTAAGCTCACAAAATATTTCAACAAGCGGATGGGTTCAGATTGTAAGATAATTCTTAACTTCATTTTAATTAAAACTACCTATAATGAACTTTTTTAAATTCCTAACTCTCTTTCTTTTTATTGCTGGACTAAATCAAATAAATGCTCAATCATACCCTAAGCTTGTAAATTATCAAGCTATTGCTTCGGATTTAAATGGAGATCCTTTAGTGCAACAAGATATTGAAGTACAAATAAGTATTATCGAGACTTCACCCAATGGTACAATATCATTTCAAGAAGGTCATCAAACAACAACAAATAATAGTGGCTTATTTACTTTATTAATAGGGTCTGGTGACCCAACTGCAAATGGAACATCTAACGTTTTTGGAGGTATCGGTTGGGAAACGGGGGTTTATTATCTGAATGTTAAAATAAATATAAATGATGGTAATGGGTTTCAAGATTTAGGCACACAACAATTAGTAGCTGTCCCCTACGCTTTTCAAGCTAAGAAAGCTGAAACTGTTATGTATCCAACACTTTCTACTTTAGCAGATTTAAACAACGGTACTTTTATTTATTATAATGAAGCTGGCATTAGTAATACTTTTGATGCCAACACTCATTTTGACACACAAAATAGTAACATCTCAATTTCTGGCACTGGTTTATCATCAAGCCCTTACATATTAAGCTTCAATGAAGTTGATGGTAGTACAACCAATGAACTTCAAGATATTTCTTTAAATGGAACTGACCTTGCTATTTCTTCTGGATCAACAATTGATTTATCCGGATTATCAGGATCTAGTCTATGGAATTCAGGAATAAGTGGAGCTGGTAATAGCTTTATACATAACTCTACCGATTTAGTAGGAATAGGTATTAACCCTCCTAGCTTTCCTCTTCATGTAAACACATCTTCTTCTGAAAGATCAGCTTATTTCTATAACAACACTAATTCTTCAAATGATACTTATGGACTATATTCTGGTGCTTGGGGTTTAGGAAGTGGAGACAATTACGCTGGTGCATTTGATGCTGTTGGTAGCAGTGGAACAAATTATGCAATACGTGCATATGCCTCCGGTGGAAGTACTAACTGGGCAGGATATTTTGTTGGAGATGTAAATATTAGTGGATCATTAAAAATAGATGATGGATCTAATCCATATAAACTACCAACTTCTGATGGAGCTCCAAATCAGATTATGACTACAGATGGATCTGGCAATCTTTCTTGGCAAAATTCAGCTATCGATACTGATTGGAATATTAGTAACAATGATTTATTTAGTGGAGTTACTGGGAATGTTGGAATAGGTACTACAACTCCAGCTTCCAAATTACATGTAGATGGCGAAATAAGAATGACAGGTGCAACAGGTGGACTTTATTTTCTAGGCCAAGGTGGATCATATGTTTACAAAACGTATGTTGATGCAGGTGGAAATTACAAAATTGAGTATAACAATGGCACAGCAAGTTTCCGTTTTGCCGGAAACAATCTATTTTTAGGTGAAGGGTTTGTTGGTTCAGGTCCACGTTTAACAGTAGGTAATTCTGGAGATGGATCAATTGCAGTTGGAAATTCCTGGACAGTATTTTCAGACAAAAGGTTTAAAATGAACATAAGCCCAATTAAAAACTCTTTGGACTTAGTGATGTCTTTAAATGGCGTAACTTATGATTGGAAACAGTCTGGAAATAAAGACATTGGTTTCATTGCTCAGGAAGTTGAGGAAATTCTACCATTTATTGTTCATACTAATGAAAAAACAGATTACAAATCTATGGATTATTCAAGAATCACTCCAATCTTAGTAGAAGCCATTCAAGAGCAACAAAAAATGATAGACAACCTTAAGAAAAAAATCAATGAATTAGAAAACAAACAAAAGAAAAATCTAAGTAAATAATATTATTTCTTTTAACAGGTTTAGTCAAATTCCTAACTCTCTTTCTTTTTATCGCTGGACTAAATTCAATTAATGCTCAATCATGTCCTAAGCTTGTAAATAATCATGGTCTAGTATCATTCTGGCTTCCTGGCTCCCCCCTACTTATTCGAATTACAGATTTTATTTCCCCAATATTAAAAAAGCTAACAAAGTTACTCTGTGTACTTAATATCATTTTTTTTGAATTTACAGGTTCAATTTTGAAAACACCATCAATGTATTGATCAGCTTTAAGAAAAATTTGGTCATGAGCTAATAATTCCCACTCACCAGTTACGAAATAATTTAGCGTATCATTTGTATAATACTCACCTCTTACTAAACCATTTTCAAGCATATATACTTTGTAAACACCAGAACCATCTACATAATTTGGAAGTATAGCTCCCATTTGATTAGTAGTTCCTCCATCCACTTCAACGGCATCTAAATACCATTCTCCTTTAATCATGTAGTTATGATGAATTTTATAACAAGAAGAAGAAAGAATAAAAACTAAAACAATTAATAAAAAAGATTTGATATTCATTTATGTTGAATTATGTTCTAATATAATAAATTTACTTTTCTTTACATTATAATTAATTTAATAGAATGTTAGATTTCCTTTTAGAATACAAGGAAGTATTTTTATACTTATCTATTCCAATGACTAGTGCGTTTGTTGGTTGGGCTACAAATGTTTTAGCTATAAAAATGACTTTTTACCCTATAGAATTCAAAGGAATCCCTCCATTCTTAGGTTGGCAAGGAATTATACCTAGTAAGGCTGTTAAAATGTCTACAACTTCAGTTGATTTATGGACATCTAAACTCGTAAGTGTAAAAGAACTTTTTGAACAAATAGATCCAAAAGCTGTTGCCAAAGAGATGAGACCCGAGTTTGATAGGATTTCTAAGGAAATTATGGACGAAATCATGGCTATTCAAGCACCAGAAGCCTGGGAGAAAATACCTGATTCTTTAAAGAGAATTATCTACATGAGAATATCAAAAGATATGCCTGGAATTGTAACAGAAATAATGACAGATGTTAAAAACAACATTGAAAATATTTTTGACATTAAAGAAATGGTAATTAAACGTTTAACCGAAGATAAAGAATTGCTTAATGATATGTTTTTAAAATGTGGTGAAGAAGAGTTTAAGTTTATTGAAAGATCTGGCCTATATTTTGGTTTTATTTTTGGATTAATACAAATGATAACTTGGTATTTATTTCCCTATTTCTGGATACTACCTTTATTTGGTTTATTAGTTGGTTACGCTACCAACTGGCTTGCATTAAAACTAATTTTTCAGCCCATAAAACCCATAAAGTTTTTAGGCATGAATTTTCAAGGTCTATTTATTAAGCGTCAAAATGAAGTATCTAAAGAATATGCTTACATGTTGGCTCATGACATTTTCACTTCTGACAGAATTTTTGCTGCAATTATTAATGGACCAACTAAAGATAAATTCGTTAATCTAGTTGCAACACATGCGAACAAAGCAATCGATGATGCTGTTGGTGTTTCTGAGCCTGTTATTAAATTAGTGACAGGTAAAAGAAAATATGAAAAAATGAAACACATTGTTATTGATAAAACAGTACAAGAAATACCAAAATCTGTACATCCTGTATTTCCCTATGCTGAAGAAGCAATGGACCTTGAAACAACTTTTAGAACAAGAATGCAATCTTTATCATCTTCTGATTTTGTAAACTTTTTAAGACCTGTTTTTCAAGAAGATGAGCTTAAATTAATTCTAGTTGGAGCCGTTCTTGGAATGTTGGCCGGAATTGGTCAGCTTGTCTTTGTTTTTGGAGGTATTGGAGGTATTTGATTTTTTCTTTCACATTTCTTTCTTAAATAAATAGTTAATCAAACTATTATTAAAATTTTCATTCAAATTGTTGATAAATCTATTCACGTTACCATTCTATTCTTTATTTAACTATTTAATTTCGCCATTGATTATGAAAAATATTTTACTAGTTCTATTTGTTGCTTTTCAATTTTTAAGCTGTAGCCATTCAGCTTCAAACAATGCAAATATTGAAGTTAAAACAATCGATAGCACTAAATATTTTGACAGTTTGAATTCACCAATTAAAAATAAAATAGATTCATTTTTCAATAGTAAAGCAAATAAACAACTGTTTAACGGAAACATACTTTTCGCACAAGATAATAGAGTTGTAATTTCAAAAAGCTATGGTTATTTAAATCCTAAAAAGAAAGATAGTTTAACTCTAGAGAATACGTTTCAAATGGCATCAGCATCTAAACCATTTACAGCTATAGCTATTCTTCAGCTTTGTGAAAAAGGATTACTTAATTTAGAAGATACAATTCAAAAATTCATTCCTAATTTCCCATATAAAGGGAATAGATGTTCATCAATTACTTTGTCACAGATCTGGATTAAGTCAATACACACATTTTTGTGATTCGCCTGACTCAATATGGCCAGACAAGAATAAAACCATTAATAATGACAATGTCATTGAAATAATAAATTCTATAAAGCCCTTAATTAATTATCCACCAAATAAAAAACATTACTACTGCAATACAAATTACCTTCTTTTAGCATCTATTGTTGAAATAGTTTCTGAGCTATCTTTTAAAGACTACTTAAATAAATATATTTTTCTGCCATCTAAGATGAAACACACTCACCTATTTACAAGAGATAATTTTAATGAGTTATACCGACCTGTTTCTGGTTATAATGGCAATTATAGAAAAGAAGACAACATTTACTTAAACGGGTGCTATGGAGATAAAGGGATTTACTCTAACGTTAAAGATTTATTTAATTTCAATATCGCTTTAAAAAACGGCACCCTTATCTCTAAAAAAACATATGATTTAGCAATTAAAAACTACAATGACACTTTCAAACAAAAACAAAATTATGGTTATGGCTTTAGATTACTTTACTCTGAAAGAAAAGGGAAAATAGTATTTCATACAGGTTGGTGGAAAGGTTTTAGAACCTATTTCATTCAAGTAATTGACCACAATCAATCAATAATTGTTTTATCCAATGTGAAAAGAGGCCCTTTTCTAAAAGTAGAACAATTAGCAGAATTAATGCCTACAATTCATTAACAGCATTTAGTGCCGGAGCATAATTATTGTCTATTTCTATTGCATGCAAATACAATTCCTTAGCTTTTGCTTTATCTCCCTTAAACTCATATTGAAGCCCTAAATTATAAATTGCTTGAACATAATTAGGGTTAATATCTATTGCTTTTTCAAAATAATAAATTGCTTGATTTAGTGTTGTGTCTTTAGAGAAAACACTCATTGTATCACTATAAAGCCCTATATAAGTGTTCCCAATATTAAAATACGCTTCTTCAAATGTTGAGTCTATTTCAGCAACTTTATTAAAAGAGATTCTTGCTTTGCTATACCTTCCAGAAAAATGATAGTATAATCCTTTGTTTCTATGAGCCTCTATACTAGAAGGGAATATATCTATGGCAGAATTATAATATTCTATAGCATTGTTGTCATTCTGTTCACTGAACAGCAACCCCAAATTCATGTAAGCATCATAATAATCTGCATCCATTTCTATTGCTGTTTGGTAAGATGAAATTGCTAAAGATTTATTTCCTAAATAATGATAAATCATACCTTTTGTGAAATATGCATTTGCATTTGTTTTATCTAATTTAAGCACATCATTTACTAATTTCATCGAGGGGTCAGTTTCTTTTTTATAAAGTAAAATTTTTGATTTCAATAGAATTGCATTTTTAAAATCCTTATCTAAAGAAAGGGTATGATTTAAATAAATTTCAGCTTCATCTATTTTAGATACATCCATAACAAACACACCATACTCATATAATATAGCTGCTTTTTCAAAATTAAACACTGCCGCATCTGGTGCTAATTTTAATGACCGATTTATGTCTTCTAGAGCTAGGGTATACTTTTTTCTTAGTTTGTAATAAATAGATCGCTTGTAATAAACATTTGGACTTTCGGGTTTAGAAATAATTTCGTCTTCAATAGTTGATAATTTATCATTATTAAAAAAATTAAAATCAATAGTATCTGTAATACTTTCAGATTCTAAATCAATTGGTTTCTCAACATCATAATTTTCAATAGTATCGTTGGTATTACAAGAATAAAGCAACAATAAAGCAAAGCAATAAGAAATATATTTTTTCATAAAAAATCCCACTAAATTTTAGTGGGATAAATATAATCAATGATTAATACAGATTAATGTAATTCTACATCATTTAGCTAAAGCAGCAGTAATTTTTGTTTCAAGCTCTTCCATTAACTCAGGATTATCTTTTAAAATTTCTTTTACAGAATCTCTACCTTGACCTAACTTAGTTTCTTCATAAGAATACCAAGAACCTGATTTCTTTAAAATCTCATATTCTACTCCTAAATCAACAATTTCACCGAGCTTAGAAATACCTTCACCATACATGATTTCAAATTCTGCTTGTTGAAATGGCGGTGCAACTTTATTCTTAACAATTTTAACCCGAGTTCTATTACCAACAATTTTATCTGCATTTTTAATGGCCCCTATCCTTCTAATATCAACCCTTACAGAAGAGTAGAATTTTAGTGCATTTCCACCTGTAGTCGTCTCAGGGTTACCAAACATAACACCAATCTTCTCTCTTAATTGATTGATAAAAACACAACATGTATTGGCTTTATTTATAGATCCTGTTAATTTTCTAAGTGCTTTTGACATTAACCTAGCTTGCAAACCCATTTGACTATCTCCCATTTCACCTTCAATTTCAGCTTTTGGAGTTAATGCAGCAACAGAGTCAATTACAATTATGTCTAATGCTCCTGATCGGATTAAATTATCAGCAATTTCTAAAGCTTGTTCTCCATTGTCAGGCTGAGAGATCAATAAATTATCAATATCTACACCTAGATTTTTAGCGTAAAGAGAATCAAATGCATGTTCTGCATCTATAATTGCAGCAATACCACCTTTCTTTTGCGCCTCTGCAATAGCATGTATAGCTAATGTTGTTTTACCAGATGCTTCAGGACCATAGATCTCAACAATCCTCCCCATAGGATAACCGCCAACTCCAAGGGCTCTATTTAAAGCCAATGAACCTCCTGGAATTACATCTAAATCTTGAATTGCATCATCACCTAACCTCATAACGGCTCCTTTTCCATATGATTTATCTAACCTTTCGATTGTAGCCTGTAATGCTTTTAATTTTTCTTGTTTTACTTCTGCCATAATATTTTGTTTTTTACAAATATGCAATGTTAACTACGTAAACGATTTACGCATTAAATAAAAATCACAATTCATTTAAAATTTGATTAGTATGATCATTGGTTTTAACCTTTTCAAATACTTTAACAATAATGCCCTTATCAATTATAAAAGTTTTTCTAAAAATTCCATCATACTCTTTACCCATAAACTTCTTTAATCCCCAACAACCAAAAGCAGTTATAATTTCTTTATCTACATCTGCAATTAAAGGAAATGGCAGATTAAATTTATCTATAAACTTTTTATGCCTTTGTTCATCATCAGCACTTACACCAATGATTGAAAACCCTTTATCTAAAAGCAATTCATAATTGTCTCTTAAATTACATGCTTCTTTAGTACACCCAGGTGTGTTGTCTTTTGGGTAAAAAAACAAAATTAATTTTTTATCACTGTAATCAGAAAACGTAATTTTTTCTCCATTTTGATCATTCCCAGAAAAATTAGGAGATTTATCACCCTGTTTTAGTTCACTCATAGTTGTTTGTAAATATTTTAACAAAGTAGCAAATAAGCAGGATTATTAACAATTATTGTACTATGAATTTATTAACACTTACCTAATTGTTTAAAATTTATTTATGACATTTAAAAAAATTACTGAAAATGAGTCTTTATATAAAGACTTAGAGCTGAAAACCACTTCTGAATTATTAACTTTCATTAATAAAGAAGATGAAAAAGTAGCTTTAGCAGTCAATAATATTATTCCTAAAATAAACTTGTTAATTGAAGAAATACTTCCTAAAATGAAAAATGGAGGTCGTCTATTCTACATAGGAGCAGGAACTAGTGGAAGATTAGGCATTTTAGATGCAAGTGAATGCCCTCCTACTTTTGGTGTTCCTTTTGACATGGTAATTGGTTTAATTGCAGGAGGAGATAGTGCAATTAGAAAGGCTGTTGAATTTGCTGAAGATGATGATAAACAAGGTTGGTTAGATTTAAAAGCTTATAAAATATCTGAATTGGATACCGTAATAGGTATTGCAGCATCTGGAACAACTCCTTATGTAATTGGAGCTCTTAAGCAGTGTAATGAAAATGGAATTCTAACAGCTTGTATAACATGTAACCCAGAAAGTCCAATTTCAAAAGAAGCTAAACATGCGCTCATGCCTATTGTTGGTCCCGAATTCGTCACAGGAAGTACAAGGATGAAATCTGGTACAGCTCAGAAACTTATTTTAAATATGATTTCAACCACTCTTATGATTCAATTAGGTCGAGTTAAAGGAAATAAAATGGTAGACATGCAATTAAGCAATAATAAACTCGTGGAAAGAGGAATTAAAATGATTTTGGATGAAACAGAGTTGACTCGTGAGTCTGCAAAAGAGCTATTACTTAAACACGGCAGTGTTAGAGCAGTAATAGATTATTCAAAATCTAAATAAATGATTCAATTGGCACATTATTAGCAAAACTTTTAAGAATAGAATTAACTAAAACTTTTAGTGCATTCTCTTGTTTGTTTACCATTACTATTTCAAAACTACCTGAACTTACAGATGATTTAAATTCAACATATTTTATTTCACTAAATAAGTTTAAATATGCAGCACCAAATTCATCATTAAGCTGATTTCTAAAATTATTGGGAATTAACGTAGTGTCAGTATTTATAAAACCATAAATAGGAGTATCAATTTTATTTAATGGGTTATATTTTATAAATCTTCCGTTTTCATTTAATAGAACTAATAAGGACTCAGGTGAACCTAAGAAAAGGGTTTTCTCTTTTAATAAAAAAGAAAATTCATTATCAAAATTAACAATGATATTTTCTGAAACCTCATAATTAAACTTCTTAAATAAATTCACAATTGAATTCTTGTTTTCAATACCAATAGCCAATAACATCTTTGGAGTTGATTCACTGTTTTGATTGTCATAATTATCATAAAATTCATAAAATTCATCTTCAGAAATATCATTAAAAAAATCATCATCATTAGAACCAAATGCATCTGAAATATCAGCACTAGCATCGAAATCAGTATTTAAATCTAAAATAGAAAATGAAATTTCTCCAGTTATCGTATTACTTAAATCTTCAAGATCAAGATCAAATTGCTTTAATCTTTTTTCTAGTTCTTTATAAAATTGATCATATAGTAGACTTAATTCAGGATTTTTAACTACACCATCAACATTTATGTTGGCAAGAAAAAAACCTATTAATTGACCATTTTCAGATAAGTAATTTAAATAATCTGAACTAATTGGTTTTTCCATAAAAGGACTTAATTCATTATCTTGATTAGGTGAATCAAAGGAACTTTCAAATAAAACATTTCCATTATTAATATTACCAGTAAATACAACATGCCTTTCTTTAAAGTCAAGAGGATTAAATTTATCATTTTCTATCCCAGATAAGGAAAGAGTCATTTTAGAATAAACATTAGTATATATAAACGCGTTGATGTCATCTTTTCTTTCCAGAAATTCTGATAAATCTTCAGATGATTTATTTGAATTATCATCTCTTGAATCAAGAAGTTTACTTAAAATTGAAATTGAATTAGTAGAATTCTTATTTTTTGGATTCTGGAGTAATCCTATTACATTTTTCTGATCCCAACCTATTACAACACCCTCAACAGTAGTTAAATAATTGTAATCTTTAACTTCTTTGTTACCACCAATTAAAAATTTTAAATTTTTTGACATTTTCTTTTCATCAATTACATCGGCCATAAAAAAAACATAATCAAATTCTCCAGCTTCATTAACAACCATAACAACATGATTATTTCCTTCAATTTTAAATCCTAAATTTTCTGATTTTAAAGTATTTAAAACATACATGTTCATCATACCTTTATACTCGTCTGGTAAAAACTCAGAATTCATTATATCTGATTTATTGAGAATATTCATTATATCAACAGAACCAACAACCGCAACATCTCCTTCAACTGAATTTATCACATTTGCCTTCCAATTTGTTTTACTGTCATCTTGACAAGATGTCATAAACAGAATAGTAACTATTGAAAAAATAACTGTTTTTAAAATTAATTTTATTTGGAGCATTATTTATTTTTTAGAAATATGAATATAAGGTGTTTTTATCGAAAGATAAATTATAATCAATTTAATATTGCATCAATTCCTGGAAGAACCTTTCCCTCTAGAAATTCAAGCATAGCCCCACCACCAGTGGAAACATGACTTACCTGATCTGAAAGATTATATTTATTTATAGCTGCTACACTATCTCCACCTCCTATTAATGAAAAAGCGCCATTTTTTGTAGCTTCAGCAACAGCTATAGCAATAGATGATGTTCCTTTCTGAAAAGCATCCATCTCAAAAACACCCATAGGACCGTTCCACAAAATTAACTTAGAAGAATGAATTACATTTTCAAAAGTTTTGATGGAGTTTTCTGAGATGTCTAACCCCATCCAACCATCAGGAATATTAGTAATATCGGAAACTTTAACATTTGCAGCATTAGAAAATTTATCTGCTATAATGGTATCAGTTGGCAAGTGAATTTTAACACCTTTAGATTTTGCTAAATCTATAATCTCTAATGCATCTACCATATGATCGTCTTCTATCAAAGAATTCCCAACATTTCCACCTAAAGCCTTTACAAATGTATAAGCCATACCACCACCAATAATTAAGTGGTCTACTTTATTAATTAATTTAGAAATTATGGTAATCTTAGAAGACACTTTTGCACCACCAACTATTGCTGTCAAAGGTTTTAATTCACTTTTAAGTAATTTATCAACACTTTTAATCTCATTTTCTATTAAGAAGCCAAACATTTTATATTTAGGAAAAAAATTAGCTATTATAGTTGTAGATGCATGTGCTCTGTGAGCAGTACCAAAAGCATCATTAATAAAAACATCTCCATGTTTTGAAAGTTTTTCTGCAAATTGATTGTCACCTTTTTTCTCGCCAGGATAAAACCTTAAATTTTCTAACAAAAGTACTTCTCCGCTTTTTAGATTTGAGCTCAGCTCAAAAGATTCAGAAGATATACAATCATCAACAAATTTAATTTGAGTACCTAAACAATTATTAACACTTGAAATAATCTGCTTTAACGAAAATTTTTCTTCAGGACAATTTTTTGGTCTACCCATATGAGACATTAACACTACACTTCCACCGTCTGCTAAAACTTTTTTAATTGTTGGTATTGCTAATCTTATTCTAGTGTCATCAGAAACATTTTTTGTTGCTTTATCAATAGGTACATTGAAATCAACTCTAATCAATGCTCTTTTACCTTTAAAATTATATTCTTGTATGGTCATTTAATCCTATTTTTGATGTGCAAATATATACTAATTGTAAAAAATGATTTTTGTTCTTTTTAATATGAAATAAATTATATTTTTCTAATTATTTTTGAACAATATTACAACAAACATAATAACTACAATATGAAATTAATTTCTTGGAATTTAAATGGGATTAGAGCGGTTGCAAAAAAAGGACTTAATGAACTTATTTACCAAATGAATCCTGACATTATTGGATTTCAAGAAACAAAAGCACAAGATGATCAAGTTAAAGAAGCACTTGCTGATTTAAAAGGTTATAATTTATACTCAAATAGTGCAGAAAAAAAGGGTTATAGTGGAACAGCAATATTATCAAAATCAAAGCCTCTAAATGTTATTTACGGAATAGGAATTGAAGAGTTTGACAATGAAGGAAGAGTTTTGACTTTAGAATTCGATAACTTTTATTTCACAACAGTCTATGTTCCTAATAGTGGAGGTCAGCTTTTAAGACTTGATTATAGAGTTTCTTGGGATAAAGAATTTTTATCATTTTTAAAAGAATTAGAATTGAAAAAACCAGTTTTCGCATGTGGCGATCTTAATGTAGCACATCAAGAAATTGACCTTAAAAACCCTAAATCAAACTACAATAAATCTGCTGGATATATGCAAGAGGAAATTGATGGTATAAACAATTTCATAAATGCTGGTTTTAAAGACACCTTCAGGCATTATAATCCAGAAACAATTAAATATTCATGGTGGAGTTACAGGTTTAATTCAAGAGCCAGAAATATAGGTTGGAGAATAGATTATTTTCTTGCCTCTGAAAAACTTATGGAAACAATTAAGAATACATTTATATTGAATGAAATATTGGGCTCGGACCACTGCCCTGTAGGTATAGAGATATAACTTACTTTACTGATTTCTCTTTTTCTTTAACTGCATCAACAACTTTTTTCTGATCAGCTATTTCTTTTTTCTTATCCTCTTGATTTTTCAAATTGTTTTGAATATCATTTTTAGCCTTTTCGATGTCTTTTTTCCAATTTTCAATATTATTTTCTAATTTTTCTTTTTGTTTGACCAAGTCTTGCTCTTGCTTTTCTAAATCGTTTTGTGTCTTCAATTCATCTTTCAGGATACCGCGAATACCCTCTTTAGTCCCATCAACAGCAAAATCATAAATAATTTTTTTCATCTCCTTGGCTTGATCGCTATGTTGTGAAGAAGATAAAAATGCCCCCCCTAAGTCAAATGCTATTGAAATATCTACACCTTTTTCGGTTTTAATCGCTTTAGAATAAATGTCGAAAGTATTTTCTCCCATGGATTTAAGTTGAGCATCATCGCCTTTCATTTCTCCTTTTTTTGAAGATACATTTGCTTTCATATCCTTCATTTCTTTTTTCCATAACTTTTCTACTTCTTTTACTGCAAGTTCATAAATAGTTACAGAAAAAGAATTGTAATCTCCATCATTAAACTTGACAGATTTCTCTGAAACAACAACTTTATATTGAGCAAATGCCCCAGTGGAAATTATAATCGAAAAAAGGAATAAAACTGTTTTTAACATTTTAAAGCATTTAAATATTGCTCCATAAATATCAAAAATTTTATTGTAAAAAACTACAAATAGTAAGTTTCTTTAGAAAGGAGATTTTAATTCTTCGTATTGAAAAGTGAAATTCATATTACTTGGCTTCTTTTTTTCACTATTATTCTCATAAAGGAAAAATTCGAAGTTAGTAATACTTGTAATTAAATTCCCTTGAATACTTACATCTTTATAACCATTTTTTACGGCAACTATTTCAACATTTCTATTATTATCAGCAACATATTTACAATTAATTATTGCTCTGCCATTAATATCTGTATACGTTTCTCCTAAGTGTCTTTTGTCTTGTAAAATTTTAACAAGAACTTTGCCAATAGGTGCGCCAGTATCAGATGTCACTTTAACTTTTATTTGAGAATTAGAAACTTTTTTGTAGTTAGTTTCAGTCGACACATCATTTGTTGTTAAAGAATTATTAGTTGTTCCAAACAAAACAAGTAAAGAAAAAAATAAAGTTTTCATGATTTAATTATTTAGGGGTTACTATAAAGTTTAATGTCTTTTTTCAAAAGACTATAATTTTAAAATTGGTTGCTTTCTTAAATTAAGATATAAACTTTTTTTTAAATAAAAAAGAAAATTAAACTTTATTTCTTCTTTACCCAACCCTCTAATTCAGAGCTAATTAGAAACTCATTTGCTTGTTTTCTTGAAGCAAAACAATTAACAACTGCACATGTGAAATTCTCATCTGCTTTGTATATAAAAGACAATTCAAAACCATTTTTTTTAAGGTCCTCAACTAAATTAATTGCATTCTGTTCTACTTTAAATGACCCAACAACAACGAGGTACTTTTTATCCAACTCTTGGAAATCATCATTAAAAGTTGAATCTATTGTTAAGGTTACATTTTCGACAACATTAGTGAAAGAAGAATTTTCAAGCTCTTCTTGAATCTCTACCTCTTTTTTTAACTCAATAGAGCTAGTTGGCTTTTCTGTGGACTCTGGCTGAATTAAAGAATCAACTGATGTCTTAATTTCAATTCTAGTTTCATCATCTATTAATGAATCATTACTAACTTCAAATTCTTGATTAGAAACAACAATTTTCTTTTTTAGCTTATTATCTACATTTATTGAAAAAAATATCAAAACTATACCCCCAATAAATAAAATAGCTCCTAGAAATATGTAAACTTTGTTAATCAATAACTTTTATTTTAATTAAAATATTTTCTAACGGACGATCTTGTGCATCAGTCAATACTGAATTAATCTGATCAACAACTCTTAAACCCTTGATAACTTCACCAAAAACTGTATAATCACCATCTAAATGTGGGTTACCACCATATTTACGATAAATAACCCGATTTGGTTCTGGAATTTTAATAGAATAAATATCTTCTAACTTATCCATATAGCTATCACTTATTTTACCTTTTTGAACAATGAAAAAATTATAGGGACTCGAATTTTTATCAAACTTTTTAGGATCTTTAAAATACTGTTCTTGAACAGCCATTGATAATGCTCCTCTTTTATGTAAATGATTAGATTTTATTTCAGATGGAATCCTGTAGTTTCCAATTTTCGCCATTTTATGAAAAACATTATCTCTATCACTATTCCCGCCTTGAATCATGAAGTTTCTGATTACTCTATAAAAAAGCGTATTGTCAAAAAAACCCTTTTTAATTAGCATTATAAAGTTTGCTCTATGTAATGGTGTATCGTCATACAATCTCAATCTTATTTCACCATATAAAGTTTGAATTACCACAATTTTTTCAGTGTTAGATAAACCATAATCCATTAGTTTTTTTTCTACATTTTTATTAGTTATCAGTTTAGAAATTTCAAATGTCTCAATTAGTTTATCTTCAGAATTATCTTTTTTAGGTGCTAAATTTTTAGTTACTGCAACTTTAGAATCAATTTTCTGATTGTATGGATAATCATTTCCACAAGCAAGCATAGCGTAAATTAAAAATGAATATGAAATTATTTCTAAAAACCTCATTGAAATAACACTATAATTAAAATAAAAAAACCAAAAATCGCTATGTATGTAAATAGATAAGATGAAAGTATATGAATTGTATTTGGACCTCTAGAAAACAGGGTAACTAATGGTAAAGAAAAAATAAAAACGAATAGATATAACATTTGAAAAAAAGAACCTTTATTAAAAAAAGAAACTTCATTAGCTGCACCAAAACAATTGATGGTTAACAATTGCTTGAAAATTTTAGTTTCGTGAAATCTGAAATTAATAATCCTATTTGAAAGTTCACATGACCTATTAATTTTCCTTAAATCTTCTAAATCGGTTTTAAAAACAAACTCTTGAGGAAAATCAAATGAATTAAGATTTTTGAAAGTTAAATGATAAAAATTATCATTGCTGTTAAATTCCTTTTTAATTAAAGACCCTTCAATTACTTTATATGGAATTAACCAATAATCTAAAATCAAAAGTGAGGAAAATAATACACTGATTATACTTACATATAATGAAATTTTTCTCATAGGAGATTTCCTGAGTTGAATGTATGAGATGTAATTTATTCTAGATTCTTTTATATTTTTCATTCTAGAATAGTTGGTAGCCCACTCCATTCTTTTTTTCAATTCTTCTTCAGAAATATTATTTTTCGTTTTTACATCAGGCTCATTAAAAGTTGTTTTAGTTTTGTAATTCTCATCTGTAAGCGTTGCATAAGCCTCATTAATTTGAATAAACTTCTGGTGAGATTTTTCATTTTTATTTTTATCTGGATGATGAAGCATAGCTAATTTTCGATATGCTTTTTTAATGTCTTCCTCAGAAGCACCATTAGACAATCCTAATATTTTATAAAATTTATCTTTCAAAACGATTAAAACCTTGTTTAAACTTAAATTAATTTTAAGCTATAGCCAAAATTTATTTATAGATAAGATAGGTTATTTCTATATTTGGAGAATATTAAACAATATACACTATGTCAAACAATTTATTGAAAGGTAAAAGAGGAATTATTTTTGGAGCTTTGAACGAGATGTCCATTGCATGGAAAGTTGCTGAAAGAGCTCATGAAGAAGGTGCTCAATTCGTTCTAACAAATGCACCAATAGCCATGAGAATGGGTGAAATAAATACACTTGCAGAAAAAACAAATTCTCAAGTGATACCTGCCGATGCAACTTCTATAGAAGATTTAACAAAACTATTAACACAGAGTCAAGAAATTTTAGGTGGTAAAATTGACTTTATTCTTCATTCAATTGGTATGTCACCAAATGTTAGAAAGAAAAAAGAATATACCGGTTTAAATTACGAATGGTACAAACAAACTTTAGATGTTTCTGCTATTTCCTTACATAAAACCTTACAGGTAGCAAAAGATTTAGATGCCATCAATGATTGGGGTTCTGTTGTTGCCTTAACCTACATAGCTGCTCAACGTATTTTCCCTGATTATAACGACATGGCAGATGCAAAGTCATTATTGGAATCAATTACTAGAAGCTTTGGATACCATTACGGAGTTAGTAAAAAAGTTAGAGTAAATACAATTTCTCAATCTCCTACTGTTACAACTGCTGGAAGTGGTGTTTCTGGTTTTGACAAATTCATTAGTTACAGTGAAAACATGAGCCCACTTGGAAATGCGGGGGCTGTTGATTGTGCTAACTATTGCATTTCAATGTTTAGCGACTTAACAAAATTCGTAACCATGCAAAACTTATTTCATGATGGTGGTTTTTCAGCAACTGGAGTAACAACATCAGTAATGGATAAGTTTTAATTTTTCACTAAAACATTTTAAGAGCCTCAAAAATTGAGGCTTTTTTTTTACTTTAGATTTATATGCTTAAAGATCTTTATGATAAATACATTAGCTGTGGGTATCAAATCTCTACAGATACAAGAAATATTAAAGACAAATCTTTGTTTGTTGCATTAAAAGGACCAAACTTTAACGCAAATTTATTTGTTAATCAAGCATTAGAAAAAGGTGCAAAATATGCTTTAATTGACGATGCTAAATATGCCATCAAAGGAAAGACCATTCTAGTCGACAATACGCTTAAAACATTACAAGACCTTGCCAATCACCATAGAAATCAATTTTCAATTCCAGTAATTGGAATTACAGGAAGTAATGGGAAAACAACTTCCAAAGAACTTATAGGGGCTGTTTTAAAAAGTGAGTTCAATGTTCTTGTTACTCAAGGAAACTTAAACAATCATATCGGAGTTCCTCTCACCCTTCTTAGGCTTAACAAAAGTCATCAGATAGCTATTATTGAAATGGGAGCAAATCATATAGGTGAGATTAGAGAGTTATCTTCAATAGTAGAACCAACTCATGGTGTGATTACCAATATCGGAATTGCTCATATTGAAGGTTTTGGCTCTAAAGAGGGAGTTTTAAAAACTAAAAAAGAACTTTATGATCATATAGCAACTAAAAATGGAATACTTTTTTGCAATCAAGATGATGAACAATTAACCAATATTCTTCCAAAAAACACTCAAAACGTACTGTTCGGAAAAAACTCTACTAAAATATCAGGACAAATAAAAGAAGCGAACCCTTTTATATCTTTTTCATGGGAAATTGAAAATTATAAATCAAATGAGCTTAAAACCCATCTTATAGGAGAATATAATTTTTACAATTTCTTATTAGCAATTACTATCGGAACTTTCTTTAAAGTTAAACCATCTAACATTAACAGTTCTTTGGTTAACTACCAACCGTCAAACAACAGATCTCAAGTTGTTAAAACTGAACACAACACTGTAATTGTTGATTGCTACAACGCAAATCCAACAAGTGTAATGGCTGCATTAAATAGCTTTAAATTAATTGACAGTGAAAATAAACTTGTTATTCTAGGAGACATGCTAGAATTGGGTAATATTTCTGCAACTGAACATTTAAATATTTTAAATTTCTTATCCAACAACAATATAAATTGCATAACTGTTGGAAATGAATTTAAAAAAGTGAAAAGTGAATTTAAAAATTTTGCTACTGTAGAATTACTAATTGAACACATTAAGAATAATCAAATAAAATCTAATTTCCTTCTTTTAAAAGGATCTAGAGCTATAAAACTAGAAACATTGATTAACTCAAAAGCAATTTAAATGACACCAGGGGAATATCTTATAACAGGGTTTGTAATTACTATATTTATTCTAGGGATTTATGCAGGATTACGACTTTACAAATGGAATAGAAATGACATGCGTAAAAAATTAGAGAAAAATATAGAAAAGAAAAAAAACAAAAACACTTAACTCATGTTTGGAAAAAACAATATGCAAGAAATGATGGCTAAACTTCAAGATATGAAAGGTGCAGTCGATAATTCAAAAAAAAAATTAGCAAACATTAATGTGAAAGGTGAATCTCAATGTAAACGAATTCGCTATGTTCTAGATGGAAATAGAAAAATAAAAGACCTAACAATAGATGATGAGTTATTAAACTCAGATAAGGATGAGTTGATTGATTTACTCATTATTTCATTCAACAAGGCAATAGAAGATGCAGATTATGTTAACGAAAATGAGCTTAAAAATACTGCGCTTAATGTATTTCCTGAGATGGGAAAATAATTAAGTAATTATTAAAGATATTGCCATAATAAACATACCCAAAATTAAACCCAACAAAGTATCTTTCTTATTGCCAAACTCCCAACTACTTGGAAGAAGACATACTAAAGATATGTAAACCATTATTCCAGCAATTAAAGCAAAAGAACAAGAAAGCAACTCTTCACTTACATTGTTACCTACAAATAAAAAAACTAAAATTGCTCCTAAAGGTTCTGCAAAACCACTAAATAATGAATACCTAAAAGCTTTCCATTTATTTCCAGTAGAGTAATATATAGGAACAGCCACAGAAACACCTTCTGGAATATTATGGAGTGCTATAGCTATAGCTATAGGTAAACCCATAGAAAAGTCATTAACACTACTCAAAAAAGTAACAATTCCTTCAGGAAAATTATGAACAGCTAAAGCTATTGCCACTAGAATACCTGTTTTATAAAGCCCTTTGTTCTTAGTCAATGAAAGATGACTCTTATTTCCTTCTTGAAATAGAGCTGGCAACAATTTATCCAATAGGTAAACAAGTAACATACCTATAAAAAACAAACAAACTGAAATGAATCCGCCATAATTTGAACCATAAATATCTTTCAAACTAATTTGTGCTTCTGGAAGCATCTCAACAAAAGAAACATAAATCATTACCCCAGCAGCAAAAGATGTACTTAATGCTAAGAAACGATTGTTTTTAATATTCGAAAAGAAAACAACAAGACCTCCAATTCCAGTTGCTAAACCAGCAGCTAGAGTCAAAATAAATGCACCTATTACATGATCATCCATAATGTGCGAAAATATAGTATAATAAAGTTTTCATCAATACCTAAAAAATGGTATTTAAGATTGTGAATTAAAACTAAACTGATTAGGGCTTACCAATTGTGTTTTTACTGCATACATTACAATACCAGCAGTATTGTTAACATTTAGTTTTTTCATTATGTTTTTTCGGTGTGTATTAACTGTATGATTACTTAAATACAATACGGCAGCAATTTGCGAGTTAGTATAACCTTCAGCAATAAATTGAATAATTTGAAGCTCCCTTTCAGTAAGGTTTGCATCTTCGTAACTAAGAGTGTTAAATTTAATTTTATTAATGTCAACCGACTCATTTCTCATTTGTGAAACAATATCTGAACAATAAAATTTATTACCCTTAATTGTTTCATTAATAGATTCAATAATTTCGTTTGCAGAACACTCCTTTTTGATGTGACTTTCAATTCCAGCTCTTACAGCTTGTACTATCGTATGAGCGTTTATGTAAGGAGTAATGGCTACGATTAATAAATTTTTAAATTTTGATTTTATTTTCACAACATCATCAAGAGAAAAACCAGAAGATGTATAATCAATTATTAAAATAGAATTGGGAACAAGTTTTAATTGAGCTGTTAAATCAGAAGAATTAACAACTTCTGTTAAGTTAAACCCTGAGGATAAAGGTTTTAGAATGGCTTTTAATCCTCTTCTAACCAATTCTGAACTATCTGCTATTAAAATGTTTTTACTCAAGTCTTATTAAGAACGATTATAAATAATAATACAAATATATAATTAGTGCTCAATAAAATTAAAAATAATTATAAACATCTATTTACATTTGTACTATGTATGATAGGGAAACAGTAAGAAATACAAAAAGTTTGTTCTATACAAGTTTCGGAAAATTCATGAAAAATGAATACTCAAAAAGCGGGTTGAGGGTAAAATGGATTAATTACCAAACTGGAATTAAACAACTATACATTAGACTTGATGCAGATAATAAGAATGCGCGTTTCTGTATTGATATACAGCATAAAGACATTGATATTAGAGAACTGCAATACGCACAATTTGTAGAGCTAAATAAACTTTTCACTGCTATTTCGGATTTAAATTGGACTTGGAATGAAAATTTCACAAATGAAAACTCTAATCAATGCTGTAGAATATCTACAGAAATAGAAAACTTTAACATTTACGACAAAGCAAATTGGAAAATTGCATTTGATTTCTACAAGAAATCGTTAATTCATTTTGATGAGTTTTGGTATGATTACAAAGAACTATTTTTACAGCTTCAATAATTAATTAAAATGGAAATAAAAAGAGGCGAAGAAATAACGATTGAAATCGAGGATTTTGCATACGGTGGTAAAGGAATAACTAAGCTACTAATAGATGAAAGGCCCTATGTTATCTTTACTTTAAATGGCATTCCAGGTCAAAAAGTTAAAGCTAGAGTCGTTAAAAAAAAGAAATCATTTGCTGAATGTAGAATTATTGAAGTAATAGAACACTCGGAATTTGAAATAAAGTCTTGCTACCAACGAATTTCTGGAGCACCATACATCTCATTACCAATAGAAAAGCAACATCAATTTAAAAAAAAATCAACCTTTGATTTATTTACTAGAATTGGAGAATTATCAAATTTAGACGAATTATTCGATGAATTTATTTGCTCTCCTAATTCATTCCATTACAGAAACAAAATGGAATATTCATTTTCTACAATCAAGCATGACTTAACTACAAATGAGGAATTAGATGATGAATTTGCATTGGGGTTTAAGCATTCTGGAACATGGTGGAAAGTTGAAGATTTAGACCAAGATTCTGGAATGTTTGATCAAGAACTAGAAAACAAACTAAAAGACATTAGATCATTTCTAAAATCAACCCAACTACCTGCTTGGCATCCACCATCAAAAGTTGGTTTTTTCAGACATTTGGTAGTTAGGAAAAGCTTTGCAAATGATGAATTGCTCATAAATTTAGTCACCTCAAATCAGGGATTAAAAAAATTTAACGCCTACAAAATTAGCTACTTATTTACAATTACTATTTGGAGATCGTTTAGCCGGATTCATTCATACAGTTAACATTGATGTTGCCGATAGAGCGAAATTAGAAAATGGCACAAGCAACCTCATTTATGGGAAAAAAGTAATTGTAGAAAACATTCTGGATTTAGATTTTGAAATAAGTATGGAAAGTTTCTTTCAAACAAATCCTGCAAGTGCCCAAAAGTTATATAATAAAGTAATTGAATACACTCATTATAAAAATGAAATGTCTAACCAAGTTATTATGGATCTATTCTGTGGAACTGGAACAATAGGACAATTAATTGCAAGTGGTATTCCTTCATCCAATGTAATTGGGGTTGATATTGTTAATTCTTCAATTGAAAATGCTAAAAAAAATGCAATTGAAAATAATTTAGATAACATTAATTTTTTTGCTGAAGATGCTGGTAAGTTTATTTTAAATCATCCAGAATACATTGATAAAATAGGCACAATAATTCTAGATCCTCCAAGAGCTGGAATAGCACCTAAAACATTAAGAAAAGTAATTAGACTAGGAGCTAAAAGAATTGTATACGTAAGTTGTAACCCATCTACTCAAGCAAGAGATGCTAAAGAATTAACACAGGAAGGATATAAACTGCTTAAATTTTCATTAGTAGATCAGTTCCCACATACTGGTCACATAGAAAGCATTATGCTTTTCGAAAAGTAGTTTAGTCATCTAGAGAATTTAACTTATCTAGTAAATTCTTAACTATTCTATCTAAATCCTTGTCTGGAAGAACTCCTAGCATTCCGTACATGACTGCAGATCGTTTAGGACTAGGGTCAATAGATGCAAATCTTTTTTGAATTTTAGAAATACTACCTTCAGGTAATAATTTACTGACAAGTTTTAATGTTGACACTTGAAATCGGTGCATTTTCTTGGAAACAGAAAAGGATTTAACTTTGGAAATAGACCATTTTAAATCTTTTATGAATGCCTCAATTATTTCAACTGAATGAACTTGAGATATTGTTAAATGTATTCCTGAAGGGTGTTGAAGCCGATCAAAACTCCAACCCTTAATGTTCATATTATCTGCTAACTCATGAATATCAATTGATTTTGACTGAATTGCTACCAAGCTCATTGAAGGGCTTCCAATTGTACTTAACTCTGGAATTTCATTTATTTTTTCAAGTAATAAATTAGTAGAATCCATTGTTTTCTGAACTAGCTTTAAATAGCCATTCTCGCCTATTGTATTTATAGCCGCCCAAGCGGCTGCTATAGAACCACCAGGTTTTGTTCCAAGCATTGTTGTCGATCCGTAAACTCCTCCACTCCACTTTGTATAAATACTGAATTGGAATTTTCTTAAAGAACGGTTTCTATATAAAATTACAGACGCTCCCTTTGCTGCATATCCGTATTTATGCACATCTACAGAAATAGAAGTAACCCCCTTTAATTTAAAATCAAAGCAGGGTAAATCCCAGCCAAGTTTGTTCATAAATGGCAACATAAAACCACCTATGCAACAATCAACATGAAGTAAAATATTTTTTTCTAAAGCCAAGTTTGACAATTCTTCGATTGGATCTATTAACCCATGAGGAAAAGAAGGTGCAGACCCCACAATCATTACGGTATTGTTGTTAATCTTTTCCTTAATCTTTGAAACATCAGCAACAAGATCAATTGTCGGTACTACAACTGCTTTAAGTCCAAAATAATTAGCCCCTTTTAAAAAAGCTGGATGAGCAGATGCTGGCACAATAACTTCAGGAACATCCATAAAAGGACGTGTTGTTTTTGAATAATCTCTAGCTGTTTTCAATGCAAGTAAAATACTTTCTGTACCACCAGAAGTCATGCACCCACTAGCGTTTGCTGGAGCATTAAAAAGATGATTAACCATTGCTACAACTTCAGCCTCTAATTTTCTTAAGCTAGGAAATAATTGAGGGTTAAGAGCATTGTCATGAAAGAATAAATTATATGCCTCATTAATGGTTTTGGCATATTCTTCACCGGGGTAATAAACGTAACCAAAAGATTTTCCAGACTTCCAATTAACATCAGAATTTTTTAAGAAATTTAAATCATTTAAAACTTGTTCTGAAGATCGTCCTTTACTAGGGAAACCTATTTTATTTAATTTTTTCAATTTGATAATACACTTTAATAAAACAAATGAGATTTAGATTTATTCTTCCAACCCGATTGGCTGCTGTATTTTACAAAATATATTTTTACGTCTGCTTGTGATTCATAATCGACAAAAAATATTTTCTTTTTAGCTTGACTCTCATAATCTACAAAAAACCAATCTCCCTTGTTACCAGAACTTTGACTAGAATATTCTTTTTTATGCACTAATAAATCAGCCTGACTTTCATAATCAACAACGAAAACCTTCACATCAGCCTGACTTGAATATTTTACAGAAAAAATTTTCTGTGAATGAATTGAAAAACAAATAAACAGAAGAATAAAAACTGAAATAAACCTATTTAAATACATGATTTAATTTTTAATATTAAAATAAAGATAAAACATTTAAAATCACAATTAATTTAATTGATAGAATCAAGAATAAATTTATTTACCTTTTGTTTCATAATTTCTAAAGCTAGTTTATTAATTTCTTTATCCAAATCTGCCTTTTTAACTGTATATCCTCTGTCTCTACATTCTTTAGCAGCTTTTTCACTAGAAATAACAAAATATAAAGATTTGTTTTCTCGAAAAACGTGAAATATTGAAGGTCTATTTTTTTCTAAAAAATTAAGTCTGTTAATTAGATAGTAGATGATATATTCTGGTCTTTCCTCCATGCGTATGTAGATACAAAAACCAATCCAAAATGTTCATATCAATTATAAAAGTAAATTAACTAAGACACAGAAAACAAAAAATCCATTAACTCTACAGAGAGAAAATGGATTTTTAATAAGTCGGGGTGGCAAGATTCGAACTTGCGACCTCCTGCTCCCAAAGCAGGCGCGATAACCGGGCTACGCTACACCCCGAGGTGTTAATTGGGATTGCAAAAGAAATGAATATTAACTTCTCAGCAAAATTATTTTAAAGAAATAAAAATTAAATATTTAAAATATGAGAAAACTAGTTTAATGAGACCATCTTTTTTGTATCAATTGTTGTCTCAAGAACGAAAAAATCTTGATTATTTTCTGCAGGGAAAGATTTTGTAATGATGTTTCCTTCACTTCGAATAGCTATATCTAGAATTCCTAATCCACCACCACCTTTTTGATCTATACAGCCATCTTTCATTATCTGAATACAATGTTCTTGAATCTCAAATTTTTCCAGCTTTACAATATTGTTAAATCTATTGGTAAGTGTAACACATTGCTCTTTTGAAAGGAAATTACCTACAATAAATTTAAAATTATTACCGTATTTTAATAAATTAATAAAAAGGTTAACATTGTTTTCAAGACAATCATTTTGTTCTGAACTGTGTCTAAATGCATTCTCAAGCGATTCTACAATACAACCAAAAACTCTTTTACATGATGCTCTTTCTAACTTTTGATCTATAAGTTTCCATTTTAAATGCTCGATAGTATTACTTATTTTCTTTTTATCAAAAGAATCTTTGCATTCATAAATAAGCTCATATCCATTAGATATAATCGAATCTCTTATTTCAGTATTAAAATGAGGTAGCATAAAAAATAATTATAATACAATACAACGTAATATAAATTTAAAAGTAACAAAGTTTCGACTAGATTGCAAAATTTTAAGACGAATAATTATTTTATGTAGATTAAAATTTATTATCATGTATTTCATTATAATTAATAGTAAGAAAATTATATTTGCAAATAATTATTTAGAGAGGTGGCCGAGTGGTTTAAGGCGCACGCTTGGAAAGCGTGTTAGCGCGAAAGTGTTACGAGGGTTCGAATCCCTTCCTCTCTACAATAAATCACAATCCCTATTTCAATTATGAATTATTATTTAACAACTCTAATAATAATATTAATTAGCATTTTATCTTTCTCCAATTGTAAAAAAGGTTATCAAGATAGATTCGGATCATTCTACATTCTTAATGACACTACTATTATTATGAATGGAGATATGGGAAGCAGAGTAGATAATCAATTCGACAAACTCATTAATAGCTACCCAAACATCAAATTAATGATTCTAGAAGATTGCCCAGGATCAAGAAATGATCAAGAGATGTTCAAGGCTGCTATTCAGCTTCATAACCGTTCAATTAACACCCATCTATCAATTAATGGTAAATTCAATCTGGGGCAGTAGATTTATTTTTATCTGGAAAGATTAGAACTATGGTTCAAGGGGCTAAAATAGGCGTTCATGCTTGGAGTGATGGGAGCAGCTCTGCTAATGATTATCCTAACAATCACACAGAGCATGAAGTTTATATCAACTTTTACAAGGATATTGGATATTCGCAGCAAGAAGCTGAAAATTTATATTTTTTTATCATTAACGCTGCTTCACCAGAAAATATTCACTGGATGACAGATCAAGAAATTTTGGATTATCAAATTTTGAACCCTTAACTTAAAAATAAGTCTATTAAATTTTCTAATAATACAACCAATGTTTTTTTAAAGGGTTTTGTTATTATGAAATACATAATTTTAAGTATAATTTCTTCATTTGTTTTTTCAAACTGCATCTACTGCCAATCTTTTACCACTTCCAATCTCCCCATAATAATAATCAACACCAATGGAAACATCATTGAAGATGATCCAAAAGTAATTGTTGATTTTGGCATAATAGATAATGGCCCTGGTCAGGTAAACAACATAAACGATCCTTTAAACGCATACAATGGATTTTGCGGCATTGAATTTAGAGGAAATTCCACTCAAGGTTTCGATAAAAAAAACTACTCTATAGAACTTTGGACAGTCATTGGACAAGACACAAATGCATCTCTTCTTGGACTTCCTTCAGAAGAAGATTGGATTCTACATGCTAGCCATGTAGATAAAACATTTATTAGAAATTCGTTATCCTATAATATTTGGCGTCAACTGGGTTATTGGAGCTCTAACATTAAATTTTGTGAATTAGTTCTTGATGGAGACTACAGAGGCTTATACATGCTAATGGAAAAAAACAAAAGAGACAACAATCGTGTTGATATAGCTAAATTAGATTTTGATGACAATGCTGGAGATTCATTAACTGGCGGTTATATTTTAAGGTTAGATTGGCCTGAAGGAGATGGGTTTTATTCCGATTACAATTCACAAGATGGAGATCCATTATATTACCAATATTACTATCCCAAATCAAACAACATAACTAATCAGCAAAAATCATACATTCAGAGCTACCTTCTCAACTTTGAGAACGCTCTTTTCAACGGCAATTTACAAGATTTATCTACCCATTATATGAACAACATAGACATTACATCATTTGCAGATCTAATGCTAATAAACGAACTAAGCAGATCTGTAGATGCATATAAACTTAGCTCATATATTTTCAAAGACAGGATAGATAATGGTGGTAAATTAAAAGCTGGTCCTATTTGGGATTTCGATTTAGCCTATGATAATGCTGCATATTGTGGAGGGGAAAATGAAAATGGATGGACATATTTACAACAAGAAAGCACTTGTGATGACTTGTCTCTAATGCCAATGTGGTGGCAAAAATTTATGACTGACCCTATTTTTACTAATCACTTAAATTGTAGGTGGAATTTCTTAAAACAGGATATTTTAAACATTACTAATCTTAACAATTACATAGATAGCATTGCAACATTGATAAATACTGCTCAGACAAGAAACTTTCAAAGATGGCCAGTTCTAGGAGTTGATTTATTTGCTCAACCTTCTCCTATTCCAACATCATACAGTGGCGAAGTTATTGTTTTAAAAAACTGGTTAATGGATAGAATTAATTGGATAGATAACAACATTCCTGGAAACTGCAATCAAGATGTGGTAACAAACAATGAAATGATTTCTAAAAACATTAAATTATCCATCTTTCCAAATCCGACAAAAGGAAATTTATTCATTGAAACCAACCAAAGAAACCCTATAATTAAATTAGAAATATATGACATGTCAGGTAAACTTGTTTATTTCAAAACCAACCTTTACAACTCTTTAATTGAGCTTTCATTAACACATCTAAACAAAGGTTCATACCATATAAAAGGCAACACTATTAATGAAGTATTTAACTCTAAAATAGTTATTGATTAACTAATAAAAAAAGGCACTCTAAACGAGTGCCTCTAAAAACTAAACATAACTACAAGTCTATTTGAACTTCATTAATTTTTTAACTTCAATTTTATTACCTGTGTGTACTTCAATAAAATAAAAATCGCTATTTAAACTGCTCAAGTTAATGGTTGTTGATTTACAATTTAAACTATTAATATTCATAACAGATTTACCTAAAATGTCTCTAACAACAATTTTGTCTATATTCTCATTTGACATAATTTGAACAACATTTTTAGCTGGATTAGGATACAAGCTAATTAAACTTTCATTAGTTGGTGTAATGCCTAAAGTTGAAGGTTCTGCAATCACAACACTACCAATAGTTGCTTCATCTGCAGGATTTGCATTAATTCCAACAACTACAAAACCATATTGAATAACCAACCCTACCGTTAAGCTAGAAGATGGTATTGTTAAACTAAAATTTCCAGAAAGAGGTAAATCATAAACTCCTGCCCCACCTAAAGCATCGGCATAACCATTTGCTGGATCTAAAGCTTTAATGAAATACTGAGCCGTATACAACGATGGGTCTATTGTATTTGAAGAGACTGATCCTGAAAAAGTGAGATCAACACCATTAAATGTTGCACCTGGTTCAACATATGTAGATGCATCCATTACTTTAGCTCCGATTGCACCATTTTGCCAATATGGATCTCCAGGATTATCGGCATATGTATTAAAATTCGGCTGTAAAGTAAGTGTGTTGTCTGTAGTGTTTAAAGTAGATTTTAAATCTGCAACTCCCCAGCCACTGCCAAATTGATAATTCCCAGAAAAATCAAAAACATTCATGTATCCTGTCCAATTATCCGAAGCAGAAAAAGAAACGCTATTTTGTGAAATAGATGCAGATGATATTCCTAGTAATAGAATAAAGCAAATGCTCTTAAGAGTATAAATTGTTTTCATATTAAAATTATTTGTGATGTTATAATGCAACTACATTTCAACTTAGTGTTAAAAATACACAAATGAATTGTATTTATAAAATTATTGTCATATAAATAGAAAAAAATTATACTAACAATTATGAATTCTTAATTTTAACTTGAATTAATATTTACACCCAAATGAATATTCTCTTTTTACAAACTGGTGGTACAATTGACAAAGATTACCCAAAATCTACTAAAGGTTATGCTTTTGAAATTCACGAACCAGCTGTAAAAAGAATACTTCAAAAACTTAATCCAAGCTTTAGCTTTAAAATCCAAACTGTTCTAAAAAAAGACAGCTTAGAAATAAATGAAATCGATAGAGATATAATTTTAAAAACATGTAATAACGCTAAGGAAGATAAAATTATTATTACCCACGGAACAGATACTATTGGAGAAACTGCTGAATTTCTAAGCAGTATTAAAAACAAAACAATAATACTAACAGGATCCATGCGTCCTCAAAGATTTTCTAATTCAGATGCAGATTTGAACATAGGGATTGCTATTGGTGGAATTCAAGCCATTAGCAAGGGCATCTACGTTGCTTTGCACGGATTAATTATTCCTTACAATCAGCTTTCTAGAAACATGGAAACTGGTCAGTATTATAAAAAAACTACATGATACCAAACAAAAACCAGCTAATACAAGCAAGAGAAAGAATTCAACCCTACATTCATCAAACACCTGTGCTATCTTCAAAAAGCATTAATGAAATTGTTGGAGCTAAATTGTATTTTAAATGTGAAAACTTTCAAAAAATGGGAGCATTTAAAATGAGAGGAGCTGCTAATGCCCTACTTCAACTTTCTGAAGCCCAAAAGCAAATGGGTGTCACTACTCACTCTTCAGGAAATTTTGCTCAAGCAGTTGCACTTAGCGCAAAATTAACTGGAACAAAAGCCACTATTGTAATGCCAAGTAATGCTCCAGCTGTAAAGAAAAAAGCAGTAATAGGCTATGGCGCTACAGTTATAGACTGTGAACCCACTCTGCAGGCAAGAGAGAGCACAGCGCAAAGCATTGTTAATGAAACTGGAGCAACTCTACTCCATCCATATAACTGCTACAATGTAATTGCAGGAAACTCCACAGCAACTCAAGAATTATTAGAACAAACAGACCATTTAGATTCAATAATTGCACCAATTGGTGGAGGAGGTCTTATTAGTGGAACAGCTTTAGCTGCAAATTACTTTTCAAAAGTGATTACCTATGGTTCTGAGCCATTGGGTGCAGATGATGCATACCGATCTTTTAAATCTGGAAAATTAATACCTATGGTTAATCCCAATACAATAGCAGATGGTTTAAGAACAAGTCTTGGAGATAAAGGTTTTCCTATTATTCAAAAATATGTTAAAGATATTTTCACTGTTGAAGAACAAGAGATAATTGATGCTTTACAATTAGTTTGGGAGAGAATGAAAATTATAATTGAACCATCCTGTGCAGTTCCTTTAGCTGCAATTATTAAGAACAAAGAAATATTTAAAAACAAAGCTGTAGGAATTATAATTACTGGTGGGAACGTAGACTTAAAAAAATTACCTTTTTAAGTACTCGTATTAAAATCCCTAAATTTGGTAATAAATGGTTTAAACATTTCATTTATAAAAATCTCAATATAATTTATTAAATCTCAGACCATGAAATTGAAGAAACTTGTTTACACTGTACTTTCAATCACCTTATTAAATACTGCTTTTATAGCCCAAAACAACGTTTGTTTTAGCATAGAAACCAACAACAATAGTAGTCTTGCCTTTTCTGGGTTCACTAAATATGTAAGTGTATTAGATTGTTTTGAAGTTTATGCCGAATCTTCTATTGCGGACAGTAAAGTTCTTCATGCTGCAGCAGTTGCTGCTGAATTATTAGACAACAATGAAGATGGTGTTGTAGATGACATCCTTTTAAAAAATGAATTGGCAGCTAGTGGAGCATTAATACCTATTTTCTCAACTGAAGGTAGTGCTGCTGAAAATATTTTTTTTAATAATTACAATGGAAATGGAGCTGCAGCAGTTCTTTACAATAATGAAATGGACCCTTTACAAACTGGTCATTGGGGAGATGATGCTACTGTTGAAGAGGTAATACATGTCATCAATGCTGTAGGTCATACATCTATTTACTCATCAGCTTTTGATATTTCTCCAAACTCATCTTTAATGAGTGCAGCAATGGATGTTGCAAGAGGTGGACAGTTTTTAACTATACCCAACCCCTATCCTAGTAATGCATGGTATCATTATGACGACAACACCTGCGATTATGGGTGCATGGCAATTGAGTACATGTATTGGTCTATTGTTTCACATATGGGAATATTAGATGACCCATCTACATGTAATGGAATTGCTAATGAATGGGAACCCTGTTCACCTTCATTATTTCAAAGCACAGATGTTTTAATGTATAATCTAATAACAGACCCTCAATACTTATTACCTCAATTAGCTCCAGATGGAAACTATTGTCCACAAGGAATGAGTACAATAGATTTAAAGAAAAATTCCTTTAAACTTTACCCCAACCCTGGAAAAGGAGAATATTTCTTCTCAAACCCATTTAAGAAAAACTTGAACTATTCCATTTTCGATACCATAGGCAGAAAAATTGAAACCAATTACATTTCTAAAAATTCCAACTTTTTAAATCTCACCCATTTAAATGAAGGAGCATATGTCATTACTTTATCAAATGGAATGTCTCAACAAATAATAATCACTAAATAAGTATCAATCTATCTAATTAGAAAAATATCCAATCCTTCTTTTTTAGTCATACTTCTGACTGCAATTACAATTGTATTGACCATTACCAATATTAAACCCTGGAAAAATGCAGAAAAAGGAAAAAGCTTAATTGATTGGGACATTACTTCTTATTATGGCTATCTACCTGCCACCTTTATTCACAAAGACATTTCGTTATCTTTTACAGAAAATGATTCCATAAATTATAGAGGAAAGCATCAATTCTGGCCAAAGATTGCTCCTAATGGAAATAAAGTGTTCAAGTTTACAATGGGCATGTCATATCTGTACTCTCCATTTTTTTTCTTGGCTCATACTTATGCTAATCTTTTCTTCTAGCTACAAAGCCAATGGATTCAGTAAACCCTACGAGTTGTCCCTTGCTTTTTCAAGTTTATTCTATCTTTTAATTGGGCTTTTATACCTTCGAAAAACGCTGTTACATTTTTTCAACGAATGGACCTCCGCTCTAGTTCTTCTACTAACTGTTCTTGGGACCAATTTGTTTTATTATACAACTTCGGAGCCGTGTATGTCGCATGCCTATTCTTTTTCATTGATAGCTGTTTTTATTTATTTAAGCATAAGGTGGCACAAAAAACAAGCTTTGAAGTACATCATAGCAATTGGACTCATAAGTGGATTAGTTGTACTTATAAGACCCGTAAACCTTCTTATTTTTATTTTCCCACTTTTTTATGGTGTTGAAAATTTAAAAACACTAAAAACGAACCTTTTACTATTTATAAAGAATTGGAAACAGCTTATAATTTTAGCAACAGTTGCTTTCCTTGTTATTCTTCCTCAACTCATATACTGGAAAACATTTACCGATTCTTGGGTATTTAATTCTTACATAGATGAACATTTTTATTTTGGTAACTCGCATGTTTTAGATTTTTTATTTAGCTATCGAAAAGGATGGTTACTATACACCCCTATTATGATTTTAAGCTGTGTTGGTTTAATTATTACTTATGCTAAAAACAAAAAATTATTTTATCCTCTAATTTTTCTTGCTTTAATAAACATATACGTTCTTTCTTGTTGGTGGTGTTGGTGGTTTGGTGGAAGCTTTGGAATGCGACCCATGATCGATTCTTATGGTTTTTTTGCTATTTCGCTAGGTTACTTTATTCAATGGGTTTGGGATAAAAAAGTAATTCTAAAAGCGTTTACAGGGCTAGCTATTATCTGCTTGTTGTGTTTAAATATTTTTCAAACACAACAACGAAGAAATTTGGTAATTCATTGGGACAGCATGTCTAAAGATTCGTACTGGACTTACTTTACCACTTTAAAATTTAAAGCTAAAAATGATTGGGAAAATCAAGAAAAATTATTGTTACACCCAGATTACGAAAAAGCAATTAAAGGAGAAGATGAATATGATTTTAGTCCTTAAATCTTTGCTGCCAAACGACTACCTTGATTAATAGCGAATTTAGCATCTAGTTCTAATGCTAAATCTGCACCTCCAATAACATGAACTTCTTTACCAAGATCTTCTAATGGTTTTTGCATTTCGTTATTACTTAGCTGACCAGCACATACCACTACATTGTCAACATCTAAAACATGTTGTTCTCCACCTCTAGAATAATGTAAACCTTGATCGTCTATTTTGTTGTACTGAACGGCATTTATCATTTTGGCATTTTTATTCTTTAATGAAATTCGATGAACCCAACCAGTTGTTTTCCCAAGACCGGAACCAACTTTAGAATTCTTTCGTTGCATTAGAAAAACTTCTCTTGGGCTTTCTGCAGCTAATGGTGTAACACCTTCTATTCCACCTCTAGATTCTAACGCACCATCTATACCCCATTCATCTAAAAAAGCTTTCAAATTTAAAGCAGTAGACTCTCCCTTATGAGTCAAATATTCTGCCACATCAAAACCTATTCCCCCAGCTCCAATTATAGCAACTTTTTTACCTACCTCTTTTTTATCTCTAAGAACATCTAAATAGTCTAACACTTTAGCATGGTTAATTCCATCAATAGAAAGCGCTCTAGGTTTAATACCAGTGCTTAAAATAATTGAGTCAAAACCTTCTAAATCTTTTGGTGTTACTCTATTGTTTAATTTTAAAGTAACTTTTGTATTTTCAATTTGCTTGTTAAAATAACGAAGCGTTTCATAAAATTCTTCTTTTCCAGGTATTTGCTTGGCAATGTTAAACTGACCTCCAATTTCTGAAGAGGCATCAAACAAAGTAACCTGATGTCCTCTTTGAGCTGCAACAGTTGAAAAAGCTAATCCTGCAGGACCTGCTCCAACAACAGCGATGTTTTTAGGCTTACTAGTTGGTTTATATTCAAGCTCTGTTTCATGACAAGCTCTTGGATTTACTAAACAGCTTGCAATTTTTCTTTCAAAAACATGATCTAAACAGGCTTGATTACAACCTATACAAGTATTTATTTCATCTGCTTTATCTTGTTCTGCCTTTAAAACAAAATAAGGATCTGCTAAAAAAGGGCGAGCCATAGAAACCATATCTGCATGGCCATCTTCAATAATTTTATTACCTAATTCTGGAGTATTAATTCTATTGGTAGTAATTAATGGAATTTTAACTTCTCCCATCATTTTCTTTGTTACCCAGCTAAAAGCACCTCTAGGAACCATGGTTGCAATGGTAGGTATTCGCGCTTCATGCCAACCAATACCCGTGTTTATTATGGTAGCACCTGCTTTTTCGACTTCTTTTGCCAATTGAACTACTTCCTCCCAAGAGCTACCATCATTTACTAAATCTAGCATAGAAAGCCGGTAAATAATGATGAAATTCTTACCAACAGCTTTTCTAACTGCACTTATGATTTCTAAGGGGAATTTTATTCTATTTTCATAAGAGCCACCATATTCATCGGTCCTTTTATTGGTTTTTTTAACTATAAACTGATTTATTAAATACCCTTCAGAACCCATTATTTCTACCCCATCGTAACCGGCATATTGAGCCAATTCTGCACACTTCACAAAATCTTTAACCGTTCTTTTAATTCCATTTTTAGAAAGCACCCAAGGTTTAAAAGGAGTAATTGGAGATTTTATTCCACTAGGAGCAACTAAAAAAGGGTGATAACCGTACCTTCCGGTATGTAAAATTTGCATGCATATTTTACCGGCATTATCATGAACTGCTTTTGTTATTTTCTTGTGCTTATCTGCTGTTCTTTTATCTGAAAGCTTACTTGAAAAAGGACCTACCCATCCTGCTTTATTAGGAGCAATACCACCCGTTACAATTAAGCCAACTCCACCTTTTGCTCTTTCTGCATAATAGGCCGCCATTCTATCATAGCCATTTTTCTCTTCTTCTAAACCGGTATGCA
>CALSPA010000003.1 GCA_943788115.1 uncultured Flavobacteriales bacterium
AATTTCGGGCTCCGGTGGAACAGGCTCCGGTGGAACAGGCCCTTCTGCAGCACATAGTAATTTGGGGTATGTTTATTTTGAAGGCTCTACAGGTGGTTTAGATACCGCTTCAATTGTTAGTCCTGCAATAGACCTTACGGCTGCTACATCAGATGCTGAATTATCTTTCTGGATGCACGCTTATGGTGCTGATATGGGAGAATTAGCCGTAAGTGTAGGAACTTCTCCAACAGGCCCTTTTAATGTTGTGTTTTTACAATCTGGACCTTTACAAACTTTAGACACTGATCCATGGACTAATGTTGGTGTTAATTTAGGCGCTTATGTAGGTCAAACAATTTACCTGCAATTAACATTTTACAGATTAAATACTGGTTTCACAACTGATATGGCAATTGATTTAATTCAAGTTGAATCTTGTTTTTCTGGTGTTGCTCCTTCAAACTTAATGGCTTCAAACTTAACTACAACATCAGCTGATATTTCATGGACTGCTGGTGGAAGTGAGACTTCTTGGAATGTTGTAACAGACACTGTTGGATTCAATCCTTATGCTGCAACTAATATTGTGGCAGCTAATGATTCTCTGTCAGTTTCAGGATTAACACTCAACACTTGTTATGAGTTCTATGTACAGGCTGACTGTGGTGGAGGTGATACAAGCGCATGGGTTGGTCCTTATTCATTCTGCACACTACCAGCTCCTGTATGTTACTATTTACTAGACATGCAAGATTCTTATGGTGATGGTTGGAATGGTGCAAGCATTGATGTCTCTATTAACGGAATTGCATCGGGCAGTTATCAGATAGATCAAATTCTTGGAGGACAATTAGATCTTCAACAAACAGACACTGTGTATGCTTACACTGGTGACGTTGTAGATTTTTCTTTTACTTCAGGAGCTTGGGATACTGAAATCACTTTCCAAATATATGATCCGCTAGGAATTCAATTAGGTCAGCTATGGAACCAGTCCTGCCGTTGGGTTGTTCTTAACTGATTCATCTTCTAATTCTATTTGTGCACCACCATTAGATGATTTAGGTGCTTTAAGTGTAACTACTGACATTAGCTCTGGTTGTGAAATTTCTTTTGCACCTTTTAACAATGGATATTTACAATTATGGTGGTGCATCTCAAACTGGTTTTGATGTGTCTTACAGTGTAAATGGAGGCGCAAATCAAGTAACAGAAACTGTTTCTGGAACAATATTGCCCGGAGACACAATTACCTACACATTTACTCAACCTTTAGACGTAAGTGCTGATGGTTTATATTGTATAGACGTTGCAACATTACTGGTTGGAGATTTAGATGTTACAAATGATGAAATCATAGGTTCTTATTGTGTTGAAAACTATCTCACACCTGAAGATCCAATTGGAACAAGTGATACTATTTGCGAAGGATCTGGAGATACATTAACGCTATCTGCTACATCTAACGGAAACATAACATGGTACGATGCCGCTACTGGTGGGAATGTTGTTGGAACTGGAAATGACTTAAACAGCTTATGACAATTCAACAACTACATATTATGCTGAGGCAGTTGCAAACATTGCTGACACGCTGGCTACTACATATGATGGTGGTAACGGATGTGGATTTGGTAATATGTTTGACGTTATTGCAACTACTGACTTTACTATTGACAGTATGAGAGGTCACTTTAATGCTGCTGACTCGGTTAAAGTTTATTACAAAACAGGGTCTTATATTGGTAGTGAAGAAGTTCCTGGAGATTGGACACTTTTAGGCTCTGCTGAAATAAACTCTAGTGCAACAGCTTTTGAAGCGCTAGTATTTAGTGTCGGTCAGTTAAGCTTAACTGCTGGAGATACCGTTGGTATTTATGTTCAAGCTAGTGTAAGGTACACTAATGTAACTGCAGGAACAACATATTCAAACTCAGATATGACCATAGCTGGTGGAACTGGTCTTTGTGCAAGTTTTGCAACAACTTTCAGTCCTAGAATGTGGAATGGTACTATATTTTACAGCACTGGAGGTTGTTCAAGCGATCGAACTGCTGTTGATGCAGTAGTAGAAGATTGTACTAATATCCTAGAAATTGGTTTAGATGAATTTAGCTTATTCCCGAATCCAAACAATGGAGATTTTACATTGCTTAACGCTGGAGTTGCTAATAATATAGATGTTACAATTACTGATATTCAAGGTAAAGTGGTTTATTCAAAAAATCACAACTTCAATAAAAACGAACAAAAAACATTAACCTTAGAAGGAATTGAAAGAGGACTATACTTAGTTCATTTAAATTCTGACGATGGATTAAAAATCATTAATATGATTGTTCAATAATTAAGTTTTTTTTTAATCTTTCAAAGGGAGCTAATGTTTAGCTCCCTTTTTTTTGAAAACATATTAAATTATTTATATCCTTTAAATAAAAAATTATTAATTTAGAATGTCTTTTAAAGTAAAAGGCGTAATTATTAATTAAATTTTATTTTTATGAAAAAACTTTTATCTATTTTAACAGCATTTGTTGCTGGTATTTTTAACCTTAACGCACAGTGCGATTGGACTATGGACATGCACGATGCTTGGGGCGATGGTTGGAACGGAGCAAGTGTTTCTGTTTCTCTAGCTGGTACGGCTACTAGCTACGAAGCTACTATGGGTGCTGGTGGTGGTGTTCAAACTGATGAAACTATTACATTTTCAGTAAATGATGGTGACGCAATGGAAGTATCTTTTACAGGTGGTTCTTGGGATAGTGAAATCAGTTTTGAAATTTACAACAACTTCGGAACATTAATTTATTCCTCAGGTGTTGAGCCATTGGCTGGTGTATTATACTCTAGTACTGCAGGTTGTTCTTTCGCTACAGATGTTGCAGAAGTTAACGGAGATGATTTGACAATTTACCCTAACCCAAATAATGGAGAATTCTTCATTAGTAATAATGGTGAGGCTGAAAACATCAACCTTCATGTTCTTGACATCCAAGGAAAAGAAGTTTACAATAACGTTCTTAACCTAGGAACTGGTGCTAATGAATTCATTAAATTGAATGACTTAAACCCAGGAATGTACATTGTTGTTTTAGACACAGAAAATGGACGCACAACTAAAAATGTTGTTGTACAATAATCAATAGTTAATTATTTAACTTATTAAAAGGCGAGCTAATGCTCGCCTTTTTTATTTTAAAAAAGGGTTTGAACTTTTTTCTTTACCTATCGTTGTTTCAGGACCGTGTCCGCAATAAACAATAAAACCATCATTAAGAGAAAACAATTCTTTTTTAATACTATCTAATAAAAGCTGATGATTTCCTCCCGGAAGATCCGTTCTTCCTATACTCCCATCAAAAAGGCAATCACCATTAATAATAAAATTAGAATCTTTAGAAATAAAAACCACATGTCCAGGAGCATGTCCGGGAACAAATCTAATCTCCAATTTGCTATTTCCAAATGAAATGCCTTTTTCTAAATCAAAAAAATGATTAGCTGCTGGAGGAATATTATTAACTGGAAGACCATACATATTACATACTGTTTCAAAAGAGCTTAAGGTTTGTAAATCTTCTTTATGAATCCACAAATCAATTCCATATTTTTTTGAAACAAATGAAGATCCAAAAACATGATCTAAATGACTATGTGTATGCCAAATCATAACTGGTTTTAACTGATTTTCAGTAATGTAATTATCTAAAATATTTTCTTCGTCACTTGTAAAACAGCCAGGATCTATAATGACACATTCGTTAGAATCATCATAAACAATGTAGGTGTTCTCTGAAAATGGATTGAAGGTGAATTTTTTTACTTTAAGCATTTTTATTAGTTACATAGTTCATTTACAAATGTATTGAATCATACGAATTTGCCTATCTTTACGTTATATTGCTGTTTTGAACATTAAGAAAGTCATATTCCCTATTTTATTTTTGCTTTTCTCCATGAGTCTTAAGGCACAATACTACTCTGGATCAGACATTTCATTTGGGCAAAACAGAGTTCAATACAATACTTTTTTTTGGCAATCTTATGACTTCCAACGGTTTAAGGTTCACTTTCAACAGAGCGGTAGAAAGCATGCTATTTACGCAGCAAAAACAGGACATCAATACTTACAGGATTTAGAGAAATTATTAGACTACCAGACAGGTGAAAAAATTCACTTTATTATTTTCAATACCCAAAGTGAATTTAGACAAAGTAACATAGGGTTAAACAACAACATTACTTCTAACATTGGGGGAACTGCAAGAATTGAAGGAAACAAAATATTTCTCTATTATGAAGGAGATCACTTAAAATTTAACAACCAAATTAGATCGGGGATTTCTGAATTACTAGTAAATAGAATCTTATATGGCGACAATTGGAAGCAAACCATTAAAAATGCATCTCTACTAAGTGTTCCTGACTGGTACAAAATGGGGATAATTTCTTATTTAGGAGAACCATGGACAACTTCTATTGATAACAACATTAAAGACAAAGTTCTTTCTGGTAAATTCAAAAAATTTAATCACCTAGTTGGAAGAGATGCGCAACTTGTTGGTAAATCAATTTGGAATTACATAGATGAAGTTTATGGCCCTAGAATGATTCCAAACATTCTTTACATGACTAGAGTTAGTAAAAATATTGAAAGTGGTTTCATTTATGTTCTAGGAATAAATTTATCTAAACTTTCAGATGATTTCATCAATTATTACAAAAACAGATATACTCAAGATTTAGAGGGAAGAATTGAACCCCGACATTTAAAAATACCAATTAAGAGTAGGAAAAAAAGGGTGTATCAACAGTTCAAAATTAGTTCAGATAAAAAATATGCAGCATATACAACTAATCAGCTAGGACAATACAAAGTATACGTATATGACATAGAAAAAAATAAAAATAAAAAAATAGCTAAGGGGAGTCATAAATTAGATCGAATTCCTGATTATTCTCATCCGAATTTAGCATGGCATCCAAATGGAAAAGTATTAGCTTTTATTGAAGAAAAAAAAGGGAACCTTGTACTTAATTTGTATGACACAAAAAACAAAAAGAAAACTAAAAAAACACTTTTAGGTATTGAAAAAGTTCTTTCAATGGAGTATTCAGGAAAAGGCAATAAACTTATTTTCTCTGGTGTGTCAAACGGGCAAACCGATATTTATTTATACAATGTTTTAGGAAACAGTCAAGTTCAAATCACTAATGACATTTATGATGATTTATTCCCATCATTTACAAATAACAACACAGTTATTTTTTCTTCAAATAGATTTGATGACACAATAAGAAACACAGGTAAATTAAAAACACTATCTAATGATTTCGACATTTTCACCATTAATATTAGTGGAAGAAAAAACTTAAAAAGTGTTACAGACACCGATCTTATAGATGAGAAATCCCCCTTCTCTTATGACAATAAACACTATACCTTCATTTCTAACAATAATGGTGTTTTCAACCGTTACATTACCTACAAGGATAGTGCGATTAGCTTCATTGACACGTCCATTCATTACAACTACTTTAGTGTTACTGACAGGCTATCCAATTACCCCTATGATGTTTTAGAAATGGGACATTTATTAAACAAAAATGACTTTTCAATTTTAATGAAAAAAAATGGGAAGTATGAATTTTACCTTGGAAATACTTCAAAGGATTTAATTTTTGAAAATAAAATAAAATCTACGATTTTCATGGAACATCTTCAGCTTATTTCTTCAAACAAAACAGGTGTTAAAGAAATTAACATTCGAAACTCCAAAGAAGAGCTTTCAGAAGGGCTAATTGACATTGACAACTACATCTTTAACGATGAAGTTGTTGAAAAAGAGAAAAAAGTGATTTCTAATAACGATTCTTTAACAACCACAAAAAAAGAAAAGGCAGCAACTTTTGGGTTACCAAGACAAGAAATTTACAAAGTAAACTTTACCATAGACAAAGTACTAATGCAGCTTAACCCAACATTCAACAATCAATCCTACCAACGTATCTCAGAAAACGGATTTCAGAATGCAGGATTAGATGGTTTTTCAATTATTAAGGCAAAAGATGTTTTTGAAGATTATCGAATAATTGGTGGGTTTAAAGGCCCCATCCAAATTAATAACACAGGTTATCTACTAATTTTTGAAGATTTAAAATCAAGATTAGACAAACAATATTTGGTTTCTAGACAAACCTATCAACAATTGTTTAACACTTATGAAGTCACTAAAACATCTACGTATGATGTTAAATATAAATTAAAATATCCCTTTAGCGAGGTGGCAAGTTTACGCCTAACCAACCATTTAAGGTTTGACCACACTGTAACTTCAAGCACTGAACCTGCAACACTTATTATTGAGAATGAAAATCATCTTTTAGGAGGATTAATGCTGGAGTATATTTATGATGCAACCAGACCATTAGGGCTAAATATTCAAAACGGTACAAAATTTAAGCTTTGGGGAGAAGCATACAGAGAAGTTAATGTAAGTAAAACTGATTTCTTTGTTGTTGGTTTTGACTTTAGACATTATCAAAAAATTCATAGAAACATTGTATTTGCATCAAGATTAGCTATTAGCTCCTCTTTTGGTTCTCAAAAGCTATTGTACTATATGGGTGGTGTAGACAACTGGCTAGCTGCAAGGTTTGACGGGTCAATAGTTCCAGACCCTAATCAAAATTATCAATTCCAAACGATCGCTACTCCAATGAGAGGGTTTTTTCAAAATGCTAGAAACGGAAATAATTTTATCTCAATAAATAACGAATTAAGAATCCCATTATTTAGCTATTTCTCACCTAAGCCATTAAGGTCAGATATGTTAGAAAATTTAATGGTAATTGGGTTTCATGACATAGGAACTGCTTGGACTGGTTTGAATCCCTACTCTACTAGTAATTCCTTTAACACAACAATTATAAATGGACACAATTACACAATAACGCTTCAAAATCAAAAAGAACCAATAATCTACGGCTATGGTTTTGGTGTAAGGTCTCGAATTTTAGGATATTACATTAGGTTTGATTGGGCTTGGGGAGTTAATGATGGTGTAATTATGCCTTCTGTAAAGCATCTATCACTATCTTTAGATTTTTAAATTATGGACCTTCAAACAATAATCACTTTAACACTTATTGGTTTAGCAGCCGGAATTGCTAGTGGGTTTATTGGTATAGGTGGTGGAATCATCATTATTCCTGCAGCAATTTACTTTCTTGGATTATCTCAATTTGAAGCTCAAGGAGTCTCATTAACTTTAATGCTTCCTCCTATTGGCATACTTGCTTTTTACAATTATTATCAAGAAGGTCACCTCTCAAAACCTTTAATAATTTACGCCTTAGTTATGGGAGCAGCTTTCATAATAGGAGGCTTTATGGGCTCAAAAGTAGCATTGAAAACACCTATTCATTGGGTTAAAATCATTTTTGGTGGAGCCATGCTTTATGTTTCAATAAAAATGATTATTAGTGGTTTAAAAATTTTCTTGCAAAATGATTGACAAAATAAAACAGCTTTCAAAAGAATTTCTACCTGAAATCATCAGAATAAGAAGACACATTCATCAACATCCAGAACTTTCTTTTAACGAATATAAAACAGCTGAATTTATTCAATCTGAATTAACAAAAATAGGTATACCATTTACTTCTGGGCATGTAAATACTGGGATTATTGGAACTATCGAAGGAAAAGACCCAAATTCCAAAACAATATTGCTAAGAGCTGATATTGATGCCCTCCCAATTCAGGAAGAAAATGAGATTGAATATAAATCCAAAAACGATGGGATCATGCATGCTTGTGGACATGATGCACATTCTGCATCTCTTCTTGGTTCAGCATTGATATTGAATCAATTGAAAAATGATTTTTCTGGTACTATTAAATTGTTATTTCAGCCTGCAGAAGAAAAACTTCCTGGTGGGGCTAAGCTTTTAATTGATGAAGGAATTATAAAAAAAATAAATCCTAATAGCTGTATTGCGCAACATGTTTATCCAGAATTACCTGTAGGAAAAGTAGGTTTTAAAAAGGGAGTGTACATGGCATCAACTGATGAACTACACGTAACTGTTAAAGGAAAAGGTGGACATGCCGCATTACCTCACCAATTAATAGATCCTGTTTTAATTTCTGCACAAATTATTGTTGGACTTCAACAAATTATTAGCAGATCGAATAACCCTATAACTCCTTCTGTTTTATCATTTGGATTTGTTGAGGCGAAAGGGGCAACTAACGTAATACCTAACAATGTCAGTATTAAAGGGACTTTTAGAACTTTTGATGAAAAATGGAGAGAAGAGGCTCATCTTAAAATGGTGAAAATGGCAACCTCTATTGCCGATTCAATGGGAGGAAGTTGCGATTTTGAAATCAAGAAAGGGTATCCATTTTTAATTAATGATGAAGCTGTTACAAGCCTTGCTATTGATGCTGCCCAAAAGTATTTAGGCGAAGAAAATGTAGTTCCTTTAGACTTAAGAATGACTGCTGAAGATTTTGCATATCTCTCTCATGAATACCCCTCCTGCTTTTACAGATTAGGGACTACAAATAAAAATAAAAAATCAAACTTACACACCCCAACATTTGATATTGATGAAGCATCATTAGAGATTGGAGCTGGCCTTTTTTCTTTTATTGCAATTAAACAATTATCTAAGATTTAAATAATTCTAAAATTGAAGCTTTTTATCTTTAATTAGTAGATCAAATGCACTATATTAGTATATAACCTAAGAGTACTCGATTGATACAATTAGCAAAAATAGGAGCTAAAAAAGCACTTCAAAAATATTTTGGGTTCACAAAATTCAAAGGTGAACAAGAAGCTGTCATCAATAATTTATTGGCAGGCAACAATACTTTTGTAATTATGCCTACTGGTGGAGGTAAATCTCTTTGCTATCAACTGCCTGCATTAATGAGTGAAGGAACTGCAATAGTGGTTTCTCCTTTAATTGCATTAATGAAAAACCAGGTTGACGCCATAAGACAAGTTAGTGAAAGTGACAGCGTTGCACATTTTTTAAATTCTTCTTTAAACAAAACAGAGTCTAATAGAGTTAGAAATGACGTCTCAAATGGGAAAACGAAACTTTTGTATGTTGCACCTGAATCACTAACAAAGCAGGCAAACATTGATTTCTTAACTTCTATAAAAATTTCTTTTTTTGCAATTGACGAAGCCCATTGCATATCCGAATGGGGGCATGACTTTAGACCAGAATATAGGCGGCTAAAACCAATTATTAAAGCAATTGACAACGTACCTATTATAGCGTTAACGGCTACTGCAACTCCAAAAGTACAAACAGACATTCAGAAGAATCTTGGAATGCAAGATGCTAAACTCTTTAAAGCGTCATTTAACAGACCTAACCTTTATTATGAAGTGCGTCCTAAAAAAGATGTTCAAAAAGAAATTGTACGTTTCATAAAAGAAAGAAAAGGGAAATCTGGTATTATCTATTGTTTGAGTCGTAAAAAAGTTGAAGAGCTAGCACAAGTTATTCAAGTAAATGGTATAAGAGCTTTGCCTTATCATGCTGGACTAGATGCAAATACAAGAGCTAAACATCAGGATATGTTTCTAATGGAAGATGCTGAAGTAATTGTTGCAACCATTGCATTTGGAATGGGTATTGACAAACCAGATGTTAGATTTGTGATTCATCATGACATTCCAAAATCTTTAGAAAGTTATTACCAAGAAACTGGAAGAGCTGGAAGAGATGGAGGAGAAGGACATTGTCTGGCATTTTACACCTACAAAGACATTGAGAAGCTTGAAAAGTTTTTGCACAATAAGCCGCTTGCAGAACAAGAAGTTGGTCATCAGCTATTGCAAGAAGTTGTTGCATTTTCTGAAACTAGTATAAATAGAAGAAAGTTTATCTTGCATTATTTTGGTGAAGAATTTGATGAAAAAAATGGAGAAGGTGCAAAAATGTGTGACAACTCCAAATTCCCTAAAGAAAAATTCGAAGGAAAAGATCAGGTTAAAATGGCTTTAGAGGCGATTTTAAGCATTGAAGGCAAACACAAGTTTAACTACTATGTCGATATTCTAGTAGGTAAATTAACTTCAAAAGTTAAAACCTACAAACATCAAAACAATTCTTTTTTTGAGGCTGGAATTAATTACGATGAGACTTTTTGGAATGCTGTTTATCGACAAATAATTGTTTCAGGGTTAGCCGCAAAAGAAATTGAATCTTACGGGACTCTTTATTTAACCCCAAAAGGTGATTCATTTATAAAATCTCCTAGCTCTTTTTTACTTACAAAAGAACATGACTTTAGTGACACAGATGAAGATGATATTATTGTTGATCAAAAAGGTGGAGGAGGTGCTTTAGACCCTAAATTATTCAGCTTTCTTAAAGATTTAAGAAAATCACTTTCAGTGAAAAATAAAATTCCGCCCTTTGTTATTTTTCAGGATCCTTCTCTAGAAGACATGACCATTCAGTACCCGACCTCAATTGAAGATTTACAAGCAATTTCTGGAGTAGGCAAAGGCAAAGCCATTAGATATGGGAAGCCTTTTATTGAATTAATATCTAAATATGTAGAAGAAAACAACATTGAAAGACACCAAGACTTTGTGATTAAATCCATTGCTAATAAAAGTGCGGGTAAAGTTAACCTTATCAAAAATATAGACAAAAAGATTCCCTTAGACGAAATAGCTAAAAGCCAAGGCAAAGAGCTAGACATTATAATCGAAGAAATAGAAAATATTGTTAATTCTGGAACTAAAATCAACATTGATTATTACCTAAGCGACATCTTAGATGATGATTCACAAGAAGAAATATATGATTATTTCCTCGAAGATGCTGAAACTGATGAAATACAAATTGCTCATGATGAATTTGATGGCGATTACAGTGAAAATGAAATTCGCTTAATTAAAATTAAATTCATGAGTGAAATGGCCAACTAAATCAACAACTATGAAAAACATTGTCTTTAACACCGCTATATTATTTTTTATTGTAACTCTATCTACTGCTCAAAGTAATTTAAACTACCCTTTAGAAATAGAAAATGATTGTCTTTTACAACAAGATGAACATCATTATATAGAAACTAGTCAGCTAAAAACTGGAGACACTTTATGGTCAGAAGATTTCGGTAATGGATTTCCATCTGGATGGACAATCCAAGATGCATCTGGAATTTGTCCTTGGGTTTGGTCAGATGACGGTTCTTGGGGTTATTTTAACACAAACAATGGCTCATCTGCCAGTACAGCTATTGCATCTACTACAGCTGCTAATGGTTTTTTAATTTGCGACATTGACTCAGCTAACAATGTGAATTATGGTCAACCTTCTGGAAGTAACTACCAATATTTAGAAACTTATTTTACTACAAATTCTATTGATTTAACAGGACACCCTGCAGTTGTATTAGAGTTTCAACAATTTTTTAGATATAACAATGGTGTAGATATGAATGTATTAGTTAGCACCAATAATGTAACATGGACAACTTTCACAGTGCAAGGGAATTCATCAAACAATACTGCTTCACAAAATCCTGAAACTGTAAAAATCAACATTTCAGCTGTTGCTGGCAATCAACCAAATGTTTATATTAAAATTGGTTGGAGCGCTAGAGTTTATTACTGGATGATAGATGACATGAAAATCCTTGAAGCTGACGACAACGATCTTATTGTCAATACTAATTATTTTGAAACTTTAGGCTTACCCTACTATCAAATTCCAATTAGTCAACTAGCTGATATTAATTTCTCTGCAATTGTAACTAACAACGGTGCAAATGACCAAATCAATAGTAATTTAGAAATTGAAGTAAACGGAACATCAATTGGGTCAAGTGATTCTACAACAATATTAACGGGTGATTCTGACTCATTGTTTCTAGCACAAAGCTATACACCACCTTCTACAACTGGTCAGTATGTTTTAAACTGGGTTGCTTCATCAGATTCAATTGATGATAACCCATCTGATAATATTAAAGCTTCAGAAATTGAAATAACAGATTACGTATACGCAAGAGACAACAACATTAAAGATGGGAATAAATTCAATTCAGGAGATCCCTATGAAATTGGAAATCTATTTGATATTATTAATACAAGTTTCGTGGATGGAGTAGACTTTGTTGTAGATGACGCCTCAGAAGTTGGAGCAATCGTTTATGGAGTTATTTATTCGATCGATGCCGCATCTGGAGATTTCATTTTCGAAATGAATACTGACGATTACAATTTAACATCAAACGATATAAACAATGAAGTAACAATTACTCTTCCATTTTTTAGCCCAGTTCAACTTACAGGGGGTAAAACATATTTAATTATGGTAGGAGCATATGGAGATGGTGGAAGCACGAATGATTTAGTTGTAAGAACTGCGGGAACTTCAGAACCTCAAACTTCTTTCAAATACGATGGTGCAGACTTAACTTGGTATTACACTACAAGCACGCCTATGGTAAGAATGAATTTCGAACCAGTTTTTTCAATCGAAGATCACAACATAAATAATTTAAATTTCACATTAAAACAAAACACTCCTAATCCATTTAACAATGAGACATTGATAGAATTTCACTTAAATGAAAGAAGCAACTGTAAATTTGAAATCTGTAATATTTCTGGTGAAATCATATATGAAGAAAATCTAGGCATGCAAAATAAGGGAGCTAATGAGCTAACCATCTCAAAATCATCGCTTTCTTCAGGAATTTATTTTTATTCTATTGTTGTAGACAACAAAAGCATCTCAAAAAAAATGATAATTCAATAATTTTCATTTTTCAGGCAACTTAATTTTATTTTTTGAATTACATTTGAAACCGCATAACTATATTCAAATAAATAAAAATGAAAAAATCTTACTTAATATTTGCTGGTTTAGCAGCAACTTTTTCCTCTTATGCTCAGGGGAATCTAACAAATTATACTGAAGCAATTAACAAAGGTCTTGTTACAGTTGAAAAACCTGGAACAAATCAAATTTTAAATGAAAAATCTGGAGTTGTTTTTTGGTCTGATGATTTTTCTGATCCAAATACATGGACAATAGATAATGATACTATAGGTCTAGGTGCTGAATTTGGCTGGTCAATTGATAGCAACAATGATGGATGGTTTTTCACAAACCCAATAAACTCTACTTCTGGTGGTAACTATGCTGAATTAAGTAATGGAGATGCTCAAGCGGGTACTCAGCTTTCTAACATGACTTACACAATGACTACAGCAAATCCAATTGATGTTTTATCTTTAGCAGGAACTGAACAAGTTTCATTAAGCTTCCTTCAATACGGTGCTTTATTCAACGATTTACAAGAAATACTAATCAGTGTTAACGGTGTTACTTTCACACCTGTAGGTGACAATTCTGACAAAGACGTTCTTAGTTCTTCTGGTGGTGCTGCTTATGATAACCCTGATAACAAACTAATAAACCTAGCTCCTTACATTGCAGGTTTTGGATCATCTGTTTGGATTCAATTTAGATGGACTACTGCATTTCCAAATTCAGCTTCAAATCCAAATGTATGGATTACTTATGGTTGGATGATTGATGATGTTGAACTTGTTACTAATCCAAGTAATGACATAACAATTAATAGTTACAATTTTGGTTCTGCTGGTCTTCCTTACTACCAGATTCCTGTTGCACAAATTGCTCCAATAGATTTTTCTGCTCAAGTAACCAATAATGGAGCACTTGATCAACCAGGATCTATGTTATCTGTTGATGTTACAGGGACAAGTTCTTACAATGGTACAAGTGCTACTTCAACTATAGCTGTTGGATCAACAGATTCTTTATTTACTACAACGCAATTTACTCCATCTTCTACTATTGGATCTAGTGACATTGCTTTATCAATTAGTTCAGATTCTACTGACTTATACGGTGATGATAATCCAAATGACAATTCTGCAACTGAAACAATAGAAATTACAGATTATCTATACGCAAGAGATATGGGTGTTGCTGATGGCGGTTCTTACAATGTAGGCGAAGCATTTGAAGTTGGTCCGTATTTTGACATTTTTGCTGATCAAACGTTAAAAGCAATTGATGTAACGATAAGTAACAGTTCTGAGCCTGGAGCAATCATTTATGGTGTTATTTACTCAGTAGATGCAGCAACTGGCGATTTTATTTTTGAAGGCAATACAGATGATTATCAGTTAACTTCAAGTGATGTAAGCTCTGGTGCTACAATTACACTTCCGCTTTTCTCTCCTTTCACAGTATTAACAGGAAGAGGGTATTTAGTTGTCGCTGGTGCGTATGGAGATGCTGGAGCTACTAATGATTTAGTTGTAGCTACTTCTGGTAATTCTGAACCTCAAACTTGTTTTTACTATGATGGTACAGACTTAACTTGGTACTATACAACAGGTACACCAATGGTAAGAATGAATTTCGATCAAACCATAAATATTCAAGAAAGGTTAGAAACTAAAATATCTTTAGGTCAAAACATGCCTAATCCATTCTCTAACAATACAATTATTGAATTTGAATTAGACAAACAAATGGATATTGAGTTTGAAGTATTAGACATTACTGGTAAAGTTGTGAAAAATCTTTCTTTAGGAACTACTGGTGCTGGAACTCATCAAATTAACTTAAATTCTGATAGCTTTAGAAATGGGATATATTATTATTCTATTAAAAGTGCTGAATTTAAAGTGACTAAGAAAATGATTATCCAGAAATAATTTTTCTTCTTTATTAAGATTAAAAAGGCGCTAATAGCGCCTTTTTTTATTCATATATATTAAGGTTATATCTTTGTTCGAACCCTTCAATTCCCTGAATTCCACCAGAATGTAAAGCTATTATTGTTTTTTCATCATTTTCATTCTTCAATTGGTCAATCATTCCGTAAAACATTTTTCCAGAATATATAGGATCGGTTTTAATTCCTGTAATTTCATAAAACTCCCTCATAAAAGCAATGAGCTCAGTATTGTTTTTTGCATAACCACCAAAATGATAATTATGTAATAATTCACAAGTATTTCTGTGTTCATCATTTAATAAAAAATTATTTATTTCATTTTTTAAGTACTCCGCACCTTTTAAAACAACTACACCTTTAACTTTTTGACGACTATTTAATTCACTTGCAAGCCCCGCCATTGTTGCACCAGTACCAACATCACAAAAAATTTCGTCAAAATCTAAATCGATTTCCTTTACAACGTCTTTACAACCATTAATTCCGAAAGAATTAGCACCCCCTTCAGGTATAATAAAATAATCTAAGTATTTATTTTTAACGCTATCTACGCTAGTTGTTAACCTTTTGTAAGATTCTCTGCTTACAAATATTAACTCAGCACCTAAATCGCAGCATTTTTTCAAAGTGGGATTCAACATTTTAGGCTTTTCACCACGAATAAAAATAATGGTTGGAATAGTATAAAAATTAGCTAAATATGACATAGCTATAATATGATTTGAATGTGAACCACCAAATGTCACTATACCTTCATAATTACCATCAAAATATTCTTTGATATTGTATTTTAGTTTACGCCATTTATTTCCAGAAACTACAGGATGAATTAAGTCATCTCTTTTAACAAAAACGTGCTTATTTACAACACCAAATGAGCCTAAATCAATAGGCTCTAGTAAACTTGGAAGTTCAAAAAGATTATTTATTTCCGGAATCATGAACAACTTCTAATATTGTTCTAAAAGCTACAAATTTCCCTTTGTACTTAAGACTATGTTCTTGCTGAAGTTTTGAGGAGAATTCTTTTTGATAAAGTTCATAATCTTTCATGTTTTTCAGTAAGTATTGAATACTGTATGATTTACCTCCTTCTTCTTCTGCATGAATTCTACATATTCTAGCATTTAGAAATAATCGTGTATTTATAACATCTGGCACATGAACTTCTTTCATCCATTTTAACCATTCATCATGAACATCGTAATCAATATTAATAGTAACATTATATAATATCATGAGTCAGATTGAATTATGTCATCAGTTTTTCCGGTAAGCTTTCTATATCTTTTTCTCGCTTCAACCATAAACAAACTTCCTTTATGGTCAAATAAAATAGATTTATAAGCCTCTTTTGCTTTATCAAGATCATAAATATTATGCTCATAAATATGCCCAAGTAAAAATAAAGCATTATCTGCAAGTATATCGTCACCATAGTCTGCTAATAGTTTTGTTAGAGCTAAAATAGCATGTTCAAAACGCTGCTCTTTTATCGCAATTTTTGCTTTTCGGAAAAGTATATCGTCATTTAATGTATGGTAAGCGTTTATTTGATTTATTGAATCATATAGCTGCTCAGCTTCTCTATATCTATGTTGAACAATATACAAATCTGCTTTTGCAAACAGATTCATAGATAATCTAGAAGTATCAAGATTAAAATTATCAGTAATTAAAAGAGACAGCTCCATTGCATCATTTGAAATCAACTTTGATGTAGAAGCTTTTAAAACATCTAACTGACTTTGGCACCATTCATATTCACCAGTATAGTAATAAACTCTAGCATTTTTAAATTTAGCAGAATACCCAATTGGGTCTTCTTTAAATTCTTTTTCTACTTGCATAAAAAGTAACGAAGCATCCCAAACATCTCCTTTTAAAAGTAAAATATCTGCTAGCTCAATCTTCACTTCGCCTTTAACTTTTAAAGGAATACCATAACTCTTTAAAATATTCCTCAGAAGGTCTTCAGCCGCTTTGTAATCGTGTAAATAATAAGCCTCTAAATCAGCAAGCCCTCTAATTGCGTCAAGATATCTTTTGTCAGTTTGATAAGATTTAAAATATTTTTTAATCTCCTCTATTGTGTTTGTATAATTTTCTTTCAATAAAATTAACTGATCCTCATTAACATTTACTCCTGAAAGAAGCTTGGCTTTTAATGTTTTTAACTTTTTAGCTTTTGCCTGTCCAGAAAGTTCTGTTTGAGGGTAATTCAAAATAATTTGATTGTAGCTTTTCAATGCTACATCGTAGCTCTCATTAACAAAGCAAGATTGCCCAAATTCTAAAAGCTTAGTCCCTTTAGCATTTGCTTTTTTATCAACCGCTCTAACTTGAATAAATGCACTATTAAAGTCATTTACAGCCGTAAAATACCAAGCAAGCAACTCATTGTATACAATGTTATTAGGATGCTTTTGACTTTCTTTAACCAAACTCTCCTTTAGCATTGTTCGCTTATTCTTGTCATTTAACAAATCAATAGAATTACTTAAGCTTCTTTGAACCAATGCTAAATAACCCGAACTCTGATCTATTAAAGCAAGGTAAGTCTTTATCATTAATGCTGTTTCACCTTTTCTATTATAAATAGATGCAATCTTTTGATTATAAATTAATTTGTTTGAATTGAATTGATTTCCTGTCTGGTATACATTTAAAGCAAAATCAATTTTACCCACTTTTTCAAAACCTAGAGCCAAACTTTCAATTTGATTGTATGTTGCCTTGTTATCAACTTTTTTAATCGCTTGTTGATAATAATCGTTTGCTTTATCAATTTTATCTGACGCAAAATAAATATTTCCTAAGTCAATAATTAAGAAATATTTATTTGGGTATTTTTTTATCTCTTGCTTTACAAGTTTCTCAGCCTTTTTAAATTCATTAATTTCCAGTAAAGACGTGCTATATGGTTGATAAATGTCAACAGTATTCTTTTTTTCTGATGCAATTTTCTCAAAATATAAAACGGCCTTATCAAAATCACCACTATTGTAATAATTCATGGCTATTCTTAAATCTTGTTGTACATCTTGAGAAAAAGATGAAAATGAAAGTAGTATGAAAATGCTTAGAAAAGCGCTATATATTGAATCGATTTTCAATTATTCTGAATGACTATTAACAAGTGAACGGACTTTAAAAGACAAAGAATCATCTAAAGTTAAAATGGCATCACAATCAAGAATATAGCTAGTAATGCTTTCTTTCAATAATGAAAGATTACGTTCTTCATTAGAAATAAATATAAGCGCAGAATCTTTCATTATTAGCTGATTTTCCAAATCAGCTTTTAAATAATTCAATTGTTGTTTCATAGTTGTAAGGTTTGCGTTTATATTTTCAGCTTGATTCGACAAACCCTTTCCGCCTTTCTTTATTCCTTTGTAAGAATTCATCAACTGAACGAACTCTTTTTCTACAGTATCTGTATAATAGTATTTTTTAATCTGCGACATGTTGTGCTTATATTCACTAATTGCATCTTCTACCTTTTGCTGGTCTACTGAATTATAAGAACTTTCAAGGCTTAACAATTCAAACTCAAGCTCACTCACTGTATTAAGCTGTTCATTTAAATTAGCAGTACAGCTAACAAATAGAATCACTATAAAAAAAAGAAATGTCTTAATCATGTATTTTAATTTACAAAAACTATTCCACATTAGAAATTATATTAAACCCCGTATAAGGAACCAGTACTTCAGGAATAGTTATTCCTTTTTCAGTTTGATTGTTTTCAAGTAATGCTGCCATTATTCTAGGAAGAGCTAAAGCACTTCCATTTAATGTATGAACCAATTGATTTTTTTCATTCTTACTCTTAAACCTCAATTTCAATCTGTTTGATTGATATGTCTCAAAATTAGAGACTGAACTTACTTCCAACCATTTATCTTGAGCAGCTGAAAATACTTCAAAATCATAAGTTAAGCAAGCTGTAAAACCTAGGTCTCCACCACATAATTTTAAAACTCTAGACGGTAATCCTAATTTTTCTAATAAAGCTTTTACATGTGCTACCATTTCATCTAAAATTGCATAGCTTTTTTCAGGGTGAGAGATTTGAACTATCTCAACTTTATCAAATTGATGCAACCTATTTAACCCTCTAACATCTTTACCATAAGAACCTGCTTCTCTTCGAAAACAAGGAGTGTAACCTACTCTTTTAACAGGGAAATCATTCTCATTTAAAATTACATCTCTAAATATATTAGTGATTGGAACCTCTGCTGTTGGAATTAAATAAAGTTGATCTTCTTGCATAAAATACATCTGTCCCTCTTTATCTGGTAATTGACCAGTAGCATAACCCGAGTCTGCATTAACTAACAAGGGAGGGATAACTTCCTGATAGTTATTACTTATTGCCTCGTTCAGAAAAAAATTTATTAGTGCTCTCTGAAGTTGCGCCCCTTTTCCAGTGTATACTGGGAACCCAGCCCCAGTTATCTTTACTCCCAATTCAAAATCGATTAAATTGTACTTTTTAGCAAGTTCCCAATGAGGAACAGCTCCGTCAAAAAGATTAGGTTCTTTACCAAAAGTTTGAATTACTTCATTTTGCTCTTCCGAATTACCTGCTGGCACAATTGCATTAGGAACATTAGGGATTTGACACAAAATTTCTTTAATCGCAATTTCAGAACTCAGCAATTGCTCCTTTAATTTTTTTGTTGATTCTTTCAGTAAGACGGTCTTATTTTTTAACACTATTGCCTCTTCTTGTTTTCCTTCTTTAAATAACTCACCAATCTTTTTTGAAATTTGGTTCATTTCAGAAAGCTCTTGATCTAAAGTGAATTGTGATTTTCTTCTTAATTCATCTTGGGATAAAGCGTCTTGAATCAATTGTGAGAAATCTTTATTCCGAACTTTTAAAAGCGAAATAATTGATTCTTTATTTTCTCTGATCTTATTTATTTCTAGCATTATTTTTTTGTTAAGCTAATTCTTAATCAAATCTATTAAAAAGGAATGGAAATATTATTTATAAATAAAAAAAGCGTCTCGAAAGACGCTTTTAAAAATAAAATATTGGATTTCTTTATTTCTCTTCAAAAGGTGAGACAGAAACAAACGATCTGTTGTTGGCTTTTTTTCTAAACTCTACCAAACCATCTTTTAAAGCAAACAAAGTATGATCTTTTCCCATACCTACATTATCACCTGGATAATGCACTGTGCCTCTTTGACGAACAATAATGTTACCAGCAATTGCTAACTGCCCGCCATAAATTTTAATTCCAAGTCGATTCGATTCTGAATCACGACCATTTTTCGAACTTGATGCTGCTTTTTTATGTGCCATAACTATAAAGTTTTAATTATTTATCTTTTTTTGGAGCTGCTTTTTTTGGAGCCGCTTTTTTTGGCGCAGCCTTTTTAGCAGTAGATTTAACTTCTGAGTCTTTCTTCGCTTCTACTTTTTTAGGAGCTGCTTTTGGAGCTGCTGCTTTTGCTTTTGGGGCTGCTGCTGCTTTTACTTTTGGAGCTGACTCCTCTTTTTTAGCCTCAACTGCTTTTTTAGCAACTTTAGTAGATATTGATTGAATAGATATCTCAGAAAATCTTTGACGATGTCCATTTTTAACTGCGTAACCTTTTCTTCTTTTCTTTTTAAAGACGATAACTTTATCTCCTTTAAGGTGTTGCTCTATTTTAGCGGTTACTTGAGCACCTTTTACAGCTGGGGCGCCAACAGATATTTTACCTTTGTCATCAAGAAGAAGAACGTTGTCAAAAACAACTTTATCTCCCTCTTTGCCATCTAGCTGATGAACATAGTATCGTTGATCTTTTTCTACTTTAAATTGCTGCCCTGCTATTTCTACAATTGCATACATAAATAGTGTTTTTTTGTTTTTTTAATTTACAAAGGGTTGCAAATTTATAAAATCTTTCCATTTTATCACAAAAATCCATCATATATTATATTATTTGTTTAGATGACATCTAAAAAAAGATTATGTTCTTAATTTAGCATTAAATCATTTATTGTGAAATTAATTAATTCTCTTTCAGTAAAACAACTTGCTAAGTTCTTAGAATGCTCATCATTTGGAAATGAAAACATTATAATTAGAGGGATAAATGAGATTCACAAAGTTGAAAAAGGTGACCTAATTTTTGTGGATCATCCAAAATATTTCGACAAAGCATTAAATTCTATTGCTTCAGCAATTATTATCAATGATTCGACAGTTACAATACCTAAAGGTAAAGCCATTATATTCTCAAAAGATCCATTTGAAAGTTTCAATAAACTTACAAATCATTTCTCTCCTAGCTCTTATAACGCTTCAATGATTGGAAATAACATTAACATAGGCTCAACCTCTTTTATACACCAATCTGCTGTAATAGGAAATGATGTTACTATTGGTGAAAATTGTATCATCCATGCTAATGTATGCATATATGATCATTCAGAAATAGGAAATAATGTCACCATCCATGCAGGTACAGTTATAGGTGCAAATGCATTTTATTACAAAAAATATGAAACCGAATATTCACCCATGCATTCTTGCGGGAAAGTTATTATTGAAGATTATGTTGAAATTGGAGCGCTATCTTGCATTGACAGAGGAGTAACAGGTGAAACTATTGTCAAAAAGGGAACTAAGATGGACAATCAAGTACATATTGGACATGATACTGTAATTGGGGAGAATTGTTTATTTGCAGCTCAAGTTGGAATTGCAGGTTGTGTAACAATCGAAGATAATGTGATTTTATGGGGGCAAGTTGGAGTTGCTAGCAATCTAACAATAGGTAAAGGTGCCGTTGTGCTAGGTCAATCAGGACTAAATAAAAGTATTGATGGCAACAAAACATATTTTGGAAGTCCAGTTTCTGAAGCCAGAAGTAAGTTTAAAGAAATAGCAGCAATTAGAAAGTTGCCAAAAATCATAGAAACTTTATCCTAATGCCAGAAAAAGTGAATAAAATATTAAGTAAGCTAGAATTAAATGAATTCAAGCTAAATTCTTTACTTGAAATCACAAAGGGCATAAACAACAACTTCTCTATTGACAAATTATTAAAGATTTACGAATATATACTTCGAGAGCAACTTGGGATTTCGAGACTCATTTTATACAATTTCAACCAAACTAACTGGAACTGTTTATTAAGATATGGCGCAAAAGGAAATGCTAGAAAAATTAACATTAATGATGATTTATTGCACATAAAAGAAATTACAGTTATAGAATCATCTTCAAGTATTTCTCTCAATTCATTTGACATTGTAATTCCCATATTTCATAAAAAAAAGCCATTGTCTTATTTACTAATAGGAGATTTAAACGAGGATGCCATAAGAATAAGTCCTACAATAAAGCACATGCCTTTTATACAAACGCTAACCAACATTATTATTGTTGCAATTGAAAACAAACGATTTGCTAATGAAAGCATTAATCAAGAGAGAACTAATAAAGAGTTAGAAGTAGCATCTGAAATGCAAAGATTACTATTCCCTGCACAACTTCCATCAAATAACAGGGTTGATGTTGCTGCTAGGTATGAAACTCAACAATTGGTAGGTGGTGATTATTATGACTTTATAAAAATAAATAATCAAGAATATGTTTTATGTATTGCTGATGTTTCTGGAAAAGGTATATCTGCTGCGATGCTTATGAGCAATTTTCAAGCAAACTTAAAAGCAAATGTTAAGTATAATCACGGAAATCTAACATTAATAGATTTAGTTCATGTTTTAAACGAGGATGTTAACAATGCAGCTCAAGGGGAAAAATTCATCACCTTTTTTATTGGCTATTACAATTGCACTGATAGGAAATTGAAATATGTTAATGCCGGTCACAACTATCCAATATTAACTGATGGTGAAAATTTCAAACTCTTAAACAAGGGATGTATCGGATTAGGTATGTTTGAGAAACTTCCTACAATTGAAATGGAGGAAGTTACTATAAAACCAAATGATGTTCTTATTTGTTATACAGATGGGTTGGTAGAATTAGAAAATGAAGAAGGTGAACAGTTTGAAACAAATCGTTTACATGAAATTATCAAAAATAACTTCCACCTCTCAATGAAAGATTTAGATAAAATTATTTTTCATGAACTTGACAGGTTTAAGGGTGAAGAAGATTTCTTAGATGACACTGCTCTTTTGAGCTGTAGATTCTTTTAATTAATATTGGCTTAATGAAAAAAATTGATTCTGTAATTGTTGATGACGAGTTTCATGCAAGAGAAAACTTAAAACTTCTAATTGCTGAATATTGTCCTACAATAAATATTGTTGGAGAAGCTGATGGTGTAGAAAATGGATTAAAAGAAATAGAATCTAAAAATCCCCAATTATTATTTTTAGACATTAGAATGCCATCTGGGACGGAAGGTTTTGAGCTATTAGACCTTCTCCCATAATAAAAAAATAAGAATAATTTTCATAACCGCTTTTAAAGATTACGCAATAAAAGCTTTTAAAGCCAATGCAATAGACTACTTATTAAAACCGGTAGATATAGATGAATTAAAACATGCTATTTCTAAAATAGAACTCAACAAATTTACTGAACAAGAAAACAACAATTACTTAGAACAGCTTAATGCGCTAACTTCTAATATTGGTACACCTAAAAATAAATTATCTATAGCAAACAGAAAAGGAATAAAAATTGTCAACCAAAAAGACATTGTAAGACTTGAAGCTGATGGAAATTGCACTATTTTATTTTATACTGATGGAACAAATTATCTTGACACTAGAACTCTAAAGACATATGAAAACTTATTAAATGAAAGCTTCTTTTTTCGAGTACATAAATCTCATATTGTTAACCTAAACTTTGTCAAAGAATACAGTAGAGAACTTAGACCATTAATTACGATGACTACAAATATAAATATTCCGGTAAGTAGACTAAAAGTAAGAGCTCTAACAAATAGGTTAAAATCACTTTAATCAATCAAAATGTCTATTCAATCAACTAAACTAATCATTCAATAAACCGAACAACCATTTTAATCTAGCAGTCGTTTATAATAATAACCACTCTATAAAAACAGAAATATGGCTTTAAATGCAATAATAATTGATGATGAATTCAATGCTAGAGAAAATTTAAAAATAATGCTTGAAGAGCATTGCCCTGAACTTCAGATAAAAGGGTTAGGAAGTTCTGCTGAAGAAGGCAGACAATTAATTGATTCTCAAAATCCAGATTTGGTTTTTTTAGATATTGCAATGCCGAATGAAGATGGTTTTTCTTTTTTAAACACCATTAAAGATCGAAAATTCTCTGTCGTATTCACTACCGCACACAATGAGTTTGCCTTAAAAGCTTTTAAAGCAGATGCTTTAGATTATTTAGAAAAGCCTATAGCTATAGATGATTTAAAAAATTCTGTTATCAAGGTTTCAAAATACCATCAGAAAAAAACTGTAAACAATTCTAATTTAAATTTGAAGACATTAGCTACTAAAATCAATGCTGATAAGATAAGTATCCCTACTAAGGATGGGTACATTATAATTAACAATAAAGACATTGTTAACCTAGAAGCTAGTGATAATTACACCATGATACATTTAAGTGATGGCTCAAGACATTTAAGTAGTAAAAACATTAAAATATATGAGCAAAACTTAGATGAAAATGTTTTTTTTAGAAGTCACAAATCACACATAATTAATGTCGAATACCACCTAAAAGAATTTTCAAGAAGCGAAGGGAATGTTGCAATAATGACCAATGGAAAAAACATTCCAATTTCAAGGAGAAAAATGTCTTTTTTCATGAACAGAATTAATAGCTTCTAATGTTCCCTTTAAGAAAATCATACCTTTTAATTCTTTTTACTCTCGTTTTTACTCTTTCAAAAGCCCAAGAGTATAGTTTTATTCCATATTCGGTAGAAGATGGACTTTCTCAAACACAAGTACAGTCAATTTGTCCAGACGAAATTGGTAATCTCTGGATCGCAACTATTGGTGGCGTTAGCAGATTTGATGGAGAAAACTTCAAAACCTATTCTAAAGAAAATGGCCTTTCAGATAACTCTTCAGTTGAAATAATAAATAAAAATGGTTTTATATGGATTGCCACAAAACAAGGAATCACTAGAGTTAAAGAAAAACAACTAGCAACAGTTGATTTAAGCAATCTCACTAATGGCAATCACATTACAGCAATATCATTTGGAAAGAATGGCAACTTATGGATAGGGATAGAAAACATAGGATTAATTGAAATGGAAATTCCATCAAAAGAGGATTTTTATTTAAAGGAAGTGAAAACACATAATCCTTACAAAGGATTATTCATTAGAACTATTAAATGTGATGATAAAGGAAGGATATGGCTTGGAGGAAAAGGTTATCTAGGTTATTATGAAAATCTAAAATGGACAGAAATTAAACTCCCTTCGAATACCTCAAATATCAGCGATATTGATCAAGATCAAGATGGTAATTTTTGGATTTCCACATATGATAAAGGGGTGTTTAAATTGAATTTAATCACTAACGATTATAAGAAATATAATCAAAAAAGTGGGTTAATTAGCTCAACAATAAGATCAATATTTATTGACTCCAAAGACAGGATATGGCTATCTTCTAAAAATGGTGTTTCGTGCATTGAAAATAAAATAATCAAAAATTTTAATGGCAATAACGGATTATTACAAAACAACATAAATACTATTGGAGAAGACTTGGAACAAAACATTTGGTTTGGAACTGATGGATCGGGAATTTATCGTTTTACAGGCGAAGAATTTGTAAACTACACAACTAGTTCTAAACTCCCAAGTAACTACGTTATGTCTATTTGTGAAGATTTAGACAATAACATTTGGCTTTCCACATATGATCAAGGGATTTGCTGCTTAAAAGGAAATGAAATAACACATTTTAATATTAAAAACTCAGCATTAATCAATAACACCATATGGACAAGCATATGTAAAAAAGATGGGGCACTGCTTTTTGGATCTTCTGGTGGGTTAGTAGAATTTAAAAATGGGAAAATTAGCAATTATGCCAATTTAGATTGGCTACCATCAAACAAAATAACAAGCCTTTTTGAAGATTCTAAAAATAGAATATGGATTGGCTGCTCCAAAGGGCTAGCAATTATTGATCATGAACTGAAATACACATTTAATGAAAAATCAGAATTTCAAGGAAGGAAAATAAGAACCATTTCTTCATTTAAAAATCAAATGTATGTTGGCTCTAGTAGTGGCATATTTAAATTTGACAGCGAATTAAATTCGAAAAAATTTTCTATTAAAGAAAAATTATCTAAAAACATCTATTGCCTTAAAAACTGGGGAGATTCTTTGCTTTTCATCGGATCAGGTAACGGCTTATTTGTTTATGACAACAGCAGTATTTATCAAATAAATTTACACCCATCATTTAGTGCTAATTACATCAATTTTTTAGAATTAGAAAATGAAAATATTTTATGGATAGGCACCAATTTTGGCATTTTTGAATTGCAAATAAATACACTCAATTCAAAAAATCAAAAAATAAGACATCATACAGTTGCAAGTGGATTGAAAAGCGTTGAAACTAATCTAAATTCATCTTTTATAGATTCTAAAGGTAATTTATGGATGGGAACTGGCAAGGGATTAACAAAGTACAATAGTATTAATCGTACAAATAATCTTATATCACGGCCTCCAATTCCTAAAATTAAAGAAGTTCAGTTGTTTTTAAAGGAAACTAATTGGAAGAATTATAATTCCACAATAAATCCATATAATTTACTACCTAAAAACTTAATCTTAAATAGCAATAAAAACTATTTGACATTTTATTTTTCGGCTGCTAATTTATCCAGAAATAGCGATTTACAATATCAATTTATTTTAGAAAACTTTGACCTCAACTGGTCTCCAAATTACAAACAAAACAGTTTTACTTATGCAAACCTTCCCCCAGGAGAATATGAATTTAAAATAAAAGCATCTGTAGACAATTTGAAATGGAGTGAACCTGCAAGATTTAAATTTAAAATTGAATATCCCTTTTATCAAAAAACATGGTTTATTTTGTTAGAAATTTTTTCAATTTTATCGATTATATTCATAATATGGAAGTGGCGTAGCAACGTTGTAAAAAGAAACATTAAAACACAAAATTTAATTTACAAAAGCAACCTATTATCTCTAGAGCAACAAAGCCTTAATGCAAGTATGAATAGGCACTTTATTTTCAATGCATTAAATTCCATTCAATATTTCATTAATACTCAAGACAAGTTGTCTGCTAATAAATACCTCTCAAGCTTTGCAAAACTTATTAGAAAAAATCTAGACAGTTCTATGGCAAAAAACAACCTTGTTTCTTTATCTGATGAAATTGAACGATTAGAGCTATATCTTTCGCTTGAACACATGAGATTTAAGAGTAAGTTTGAGTATAGCATTGAAATTGACCCCTCTTTAAAAACAGAATTTATTGAAGTTCCAGCAATGTTTATGCAACCATTCGTAGAAAATAGTATTTGGCATGGTATATTACCTAAAAACGATAAAGGAAAAATTGAGATATCAATTGGTTACAAAGAAAATAATAATCTGTTTTTTCTAATTAAAGACAATGGAATTGGCGTTGAAAACAGTCTCAAAACCAAAGGAGTTCATCAACACCAATCCAAGGGTATAACCATAACTTCTAACAGAATAGATGTATTAAAAAGATTAACCAAAAAAGAATTCATAATCATTGGACCATTACAAATAAATGACAATAACAATGAAGCTAAAGGGACTAAAGTAGAAATCATTATGATAAGAAATTCTGAAGAAAAATTGTAAAACAATATAACTTTCCGTACTTTAGCTACGTTAGAAGTATCATGAAGCGAATACTACACATATTAATTTTGTTTTTTATAACCTCCTTCACTTTAGAGAGTTGTTGTAAGTTTGAGGGTCCTATCCCTATTAAAACCCAAGAATGTGCTGAACCAATAGACATGTTTGGAACTACAATGGATGATCCTACAGAAAATACCGATACTAACAATGATATTTTTGGGATCACTGATGACGAAGATGATGAAGATCACGACAAAGAAAACACATCTAATTAATTTTTTCTATAAAAAACACACCTCGTAAAACGAGGTTTTTTTTTGCTTCAAAATGAAGAAAAACTCTATAATTCCGTTAGCAATAGGGACATTAGTTGGGTTTCCATCGTTAGCTTTTGTTATTCACTATTTTTTATTTGACACTACCTTTATCTTACTATTTGTTTCTAGAACAAACTTAGTTTTAGAGCTTATTATAGGAACTATAAGCGGGGTAGGTTTCGGATATCTAGCTTGGCTCATTATATCTATGCCTTTTATGAAATCCGTCCTTCATAAATATAAAAATCTTATTAACACTTTTGAATTAGATGTATCATTAATATTCTTTGTCAGCTTTTGCGCTGGGTTTGGAGAAGAAATTTTATTTAGAGGCGTACTACAACCACATTTAGGGGTTTGGTTAACAGCCATAATATTTGTTGCAATTCACGGATATCTAAACCCTAAAAATTGGAAGATATCAGTATATGGCATTTACCTAACTATCGTCATTGGCATTGTAGGGTACTTATCTCAAAATTTCGGCTTAATTACCGCCATAATATCACACATGATGATAGATGTTATCTTATTTTATAAATTAAAAGAAACCAACTAATTAAGCATTGATATAACTTTTTTCAAAGCTTTTATAAAATGCTTTATTTCTTCAATAGAATTGTAAAAAGAAAAACTAACTCTAGCCGTTCCAGGTATTTTGTAAAAATTCATTAGTGGCTGTGTGCAATGATGTCCTGTTCTAATGGCAATACCAAGTTGATCAAGGATAGTTCCAACATCAAATGGATGGGTTCCTTTAACAAGAAAAGAGATTACACTAGCTTTATGATTTGCTGTACCAATAATCTCAATTTCGTCAATTTTACCCATTTCATTAGTTGCAAAACTCAATAACTCTTGTTCTTGTTGTTGAATAAATTTGAACCCTAAATTTTGAACATATTCAATTGCAGAAGCCATTCCTATTACACCCGAAATGTTTGGTGTCCCAGCTTCAAATTTATGAGGAGGTTCGTTGTATGTTGTTTTTTCAAAAGAAACTTCTTTTATCATGTCTCCACCCCCTTGATAGGGAGGCATTTGATCTAACCATTTTTTTTTAGCATAAAGCACACCGGTACCAGTAGGTCCAAACAACTTATGACCACTAAAAACGAGGAAATCGCAATCGAGCTCTTTAACATCAATTTTCATATGAGCAACTGATTGAGCGGCATCAATCAAAACAGCTATTCCTTTTGATTTAGCGAAAGTGATAATCTCTTCAATTGGGTTGATTGTTCCTAGTGTATTGGATATATGAGTGATTGAGATTAATTTAGTTCTATTGTTAACTTTTTCTTTAAGCTTATCTAATAACAGCTCCCCTTGATTATTTATGGGCGCAACAATTAATTTTGCATTCTTTTTTTGACATGCCATTTGCCATGGAACAATATTACTATGATGCTCCATTGTAGAAATTATAATTTCATCCCCCTCATTTAAAAAAGCAGTAGTCCAGGATGAAGCAATAATATTTATGGCATCTGTAGTTCCTTTTGAAAATACTATTTCCTCTCTAGATTTTGCTCCAATAAATTGTTGAACAACATCCCTAGAATGTTCATATCTCTCTGTAGAAACCTGACTTAGATGATGAACACCTCTATGAACATTTGAATTTATTTCATTGTAATATTGGCTTATAGCACCCATTACAACTGAAGGTTTTTGTGTAGTAGCTCCATTATCGAAATAAATCAATGGCTTTCCATTAACTTTCTGATTTAAAATTGGAAAATCCTTTCTTATTTGTTCAATAGAGTTATTCATTTTCACCTTTTAAACAAATATAAGCTATTAATACCCCTCAGGTGATATTGTATAAGCAATTATCTTGCCTTTATAAACCGTAACTAACTCTAGCAAGCCATCTCTATTCAAATCACCAATTACAGATTTCAAAGACCCTGGAACGGGGAAAACATCATTAGCACTTAAATTAGAATCAAATAAGTATATTTCTTCCTGTTTATTGTTTTCAATTAAAATGTATTTTTCTGACTCACCTAGAATAGTCAAGTTCTCATCAACTTGAAAATTAAAACTCTCAAATATTCCTAATTTTTTATCAGGTCCATAGTTCGCTATTTTTTCAGCTATACTAACAACGTATTCGAAAATACCATTTCCAGAAAAATCAACAACATGGATTAATGGCGATTCATTAGAATATGAAGAATCAAGGGCAATTTTTTCGGCAAAGTTTCCAGACAGTGCCTTTTCAACAACTCTAGAAGAGCTATCTATATAAATCAACTTAGAGTCTTCAACAGATTTGCCTTTACTAAACTGAATCTCTTCAGATTTTAAGTCAAGTAAAGAAAAAGAAGGATTATATCTAGTCTCTCCTCTTCTATTTAAAAAATACATCTCCCCAGATTTATCATAAAAAAACAAGTAATCTTTTCCTGAAATTGAAAAATATTTAATCGATGTGGTCACTCTCTTTTTTGCTTGAAATATATTCCATCCATTAACTTCTTTACCTTCTCCATTATAATTGTATATTTTATTGTCTGCACAAGCAATTAAAATTCTATAATCTAATTTTCCATCATAATCTATTACAGACACAGAATTTGTTGCCTCTGATTTTAATGCAATAGGGTTGTCAAAAACTTGCTTACCGTTTATATCTAGTAAATAAATATGTGTTTTAGTATTAAAAAGCATTTGCCACTTACCATTTTTGTAAAGATCTATTTGCTTCACATCCCCCATGATTTGACCATCAATTTTCTTTGACCATTTTATTCTACCATTAGCACTAATTAAATGAATTTTGTTATTTAATTCTTGTACTAAAACTTCCGATGTATTTGTTCTATGATTTTTACATAATTGAGGCTTGATAGAAATACTATCTAAATCTAACAACCACAAATATTTTGATTCCTCCATGTTTGATTGTCCAATTGACATAACAAAAGAATGATGACGGCTTTCCTGTTCTAAAGAAGAAGATTCAACAGCCAATCCATCAACCTTATTAAAAATACTAGATAAACCCATCGACTCTAAACTCATACTCTGCTTTATTGAAGCATTTAACAACTTAAGCATTGTTTCACCAGATATAAACAGTTCTTTACTAGTGTGAGAAGAAAGATATTGATTAGAAAACCTACGGTACAAACTATTCTCTTTAGAATTAGAATTTCTAGATAAATCTTTAATTATTTTAATCAATCCCTCTTTAGATGAAATAACAAAATAATTTTCAATTAGAATTAAATATCTATTCTTATCAGGAAGATCAAACCCAAAGAAATTAACAAAATCTAAATCAGAAAGTACAAGGGCCTCAAATCCATTTGATAAAACAATTGAGGTGTCCACATTATATACTTTTTTCAATAAATCAAATGCGTTAACAGAACCCAATTCTTCAACAAAAACAGCTTCATGTAATTGTCTTAAATTATCTTTAAAACAAACTTTAACAACTTCATTTCCAAGCAATTTTTTCAGCTCTTGATCTAGTTGACAGTTACATTTGTTCTCAATGTCTTCAATTGACAGCCTAGAACTCTTTAAAAGAGAATTTATGTCTTTAATTGAATGCCGCTCCAACGATGAAATATTAGATGGGAATTGGCCATCTCCTTGCTTACTAATCGACTCTTGAAAAGGAAGATAGTCAGGCCTTAGAGTATCCATAGATAATGCAGACAACCCGGACAACATAATACTATTGGGCTTTAATAGTAGGTCTAGTTCAATCCAATCAAGAAATTCATTTGAGCTACTAATTTGACTTACAAATTGTTCATTAAAAAAATTATTCAAAAATCCAGTCAATTGCTTTTTTTGAAAAAAAAGATGGAAATTACTAGAAGGACTTGCTGACAAGCGCAATTGTGAAAAAGTAGTGTTAGTTAACAAATTTGTATTGCTTTCTAATTGTAACAATGATTTATTCATTAATTCTTCAGAAGAGGTTATAAGAAAAAATGGTTCTTGATATGAAACAAAATATTTTGAAGAATCAATCGACAGTTCTATAAATTCTGAAGATTTTATATTTATAGTAGAAGACTTTTGCGCTATTGAATTAAAAAAATCAACAACACTTTCATAGTCAATCAACTCGCAATTTGTAACTGTCAAAAAATCATAAGTTTCACTGTATGGATGAACACTTATGACTGTGTTTTTATCAATGAACAATCTTTGTAAAGCACTAGTCTCTGATATTATTGAATCCACCTTTTTAAGATGAACATCAATAGAATTAACTTTTTCATTTGCAAGAAATTCTTTCCAGATTAAGTTAGTTTCAGAAAATGTAGACCAAACTTGTTGTAATTCATTACTCTCTAAAATAATTGCAGCATCTAGAGGAATCGCTGCAAAAGGATCTTGCTGTTTTAACAATGCATTATTTAGCTGCTGAAAAACAGAATAGCATAAAAAGCCGCAAAGAAATGTTAATATTGTTATGATAGTAAGTCTATACAATTGAAATAGTTATAAAATCAAAAATAACTTTATCCCTATTAAACATCACTAAGTCTAAGCCAAATATATACACAATTGTCTGTGTATTGAAAGTGATTATTTAAAAAATATGGCATGAGGGTTAATCCCTAACGTGGTAGAATCCAAAGCATCTCCTTGAGAATTAAATCTAAATAGTTTACCTGCCTGAACAAAATCAATTGCATCTGAAATGTAAATATCATTTGAATTTGGATGCACACCTAGCCCGTAGAAATAACCAGAACCTGAATTAACAATTGAATTAATCACACTAGTTTGATCAACATCCAAATTATTCACTCCATTAGCTAGCCAATAAAGCTTATCTAAATCGTTATTTATACATAATTCTGAAGCTGAAGAATTAAGTTGAATAACTTGCTCTGTCACAAAAGTAGATAAATCAATCCTTTCCAATGTCCCATCATTTGCTCCCCAATTCCCAGAACAAATCACCCACATTTTGTTGTTTTTATCCAAAACTAAATCTAAAGGCGATGCAGCTGTTGAAATTGAATCTACTAATTCGTGAGTTGAAACATCAATCTTGTATATCAAACTTGCACCTGGACAAGAAACATAGGCATAATTGTTTTGAACTAACACAGCTTCAGTCCAACCTGAAACAACTATATTACTAGTAATATTCTTAGTGTTCAAATCTACAACTTGAATAGAGCTTGAATAAAGATCTGTAACATAAGCATTATAATTACTAATTTTCACTATTTCCCTAGGGCTAGTAAATCCAGTAATCACTCCTTGAGATATAAAATTGGCAGAATCTATTATTTCTATTTTTCCAGAATTATTTACAACTATATATAAGTTTTCATCTATTGAAGCTATAGATTGCACAACATCTCCAAGTGAATAATTATTTTGTTGATCAAAATAATTATTCAACCCTTCGTTAGAAGATGAACTATATAAAGAAAGGGAACCATTTCCTGTTCCAAAATTACCCTCACAAGCGATCAAAACATCATAGAAAGCTTCAGTTTCTGTTGAATTATTATTTGTTTGAGGACCAACATCTTTTCTACAAGAAAAGAAAGATGTAACTACTAGTACTAAAAGGATTTTTTTCATGATTATTTATTTTTTTAGGTTTATTTTAAGATTTAATAGGAAGTGGGTTCCAGGCATGGGCCTATTTGCAACAACATGATAATCTTCATTAAAAAGATTAATAATTTTTAAACCCGCTACTAATTGTTTACCAGTAATGAAATTACTACTCCAATCAATTCCGATATCAGCTGGAAAGTAATGGGGTAAAAAACTATTGTTGTCACTATCAATATAAACGCTTCCAACAAGAGACTGACTATAAAAAAATCTAAACTTCTTATATACCAATTCAACATCAAGCTGTGCTTGATGAGCTGGAACATAAATAAGTTGTTTGTTTATAGAAGCATCATTAATGTTAAAAGAATGAATTGTAGTTGCATTTAGATAATTATATTGAATGTCTAATTCAAAATTGACATCTTTTAAAGAAACATCAAATTCAAGTTTAGACTCAAGTCCATAACGTTGAACTTCCTTTACATTTTCGGGAGACCACAACCCATTATTCATGGGGTACCATATTATCCAATTAGAAGTTCGACCAAAAAATATTGAGGAAGAAAACATTAAATTTTCAGAAATATAAATCCGATTGTTGTTTTCAATTTCAAAACCATTTTCTGGCAATAAATCAGGATTTCCGCCCGGGACCCAAAAACGATCATTTAACGTAGGAATTCTTGATGTTTTAGATGCATTAAATTGTGTATTCCATTTGCCATTTTTAAAGAAAGATTTTTTAAGTCCTATAGATGGGTTAGGAGAAAGAAAATTAAAATCTAGTAACTCTTGTCTTACAGCTAAATGATAATCTATTTTATTGATTTTTTGCTCCCACTTAACAAATAATGAAGATGTATTCTGACTTGAAACTTCTTCATAATAATCTGATTCAGCAATATCTTCTCGAATCATTATAAATGCTTGTATTTTACCATTAATAGGTTTCAGATCTCTTGTTACTCTGTAATTGGCATGTAAAGAATTAATATTAAAATTCGAGAAAATACCCAAGGCAGTATCATTATAATTCATCAATTCATTAACAAAACCAACTTTCAAATCATGTCTTAGGTTTTTGCTTTTATTTTTAAACCCAATTAAAGTTTTAATTTGTTCATCATTTTGAAATTCTCCATTGTTAACAGCTCCAATTATAGATGCAATTTGCCTCCAACTATTTAGGTAATTTAATTTGAAATCTAATTGGCTTTTTTTATTAATCAACCAACCTATTTCTTGCATGAAAAAATGTTGATTCAATGATGCATTTTCTCTAATTAAATATTGTTCATTGGGGCTTGACACGTCTTTATAAGAGAAATTATTGAACGCAAAACGATGCAAATAGCCAGTAGAAAAATAAATTTTATCAGTAGAATAATTCATTTTCAAAATCGTCCTCTTAATACCGAATGAACCTAAAACTTGCTGTGCGCTAAGAGCAATTCCCTTTTGAAAAAAGGAATTGGAATTCAAGCAAACAGCACCACCAATACCACCAGTTCCAGATGATAGACTAGCACCCCCCTTTTTTATTAATAGTGAATTATAAAAATCTATTGGCAATAACGTTAAATCTGTAACTCCAATAGAGGCAGTATTAACTGGAATACCATTCCAGAACACCTGAGTTTGATTAGCACTTGAACCTCTTATGGATAAAGTTGCCAAATTACCAGCACCATATTGTTTTACAAATAAACCGTTAGACTTACCTAGCAATTCTTCTGTAGTTTGACCAAAATATTTTGCCAATGCAGACGAATCAACATCAATTACAGAAAATGTGCTAACTCCTTCTTCTAACTTAGAGTCAAAGACAATATGTTCAGTTAGAGTATCAGATTGTGATATTACATTGCGAAAGGCCATCGTTAAGACGAGGCTACAAAAAAAATATTTTAAAACTAATTTTTTAATCACTAACTAATTTTAAAAGCTTATAGAGAAACAGTACAAGAGTCCAACTTCATTAGAACAATGAAGTTGTTAAACCCTATGCCTTTTACCCGAAAGCTTAGTTTTTGTTAAAAGGCAGGTCTTCTGACTTACTTCACACTACAAGTCTTCCCAATTATTATCAGTGACAAATACGTAGTGCTGCTACTAAAGATTACAGCTGCGGGAACAGTTCAGGCATCTCACCTGATTCCCTTTTAATTCTACTTTACAGTAGAAACCAAATAACAAAACAAAACTAGTAATTAATTGGAAGAAACAAATTTTAGTGAAGGAATTTTTGATTCAGCAAATGAAAAGGAGGAAAATAGTACAGCATTAAAACAAATGTCTCCAATAAGAGTGTTTTTAAAGAAGGGAATACCCATATAATAACATTCAATAAGCCCAGAAAAAGAAGATGGATAAAAACTTCCTTGAGCCCAAACAGCAAAATTTGTTATGAGGAAAAACAAAATTGATCCTAAAATAGATAGGCCCAAAACATTACCAACATTTAATTTTTTCATACTTATTCCTAAAACAACAACAAGGAAAAAACTTAAATATACCGCCCAAATCATAGAATGAAAACCAATAAAAATATCAGAAATAATAATTGCTGAAATGGGTATAATAAATGCTAATTTTCTATTTTTCATAAAAGCACCAGCAAAAAGAGCTGTTGCAGCAATTGGAGAAAAATTTGGATTTCAGAAAAATAAATATTTAAAAACGCTAAACAAAAAACAATAGCAGTTAGCACAATTACTCTAACTTTATTTACACTTTTCATATGACTTATTTTTGTCAAAAATAGAAAGAATTAGTAAAAACTCTTAACTAATTAAATTAATGTTATGTGAAATTAACATATAAATAGGTCTTTTTTTTGTTTTGTTTGATTATTATTTAAATACTTTTTGCACGAACTCAACAGATAAAAAAATTAAAAAAAAGAAAAGTAATTCAAAATTGATTGTGGATAGTTTATTTATTTACATGTAAAATTTACACGTTTTTATAGAATTTTTACATATCACTATTCCTAATAGATGAAAGATCAAGACAACAGTATAGGCTTATTTCCTTTAAGAGTTTTTTTACTTCCGGGTGAACAAACTACTCTTCATATATATGAACCAAGATACCTTCAACTAATTAACGAATGTCATAAATCTGATAGTTATTTTGGAATACCTTTTCAGGGTAAAACAACATTGAGTGAATTTGGATCTTTAGTGAAAATTGTTCAAGTTTTAAAAAATTACGAAAATGGGGAGTTGGACATTTTAGTTGAATGTGATCAAAATTTTAAGATAAATCAGTTTGAAGCCAAGAAAGAAAATAAATTATATCCATCAGGAACAATTTCTTTAATAAAAGACGTTGCTTTTATTCCTGAAAAGGCGTTACTAAATCAAGTTTCAATGTATTTACAACTACTTCTAGACAAAGACATTACAAGCGAATTAAGTGAGTTGTTATCTGAAAAAAACATCATAAAAGTTGTTAACCTTTCTGACGATGAAAAAATTAAATTTTTACGCTACAGTAATGAACGCAAAAATGAGTTTCTTTTGAGAAAAATAAAATTCATGCTTATACTATTAAAACAGGAGAAAAAAGTAGAGCAAAATTTTTATTTAAATTAAGCTCTAATCTCCATTTCACTTTCTAATACATTCCAGATTTGATCAGCACTCTTATCCCAACTAAATTTATTAGATTGATTTAGCCCTTTTTCTCTAAATGAAGTAAAATTAGCTTCATTTAAGGCCTCTAAGTAACCTGCTTTGATAGATACAACTGAAAATGGATCTACGTAAATCACTGCATCGCCACCAACTTCTGGAATACTTGTTACATTACTGGCAACAACTGGAACTCCAGATTTCATTCCTTCTAAAACAGGGATACCAAAACCCTCAAAATAGGAGACATAAACTAATGCCTGACTATTTGCAACTAAAGTTGCCAGTTCGGATCCTGATTTCCTACCAATAAATTTTACATCATTAGAAATTGATGAGAGTAAACTATCTTTTTTCCACAAATAATCTCCTACAATTATAAAATCCAATGGTTCTTTATGTGTAGTTTTCAAGCTTTTAAAAGCTTCTAGCATTCTTTTAATATTTTTTCTTTTATGTAAAGCCCCTACATAAATAAAATAGGGAACACCATTATTCACTTCAAACAACTGAGTTGATCTTTGTTCCATACTAATTGGCAAATAATCTGTTCCAGCACCATTATGAACAACACTTATTAAATCTTCATTTATTGAATATGATTTAGATATATCTTTTTTAGAAAACTGTGAAACAGTTATTATTTTATTAGCTTTTTTAGCAAATAATGGGAATTTCTTTAAATAATATTTAGTAATGTGAGCTGGTAAATCTTCCGGGTAATGCTCGAAGTTTAGATCATGAATTACAGCAACTTGAGGAACCTTTGTCCTCAGACTTAACATTCCATCTGTAGAAAAAAATAAATCAACCTTGTGTTTTTTTAAAGCTCTAGTAACAGCATAATCAAACCAAATATTGAATAAAATCGGATGTCTTGCTTGAGGATGTAATACAACAGGAACAACATTGTCTGAAAAAATAAAATCTTCATTATATTCCCTATCAAAAAAGAATAAAAATTGATGATTTGGATGATTTTTAACAATCCTCTTTACCACTTCAAAAGTAAACCAACCAATTCCTTCGAGTTTATCTTTAATTAATAACCTTGTATTTATTGCAATTCGCAAAATATATTTTTAAGTGAAACTAACTACTATCTAATAGAAGAACAACCAAAATTGAACATTTAATAGTATTTAATTGAAAAATAAATACTTTTATTACCCAGATGAAATTTATAAATCTAATTGCTTTATGTTTTTGTTTATGGAGTTGTAGCAGTACAATTCCTATTGAAGATTTTTCAATTCAGAAGAGTAGCACTAACCCAGACTATTCGAACTTAATGCATTGGGCAGCACACCCATTAAAAATCGACAAAGCTGATAAATTCCCTAAAAATTTCAATCAAGACACATCATTAACAGGAATAGATGTCTTTTTTATATACCCAACTTTACTTTTAAAGGGTAAAGAATGGAATGCCCGAATTGATGACAAAAAATTAAATAAAAAAATAGATAAAACAGCTATTAAATATCAAGCCAATGTTTTTAATGGGCTGGCAGATATATACTCTCCTATTTACAGACAAATGCACATTCAAGGTTATAGAAGTCAAAAAAATGGAGTCAAAGCATTAAACTTTGCATACAAAGATGTTGAGTTGGCTTTTAAGTATTATTTAAAAAACTTTTATAACGGAAACAGAATAGTAATTGCTGCTCACAGCCAAGGAACTAATCATGCAGAAAGACTTCTAAAAGATTTTATTTTAAAAAATAATGAAATTGCTAAAAAAGTAGAACTTGCATATTTAATAGGAATGCCTATTGAAGAATTTTCTGATTCATTTCCAAAATGTAACGACCCTTTAGATTTAAATTGCTTTCTTACATGGAGAACATTTGCTAGTGGTCATTACCCAAATTATATATATGGGGCTAATATAGCGGTTAACAACCCAATGACTTGGGAAAATGACTCTTTAGAAAGCGAATTCATTCTTCATAAAGGAATTTTAATGCAAAACAATAAAATTAGGTTTCAAAAATCTGTAAGTGCACAAGCACATCAAGGCTTATTATGGGTGGATTTTGAAAATATTCCTATGAGTAAACTATTTGAGAAAGAAAACTATCACATAGCAGATTACAATTTATTTTGGAGTAACATACGTTCAAATTTTATAGAAAGAATGACTCAATAATCAATCTTTAGTAAACCAAAAAGCAATCCAAATAAATAAAAATTGAAATGGCAACCTAACAACTGCCATGATACTACTAATTTCTAAAGCTTGTTGAGCCTCGATAGATTGGGCTAAATAAATATTTGCTGGAAAGACAGCAATTAATAATGCTATCAATCCATAAGAAGCCAATTTTCTTGTTTTAGAAAAAAACAAGAAAAACCCTAAAACACATTCAAAAAAACCACTTAGGTAAACAAGTTCTAAACGAATAGGGAAATAAGGCGGCATTATTTTTAAAAAAAATGATGGGTAAAGAAAATGTGTTGTGCCAACCAACATATAAGAAAAAGCCATCAAATAAATGATTATTAATTTTACAATTGAAATTTTATTTTTCATTTTTCCTTAGGTAACTAGATATAATTCTTTTGGTGTCTCTATTTTCTTTTTGAGTTATTAAAAATTGCTTTGAAACAATAGCCATTTCTTTACTAATTGTTCTTGGATAAAAGCCATAACCCTTATAAACACCATTTTCAATTTTGACAAAACTTTTTTCCTCGTTGTTTCTTCCTTTAAGAAATAATGAATCTAACGAATTCTTATATTCAAAAGAAGAAATAACTTTTAAAACTCTGATGTTATAACTTTTTATCGCCTCTTTATTTACGCAAACACCTTTGCATTTTTTTAGTTGATGATTAAAACATTCATTTGATGAATTATCAAGTCCACAATATTTCAAACACAGCTTGTGCTTATCAGCAATTTTCAATAAAAAATCTTTGGCATTTTCAGTTTTTTCAAAAGTTAAAATTGGATTTTTTAATAGTTTAACATAGCCATAACTTAACTCTAAAACACCATCATTATTGGTGTGAAATGACAAACCATAATTCTCACCGACTCTTTTTTGCCTGTAATTATAAATTGGATAATGTATTTTTATTTCTGCAGATTCCTTTAATTGAGCAATTAAATCGTTCCCAGTTTCTTCATATGTTATACGCGCTGCTTCTTGACACATTTTTAATTCCTTTTTTGAAGCATCACGAAAATGACTCAAAACCCTGTCTTTAATATTTACTGATTTTCCTATATATATTATGGTGTTTTCAATATTCCAAAAGTAATACACCCCCGTTTTATTAGATAGTTGTGCTAAATCTGATTCACTTATATAACGTGAGACAGTTAATTGCTTATTTGCAATTTGTTGATTAAATAATCCTTGATCAGATTTATTAATAAGTAGCTTAAAGAGTTGTAGCGTTGCTAGGGCATCTCCTTTAGCTCTATGTCTACCATAAATTGGAATTGATAAATCTTTACACAACTTCCCTAAAGAATAAGACTTATGACCAGGAAGCAATTTTCTAGACAATTTCACAGTACACATTTTTTTTCGATGAAAAGTATACCCTAAATTTTTGAACTCATTTTTAATTACATTAAAATCAAAATTCACATTGTGAGCAACAAAAACATTATCTCTTGTTAGACTTACTATTTCCTTAGCAATTTCATAAAAGAATGGAGCATCTCTAACCATTTCGTTAGTAATTCCAGTTAATCGTGTAATTGAAGATGGAATAGAAACCTCAGGGTTAACTAATGAGTGAAATTCAGCAACTACTTTTTGAGAATTTGTGTTGTAAATTGAAATATCCGTTATTTTATTGTGAGGATATCCAGTAGTTTCAACATCTATAATTGAAAATACAGTCAATTGTTTTTAAAATTGGAATCAAAAGAAACGAAGAAGGAAATCCAAAAAGACCTCGATAAAACAATAAAATATGGAGCTACCAACAATACAATAATGGCAATTGAAGATATTATCCAGTTTACAGAAAAATTAGTAAAACTGCTTAAAGTTAAATAGGTAATAACCATAACTAATACCTGAAGAGCGTAACTTACATAAGCTGCTCCCAAATAGAAACCAGGTTCAATAACAAACTTCTGTTGACATACAGAACAATTGTCGTTCATTACATTTAGTTTCTTAATTCTGTAAGGATTATTCACCTCAAAAAGATTTCCTTTTCTACAGCGAGGACATTTTAAATTAAAAATAGATTTTATTATACTCATTTACGGTTTTATAATTTATAAAATTATAAAACTGAATTATTAATTCTTAATTAGTTTAATTATTTCTGAAGGATAATTTTCCTCATATAACTTAACCAAGTAAATTCCATTAGATAAAAAAGACAAATCTAAATTATTAGCACCTGGAGTTAACGTTTTGTAAATCTGAATTTTACCGTGTAAATCAACTATTTTTACACTTTTATTTTTAACATTATCTATATACAAAACATCAAAAACTGGGTTTGGATATATGTCACTTGATTTACTAAAATGTTGGGTTAAACCATTAACGTTACTATTAGATCCTGTATCATAAATGTTATCTATATAAATAACATTATCTTGAGTTCTACCTGCCAAATCGAAATCAGGGAAAATTACAATTTGATCTTTTAAAACTGGATAAACTCCAATACGTGATGAAAAATCAAATGTCAATTCTTCCCATCTATTAACTAATGTATTTGGAACTTTAATCTCAGGCTGAGCAGCCGAAGTTGGATCAACGAATTTTATTCCTACATCACTAATCACCGACTTCCAAACCATAATTTTAACTGTACAATTTGTAGAATCAAAAGAAAATGATCCAATATCAGAACCGTGCATCGACTCAAAACCTGCCCATGGATTTCCTGACTGTAAAGCAGTGAACTTTAATACTGTAGAAGAAGTGTCAAGACCCGAAACATCAGGATTTGGCACAATTTCAACAGGCGGATTTATATCATTTTCAAAAGTTGTCCAAGTCCAGTTTAATCCATTTCCATTTTGTTCAAAATCTATTGGAACATTTTGACATAAAGCTGAAATTAAAAAAAAATTAAAAAGTAATATTAAAGATGTTTTCATTATTTAAAAGAATTATTAGCGATATAAATATACACAAAAATAAGTGTATTATGTACACTAACGCATTGTTGTTCAAATTACTGAACTAAATTAAAGGCCATAACATCTAAAACTCTTGAATTTGTTCCAACACCTACTTTAAAATTACCCGGTTCTGCAATAAAAATATTCTGTTTGTTGTAAAAGCTCAAGTCTTCTTTTGTAATATTAAATTCCAGTTGTTTTGTTTCGCCAACAGCTAAGCTTATTTTCTGAAATCCTTTTAGCTCTATTTCAGGGGGTGTTATACTAGCAAATTCGTCTGTAATGTATAGCTGTACTATTTCCTCTCCAGGAAAATCACCTATATTTTGAACTTTAATTTTGACTTTTAATGTGTCTTTCATGTGAATTTCATTACTAGAAATTTTCATTTCTGAATATTGAAATTGAGTATAACTAAGACCATATCCAAACGGAAATAAAGGATCGTTGTCCACATCAGAATGATGAACATAAAACACTTGATTTGGTCCAGAAGATGGCCTGCCTGTTGTTTTTTTATTATAGTAAATAGGAACTTGTCCAACATTTCTTGGAAAAGACATTGTTAATTTACCAGATGGGTTATAATCTCCAATTAAAATCTGTGCAATTGCATCTCCGGATCTAGAACCACAATGCCAAGCCTCAACAATTGCCGGAATGTTTTTATACTCCCAGGGAATTGTAAGTGGCCTTCCATTCATTAATATTAAAACAATGTTTTTATTTACTTTATAAACTTCTTTTAACAATTCCAATTGTAATCCTGGAAGATCAATGTTAGACCGACTTCTTCCTTCACCAGACATGTAAGCTGGCTCACCTAAAGCCATCACAACTATTTCGCTTTTACTTGCTAAATCTACTGCTTGCTTAAATCCAGAATAATCTGAATTATTAATCTTTAATTCCTCAAAAAAATTATTATTTCCAATAGAAAGTTCACATCCTTTAGCAAATGTAATGTTGGATTCAAACACAGTTCTCATTCCGTCTAATAGATTTATTGCTGAATTTGAAGACGCATGAGCTCTCCAATTACCCAAAGGAGCATCACTATCATTAGCAAGAGGACCTATAAGCGCAATTTTTTGATCTTTTTTAAGGGGCAACAATTGATTTTCATTTTTTAGTAAAACAATAGATTTCAACGCAGCTTCAAGAGCAAGATCTAAATGAGCTGGGGATCCAACAAGCTTTTTCTCTCTAGTTTCACTAGAGTAACAATATGGATCATCAAACAAGCCAAGTTTAAACTTTAATGTTAAAATTCTTTTAACTGCCTTATTTATTTCATTTTCTATGATAGGATATTGAACGACTAAATCATTAAGGTGCTTAATGTATGCTTGGCTTTCCATATCTATGTCACAGCCTGCAATTATTGCTTGGTGAGCAGCTTGCTTTAAGTCTTTAGAATAGCGATGATTAACCATTTCACCAATAGACCCCCAATCAGAAACAACAACACCTTGATAATTCCATTGCTCTCTTAAGATTTCTTTTAGTAAAAATATATTTGCTGTTGCTGGAATCCCATCTATATCATTAAAAGCATTCATAAATGTTGCTACATTATTTTTAGCCGCCATTTTAAAAGGAGGCATTACAACATTCATTAATGTGTTTTGTCCAATATTAACTGTATTATAATCCTTACCACTTTCAACAAATCCGTAAGCAGCAAAATGTTTTGCGCATGCCGCTATTGACAAGGAGTCTGAAAGTGATTCGCCTTGAAAACCTTTTATTCTAGCGGCCGCAACTTGAGCCCCTAAATAAGGATCTTCACCGGCACCTTCCATTACCCTTCCCCATCTTGCATCTCTAGAAACATCGATCATTGGAGCAAAAGTCCATTGAATTCCTGAGGCAGCAGCTTCTGCCGCTGATGTTTTAGCTGTTTTTTCCATTAGTTTTAAATCCCATGAACAACTTTCTGCAAGAGGAATAGGAAACATTGTTTTATAACCGTGAATTACATCATAAGCAAATATTAAAGGAATCTTTAATCTACTATTTTCAATTACTTGTTGTTGAACTAACCTTGTGTTTTCTGCCCCAAGTAAATTTAAAACAGACCCTACACTTCCATTAATAAGTTGATTGTATCGTTGTTTTGAGTAATCATTATTTTGATTTGGACCAGTCATTTCTTCACCCACAGAGTATTGGTTTAATTGACCTATTTTCTCTTTTAAAGTCATTAACTCAAATATGGAATCGACTCTTTTAGAGATAGAATTATTTTGAGAAATGGTAAATGAAGAATCTAATTCATTAGTTTCCAAAGATGTACACGACAAAAAAAATATGACAGAAAAAAGAAGTATTAAATTGTTATGATTCATGAAATAAAACTATTGAAAAACTCTAATGTAATCAACTGCCATGGTTTGAGGGAAAATAGTTGTTGCATCAGGACTTCCTGGCCAATTTCCTCCAACTGCTACATTTAAAATAAAAAAGAAGTTTTGATGAAATTCACTTAATGAAGAAGGGGTAATGTCGGCAACATGAAATTGAATGTCATCTCTGAGCCAAACAATAGAATTAGGAGTCCAAACAATAGAAAAAACATGAAATTCTTCTGCATAAACAACTCCGCTTGCTAGGGAATTATTCCCCCCATAATCTGCATGTCCATTATTATCCCAGTGAATAGTACCGTATATAGTTCTGTCATTGTAAGATCCCCCACCTATTAACTCCATTATATCTATTTCTCCACAACTAGGCCAACTAACACTAGTTATATTATCACCCAACATCCAAAGAGCAGGCCACAATCCTTTTCCAAATGGTAAAGCAGCTCTAATATCTACTCTTCCATATTTAAAAGATTGAATACCTTGAGTTTTGATTCTTGAAGAAGTATAGTTTTTTCCACCATAATTTTCTTCTTTGGCAGTAATAACTAATAAACCATTCTCAACCGATGTGTTTTCTTCTCTGTAGTATTCTAATTCATTGTTTCCCCATCCCCAATTGCCATTTCCAATTTCATGAACCCAATTGGAAGAAAGTGTATTTCCATCAAATTCATCATTCCATACCAAAGTATATCCTGGATAACTTAAAGGAGTTGTATATCCTGTTGTTGGTATCCCTCCAGTAAACCCGGGATCTATAGTAATTGTGACATCATCTATAGTCTCGATATAGTTGTAGTAATCAGTATGAGCTTTAGTTTTAACTGTATAACTACCTGTACAACAAAATGTATATTCTCCAAGACCATCTGTAGATTCAACAATAGTAGAATCTAGTCCCTCAAAAAAAGTAAAAGTGTAGAAGTTAGCATTGTTAGCATTAGCCTCAACCTCAACTAATCCTTCATTAATAGTTAATGCAGTGTTTAGGTTGGTTGGCAAAGAAACAGAAGGGTTGTTATCAGGCTTGTTACAACCTAATAAAAAAATGAAACTAAATATGTAAATGAATTTTCTTATCATTTATTAAATATAAATTATTGTTGTGATATATCATCTAAATAAAATGTTCCTGCGTTTGCTACATCCCATCCAGGGAAAAGAACTAACCTGTCGTAAACACCTGAAGATGCCGCAGAAAAATCAACTGTAATTTCTTCCCATGTGTTAGCATTTGTAACTACTCCATCTACTTCTACAAAGTCATTTGTATTAGAAGAATTTTCAATTTTAATTCTAAAATCACCAGTGATAGGAGCCCATACTTTAACTGAAATCGTAGTTGCAGTTGAGAAATCTAATGGCGCATCCAAATCTACATAAAGACCCGCCCATGTTTCATCACCATGAACTGTTTCAAGCACCATTGAGCTTGTATTAATCCCTGATTGGTCTGGGTTTGAAATATAGGCGTATGAGCTGTTTCCAAATGTGGTTAAAATTGGTTCTAAAGTTTCAAAATCTAAAGGAAGAGAATAAGAGTTAACTACTCCCCCACCTCCCCCACCGGAGCTTATAAAACCTTCCGGAATAAGACGTAAGTACCACAACAATCCATCAGAAATATCGGTGTATTGCAACCATAAAGAAGTATCTGAAATGTTAATAATTCTATAATCTTGAACTCCTGTCCAAAACCCAATAAAAGAGGAACCAGAAACAGAAATCATAGTGTCGGCTGCTTTAGTTATATTCCAACTTTCATTTAACTGATCACTAAACGGTGCTGTATAGTCCCCTAAATTTTCATAAGAGTTTGGGAAATCTCCTGACAATAAATTATCGACATAAACACTTCCATTTGTTACCATATCAAATTGAAAATTATTTAAATGGAAAACATACCTGTCATCATACATACCACATCCAGGTTTTTCGTTAGGACCTGCATCCCAGTATTCTGGGTAATCACCGGCTGAACCTACAGGGTCTGGGCCAACTCCAAAATGGGTTGCTGATGCAGAATCTATGACCCAAGTTTTTGAACCAGGACCATTTATACCTCCTGTTAAAAATTCAAATAAAGGGTCGTTAAGTAAGCTTGGGTCGGATTGATCTATTACTATCTCTTGAGAGCTAGAAGCGCTTCCTCCTTGATTAAAAACCGTTAATGTAACAGTATAAATACCTGCATTAGGATAAGTAGCAATTACATTAGTACCACTTCCTGTTGTTCCATTATCAAAATCCCAATTACATGTCATTGTTGAATTTGCTGCTGCAAATTCAATTATATTGTCATTAGCAGCAGATGGACTGTAAGTAAAAGCTGCGTCCGCAGCAGTTGGTGGTTCAGTTAGAGTTGGTTCTGGATCTTTCTTACAAGAGCTTAATGTAAAAATTGACACTAACATAAAAAATGATAGCATATTTTTAAAAGTTATTTGAGAACTATTTTTCATTTTATTTAATTATTTGAGTAACTGTTTTTTAATTTTTAATATCCAGGGTTTTGAGACCAATTCCCCCCAGCTAAGTCAATTTCAATTTGTGGAATTGGAAAAAGCTCATGGGTCCCTGAACTAAATCCATCAATAGATGAGCTTGCTTTATTTGTACGGACTAGATCAAAAAATCGATGACCTTCACAAGATAGCTCTAACCTTCTTTCGTTATAAATATCATCAATAGTGATTCCACTCATTGATGCAACTCCTGCTCTAGCTCTAACTTCATTTATATACTGTTCAGCTAACGATGAATTACCATTTTGAAAATTAGCCTCAGCTGACATTAAAAGCACATCAGCATACCTAATTACTCTATAATTAACAGGGCTTGTTAAATCATTATCTGGAAGACCTATCTCACCTTGTCTTTTAATGTATTTATTATTGTAGTATCCCGTATGTCCACCTGCTCCAATAGCATATGAAATACTTTGAGGATTTGCTTGAGCTGCAATAAAAGCATCAATGTCTAAAATTGTATAATCTCTTCTAGAGTCATTAGCAGGGAAAAAATCATATAAATTTTGAGTTGGTAGATTATAACTGTTACCATCACCATAAACAGGTCCGTTGTATTGTCTAACACCCTGAAAACCAGGCCCAGCATTACCTTCTAAACAAACCAAACATCCGTAACTACCACCTTCAAGACCAGAGTATTGAACGTCAAAAACTGTTTCGCTATTGTTTTCATTTGTAACTGAAAATAAATCTGCATAATCGGGAATCAATGTATACCAATTGTTATTTATTATTTCATCAAATGCTGAAGCTGCATCAGTCCACTTGTTCTGATACAAATAAGCTTTACCTAAAAGTGCTAATGCAGCACCTTTGGTTGCTTTACCCTTAACAACATTAGAAACGTCTAAAATTGAAGCTGCATAAATCAAATCCTCCTCAATTTGAGCATACACATCTGCTGCCGATGTTCTTGGCAATTTAGATACTTCTTCTACTCCTAAACGTTGGTCAACAACTAAAGGAATATCTCCAAAAAATTTAACCAACTCAAAATAGTAGAATGCTCTTAAAAATCTGGCTTCAGCAATAAGATGATCTTTTCCAGGAAAGTCAATATTATCTTTATATTCAAGAATATAGTTTGCTCTTGTTATTCCAGCATAATTCCAACGAAAAACGCTTCTAAGCTCATTGTTAACTCCTCCATGATTCATTTGATCTATTTGATGTAATCCTTCTGTATCTGTAACACTTTCGCCTCCAGCAATTGTATTATCCGATGCTATTTCTCCAATCCAAACAGATAAAAAAGATGCTTGTAGTAAATCATATGCCCCAATAAGAGCCAATTCATAATCGCTCTGATTTTGAAAATAATTTTCAGCATCCTGAGCATAAGGTGGGTCAATATTTAAAAACTTTTTACAGCCACTAATTGTAAAAAAACAGTGCTTATAAGAGCAAAAATTATTATGGAATTTATCTTTTTCATTTTTTAAAATTTAATAATTACACCTCCCATAATTGTTCTAGCTTGTGGATAGAACCCATAATCAACACCAGACGATAAAGTTCCACCGGAAGATCCGATATCCGGATCAAAACCTTGATAGCCAGTAAGAGTCAATAAGTTATTTGCAGAAACATAAATTCTTAATGATTGTGCTTTAAATTTCAGGGATAATTTTTCTGGAAGGGTATATCCAAATTGTAAATTTCGAAGCCTTAAAAATGAACCATTTTCGACATAATAATCTGAAAAAACATTGTTTCTAGTTGCTTCAGTAGTTAGTCTTGGATGAATATTAGTAGACCCAGGTCCGGTCCATCTATTAATTACATAATCTAATTGATTGGCATATGGCTGTTGTCGTTCAAAATTCCTTATAATTTCTTGTCCAAGTGCTGCATATAAATTAGCAGACAAATCAAATCCTTTATATTTTATAGCAAACGCTAACCCAAGAGTGAAATCTGGAATAGGGCTTCCAATATTAGTTTTATCAGAATCATCATTAAAATTAATTACACCGTCACCATTCTGATCTACAAAAATTAGATCTCCTGGTTTTGCTCCTTCTTGAATTACTGATGAATTATCTATATCTAATTGAGTCTGAAAAATTCCATTGGTTTGAAAACCATTAAAATATCCTATTGCATATCCTTCCTGAAATCGTGTTGCGACATTTCCCCCAACTCCAAAATATGCACCAGGCAAGTAATCAACCCCTTCTGGTGTATTTATGACTTTATTTGATAGAGCAGTAAAATTAAAGTTCACATTGTAAACAAGTGACGCCTCTTTTTTGGAGTTAAAACTAATTTCAAGTTCAACCCCTTTATTGGAAACATCTCCTGCATTAATTACAGGTGATGACCCTCCAGGACCGTAAGAACCTAAAACTCCTGAAACGTCTGGCTGAAATAATAAATTAAATGTGTTTTTTATAAAATAGTTAGCTGTAAAATCTAATCTTTTGAAAATTGTTAAATCAACACCGGCATTAAATTGCCTCGTTGTTTCCCACTTTAAATCGGGGTTTGCAGCTCTTCCAAGTGCTACACCAGTTGTAATAATGTCATCAAAAACATAAACACCCTCTCCGTTTAAAGATGCTCTATATGCAAAATTTGCAATCTGATCATTTCCAGAAACACCATAACTCATTCTTACTTTAAAGAAATCAATCTGTTTAATTTTATAAAATTCTTCTTCTGAAAATAGCCAAGCTCCTGAAACGGTTGGGAAGTAACCAAATCTATTGTTTTCTCCAAATTTACTAGAGCCGTCTCTTCTTAAAATTGCAGAAACTAAATACTTATACTTGTAGCCATATTCTGCTCTCAAAAATGTGGAGAGTAATCTTTCTTCAAATTCATAAGAACCAGTATTATTTAAAAACCCACCAGGGGCAAGATTGGCAGAGATGTCAGCATAATCTATAGAATTATTAGGAATATTAAATGCAGTCCCATTTAAGACATCACCCTTTCTTCTAAAAATAGAAGTTCCTAAAGTGGCCTTAACTTTATGATCTTCTTTAAAGGTATGATCATAATTCAGGAAACTCTCAAAAGAAAGATCTATGTATGACGCCCTTTGCTCAAAAAACACTTGCTCCTCTTTCAATAAAGACACTATCTGCAATTTCCACAATTACAGGATCTAAATCTGCATTTGCCGCAGTATTTGCATATTTTCCAGGGCCAAACCAAGCCAAAGGAGAAAACACTTTGTTGTCCACAGCTGCATAATTATAATTAAATCTATTGGTGAAAGTTAAATCATCAGTTATATCAAAAGCAAGCTCTTCTTTTCCAACAAATTTATTTACCCAGGCATAATTAAATGTGTTTTCTATTTGAGCAACAGGATTAATAATGTCACTAACTTCGTCTAAATAGCTGTAGTTTCCATCAGGTGTTTGAACAGGGTCATTTGGAAATGCATTTATGGTGTTATACAAAACAGATCCTATACCATTTTCAGGGAGCCCAGTTCGATATTCGTTAGTGAACAATAAAACACTGTTTAACCTTAGTTTGTTAGACAATGCTGAGCTCAAGTTTACTCGGCCATTATACCTTTGGAAATTCGCTTTCTCACCACCAACTATACCATCTTGAGCATAAAAAGATCCACCTAAAGAGTAAGAAGTGTTTTTTGTACCACCTGAAACACTCAGGTTATAACTCTCAACTGCTGCATTTTGAAAAATAGTGTCTTGCCAGTTGGTACCAACACCTAAGTTTGTGTTTGCAAAAGGAAGAGGCTCACCAGCAATGCCAAACATTTCATTTTTAATAACAGCATATTCATTAGCATTTAATAAGCTTAATTTATTGGCAGTTTGTTGAACCCCATAATAAGAGCCGAATTCAAATTTGGGGGCTGAATTTTTAGCTCCTTTTTTTGTTTCTACAATAATTACCCCATTTGCAGCTCTTACACCATAAATCCCTGCAGTAGCATCTTTTAATACATTAATGGATTCGATATCTGAAGGGTTTAAGGCATTTAAACCTTCTGAATCGTATACCACACCATCAACTAAAATTAAAGGATCGTTATCACCAAAAGTAGATAATCCTCTAATTCTAATGCTAGATGAACCTCCAGGGGAACCAGAGTTAGTATTAATAGAGACTCCTGCTACTTGTCCTTGAAGAGCTTGATCCATTCTAGAAAGATTTAATTTTTCAATGTTCTCTCCCTTAACTTTTGCAGTTGCTCCAGTTAGTTCTTTAACTGAAGTTTTTCCATAACCAACAACTACATATTCGTCCAAAGATTCTGAGCTTGGCTCTAATTGAATGTTTAAAATTGATCTACCTGCAATTAAAACTTCTTGCAGCTCATATCCAACGTATGAAAAAACCAAAACTGATGAATCATTTAGCTCACTTGAAATTGAATATTCTCCATCAACATTGGTTGTTGAACCAGCTGAAGCTCCCTTTATTAAAACATTTACACCAGGCAATGTCTCATTGAACTCATCCTTAACAATCACCATTTACTGTAGCTAATTGCGCAAAGGAATTGGTTGATATAATTAGAATTGAAACTATAAAAAATGCAATTTTAAACATCGTGTATGTATAATTATTTAAAGTAAATATAGTGTAAAAATTTTAATTAGTGTAAAAAGTACGCAAAGCATGCTTTAAATCAAAAAACTAACCATATACAAGTTAAAATACTAAATTCAATAATTATATTTTGTTTAATATAAAGCATGTTTCAATTAGTTAATTTAACACTTTAGAATTTGCTTTTTTTAAGTTGATTAAAATTTTATTAATAAATATACCCCCCCTTTTTTAATTTTTAATCGTGTATGTAATTGAAAGTAACTATTTAACTTAAAAACAAAACAATGAAAAAATTAATACTAGCTCTTACTGTCCTTTTTGGATTTAATACACAAGCACAAAGCCCCTGTGATGGAATCACAATAAGCGGGACTCAATTTGGAGCAACTATTGTTGTAGCTTCAACAGCTCAAGCTTTGTTCATCGAAACAACAAGCCCAAATGGAATTGTTTTAGGGCAAGATAGCCTTACAAATAGCCATTACTTTCAAACGGGAGGAAATTTCAACACAGTAGTTACATGTATACATACAATGAATACTATGTGTTGTGAAACTTTTATATGGAACGGAACGTCATGGTTAGTTTCCGGAGGCTCTGTCCCATCTTGGAATTGTAGCTCGAACGGTGGAGGGTGTTACGATCCTGGAACAGGGAACGGACAATACTCAACATTAAGTGCGTGTCAAACAGCATGTGGAGGTTCTTCATCTTGGGATTGTGGTTCTTTTGGTTGTTTTGATCCTGGAACAGGGAATGGCCAATACTCAACTTTATCAACCTGTCAATTAGCATGTAGTTCATCATCGCTTTGTGATTCAATAATTGTAAACGGATCATCAGGTCAAGTTTCTTTTAATGCGCCAAATGCTCTAGTTGAATATTGGGTGACTACAGATACATATGGAAACATATTGGCTGAAGATAGCCTTACAAACATTCACAGTATAAACTTCAATGGATTGCCACAAGACACGTTAATCACATGTTTGTCTTCAGGAAATTTAATGTGTTGCGAAACTTATGTATGGAACGGTACAGTCTGGGCCAAAATAGGGGTTACATCTATTGAGAATGAGCAAATAATTAACTTCAGTTCCTTGTATCCAAATCCGGTAAAAGATGTTGCAGTTTTAGAATTTAATTCTTCAAAAAACACAAACATAAGCATTGCTATTTATGACATTTTCGGAAGACAATTAAGCACCTCATCAATACGAATTAGTATTGGTAATAATAAAATCAATTTAGAAACTTCTAAGCTGGCAAATGGGTATTATTTGGTAAATGCTAGTTGTGATGAAGGAGAATTCAAAAAAACAATTCAATTTACTAAGCAATAATATGAGTTTATAATCTTATTTTTAATCACAACCTACCACTGGAACCGGGCTCAGCTCGGTTTTAGTGTTAACACTCAATGAAAGTAAGTACGCAACTTATAGAACGTGTAATTAACAAAGAGCGCAAAGCACAATTGGAACTATATCGAATTTGTTTTAGCACATTAATGAGTGTTGCATTTAGATATAAAAAAAACGAAGCAGATGCAGCAGCATTATCAAATGATGCATTTTTGAAAATACTATTGAATATTAGTAAATATAATACTGAAACCCCAATTAATGCATGGGTAAGAAGAATCGCAATTAATAATGCAATTGATGATTATAGAAAAAACAAAAAAAGAGAGAAAACAATAGAAACAGTAGATAATTTCGATAACATAGAGGAAGCTGATTATTTTGAATTAAATAATGAAATAGAATATCAAGAGCTAAATAAAATGCTACTTAGCCTTCCTAATGCAACCAGGGTGGTGTTTAATTTATTTGCGATAGATGGTTACTCACACAAAGAGATCACAGAAGAATTAAATATAAAATTAGAAACATCGAAATGGCACATGAAAGAAGCTAGAAAAAGATTAAAAGCTTTATTAATTAAAAGAACATCAGTTAATGAAATCTGATAACAACATAGATAAGTTATTTAAAGACAAATTATTTGAAAAAGAATTTGTCTTAAAGGATAGCTACATTGCTGATCTTGAAGAGAAACTTGATGTGGAAAAGTCTAATAAAAAATTATTCCTATTAATTCTGTTCTTTTTTATTGGGGGAATTTCGTTGACTTATTATCTAACAACTAACGACACAAAAACAATTGTAAAAGTTGAAGAAACAAATTACAGCTTGGAAAATGAAGGCACTGAAAACAAAATCCTAACAATTCAAAAAGCAGACACTTCGGCAAATTTAAAAAACCCTTTAGCATTAGAGGATTCTAATGAATTTAAAGTAAAAAGAACTAAAAGTCTCAACGACAAAAATGATACAGATTCAACTTCAATAGAAATTAAAAACATAAAAGACAATTCATTTAATAAAAATTTAAAGGCTGTTTCTTCTAAATCTTTGTTAGATATAAATCCTAATAACAAACAAGATAATTCAACACCAAAATCAGCTGACTTTAAAAACAAAAAGATTACTGACAAAAAAAATCCAACTAGTATCTCATCAACAAATAACACATTTCCCTATGAAACAATTGCAATAGATTCTATAAAATTAAACCCCACTAATACCAATTTTAAAACGAATGAAACTCAATATTTGGACAGCATTTTAAATGCTAAAGATGAAACAGTTTTGCTTGTTCAAAACATCGAAAACAAGCCCACTGAAAATGCCCTAAACACCTTAACAAATATTTCTAGTCCTGAAACTCCTTCTTTAAAGCAAAATGAAGACAGTCTGATTTCCATTAAAAGCGAAAATAAACTCATAAAAAGTGACACTTCCTCGCTGAATATTGTTCCTGAAATTGACACTTCTATAACACTGCAAAATGAAGAAAGTTTATTGCCTAAAAACGATAATCTTGAAGTTCCTGATTCAACTTTCAGCAATGATAACTTAACTAAAATTGATGAAACAAATTCTACTGATGAAACAAAAGCTAAAAAATGGTCTTTATCATTTTTTTGGGGGCCAGCATCAATAAACAAAGAAATATCTGGCAATATATCTACTGATTATTTAGCTGTTAGAAAGGCTGAAGAAACTTTCATTTTAACACCTTCTTTTGGTGCAAGGGTTAATTACAATGTAAATAAGAACATTAATCTTTCATTAGGCCTAAATACGCTTAATTTAGGAGAAAATGTTGATTATTCTACCCGTTATAATATTTCTTCAATAGACACAACTTATTACTATTCATACATAGATTCTGTAATAAATAATAATGGCGTATGGGACACTGTAACGGTTCAATTTTCGGTGGATTCCATTCTTGGATATGACACAACAGCTTTTAATTACATTGGCAACAACAGACACTCTTATATTCAAATTCCTTTTATGCTTGGCTATAAATTCATTTTTAATAAAATAGGTTTAAATGTACGGCTAGGTGGGTCTTATGGAATACTAGTCAATAGCCAGAACAAGTATGTATCTGTAGCATTAGACAACATTCAACAGGAGACTATGAGAAAGTCAATTATTAACATAGCAGCTTCGACAACAATTAGCTACCAACTAAAAAAATTCAATGTGTTTGTAGAACCCAATTACAGACTCAATATAAGCAACTCATTTAACAATAAAGCTGTCATTCAGAAATACACCGCTTTTGGTGTTAATATTGGATTGTCATTTGATTTATAATTCTACTAAACTTCTTTTCAAACAACCAACTAAATAGAAAAAAAAAGCCACAACCTATTGTATATGAATAGATTACGGATATTAGTTGCACCCCTAGAGTTCGGATTTTTCGGCTTTTTTCTGTAGTTCTATGGCAAGTTTATATCAACTAAGAAACAAAAAAGCCGCTAACCAATTGCATAAACAATCAATTAACGGCATTTTTCTTTTTTTTGTACCCGAGGCGGGACTTGAACCCGCACGAACAAATGTTCACAAGATTTTAAGTCTTGCGTGTCTACCAATTCCACCACTCGGGCAACTATCCATTCTATTGCTAGAATGGATGTTCACAATGTTCCCGAAGGAACGCGTGGTTTGGCTGAGCGAAAGACGAGATTCGAACTCGCGACCCCGACCTTGGCAAGGTCGTGCTCTACCAGCTGAGCTACTTTCGCTTATAATAAAAAGAACAAATTCGGGTGCCAAAAGTAAATAAAAATTGCAGATACCAAAACAGAAAAGTAAATTATCCTCCAACTAATTTTTTTATCTCATTCAATTTCATGAGTGCTTCAATGGGTGTTAGGGTGTCAATATCAATTTTAGTTATTTCTGTTTTTATCTGACTAAGCACCGGATCATCCAATTTAAAAAAGCTTAGCTGCATTTCCGAATCATCTTTTTGCAATACTTTTGGTTTAGAATCGGCAGCATGAGACTTTTCCAGTTTTACCAAAATTTCTTGTGCTCGTTTTAATATTTCTTTTGGCATTCCAGCAACTTTTGCAACATGTATCCCAAAACTATGCTCACTACCGCCCTCTTTAAGTTTTCGCAGAAAAACAATTTTCTTTTTAATTTCCTGTACAGAAACATTAAAGTTTTTAATTCTTGGAAACCGTAGCGTCATATCATTTAATTCATGATAATGAGTTGCAAATAATGTTTTTGCTTTAATTTTTGACAGCTGGTGAATGTACTCAGCAATGGCCCAAGCAATGGAAATACCGTCATAAGTGCTAGTTCCTCTACCTATTTCATCTAAAAGAATTAAACTGCGATTGGAAATGTTATTTAGAATTGATGCTGTCTCATTCATCTCAACCATAAAAGTAGACTCTCCAGATGAAATATTATCGCTTGCTCCAACTCTAGTAAACACCTTGTCTGTAATCCCTAAAACAGCGCTTTCGGCAGGCACATAACAACCCATTTGAGCCATTATTACAATTAATGCTGTTTGTCTTAATAAAGCTGATTTACCACTCATGTTTGGACCGGTAATCATCATTATTTGTTGTTTATCAGTATTCAACAAAACATCATTTGGAATGTAATTCTCTCCAAGGGGCAAGTGTTGCTCAATAACTGGGTGTCTGCCTTGTTTTATATCAATTTCAAATCCTTCATTAATGGTTGGGCAACAATAATTATTTGTAAGGGCTACTTTAGCAAAAGAAAGTAAACAATCAATTTTACCAATTAATTGTGCATTCTGCTGAATTAAATTAATGGAATTCGAAACACTAACAATAAGTGCATTGTATAATGAAATTTCAATTTCTAAAATCTTTTGTTCGGCACCTAAAATTTTAGTTTCATATTCTTTTAATTCTTCTGTAATATATCTCTCTGCAGCGGTTAATGTTTGCTTTCTAATCCATTCTTGAGGAACTTTATCCTTGTGCGTATTTCTAACTTCAATGTAATAACCAAACACATTGTTATATGCAATTTTTAAACTAGGGATTCCAGTTTTTTCAGCTTCCCTTTTTTGCATTTCAATTAAAAACCCTTTGCCTTGCTTTGAAATTGCTCTTAGCTCGTCCAACTCGCTAGAAACACCAGGCATAATAGTTTCACCTTTTCCAATAACAGCAGGAGCGTTTTCATATAATGTAGCGGCTAATTCTTCTACAGCAGCTTTGCAATCATTGATATGATCTCCTATTATTTTTAATTGCTGGGAATTGGAGTTTTTACAATACGTTTTAATGGGTTGAATTGATTGTAAAGAAAACCTTAATTGAGACAGCTCTCTTGGTGTAATTTTAAGAGCAGACAATCTAGAAACCATTCTTTCTAAATCACCTATTTTGGATAAAAGAGGAATTAAATCAGATGAATCATCTCGATTATCAAAAAAATATTTTACCACTTCTAAGCGCTGATCTATCGGTCTTTTTTCTTTTAAAGGCAAAAGCATCCAACGTTTAAGCATTCGAGCACCCATAGCCGTAGAGGTATGGTCTAATATGCTAATTAATGATATTCCTCCCTCATTAGATGAATTAATTAACTCTAAGTTTCTTATTGTAAATTTATCTAGCCAAACAAAATGCTCTTGTTCAATTCTATGAATTGATGAAATATGTTGGTTTCTATTGTGCTCTGTAGTACTCAAATAATGAAGTGCTACACCAGCCGCAATAATTGCCATAGGGATCTGTTCTATACCAAATCCTTTCAGTGATTTAACTCCAAAATGATTCAATAAAGTTTCATTACTAAAATCTTCAGTGAAAACCCAATCTTCTAATTTGTATGTGTAAAAGTCTGAACCAAAAAAATGATGAAATTCTTTATCTCGATTCCTTTGGTATAATATTTCGCTAGGTCTAAATCCCTGAATCAATTTCTCAATGTACTCATGATTTCCTTCAGCTACTAAGAACTCTCCAGTGCTAATGTCTAAAAATGAAACACCTGCTCTTTTTTTATCAAAATGGACTGCCGCTAGAAAATTATTACTCTTATGCTCTAAAACTTTATCACTTAATGCAACTCCTGGAGTAACAAGCTCTGTAACACCTCTCTTTACAATTTTTTTGGTCTTACTAGCTTCCTCTAATTGATCACAAACTGCTACTCTTTGGCCGGCCAAAACAAGTTTAGGAAGGTATGTGTCTAAAGAGTGATGAGGGAAACCTGCTAATTCAATTTTAGATGATCCGTTATTTCTAGCTGTTAGTACAATGCCTAAAATATTTGAAGCCGTAACAGCATCTTGCCCAAATGTTTCATAAAAATCTCCAACTCTAAACAAGAGCATAGCATCAGGATATTTAGATTTTATCTGATTATACTGTCCCATTAAGGGAGTCTGCTTTGTTTGTTTTACTTTTGCCAATGAAATAACTGATTTGAAAACGAATGTATGTAATACACTCTAAATTTAAACAATCCACCTTAAAATATTTTCATCTTTTATGAACAAAAAATTAAAACTTGAAGAGCTAAATAGAATCTCTCTGAAAGATTATAAAACAAAAAAAAAGAATTCGATTGTAGTAATACTGGAAAACATTAGAAGCCTGCATAATGTAGGTTCATTTTTTAGAACCGGTGATGCATTTGCAATTGAGAAAATTATTTTAACCGGAATTACTGCCACACCACCGCACAAAGAAATTAGAAAGACTGCACTCGGAGCCTCTGAAAGCGTAGAATGGTCTTACGAAAAAAATTGTCTTTTAGCTATTAACAAGTTAAAAGCTGAAGGTTATGAAATTTGGGCAGTTGAACAAACAGAAAATTCTGTAATGTTGGATAAATTCAATAAAACCAAACAACCATTAGCACTTGTTTTTGGAAACGAGGTGGAAGGAGTTACTCAAGAAGTAATAGACAATTGCCAAGGCACTATTGAAATTCCTCAGTTTGGCACGAAACATTCTTTAAATGTATCCGTATCAGGTGGAGTGGTTTTATGGGGGATAATTCAAAAAATTTAGCTGCATAAAGATTATTATTAACTATTATTCCCTGCAAATAAGAGAAAAAACCTATATTTGTTAGTTCAAGACAAAAAAAATGAAAAAGTCATTTAACATATTTCTTGCCCTCGCCTTTCTTTTAGGTCCAATGATAATTCTTTCTCAAGGTTATTACAACAGATACGACTATAGAAGAAAACGCCACGAGTTTACTCTTGGTGGTGGCGCCTCAAATTTCTTAGGAGAATTAGGTGGAAGAGATATGGTTGGATCAGGTTTTTTATACGACCTTGAATTTGCAAAAACAAGCTATGTGGGTGAATTTAGCTACACCTATTACGCATTAAGTAAATTCTCTATTAGAGGAAACTTAGCTATAGGTAAAGTTTCTGGAGATGACCAATTAACTCAAGAATTTTATCGAAATAACAGAAATTTAAATTTCGAGTCGATGATAATTGAAGGAGCTCTACTTTTTCAAGTTCATATAATTAAAGAAAAAACAGGTAACAGGTATAATTTAAAATCTCCTGCAGGAAGATACTTGGGAATAAAAAACCCTATCGGAATTGGTCTTTATGGTTTCACAGGGATTGGAGGGTTTTCATACAACCCTGTTGGTCAAAGCCCAGATGGCATAAAATACAAACTTAAACCGCTCAAAACAGAAGGTCAAGGATTAGCCAGGTGGCGCAGAAGCCATATTCTGGAATCAGTGTTTGTGTTCCTGTTGGTTTTGGACTAAGAAAGGCTTTCAATGGTAACGGTGGGATTAAACTTGAGGCTAGCTACCGATTTACCTTCACAGATTACATTGACGATGTCAGTACAGTATATTATAATAATGATTTTCTAGCAAACAATGTTGGTGCTGTTTCTGCCCAAATGGCTGATCCTAGCTTAGGCGCTACCTACTTAAGTTACATTCATGATGACAATACAGTTTATACGTATACTGAAACTGGATTTCAGAGAGGAGATTCATCAGATAACGATGGTTACATGTTTTTAACCCTATCCGCTTATAAGCAATTGAACAATTCTGCCAGAGGATATAGAACCATTAAGGTTAATCAAAAAAGAAGAATTAAAGCTTCTTTTTAATCTCTTATATTACATCAGACTTTTTATTTCAATAGTTATTTAACTTTAAACTTCTCCTATATTTAATTATATTCGCATAAATGCAAGATAAATTAAAGCATATTATTTTTGAAATTAAAGTCCTTATTAAAAGGAACCCTGAGTGATTTTTCTTCTCTTGCAACAAATCTGTTGTATCCTGTCACTCAATTTAACTTTTAATTTCATAAATTTATAACTATGCCAAGATATCATAAGCTAGGAAAACTCCCACACAAAAGACATACAGTATTTAAAAAAGAAGATGGCTCAATTCATTATGAGCAATTATTTGGAACCATTGGTTTTGACGGCATGTCTTCACTACTCTACCACCTTCATCCACCAACCATGGTCAACGAAATACATGGTTCAATTAAAGTAGCACCAGAAATTGCTATTGATAAAAACATGCAAATGCGAGCCTTTAAAGGTTTTAGTGTAAAGCCTGAATCAGATTTTTTAAAATCAAGAAAGCCTGTACTTACAAATTCAGATGTTACTTTATGGCTAGCTGCTCCAAAAGGATCTATGACTGATTACTTTTATAAAAATGCTGATGCTGATGAAGTGATATTCATCCATAAAGGAAAAGGGAAATTAAAAACTCTTTTAGGGAATATAGAATTTAGCTATGGAGATTACCTTGTAATACCTAGAGGAATGATTTACCAAATTGAATTTGAATCTGAAGATAACAAACACTTTATAATAGAATCTAGAGATCCTATTTACACCCCTAAAAGATACAGAAATTGGTTTGGACAATTATTAGAACATTCTCCATTTTGTGAAAGAGATTTCAGAGTCCCTGAAAATCTAGAAACATTTGACCAAAAAGGCTCATTCATTGTTAAGATAAAAAAAGAAGGGGTACTTTACGACTACGAATACGCTAGTCATCCATTTGATGTTGTTGGATGGGACGGGTACAATTATCCATATGCCTTTTCTATTCATGACTTTGAACCTATAACAGGAAGGGTGCACCAACCACCGCCTGTTCATCAAACATTTGAAACAAACAGCTTTGTTATTTGTTCATTCTGCCCAAGATTATACGATTATCATCCAGAAGCAATACCATCTCCTTACAATCACAGCAATATTGATTCTGATGAAGTTCTTTATTATGTTGATGGAGATTTTATGAGTAGGAATGACATTGAAATAGGGCAAATAACTTTGCATCCTTCAGGAATTCCACATGGGCCTCATCCAGGAGCATATGAAAGAAGTATAGGGAAGAAAGAAACACTTGAGCTTGCTGTAATGGTTGACACGTTTAAACCACTTAAAATAACAAAGCAAGCGCTAAATATAGAAGTTGAAAATTATTATAAATCTTGGATACATTAAAAAAAACAAAACCATGAAAGAAGTTAAAAATGTTGATTATGGACTTGAGAAAATTTTTGAGGGAGCTCAAGATTTTCTTCCTTTATTAGGAACAGACTATGTTGAATTTTATGTTGGCAACGCCAAACAATCTGCACACTTTTATAAAACTGCATTTGGATTTCAATCGTATGCATATGCAGGCTTAGAAACTGGACTTAAAGATCGCGTTTCATATGTTTTAAAGCAGGACAAAATCAGGCTAGTTTTAACAACTGCACTAAATAGCAAATCAGAAGTTGGCGAACACGTTAAAAAACATGGAGATGGCGTTAAAATAGTTGCTCTTTGGGTTGAAGATGCTAGAAAATCTTATGAAGAAACCATTAAAAGAGGAGCTAAATCTTACATGGAGCCAGTTGTAGAAAAAGATAAAGATGGTGAAGTTGTAAGAGCGGGTATTTATACTTATGGTGAAACAGTACACATGTTTGTTGAGCGTAAAAATTATAATGGTGATTTTTTACCGGGTTTTAAAAAATGGGAATCTGATTACAACCCATCCTCTGTTGGGTTAAAATACATTGACCACATGGTTGGGAATGTAGGCTGGGGAGAAATGAATACCTGGGTAAAATGGTATGAAGATGTAATGGGATTCGTAAACTTTTTATCTTTTGATGACAAACAAATTCATACAGAATATTCTGCTCTAATGAGTAAAGTAATGAGTAATGGAAATGGAAGAATTAAATTCCCAATTAACGAACCCGCAGAAGGAAAAAAACGTTCTCAAATTGAAGAATATCTTGACTTTTACGAAGGTTCAGGTGTTCAACACATAGCAGTGGCAACAAATGACATTATAGGAACCATTACTGAAATGAGGAAAAGAGGCATAGAGTTTTTAAGCACACCTCCTGATGAATATTACAAATCTGTTCCCATTAGATTAGAAGAGCACAATCATAAATTAATTGAAGACATTGAAGTTCTTAAAGGTCTAGGCATAATGATAGATGCAGATGAAGAAGGTTATTTGTTACAAATCTTCACAAAACCAGTTGAGGATCGACCAACACTTTTCTTTGAAATCATTCAAAGGATGGGTGCTAGAGGCTTTGGAGCAGGAAATTTCAAAGCATTATTTGAATCTATAGAAAGAGAACAGCAAAAAAGAGGAACATTGTAAATGCAGAAATTAATTGAAGAAATAGTTGCTAAACTTGAGAGTGAAGGGCAAAACCCTAAAACTCATTTTGAAGGAATGTTACACAGTAAACCAATGAATTATTGGGATTACATTCAGACAGAGCCCTTGTTAAATCTTCAAACTCAACGTACCAATCTTCCAGATGAGCTTATTTTTATAATGTATCATCAGATTAACGAGTTACTTTTTAAAATGATTCTCTGGGAAATAGAACAAGTTGCTTTTAACAAAGACTTAAATGCAACATTCTTTAGCTCCAGATTAGACCGTATAAGTCGCTATTTCGATTTGCTTTCTGGTTCTTTCAAAATAATGGGTGATGGTATGGAAGTGGAGCAATACATGAAGTTTAGAAACACATTAGCACCAGCTAGCGGATTTCAAAGTGCTCAATATAGAATGATTGAATTTGGTAGTACAGAGCTAATCAATCTAATAGATTTTAGATTTAGAGACTCTATTAATAGAAATACTCCATTTAAACATGCATTTGATCACTTGTACTGGCAAGCTGCTGGGAAAAACCATCAAACCGGAGAGAAATCAACTTTAATTAACTTATTTGAAGATAAATACATGGATACTTTCATTCGTTTTATGAAAGATTACAACACTAAAAATCTGTGGTCAACGTTTAAAAATCTGCCTGAAAAAGAAAGAAAAGATTTGAACTTGGTTAATTCTATGAGACATTATGATCATACAGTAAATGTATTGTGGGTAATGGAACATTTTAATGCCGCTGGAAAATATTTAGACAGCGGTAAAAAGTCTGCCCAAGCAACTGGAGGAAGTGATTGGAAGAAATACATGCACCCACAATATCAAAGAAGAGTTTTTTTCCCAGACTTGTGGACAAATCAGGAATTAAAAGATTGGGGTAAACAAAATCTAGAAAATCATAAAATACTCACTAAATTAGAGGGCATTAAAATTTAAACATGATGGAAGACTCAAAAAAATTAGAAGAATTTCAAGCCAAGATAGATGCTGATGTTAAAATTGAGCCTAAAGACTGGATGCCAGAAAAATACCGTCAAAATTTAATCAGACAAATTTCTCAACATGCTCATTCTGAAATTATTGGAATGCAGCCCGAAGGAAATTGGCTAACAAGGGCTCCAAGCTTAAGAAGTAAAAAAATTCTAATGGCTAAAATTCAAGATGAAGCAGGACACGGACTTTATCTCTATTGTGCTGCAGAAACTCTAGGTGTTAAACGAGAACAATTTCTCAAATGGCTTCATGATGGTGTCGCAAAATATTCAAGTGTCTTTAATTACCCAACATTATCTTGGGCAGACATAGGAGCAATTGGATGGCTTGTTGATGGTGCTGCTATAGTAAATCAAGTATCGTTACAAGGAACATCTTACGGACCATATTCTAGAGCTATGGTTAAAATATGTAAAGAAGAAAGTTTTCATCAAAGACAAGGTTATGAAATAATAGTCAATTTAGCCAACGGCACAAAAGAGCAAAAACAAATGGCTCAAGATGCTTTAGATAGGTGGTGGTGGCCATCTATAATGATGTTTGGCCCTCACGATGCAGATAGTGCTCATTCCAATCAATCTTTAAAATGGAAAATTAAAAGAGAGTCAAACGATGAATTAAGACAACGCTACATAGACAAAACCATTCATCAGGGGGAACACTTAGGCTTAACATTTCCTGATGAAAATTTGAAATGGAACGATAAAACAAAACACTATGACTATAGCCCAATTGACTGGGACGAATTTTGGAATGTAGTCAAAGGAAATGGCCCAGGAAATAAAGCAAGGTTAGCTCACCATACAAAAGCACATAATGATGGTGCCTGGGTAAGAGAGGCCGCTATTGCTTTTCAAGAAAAACAAAAATTAAAATCTAAAATTGCCTAATTTTTAAATAATGAGTAAAGATAATCAAGGAGATTTATGGGAAGTTTTTATTCAGCCTAAAGCTGGTAGACCACACAAGCATGTTGGAAGTTTACATGCCTACGACAAAGAAATGGCGATGAAGTCTGCTAGAGATCTTTATACTAGAAGACAAGAAGGTGTCGGGATTTGGATTGTAAAAGCAGAAGAAATTATTTCTAGTCAGGCAGCTGATGCAGAATCATTTTTCGACCCGGCAGATGACAAAATTTACAGACACCCCACTTTTTATGAACTTCCTGATGGTATTAAACACATTTGAAAATGAATAACAACCTGTTTACATACTGCTTAAGACTTGGGGATAACGGTTTAATTCTAAGTCATAGAATAGCTGAATATTGTAGTGCTGGGCCTCAACTAGAAGAAGATCTTGCAATAACAAATGTTGGGCTTGATCTATTGGGTCAAGCAGAAAGTTTTTTAAAATATGCAGCAGATATTAAGGGTGGAGGTACAACTGAAGATGATTTAGCTTTTAAAAGAAAAGAAAAAGAATATTTGTGTGTTCACTTAACTGAAATACCAAATATTGACTATGCCTATATAATGGCTAGACAGTTCTTAATGGATGTCTATAATTATTACTTGTTTCAAAAATTAACAGCTAGTAAAGACACTGTTATAGCTGGAATTTCTGCAAAAGCCATCAAAGAAATAACATATCATCTTAGCAGAAGTGCAGATTGGATAGTTCGATTGGGTCAAGGAACTGATGAAAGTCACCTTAGGATTCAAACAGCTTTTAATGACTTATGGATGTTTACAGATGAATTGTTTGAAACAGATGAAATTGAAAAAGATTTAGCAAATAAAGGAATTGGAGTAGATTCTTCTAGTCTAAAAGAAGATTGGAAAAATAAAACAAAAGAAATCTTTTCTCAGGCTGGACTTCAAACACCTACAATTGAGAAACATTCATTAGCATATGGTAAATTTGGTTCTCACACCGAATATTTAGGATTCTTGCTTGCAGAAATGCAACACATACCACTTTTATATCCAGATGCAAAATGGTAATTACATTTTATCTTGAAGAATCTGTTTTAATTTAACGTATCTCATAAAAATCCCCATGCTAGATAAGGAGCATACGATTAAACCAGTTATTCCATCCAAAAAACCTAATCTAACAACATAGTCTCTAAAAAACCTAAACGCAGGTTTAAAAATAAAGTGGAATAAAGTTGGTTTTTGCCCTTTATCAAAATGATCTTTTGCACTCCAAGTTGAATACCTGTCCCATTTTTCAAGATAATGTGAAATGTCTTTAAATGTATAGTGAGATATTCTACTTTTCAACAAACCAACATTGCCATCACATATAATTTCTGCATGAACGTGCTTTTCTTCATACCTACATTTATCTCTTTTAAATAATCGAATTACTTTATCTCCTTGCCAACCAGAAAATCTAATTTTCTTTTGCATAAAAAAATTATCTCTTTTTATCCAATATGCCTCATCTTTTAAATCGCTTTTTAAAAGCTCTTCAATCTCGATTTTCAAATTCCCTGTTACTCTTTCATCAGCATCTAAAAGAAAAATCCAATTGTATTTAGCTTGAGGAATAGTCCAATTTTTTTGAGCTGCTGAATTGCCATATTCTCTTTGTAATAATCGCACCCCCTTATCATTGGCAATTTTCACAGTTTCATCTGTGCTAAATGAATCAACAACGATGATTTCATCTGCCCAAGAAACAGAGTCTATAGCTGCTCCAATGTTATGTTGTTCATTGAAAGTTGGAATAATAGCTGTAATCTTTTCCATTAGATTAATTAAAGTTGTCAAACAAAGGTATCATTTTATAATTTTGTGGTGAAAATAATAGTTGCTCTAAAATGAAATATAATTTAAGTGAGATCATTGAGGTTATTAAAAACAGAAGAACGATTTATCCGGAAAATTTTACTGGTAGAGTAGTTCAAAAGGAAGTAATTGAAAAGCTATTATCTTCCGCTATTTGGGCACCAACTCACGGGAAAACACAACCCTGGCGATTCAAAGTCTTTCAGGATAATGGAAGACTTACATTAAGTGATCAGTTAGGTGAAACATATAAAGAGAATTACACAGGAGATTCTTTTAATGAATTTAAATACAAAAAAATTAAAAACAGACCTCTAATTTCATCTGTTGTAATAGCTGTATGTATGAAAAGAGATGTCACTAAAAAGATTCCTGAAATTGAAGAAATTGAAGCTGTTGCATGTGCTGTTCAAAACATGATGTTAACAGCTACAGCTTATGGAATTGGCTCATTTTGGTCTACACCAAAATTACTAGATAAGCCAGAAATGAAAGATTTTTTCCAACTTGAACAAGATGATAAATGCTTAGGTCTTTTATATTTTGGATACACCAATGAAAAGTGGCCTTCTGGCCAAAGAAAACCTATTGAATATGTTACTGAATGGATAAATTAATAAAATGGCATTAGATGACATGAATGAAGGGTTCTTACAGGTTACTAATCATAAAGAACACCCAACAAATAAAGCCTACAAAGTTTTTTTCTTTTATTCTGAAGAAGAGTCCTCTTTTTTTGAAACACAATTAAAAACAAACGAAATAAAATATGAGTGTGGAAAAGAAGAAACCCGTAAAGGAACCGTTTATTTATTTGGAATAAGAAAAACAGATCTCACTACTGTTGGGAAACTAAATTATACAACTCTAGGGAAATTTAGAAAACCATTATTTGTAAATAATAAATTAAAATATTTAATAGTTGGACTAGGAATCTTTATATTATTGATTGTATTAATTTCATATTTAATGAATCAATAACATTTAATTTGACATTTCGTTTACTAAAAAATGCTTGAACTAAAATTAAATAGCTTTTTCAAATTTGGTTTAACACCTTGTTTAATTATTTGTTTAACAACAAACATTATTGCTCAACAAGGGATTACAACAATTGGATTACAGGTGAAACCAATTATACCCATTAGTTATTTCGGAGCTGGGCCTATTTCTGTTTCAATTGAAGATACAGCATCAATCGATGTTTCATCAAAGCTAGGTTATTGTTTTGGAATGGTAATTAGGCACGGTTTTACAAAATCATTTTCTATAGAAACCGGAATAAATTATACAGAAAGGAATTACAATTTAATAGGAAGTTCTAATTTTGAAAATTCTCAAGATAATGCTGACTTTGGGTTTGTTAGCTATGAAATACCTGTTCAAGGATTAATCTATATAAGATTAGACAAGCAATTATATATGAATGCTTCAGTTGGGCTTGGAATAAACTTTTACGCATCTGATGTTGCAAGTAAAGGAGAGAACTTTTTCATTGATCATTACTCTGAAAGGGCGAGATGGGTGAACTTTTCGTTCCACTCAAATCTAGGCTTAGAATACAGAACTAAAGAAAAAGGTTATTTCTATTTAGGAGCTTCATTGAACACCCCATTTAATGAGATTACAGCAACTCGACTGAAATATTATTACGAGAATAATAATAGCGTGAATTTTGATCCTATTTTTCTAAATGGCAATTACTTAACCTTAGATTTAAGATACTTTTTACCCGCTAATGAGAAAAAGAAAAAAGATTAAAGCTTTTTAGCTACCTCAACTTCTTCAAACGCCTCTACAACATCTCCAACTTTGATATCGTTATACTTATCAATGTTCAATCCACATTCATAATTTTTCGCAACTTCCTTAACATCGTCTTTGAATCTTTTAAGAGACCCTAAAGCGCCTGTATAAACAACTATTCCATCACGAATAATTCGAACATTATTATTTCTGTTTATTTTCCCTTCTGTAACATAACAACCAGCAATAGTCCCCACTTTAGTTATTTTAAAAGTTTCTCTTATTTCTGCAGTACCAACTATTTCTTCTTTGAAATCTGGGGAAAGCATACCTTCCATGGCTTCTTTAATCTCATCAATAGCCTTATAAATAACAGAATAAAGTCTAATGTCAATTTCTTCTTTTTCTGCAATCTTTCTTGCTCCGGCAGAAGGTCTTACTTGAAATCCAATTACAATTGCATCAGATGCTGATGCTAAAAGAATATCTGACTCTGTTATTTGACCAACTCCTTTGTGTATAACATTTATTTGAATAGACTCATGAGATAGTTTTAACAATGAATCTGAAAGCGCTTCAATTGAACCATCAACATCACCCTTAACAATGATGTTAAGCTCTTGAAAATCACCAAGGGCAATTCTACGACCAATCTCATCAAGTGTAATGTGTTTAGTTGTTCTTAAGCCTTGTTCTCTTTGAAGTTGTTGTCGTTTAGAGGCGATTTGCTTAATCTCTCTTTCATCTTTCATTACATTAAATGAATCTCCCGCACTTGCAGCTCCATTCATTCCCAAAACTGAAACTGGTTTTGAGGGACCAGCTTCATTGACTTCACGACCATATTCATCATGAAGGGCTTTAATTTTACCAAACTCTTTACCTGCTAAAAGAGAGTCTCCTACTCTTAAATTTCCATATTGAACAAGTAATGTTGTAACATAACCTCTTCCTTTATCCAAAGAAGCTTCAATCACTGTTCCAACAGCTTTAACTTTTGGATCTGCTTTTAGCTCTAATAATTCTGCCTCAAGCAAAACTTTTTCTAATAGCTCTTCAATACCATCACCAGATTTTGCAGAAATTTCTTGACATTGATATTTACCTCCCCAATCTTCAACTAAAATATTCATTGCCGACAATTCTTCTTTAAGTTTGTCTGGATTAGCACTTGGCCTATCACATTTATTTAATGCAAAAACCATAGGGACACCAGCTGCTTGAGCGTGATTAATTGCTTCTTTTGTCTGAGGCATCACACGATCATCTGCTGCAATAATAATGATTGCGACATCTGTCACCTGAGCTCCACGAGCACGCATAGCTGTAAAAGCTTCGTGACCAGGTGTATCTAAAAATGTAATTTGTTTATCATCATGCGAAACAGAATAAGCACCAATATGCTGAGTAATTCCACCTGCTTCACCTGCTGTAACCTCTGCTTTTCTTATGTAATCTAATAAAGATGTCTTTCCATGATCAACATGTCCCATAACAGTAACGATTGGAGGTCTAGCAATCATTTCTTCAGGGTTTTGCTCATCTTCGATAACAGAATCGGTAAGATCTGAACTAACAAACTCAACCTCAAAACCATATTCCTCAGCAACCATAGTCAAAGTTTCAGCATCAAGACGTTGATTTATAGATGCAAAAATCCCAATTGACATAAGTGTTCCGATAACATCATTTGGTGATTTATCCATCATGTTACCTAACTCTGAAACGGTAACAAATTCTGTAAGCTTTAATGTGTTTTTATCTTGTTCTGCTTTAATGTTTTCTTCTTCAATTCTTTCAGAAACAGCTTGTCTTTTATCTCTTCTGTTCTTTGAACCCTTAGACTTCCCTTTATTACTAAGTCTAGCTAGTGTGTCTCTAATTTCTTTTTGAATTTCATCTTCAGAAACTTCTGCCTTTTGGTGCTTTTTTGAAGTTCTATGCTCTTGAATAGCTTTCTTACCTGCCTTTTCAACATTTACTTTCTTAATCCTTTTACGCTTTCGCTTATTTGGATCATCCGCATCTGACTTCTTAGCTGGAGTCTTTACTTTTTCCTTAGGTAATTCTATTTTACCTAAAACTGTTGGTCCTGTTAATTTCTTAGCTTCAGCTTTAATTGTAACAACTTCATTCTTATCGGAAACAGGGGGTGTGACTTTTTTATCAAGCTTTTCTGCAGGAGCTTCTGTTTTCTTTTCTACGGGTTTTTCAACTTCCTGAACAGGTTCTTCTTTCACCTCTTCTTTTTTAATCTTTTTCACAGGATTAATATCAATTTTACCTAAAACTGATGGTCCTGTTAATTTCTCTGCCGAAGCTTTAATCACCTTTGGTGGTTCAACAACTTCTGGCTTTTTCTCTTCCTTCGCCTCCTCTTGTTCTCTTTTAATAGAGATGACTTTCATTTCATCACGCTCCATCTGAATCTCATTGGCTTTTTCTTTCTCAAACTTTTCACTTTGAAATTCTTTAAGAAGAATCAAATATAGATCCTCACCAATTTTAGTGTTAGGATTAGAACCAATATCTTCACCAATAGAATTAAGGTGATCAACTATTGTTGAAATACCAACATTTAACTCTTTCGCAACCTTGCTTAGTCTTTTTACTCCAGCCATTATTAATTTTTAAATGAAAAAATGAAAAAATTCATTTTTACTCAAATTCCGATTTTAATATTTTTAATACCTCATCAATAGTTTCAGTTTCCAAATCTGTTCTTTTCACTAAATCAGTTTTAGAGATTTCAAGAACACTTCTCGCTGAATCACATCCGATAGATTTTAGCTGATCTAAAATCCAACCATCAATTTCATCAACAAATTCATCTAAATCTACATCATCAATATCTTCAGAACCTTCTCTATAGACATCAATTTCATATTCAGTAAGCTTAGAAGCTAATTTGATGTTATGCCCTCCTTTACCAATAGCAAGTGAAACTTGATCTGGCTTTAAAAACACTTCAACCCTAGAATCGTCTTTAATTACCATGTTGGTAATTTTTGCAGGACTAAGAGCTCTTTGTATAAGTAATTGAGAATTAGCTGTCCAGTTAATAACATCAATATTCTCATTTCTTAATTCTCTAACAATACCATGAATTCTTGAGCCTTTCATTCCTACACAAGCTCCAACAGGATCGATTCTATCATCATAAGATTCTACGGCTACTTTTGCTCTTTCACCTGGTTCTCTAACTATTTTTTTAATGGTAATCAAACCATCAAATACTTCTGGAACTTCTAATTCAAATAATCTTTCTAAAAACTCAGGAGCTGTTCTAGAAAGAACAATAATTGGATTATTGTTTCTTAAATCAACTTTAGAAACAACAGCTCTAATAGTATCCCCTTTCCTGAAATAATCAGAAGGGATTTGTTCAGACTTAGGCATGATTAACTCATTTCCATCATCATCTAAAATTAAAATCTCTCTTTTCCATATTTGGTAAACCTCACCAGTAATAATATCTCCAACTCTTTCTTTGTATTTGTTGTAAACATTGTCTTTCTCAAGTTCCATTAATCTAGCTTGAAGGTTTTGTTTTAAAGAAAGAATATTTCTTCTTCCAAAATCTTTCACTTTTATTTCTTGAGAAACCTCTTCACCAACCTCAAAATCTGGTTCTATTTTTAATGCTTCAGAAAGTGCAATCTGAATGGCTTCATCTTCAACCTCATTATCTGGAACAATTTCTCTATTTAGCCATATTTCCAAATCTCCTTTATCAGGGTTAACTATGACATCAACATTTTCATCAGTCCCATATTTTCTCTTTAAAGTAGAACGAAAAACGTCTTCAACAATTCTCATCATTGTACCTCTGTCAATATTTTTCATTTCCTTAAATTCAGAAAACGATTCTATTAAATCTACTGCATTCATATTAAATTATTATTTAAATGTAATTACTACTTTTGTTTCTTTTATATCTTCAAATTCAATTTCACTTGTTTTGGAAACCAATACTTGTTTTTTTCTTCCTTCAATACGCTCTTTTTCTTCCCATTCTAAAACAATTGTCTTTTCAGAAACACTCTTCAATACTCCTTCTTGACTTCCGTGAGAATTAAGGACAACCTTAACCGATCTTCCTATATTTTTTTCATATTGTTGTTTCACCTTAAAAGGCTGATCTAAACCTGGAGAACTCACTTTTAATTCAAAGTCAGTTTCCTCTCTATCTAAATTGTGTTCAATGTTTCTACTTACAGAAATACAATCATTAACAGACACGCTATTTTTAATTCCATCAATTTCAACTACAATTGAATTTTTTGGACTAATTAAAACATCAACTAAATAACAACCATTATCAAGCTCATCTATTCGCTCCTGTGCTAATTCTATTACTTTCTTTTTACTTATCATTGACACAAAAAGAGGGGACTTTCGTCCCCTCTTATTTTTTCTTTCTATTTAAATCATTGCGAATATACATAATTTTAACAAACCCTCGTGCCTAAGCGTAAATAAATTATGTTTCTATTTTATTTATTTAGGAAAAAACATGACGGATATAATACAACAAATTGCTCTTTTAAAGGTCAAAGGCTTAGGTCCTTATAACTGCAGAAAACTAATTTCGGATTTTAATGGTCCTCAACAGCTATTTGAGGGAAAACTAAGATTATTTAGTGCTAAATATGAAAAGAGGGGCTTAGAAATATATAGAAAAATTCAATTGGCTAAAAAAGAACTGATAAATGCTGAAAAAATCTTTTTTGAGTGTGAGTTAAACAACATTAAAATTTGTTCTTACTATGATAAGAGCTATCCAAAGCAATTAAAAGAATGCCATGATGCTCCACAATTAATTTTTTATTCTGGGAAAAACACATTTAATAGTTCTCCATTAATTTCAATTGTTGGAACACGAGATTGCTCCGATTATGGACTTAGATTAGTAAAAGAAATATGTGCCAACTTAAAAAATTTCAATGTAACTATTGTTAGTGGTCTAGCAAAAGGTATAGATTATTCGGCCCATTACAATGCAATAAAAAATAATTTAATTACATATGCTATTTTAGGTCATGGGCACAAACACATATACCCAAAGTGTCATTCAGACATGTTCAACTTAATTAAAGAAAATGGCAAATTAATTAGTGAATTTGAACCCAGCACAATTCCGACAAAATTTAATTTCCCAAAAAGAAATAGAATTATTGCAGGAATAGCAGACGCAACTTTAGTTGTAGAATCGAAAGAAAGAGGAGGCAGTTTAATTACTGCAAGAATTGCGAACTCTTACAACAAAGATGTTTTTGCAATTCCAGGAAAGGTCGATTCAGCAAACTCTAAAGGGTGTAACAAATTAATAAGTAATAATGAAGCCCTCTTAATTAATTCATCATCTGAAATAATTAAGCTGATGGAACTTAAAAAGAAAGCAGTGACTAACCAAGTTGTTACAATTCCAGAAGGCCTTAATAAAACTGAAGAAAAAGTAATGCATAAAATAATAAGCTATCCGAATTACAATACTGATGAAATATCGACTTTATTGTCTATGAATAGCCACGAATTACAAAGTCAACTAACTACATTGGAACTTAAAGGCGCAATAAAACTTCTTTTTGGAAAAAAAATTAAGATCTTAAATTAGATTTCAAATTACAATACCTACTTTAGAAGTCATTGTGAACTTTCCAAACTTTATAGCCAAACGATATCTTTTCTCTAAGAAGTCTAAAAGTATTATAAACATAATCTCTTTGATTTCTATTATCGGGGTTTTTGTAAGCTCTACAGCTATGATTATCGTGCTAAGCGGGTTTAATGGGATTGAAAAACTTGTCGAAAATATTTACAGCAAACACGAGGCAGATATTGTAATTTCTCCTAAAATCGGAAAAACATTCTATGAAACTGATAGCATTATTAATGCTCTTAACTCTTATTCTGAAATAAAAAACTATTCTAAAATTATTGAAGAAGTAACCATGATTAAACATGGGGAAAAGTGGACCACCGCAATTATGAAAGGTGTTGAAAAGCCTTATGTAAAAATTTCCAAACTAGAATCATCTATTATTGAAGGCAATTGTAACCTGTGGAAAAACAGCTCTCATAATTCAATTATAGGAGTAGGTTTACAAAATCAAATTCAAGTTTCTTCTGATAGCAGGTTCAATAATGAAGTAATTATTTACGGGCTATTAAGAGAAGAAAAAATATCTAGAACAAATAAAAGTGTCTTTAAACCTGCAAAAATTAATGTGACTGGTATTTTTAATATCACCCCTGAATTTGATGAAAAGTACATAATTGTTCCAATTAATTTTGCTCGAAACCTTTTAAACTATGAAAATGAAATTAACTCAATTGAAATTGAGCTTAATTCAGGAATAGATCCACTTTCATTTAAAAACAAATTAGCAACTGTTTTAGGTGACAAGTACAACTATGAGACCCAATACGAAAAAAACGAGCTTATTTATAAAACAAATGCGGCAGAGAAATGGATGGTATTTATGATCTTAATATTTATATTCATTCTATCTACCTTTAACATCATTGCATCTCTTACTATGCTGATATTAGACAAAAAGAAGGATATTTCTACTTTAATTTCTTTAGGTGCTACTCCGAATTTAATAAAATCAATATTTTTTAGAGAAGGATTTTATATTAACATTCTGGGAGGTGGTTTAGGCTTGACTATAGGAGCATTACTTTGTTTAGTTCAAGCTAAGTTCAAAATAATTAAACTAGAAAACTCTGTAATTGATCACTGGCCTGTGGTTGTAGAGTTATGGGACCTTTTAGCTATTCTATTTATTTTAATTTTTATTGGAGTTATATCATCTTATTTACCAACTGCATTTATCATTAAAAGACACTTTAAATCTTATTTCAATTAAATTACTTGATAATAGAATTTACAACAAGGAAAGTAACCCATTCAATTCTAGTTTCTGAAACTTCTTTTATTAAAATTTTATACTTTCCAATAGAAATTAAATCTCCTTTTTTTGGAATTGTTTCCTTGTAATGAATTATTAACCCCCCAATGGTTTCATACTCTTCTTTTTCTGGAATTTCTAATCTGTACTTTTCATTGATGAAATCTATTTCAGTTCTTCCAGAAAATTCAAATTCGAACTCAGAAATTTGACGATGATCTTCATCTTTCTGATCGTGTTCATCATCAATTTCTCCAAAGATTTCTTCAATTACATCCTCCATAGTTACCATTCCTGAGGTGCCTCCAAATTCATCAACTACAATTGCAATGCTTCTATTTTTTTTAATAAATTCTTCCAAAATTTTATTGGCAGTAATACTCTCAGGAATTATGCTAATTGGAAGAAGGATGGATTTAATATGATCAGGTTTTTTAAAGAGCTCTAGACAATGAACAAAGCCGATAATATTATCAATATTGTCTCTATAAATTAATATTTTAGACAACCCTGTTTCGATAAATTTATTCTTTAATTCTGATATGTTTTCCTCTATTTCAAATGCAACGATTTCATTTCTAGGAATCATACAATCACGTGCAATAACTTCTGAAAATCCTAGAGCATTATGGAAAATTTTAACTTCATTTTCAAGCTCTTTCACATCAACAATTTCTTTCGTTAACTCATCCAAATAATTATCTAAATCTATTTTTTCAAATGCAACTTTATCGTTTTTATCTAATTTATCCTTAATAAAAAAGAACATCAATCCCTCTGCAATTCCAATGACTATAATTGTAGGCAACCATAGAATGCTGTAGATTAATATTAACGGAACTGCCAAAAAACTAAGAGTTCCGTTTGGATTCATTCTGAACAATGCTTTTGGAAGAAATTCTGCAAAAATTAAAATGAATATTGTAGAAATTAAGGTTTGAACGAAAAGTACTAATGCTGCTGAATCCATCCAACTTATCTTTACAAATAAATCTTCAATAAATGGTTTGAGAATAAACCCCATAAACCATGAATAAACTACCATCGAGATGTTATTACCCAATAACATTGATCCAATAAACCATTCTGGTTTTTTAGCAAAGTAAGCTAATAGTTTAGCTTTATAACCTCCTGTTTTATTATCTAGCTCAATTTTTAATCGATTTGCTGAAATAAAAGCAATTTCCATACCAGAGAAAAAAGCAGAAAAAATTAGCGCAATTATAATAATTAATGAAATAGGTAAAAGCATTTCAACATCCATGTGAAACAAAGATAAAATCTATTTAATTAGTTAGCGGATTGATCTAATTTTATTCTAAGACCCCTTTTTATCAAGAAAACCCCCCATGCTAATCCAGATAATAGAAAATATGACAATACTCCTTCCCATTTGTCAACAAAGCCAATTACTAAAGAAGATGCTGTTGCTAAAATTGCCACGTAAAACCATACCTTTTCCATGAACTTTTGCCATTTTCTTATGTTATTAATCGATGATTTTTGATTCTTCATAATTAATATGACTGTTTTTAATATTTAATAATCGATAAAAAGTAAAATTACTATTTGCCACTAATTCATTGCCTAAAATTACACCATTTTGTGATGAAACTTTAACTGGCCTATTTGTATAAATACTATCCTTTTGAAAATAGATATTTAGTAAGTCTGTAAATAAAGTGTCTCTATTTTTATTGTAAAAGACTACGTTTTCTTTTACAACCATGAATTGATCTTTTGTATAAAGTTTACCATAATCAGCAATAAGAACGGATTCAATATTTTCTAAAGAATCGTAAAAAGTAAGCTCCATTCCCGTTGGACACTCTAAAGTCATTTCTTTTTCATCATCAAACCTGTGAACTTCGGGACTAATTAAACGCATTTTAGAATTCCCCATATCTGAATAGTACATAGTAACACCATTTGTTACTTCGACTGGAGATGAGTAATCTGACGACAAGTTTTTAATCTGTTCTACAGATGAAGAACAACCATAGGCTAAAAAACTAATAATAAAAAGTGTGGAAATTCTTAAATAGGAAAGCATTACTAATCTCTTGTTCGAAGCTTAACAGTGGCATTCCAACATTCAACTTTCTGGTCTGAACCGTTAACAACATCGAGCATAATTAAATCTTTTTTCGGAAGTAAAGATCCAGTCCAAGAATTTACTGTGGCAGAACCTATTTTACCACAAGACTTTTCAGCATAATTTAATGCTAAACAGTAAACAAGACTTCTCTCTAATGCAGATGTTCCGCATGAATTTGCGCTAGCGGCAATAGCTCTTGCTTTCTTTTCATTTGCCACACAATTATCAGAAATTGAATTGGTAATTTTATATGCTTCTTTATAACTTTTTCTTTTCAAAGCAATATCATAAAGCATTGTGTAGCACTTTTGTTTGTTTGCATCATCATTCGAAATTGTTAATGCTCTTTGAAAACGATCTTTAGATTTTGTGTAATCTCCTCTTTTGTAATCAGCTAAAGCAGCGTTAATTAAATCTTTATCATTAGGAGGGTTATTTGGATCGTTAAGAACTTTATCTAATAAACTCAAATAAAAATCTGAATCTGTACATTTTTTAGCGCTCAACATACCAAAAACTTTTCTTGTTAATGACATATCTTCAGGAGATGCAGCTACTTTCTTAGCATAAATTTCTTCTAGTTTATCACAAGATGCACATGGAGCAATACTTTGATCAAGGAAACCAAGCACAGCTGTAAACTTTTCAGCTTTTAAACCTGCTTTAATGTTGTTGTCACATAAATCAGACATTTGTTCAAAATCAGTTAAAAACGCATCGCAGTCTATTTTCTTATTATTAAACATGTAAATGGCTGAATAAAAGAATAACTTAACATTACTGTAAGACAATGAAGCTGGGTTTGAGGCATACACTTCATGAAATAGAGCATACGATTGTTCATATTTCAAACTAGGTATTAATTTCATTATATCTCCAGCCGATTTCAATTTTATCTCATCACAATTCCCATAATTTTCAATCCATAAATCATAAATAGTAAAAAGTGAATCTACATAAACACTTAAATTAGGATCTTTTGCTTTTGCTCTCTCAGAAGCTATTTTTCTATATATGTATGTACCGTTCTTGTACAAGTTGGTCTTATACTGTGGGCAATAAGCTTGAGCTTTCCACCAAGATTTTGAAGCATCATTCCAATTTTTTTGCTTTAAGAACTCAGTATACAGAGAAACATTTGTTCTGCAACTTACACTATCACTTCCCCAATTAGGCTGTTTTTGAACTGCACAATCTTGAGCAGAAATGAAACTTGAAACTAAAAGGGATATTATTAAAATTATTTTACTCATCTTATTAATCATATTTTCTTTTCTTAAACCATCTATCATACCTAGCATCTGGAGCTAAACTAAAACCTATAGAACATTTCAAATAATTATCTTCAATTAATCCATTATCTATTGTCCCTAGTTTACCAAATTCAAATCCTAAATTGATTCTAGATAATGATCTTGAACTTATTAATGGCATTGAAATTCCAAAATTCATGCCATAGTTAGTTAGTTGTTGATCATTAATTACAATAAATGAATTCCCATAATTAAAACCTAGACTGTAAGTAGACTTCTGAAATGAGTTTTTATTTTTACTTGAGAAATCTAATGAGGGAGTAATTCTTGCACCAATCGAAAGCTGAGTCATTTGGGCCAAAGACTGGTAATCATTCACAACAACATCAAAATTTTCTTGATATAAATCCCAATTATAAATTGAATACTGAACACCTAAAGACCAAACATTTTTATCTTGCTTGTTTCTACCAATATTAGCTCCAATAGAAAACTTATCTGGGAAGGAAACTGTTCCATCTTCATCTTGGAAATAATCTAAGGTGTCTTTAGGAATTTCTTGAACAGAGAAATTGTAAGTAAATGAATAAGCATAGTAATCTCTTTTAGCATTAACAGAAGATCCAAAAGTTTGGGCCGCTCCAAATTGCCAAAACCATTTGTCGTTTTCGGCTTTTCCTTTAATTTCTTGGAAATAATGTAATCCTGCATCAAAAGAAAATCCACTTAAAGTCATTCTATTTTGAATTCTTGAGTTATAGAAAGAGCTTTCTTGAAAAATTACACTATTGTTTCTATCAATTGTTCCAAATAAATAAGAACTATTAAATCCTAAAGAAAATCGAGTAGTGTCACCTCTATTCACAAAATCATGCCCAACACCTAATAGAATGCGATTAACGCTTCCATCTCCAGCATAGTTATAGTTTAGAGTGTCTGTTCCTAAAAGCTCTGTAGAAGTTATATTATAACCAATAGTAGAGAAAGGCATAATACCTAAAGTAATTCCTGTTTTTTTTGAAATAGGTAACCCAATTAACATGTTGTTTAAAGCAGAATTTGAACCACTGCTTGAATTCACATTTCCATCAACCTCAGATCTATAGGAAGAAATTTTAGCAGAAATTCCTAAGTCAAATAGAGGGTTGTTTTTCTTATATGCTGAGTATGTAGCCGGATTCGAAACATTTATGAATGAAAAGTCAGAAAAAGAAACACCGATACCTCCCATACTAGAATAATGGGCGGTAGACAAAGGAGTTAGTTCTCCTAGACCAAATCTTGTATAAGGTGATGTGTTTAAGTCTTGTCCAAACAGAACTAAACCTAATGTTAAAACAGACAATAATGTTCCCAGCTTACGATACATTCTCTTTTAAAATTCTATTTAAACCTAATAAGGTTATATAATCGTGTGCAAATATGCTACTTTTTTGGCGATCTACCATTGGATAAATGAATTCGGAGTCACCACCAGTCAAAAACACCTGTAATTCCGGATAATTATTTTTATAATTATTAATCATTTCTTTAATTTCAGATGATAACCCGTTTACTATTCCCGAAAAAATAGATGATAAAGTTGAGTCTCCAACTAGTTTAGAAGAATTAAACTCTTCAACTAACGGCAATTTGTCTGTAAAAGTATGTAATGCTTTTGCTCTCATTTTTAAACCAGGTGAAATTGAGCCCCCTAAATAGTTGTTTTCTGAATTTATCAGATCAAATTTCAAACAAGTACCCGCATCAATAATTAAATTATTTCTATTAGGCGATATTGTAAAAGCTCCAATAGCATTTGCTAATCGATCATAACCGAGAGTATCTGGTGTGGTATAATTATTTTTAACAGGAATCTTTAAACCATTATTAAATAATACAATTGCTTTGTTTCTATTTAAAATCGAATGAACTTTATCATAAGTTTTAACTGAACATATAATTCCTTGACTGAAATCGCAGTTAACTATAAAGTTTTCAAGCTCATTAATTAAAACAGTATTTTTCTTTACTAAATCACCATCTTTAAAAAAACCAATTTTAGCAGCTGTATTTCCAATGTCAACAACAATATTCATTAAGCAAATATATAAATGTATCTACATAAAAAATCCGGCACTTAGGCCGGATTAAGAAAACATTAATTGTTGAAAATATTTAAATAGAAGCTTTTACAGAATCAACACTTACTTGTCCTTCAATAGTTTCTGAAGAATTTGTAATTGTATCTCCATTTTCAACTACAATAGTATTAATTGTGCTATTTGAAGAGCTATCAGTTTCATTGACATCAATTGTCATGATAACTTCTTTGCCATCATCTATTTTTGAATCAGCTGTGACACTAACTTCTGTTTGTGTTTCAGAATCATTATGAGCATGACCATCTCCACCCAAAATAGGAGCAATTACTAAACCAATTAGACAAGTTAATTTAATTAAAATGTTCATCGATGGACCTGAAGTATCTTTAAATGGATCACCTACTGTATCCCCAGTTACTGCAGCTTTATGAGCTTCAGAACCTTTATAAGTCATTTCACCATCAACCATAACCCCAGCTTCAAATGATTTCTTAGCGTTATCCCATGCACCACCAGCATTGTTTTGAAAGATAGCCCAAAGAACTCCACTTACGGTAACTCCAGCCATATAACCACCCAACATTTCAGCAACCATTAGATTATTCATTCCAAATGCTAGAGGAACAAAAGCAATAACTAATGGGAAACCTATAGTTAACAACCCTGGCAACATCATTTGCTTTAATGAAGCTTTCGTAGAAATATCAACACATTTATCGTATTCTGGTTTTCCAGTACCTTCCATAATTCCAGAAATATCTCTAAACTGACGTCTAACTTCTTGTACCATTTCCATTGCAGCCTTTCCAACAGCATTCATAGCTAAAGCAGAAAATACAACCGGCACCATTCCACCAACAAATAACATTGCCAATACTGGAGCTTTAAAGATATTAATACCTTCAATCCCTGTAAATGTAACATATGCTGCAAATAAAGCTAAAGAGGTTAATGCAGCAGATGCAATAGCAAATCCTTTTCCAGTTGCAGCAGTAGTATTACCAACTGAATCTAGTATATCAGTTCGTTCTCTAACAATTGGATCTTGCTCACTCATCTCAGCAATACCACCTGCGTTATCTGCAATTGGTCCGAATGCGTCAATTGCCAACTGCATAGCTGTTGTAGCCATCATAGCAGAGGCAGCCATTGCAACTCCATAGAATCCTGCTAATGCATATGATCCCCAGATTGCACCAGCAAATAAAAGAACTGTTGGGAAAGTAGAAATCATTCCCGTAGCTAAACCAGCAATAATGTTAGTTCCAGCTCCAGTAGATGATTGTTGAACAATTTTTAAAATAGGTTTTTTACCTAACCCTGTGTAGTATTCAGTTACAGATGAAATAACAGCACCAACTATCAATCCAATGATAGTAGCGCCAAATACACGTAAAGAAGAAATATTTTTAATTAAATCTGTTCCATCAGGACCTTCTCCAAAAAATTCCATTTTCATTGTTGGTGGCAACATCCAATTAACTAACACATAACAAGAGACCGCAACTAATGCAATAGAAACCCAGTTTCCAACATTTAATGCTCCCATTACTTGCTTTTCTTTTGCGTCATTCGATTTAATTTTCACTAACATTGATCCAATCATTGAAATGATAATTCCAACACCTGCAATTGCCATTGGCAATAAGATGGGACCCATTCCACTAAATGAATCAACAATAGCACCATTATCTCTAATGACATAGTTTCCAAGCACCATAGCAGCTAGTACAGTTGCAACATAAGAGCCAAATAAATCTGCTCCCATTCCTGCAACATCACCAACATTATCCCCAACATTATCTGCAATAGTAGCAGGATTACGTGGGTCATCTTCTGGAATACCAGCTTCAACTTTACCAACTAAATCGGCTCCAACATCAGCTGCTTTAGTGTAGATTCCTCCACCAACTCTTGCAAACAACGCAATTGATTCAGCGCCTAAAGAGAAGCCTGCCAATGTTTCTAATACTACAGTCATTTTATCTGTAGAGAATGCATCTCCACTATTCATGAACATGTTGTAAAAAAGAATAAAAAATGCAGTTAATCCTAAAACAGCAAGTCCAGCAACACCTAATCCCATAACTGTACCACCACCGAAAGAAACCTTCAATGCATTTGGTAAGCTAGTTTTTGCTGCTTGTGTAGTTCTTACATTTGTTTTAGTAGCTATTTTCATTCCCATATTTCCAGCAAATGCAGAAAATAGAGCTCCGAAAACAAACGATACTACAATCATCCAATGGGTAGATGGCACAAAGTAAGATACTATAGCTAGAGCAATACTAACTACTAGAACAAATATTGCTAAAAGACGATACTCTGCGTTCAAGAAAGCTAAAGCTCCTTCATAGATATGGTCTGAAATTTCTTTCATCTTTCCATCTCCTGCATCTTGTTTCATTACCCAAGACTTCTTAACCAACATATATAACAGTCCAACAAGGGCTGCAGCAATTGGCATATAAATAATCATTGATTCCATTTTGTTATTATTAAATATTTTTTAGGTGTGCGAAATTAGATTTTTCTCTTACAAAGTCCAAATTACTTCTACAAAATTTACACCTCACTTCTTTTTTCAAGTAGTCCTTTAACTATAAAATATTGAGCCATCACATATAAAAGGATAACAAATACTTGGGCTAATTTTAAATTTGAATCATACATAAAATGATTTACAGCTAAAATACTATCTGAAAAAATAAAAAGTAATGCTCCTAATAATACACTTCTGTAACCTTGTTTTGGAATTCTTAAAAATGCTCCAAATCCCATAATAACAAGTGAAGCACCATAAACGCAAACGGGAAAAAGAAGCAAATCTAAATAACTAGAAAGTAATTGTATTAATAATAAGTAATAAGCTAAGAATACGAATAAAACAAAAATGAACTTGAAATTTATTTTAAGCTCTACATTCTTGTAAAAAATTAAAATATAAATAAGATGTGTAATTAAAAAAGAAAGAAGGCCTTGAAGAAAGAAATTAGTGTTAAAAATCAAAAATACATCTCCGAAAAATGAGAATAAAAGAGCAAGTATGAGTAAATAGAACCGAGTTTTTTTGATTTTGTTTTTATTAAAAAACAAAACAAGTCCTAAAGCTGGCATCAATAATGGCTTACAGACATATATGAATAATGGAATTTCTAACCAGCCTCCCACTATAACAAATAATGAAAGGGCAAAATAAAAAAAAGGTAATATTGAAATTGAATTTTTAATCTAAATTATGAATGGTTTTTAGGACATTTTTTACAAGGCTTGTCCTTTTTGTATTTTTTACAACATTTTTTCTTTTTCTTCATTTCTATTTCAAAAGATAAGAAACTGCATTCATTTAAGCAACCAAGATTTATGTCTAGATTTTTTTTCACTATTTGCAAAATTAAGGCACTTTAAAAACATTCCAATACCTTTTTTAAGGTATATGTTTGTAATTTAAAGGCAAAATTACACCATGACTAAAATCTCCAGCTCACTTTTTGCTCTTATTTTATCATTCTGTTTCTCTATTTCACTTACGGCTCAAAACTTTAATCTGATTAAAGATTATATCCCTGAAGAATTTTCATCTGTAAAAACACATCCAATTTTAACATTAAAAACGACTTTGCATATTGTATATAGAACAAAAGAAAATCCACAAAACATACTAGCCAATGATTTAAAATTTATAAATCAACAATATTTATGGGTTAACAACTCATATAAAAATTTAAAAAAACCAACATTACTGCCTGAAAATGGTGAAACCTACTACATCCCTGATTCAAGAATAAAATTCCGTTTAGACACCATCATAGTTCATCACGATTCTGTTGCATGGGATAGAATTTATAGAGGCTTGGCTATGAATGGAAACTTACCGTGGAAAATTGATTCTATTGACATAAATAAAAACACCATTAAAATTGTTGGCAAATGGGAAGGGTTACTTAGATCAAGAGGAGACAGTTTAGTAATTGGTGGGTCTAATGGGAATGATGGAGTCTATCATACCTCTTCTTTTTACACTATTGAAAATAACACCTACATCATTTTAAAAGAAAAGCTAGATAATGACATTATTGACGGGTACATTACTTACTACAGGAAAATTGATAAAAACTGTTGGAAAGACAATTGGGAAAAGCTGGCTAATTCAGATAAAAACTCAATTCATGTATTTTACACTGGAGCTTCCTCAACTCAACCAGCATTTGGTTGTGGCCCCTCTCCTTATTTCCTCAATCTCTCTAAATTAGATTTAAATGGTGATTACGCTTCAGCATCATTAACTGCTCATGAATTGGGCCACTGCATTGGATTAAGACACACTAATGTTCCTCAATTTAATGATCTCCCCCCAAAAGATAAATTTGGGTTTATTCCATGCGACACTATTAGCGTTAGTAATAATATTATGGGTTATAATAAATGTCGAAACTATTTATCGCCTAAACAAATTGGGTTTATTCATCAGCAATATTCTAATGATACTGCTATAATTAGAACCACGGCTAATGGAGAGTATAATTCATCGAATAATATAAAAATACGCTTAAAAACCACTTGGGAAAAATCTATTCTTGTTAGTGGAGACATTATAATTAAACCTGGAAGAAAGCTGATCGTTAAAAACATGGTTTCAATGGCAGAAGGAGCAAATATTTATTTGTCTAAAAAAGCAAAACTCATTATTGACGGTGGACTAATAACTAATAATCATGGGGGAAAATGGGGGGGAGTTATTATTTGTAAAAGCTACTCTAAAAGAACAAAAAAACCGTTCAGAAAAGCCAATTATGGAGAGATAATATTCAAAAATGAAGGCCTGATGAACAACTCTTCTAAATAAACTTATTGGTCAATTTCGAAAATAACTTCTTTTTCCTTTTCTTCTTCAATCCCAAGTTTTTTAAGCCATTTATTTAGCTTTTTTTCTTTTTTTGGCTTCTCTTTTTTTAATTCCGTTTTTGATTCATCGTTTCCTTCTGTTTCTTCTTCCCATTCAAGCTCAAAAATCGTTGTATCATTAGCTTTCTTTTTCTCAATAGTTGAGTCTTTAGAAAAGACACCAAATTCATCTTTAAGCACAGCTTTTAGCTCTTGTTTTTCTTCTTTCTTTTTTGCATGAAATTGTTCTTTTTTACTTTTCCTGTCTAATTCAAAAATAGGATCTTCTGTTGTTCCGTACATTCTAACAAACACCATTTTACCAGCAGAATTGTCTTTTACTTCGACACCTTCTATTTTTTTGGTTTTCCGACTCAACAAATCTTTTAATCTAAAAGCTATGTTATAATCAATAGAATCGTTAAAAAAATGAACTCCTGATAAATTAAAATCAAGAACATTAGAGCTTATTTCCATTTTTGGAACTTTAATTTTACCATTGATTATTTCAATTGAATTGTTCAAATCCGAAAACGAAATGTGCTTTAAGCTTTTAGAAAGCTTTTCAACATCAATAAATGTTTTAGCTAGCTTACTTTCATTAAGGAAATCATCAATTGCAAGTACAGATTCATGATTAATAAGCTCTCCATTTTTAACTGCCAAATTAGCAACCGCATTAATGTCATTTACAGAATATGACAAATCATTTTTAAAAGGTAAAGTCAATTTTAAATCGACATTAGATATACCTTTTAAATGATTTCCAGTTAAGTATTGTTGCCCAAAATTATCGAACTCCAAAAAGAAATTTGAAATTGCAATGTTTTGAGCTTTTCCTTGAACGAAAAAGATGTAATTACTTTCATCTTGCTTAGAAATTGCCAACTCAAGCTGATACCTCCCCTTATTTCCATTTAAAGAAATATTTTTAAAATACAAGTTGCCATTATTAATATCTAATTGACCTTTCACATTTTTAGCTTTAAAAGAATTATAAATTACCCTTTTAACGTTTAATGAAATTTTCAAATCAACACTATCTTGAATAGAAAACAAATTGGTTTCGTTGTTATTTTCATTTGATAAAAATGGATCAATCAACAACTGATCAAGATGAACTTGAGCGTGAATCTTAGGAATACTATTTTCTAAAGTGAGTAGCTTTTTAAAATTCACAACACTTAATTCACTTACTAATTTTGAATCGTTTAATTCGCCTTTTATTTTACTCCCTAACAATTGTTCCCCTGATGTATAAAACTCACCTTTAACATTTTTTAAAAAAATATTTTCATTAGGGTTTATAAGCGAAAAATTATTTAAAACAAAATTACCTTCTAATTTTTTCAAATTGTAATTCTCTAAATTTTTATTGTAGTTAAAATTAAACTCAAGATTTGAGTTAAGCCTACCTTCAATTTCTCCCCAATTTAAGGTTGTAAACTTTAAAATCTCACTTAAGGGAAGATTAGCACTGAATTCTCCGTTAATCATGGGTTGATTAAAGTTACTAACCTCAATATTCCCTTTACATTTTTCACTTCCGATAACAGCACTAAAATTGGAAATCACCAACCGCTCTTTTTCTTTTTTAATTCTACTAGAATAATTCCCTAACAAAAAAATTGAAGCTAGCTCTGTATCTGATTGTATCTCAGTAACACTCCCATCATTTATAGCGAAATTTGCAGAAACAAAAGGACTTTTTGTGTTAGATAACTCTCCAACAATAGACGCTTCAAACTCAAAAACACCTTTAGCTTTATAGGTAGAAATCACCTTTAAAGTGTTAATAGGAAAAACTCTGAAAATTTGACCAATTTGAATCTCATTTCCAATAATATTTAAATTAATAGTTGCTGTTTCATTCACAACATAATGTCCATTTATTTTAAATGGCATACCCTCTATAAAAAGCAGACTATTAGAAAATTGATAACTTTTTGTCAAAAGGTCAACCTGTAAATTTATATCTAGATTAGCTTTTTTACTTTTTAAATAAGTAACATGATTTGAACTAAATTTCACCACATCTACATCACCATTAACCGCTAAAGAAAAATTAGATTTAAAAAAATCTCCATTTAGTGTTATGCTAGAAGAATTAAAGTGATAATCTTGATTATTTATTTGATTAAAGTACTTAAAGCTTAAATCATTAAAAACTACTTCTTCTAAAGAAAAATTAACCGCATTATTATTAGATGAATCATTTATCCAAATTAAATAATTTTCATTGCCAGAGGCATCGACTTTAATGTTAATTGTAGAATTATCAAAAACTACTTTTTTTACTTCATAATTTCCTCTTAAAACATCAATAAAATCAAAATTTAAATACAGTTTCTCACTGAAAAAAAGTGTATCATTCTGATTATTACTAACAACATCTTTAATGAAGATGTTTTTAAACTTTAAAGATATTTTCGGGAATTGATCTAAGGCTGTTAATTCAATTTCTTCAACCTCAACTTTAGATTTTAAATGTGAGTTGAGCTCTAAAACCGCCTGTTTTTTAATTTCCTTTTCATAAACAAATGCAATTGCAATAAATAGTGCGAAAATTAAAAAAGACAACAATCCAAGTGTTGTTAAAATATATTTAGTTCTTCTTAACCACATTAAAAATCTAATTTACCTGCAATGTACTTTTAAGAGATTTTAAATTTTCAATCAAACAAAAGGACTTATTAACGTATAACTCTGAATATAACGTTGATATGAGAAGAATCTTGTGTGTCAATTAATTATAATGCTTTAACAAATTTCTTTGTTACAAAATTAGCATCATTGGATAGGGTGATAAAATAAATGCCATAATTATACATTTCAACGGATAATACAAATGCGCTATTTACTGAAATGTCTAAAATTAATTTCCCTGCTAAATCGTGAATCTTCAAATCCAACATTCCTATTGATGTTTGATTAGAATTAATATATATTAATTCATTGCCAGGATTAGGGTAAATACTAAAATCAAACATTTCGTTAACAAATGAAGAGTCTATGTCTAAAGGGCAAACAAGATAATTTCTGTAGGCAAACAAATAAGCATTCATCTGACTCAACTGTTGCTCGGAAAAGAAATCTCTACAACTTTTCCTTGAATATGACATGAAGTTAGTAACATCTGGATTATAAAAATCGCCATTCACATCTTGTTCATTTCCGATATAAACACAACTGTTCGTAACTGTGGAGGTAGATAGTGTTGGGTCAGCTGGAGTGTCGCAGAACGAATCTCCAGCAGTGGAACAATTTGAACCATTCACTAGTTCATCACCAAAGGAAGATGAGTGAGTATGATATAATGAAAAATAATGTCCAATTTCATGAGCCAGTGTACTTCCGTTAGTTGCACATGAGTTTTTCATGATTATTCTATTTTTAGTAACTCCCGACAAGTAAGCATAGCCACATAAATTAACAGTATCTCCATTGGAAATTTTATAAAGTCTGGGTACAAAATAAATATTTAAAACATTTTCAAGGTCTGCAGTATCACAAAGTGTTTCATCATTAATTTTTTCAAAAAGTGCATACTCATTATTGTTAACATAATTTATATTTCCACACTGCTTAAATTGAATTCCAGCATCAAAATAATAAGAATTAACATCATTTAATTCATTTAAAACACTAATTGAGTCAATAGCACTTGATCCACTTGAATATCCAACAATATGAAGTTGTATTGGGACAACAGAATCAAAGGGTGTTTTTGAATAATTATTTTCTTTTAAATCTCTTATAAATTGTTGAATAACGTATTTGTCGGATTCAGAAACCTCTGTTCCACAATTCACATTTTCTTGCCCCAAACAGAACTCAGTAATAAAAAAAAAACTAATTAATAAAAATAATGCTCTTTTCATCTTAATAAATTTAAGCTATTTAACTCCAACTTTATTAGTAATGTGATTAAAAACCTCATTTACTGCAGGGCAATGTTTTGTGTTTTCAAGATGGAGTTTAAGTAGCTTTTTTTGATCTCTTAAATCTGTTAAAGGGTAATCTTTACATGCTTTTGGGCGAATTGAATATATATTGCAATTATTATCTGAAGAGAGAAATGGGCACGGCAAGGTCTTTAAAACATAGTCATTGTCTTCATCAATTCTTAAATACTTTTCAGTGAAGTCTCCAGGGGATAGCTTAAAATTTTTACTTATTCTTGTAATGTCTTTTGATGTAAACAACGGCCCTACTGTTTTACAACAATTGGCACAATCTAAACAATCTATTTTTTTAAATGCTTGATCATGCCCTTCATTAATAATGGAATCTAATTCTTTTCCTTTTTTATTTCTAAGATTGGAGACGACTTTTTTTCTTGATTTTAATTTACTCTTAGCATCTCTAATTGCCTCTAATCTATATTCTTCAAAACTATTCATTGCACCAATATTGAGTCCAACTGCATTTTAAGAGGGTCAATTACATTTAAAAATTGTTTCATGTTTTCTGAACTTATTGGATCTAAAGTAGGTATGTCAATGCCTAAAGGGTCAACAGCCTTCCCGTTAATGTATATTCTATAATCTAAATGTGGTCCTGTACTCATTCCAGTATTGCCAACTTCACCTATTTTTTGACCCTGTTTTACAAATACTCCTTTTTTAATTCCTTTACCATACCTTGAAAGGTGAAGGTATTTAGTTAAGATCTTTCCTACTGAATGCTTAATCTTTACCATTTTTCCGGCTCCCCCAGAAGTAGCTGCAAAAATCACTGTTCCATCTCCAGTTGCCACCACATCTGTTCCTGTAGGAGCAGCATAATCAACGCCATGGTGAGGTCGGTATTTTCTCGTTATTGGATGAAGTCTTCTGTTAGAAAACTTGGATGATATTCTTTTATATTCTAAAGGTGCAGACAAAAGTGCTTTTTTCATACTCTCACCTTTTTCATTAAAATATCCAAATTCATCAGTAGAATCTTTTTCATATCTAAATGAATAGTAATCATTTCCCCTATGATTAAATAAAAAGGCTTTTATTTCACCAATTCCGATAAATTGATGGTTTACATATTTAGCCTCGTAAATAACTTTGAAAGAATCTCCTTTTTGAATACCAAAAAAATCAATAGTCCAGGCATACAATTTTGCAACCTCCATTACAAGTGCGGGGCTTAATTCATTTTTGATAAATGCATTCCACAAACTAGATTCAATAACACCTCCAGATTGTTTAATAGTAGTGGTTATTTTTCGTTTATATCTGTTAACTTTAATTGAATCTTTTAAATTTATAGTAACATATTCAATCGCATTTAATTCGTAAACAAAACAAACAGGTGTTTTCACACTGTCTCTTTCTTGAATCATGAAATATTTTTTATCTGGCTTTATTTTTTTAAAATCAAATATTTCATTAAAGTTGGTAGCAATATTGAAAATTACCTTTTGTGAAACACCATATTTTGGCAACAAATGACTTAATCCCTGATTAGGTTCAACTTGATTGCTATCTATAAAATAATTATTAATTGTATATCCATAAATTGTACTTGTATCTATAATTTCTTTTTCCTGAACTTTAGTCTCAACAAATGAATTACCATTTTGATTGGTTGATTTATTTTCTTTACAACCATGAAGAGTAATTAATAGAAAAAATAAAGAGCAGATGGGTATGTTTTTCATATTAAGCGTATTTATGACAATAATATATTCTTCTCGCTTTGGAATTACATTAATAATAAAAGAATTTTAAACATTGGAGTGTGCCTTAAAAAACCAATACTTAATTGTTGCTAGAAGCGAAATCATTCATCATTGATTTTAATGCTGTTAACACTTATATTGAGTCGACTAACACATGTTTTTAATCGACAAAAACATAATTACTACTTTAGCACTAACCCTAAATTCAAAAACATGAACACAAAAGCCATAAGTTGGTTTGTATTTTCAGTAGCATTGTTCTTTACGTGTGTTGGATTTATTATCTACACATACATGATTGAGTACTAAAAAATTGATTTTTTCAATTTAAAATGCTCTTTAACTTTTACTGAATGTAAAAATACTATTCCCATTTTAAATAAATCTATTGTCATAGTTACTTCATTTAATTTTTTGACATAATCCCAAGATTCTTCCATTTCTTTAGACCAATATATATCATCTATAACAATTATAGTATTCTCATTCGCATTCTCTAAAGCCCAATTAAAATAACTAATGGTAGCACTTTTAGTATGATTTCCATCAATGTATATTAAACCTAATTTACTATCTAAAATTAGGTTCTTTAAGTTCGTATTAAAGTCACCTATTATTAGTTCTATATTTTTTAATCCTAATTTTTTAAACACTGAGTTTGCAACATTTGCAATTTCAGTAGATCCTTCAATTGTGTAAATTTTATTACTTTTTTTTGCGTTAGCTAAATATGCAGTGGTTATCCCTAAAGAGGTTCCTAACTCAACTACATTATCGCTTAGTTGATAATAATTTATCATTTTAAACAAGATTTGAGCCATTTTTTTTTCTTGTAAGCTTGTTTTAGCAATAGTTGAAATTTTTCTTTTTGCAGTTTTGATTTTTTTACTTCCAGCTCCTAAATCGTTTACTATAATTTCTGATGAGTTTTTTTCTATTTTTTTTCTTATATGCTCAATAGCAAGAAACGAATAATAATTTGATTCATTTTCAAGAATCTCCTCAATAAAAGCAAATACAAATGGCGAATGAATACCATATTTTGTCTTAGCAGAAAAATAAAAAGATAAATATTTAATTATTTGAAGAAACATTATTCAAATTTAGCATCTTTCATTAGTTCTCGACAAAAGATAAAAACAAATGGAATATCTATTAGTTTTGTAGAGCAAATGGAAAATAAAAACGCTAAAAAAGAAATGTCATTTCTAGGGCACCTTGAAGAACTAAGGTGGAGGCTCGTAAAATCAGCAATAGCTATTTTAATAATGGCTATTATTCTTTTTTATTTTACAAACCCAGTAATTGAGCATGTTTATTTAGCCATGTCCAAAAACAATTTCCCCACTTATCAGTTTTTCTGCAAATTATCTAGTTTACTGAACCTTGAGGGCTTTCTATGCGCTAAAGATATTCCCATACAAATTCAATCAATTGAAATGACTAAGCAATTTTCAACCAATATGTATTTTGCAATAGTAGGGGGGATAGTTTTAGTTTTCCCTTTTATTTTTCATCAGTTCTGGAGTTTTTTAAAACCTGGATTAAAGGAAAATGAAGTTACTGTAACAAGAGGTGTTGTATTTTTTGCTTCAATTTTATTCTTTCTTGGTGTTCTATTTGGGTATTATCTAATAAGCCCTCTTTGTGTTCAGTTTTTTGGAGGTTATAAGTTAAGCTCAGAAATTCAAAATAATTTCACTATTAGCTCTTACATGTCTATGATAACAACTTCAACCTTTTTTAGCGGATTATTCTTTGAACTACCTATAGTAGTTTTTATTTTATCAAAATTGGGGATTGTTTCATCTAAAATGTTAAAAAAATTCAGAAAACACGCATTGGTTGGAATTTTGCTTCTATCGGCAATAATCACTCCACCTGATGTAATAAGCCAAGTACTAGTTTCAATTCCAATATTAATTCTATATGAAGTAGGTATAGGAGTTGCAAAATTAGTTGAGAAGAAAAGAGAGAAATTAAACTAATTTAAAATTTTGTCAAAAATAAGACATATACTTTTTCTTGGAATAATTTTAACAAACCTAGTTGCAATTAGTCAAAAAACTAAAGTAACAGGAATTGTAAAAGATAGTGTCACAAATGAGCCGCTTCCATTTGTAAATGTGTTTTTCAACAGCACAAAAGTTGGTGTAACAACTAATATCCAAGGAGAATTTGTCATTGAAACTTTTTACGCAACAGACTCATTAGTAATCTCATTTATTGGATATAAAAAATTAAAAATTCCTGTAAATAAAGACCATTCACAACATTTGGAAATTTTACTAAATGAATCATTTACTGATTTAGAAGAAATAACGATTATTTCAAGTAATATAAATCCTGCTCATGCAATTATTAATAATGTAATTAAGAATAAAAAAATAAATAACAGAGAAAAGCTAGACGCATACCAATATGAGGTTTACAATAAAATTCAATTTGACATTAATAATTTAACTGAGGACTTTAAATCGACTAAAGCATTTAAAAAATTCAATTTTATTTTTGACAATGTTGATACAGCTGGTGGAAAAGAATTTTTACCCTTATTTGTAACTGAATCTTTATCAGATTATTATTTCAGAAAATCACCTAAAACACATAAAGAGATAATTAAAGCATCAAATGTTTCTGGTGTAGATAATGAAAGCATTTCTCAATTTACAGGAGACATGTATCAGCAGGTAAACATATATGATAACTACCTAACAATCTTTAGGAAAAACTTCATTAGCCCTATTTCAAAACAATGCATGTCCTACTATAAATATTATTTAATTGACAGCTTAAATGTAGATGGTTATTGGTGTTATCAATTGGATTTTGTTCCTAAAAGAAAGGGAGAACTAACTTTTGACGGAACTCTTTGGGTTCACGATACAACATATGCAATTAAAAAAGTAAGTAGTACAATATCAAAAGAAGCAAACATCAATTTTGTAAACAATTTAAAAGTAACTCAAACATTTAATCAGGTAGAAAAAGAGGTGTGGATGCTTACCAAAGATGAACTTTTCATTGATTTTCAGTGGACAAAAAAAGCACTTGGCTTTTACGGTCGAAAAACCACTTCTTACAATAATTTTTTAATCAATCAGCTAAAAGAAGAGCCTTTCTATGCTGGGGCTGAAAACATTTTTATTGCTGATTCAGCAAGCAATAGAGATGAAAAATACTGGGGGAAAAACAGGCATGACACATTAACCAATCAACAACAAGAAGTATATAAAATGATTGATACTTTACAAAAACTTCCTGTCATGCGAACCTATGCAGATGTTATTTACTTATTGGCAACTGGATATAAAATTTTTGGGAAATTTGAAGTTGGAGAATACACTTCTTTATATTCTTTTAATGAAGTAGAAGGACATCGTTTTAGAGGTACAATAAGAACAAGTAATAATTTTAGCACTCGCGTTGAATTATCCGCTTTTGGAGCTTATGGCCTTAGTGATAATACTTTTAAATACGGTGGCTCTTCGCGTTTCTTTATAACTAAAAAGCCAAGAAGACTTGTCCAAATTGTTTATAAAAAAGATGTAGAACAAATAGGAATTAGTTCAAATGCATATAATAATACAGGTGTTGTTTCTTCATTATTTAGAAGAAACCCATTTAATAAATTTATTTTCAACACAGAAACAAGAATATCTTATAATAGAGAGTGGTTTCACGGATTCTCAAGTAACATATTATTTAGAAATTCCATTTTACAACCTATTGGAATAATAAATTTCACAAATATTAATCCAGCAGGAATAGAAACAAATATAGACAGAATTAACTCCTCCGAGATAACACTTCAAACAAGATTTGCTTACAATGAAAAATATATTTCTGGTGAATTTGATCGAGTTAGCTTAGGAACTAAATTTCCAATCTTAGAATTTAATTATGGCTATGGAATTCCAAATTTATTAGGAAGTCAATATGAATTTCATAGATTAAAATTTTCATTTAAGCATAAAGTTCCACTTGGGATTTTAGGAAAATTTAACTACCAATTTTCATTGGGGAAAATATTTGGAGATGTTCCTTATCCTCTTTTAGAAGTGCATCCTGGAAATGAAACATGGTCATACAATGATGAAGCATTTAACATGATGAACATCGGAGAATTTATTAGCGATGAATTTATTTCTGCTAAAATTGAAAATCATTTTGATGGCTTAGTTTTAAATAAAATACCTTTTTTGAAAAAATTAAAATGGCGAGAGGTAGTTGCTCTACAGGGTGTTTGGGGAAGATTGTCAAACAACACTTTTTCTACACTAGAACTACCTGAATTTTCTAAATCGCTTGAAAAAAAACCTTACTTAGAATCTTCATTAGGAATTGAAAATATTTTTAAATTTTTGAGAATTGATGTTATTTGGCGACTTTCGTATCTTAACAATGATTTTGAGGGTATTAAAGTTGCTCCATTTGGAATAAGGGCTAAATTACAATTTGACTTCTAATGATTTTAAGAACAGAAAAAATATCCAAATCATACAAAAACAGAACTGTTGTAAAAGACGTTTCTATCACTGTTGAAAAAGGTGAAATAGTTGGGCTATTAGGCCCAAATGGAGCGGGTAAAACTACTTCATTTTACATGATGGTAGGGCTTGTTAAACCAGATAATGGGAGTGTATATTTAGAAAACACGAACATCACTAAAACTCCAATGTATAAACGATCTAAAATGGGCATTGGATATTTACCTCAAGAGGTTTCTGTATTTAGAAAGTTAAGCGTAGAGGACAACATTCTAGCTATTTTACAAATGACTTCACTGTCTAAAAGCGAACAAGAAAACAGATTAGAAGAGTTAATTGAAGAGTTTGGGTTAGGTCATGTAAGAAAAAACTTAGGGATTAAGCTTTCTGGTGGAGAGAAAAGAAGAACAGAAATTGCTAGAACGCTAGCTATAAGTCCCTCTTTTATTCTATTAGATGAACCATTTGCAGGGGTAGACCCTATAGCTGTTGAAGACATTCAAAGAATAGTTCTTAAATTAAAAAACAAAGGAATAGGAGTTTTAATTACCGATCACAATGTTCAAGAAACATTATCTATTGTTGACAGAGCATATTTACTTTTTGAAGGGTCTATTTTAAAGTCTGGAACAGCAGAAACTTTAGCTAAAGATGAACAGGTGAAAAAAGTATATTTAGGTCAAAACTTTGAACTTCGCAAAAAATCATTCGATTCAAATGTTTAAAGGTCATATACTATCTTTTATTTATCTATTAATGCCTTTTATTGCTTTATCTCAACACTCTGACTGTATCGATGCTTTAGTTTATGACTCTAAAAAAGAAGGTGATATTTCTGTTCCTAAAGGATTTGGTAAGGAACAAGAAATATTTGGGCATGATATTTACAACGATTATTTCTTTACGCAAGAGCACAATACACTTTGGATTTACTTGTATTTTAGAGATTCAACAGAATTTGAATTTGAATTAACACCAAAAAGGGGAAACGATGATTTTGATTTTATGTTATATAAAATTGATCGCCCAAATTTCTGCAATTATATTAAAGAGAATCAACCTCTTCCAATTCGATCTAATCTTGCTAGAAAACATCAAAAAACAGGAAGTATAACAGGAATGAAAAAAGGGCATGAAAATGCTTTTGCGAAAGCTGGTTATGAACCTTATTTTTCATCAACACTTAAGGTAAATAGAGGGGAAGAATTTTATTTAATAATAGATAGCCCATACGGATCAGATGCTTATTTTAATCTTTTTTCTGAAACTGTATTTATTGATACTAGTATAATGCCAAAACAAATTGCTCCCCCTTCAATAATTCCAAAAATTAAAGAAGAACAAATATTGCAACCAAAAATTAAAGTTGCATTCGTAAACCAAAACAATAAACATGTAGAATTTAAAGGCATAAAATTAAATGGTATAGAAAATGAAGATTCTTTATTTTTTTTCAAAAGAGACTCTTTAGTTTTTATTTCCAATACTATTCCAGAAAAATATTCTTTTAATGTTACTGCTTCGGGCTTTGAACCACAAGATTTCACATATTACAGTACCATCTTAAAAGACACCAATTTAATTTTCAAACTTAAAGAACTTAAGGTTGGTGCGGTTTTAAAGTTTAAGAACATTAAATTCGCATCTAACAAACCAACTATTCTTGAAGATAGTTTTTCTGAGTTAGCTAAACTTTATTCTTTTTTAATTGCTAACGAAAACATCAAAATTGAAATTGGCGGTCATGTTAATGGATTAGGAAGAAATAGACACACTTACAAATCATTATCTAGAAAAAGAGCTAAATCAGTTTATAAAGAGTTGATTGAATTAGGGGTGCTTAAAAGTAGAATGGAATTTAAAGGATATGGCAATAAAAACCCTGTTTATATAAATCCAACATCTAGTGTTCAAAGCAGCGAAAACAGAAGAGTTGAAATTACAATAACATCACTAAATTGAGTTTATTATTACACATAGAAACTGCCACAAAGGTATGTTCTGCTTGCCTCTCTAAAGAAGGCCAGCTAATTCATATTGTTGAGGAATATTCAGAAAAATACATTCATGCTGAAAGACTAACTATTCTTATTGAACAGCTGATGAATGATACTAATTATAATTTAAAAGATCTTGACGCTATCTCTATTGACAAAGGACCGGGCTCCTTTACTGGTTTAAGAATTGGTGTTTCAACAGCTAAAGGGTTGTGCTACTCATTAAAAATTCCTTTAATAGCAGTAGATTCTCTAACATCTCTTTATTTTGGATACAAGAAAATAAAAGGGGATATTTCTAAAAATGAATTAGTTATTCCAATGATTGATGCTAGAAGAATGGAGGTTTATACGGCTGCTTATAACTTCTTGGGAGAACATCATTTCCAAATTGACGCCAAAGTTATTGATCAATCTTTTTTTGACTCATTAAGTCAATTTAATAAGCTGCACATTTTAGGTGATGGCTCTAATAAAATCAAAGCTAATTTTAATGCTGTAAATTTAGAAATCCACGAAAAAATTAGTTGCTCTGCAGAATATCAAATTCCACAATCTTTTTCAAAATTTAGAAAAAAAACATTTGAAAACGTTGCCTATTTCGAGCCATATTACCTAAAAGATTTCAAACCTAATTAACCATGTCAAGAAAAAATTTATTGTATTGGTTATTTCAAATCCTAGGCTGGGGATTCATTATTTTCATAGGGTTAATAAACGACTTTCAGAACAGTCAAATTTTCATTACTAAAACTATTTCTAATGGTTTAATAATAATGCTTTTAGGTATAGGGACAACTCACTTATATAGAGTGCATATTCTAAAGCATCAGTGGTTAAACTTAAAGGTTATTCAAATAATACCGAGGATTATTATTGGCTCTATTGTTATTGGCTTCACTTTACTAATTCTAACACAACTAATCTCTTGCTTAATTGATGACATCGCTTTAGCTAAAATAATATCCTTAATTAAGATTATTCAAAACCTTACAGGTCAATTTATAACTATTTTCATATGGTCAATACTATATTTCACATTTCACTTTATTGAACGTTCTAGGAACCAAGAGTTATCAACTCTACAACTTGAAGCTGCCAAACAAAAAGCTGAGTTAAGTAGTTTAAAGAGTCAAATGAACCCTCATTTTATGTTTAACTCGCTAAATAACATTAGAGCTCTTATTGACGAAAATCCATCAATTGCGAAAAAATCTATAAATGAGTTGAGCAATTTATTACGTGCATCTTTAAACACAAAAAAACTCAACTTAATATCGCTAAAAGATGAAATGAAATTAGTTGAAGACTATTTAAGTTTAGAAAAAATTAGATTTGAAAGTAGACTAAAAATCAATCTTAATATTTCAGAAGAATCGCTTTCTTATCTTGTTCCACCAATGCTTATTCAAACTTTAGCAGAAAATGGTATTAAACATGGTATAAGCAAATTAAAAAATGGAGGTGAAATATGCATTTCGAGCTTTCTTAAAAATGAATTTTTAATTATTGAAATAATTAATGATGGGACATATAAACCTCAAATTAAAAACTCTAATGGAACTGGTTTAAATAATTCTAAGAAAAGAATAGAATTATTATATTCAAATAAAAGTACGTTAGTAATTAAAAATGAAAACAATAAAGTTCATACTGAAATTAAACTTCACTATTTAAAATAGTTAAAATGAAAGCACTTATTATTGATGATGAAAGATTGGCAAGAAAAGAATTAATCAATTTGCTGAAAAATCATCCAGAAATTGAAATTATTGGAGAATGCGAAAATGCAGAGGATGCTAAAGAAAAAATTACTGAATTGCAACCAGATCTGTTATTCCTTGATGTTGAAATGCCTGAAAAAACTGGATTTGATTTACTAAATGAAATTGAGGAATCACCACAAGTGATTTTCGTAACGGCTTATCAAGATCATGCTTTAACAGCTTTTGATGTAAATGCATTTGATTATTTAACTAAACCGGTATTAGCTGATCGGCTAAGCGAAACAATAAAAAATCTATTTCAAGAAAAAAAAGAACTCAATAAGCTAATTTCCAATAAAAAAAAACTCACACTAGAGGATCAAGTTTTCATAAAAGATGGAGAAAAATGTTGGTTTATTCAGATGAAAGAAATTGTTCTTTTTGAAAGTGAAGGGAATTATGTTAGAATAATATTTAAAGACTTTAAACCACTTATTTTAATGTCATTAAACAATTTAGAGAACCGATTAAGCAACACCTCTTTTTTTAGAGCTAATAGAAAGTTTATAATTAATTTACATTGCATTAAGCATGTGGAAAATTGGTTTAATGGAGGGTTGAAAATAACTCTTTTGAACAATCAAGAAATAGAAATTTCTAGACGACAAGCCGTAAAGTTTAAAACTCAATTCAGTATTTAATATTTAATCGAAACAAAAATAGGTTTAGTCGTTAAAATTTATTTCTTTGCAGAATATAAAAATAACCTAAAAGAATTATCGCAAAATTAGCATAACTAGTTAGTGTAATATGAACGTATTCAATTGTAAGGCTACTGAGACAACTCCGCTTGTCACTCTAAATCATGAAAATGGTGAGCTTACAATTGAAGGGAATGCAATTCCAGATAACGCTGAGGAATTTTTCGATCCAATTCTAACCTGGCTTGAAGAATACACTAAAAACACAACTGTTAAAACTACATTAAATTTAAAGCTTCACTACTTCAATGTATCTTCTTCTAAAAGGATTTTATTTATTTTTTACAAACTTAATGAGCTAATTAAAAAAAATAGGTCTGTTGTTGTAAACTGGTACTATGTTGAAGATGAAGATGAAATGTTTGAGGTAGGTCAAGACTTTGCTTTTATGGTTAATATCCCATTTCATTTCATTGAATATAATCCATACTTAACAGCTACTGTATAATAAGCACATCTTCTATTGTATTACACATTGTTTCTTATAAATTTGCATGAATTTTAAGAAATGAAAACCACAACAAAAGTTTCACATCCAGTTTTAGACATAAGTATTTTCTTAAGAGAGAACACTTATCTAATTAAAATAGTATTGAACCAATTTGAACAGATTTACAGAATTAAACAAGCTGATGTAACAGGGATGGATGATGTGAAAAAAATGTTAACTACAATATTTCTTGACAAAGTTTATCTACGGTTTGTAGAAATGAGCAAAGACTTTAAAGACAGCTTTATAAATATCAATAAAATAGAACCATGAGTAATAAAAATTCAACCATTATTAATTTAATCTTAATCATTGCTGTTGCAATCTTGTTTTATCTTCAGTTTAGCACTTCAAATGACTCTCCAAATATTAATGAAATAAGTTCTTCGAATGACACTACAATTTCTAATGTTGCTAATGAATATTTAGTACCCACTATTAATAAAAACATTTCAGAAGAAGACTTCACAAATCTTAAAATTGCTTTTGTAAACAGTGACACAGTTTCGACTCATTATTTGTTTGCTAAAGATGTTCAGAAATCATTACTTAAAAAGCAAAGTTCTGCAAAGAATCAAGTGAAAAATAAATACAATGAATATCAAAGAATGGTAGATGACTATCAGCAGTCTGCTAAAATAATGGGGCAATCTGAAGCAGAAGAAAAAGCTCAAAAAATAGGTCTTTTAGAAAATGAAATAATGCAGCTAGAACAATCTTTAAATCAGAAATTATCAAGCGAAGAATTACAATTAACAACAGATTATGTTACTCAGACAAATGTTTACATGCAAAAAATCGGAAAACAATTGGGCTATGACTACGTCTTAAGTTATAGATTAGGAGGAGAGATGTTGTACGCCAACCCTAATTTAGACATCACAAATGAAGTTATCATTATGCTCAATAATGAATACAAATCCAACAAATAATGCTTTTAGCAGAACAGATTAAAGAAAACAACATTGCTGAATATGTTTTATACATGTGGCAAACAGAAGATTTAGTAAGGGGATTTGATTTAAATATTGATTCAATTGAAGCAAATGTAATTCCTCAAATTGCAAAATCTGATGAGGATATTCAAGCAGTAAAAAACTGGTATCTTCAGTTAATTAAAGAATTAAGAATTCAAGGGAAAACACAAAAAGGACACTGTAACAGTATTATTGAAATACTTGGAGAAATTAATTATTTACACAATACGCTTATCAATTTAATGCAAGATGGCAAATACAGTGACATATACAAAAATGCTTTACCATATCTTGAAGATTTCAGAAAACACTCACAAGAAGAGGAGGTAAGTGACATTCATCTATGTTTTAATGCTTTATATGGAAAACTAATTTTAAAGCTTAAAGGCGATTCTATTTCGGAAGACACTGAAAAAGCTTTTACACATTTCAGAAACGTTTTAGGTTATCTTTCCGTTAAGTATAAACAAATGAAAGCAGGGCAGCTTAATTTTTAAAGTCGCCTATTAAACTTTACTAACTGCTTATTATTTTAATCAATGGGTATTGTTGATACTATAGTAAAACATAATAATGGAATTATAGGAACACTAGCTGTTCATATGCTGTTGTTTGTCTGGTTTAATCTAGAAAACATGTCCTTCACAGTTATTGATCCAAAAGAAAAAGTAGTTGCAGTGCTTGACTATATTGATGACTCTCCAATTATTGAACTAGAAAGCTTATTAGATGAGAATTCTCCTTCTGAAGAATTAAAAAACGTTAGTGTAAACAATAACCTAAAAGAAACACAGTATACAAGCTCTTTTGACCAAGAAAAAGCAGATCGAGAAGTTTTAGAAGAATTAAAAACATTAGAATCTAATGAGTTTGACAATGTCAGCCTTGATAATCCTGAACTTTTAGAACAAGAAAAATCAATTAACCCCAACCTGATTAATGAAGAAAGTTTAGAGAACAAAAATGCTGATTTTGGGAGTAACATTGTTGCTACTGCTAGTTACTCATTACCAAACAGGACATCATTAGATCAAAAAATACCATCATATAAGTGTAAAGAAGAGGGTGTAGTTAGGTTAAAAATAAAAGTTAATCAAAAAGGTAGAGTTGTTCAATACGATATTGATGAAAGTAAAACAACTACACAAAATGATTGCTTGAGAAATGTTGCCCTGCAGTATATTAACTATTGGAGATTTAATCAAGACTTTAATGACAATGCAAAAAAAGAGGGTTGGGTAGAGTTTAAATACCTTAAACAATAATTTATTGTAACCTAATTGAATTAACTAAGTTCTATATTTAAAAACTAAATTATAAATCATATATCTCATTAAGATGACTCCATTTCATATTTACAAAAAGCTTTTTATACTTTTTATCATCTTCATTTTAAATTCTTCATTTGCTCAAGATGATTGGCAAAGAGAAAAAGGTCTTCTTAAAATTAAAGAAGAGGTCACCTTTTGGGATAAAGACAGTGTCGTAATAAGAAGTTCTGGGCATTATAATAAAATGGGATTCTCAGTAATAGGTCAGCGAGTGGGAGAATGGAAATTTTACAATAAGCAAGGGAATCTAGAAGAAGTAACTCGTTATTACATGGGATTAAAGCATGGGCAATCTGTATTTTTCCATGAAAACGGAAAAATAAAAATCCAAGCTTTCTTTTTTCTTGGATTGCCAGATTCTGTTTTTAAAGCATATTATAAAAATGGCAATCTAGCTGAATCAGGAGAGTATAGTGGTCTACCAAAAACTTTTTTAAATGATTCAGCAAATTTCATGGATTGGAAAATAAAATTAGCTGAATTTGAATCTAATAAAATTGGTGAATGGAATTATTTTTATAAAAATGGAACCCCTTTCCAAACGACTAACCACAAAATAAATGATACCACTGAATACATAATCGAATACATCACAAAGAATGGTGAAAAACTCATTACAAATGGGAATGGAGTTATTGAAACTCAATACCAATCAGGAAAGCCAAAAGTTAGAAAATCCTTCAAAGAAGGCGTTCCAAATGGAGAATACAAAGAGTGGAATGCAAATGGAACCATAAGAATTACAGGATTTTATTTAAATGGCCTCAAAAATGGTCAATGGAAAGAACGATATTTTGTTACAGATCAAGATTTTCAATTATATGAATATAAAAATGGTAAGAAAAATGGTGAATTCATTGAATATTTAGCTGATGGAACAAAAGTTATTAACGGCAACTACCTTAATGGAAACAAAGAGGGGCTTTGGGAGTACTATTTTGAAAATGGAGAACTGGACATGACTGGAGATTTTAAAAACAACTTACAACATGGACATTGGCAATTTTGGTATCCTAATGGTCAGCTTTACTATGATGGAGATTTTGAATTAGGAAAAAAACAAGGACTTTGGAGCTTCAATTATAATGACGGAAAAAAATGGAAAGAAGGTGAATATAGTAATGATAAAAAACAAGGACTTTGGGACTCGTGGTACGAAAATGGAAATAAAGCGTTCAATGGTTCATATAAAAATGATTTAGAAGATGGGTTATGGCAATCATGGTACGAAAATGGAAAGCTAAAAGACAGGGGGAGTTATTCTATGGGTTTAATGAGCGCTATTTGGGAAGGTTGGTATCCAAACACAATAAAAAGATATGAAGGATCCTACGAAGGTGATTTAAAAATAGGTTCTTGGAAATATTGGACAGATCAATCAATTCTAAAAGACGAAGAATCTTACAAAGTTTTTCCAAAAACTAGCGTAAATTCTGACAGAGAGATTCTTCAATCATTTAAACATGGCGACTTTAAATCATATGATGAAATGCAAGGTAAATTAGTTTCTGAGGGTTCTTATAATAAAGGAATGCAAAATGGAAGTTGGAAATACTTTTTTCCTGGGGGAGTTATAGCAAGTAGAGAATTAAATTTTAAAGATGGGAAACTTGAAGGTAGTTCTAAAGAATTTAGCAGAAGGGGTGAAATCAAATCTGAAATTAATTACAAAAACAATAAAAAAAATGGCAACATGAAAGTGTATTCCAACAGAGGGAAACTGATCTCCCATGTGGTTTATAAAAATGGTGTTAAAATAAAAGATGTCCTTAAGAAAATAGATTACAAATATTCAACATTAAAATAATAATTTGTTTTTTCTGTTTTTAATTACTCTTTATTTTATAAATTGAACTCTAGTTTATAAACTATATAAATTTAATCTATGAATAGAGTTTTACTTTTTCTACTTTCAACACTTATTTTCTCAACCATTCACTCTCAAAACGCAATCCTTAAAGGTGTGTTAATGGATGGTGACTATAACGAACCTTTAATTGGTGCTAATGTAGTCTTGAATACCGGCATAGGAGCATCAACTAATTTAGAGGGCGAGTATTCCTTATCGATACAACCTGGCTCATACACCGTTGAATTTAAATATGTTGGATACAAAACAATATCCAAATCAATAAATTTAGAAAATGGTGAAATTAAAATCATAAATCTAACGCTTCAACCCTCCATTAATCAGTTAGATGATATTGTTGTTTCTGCTAGTAAATATGAACAAAAACTTGGTGAAGTTCCTGTTTCTATGGCCATTATAAAACCGGCATTGATAGAAAACAAAGCAACTCGAGATGCCGAAGCTATAATCGAACAGGTTCCTGGTGTTCAAGTCAATGAAAATCAAATTAGCATTAGAGGAGGAAGCGGATGGAGCTATGGAGCAGGTAGTAGAGTTTTGGTTATGGTAGACGAAATGCCTATGCTTGCTGGAGATGCAAATGACATTAAATTTAGTGCTATTCCAATGGAAAATATAGCTCAAATCGAAGTGTTAAAAGGGGCATCTTCTGTATTGTATGGTTCTTCTGCACTAAATGGAGTGATTAACATAAGAACTAAGTATCCCAAAGAAAAACCATTAACAAACATTACAGTGTCTAACGGATACTACATGCCAGGGTATGCAAATAGGAATTTAACGTCATCTGATGGTGCAGATTCTATTCCCGACAGAAGCAATCAAACCTGGTGGAAAGGTGCTCAATACTATGTTCAATCCAATTTTACTCACCTTAGAAAGTTAGGTAAAAACAATGAACTTGTTCTTGGTGGAAATTTTATGCAAGATCAAGGATATCGTTTGGGCTCTTTTGAAAACAGGTACCGTTTAAATGGGGGACTCAAGCATTATTCAGAAAAAATAAATGGCCTTACTTATGGACTTAATGTTAATAGCAACTTTAACGATGGAAGTGTTTTCTTTATTTGGGCAGGTGGAGACAGCGTTCTTCATGCACTTGGTGGAACAGATACAACTACTACTACTCTAAGTGAATACAACAGCTCGAGATACATGATAGATCCATACTTATCTTACTTAGACTCGAACGGAAATAAACATAATTTAAGAACAAGGTTTTTCAGATCAGACAATAAAAACAACACCAATCAGGCTGCAACAGCAAATTATTATTTCGCTGAATATCAATTTCAGAAAAGATGGGACAATAAGCTAACTCTTACTTCAGGAATTACCTCCTCTTTTACTGATGTAATATCTGAGCTCTATGGCAATCATACCTCAAACAATATTGCTGCTTTTTTACAGCTTGATAAAAAATGGGATAAGTTTATTATTTCTGGAGGAACAAGATTAGAATACTATCGAATTGATTCTGTTTTCACTGAAGGTAAATTATTTTCAATGGACAAAACACTCCCCTTTCAGCCCGTTTTTAGATTTGGCGGAACATATAATCCAATGGAGTACACATTTATCCGCGCCTCATACGGTCAAGGTTATCGATTCCCTTCAATTGCTGAAAAGTATATCTCTACATTTGTAGGGGGCCTTAACATCTTTCCAAATGTTCAAATCCAACCGGAATATGGCTGGAGTGCAGAAATTGGCATCAAGCAAGGGTTTAAAATTAAAAACTTTCAAGGATACATTGATGTTTCTGGTTTCTTAACTCGATATTCTGACATGATGGAATTCGTATTTGGATTTTATGACCTAGACGGGTCAGATATTTCTGATGCTGAGCTGGCTGCTGTTGTTCAAGCAAATGGTTTTGGAGTGCTTGCTAACTACTTAGGTGCAAGAACTACTAATATACAAAATGCTAACATTCCTGGATTTGAAGCTAGCATTGTTGGCCAAGGAGACATTGGAGATTTTTCTTTAAGTGTTTTAGCCGGCTATACCTTTATTAATCCAACACCAATAAATCCTGACTCTGCATACCTCTCAACGTTCAGTGACCCTGATTCTCCAATGCTCAAGTATAGAAACAAACACATGGCTAAAATCGATTTTCAGGTAGATTATAAAAAAGTGGCTGTTGGAACTAGCGTAAGGTATACTAGCTTTATGGAAAATGTTGACAAAGCTTTTACGGAGCCTCTTCCAGGTGTTGTAATTAACGGAGCTCCTGTAGAAATCCTACCCGGATATGGCCCGTATAGAAACGCCAGGAGAACTGGAGATATTATTTGCGATGCAAGGCTTTCTTTTGGGATAACCAAAACCTCTAGATTGTCTTTTTTAATTAACAATGTATTTAATAGAGAATATAGCAATAGACCAGGCAACGTAATGCAGCCAAGAACTGTAATTTGTCAATATGCACTTAAATTTTAATGCTTATTAATTGATTCGATTACTTGATTCACCTTATCTGCTTCGTACCCTTTATTTGCTAAATATCTTTTCATCTTGATTATCAAATCAAAATCATTCTTAGCCTTGATTAATTTCATTTTATTGACAGCTAAATCATATAATGTTTTTGAATAATCTTCTTCACTGATTTGATCTAATGCTTTATCAATTAATTTAGAATCTAACCCTTTATTTATAAGCGCCATTTTAATTTTAATTCTCCCCCACTTATTCATTCTAAATTTCCCAGAAGCAAAGGAACACGCAAAACGTTGGTCGTTTAAATAATTATGCTGAATTAAATAATTATAAATCAACTGTACCTGAACTGATTCATTAGTGAAAGTGCTTAATTTATTTAACACTTCTTTAGAAGACCTTTCTTGGAATGCACAATAACGCATTAACTTTGCCAATACCTTTTGATTCAAAGGCTCACTCATACATGTGAAATTATTTTATTTTGAGCACCCAAGTTGAAATGCCATTTTCAGCTAAAATTTTCTTTCTAGCTTTTTTCGCTTCCCTTCTAGATTTATAACCGTTTATAGCAACTCTATGCAAGTTGTTATGCACATCTACTTCTAGAGCAGGAAAACCCATACTTCTTAGGCTAGCTAAAAACCCATCAGCATTTGATCTCTTTTTAAAACAACCACCAACAAGAAAGTATCTGTGGTTATTCGATGTATTCGAATCTAGATTTGTTTTTTCTTTTACTAATTCCACATGAGTAGAAACAGCATCTATTTCACTTAACTGAACAGTTACATAAGAATCACTCTCATCTATTTGATAAACACCAAACCCATTAGTTTTTTCACTTTTAACAATACCATCACTTTTATCTACTATTAATTCATTCTCCTTATCACAAAAAATTAATGTGTTTGCACAATAATTTTTAACTTTTTCAAAAGAAAATGGATTTAAATCTGAATAATGAAACTGGGACTGATCTGTAAGTAAATTAGTCTTTAAAGGAATCCATGCTGTATAAAAGAAGATAGGTAGTAAAACTGCCGCAACCCACCAATATTTTTTTGACTTTTCCTTTTTAACTTTTGTTTTAGGAGCTAACTCAATGACTGGTGTCTCCTGATTTATTTTTTCCTGAATAACAGTATTTACTATTGGAATAGCACTTATTACCGGAAGGCCATATGAACTTTTAAGAAAATTAGTTTCACTACTTTTAAATCGATATTGGTTGTTTATCAAAAATAAAATACCAACCCCTTTCAATTCAATTCTTTTTTCAGCTAAAAGTTGATTATTTAATTCAGTTGCAAAATCGTTAACTAAAACCAAACCCTGATCATAAGAAATTTGCTCGCAAGAACTAACCTTATGCACAAGAAGGCCGTCATTGTTTACTAAATTTTTATTAAAAAGCAGGTGCTTTTTTGGAGGAGATATTATGTTTTTTGAATGCTCATATTTAGCAGGAGCATAACTAGCAACAAAACCACCAAAATTTGGCAAAATAACACAGTCATGATCAAAAAGTAATTCAAAAATATGTTTAGTAATTTTTTCCAACTTTATAATAAAAGTATTGAATAATAAATTTACTCTTTCTTGATGATAAAAGAAAATAATTCAATTTAAAGATTGTTATAAAACAATGGGGATTTGAAACTGAAAAATCAACTTTTGAAAATGTTATTTTAAAAAACAGCTATTTTAATTACCTTTAATAATCAGAAAAACTCAATTAATATCGTTTTTATTTTTACTGTTTAGCAGTCATTTTAATGCCCAAACGTGTAATTCAAACACCGTAATTCTAATACTTAATACTGGAGATTGGGCATCTGAGGTTTCGTGGTCAGTTACAGATTCTAGCGGTGCTTTAACAGATAGTTCCTCACAGATATATTTAGATTATACTCAATATATTGACACCTTGTGCCTTTCGGACGGCTGTTACCAATTTAACATGTTTGACAGCTATGGTGATGGTTGGCAAGGGGGAAGTTATCAATTAGAAGATTCTACTGGAAATTTCATCTCTTCTGGAGATTTACAAGGTAGTTATTTTGCTGGCAGTAATCCTTTTAGTGTCAATTACAATTGTAATTATTCAGTTTTCGGATGTACTTGCCCAACGGCAGTTAATTTCAATCCTAACTCTACTATTGACGACACTTCTTGCACATTTATTTCAGATAACATTACTTTACTATCTCAATGGAGCGACTCAACCCTACCAATAAATAGTTTAAATGGAAGTTATAGTGAGGTTTATGGCTTTGCGGTAAATCAAATGGAATTTGCAGTAATTGGCTCAACCATGGGAACTCACATTATTGACATTACCAATCCTTTATTACCAAATGAAATTGCTTTTATTGCTGGTGAAAATCAAGGAAGCGGTGTAACCCATAGAGACTTTCATACAATGGACAATTATCTTTATGCTGTGTGTGACCAAGGACCAAGCACACTTCAAATAATTGACATCAGTAATCTTCCTAATAGTATTTCATTAATTTACAATTCAGATAATCTTTTTAACACTTGCCACAACATTTACATTGACACTACCGCTAAAAAGCTATATGCTTGTGATGTAGATAAGTTAGGTAACAACAGCTGGCATTCACCGCTAAGAATTTACGACTTATCAAACCCCATTAGCCCTAACTTAATTAATGATTTAGACAACCTTTTTAGCAGTGTTCATGATGCTTGGGCTGAAAATGACACAGCATATATTAATGCAGGTTCTAGTGGCTTAAAAGTTGTTGACGTTAGTAGCACTCCCATAATAATTGGATCACTTTCATCTTACCCTTTTGCGGGAGGTAACCACTCAGGATGGAAACAAGATGATACTTATATTTTCGCAGATGAAAATCATGGATATGATGTGAAAGTAATTAACACATCAGATGTTACTAATCTAACCTTATCGAGTTTACTAAACTCTAATGTTGACGTTAACTCTATTCCTCACAACCTTATGATCAAAGATGACTTCCTGTATCTATCATACTATCATGATGGCTTGCAAATTTTTGACATTTCTGACCCAAGTAATCCAACAAAGACAGCTTATTACGATACCTATCTCAATAATGACCACAATGGGTATGCTGGAGCTTGGGGAATATATTGCTTTTTACCCTCTGGAAACCTTTTAATTTCAGATGTTCAAACTGGATTATATGTTTTAAGGTTCGACTTACCTGAAATTAAAATTTGCGAAGGGGATAGTGCTTATATTTACGGCTCATATGAAACCGAACAAGGTTATTATTATGATTCTATTTTAGATACGCTAGATTACTACAGCTTAGATATCACTGCTCTATCATATTTTCACAATACAGTTAATTATGAATCCATAAGTATTAACATTGGTGATAGCATATATTTAAATGGCAGCTTTCAAACTCAAACAGGAACATATACCGATAGTCTTTTTAGCACATGGGGATGTGATTCGATTGTAGTAACTCAATTAAATGTTGGGAATACAAGTTTTATTGCCAATCAAAACTCAACTACCACTTTTTCAATCTATCCAAATCCAGCAAATAAACAAATCAATTTAGTCTCAAAATTAGCTGGTGTTGTTTACATATATAATGTTTTAGGAGAAGAAATTTGCAGCTACAATAAAATTGAAAACTCAATCAAAATAGATGTTCAAAATTTCGATACAGGAGCATATATAGTTAAATTCAAAACTAGCTCAATAAAATTCATTGTTGATCATTATTAAAATAGTTATAAACTATTTTCGCCTTACTTAAGCCTATTGACTTTTGAAGCTCTTTCACTTTTAATGTTTTTATTTTTTTAACTGTTTTAAATTCTTTCATTAATAGCGCTAAAGTTTTCGCACCTATTCCTTTAATGTTTGTTATCTCTGATTGTAATGTGGATTTGATTCTTTTTTTCCTATGGTGTTCAATGCCAAATCGGTGGGCTTCATTTCTCATTTGCTGAATAATCCTCAAAGATTCAGATTTCTTATCGATATATAGAGGGAGTTTATCTCCAGGAAAATAAATTTCTTCTAGTTTTTTAGCAATAGCAACCACAGCAACTTTCCCCATTAAATTAAGTTTAGATAAACTTTTAATTGCACTGCTCAATTGCCCTTTACCCCCATCAAGTATAATGAGCTGTGGAAGCTCTTTTTTTTCTTCTAAAATTCTTTTATAACGTCTAAAAACCACCTCTTCCATAGAAGAGAAATCATCCGGGCCAACAACTGTTTTAATGTTAAAATGTCTGTATTCTCTTTTTGCTGGTTTTCCATCTTTAAAAACTACACATGCAGCTACTGGCTCTACACCTTGAAAATTAGAGTTGTCAAAACACTCCATATGCTTAGGCAATACTGGTAATCTCAAATCCTTCTTTATTGTTTCTAAAATTCGTTTAACTGAACTTTCTGGATTTTTAATAACCTCTTTTCTGTGCTTTTCTTTCATGTAATAAAAAGCATTCTTCTTTGATATATCTATTAATTTTTTTTTCTCACCCCTTTCTGGAATAGTAACTTTTTGAGATAATTCTAATGATATTTCGAAAGGTATTATAAGCTCATTAATTGAACTTGAAGAATGTTGAAAAACATCTGCTATTGCTTTTTCAATTAACATCACACTAGTTTCATCCAATTTTTTCTTTACCTCTATCATTCTACTTTGATTAACAGCTCCATCAATAACTTTTAAATAATTAATGTATGCAAAATGTTGATCTTCCTCAATGCTAAAGACATCTACATTGTCAATACTGTTACTGACAATTGCAGATTTTGATTGGTAATTTTCCAATGCAATTATTCTGGTTTTATAATCTTGTGCTTGTTCATAAAGGAAAAGATCAGAAGCCTGTTTCATTTTTAATTTTAATTCTTTTAAAACACCCTTCACATTTCCATTTAGAACATTTGAAACAGCTTTTATTCTATCACCATATTCTTGTTCACTAACATCGCCCTGACAACAACCTTTACAATTTCCAATATAAAATTCGAGTGCTGTGTTTAATTGCCCTTTTTCAAAATGATTCTTTTTTAAATCATGAGAACAATTTCTAATGTTAAAATTTTCAATTAAAAATGCAATTATTTGTTTTACGATTTTAACAGATGGATAAGGTCCATAATATTTTGCTCCATCTTTTAAAACTCTTCTAGTTGTAGTTATCCTAGAAAAGGGTTCATTCTTAATGCAAATCCATGGATAAGTTTTATCATCTTTTAACTGAACATTGTATTTAGGTTGATGCTTTTTAACCAAAACATTCTCAAGTAACAATGCATCCATTTCAGTTTCCACTTTAATGGTTTTAACATGCTTAATTTGTGAAGCTAAAAGTTTAGTTTTTCGGTTTTCAAACTGAACTTTATTAAAATATGAGCTAACTCTATTTTTTAAATTTTTTGCCTTGCCAATATAAATTATTTCATTTTTTTGATTAAAAAACTGATAAATGCCTGGGCTTTTAGATAGAGACTTTACTATTGATTGCAAATCGTCCATCCAATAAAATTATGAATTATTTTGTTCTTGAAATAGAATATTCTAGTAACGAAATAAGCGCTTTTTTAGATTCGTTTTCTGGGAAATCTTTAATGTATCCAAGGGCTTTTGCTTTATATTCTAACATTTTTTGTTCTGAATATTCAATACCTCCATTTTCTATCACTAGTTGTATTACTTCTTGAACCCGTTCTGGGTCTTCATTGTGATTTTTAAAAGTGTTAATAATTCTATTTTTCACTTTTTTACTTACGTTATTCAATGTATAAATTAACGGCAATGTCATTTTACGTTCTTTTATATCTATTCCTGTTGGTTTACCAATTTCAGCAGAAGATCCAAAATCAAAAATATCGTCTTTAATTTGAAACGCCATACCGACATTGATTCCAAACTGATACATTAATTCGACTGTACTTTCACTCGCGTTTACAGACTGTGCACCACTTGCACAACAGGAGGCAACTAAAGATGCTGTCTTTTGCTTTATAACCTTGTAATAAATTGCTTCATCAATATCTAACCTCCTAGCTTTTTCCATTTGAAGAAGCTCCCCTTCGCTCATTTCTTTTACAGCCTTAGAAACTATCTTAAGTAATTCAAATTGTCCATTTTCTGTTGTTAGTAAAAGTCCTCTAGAAAGTAAAAAATCTCCTACTAAAACAGCTATTTTATTTTTCCAAAGTGCGTTAATTGAGAAAAAACCTCTTCTCTCATTAGCATCATCTACTACATCATCGTGAACAAGAGTAGCTGTATGTAATAACTCAATAAGTGAAGCCGCAGTATATGTTGCCTCATTTACAGTGCCGCAAGTTTTTGCTGATAAAAAAACAAACAAAGGACGCATCTGTTTGCCTTTTCTTTTAATAATGTAATTGGTGATTTTATCTAAAAGTGCAACATCACTTTTCATTGAGTCTTTAAACTTTTCTTCGAAAAGTTTCATCTCAGTAGCAACTGGAGCTTTTATTTGTTCCACTATGGGGATCATAAACTCAACAAATATCTATATAAATTCAATAGAAAGGATTTGTTTGTGGTTATTTATTCTTATTTAAAGCTATTTTATTCTTTTATAATCTTAAAGTCATAAGTAGATTCTGAAGAATTTAGTTTAATAAAATATATGCCGGATGAGTATGTAGACATGTCTACATTAATTTTATTTATAGAATTAATATTAAACTTTTCAATCAATTTAGACTGCGAATCAAAAATTGAAACATCTAACTTCTGATTCAAATTAGGCAGCTCTATTGAAAACTCATCAACTACTGGATTAGGATGAATAGAAAGTCCTTCCCATATTCCAGCATTTATACTACTCATATCTACATTAAAGCATGAAGATGTTAAAGAGCAACCAACTACAGATACCTCAACAGCATAGTTTCCAGAACTTGTTGGAGTGAAAACCATATTAGTTTCACCAATTATCGGTTGGTTGATATCACAATCAATCCACTGATAAGTAGCAAAAGGACTTGGTGCAACTGCCAATGAAAATCCGTTTTGAATTATTGTAGTATCTATATAAGGTATTGATAAGTTAATAGTTATAATACTATCACATCCAACAGAATTAGGAATTATATCAGTGTATGTTCCCGATGAAGTATAAACAACCCCACTTGGAGATGTGTAGGAATCACATACATCTTCATTAACAATAGAATAAGAATTGTTTAAGCACCCCGTAATAGTATTAATTTGAAAATCATCAAAATAAAAACCATCTTCTTGAACATATTGATCTGAAATAATTTTAAACCTAACAAGAATTGAAGATCCTAAATAATCAGACAAATTAATTTCTTCTTTAACCCAGCTTGTTTGAAAACCATCGTAGAGTGGCTCTCCGTCAGCAGCATTCTGATCAGCAACACCAGTATTGGTATATTTTCCACATTGAGGAATCCAACTATTTCCGCCATCAATTGAGACTTCAAGCTGAACATAATCCCAATTATCTTCAATTTCCCATATCGCCCAAAATGTCATGTTAGCACCGGCTGCATTTGAAAGGTCAATAGCGCTATTTAAAGTTATTGTTTTATTAGCATTATTACTGTAGTCACCATTAGGTGAATCTGTAATGGAAGAAGACGGAGAGTAATATTCGTTATTTGTTGTATTCCATGATTGGGAAACCGTCCAATTTGCCAAACTATTACCATTGTCAGTTAGTACATTTGTTTCAGATCCATAAATTTTTGAAATCACATAATTTTCTAAATACTGTCCATTATCCACAATAATTTCATAATCGATAACATCACCTAATGAAATAGTAGGACTAAGCTGGAAGGATACAGAATCTAAATCGGTTTGTAAAAGGGTGAGGTTAGAGTGTGTATTACTGCCGCCAATAGATAATATATTTGCACTTAGAGGATTTATACTAACGGAAAAATTTGAAGGAGATTCTAAACCTAATCGTTGAAGTTCGTATGAAAAATAACCATTTGTAGTTTGAATTGTTAGAGGAGATGCATCGACAACATTAGCATAATTAGTAATTAAATGTGCTGCCATTAAATTTGTAAAAACCATGCTATTACAAATATTTTCAGCATCTGATGCAGGTGGCCAAAAGCCATTATCGCCAATTTCAGGGGTAAATGAAAATATTTTTGGTTTAGTTGATAAATCCGCACCGTACATCCAATCGTCAGAATCACCAGATGCTGGATATAATGAAGCGCTTATTTTAGGAGTCATTCCCAGTCCATTTTGTTCTGTCATCATATCAGATATTACAACATATGTTGCATGATCTGGTGTAAACTGATTATTATCGTATCCATAAGGGTAAAGTAAAGAATTATCATAAGTGTGATTATTCAATGCAATTTTAAATTCATGATTCTCACAAAACCATTTCATTGCTTGATTTTCAATTTCTGAAAATGGTCCTGAGCCTGGATAGGTATCATTATTTGTATTAAAACTAACACCTGTTGTCCCCCAAACTGCGTTGCCTTGAGGGTCAATATAATCGTAGTTTCTATTGTTATCTACTCCATAATTTCCATTAAAATGGTTTCTTCTATTTTTTCTCCACATTCCACCACCATTAGGGTCTTGAGTGCAATTGTAAACAAATCCATCTGGGTTTAAAACAGGAATAAAATAGAGCTCAGAATTATCAACTATACCCTGGACCTCAGCATCGGTTGCATAATTTTCTAAAAGATACCACATGTAATAAATTAATTGTTGCATAGCAGCTGGTTCACGTGCATGGTGAATGGCATCATATAGCATTTCTGGTTCTTGTTCATCAACATTGGGGTTGTCAGATATCTTCAGCCAATATATAGGTCTACCTTCAAAAGTTTGAAAATTTGAAATGGGTGCTTTTGCTGTAATCAAATTTGGATATTGAGCTACCATATCATCTAATTCGGAAAGCATTTCAGTATATGTATAAAAGCCACCCATTGAGCCTAGCTCCCAATTTGAGGGGGTAGCATATGTTGGAGATCCTGATGATGAACAAGAACTGTTTTTCAAATTTTTAGTTTCAATATCATTTTTATTGTTCTGTTCAACATAAAATTTTGAAACATCATTAATGAAAATTTCAACTTTCATCCCTAACATTTTTGCTATACCTAAATCATTTTCTGAAAAATCTGATTCTATGAAAATTCCTTTTTTATGCTTAACATGATCTAATGGAATTCCTTGAGATGCTAGTTGCGTTAAACCAATAGAAGAGCCATAAAATATTTTGGCTTTATGATAAATCATTTTAGCATCAACTTTTTCTTCCAAAATACTATTGTTTGAAAACGATTGTGAAAAAGTAGCTAGCGAATAAAAAATAGTAATAATGGTAATTAAAAATTTCATTTCTTCAAATAAATTTAAGGTTAATTGAACTATACAAAGACTCTATAAGTTTCATATGGTTGTAAGATAATTTAAAAAAATTAAGTTTAACAAAATGTTCAACTTATAAAGAACATTCTAGTTTTACGTATATAATTATTACAATTATTTAAATAAAACTATTTTTAAAAGAAATGTCCCTTCTAAATGCCAAAAACTTAACAAAAAAATTTTCAGACTTTACTGCTGTTAACGATTTAACTTTTAATGTTAACAAAGGCGATATTTATGGTTTCCTGGGGCCAAATGGTGCCGGAAAAAGCACTTCATTAAGAATGGTTTTAGGTTTAATTCATCCCACGTCAGGTACCGTTATGGTAAACAATCAAACCGTAAATAAAACTAATCGCAAATACCTCTCTTCAATTGGAGCTCTTATTGAAAGACCTGACTTTTACACAAATTTAAGCGCATATGACAACCTAAAAATTCTTGCCAAACTTTCTAATCTTAGGGATAAAAAAAGAATAAATGAAGTTTTAGAAGAAGTAGGACTTATTAAAAAAGCAAACGTTAAGGTTGGTTCATTTTCTCAAGGAATGAAACAAAGACTTGGAATAGCCCAAGCACTTTTACATCAACCAGAACTAATTATTTTAGATGAGCCCTCGAACGGTCTTGATCCTCAAGGCCAAATAGACATGAGAAAGCTTATACAAAGAATTAATTCAGATTTAGGCATTACCATTATTATTTCTAGCCATATTTTATCAGAAATAGAACAAATTGCAAATAGAATGATTGTAATTAATAACGGAGAAAAAATTGTTGAAGGAGATGTTACGCAACTTATGAATTCAGAACAAATGAAGGTTCGGATAAAAGTCAATCAATTAAATTCTCTAAAAGAATTACTTAAATCAAAAAAACTCTCATTTGACATGCATGATGAGTTTGTGATAGTAAAGTTAAAGGAAAGTGAAATTAGCAGTCTTGTTAATTTAATAACTGACAATAATATCTCTATTCAAGAAGTTAGGCAATTAAGAACTTTAGAAGAGTTATTTTTAAAATGGACCCAATGATTCGTTTAATTCAAATAGAGCTTTTTAAAATATCAAAACGACCTAGAACTTACATTGGTTTTATAGCAATATTTATAATTGTTGCAGGCCTTCAAATGGCGATGTATTTTGAAGGTGAGTCTTTAGTAACAATGGGGATTCAAAACTTGAAAAATGACTTCAGATTAGAAGGGGGAATCATTAATGTAAATTTAATGACCTATATTCTTATGAATAGCTTAATTATACATATACCAATATTAATCTGTTTAGTAACTGGAGATTTAATAGCTGGAGAAGCATCATCTGGAACGTTACGCTTAATACTTCAACGCCCTCATTCAAGGTCAAAAATATATCTTTCAAAAATAATCACTGGATTTGCATACTCGATAGCTTTAATCTTATTCATGGGCTTAACCACTTATTTATCAGGTATTCTATTATTTGGTAACGGTGATTTAATCGTATTAAGAAGGGGAGTTAATGTTTTTTCAGCAGATGATGTTTTTTGGCGTTTTGCAGGAGCTTTTTCAATGGGGTTACTATCGATGCTTGTTGTTGCATCTCTATCTTTAATGATATCCTCTTTTGTTAGAAACGCCATTGTTCCAATAGTAGGAACCATATCAATAATTATTGTTCTAAATATAATTTTTACTCTAGGAGCTACTTTCTTTGAGCCCATTCTTCCATATATCTTTACTACACATTTCATTAAATGGCAATATTTTTTCGACTTCGATTTAAATTATGCTGCTATTTATAATGCCATTGGCATACAGTTAGCTTACATTATAATCTTTAATGTTATAGGCTTAATTCATTTTAAAAACAAAGACATTCTTTCATGAAAATTTACTTATTATTTTTCTGGTTGTTACTATCAACTTCTTTATTTGGTCAATCTGACAGTGCCAAATCAGTAATGCTTTCAATTTTAAATTCAATAGAAAAAACACCTGCTTATGAATGTGATGTTAAAATAATCTTAGATGTTAAATTTATAAAAATGAAGGAGCGGTTTGGGCGAATGTTCTACACCTCCTCAGATAAAGTAGATTATAAAATTAAAGGTTTTGCGTTTTTACCTAAAAAAGAGCTTACCTCATCCTCATCTGAGCTTTTAAAAAAAGATTTTATTGCGATTTCCATGCCTTCTCAAACAATAAGGGATGAGAAATGTTCTGTAATTAAAGTTATACCAATGGATCTAGAGTCGACTATTGTTACTGGCCAATTTTGGATTAACAATAAAAATGAGATTAGCAGAATGACTTTTATTACTAAAGAAAATGGGGCTTTCACCGCAGACTTGTTTTATGAAAACATTAAATATAATCTTCCAAAAAAACTTATTGTTTCTTTCAATGTTAAAGATCAAAAACTTCCTGCATTAATAACTGGAGATTTAGAAGGCTATTCATCCGATGAATCTTTTGAAGAAGTTTCAAAGGGAATTATTGAAATTAATTACTCTAATCACCTTTTTAAAAACTTATAACCTTCCTTTTAGTGTAATTGTTTTCTTAACAGGATAAACGTTTCCATCAAGGTCAAAAGCTTCAAAATAAAGTAGATAAATACCTATCCTCGCTTTTTCGCCATTTTCCATAGTACCATCCCATGATGTAGATCCTGAGCTTGACAATAATTCATTTTCTAATAATCTAGTAATTAATCTTCCTGAGTGATCATATACTAATAGATTTGCCACATATCCAGGTGAGCTCATTTCATAGGAGAAAATTGCAACATCTTCAAAACCATCATTATCAGGTGAAAATACTGGTGTTTCAACATTAAAAAACAAATCGGATGTTGTACCAGAAAAGTTCTGGGAGTTTTCTAAGCCAGGTGTTCCCCAACCTACTGACTCAGCAGCACTGTGCCAATTAGAAGCATCGTTTGTAGCTAAGCTAGCACTTATTCTTTCTAAGGAAACTCCTTCGACATCGTTTATTAAGTTAAAATGCATATCATCATTGTAACTAAAATAATCTAAAACTAAGCTATCAGGATTTAACACATACACAGTTGAAGAATCATTGGTAAATGTTGGTAAATCCATTTCAATAAATACTAAGGCATCTCTATTAAGGTATGCAGCAGCAGTTGCAGCCGAATCTTCAGTAAGAAGAACATAATTATTGGGCGCTAAAACAAAATGTTTTTCAATGTTTTTATGGTTGTCAATACCCTCATCAAAATTTGCTACCATGTAACCGAATAAATCAATGCTTTTTAAGCTATTATTATAAAGTTCCACATAATCGCTTCCCCCCGTATATGGATCAAAAAGAATTTCATTTACTATAATTTCACTTTTAATAGCTGTATCAGGAACAATAATCCCTACAGTAGTATCTAAGCTATTATTTGAAAGATCTTCAATATTTGAAATGTCTAATGAATAGTTTTCACCAGCTAAAAAAGGAGAGTTAAACATTAACTGAAAGACATTACTGTTATTAATTACAATTAATGGTTCTCCATTACCTGCTGATAGAAAATAATTGGAAATGTTTTCTACTGAACTAGTTACCTGTTCATTGAAAACTAAATCTATTAGATTAGATCCTGTTACTGTTGCAGACACGACAACAGGAGGAGAATTGTCAATTATAACATTTGCATCTATGCTAATGTCATCAAAAATAAATTTAGCTGAATTAGATGATGTATACTTGCACCAAATTCCTGAATATTTAGAATATTGATAAGTTGCGTCTGAGCCCCCACCTTCAATAGTAAAATTAGTTCCCCCTGTACTATCAGATTCTATTAGCCAATTACCTGCAATGTCTCTAAGCACTCTAATTCTAGCGTTTGGATTAGCTCCATAAGCTCCGAAAGAACCTGAACAAATTAAATCATCACTTGAAGATGATACTCCATCTTGACGATATAGTTTAATCTTATCAACCGCTCCACTTTCACCTATTCTTATGTAATAGCCATTTAATGAGCCTTTTAAATCCTCGAAATTAGAAACTAAATAAAATCTTCCTGTATTGTTGCTTGATGGACTAAACAGCATATTCATTCTGAAATTCCAAATAATAGTATCTGAAAAATCAAGAATTCCTGTTTCTGTAGATAAATAAGATATATCTGAAACAGAAGGAGCATTTAACTGTAATTCATTAGAACTGTTTACAATAAAATTAGCCACATCTCCATTCCATTGAGGGTTAGAAGTGAAATTGCCATCAGAAAAATCTTCATTTAGTTGAGCCACAAATGTGAGTGGCAAGAAAACCAAAATCAATTTTATTATTTTAAAAAAATATACCCTCATTTTATAACTCAATAAATATACTAATTTTGATGAAAAAATCAGATGAAATTAGCTTTAGTTGGCGCAACCGGCATGGTTGGAAATATAATGCTTAAATTATTAGAGGAAAGAAATTTTCCTTTTTCTGAGCTACTGCTTGTTGCATCTACGAGAAGCGTAGGCAGGCTAATTAAATATAAAAATGAACAAATAAACATCATTGCAATTGAGAAAGCATTTGAAGAAAAACCAACAATTGCAATCTTTTCAGCAGGGAGTAATATCTCTAAAGAATGGGCGCCAAAATTTGCAGCAAATGGATGTACGGTAATAGATAATTCGTCTGCATGGAGAATGGATGAAAACATTAAGTTAATTGTTCCTGAAATAAATGCATCCGAATTAAATATAAAAGATAAGATCATTGCTAATCCTAATTGTTCCACAATTCAAATGGTACTTGCACTAAAAACTTTACAAAAAAATTATGGAATTAAAAGATTAGTAATCTCTACCTATCAATCTGTTTCTGGAACTGGAGTTGCTGCAGTCAAACAAATGCAGAACGAAAGAAATGGAATTCAAGGTGAAATGGCTTATCCACACCCAATTGATTTAAACTGCATTCCACATGGTGGCGAGTTTCATAAAAATGGATATACCAGTGAAGAGTTAAAACTTGTAAGAGAAACTAATAAAATATTTGGCACAAAAGACATTAAAATAACTGCAACTGTAGTAAGAATTCCAGTTTTAGGAGGACACAGTGAAGCAGTAAATGTTGAGCTTAAAAAAGAATTTGACATCACACAAATTAAAAAAGAAATTGGCGAAACTTCAGGAGTTATAATTCAAGATGATGTTGAAAACAACAATTACCCAATGCCAATAACAGCTCATAATAATGACGATGTTTTTGTCGGTCGAATAAGACGTGACAACACAGTTGAATATGGTTTAGACCTTTGGATTGTTGCCGATAATTTAAGGAAAGGTGCAGCAACAAATGCCATTCAAATAGCAGAATACTTATATAACAATCAGCTCATTTAATTTCTTTTATTTGAAATCTTCTTTAAATAGTTCATCAAAATTAGGAACGCACCCAATTAAAAGATTACTCTTCACTCAGGCCATGCCTGCAGCTATTGGTTTTATGGTTATGTCTCTGAACATGGTTGTAGATACTTTTTTTGTTGGGCAATATATTGGAGAGTTAGCAATCGGAGCTATTTCTGTTGTTTTCCCCATATCTTTTCTACTTTCCGCAATTGGAATGTCTATAGGAATAGGAGGGGGTTCTATTGTGTCTAGAGCTCTAGGAAGTCAAGATCAACAAAAAGCTCAATTGTCATTTAACAATCAAATTAGTTTAACTTTTTTTCTTGCTTTCATAATTATTCTTGTTGGGGTGTTTTTTTCGACTCCAATATTAGATCTCTTTGGAGCTAAAGGTGCCATATTTCCGTATGCAGATACCTATTTCTCAATTGTCTTAATTGGTATTCCATTTTTAGCTATTTCAATGATGGCAAACAACAATCTAAGAGCTGAAGGAAAGCCTAAAATAGCAATGGTGGTTTTACTTATTCCTTCAATTGTTAATATTTTTCTGGATTATATTTTCATAGATCTATTAGACTACGGAATGGATGGAGCCGGATGGGCAACTACAATTTCGTATTTAGGATGTGCCTTTTATATTTTTTATTTCTATCTCAGCGGGAAGGGAGAGTTAAAAGTAATTCCAAAATTGTTTAAGCTAAAAAAAGAAATTGTTACTGAAATATTTAAGCTAGGATCAGTAAATTTAGTAAGGCAAGGTACTCTTAGCATTTTAGCTATTCTACTTAACACATCTTTATTCATTTATGGAAATCAAATTCCAGAAATGGGTGGTGAAACAGCTATTTCTGTTTATGGATTAGCTAGTAGATTAGCAATGTTTGCATTCTTTCCGCTCATTGGAATTGCTCAAGGATTTATGCCCATTGCAGGTTTTAACTATGGCGCAAAAAACTATAAAAGAGTAAAGGATGTCATTAACATTTCATTGATTTATGGTTTTATTATTGCAAGTTTCATATGTGCTATTCTTACATTTAGTTCTTCTTGGATTCCCTACATATTCACCTCAGACTTAAAGTTAATTAAGTATTCGCCAGATGCTATTTTTTGGCTTTTCATAACTGCACCAATTGTTGTCTTTCAACTCATTAGTCCGTCTTACTATCAAGCAATAGGTAAAGCTTTTCCAGCTTTATTGCTAACAATAACTAAACAGGGTTTATTTTTAATTCCATTAGTTATTTTATTGCCTTATTACTATGGAATAAATGGCATCTGGTATTCTTTCCCAATATCAGACATTCTTTCTGCCATAACCTGCTATTACTTTTTAAGGAAAAGTGTGAAAAAATTAATCTAAGTTCAGTTGGTTTGTAAACCAATAAGTATAACTGAATTTTATTTCTCTGCTAATTTGTTCTTGTTTGCTAATTGTCCGCAAGCAGCATCAATGTCTTTCCCTCTACTTCTTCTTATATTAACAATAATATTTCTTTTTTCTAAATAGCTTGCAAATGCATCAACTTTTTCAGGGTCTGCCTGCTGGTATATACCATCATCTATTGAGTTATATTCGATGATATTTACTTTACAGGGCACAGTATTACAGAAATCTGCTAGTTCCATAGCGTCTGAAATATCATCATTAAAATCTTTAAAAATGATGTATTCAAATGTCAGGCGAGTATTAGTTTTTAAATAAAAATAAACAATAGCTTCCTTTAAAACTTCAAGATTATTGCTTTCGTTTATGGGCATTATTTTGTTTCTCTTTTCGTCATTGGCTGCATGTAAAGAAAGTGCGAGATTAAAACGAACGTTATCGTCTCCAAGTTTTTTAATCATCTTTGCAATTCCTGCCGTGCTTACAGTAATTCTTTTAGGAGACATTCCAAGTCCTTTTTCTGATGTAATCTTATCGATTGAATCAATAACATTTTGATAGTTTAAAAGTGGCTCCCCCATTCCCATGAAAACAATGTTAGACAGAGGAATATCATATTTCTCTTTAGCCTGATTATTAATCATAACCACTTGGTCAAAGATTTCATCTTGATTCAAATTTCTAACCCTCTTCAATGTTCCCGTTGCACAAAAAGCGCAAGATAAACTACAACCAACTTGAACGGAAACACAAGCCGTCATTCTTTTGCTTGTTGGAATTAATACACCCTCAATGATTGCATTATCCGATAATGCAAAAGCATTTTTAATAGTGCGGTCATTACTGAACTGAGCTTCAGACAATTTAATTGCATTTATAGCATATTTTTCACTCAACTTATCTCTTAGCTTTTCAGAAAGATTAGTCATCTGATCAAAATTGACTGCTCTTTTTTTCCAAAGCCATTCATAAATTTGTTTGGCACGAAACGGTTTTTCTCCTAATTCACTAAGTTCATTAGTGAGTTGTTCAATTGATAATTGCCTTATGTCTATTTTCTTTTGCATTAACAAAAAACCCCGCTATAAAAACGGGGTTCAAAAAATTAAGTTTTAAAACTTAAAGAATTAACATCGCATCTCCATAAGAATAAAAACGATATTTTTCTTTAATTGCTTCTTTGTAAGCTTTCATAATTAAATCATAACCACCATAAGCAGAAACCATCATTATTAATGTTGATTTTGGAGTGTGGAAATTAGTAATCATAGCATCTGGAATACTGAACTCATATGGAGGAAAAATAAATTTATTTGTCCATCCATCAAATGGCTTAAGGTGTTTTTCTACAGAAACTGCAGTTTCCAATCCTCTAGTAACTGTTGTTCCAATAGCACAAACTTTCTTCTTAGCAGCCTTAGTTTGATTTACTTTATCTGCAGTAGCTTGCGGGATAAATAACTGCTCAGAATCCATTTTATGTTTCGTTAAATCTTCAACATCTACAGGTCTGAAAGTTCCTAGACCAACATGTAAAGTAAGATCAGCAAAATCAATTCCTTTAATCTCTAAACGCTTCATTAATTGTTTACTGAAGTGAAGCCCTGCAGTCGGAGCAGCAACGGCACCTTCTTCTTTTGCAAAAATAGTTTGGTACCTTTCTTTATCTTCAGGAACAGGTTCTCTGTTAATGTATTTTGGAAGAGGCGTCATTCCTAATTTGGTAATTGTACTTTTAAATTCTTCATACGAACCATCAAATAAAAATCTTAACGTTCTTCCTCTTGAAGTTGTATTATCAATTACTTCAGCAACCAAATCATCGTTTTCACCAAAATATAATTTATTTCCTATTCTGATTTTTCTAGCAGGATCAACCAAGACATCCCAAAGTAAACTTTCTCTATTTAATTCTCTTAAAAGAAAAACTTCAATTCTAGCGCCTGTTTTTTCTTTATTTCCATACATTCTTGCAGGGAACACTTTGGTATCATTTACCACCATTGTATCACCGTCATCGAAATAATCCAACACATCTTTAAATACTTTATGTTCTATTTTTCCGGTGTCTCTGTGTACAACCATTAATCTAGATTCATCTCTTTGTTCACTAGGGAATTCAGCAATTAAATCAGTTGGTAATTCAAACTCAAATTGAGATAACTTCATTTTTCTTAAAATTTATATATGGGGGCACGAAAATAGTAAATAAACGAGCAATATTAAAACCTATTTAACATTCAATAATTTTTATGCAATCTTCAATTGAAATTGAATCGGCTAAATCAAAGCTCCCAGACTTGGTTCTTCTTAATTTAATTAAGTGCCCGCCTACACCCAATCTCTTTCCTATATCACGAGCAATTGAGCGTATATAAGTTCCCTTTGAACAGCTAATTTTAAAACTCAATTGCTGCTCATTTATTAGCTCTAAAAAAATTTCATGAATGTTAATTAATTTTGGCGCTAATTTTATATTCTCTCCTTTTCTGGCCAACTCGTAAGCTCTTTTGCCGTTAACTTTTTTAGCAGAAAACAATGGTGGCTCTTGAAATTGTTCTCCCAAAAATGATTTTGCCAATATGTCAATATCTTTTACAGAAAATTCTTTATTAGGAAAAACATTATCAACTGGTGTTTCTAAATCAAAAGATGGGGTTGTAGCTCCCAATTGAATAATACCATCATAACATTTACTTTCATTTATAAATTGATCTATTTGTTTTGTCATTTTCCCAGTACAGACGACCAATACTCCCGTAGCCAGGGGGTCTAGGGTTCCTGCGTGACCAACTTTAATCTTTTTAACAGCTAACTTTCTTTTTATTGCATTTCTGATCTTATGAACAACATCAAATGATGTCCACTCTAGAGGTTTGTCAATAATTAAAATTTCACCCTTAATAAAATCAAGTTTTTTCTCCATAACTGAATTATATGGACAATACAATTGCCAAAATTCCTACTACAAAACAGTAGATTGAAAAATAAACAAGTTTGCTCTTTTTAACTAGTGAAATCATGAGCTTACAAGCAAATAATCCAGTGAAAAAGGCAGCGAGAAAACCAACAGATAATTCTCCTACATTTATAGAAGAAGATAAAAAATCATCACTGATTATGTCTTTTGCCATTTTACCAAAAATTAAAGGGACAACCATTAAAAAAGAAAACCTTGCCGCCTTTGATCTATCGATTCCTAATAACACGGAAGTGGCAATTGTTGCTCCTGACCTTGATATACCAGGTAAAATAGCAATTGCTTGAGCAATACCTATTATAATTGAAAACTTAAAACTTACTGGATTATTTGTATTTACTGAACGATCTGCTAAAAACAAAATGAAACCTGTTACCAATAACATTGCTCCAACAAATAGTATTTTACCATTAAAAAATGTTTCAATCAAATCATCATAAATTAAACCAACATAAATAGCAGGAATCATTGAGATAAGAATTTTCAATGAGAACTTAGTTTCTTGATTCCATTTAAAAGAGAATAACCCTCGAAAAATAGCATATAAATCTTTTCTAAAAATCACTACCGTACTTAATGCAGTCGCAAAATGTAATACAACTGTCATAAGCATTCCTTGATCATCAATATTACCGAGAATTGTTTTTGCCAACTCTAAATGTCCGCTACTACTAACAGGGAGAAACTCGGTAAGACCTTGTATTATTCCAAGAATTATTGATTCAATCCAATTCAATGATGTAAGGAATTTATTTTTTTAAACTTCCTTCAACTTCCTTGATAGATTGTTCGCTGGAAGGTGTGGAAATTTTAGCTCTTTTTAAAACCCCAAAAAGAACAACCATGTATCCAATAACAGTAAAAAATGGAGCTAATGTTATTCTTCTGAAACTGAAAAGCTCTTCTTCATTAAAAACTGCTGGATTGTCAGATCCACCTCCAGACATAAGAATAAAACCTATTACAACAATTATACACCCAAGAATTATAATTGAATAGTTTGTTTTGGTTAATGTGATGTTTGAATTACTCATAGCACAAATTTAATAGAGTTTTTCTGATTTAACCCATATATATTTATTTAAGGCAAAAAGAGTAGAAAACCAACTTATTGTAATTCCAGTTAATAAGACCCCCGCAAATAAAATGGCAAAATTAATCAATTGCCCTTGGAGAATTTCTTCTGACACACTCATCTGTGCAACAACATTTGGATTGAAAGTGGAAAAGATTTTCCATAAGCCGATTAAAATAATAATTGCAAGAGTTCCAGAAACAAAGCCGTTAAAAATTGCTTTAATTAAAAAAGGTTTTCTAATAAAACTTGATTTTGCTCCCACTAATTGCATTGTTCTAATTACAAACCTTTTCGAATAAACAGCTAACCGGATTGTTATATTTATTAAGATAATAGAAATGAAAAGTAGAATTCCTGCAATAATTAGAAGAATTAATTCAAAGTTTTTAAAGACTGTACCTACTTCTAAAAACTGGGCTTCACTATACGATATTTCAGAGATAAGGTGTTCATTACCATCTAATAGCCTGCTAGAAAACAAGGCGGCACTATCTGGATTTACATAATCAGAACTTAAGTTAACATGTATTGATGGCGGAATTGGATTTGCCCCGTCTAAAATGTCAAAAGCATCTTTACCAACATGTTTCATCATTAACGCCTTTGCTGAATCTTTAGAAATAAATTGAGCTTTTTTCACGTAAGGCTTAATGGATAAGGATTTTTCAATTTGTAATACTTCGGTTAAAGAAACTCCATCATGAAACAGAACATCTACACTTAGCTGTTCTTTTATGTCTTTAGCTTTTTCGTTAGCCGACAGCATAAAATAAGCAAACACCCCTAATAAAACCAACAATAAGGTAATCCCAAATATTGTTGACATCTCTGTTACATTATTTCTTGAAGCTTTGTTTGAACTCATCTAACGACTAAAGTAATGTATTCATTTTTACAATTGTAAAGGATTAACTTAAATAATGTTAACTATTTGATGTGAATATTAAAATATTAGTTAAAAATAAATTTACCCAACAACACCAAACCTTTTTAGTACCTTTACGTATTACTATTTTTATTTTAGGTTATTTGTAGCGCTTTTATTTTGTAAATAGAAGTATATTCTACTTATTTTGATATAAAATTTCATATATGAAAAAACATTTACTCGCTTTAGTTTGCATCTTATTTAGCTTTCAGATATATAACTCTCAAGATTTAGTCAATATTGACATCCAAATGACTAGTGTTAGTCACAACCATCAATGTTGCGATGATGCTGCTGGTTCATGCGGAGGGTTTCCCACTTTTATAAACGACAGCCCTGAACCTAGGTGGAGATTTACTTCTAGCACATCTTTCCAAGGAGCCGCAGGACCTTGGAATACGACATGGTTAGTGAACCCAGGAACTCGATAATTGCGGTACAATTAATATAACTTCTGGTGGCTTAGATAGCTACAGTGGTATTTGTGCAGATCAAGTTAATTTTTGGATTGACATGTGGGAAGAAGACGGCTGTGGATCTGATGATACATTTGATGATAATTGTACTTTTAATGATGATGAGTCTAGAACACTAACATTTCCTTCTGAACCTTTAGCCCTTGGAACAACTTCTTATACCTATTCTGGTACTGGTGGATACTCCATAACTATTGAAGTAACTGCCTCAGTTGTCTCTACACCAAACTTAAATTTAGCAAGCAACACCAACGTATGTACCGGTTCTAATGCATTTCTTGATGCAACTTCAACTCAAACAGTTACTGGGGGTAATTTTTTCTGGTATGATTCCCCTGCCGGTGGTAATTTAGTATTCACTGGAAACCCTTTTAACCCAATTGTTAATACTAGCACTTCTTATTTTGTTGCCTACGGAAATGGCACATGCGAGACCAGTAGATTACAAGTTGATGTTACGGAGTTAGCCCTACCTAATGCTGGTACAGCAACAAATACAACCATTTGTGATTTAACATCTATTGATCTTTCAACCACTCTTATCCGGAAATGATTTAGGTGGAACGTGGAATGATGATAGTAGCACTGGATCTTTAACAGGAAGCGTATTTGATGCCACGGGATTAGGAGGTGGCGCATATGACTTCACATATTCTGTGTCTGGGGGTGCTTGTCCACCTGACGATGAAACGGTTACTATAAATGTTGAAACACTATCTTCAGATCCCTTTGGATCTTTTGCATCAAACAATTCTGTTTGTTCTGGAGACTTAGTTAACCTTACAGTAGCAGGGGGATCATTAGGAACCAGTGCTTCTTGGAATTGGTATACTGGTTCTTGTGGTGGCACCTTAATTGGAACCGGCTCCACAACAGTAGTCAATCCTACTGTCTCCACTGATTATTATGTGAGAGCAGAAGGAAATTGCGGAACTACAAATTGTGATACAGTCTCAGTAAGCGTTGTTCCAACAGCTATTACTATTGATTCAGCACTTGCAGATAATTACCTTGTTTGTCCAGAAGACCCAGTTCAGCTAACTGCATACTATTCATCTCCATTACCATCTAATTATATTATTACTTGGTATACAGGTGCTTGTGGCGCTGTTCCAATTGGTGTGGGTGATAATATTACCGTTACCCCTACAGATACAACTATATATTACGTGCAATGTGTTGGTACTTGTGGTGTTTCTGTTTGCGATACCGTACAGGTTAATGTTCTGGGAGGTTCAACATCCCCTGGGTCTGTTACGGCAACAAATAATAACTTTTGTACAGGTGGAACAACAACGCTCACAGTAAATGGAGGCACTTTAACCTCAGGAGCTCAATGGACTTGGTATTCTGGATCATGTGCAAGTACAGTTATTGGAACAGGATCATCTATAAATGTAACTCCCACTGCATCTACAATGTATTATGTTAGCGCTACAGGAGGCACATGTGGAGCAACCAGTTGCGCAAGTATTTTTATTAATGTTTTTGCACTAAATGTGTTTCAAGTTCCTTTCGACACTTTGTGTTCTAATGATTCTACAAGTTTCACCTTAACAGGAGGAAACCCTTCAGGAGGAACTTACAGTGGAACAGGTGTGGTCAATGATGTTTTTGACCCTACTTTAGCAGGCTTAGGTACTCACTCAATTACATATTCGTACACAGATCCAAACGGTTGTAATGGTAGTGTTGTTGAAGATATAGTTATTCAAGAAAGTAATTTTAAACCTGATACAATTTCTTATTCTACAACAGAAATTTGTGATGGTTCGTATGCGGTTTTATGGCTAGATTCTTTATACAATGATTTAGCTCCAGGAACTATGTGGGTTTGGTATGAAGGTGAATGTGGTGGAGGAACGCCAATTGATACTACCTACAACTTAAACACCTATTTATTTGACAATACGGGTGCGCCTATTTTAGATCCAATTACTGGAGAACACATTTATGTTCATGACACTATAATAGTGAGTCCTTCATCTACTACAAATTATTATGTAAGAACAGAAGGTGGTGAGTGTGGCCCTACAGAATGCATAGGAATTACTGTTTCTGTATATACTCTAGAAACCAATTTATTGTCTTATGAAAATGTTTGTGGGTCAGCAACTCCACCATTTAATTTAACTGGAGGAATACCTTCTGGAGGTACATATTCAGGTACAGGTGTGACTAACAATGTTTTCGATCCTTCTGTTGCTGGAATAGGCGTTCATGATATAACTTATACCTATTCTTCTGCAGGTTGCACAGTTACAGATACCGAACCTATCAATGTAATTTCTAGTCCAATAAATGTCTATCACACAATTGAACAAGAAAGTTGTTCTGAAGGAGGTGTTTTAATTCACCTTCACACAACAGATGGGGCAGGATTTTATTCATATTTATGGTCTGATGGAAGTATTGAGGCTCCATTAATGTATGCTCAACCAGGAGACTATACAGTACTTGTTTCAGATGCAAATGATTGTTCTACACTATACGGGCCAATAAACATCTCAGATTCTTTAGGATGCATAGAAATGCCAAACTCATTTACTCCTAATGGAGATGGAATTAATGATACTTGGAATTTAGATTTTAGCATGTATGGTGGAGGTGAACTTACTATTTTCTCTAAATGGGGAAATATTGTTTATCAAGAGAATTTACCAACTTTTCAATGGGATGGTAATTACAACAACATGCCTCTTCCTGCTGGAACTTATTATTACATAATAAAATTAAATAATGGATTAGATCAAAATGGTCCAGTAACAATTGTTAGATAAAAATAGCTTTATGAAAAAATTATTAATATTTGTTTTAATTACCACTTCATTTTTTACTGCTAATGGCCAGCAGCTTGCTTTGAATAGTCAATACATGTTCAATAGCTTTGCTATAAATCCTGCTGTTGCAGGAACTAAGAATTATTCTCCATTAACATTTACTTTCAGAAGACAATGGATGGGAATAGACGAAGCACCCGTAACACAAAATTTAATGGCTCACACTTACATTGGTAAAAATGCTGGAACTGGAATTCACTTTTTTAATGATGCATCTGGACCAACAAGAAGAACAGGTATAAGTACCGCTTTTAGTTATCAAGTGAAAACAGGTGAATCTTCTAAGCTATCTTTTGGCCTTTCGGGTTCTTTAACACAATTTGTACTAGATAGAGATCGACTTATTACAGAAATACCTGATGATGTTGCAATTATGAATAGCACCAATAATGAATTAATTCCAGATTTTAACTTTGGATTGTATTGGTATGGTGAAAGGCACTATATAGGTGTTACCGCCTTTCATTTACTAGAAAGTAAAAGTGATTTATTTGATTTAACAACACCTGTTTCCAACACTCTTGACCGATCTTTATATGCAAATACTGGTTATGTTTTTGCTTTAGGGTCTAATTTCGCCATTGAACCTTCTGTTTTGTTTAGATACATGTTTAACGCTCCATTTCAGTTTGACGGAAACGTTAGATTCATTTTAAAAGACTCCTATTGGTTAGCATGTTCTTATAGAATGAACGATGCCATTGCCATTATGTTAGGAGCAGATTTTGGACCTTTTGAAATGGGCTACTCTTACGATCTTGGTATGTCTGACATTAAGACTTACAACACAGGATCTCATGAAGTTTATCTAGGAATTAAAATGAGTAAAAATGCCAAAAAAACTCCTTGGCATAAAAGAAATAGAATTTATTCATCTTTTTCAAGTGCCCAATAAAAAGTAAGGCCTCTTTTATGAGAAAACTAATTTTAACATTTCTGTCTTGCCTACTTAGCTCATTTCTATTTTCTCAAATAGAAATAGGTGATGCAATGTTCGATAATTTCGAATATCATGGTGCAATAAAATATTATAACCTAGCAGACTCATTAGATTTAGATTCACAAAAAAAATTAGCTTTTTCTTACCTCAACACAAAAGATTTTAAAGGGGCAGAAAATCAATTTAACAAACTGTCTGCTTCAAATCCAGAATCAAATGAATTTGCTTATTTCCATGCTTTATGTGTTAAAAACAATGGTGACTTGTTAAAAGCCAAAGAGCTCTTCAAAAAATTAAGCGCCAACGATTCAACTAATAACTTATACCCTTTTCAAATAACCGCCATTGATTCATTAATTGTATGGGACACCTTAGATAAAGAGGCAGTTGTTCAAAATTTAGACAGAGTTAATTCATCATTAGCAGAATTCTCTCCAAAATTTTACAATGAAGGTATTCTTATTAGTGCAGAGCTAAAATATGACACTTTAAAAAAAAGAAAAACTATTGATTTCTATTCTGCATTCGAATTAGCAAAAACAAAACAAGAAAAAGAAAAATTAAAAACTGCTATCCTTGAAGATTTAGATTATGGGGAGAATATTACGCCAAGAACTATTTTACTTTACATTCCTATAAAAGAGAACTTAATTAGCTTGGGTAATCAAATTACAATTCCTGAAAATGCTATTGGGAAACCCATTGTTGTGGCTGAAAACAAAAATTACAACGTTGGTTCATTTGATATTCACCCTGAAACAGATCAATTATTTTACACTAGAACTCCGGTAATAAACAGGTGGCAAGCTAACCTTGAAAAACATTCATTGTTGTACACAGCTACCATAGACAGAAGCAAACATAAGCTTCGTAAAAACAAATTACTTCATGTTAAGAAAATTTCAAGAGTATATGGTCTTGGTGAACCATCGATTTCAAGCGATGGAAATACGCTTTATTTCGTTAGTGACAAACCAAAAGGATTTGGTGGTACAGATATCTATAAAGTAGTGAAAAACAAAAAAGGAAAATGGGGGAAACCAATTAACCTTGGTGAAACTATTAATACTGCTGGAGATGAATTAAATCCCTTTTTATACGATGATAATAAATTATATTTCTCTTCTAATGGAAGGCCAGGGTTTGGGGGGTATGATATATTTTGTTCGTTAATTATTGATGATACTTTGCAGCGGCCATTTAATCTTCAATCTCCTATCAACTCTAATTCAGATGAATTTGGTATTTGTATTCATCCAATAAATGAAAGCTATGCAATGATTACATCAAACAGAGATGGAGCTGGTGATGATGACATCTTTGTTGTTCACTTCACTAATCTTCCACCATACGTTAAAGGATTAATTGTAAAAGAAGATGGGAACTGCCAAAGTGATGCAATTGTAAGATTAATGAATGCCAATAATGAAGAAATTGAACAGCTTAAGACTACAAAAAATGGTAAGTATCGATTTGACTTAGACTCTAATGAATCATATACTATTAAAGCATCAATTGTAGGTTTTGCTGCTGAAAAAGAAATAGAAACAAATTCTGAATGGACTGGAAAAGAAAGACAAGATTTAACATTGATCCCAGCAATAACAATTCAAGGCTATGTTTCAGATGAAAACAATGAAAATGTTCCATCTGCGAAAATGGAGCTATTTAATAATAATGATAGTTTATTAATTACAATATTAAGTGATACAACAGGTTATTATCAATTTGTGGCGGATCAAAACACTAGTTACCTAATAATTGGGTCTAAAGGAAATAAATCAGGAAACTTATCAATTAACACTAATGATAATTATTCAACCGATTCACTTTCAAATATCAGTATTTTTAATCCTAACGCATTTATTGATGGGATTGTATTTGGGAAAGATAGTTTGCCAATAAAAGGAGCAATAGTAAGACTCTTTGATTCATTAAATGTTGAAATAGCTAGGATTATTTCTGATCAAGATGGTAAATATCATTTCGACATGACTAGCAATAGAAATTACAGAATAATTGCTACAAGTGAAGCAATGGCCGAAGACATCAATTTTTATACTGGAAAAGAATGGGAGGGCAATGAGAAAAGAGATCTATATTTAATTGACTTCCCAACAGCACAAGGCAAAACTAAAAACACCAAAGAAGTTTTTCTTTCCGATACTAAAATTGAATTGTACAACAATGATGGAAATAGATTATTAACTATATTTTCTAATGACACAGGATTCTACCAAATTGCTTTACTTTCAGACTCATTAAATGTTTTAAAAGCTACAAATGGAGGATTAAAGGGCGAAAATATAATTTCTAATGACAGCAACTATAATTCATATTCAGTAAATGACATTATTCTTTCTGGGGCTGAAAACAATTTAACATCAGTTCAAGGATATGTTAAAGATAAAGATGGTAATAATGTAGCAAATGCTAGTGTTAAAGTTTATGCCTTAAATGGAGAGTTAATTGGAGAGACTAAAACCGATTCTTCGGGTAAATATAGTTATGAGATTAATAAAAATGAAAACTATTCACTTATTGCATCCATTAAAGATTTTGAAGGCGTAGAAAACATATTTACTGGTGATAAATGGAGTCCAGATAGCTCAAAGAACATTGTTTTATTACCTGTTGGGTATAGTTCTGAAGGAGAAGTGATTGACTCAAAAACACAAACTCCTGTTGAAGGAGTAACGGTAACATTATTTAACAATGAAACAGAAAAAAAGGTAATTACAACTACAAATTTAGAAGGTATATTTAAAATTAAATTAAGCCCAAATACTAATTATACCCTAAAACTTGCAATGGATGGCTATTTTCCAAAAACAATTGAATTACCAATGGGAGACAAGATTCCTGAAAAGATTGTTATGGATAAAGAAACATTAGATTTAGAGCCATCTCCATTTACTGTTGAAGCAATTTATTTTGATTACGACAAATTCAGTATAACAACAAAATCTAAAAAAGAACTAGACCTACTGGTTGAAAGGTTAAAGAAAAACACAAATGAAGGAATTGAAATAAGCTCGTACGCAGATTGTAGAGGGTCCGATCAATACAACATTAACCTTTCTAGAAATAGAAGCCTTGCCGTAAAAAGGTATTTAAATATGAAAGGTGTTGCTAAAGGTCAGATTAGAACTAAATCATTAGGAGCAACAAGTTTCGTAAACAATTGCTATCAGGCAGATTTATGTACTGAAGAAGAGCATAGCTTAAATAGAAGAGCTGAATTCCAGTTTTTCCCTCTCAAGCAATAATTTTTTATTTGAGTTTTAAGTAGTTGTTGTTTAATTAAAATTAAGTCGAGGAAAACAATATCTTTGCCAAAATTTTTTTTATGTCTCAAAAAAACGTTCGAGTTAGATTTGCTCCCAGCCCAACTGGACCTCTACACATGGGAGGTATTAGAACAGCACTTTATAATTATTTGTTTGCAAAAAAAAACAAAGGCGATTTTATTCTTAGAATAGAAGATACCGATCAAGGTAGATATGTTCCGGGCGCTGAAAAATACATTATAGACGCATTAAACTGGTGCGGATTAGCTCCAGATGAAAGCCCAGTAAGCCCTGGAGATTTTGGTCCATATAGACAATCTGAAAGAAAGCAGATGTACAGGCAATACGCAGATATACTTATTGAAAAAGGGTTTGCATATTATGCTTTTGATACTCCTGAAGATTTAGAAAATATGAGAGATTTAGCTAAAAAAGCTAAAATGCCTAATTGGCAATACAATGTCATCTCTAGAACTTCAATGAAAAATTCTCTTACGCTTTCTGCTGATGAGACAGAAAAAATGCTAGCAAATGGTGATCCTTTCACAATAAGAATTAAAATGCCAAGAAATGAAGATGTTCGCTTTTATGATGAAATTAGAGGTTGGGTAATTGTCAACACTAATAATATGGATGATAAAGTCATTTTTAAAGGTGATGGCATGCCAACATATCATTTAGCAAACGTTGTTGATGATTACAACATGAAAATTTCACATGTTATTAGAGGTGAAGAATGGTTACCTTCTGCGCCTTTACATGTTTTATTATATAAATATTTAGGATGGGAAGAAGTAATGCCCAAATTTGCTCACCTTCCATTAATTTTAAAACCAGATGGAAATGGAAAGTTAAGCAAAAGGGACGGAGATAGGCTTGGCTTCCCTGTATTCCCTTTAGAGTGGACAGATCCCGAAACCAAAGAAGTTTCTTCTGGTTATAAAGAAAAAGGATATTTTAAAGATGCATTCATAAACATGCTGGCTTTTTTAGGATGGAATCCAGGAGATTCTCGAGAAATATTTTCTTTACCAGAACTAATTGACGCTTTTTCACTAGAAAGAGTTGGTAAAAGTGGAGCTAAATTTGACCCTGATAAAACAAAATGGTTTAATCAACAATATTTACGTTCAAAATCAAATACTGAATTAGCTGAATTGTTACAGCATAAAACTTCTCATGATGTATGCTTAGAATATTTAGAAGGTGTAGCAGGCCTCATGAAAGAAAGAGCTTCTTTTGTTGAAGAGCTTCTTTTAGACAACTATTTCTTTACTGCACCAAAAGAATATGATGCGAAAACCTTAAGAAAAAAATGGAAGCCTGCAACTGCTACTAATATGGAGCTTTTAAAAACAGCTTTAATGACAATTTCTGACTTTAAAGCTGAAAACATTGAAAGTGTTTTTAAAGATTTTCTGCTTAAAAACGAACTTGGAATGGGAGCAGCTCTACCAAATTTCCGATTATTAGTTACCGGTAAAGGTATGGGACCATCAATGTTTGAAACAGCAGCATTATTAGGGAAAGATGAGGTTTTAAAACGCTTTGAAAATGGAATACAATCCATAGAAAACATTAAAGCAAACCTAGCAACATGAATGTAATTCAAGTACATGGCATTAGGTGCTACTCTCTACATGGATGTTTAAAAGAAGAAACCAAAATTGGTGGCACTTTTGAAGTAAACATAGACGTAATTTGTGATTTTTCTAAATCTGCTCAAACAGATGCTTTAGCTGATACCATTGACTATGTTAGAATAAATAAGATTGTAGAACAAGAAATGGATATTCCATCAAAGTTAATTGAAAGTGTTGCCTACCGAATATTGGCTAAATTAAAAAGCTCTTCTTCGTTAATTCTTAAATGTAAGGTTGAAATACAAAAGATAAACCCACCAATTGACGGAGATGTTAAATATGTTTCAGTAATCGTTGAAGAATAAATTGTATTTTTAATTTGAAATTGTACTTTTGTTCTTCTTAAAAAAATAAGGTCTCGTGGCCGAGTGGCTAGGCAGTGGTCTGCAAAACCATCTACATCGGTTCGAATCCGATCGAGACCTCATTTAACTCTAACTATATATTATTTGTCTCAAATCACAAAATACATCTTAATGATTGAACCTGTTGCTTTTCAATACAATGAGCAAACAGCAAGTAATAATCATTACCAAAAAAAACCTCATTTAAGCAATATTGAAATACAAAAAAAAGCTTTGCTGGAATTTAATTCGTTGGTGAATAAATTAAAAGACAAAGGAGTTAATATCATTACAATAAAAGACAATGATGAATTAAAAACTCCCGATTCTATTTTCCCAAACAATTGGATTTCATTTCATGAAGACAAAAGAATTGCCCTCTATCCAATGTTTGCAAAAAATAGAAGGTATGAAAGGAGATCTGACATAATAGAAACAATTCGAGACAAACACCACTTTTATGTTTCTAAAATTGTAGATTACTCAGCTCACGAAGATGAAGGACAGTTCCTTGAAGGGACGGGAAGCTTACTATTGGACAGAGAAAATAAATTGTGTTATGCGGCAATTTCTGAAAGAACAAATAAAGAATTAGTACATAAATTTTGTTCTGATTTTAATTACGAACCTATTTGTTTTACCGCTAATCAAACAGTAAAAGGTGAAAAGCATCCTTTATACCATACTAATGTGATGCTTTGTATTGGAAATGAATTTGCCATTGTTTGTCTAGACTCCATAGATGATGCAACAGAAAAAGAATTGGTTAGGACTAAATTATTTAACTCAGGAAAAGATATTATTGAAATTAACGAGCATCAAAAAAATAATTTCGCTGGAAATATGCTTCAAGTTTTTGGAGACCAGCCATATTTAGTAATGTCTTCAAAAGCTCACAAATCCTTAACAAAGGAACAGTTAATTAAACTTTCTTCTTACAACAACATTATTCACAGTAATTTGGATACAATCGAAAGTTGTGGAGGGGGAAGTGCTAGGTGTATGATGGCTGAAATCTTTTTGCCCCTTAAGTAAAATTCAATCTTCTAGAAATTTCTTATCTTTTCATTAAATTTAAGCTAATGAAAAAAACATTATTATTATCAATAGGACTTTTTTTATTTTTAGGTTTCACAGAGAACTTTAACATTGAATCTAGCACAATAAATTTTTCTGAAGATATTGCTCCAATTATTTATGAAAATTGTAGTGGTTGTCATCATTCGGGAGGTATTGGTCCATTTTCGTTAGTTTCTTACAATGATGTTTTTACAAATAAAACAGCTGTAGATTATAGTATTTCAAATGGAAATATGCCACCATGGCCTCCAGACACTAGTTATTCTAGGTTTAGCCACGAAAGAGTACTGAGCTCTGATGAAATCTTTAAAATTCAATCTTGGGTGGCAAATGGTGCTCCTCAGGGTGATTCAACTTTAGCACCTGCATACCCTACTTATGTAACTAGTGGTCCAACTCTTGGTGTTCCAGACCTTACTTTATCCGCCCCCGTTTATGTTAGCAATGCTGTAAATCATGATGATTATGTTTGTTTTGTAATTCCTTCTGGATTATTGCAAAACAGAAAGATTCGTGCTGTTGAGGTTGAACCAGGAAACCCAGAAATTGTTCACCACACTTTGGTTTATATTGACCCTTCTGCAACATATCAAACGGATACATCTGGTCATTGTATGGGTCCTACAAGCTTTAGCTCAAAATTAATTGGTGAATATGCTCCAGGAAGTCTTCCAACCATTTTCCCTGGGGACAACAATTTAGCTTTTGGAGTTGAAATTCAAGCAGGTTCAAATGTTATTCTAGCCATGCATTACCCTTTTGGGTCTAATGGAAATACTGATAGCACAAAAGTTCATCTTTATTTTTACCCAACTTCTACTACTAATTTTAGAGAAATTTATATTGAAAGGATAGTTGAAAATTGGAATTTTTGCGTTGCACCTAATCAGGTTCAAACATTTAATGCCCAATATCCAACCAATGGAAGTGCAATTTCTACAAAATTTTCTGTCTATGGTATATTTCCACATATGCATTTGCTTGGAAAAAGCATTAATTGCTATTCTGTAGATTCAAATAACGATACGTTGAATCTTGTTAACATCCCAAATTGGGACTTTGAATGGCAAGGGTTTTATAAATACACCTATCCTCAAGTTATAGAGCAGGGTTCTAGACTTTATTCTCAGGCTAGTTATGATAATACTACAGCCAATTCACACAATCCTAATGACCCCCCCGAAATTGTTTGTGCTGGGCTAAATACATCTGACGAAATGTTTTTAGTTTATTTCATGTTTATGGATTACCAAAATGGAGATGAAACTTTAAATTTAGATTCTCTTGATCAGCTAACAAATGTTGAAATGAATTCCATTTATGGAAACAATACATTTTTATCAGCTTACCCTAACCCGACTAATACAGGGGTTAATTTTTCATTTAAAAACAATCAAAACAATATTGTTGACATGAAAATCATTGATATTAATGGGAAAAATATTTACAACAAATCAATTTCAACAACATTAGGGTTAAATAAATTTTATTGGAACACTTGTTCTAATAATGGCACTAAATGTCCTCCAGGAATTTACATTTACGGGTTCAATTTTAACGGGCAGTGGGAATACGGGAAAATTATACTTAAATAATCCAACCTCGTGATTAATGTTTATTAAGAAACTAATTTTTTGTCTTTATATATGCTCCTTAGGAATCAATTGTTCATCTCAAGATAGCTCGACAAATAAAGATTCAATAACAATACTATCCTGGAACATTCAAATGTTGCCTAGAGCATATGGTGCATTTTCAAAATATTTAAGGAAAAAACAAAAAAAACGACTTCCAGAAATCATTAAATTTCTCAATAAAGAGGATTTTGAAATAATTGTTCTACAAGAGGTTTTTGATTTAAGAACGATAAAGAAATTAAAGAATGAGCTTAAAGTTGCTTATCCATATATTCAATTACCAATTAAGAAAGGTATTGGAATTCAACTTTCTAATGGGATTTTGATTGCCAGTAAAGTTCCTCTTCAATATATTGATCATGTAACATTTGCCAAGCCCGAAGGAAATGAAAAAATGGCTCAAAAAGGTTGTGTTTTGGTGCAATGTAATTGGGGAAATCAACCGCTATTAATTGGAGGAACTCATTTAAATTCTAGAAGTCAAGAAACTAGACGAAATCAATACAAAACAATTTCGAGTAAAATAATAAAACCTTACATTTCAGACAGTATTCCCTTTTTTCTAGCTGGAGACATGAACACAAGTTTTAAAAGTCGCTATTTTGCTGAAATGATGACTGAATTTAAATTATACTGTCCGATTTTATCTGATAAAAATCCATATACTTATTCATCAAAAAATAGCTGGAATGGTAAAAATTACAATGTATGGATAGACTTCATACTTGAGAATGAAAATGAAAAAATTCAGGTTTTGAATCAATTTATTATTCGGCCTAAAATGATTTTGAAGAACAAAAAAATTGATCTAGCTGACCATTATGGAATTGCATTAAAAATAGCCCTAAACTAAAGCTGCTTCAATCTTTCAAGCAAAGGTGGGTGAGAATGATGAACAAACACATAAGCTTTATGTGGATACAGATTAGACAAACTATCTACAGATAATTTTTTCAATGCAACAGAAAGACTTTCTCCATCATAATTATTTTTAGCATAAGCATCTGCTTCAAATTCATTTTTCCTACTTAATACATTCATGCCTATTCCAATAATTAATCCCAATGGAGAAAAAATCATTCCAAAAGCAATAATTCCGATATGAAAAGATTCTTTTGCGGCTCCTAAAGCAAGTGAAATATTGGGTTGGCTAAGAAAATATTCTAATAGAAAAAGAGTAAGCCCCGTTTGAAAAATTGAAATCACAAAAGAAATTAATATGTGTTTCTTTTTATAATGCCCTATTTCATGGGCTAATATTGCTACTATTTCTTCTTTTGTGTGCTTTTCAATTAATGTATCATATAATGCAATTGTTTTTCTTGGACCAATCCCACTAAAAAATGCATTACCCTTTGTAGATCTCTTGGACCCATCAATGATGTAAATGTTTTTAATGCTATAACCAACTTTTGACGCAAATTTATTTATTTCATCCTTTAAGCCCCCCTCGTTAATTTGAGTTAATTTATTAAACAGCGGTAAGATAAAATCTGCATAAAACATATTAATTAATAACATAAAAATAGATAGACCTATCCAGAGCCACAACCAATAACCCTGACCAACCCAATCAATAGTAAGAATGGCTAGATATAGTAACCCGCCACCAATAATAGCAGCTAATAAATAACCTTTTATTTTATCTAAAACATAAGTTTTTATTGTCGTCTTATTAAAACCGTATTTCTCTTCAATTACAAAAGTGTTGAATAATGAAAATGGCAAGGATAGTATTTCGCTAATTAGGAAGATGGTGACAAAGAAAACACTTGCTTTATAAAAAGGGTTTTCAGCAAAATCACCAATTAAATTATCTAGCATACCAAACCAACCAAAAATCAATGCAAAAAGTGTAATACAAAAACCAATTATAGATTGAAATAAAGCTATTTTTCCTTTTTCTTTATGATATAATCTAGCTTTTTCATACTTTTTTCTGTCATAATAATTAGCTACAGATAAAGGGATTTCTTTTTTCCAATTTCTAGTATTAATAAATTCTAAAATTTTCTCAAAAACAAACCCAAATATTAGAAGTCCGATAATTACATATAACCAATTTGATGAGCTCATTATTTTAAATAAATTTTCCGCAATATTAAAGACTATTCGTACACAATCATAATATTATTATTGGATTTGTCAGATTATATTATCATTTATTGAAATTAAATTAAACATTATGGCTAAATAGTTAAAAAGGATTTATGTATATTTAGGCAGTAATCTTAAAATATGTATAGATTTTATTCTTTATTTATTTTTCTTGTAATACCTCCCCTTAGTTGTTTTTCACAAAATGATAATGCAAAAGCGTTAGAGTTTTATACAACTGCAATGGAAAATTATAACGCAACTAATTATGAAATGGCTATTGCTGACTTTACAAAAGCAATTGAAGCCAATAGTGATTTTGTTGAAGCTTATTTTCAAAGAGGTTGTGCCAAGCATTATTCAGATAAGTACAGTAGTGCTATTGAAGATTTCACAACAGCCATTAATCTAAGGCCAACTAGCGAAGTTTTCTACAAACAGCGTGGATCTTCAAGAACAATGCTTAAGGACTATAAAGGTGCTATAGAAGATTGTGACAAAGCCATTGAACTAAAATTTGATTATGATAAAGCTTTTGCTTTAAGAGGTATATTAAAAATAGAATTAGGTGATGTTGAAGGATGTAATGACCTGATGAAAGCTGGGGAATTTGGATATGTAAATGCAAATATTTTTATCAAAAAATACTGTAAATAATACTTTCTTTTAGAACACAATTAGTATGTTTGCATACTAATTAACATTGAATCTTTTACTGAAAAATGAAACTTACAGCATCATTAATCCTTAGTTTATTATTCTTTAGTGTTTACTCTCAAAATTTAAATCCTAGAAAATCCTTAGATCCTATATTGTATCCTTTTTATCACGGAGTTGCTTCTGGTGACCCTTTATCTAATGCAGTAATATTATGGACTAGATTTACAGACGATACTCTCTCAATTGATAGTGTTGAAATAAATTGGAGAATCGCTACAGATACCTCAATGGTTAACGTAATCAACTCAGGAAATGGATTTGCTCACGTTGAAAATGATTGGACGTTTAAAGTTGACGCCTCTGGATTAAGTCCAGACACATGGTACTATTATGATTTTGAAGCGTTAAATTATCACTCAATAAGGGGGAGAACAAAAACAGCTCCTATTGGAGATAATGATAGTGCTAGATTTGCTGTAGTTTCTTGCTCAAATTATGAACACGGATATTTTAATGCCTACCGCTATTTAAGAGATAGAAATGATTTTGATGCTGTTATTCATTTAGGAGATTATATATATGAATATGCTGCAGGTGGTTATTCTGCAGGTATTGTTGATAGAGACAATGAACCTATTAATGAAATAATTACATTAGAAGATTACAGAGTAAGGTATTCTCACTATCGTCTTGATGATGACTTAAGAGATTTACATCAGCAATATCCGTTTATCAATGTTTGGGATGATCATGAATCTGCAAATGACTCTTATGTTGATGGAGCGCAAAATCATTCACCAAGTACAGAGGGCCCTTGGATAGAAAGAAAATCAAATGCTACTCAAGCTTATCATGAATGGCTTCCTATAAGATCTCCAATGCCTGGAGATTTACAAATTTATCGAGAAATAAATTATGGCGATTTAATGTCCCTTTATATGCTTGATACTAGATTAGAAGGAAGATCTGAGCAAGGCGGAACTTCAAGCGATCCAAACAGAACTCTTCTTGGTCAAAACCAATTTTCCTGGCTAACTAATGAATTAAAAACATCTAATACAAAATGGAACATATTAGGACAACAAGTCATGATAGCTCCATTGGAAGTATTTGGTGCAACTCTTAATGACGATCAGTGGGATGGATACGATTATGAAAGAACAAGGTTATACGATTCTATCACTTTAAATGGGATTGACAATATAATAGTATTAACAGGTGATATTCACACGTCATGGGTAAATGACATTCCTCTAAGTAATTACGATGCATCTAATTGTACAGGTTCAGTTGGGGTTGAATATGTAGTAACTTCTGTTACCTCTCCAGGTCTTGGTTTTTTAGGAAGTGTTGCAGGAGGCACTATATCATTATTTAATCCCCATATACAATACACCAATTTATCTGAACACGGATACATGATTTTGGATGTTAGTAAGGATAAAGTTACTGGAAATTATTACTACATGAATAGTGTAGATGCTGTTTTAAGTGGAGAATATTTCGAAGATGCTTACTCTGTTTTAGATGGAGAAAAGTGCGTAGATCAAGCCAGTGGACCAACTCAAAGTAGTAAAGATCCACCCATCTTTGCCCCAGAAAGCCCAATAAATGGAACTGCAACAATTAATGACCAACTTACAGCTTTTACTGTTTTTGGAACATATCCTAATCCTTTTTATGAGGACTTAACAATACAGCTTTTCTTAGCAAATGATCAGGCAATTACTTTTGAGTGTTATGATATTGCTGGTAAACTTGTTTTCAATCAAGAAATTTACCTTTTAAGCAAAGGCTTGAATTATGTTAAACTTTACCTTTCAAGTCTTAGTAGTGGAACATATTCACTAGTGATAAAAAGCGAAAACCACTACTCATCAAAAAAATTAATTAAAAGCTATTAAGCTTTAACTAATAAAATCTAAATCTTGGTCTTCAAATTTAAAGCTAGAGAGTTTAGAGAATTCATTTACACGATTTTTAATATCTGAAAGATTAATTTCCTCCAAGCGTTCTATTCCAAACTTTTCAACTGTAAATGAAGCTAATGCAGAACCAACAATTATTGCTTTCTTCATAGTCTCCCATGAATGGTCGTTTGCTGCTGCTAAATAACCAATAAAACCACCAGCAAATGTATCTCCAGCACCAGTTGGATCAAAGACTTCCTCTAATGGCAATGCAGGGGCATGGAAAATTTTATCTTCTTGAAAAAGTAACGCTCCGTGCTCTCCCTTTTTAATGATTAAAGTTTTGGGGCCCATAGTCAAAATTTGTTTTGAAGCCTTAACTAAAGAGCTCTCACCAGTTAACAACCTTGCCTCTTCATCATTAATTGTAAGAACATCTATCTTTTTGATAACTTTCTTTAAATCATCTAAAGCGATCTCCATCCAAAAGTTCATAGTATCTAAGACAATCAGCTTAGGTTTATTTTGAAGTCTCTCTATAACACTTAATTGAACGGCTGGGGTTAAATTACCTAACATTAAATAATCACAATCTTGATATGAATTTGGAACTACAGGATCAAATGTTTCAAGAACATTTAACTGTGTATCTAATGTATCTCGAGTATTCATGTCTAGATGGTATTTCCCAGACCAGAAAAATGTTTTACCATCTTTTACTATTTGTAAGCCTTCAGTATTTATTCCTTTTTCTAGAAAACATATCAAGTGTTTTCTGAGGAAAATCTCCACCAACTACCGAAATTATCTTCGCCCCTTTTTCAAAAAAAGATGCTGCCAAGCTAATGTATGTACAAGCTCCTCCAATAATTTTATCTGTTTTACCAAATGGTGTTTCAATTGCATCAAAAGCAACAGTACCTACACTAACTAAACTCATAATTTTAAATTTTGAGCAAATATAATCACCTAAATCATAAAGTTGATAATTTTTAAGAATACATTAGAAAATGAATTTATCTTTAGTTAGGTATTGCATAAATTCAAACTTTAATGTAATATTGCACCCACAATTAAGAAACGCTTCTTTAGCTCAGTTGGTTAGAGCATCTGACTGTTAATCAGAGGGTCCTTGGTTCGAGCCCAAGAAGAAGCGCAAAAAGCCTCCACAGATAGTGGGGGCTTTTTTTATTCATTTTTTATACTTCTAAAAATCATCTGATAATTTAATCTCCTATTTTGTTATTATTTAGATTAAAATAAACCACAATATAGAAGATAGTCTATTTGGGCATTGTTTCGAGCACAACAAACATCCAAATATAGTTGAGGCTTGTTTGTGCTACAGAAATGTGTTACTTAAATTAATTGTTACTCATTGACAGTATTTTGCTGCTGCCTTAAATGAATCATGAAATCTGTAATGGCCCATCTTTTCAAAATACACACACGCATCCTCTTCCCGATTTATTTGCATAAAACACATGCCAATGAAAAAATTTATTCGTGCAATTGTGTATGGTGCATCGTAATATTTTAATGCCTTTTTATACACTTCAATTGCATTCTCATACTCAGATAAGTTAACATATGATTCTCCTTGAATCCAGTAAGCTATTTTTAGACTTTTGATTGTTTTTTATAAGCACTTCTGCATCTTTAATTGAAGCTCTAAAGTTGAACAAAAATTTATTTGCTTTTGCTCTCAACAGAAACGCCTCCCAGTCATACTCATTTTCATCTATTCTCTGATTGTATTCTTTAACATAGCTTAAAATTGTATTTTGAGGCATATTCATACTGCCATGTCTCACCATAGTTACTTGATGGGTTAAAGGATGAATTGCTTCCATTTCTTGACTATAAGAAATGGAAAAATAAAACAAGAATATAACAGCGACCCTCATTATATATATAAGAAAAAAAATATAAAAGGTTACATATAAAAATGTAAAGTGAAACTTAATAAAAGTGGCTCCTTGAATTAATCCTTGTACTTATCTGCTTTTAACCGCTGCTTAATTTGCTCTAAATGTTTTTTCTTTTTTGCTCCACGAAGTTTCTTTGCAGATTTTGTAAAATAATTATGCTGAGTTAAAAATTTTACTTGAATTTCATCCCACAATCTATCGCTTTTGATTTTACCGTGATCTCTGAGCTCTCTTCTTAAAGTATCTGAAATAGCATGAAAATCATCCCTTCCTAAATAATCTAAATCAGCATCACATATAATTTCTTCGAGATGATTATTTGGTTTATGAGGAATAATTGTTGCGTAAATAAGTGCCCACACCTGCTTAATTTGTTCGTCTGTATAACCATACTTTGGTAGAATTTCTGCAGCCATAGATGCTCCAACTACTTCGTTCTCATCATATTTTTCTACAAAACCAGCATCATGATAAGTCGCAGCAGATTTTAACACAAAAATATCTTCATCTAAAACACCTTCCATTATGGCAATTCTTTCAATAGCGTCAACGACATCTAAAGTATGGTGAATGCCGTGATAATGTAAGTTAGGCGGTAATTTATCCCTAAGAATTCTCATTATGTGACGTTCCGCTTTTTTATAATTTATGCTACTATATATATGAAGATTAACATACTCATTAAACTTTTTATTTGGCACAAAACCATTATCATCACTAGAGAGATGTTTTTTTATTCTATCAACATAAAACATGGAAATTTCTCCAGTATTTTTTGTCGGTATTTTCCCCCTGCTTGAGCATTCAAAAAAGGGTGATATATACTCATAAGTAATTTCAGAAACATTAACTCGACCAACCTCGCCACTAGTTTCCATTCGTTGAGCAATGTTCACTGTGTTTCCCCATATATCATAAGCGATACGCTTAGATCCAATAACACCTGCAATGACATCTCCTGTATGAATTCCTATTCTAAGCTCCCAGAAAGTTTCTCCTTTTATTAGAGCTTCTTCTTTTAACCTATTCATGTATTGCTGTATTTCTAGAGCTGCTAAAACACAATTAATAGGATTTTCTTTATCTCTAAGAGGGACTCCACCTGCAGCCATATAAGCATCGCCCATTGTCTTAATTTTTTCTATTTGATGCTTCTCAATTATTTTATCAAACTTAATAAAGAGCGTGTCTAAACTTTTCACCAAATCAACTGGTTTCATTGTTTCAGAAACTTTAGTAAAATCTTTAATATCTGTAAACATTACAGTTACCATTCTATATTGACGAGTCCTAGCCTTTCCTTTGTTTTTTAATTCCTCTGCCGTTTCTGCAGGGAGAATGTTTAACAATAATTCTTCAGCTTTTTGACGCTCTAGTTCAATTTTTTTATTTTGCTTTTCAATTTGCTCTTTCTGTTTTGTAACCGTTTTAGTTCTTCTTTCAACTAAAAAAGCCAACCTTCTTTTTTGACGCTTTATAGCCCTAAGTCTTAAGAAATATATCCCCCAAAAAATTAAAATAGATGCAGCTACAACTATTGCTATAAATCTCCATCTTTTCCAAAATGGTGAATTAATTTTAATATGAATACTCTTTGGCTTGGACCAAATTCCATCACTATTGGCAGCCCATACTTTAAATGTGTAATCTCCTGTTGGAATATTTGAATAACTCTGTTGTGTTAATTCTCCAACTTCTCTAGGTTCATCATATAGACCCTCTAAATGAATTTTATATTTATTTCCTTTTGAAAAAGTATAATGCAGCCCAACAAAATGGAATACAATACTGTTCTGATTATAATTTAATATTAGAGTATCTACTAATAATGCATTAGAATATTTTGGAATTAACTCCTTCGAATTATTATTTAAAAAATCAATTTCATCCAATACAATTTTAGGTGGAATTGTATTTTGCCTAATCTCATTAGGAAGAAAAGAATTTACACCTTTACTACCCCCGAAATAAAGTCTACCACTCTTTCCTTTATGAAAAGATCCGTTGTTTAATTCATTATATAATAACCCATCACTTTCTGTAAAAAATATTAAAAGTTTCATTTTCGATATTAAAACATGAAAGCCCTGTGTTTGTACTTATCCAAAGCTCACCTGACTGACCTTCAAGAATACCATAAATTGAATTATTAGACAATCCGTTTTCGTCAGTGTAATAGGTAAATAAGTCATTTGACGTGTCTAATTTATTAAGCCCACCTCCAAATGTTCCTATCCAGATAACTTCATCATCACCTTCTAAAATAGACAGCACAGTGTTATGACTTAGGCCATTTCTAGTGTCATAATTTGTGAACTTAAATGTTAGGTTATTAACGTCCGAAGAATCTACTTCTAATTTTGACACACCTGCACCCTCAAGACCAACCCAAATATAACCCTTTGAATCTGAATATATTCTTCTGCACGCACCCTGAGGCAAACTGTTAAATTCATTAGAAACATGTTTTATAAATGTTGGATTTAATGTTTCTAAATTTAATACTGCTAACCCCTCTTTACAACCTATCCACAGTTGATTCTTGTGTATTTGTAAATCATATGCAACATCGTCATCTTTTTTAGAAACAGGGTCTCTAAATCGAACTTTTTTAAATCTAGCCGATTTGTAATTGTCAAATGGAAGGACCTGGTATAAACCTCCGTTAGTAGCAGCCCATATTCTATTTTCAGCATCTATAATAACATCGTAAACATCGTGTCCATTTGGATTATTTAAATTCTCTGAGAAATAAGGGTAGTTAAAATAATTTCCTGTTTTTTTATTTACTCTCGTAATTCCTTTTCTATTACCAATCCACAAAACAGAATCACCTTGTTCAAAAACACCCCAGGCATTTTTATCAATAACATTTTTTTCAGCTGATAAATAAGAAGAATAGTTAGCAAAAGATTGTTTTAGAGGATCAAAATAAGACATTCCATCTTGAGTCCCGACCCATAGAGTTCCTGTAGCATCTTTAAAAATGTCGTGTATTAAATTATTGCTAAGCGACTTTAAATTGTAATCGTTGCTCTCATATTGAGTTACATCAAATTTAGCATTAGCCAGGTCACAATTAACTAAACCGTTGTTATATGTACCTAACCATAAATCTGAAGTTGAATCTACATAAATAGACATTATTTGATACTCATTTAACTGTGTTGAAAGATTTGAAACTTCATTTTGTTCAATCAAGTTTACCCCACTATTTGTTCCAACATAAAAAGCTTTCGAGTTTTTTCTAAACAAACAATTTATGCCTAAATTATTCAACTTGTCATTCCAACTTGATTTGAAATCTATACTATTATCAATAAAATTTAATTCAGAAATACCAGTGTTTGATGTAGCTACAATTAAAGACTCGTCATTTAATAATAAATCAGAAATTTTATTGGATGGCAACCCATTAAATTTATTAAAAATTTGATGGGTACTATCTGATGGGTCATAACATATTAAGCCGTATTTAAGTGTTCCTATCCATAGCCTTTTTTTGTTATCCCTTATGATTTTAACAACATTAATTTTATCGAGACCACCGTTTAGTTTAATGTGATTAAACTCTTTTGTTGATCGATTATAATGATTTAGACCTCTTTGTGTTCCAACCCATAAATTTCCATTATCACCTTTGCATATGTGATTTATGTATGAATCTGATAATGAATTGCTGTTTTTAATTTGATGTTTGTATTGCTTAACATTGTATCCATCAAATTCATTTAAGCCATCTTGTGTCCCTATCCAAATAAACCCATCATCATCCTGAACTATTGAATATACAGTACTTTGAGACAACCCATCATTAATAGAAAGCTGATTAAACCGAATTTCAACTTGTTGAGAAATTAATAGATTAATAAAAAGAAATTGACAGAGAAATAATATAAACGTTCTATGTAAAAAACTATAATTCATCTAGAACATAAGGTTAGTTTATTTGAACACCTATTATTAAAATATCATCGACTTGTTCGTAAGATCCTTTCCATGTTTCAATTTTGCTATCAAGAGCTAGTCTTTGATCCTCCATAGGAAGATCTTTAATTGAAAGTAAGGTCTCTCTAAATTGTTTATACATGTATTTTTTTCCCTTTAGCCCTCCAAATTGATCTGCATATCCATCAGAAAAAATATAAACAATATCACCAGCCAATAATGGAATTTTATGTGTTGCAAAACTTTTAGTATATGGATTAAATGAGCCTATAGCAAATTTATCACCTTTAGTAATAACAATTTCATTATCTCTGACAATGTATAGTGGGTTATAAGCCCCAGCATACTCTAAAAGCATTTTTTTATAATCAATGCTACATATGGCAATGTCCATACCATCTCTAATGGCATTTTCATCACCTTGTTTATACAAAGATTCGCTAGCATAATTATTTAAATCATCTAATATTTTTCCTGGATTTTGTAATCGATGCTCCTTTACAGCAGCGTTTAAACCATTGGCTCCAACTAAACTCATAAATGCTCCGGGGACACCATGTCCTGTACAATCAACTGCTGCAAAAATATGTTTACTTCCAATCTTGTTCATCCAATAGAAATCTCCTGAGACAATATCTTTAGGCTTAAACAATACAAAGGAAGAAGGAAACAAAGACTCAATGTATCTTTTAGGTGGTAAAATAGAATCTTGTAGCCTTTTTGCATATCTAATACTATCAGTAACATCTTTGTATAATTCTTCTAGTTTTGATTTTTGATTATCAATTTCATCTTTTTGCTTAACAACTTCTTGAGTTCGTTCTTTGACTTTCTGTTCTAGAATTCGTTCCGTTTCAGCTAACTCGTCTTTCATTTTTAAAAGCGCATGACCTAAATCGTCATCATCACTCAACGGCTTGTAAGGGAAGTTAAAATTACTTTGACCCACTTCATGTGCAAAGCTTGTTGTTTTCTGTAATCCCTCAACTAATGAGTTCATTGCAACAGACATCTCACCAATTTCATCATTACTAGGGTTAATTTGCTTTTTAGGGAAGACGCCTCTACCTAAATCAACAAGAATTTTCTTTAACTGTTGAACAGGTCTTGTAATGCTTAATGTTGTGAAAAGGGCAATTATAATTGTTCCTAAAACTAGAGCTATTCCAGCAATCAAAACGCCAACAGAGAGTCTTTTAAAATTATTGTTTGTACCCTTAAATGCAGTATTACTCTGTAATTGTTGTTGATTTGCTTCAAAATTCTTGTTAGAAATTAATGTGTCCATTTTAACCATTAAGCTATTATACTTTGGCTCCGTTTCCATTTCAAAAAGTGTTTTGAGCATGAAATAATCCCAATTTTTATAGCTTTTAAACCCATCATTTAACTGTGTTCTAACATTGTCGTTATAATCTCCAAAAAGCCTAGAAATATCTTTTTTAATTTCTGAATACAATATGAGATTATTGTTTAATTCAGACCATCGAATTGACAATTCATTTATTTTAATGGTGTCTGCAGGAACAATGCTGTCCATTAATTCATTGGCTTTTTGTTTTTGACTAGCATCATTAGTAGCCTCAACCTCCAGCCATTGTTGAATAAACATGTGTGTATTAGTAAGGTCTTTCTTTAAGTTATTGAGTTGGAAAACAGATGGCTGACCAACTTTCAAGAATTGATCATTTGTGTCAATACTCTTTTTTAAAGTAGATTCAGCATTTTTAAGCACGTATAGTGTTATAACAAATACCGTTAATAGCAAAACTAAAACGATTCCAAAGCCAAGACCTATTTTTTTACCTACTGTAAATCGCATAGTTAATTTTTTGAAAAAACTTTAAGCTAGTACCTTTTTTCAATGTCGGTACCATTGTCAATTTCGTCTTTTCCTTTTAGAACATTTAATTCATCAAGATATAAACTGGAAGATTCGTAATCGTGAAGACTAATATAAACGGCAGCTAAAGCTGTTAAATTATTTTCAACAGTTGGTTGTAATAGGTAGGCTCTTTTTAAATATGGCAATGCTTTAACAAAATATTTAACCGCTTTTTCTTGACTAGAAATTAAAGACTCAAAACTAATTTCATCATCCATGTTTTCAATGAATGAAACTCCTAGATTGTGATATGTAATTCCAAGATTATAGTTTGCGCTATAATTCATACTATCAATCTTTAAAGATTCTAAATAATATTTAAAAGATTCATCAAGAAAACTTGAATTAAGATTTGTGTTATTATCGTAAATAGAAAATAAAATATGTGCCAAAGAATTATTGTACTCTAATTCTTTTTGAGTGAAATTAAAATCTGGTTTTGCGACTTTGTAAACCTCTTTATATTTTTCATAACAAATAATTGCTTTTTTATAATTTATGGTGTCCATGAATCTTGCAGCGTCATTGTTGTATGTAGATCCAAGAAAAGCTAATGCTTTTCTATTTGCATTTTGCAATTCGAAAGTGGCAGTGTCTAATTCAAGAGATTTTAAAAATGCGTCTATCGATTCATTTCTATTTTTTGAATCATCTCCTTCATATTTTGTTTTTTGAAAAAGCTGCTTTTCAATAAAACCTTTAACGTGCCACGTATATGCACTTTCTCTTTTCTCTTTGCAAATTATTAAAGCACTATCAATATAGTTTTTAGCAGAAATGTAATCTTGAGATTGGTAAGCATCTAGTGCTTTAGACTCGTACAAACAAAACTGTTGTCCCATCACTGGAATAGCGAGTAATAAACTCAAAAAACATGATATGTGATGTGCTATTTTCATATTACATTAACAGCCAACTTACTCAAAAGTTCGCTAAAAGTCAAATTTGCTTTTGTTGCATTGGTTTTATTTATCTCAAAAGCAAGCCTGTTATCTTTCACGATAAAGTTAATAATTGCACCTGAAGAAAGCAAACCAACTTTATTTCCAATAATTAAAGTCTTTCTACTATTTTTATTAGCAATTGCGCTAACCTGAGAGCTTTTATTCTCTGCTACATATAGAAAATGACATTCGTCATTTATTTCTGTAATTGAAATATAACGTACAACTTTAAGCTTATGACTTCCAATAAACTTACCTGTACATGCCTTAGACAACTGTTGAAAAACATTTTCATCTCCATAAACACCAACAATTAAATCTCCGTTAAGCAATTCTTTAGGCCATTCAACATTTTTTAAAAACTGATAAATATATAACCCTTTTTGTCTAGCAACAGATTTTTTAGCATCAGATGTTTGAACAGTTTGTCCAGTTGCATTAAAAGAGATTACGGATAATAAAACTAAGAGTTTTATTATCGTAAAAGGTTTTACTAAATAATTACTGAAAAGGTTACTCACTTTTGCTAAATATTTATTCTAAAAAAATTGGCTCAACTAAATTACAATAATTAAGGATTTTAACTATTTATATCTTATCCTAATGTATTTATTCTGACTTTTTTGAGCTTGTTTAGTTTTAATGTTATTTACATTATACTTTTTATAGTATGCTTTTCTTTTTTCTTTTTTACTGAAAGATTTCTTATCGACTCCGGTTGGTTTGTATTTTGTTTTTCCTCTGGATTTAAAAGGGTCATCAAAAATTCCAATTGCCCCCTTTTCTTTAGGAACCGAAGAAAAAGGGTCTCTCCCTTTTTTCAACTTTTTATTGTTTCTTTTTTGATTGGTAAAAAGCCCTTTCTTATTGTTAGATTTAATTCTTTTTCTTGAAGATTTTGAAGCAAAGGGATCTCTATATTGTCCATGAACCTCATTCATGCCAATATATGATAAAAAGAAAAAAATTATAACTAATAATCTAAACATAAAAATAAAAAGAACTTGATTATACTAAATCAAATTAAATGCCAAACTTTATTTTTGAGTCTCGTTAGGCATTTGTTGTACCATTAATTCTAAATCTCTATCAAACATATATAAACCACCTTTGTCATTACCAATCATTTTTAATTTATCTAGAATTGTTCTAGCTAAGGCTTCTTCTTCTAATTGCTCGGAAACATACCATTGCATAAAATTATGAGTTGTGTAATCTTTTTCAGATAAACATAAATCTACAACATTATTGATACTATCTGTAACATTTAATTCGTGCTCTAGAAGAGATTCAAATACGCTTTTAATTGAATTAAAAGTTTCTGGTGGTTTCACTAGTGCTGGGATTACAGGTTTTCCACCTCTTTCATTAATGAATTTAACTAGCTTTAACATGTGCCCTCTTTCCTCTTCACTATGATGATAAAGAAAGGTTGAGGTACCCGTTAATCCTTGGGACTCTGTCCACGATGCCATAGACAAATAGAATTGTGAGGAAGATGCTTCCAATTCAACCTGCTTGTTTAGAGCTTTTTCAATTTTTGCTTTTAACATGTTTTTTTATTTCAAAAATAGTTTTTTTTTCTTCGACAATGTTAAAACTTAATAATAAGAAATTTAGTATTAACAAAATGTAATTATCTTGCATCTGTAATTAAAAAAAATTACATAACTCTTTTAAGCTTAAATGAATAGCAATCTCTTATTAGAAATAAAAAATCTGACAACTAAATTTAATCTTAATGGACGTGAAAAAGATGTAGTAAAAAACGTGTCTTTTGAACTGTACAAGGGGAAAACGATTGGCCTGGTTGGGGAATCAGGATCAGGTAAATCTATAACAGCATTATCAGCAATGAAGCTTTCTGATAGTCTACCTAATGCAAATTCATCAGGAGAAATACTTTTCCATCAAAAATCAAAAGTAATAGACTTTAACCTACTTTCTGAAAAAGAAATGCAATCTTTTAGGGGCAATGAAATTGCCATGGTTTTTCAAGAACCTATGACCGCAATGAACCCAGTGATGAAATGTGGAAGACAGGTTGTTGAAGCCATATTACTTCACCAAAAAGATTTAACCTCTCAAACTAATTTCCAACTTTTCACTGAAGGTTTATTGTTGTTTTTTTTAAACTTGGTTTCTCCTTTTTTAAATGTTCTAGCACTACGAATGATTCCATTTTTCAGAAAAAAACATTTTTCAAAAAGAGAAAAAGAGGCTAAAACTAGAACCATTCAGCTTTTTAAAAAAGTTAAACTTTCAAGACCATATGATATTTTTTCTTCCTACCCTCACGAGATTTCTGGGGGACAAAAACAAAGAGTAATTATTGCCATGGCTCTTTGCTGTAATCCGTCTATTTTAATTGCTGATGAACCTACAACTTCCCTTGATGTTACAGTGCAAAAAGTAATTATTAATTTACTTAAAGAGCTACAACAAGAATATAAAATGGGAATTATATTTATTTCTCATGATTTAACACTAATCTCTGAATTTGCAGATGAAATAATTGTCATGTATAAAGGTGAAATAGTAGAAAAAGGAGAGGTGCGAAAAATATATAAATCGCCTAAACACCCTTATACAATTGGCTTACTGGCATGTAAACCTCCTGTGAACATTAACCTTAGAGAGCTTCCAACCAGAAAGCATTTCATTGGAACTGATGAAGATGGCTTTGTGGGAGATGTTGTAAAAAGTATTAAAGATGTTTTACAAGATTTAGAAATCGACTCATCTGAAATAGCCTTTAGAAATAGTATTATTTATAGTCAAACGCCACTCATTGAAGTAAAAAACTTAAAAAAATACTATCCACTTAAAAACAAGGCAAATCATTTTATAAAAGCAGTTGATGATGTTTCTTTTAAAATATATCCAGGCGAAACATTGGGTCTAGTTGGGGAATCTGGATGTGGAAAAACCACTCTTGGAAAAACCTTATTAAAACTAATTGATTCTTCAAGTGGTGAAATAATTTTTAATGATAATGATATTTCAAAATTTAGCGCAAAGCAAATGAGACCATTAAGAAAGGATATACAAATTATTTTTCAAGATCCTTACAGCTCTCTTAATCCAAAAATACAAATTGGCAAAGCAATTACGGAGCCTATGAAAGTTCATAACATATGTGATAATGACTTTCAACGAAAACAAGAGGTTATTCAGCTTTTAAAAAAAGTAGGAATACCAAAAGATAGTTTCAATAAATATCCTCATGAATTTTCTGGAGGACAGCGACAAAGAATTTGCATAGCTAGAGCTCTTGCTTTAAGGCCAAAGTTCATACTTTGTGACGAATCAGTTTCAGCTCTTGATGTTTCTGTTCAAGCTGAGGTTCTTAACTTATTAAATAACCTTAGAGAACAATTTGGATTGACTTATTTATTTATCTCTCATGATTTATCTGTGGTAAAGTACATGAGTGATCGAATAATAGTTATGAATGAAGGTAAAATCGTGGAACAAGGTTTAGCAGATGATATTTATTTTAATCCTAAAAAAGAATACACTAAGAAACTTATTAGCTCCATTCCTAAAGGAATTAGTTAATTGAATTTTCTTTTTCATTAATTAAATATCTTTTCTAATTATTATATTTGATTGCATCAATAATAAAATTCATGATTCTATCTGTTTTTTTTAATCCACTTAAGCAAGCTTTTTTTACTTTACTTTTTTTACTTCCATTTGTTATTAATGGTCAGTCAGAAATCAAAGGTGAAAATCACAGATGTTAAATCAGCTGAAGATTTAATAGGAGCAACAGTGAAAATTAAAGGCACTTCTAGTGGCGGAATTACGGATATAAATGGTGAATTCAAAATCATTACATCTCAAAAACCACCCTTTACACTTGAAGTTTCATATGTGGGTTATTCCAGCAAAGAATTTATTGTTAATTCTTTTTCTGAAAAAATTAAAATTTCTCTTTCTAGTGTTACCCAAGAGCTGGAAATGGTTGAAGTGATAAGTAGAATAAGCGAAAAAACAAAAGAAGCTCCACTTACTGTGGAAACAATGACAATTAATGGGATTAAAGAAACTCCTGCCACCAATTTTTATGAAGGGTTAAGTCATTTAAAAGGGGTGGATTTAACTTCTGCAAGCTTAGGGTTTAGAGTGGTAAATACTAGAGGGTTTAACAGCACTTCTCCAGTAAGATCACTGCAGATAATTGATGGTGTAGACAATGCATCACCTGGCTTAAATTTTGCTTTGGGGAATTTTCTTGGAGCATCTGAATTAGATCTAATGAAAGTAGAGATTGTTTCTGGGGCAAGTTCTGCATTTTATGGTCCAAACGCATTTAATGGTGTTATAAGTATGAATACTAAAAGCCCTTTTTTATTTCCAGGGTTTTCTGCTAGTGTAAAGCTTGGTGAAAGAGCCTTGAACGAATATGCCGTTAGGTATGCCCAAGTATTTAAAAATAAAGAAGGCAAAGACAAGTTTGCGTATAAGTTTAATTTTTTCTACATGAGTGCTGATGATTGGGTAGCAAATAATTCCAATGCGGTTGCTAGTTTAGATACAGATGAGAAAAATCCGGGAGGATATGATGCCATAAACCGTTATGGAGATGAAAACTTGTCTCCTAATATTAACAACGCTACTGATCCTGGTGGAAGAATATCATCACCTGGCTTAGGAAGGTGGCACAGAACAGGTTATTGGGAAGAAGATATTGTAGATTACGACACTAAAAATTTAAAAACAGCTCTTGCTCTTCATTACATGGTTAATGAAGACATAGAGCTAATTGCCTCTTCTAATTTTGGAACTGGAACAACAGTTTATCAAGGAGACAACCGTTTTAGCTTACGTGATATTCTTTTTTTCCAAAACAGAATTGAAATAAAAAAAGAAGGTGACTTTTTTATTCGTGCATATGCTACTCATGAAGATGCTGGAAATTCTTACGATGCTGTACTTACTTCATTTTTAATGCAAGATGCCGCTGCAGATGACTGGAAATGGAACGATCGATACAGGGAATATTGGTCAAATTACATTGAAGACAGTGTAGAAGCTTTAGGGCCCAACATTCAGTGGGATCCTCAAATTGGCGTCCCATTTGACTTTGAACCTATTGACTCTCTTCTTCTTGCTAATAATGATTTAATCGCAGGTTGGCATGATCAAGCAGAAAGTTATGCGAATTCTTTTGATGGAGGACAATCAGATTACATTGATTTCTTCGAGCCAGGAACTGCACGTTTTGACTCCATGCTGAATGTAATTACTTCTAAAGGCTCATTCTTAGAAGGCGGCTCTAGAATAGTAGACAAATCTGCTTTATATCATTTTCATGCAGAAAAAAAGTTTCATCCCGATTTTGCTGAATTCACAATAGGATTAAGTGGAAGAATATATCAACCTAAATCCGAAGGATCTTTGTTTAGTGATACTAATGGGGTCGTTTTATTAAATAAAGAAGTAGGTGTTTATGGAGGAATAGAAAAAAAGTTTTTAAAGGATAAATTAATATTTAAATCAACAATTCGTTTAGATAAAAATCAGAACTTCAAGCTGCTTCCATCTCCTGCATTATCTTTTATTTATAAAGCAGATGAAAACAATACCTTTAGATCAACTTTTACTTCAGCCATTAGAAATCCTACCCTATTAAACCAATACATGTATTACAATGTAGGAAGAGCAATACTGATAGGAAACATTAACGGTTATGATTCTCTTGTAACCATAGAATCACTAAGGAATTTTGCTTACTCACAAAATCCTGACACCCTTAATTATTTCAATTTAGAATCCATTCAGCCAGAAAAAGTAAAATCAATAGAGTTTGGATATAGAGGAACTATAAAAAATAAAATCTACATAGATGGCAGTTATTATTACAGCTGGTACAAAGACTTTATAGGTTATATAAATGGTGTTGACATGGAAGTTTCTGCCATTAACACCCCATCTAGTTAGAAATGTGTATAGAATTGCAACTAATTCCAAACAAAGAATTAGTACTCAAGGTTTTTCAATTGGGATAAATTATTATTTGGATAAATCTTTTGCTATTAACGGTAATTACTCATGGAATCGATTAAATCAAAAAAGTGATGATCCCATAATACCAGCTTACAACACTCCAGAACACAAATTTAACATTGGGTTTAGCGGGCAAAACATTGAAATTTCATCCCTAAAACTAGCTGGTTTAGGTTTTAACATTAACTACAAATGGATTGAAGGCTTTATTTTTGAAGGTTCGCCTCAATTTACTGGAGAAGTTCCTACCTACTCTCTGTTGGATCTTCAAATAAATAAAAAAATGCCTAAGCTTAATTTAACCGCAAAGCTAGGGGCTTCAAATGCACTTAATAATAAAGTTTTACAGGTTTATGGCGGCCCTTATGTCGGTAGAATGCTTTATTTTTCACTTGTTTTCGACTGGGAAAACAACTAATTTATTCGTTTCACAGATATTATTTCCTTAAATTTGAGTCAAACAAAAAAAATATTATGAAAAAACTATACTCTTACTTATTTATTAGCCTGCTTTTTATTGGCAGTAATTTTTCACAGACAAGGTACATTGACCAAGTCTTTTCTGCTGTTGACATAGATCAAAACGTACTTTATTCTACAAACATTTCTGTTTTAACTGGTGCTCCCGCTGCTCAAGGCCTTCCTATGGAAGTTTACACACCAACTGGAGATACGGAAACTAGCAGACCTCTAATTATTCACATGCATACGGGAACATTTTTACCAATTATGTATAACGGTAATCCAACTGGTATGCGACAAGATTTTGCTACTACTACAATTTGTGAAGACTATGCTAAAAGAGGATATGTTGTAGCTAATATAGAATATAGATTAGGTTGGAATCCTACCTTGCCTACACAAACAGAAAGAGCTGCAAGTTTAATGATTGCTGTTTACAGAGCAATTCAAGATTGTAAAGCTGCTGTTCGTTACTTTAGAAAAGATTTTGAAACAAACGGAAATTCTTATGGGATTGATACTTCAAGAATAATCCTTTCTGGTCAGGGATCTGGAGGATGGATTGCATTAGGGTATGCCACTGTTAATAAGATTGATGATATTCAATTACCTAAATTTTTAGATTTAACCGACCCATTAAACCCTGTTCCATTAGTAGATACAGCTGTGTTGGGCGATTGGGATGGTTATGGTGGAAATCCTGCTTTAAACATGGAAAACAATGTTGGTTACTCTAACGATGTTCACATGGTCTTAAGCATGGGGGGTGGCATGGGAGACCTTAGCTGGCTAGAAGCTGGTGATGTTCCAATGGCTGCTGTACATTGTCCTACAGATCCAACTGCTATTTACTCTACTGGAGATGTTTCTGTTCCTCAAATAGGTATTGTAACAACAGATATAAGTGGAAGCTATGATGTTATGGTTGCAGCTAATGCTTTTGGAAACAACGATGCAATTTCTGCAGGAGTATATAATGATCCCTACACAACAGCCGCTCAAGCAGCGTCTCAGAGTTTAGTTGGGTTTGTTGATCAGAGTGGAACAACTATTTCAAATGCAGTTGACCATGTATTCCCATACATGACTGGAAACCCATTTGAGAGTGCTCCATGGGATTTCTGGGACTCTACAACTTTAGTAAATGTAATTGCGCCAGCTGTAGGATTAACCGCTGCTGATGCTCAAGGAGTACATGCAAGTGGTTTAGCTACAAACCCAAACATGGGAATTGGAAAATGTTTTGCATACATAGATTCTACTTTAGGTTATTTCTGCCCTAGAATTGTAAATGCACTACTTCTTCCAGGTAATAATGTTGGTTTACAAGAAACTACATTAAATACAAAAGTTTCTATCTTCCCTAACCCGGCTGGTAATAATGTTACAATTACTTCTGACAACAAAACAATTACTGGAATCGAAATTTACAGCACTACAGGAAAGTTAGTTTCAACAAAGAATGGATTAAATACATCTTTATATCAATTTAATCAATTGAAGCTATCAACTGGAATGTACATTGTTAATGTTCACTTTAAAGAAGGAACAATTACAGAAAAATTAATTATCGAATAGATATATTTTCACTTTTTAAAAAAGCCTCTTAATTGAGGCTTTTTTTTTGGGCTACTTTTTGCAATTAAATCGCTTATTTTAAGTTTATATATATATGGTTAAAAAAGTTTCTCAACTTATTATTCTATTTTGTTTCACATTAAAAATTGATGCTCAATTAATAAGCTGGGATAAAAAAGTGGATTTTGGGATTTTAAACAATAAATCTCAAAATTTTATAGATCTTCCTGTCACTAACACCTCTTCAGAAAATATATTTATTTTCAGATTAGATGTAGATAGAAGATTTAAAGTTCAGTTTAGTGATAAAAAAATAAAACCAGACAGTACCGAATTCATTAGAATTGCCTTTGAGCCAAAAAAAACGGGATATTTTAAAGTGAAAATTCCTATTCATTTTTCATGTTACAAAGCTCCAAAAACATTAGAATTATCTGGCTATGCTGAAGAAGTTATAGCAATCAATAATCCATGTCCAAGTTTCAGAGAATTAAATTCATCTAGTAATTTAACAGTTGAATTTAACTGTAAAGTTAAAGATAAAAAGACCAATGAATCCATTTCAAATTATAGCGTAACATTAATAAAAGATGGCCTTCCCGTTGTTCAAAACGTTAATCAAAAGAAGGATTCTTTTAATGCAAAAATCCCATTAGGATTATATTATATTATTATTGAGAAAGAGGGTTATGAAACGTTTGAAAAATTATACTATGTAAATAGAAGAAATAATAATTTAACCATTCCTCTAATACCAATTAAGACTAACACTTTTACAGAAAATTCAATTATTACAATTGCCGATTCAGCTTCAACAATCGAGATAACGACAAAGAAAACTAAACCTTTATTGATTGACTCCTCAAAAAATATTATTACAACATCAAATACTAAGGAATTTAACGAAATAAATTATGAACCAAACAACATTGTTTTTCTATTAGACATTTCTACTTCAATGAAATACAACGGAAAATTAGAGCTGCTAAAATCTTCCATGCAAGAACTTACAAAAATTTTAAGGCCAATAGATAAAGTAACCATTATAGGATACTCTAGCAGAGCAAGTGTCTTGTTAAATACCATTTCTGGAAATGAGAAAGACAGTATTGCTCAAAAAATCATAGCTTAAAAGCAAAAGGATTAACCGCTGGTGGAAGAGGTTTAAAATTAGCTTATGAAAAAGCTAAAAATGAGTTCATAGAAAATGGGAATAATCAAATAATAATTGCTACCGATGGAGATTTTAACGAGGGGGATGAAAACATTAATAAAATTGCAAAGAAGATAAAAAAATCAGGTTTAATCATTTCTATTGTTGGTATTAAAGCCAAACAAATTCCAAAAGAAAACATGAAAGCTATAGCTAAAATAGGGGGTGGAAATTACATTACAATAGACAGCTATGATGCTGCTTGCAAATCACTTGTAAACGAAATAAAAATAAACTCCTTTAAAGGGTTAAAGAAATAGAATTATATTTGCCCTCATTTATTATTTACCTATGGAAATCTGGATTAAAGCTGCTCAACTATTTTTATCTCTCGCTATATTAGTCTCTCTTCATGAATTGGGTCACTTTATACCTGCGAAACTCTTTAAAACACGAATTGAAAAATTTTATTTGTTTTTTAATCCGGGATTTTCTCTTTTTAGATATAAAAGAATCAACGGAATAAAAAAATATTCTTGGTTTACCAAAGAGTCTCCTAAAGAATGGAAAGAAGATGAAAGCACGACTGAATGGGGTATTGGATGGCTTCCTCTAGGGGGTTATGTTAAGATTGCGGGCATGATTGATGAAAGCATGGACAAGGAGCAATTAGAAAAACCTGCTGAACCATGGGAGTTCAGATCTAAACCAGCATGGCAACGATTAATTGTAATGATTGGTGGTGTTGTTGTAAATCTTCTTTTAGGGTTCTTCATTTACAGTATGGTTCTTTTTATTTGGGGAACAGAATATTTACCTAATGAAAATGCTGTTTACGGCACACACTTAACAGATGAATCAATGGCCAATTATGGCTTATATGAGGGTGATAAAATCATTTCTGCCGATGGCATGCTTTCTGAAAAATTTGGAGACATCAATCAAATGATTGTAATAGATGGTGCTAGAAACCTAAAAGTTTTAAGAAATAATGAAGAAAAACAAATAACTCTTCCTAAAGGAATTGTGGATACAATTCTTAGTAAGAAATTAAAAGGAGTTATTTCAGGACCAAGGTATCCTAACGTTGTAAAAGAATTAATTGACACCATGCCAGCAATTAAAGCTGGGCTTCAAGTTGGAGATAGCATAATTGAAATAAATGGTCTCCCTTGTTCATTTTTATTGGATTTTCAGAAGGAAATGCAAAATCATAAATCTCAAGAAATAAATTTAGGTTTCTATAGAAACAATGAGAAAATGAATCTCTCTGTTATGGTAACAGAAAATGGTACAATTGGCTATTATCAAAAGAGTCCAGACGATTTATTGAGTTTTAAAACCCAAGAGTTTGGTTTTATTGAAGCAATTCCAGCTGGAATAAGTGAAGGAACAGAAACACTCTCCAACTATGTAAAATCTATGAGTTTGTTATTTACTAAAGAGGGTGTAAAACAGATAGGTGGATTTGGTACTATTGGAGGCATTTTCCCAGGAACTTGGGATTGGAAAAGGTTTTGGTTGTTGACTGCTTTTTTGTCTATTATATTAGCTTTTATGAATATTCTTCCGATACCTGCATTAGATGGTGGTCATGTAGTGTTTTTAATTTATGAAATGATTTCTGGTAAACCTCCAAGTGAAAACTTCTTAACCAAAGCACAAGTAGTTGGAATGGTGTTACTATTAACACTTCTTGTATATGCCAATGGCATGGACATATATCGATGGATTTCTGGAGCATAATCTGTAGCTTCTTAACATTCTACTGATAATAAACATTTGGCTTAAGTACTTTCTGTAGAAACACTATATCTATATTTATACTTGAACAAGTATATCAAGTTATGAAGTATTTTATCGTGCTAATTAGTTTATTTTCTTTTAGTCATTCAATTGCTCAAAATGAATTTAAAAACACTAAAAAAGTAGAAACCGATCAAGAGGCTTATAATGCAGAACCTAAAAAGTTTAACATTATGATTGTTCCTTTTGATTACAAAATGTACATGTCAAGTTTAGACAGAGAAATTGCGGTTAAAACAAGGTTAACCTACCCACAAATTAGAGACAACATGAGATATGGATTAGCCAATCAGCTTTTATTAGCAACAAAAGGAAGCCACCCTGCTATATCTTTAATTGAAAGTGACTCCTCTTATGATGATCTTAAATATATATACAATAGTATTGGCTATAAATATAAATTAGTTCCAATAAAAGAGGAGGTAAACGTAGAAACGGATACCAAGATTGACAAACTAAAAAATTCATTGACCAAATTGGTTAATAAAAAACAATCAGGATCTCAACCTAGAAATAGCGAATACAACAGTGGAAAAATTAACAATGGTCAAGTAGAAAGCTATGATAACCCAGGAGAAAGATACATGCATACATCAATACACAATCCTAACCTGATTCCAACACTTCAACTTAAATACCAGACAAATCTTTATATTTTCATCAACGAGTTAGATATTGAAGAAGTAAAAAGTAAGGAAAGTTCCAAAATAAATACGCTAAACTCATCTAGAAGAATAAAAGTACATTATACCATTATTGATGAAAAAAGTAACGATGTATACGGAAGTTCAGCGACAACAGAAATCCCCTCATACATTAGCGACATGAATAAAATTATAAATATTTATTTTAAAAAAATTGCAGAGCAAATATGTGCATCAGTACCCTCTGTTGAAATAAATAAAAATGAAGCCGCTAAACAAAAGTCTAATCAAAAAAAGGCAGACATTCAAAGAGACCAAATTCTAAACTATTAAGTTTTAAAATATTATTCTTCAAAATAAATATTTTATAAAATAATATTCCGACCTACGGATGCTTAATTTAAAGCAACCTTTTACTACAACTTGTCGTCTAAATGTGTTATTATACTAATAAATGGAGCACATATACCTATATATTCAACTTTTTTGCATTTAAATTTCTTGCTTTTTAAACAAAATTTTATATTTTTAATTAACGTATATACTAAAATTTTATTTTTAAATCAATAAAACAAGGTTTCAACATATGAAAAAAATTTACTTAATATTCCTACTATTTATTTGTTTTTCTGCTTTTGCTCAACCAGCAAATGATGAATGTACAGGTGCTCAATCAGTAACTCCAGATGGAACATGTATTTCAGGAACAACTGTAGGTGCTTTTGATGATTGGACGGGGTTAGTAGGCTGTCAATCAGGAAATCCAAATAATCACGAAGAAGTTTGGTATTCTTTTACCGCTACAGGTACTCAACTTACTATTGATGCAACAGCAACTGGTTCATGGGCAGGAGATGTTGAAATAGCTTTAGCAGAAGGAACTTGTGCTGGCGTTCTAACAATTCTTGCAACTGAATGTGGAGCATCACCACAACAGATGGTTTATAATGGATTAACGATTGGAACTACCTATATTTTTACCATATCTAATGATGAAACAGGAACTCAGGGTACTTTTGATGTGTGTACAGAAACAACTAACCCACCTGCAGGATGTATAGATAATGATCTTTGTTCTTCTCCAGAAACATTATCACTTACATCAGGAGTTCAGCTATGTGTTCCTACTGATTGTAATACTGGAGCTACCCCTGGACCCTTTTTTGGAACAGCTGACCCTTGTTATGATTTTCTTTTTTCTACTGTTTGGTATGAATTTTCTACTGGATCAAACGACATTTCGGTTGATGTAACATTAAACTCTACTGATTTAAACAATCCACATTATGCTATTTTCTCTACAGCTGATTGTAGTACATTTACTCTCTACGATTGTGTTCAAGGTTCTACTGGTTCTGCCTCTGGCAACACTGTTTTAGCTCCAAGTACAGATTATTTAATCGCAATTTCCGATGTAAATGGTGATCAAGGTGACTTTGACTTGTGTCTAACACTAAATGAAGACAATTCATCTTGTAACACAAATGACAACCTTTATGTGAGTGCAACATCAATGGGGTCTCCACTTACAGGTCCTTATGAACCTGGTGAAATTGTCACCTTTTGTTATGAAATTGATGGCTGGGTGACAAGCACAACTAATTGTAACTACCTACAAGGTATTGTTCCAACATTTGGAGATTGTTGGGATCCTGTTTCATTTGATGGTCAGGGTCAACCAACTATCACTTCAGCTCTCACAACTCAAGGAGTAATTGTTGGTGGCGCAAGTAGTGGAGCCTCTGCTGGAACTTGGGGTTGGTTTCCATCTGGTTCTGTAGACTACAATTTAGCAGGGCCCAGTAATTCGGGATTAATGTCTGGAGATGATGTTGGTGCTGGTTGGTATTTTACAACTTCTTATCAAACACATTTTGGTCTTCCAGACCTAAGCTATGGAGATCATAATATTGCAGGAAATATGGGTAGCTCAAGTGCCTCTTGTGCAGATGCTACATCTATCTGGACTGTATGTTTTCAACTTCAAGTAAGAGATGCCACAGCTTGTCCTGGGGGTCTAATTGCTTGTGATGTTTCAATTAATACTTATTCTGATGGAGAAATAGGAATTTGGACAGATCCTGGGTGCACTGCAGATGCAGAAATAACTTTAAATAACACAATTAACTGTTGTCCGGTAATAACCAACCCAGGTAATCAAGAGGTCTGTGATTCATATGTATTACCCGCAATTACAGGAACTCTATTAACAGGAAGCGAAAGTTATTATACCGGAAGTGGTGCAACAGGAAACGCATATGTAGCTGGAGATGTAATAACAAGTTCTGTATTACCAATGTATATTTACGATGCTTTTGGGACTTGTTCAGATGAAGAAACTTTTAATATTACCATTAATACTACTCCAACTGCTGATGCTCCAAGCGATGTTACTGCTTGTGATTCTTACACACTACCTACCCTAACTGTTGGTAATTACTTCGCTAATACTGGCGGGGTTGGTCCTATTGCTGCAGGTTCTGCTATTTCTGCTTCACAAACCATCTTTGTTTATGCAGAAACTGGAACTACTCCTAATTGTTCTGACGAAAATAGCTTTACCGTTACCATTAATACAATATCAGCAGATGCTCCTAGCGATGTTACTGCTTGCGATGGTTATATTTTACCAGCTCTAACTGTGGGCAACTATTTCTCTAACACTGCTGGTGTTGGTGCAATTCCTGCTGGTTCAATAATATCATCTTCACAAACCATCTTTGTTTATGCAGAAACTGGAACTACTCCTAATTGTTCAGACGAAAATAGCTTTACCGTTACCATTAATACTACTCCAACTGCTGATGCTCCTAGTGATGTTACTGCTTGTGATTCTTACACTCTACCTGCCCTAACTGTTGGCAATTACTTCGCTAATACTGGCGGGGTTGGACCTATTGCTGCAGGTTCTGCTATTTCTGCTTCACAAACCATCTTTGTTTATGCAGAAACTGGAACTACTCCTAATTGTTCAGACGAAAATAGCTTTACCGTTACCATTAATACTACTCCAACTGCTGATGCTCCTAGCGATGTTACTGCTTGTGATTCTTACACTCTACCTGCCCTAACTGTTGGTAATTACTTCGCTAACACTGGCGGGGTTGGACCTATTGCTGCAGGTTCTGCTATTTCTGCTTCACAAACCATCTTTGTTTATGCAGAAACTGGAACTACTCCTAATTGTTCAGACGAAAATAGCTTTACCGTTACCATTAATACTACTCCAACTGCTGATGCTCCTAGCGATGTTACTGCTTGTGATTCTTACACTCTACCTGCCCTAACTGTTGGCAATTACTTCGCTAATACTGGCGGGGTTGGACCTATTGCTGCAGGTTCTGCTATTTCTGCTTCACAAACCATCTTTGTTTATGCAGAAACTGGAACTACTCCTAATTGTTCAGACGAAAATAGCTTTACCGTTACCATTAATACTACTCCAACTGCTGATGCTCCTAGCGATGTTACTGCTTGTGATTCTTACACTCTACCTGCCCTAACTGTTGGCAATTACTTCGCTAACACTGGCGGGGTTGGACCTATTGCTGCAGGTTCTGCTATTTCTGCTTCACAAACCATCTTTGTTTATGCAGAAACTGGAACTACTCCTAATTGTTCAGACGAAAATAGCTTTACCGTTACCATTAATACTACTCCAACTGCTGATGCTCCTAGTGATGTTACTGCTTGTGATTCTTACACTCTACCTGCCCTAACTGTTGGTAATTACTTCGCTAACACTGGCGGGGTTGGACCTATTGCTGCAGGTTCTGCTATTTCTGCTTCACAAACCATCTTTGTTTATGCAGAAACTGGAACTACTCCTAATTGTTCAGACGAAAATAGCTTTACCGTTACCATTAATACTACTCCAACTGCTGATGCTCCTAGCAATGTTACTGCTTGTGATTCTTACACTCTACCTGCCCTAACTGTTGGCAATTACTTCGCTAACACTGGCGGTGTTGGACCTATTGCTGCAGGTTCTGCTATTTCTGCTTCACAAACCATCTTTGTTTATGCAGAAACTGGAACTACTCCTAATTGTTCAGACGAAAATAGCTTTACCGTTACCATTAATACTACTCCAACTGCTGATGCTCCTAGCAATGTTACTGCTTGTGATTCTTACACTCTCCCTGCCCTAACTGTTGGCAATTACTTCGCTAACACTGGCGGGGTTGGACCTATTGCTGCAGGTTCTGCTATTTCTGCTTCACAAACCATCTTTGTTTATGCAGAAACTGGAACTACTCCTAATTGTTCAGACGAAAATAGCTTTACCGTTACCATTAATACTACTCCAACTGCTGATGCTCCTAGCGATGTTACTGCTTGTGATTCTTACACTCTACCTGCCCTAACTGTTGGCAATTACTTCGCTAATACTGGCGGGGTTGGACCTATTGCTGCAGGTTCTGCTATTTCTGCTTCACAAACCATCTTTGTTTATGCAGAAACTGGAACTACTCCTAATTGTTCAGACGAAAATAGCTTTACCGTTACCATTAATACTACTCCAACTGCTGATGCTCCTAGCGATGTTACTGCTTGTGATTCTTACACTCTACCTGCCCTAACTGTTGGCAATTACTTCGCTAACACTGGCGGGGTTGGACCTATTGCTGCAGGTTCTGCTATTTCTGCTTCACAAACCATCTTTGTTTATGCAGAAACTGGAACTACTCCTAATTGTTCAGACGAAAATTCTTTCGATATAACTATTAATACCACTCCTACTGCTCCTTCTGCTGGAACAGATGCGACATATTGTGATGGTGATATTATTGCTGACCTTTTTGCAGCAGGTTCTGGTGGTACTCTTACTTGGTATGATGATGCGGCATTAACAAACGTTATTGGATCAGGAAATAGTTTAACGCCTAATAACTCAATTGGAGCCAGTGTTTATTACGTAACAGAAACACTAAATGGATGTGAAGGAGCTGCTAGCTCTGTAAATATTACAATTAACGCTATCCCTAATATTAGCTCCGAAAGCTCTAATGATGTTACCGCTTGTGGTGTTACTGATGGAACTATCAATATCTCTGCAACTGGTGGTTCGGGTTCTTATTCTTTTTCTATTGATGGTGGCCTTACTTTCTCCAATACATCTGGGTCTTTTACAGGATTAGATGTTAATTCTTATCAAGTTGTTATTGATGATGGAAACTGTCAAGTTACAGGAAGCTTGCTTACTATTTCAGGTCCAGGGATTCCTGCAGCTCCAACAGCCGGAACAGATGCAACTTATTGTGATGGAGATCCAATTTCAGACCTCACAGCTAATGCAGATGCTAGTGGTGATAATAACAACCTAACATGGTATGATGATGCTGGATTAACAAATGTCGTCCAATCTGGTGGCAGTACCTATGCCCCTTCAAACAGTGTGGGAAGCAACACCTATTACATTACCGAAACAGTTGCTGGTTGCCAAAGTCCATCAACTCAAGTTACTATCATCATTAACCCTACACCTTTAGCCCCTGCTTTAAGTGGTGCGAATACCTATTGTGATGGAGATCCAATTTCAGACCTGCAAGCTAGTGCTGGAGGATTGAATTCAGGAACTTTTTATTGGTTTGACGATGCTGGTCTTACTAACAATGTCAATACTGGACCTGTTTACTCACCACCTTCTACTATCGGAAATCAAACCTTTTATGTTGTAGACTCTTTAAACGGATGTGCTGGACCAGATAGCTCAATTTCATTAACAATCAACCCAACTCCAACATTCGGGTTATCTTCACAAAACCCGTCAACCTGCTTAGGAAGCGATGGGCAGCTTATAATAAGTGGGTTAGATCCTAACACTTCATACGATGTCGACTTAACAGATGATGGTATAGCTACAGGAAATGTAACTTATAACTCAGATATAAATGGTAATATTTTAATCTCTGGTTTAGATGCGGGTGTTTATACTTCGATAACTGTAACATTAAACAGTTGTTCGACCTTAGATGCTGGAGTATATAACTTAACCGACCCACCTCTTCCCTTGTTTACTGTTTCATTTAATAATCCAACAACATGTGCTGGAAATGACGGTGAATTAATTATAAGCGGACTTGTCTCAAATACTTCTTACGAAATAGATTACACAGATGATGGGGTTAATATTGGGGCTCAAAATTTCACTTCAGATATTAATGGTGACATTATAATTTCAGGTTTAGATGCAGGCGTTTATAGCTCCATAATAGTAACCTTAAACAACTGTTCAACTACAGATCCAGGAACATACAACTTAGCTGATCCTCCTCTACCAGTATTTACAGTGTCAGGTTCTAATCCAACAATCTGTGGTGGAAATGACGGTGAAATAACCGTAAGCGGACTTAACACTAATACATCTTATGATATAGATTATACAGATGATGGTATTGCTACTGGAAATGTAAGTTATACTTCAGATAACAACGGTGAAATTTTGATTCTTGGTCTAAACGCAGGTGTATACTCAGTCATTACTGCAACTTTAAACGGATGTTCTACTGTAGACCCAAGTTCAATTGGACTTACAGATCCAAACGCCCCTAACCCTTCAATTATTAGCACATTAGACCCATCAGGATGTGGAACTTTTGATGCTGAAATTTTAATTGGGACATTAGACCCTTCAACTACATATAGTTTAGACTATAATTTTAACGGCTCACCTGTTGCGACTACGACAATTACTACAGACGTATCTGGAGAATTTATTTTATCTGGATTAGACGAAGGAACATACGATGCTTTTACCTTAACATTGGCTGGATGTGTAGGAAATGATGCTGGTATTTATTCACTTAACCCTGTTGTGCCAACTATTTTACAGCCTATTGGAGCAGCAACATATTGTGAAGGTCAAACAATAAATGACTTAACTGCATCTGCTAATTTTGGTGGCACAATTAATTGGTATGATGATGTTGCGCTTACTAATGTTGTTGGAACAGGAAATACATTTACTATAGGGGCATCAATTTCAGGAACTTATACTTTCTATGTTAATGAAACTCTTAACGGGTGTGCTGGACCAGATTCTACGGTTACTGTGGTAATTGTTTCTCAACCTTTTATTGCAACTTCTGCTGACACCTCGATTTGTAATGGGGACTCAGTTGTTATTCAAATTGATTCTATTTCCGGAGGAAGTCAACTAACATGGTCGAATGGCGATACTACTTTAACCTCTTCAGTTAACCCTTCTGTAACAACAAATTATATAGTAGTGGTTGATGATGGGTTAGGTTGCTCTGCCACTGATTCAACTCTTGTTACTGTTAATCCTAATGATGATGCTACTTTTACGCTCAGTGATTTTTGTGAAGGTGACAGCAATTCGGCTTCTAATATTATAACTGTCGGTGGAGACTTCTTCTTTACCCCCTCTGTTAGTGATGGCGCAATAATGGATTCATCTACTGCTGAAATTTCTAATGGTGTTGGTGGTACTGCCTATTCTGTTATGTACTTAACTAGTGGAGTTTGCGCAGATAGTTCTATACAAAATGTTACTGTAAACATTGTCCCCCAAATACCTAATGTTGGTACAGATACTGCCTATTGTGAGGGAGAAATCATAATTGATATGACAGCTATAGGTAATGGTGGGGCCATTAATTGGTATGATGATTCAGCTTTGACAAACTTAGTGGGCAGCGGAAATTCATTTTCACCAACTGTAAACGGAGTTGGATCTTATACATATTACATTACAGAGTCTAATGGCAATTGTACAAGCGAAATGGATAGTGTGAAAATAGATGTTAATCCAAATCCTGTTGCTGATTTCAATCCTACACCTAGCTCTGGGGTTATTCCTCTTGATGTGGTTTTCAATAATAATTCAACTGGAAATTCAATAAGCTACATATGGGATTTTGGGGACAACAATATAAGTACAGATCAAAATCCAAATTATATTTTTAACGCTATTGGTACATATACAACAACACTAACTGTTACTGATATTAATGGCTGCACCGATGCAACATCTTCAGATATAATTACATCTGGAGTATCCGTTTTTGTTGTTCCTAATGTTTTTACTCCAAATGGAGATGGTGTTAACGATCAACTAAATGTAATCTATGAAAATATTGAATCTTTTGAGGGCTATATTGCCAACAGATGGGGAGAAGTTATTTTTGAATGGACTTCATTAGATGGTGGATGGAATGGAAGAACAAAATCTGGTAAAGAATCTCCTACAGGAACTTATTATTATGTTATTCATGCAATAGGAGCTGATGGTGTAGATTATGAAATTACTGGTCACTTAAGGTTAATAAGGTAATGGAAGGGATTTTAATTAACTCTTTTTAAATTTAAAAGTTATAATGTCTAAGATTAAACTCTTTTTCATCATCATAATTTCATTTATTTTTTGGAAAGGTCAATCTCAGTCAATTGTAATAAATGAAATTTCACAGGGCCCATCAGGACTTAAAGAGTATGTCGAATTTTTAGTAACAGGACCCGATTTAACGTTTTGTGATGAAACACCAAGTTGTTTAGACATTAGAGGTTGGATTTTTGACGACAATAATGGGTACATGAATGGTGCTTCAGTTTCAGGAGTTGGAATTGCTACAGGAGCATGTCGTTTTTCATCTGATCTATTTTGGTCTTGTATTCCCTCTGGAACTCTTATAACATTATATAACGATTCAGACCCAAATACTTCATTAACTGTTCAAGATATTTCAATGAATGACGGAAATTGTGCTTTAGTCATTCCAATTAGCTCTACACTTTTTGAATATCATCCAACTATTCCAAACACATCGATTATGAACTATTCTCCTACTGGCTGGCTTAACGGAGGTAATTGGTCTGGAATTTCAATGGCAAATTCTCAAGATGGGTTTCAAATCTATGACCCATTAGATTTATCTTCACCTGTTTTCAGTATCGGTTGGGGTACAAACAATACAAATGTTGATGTGTATATGGGCCCAAATTCAGCAACGGATGCAGTATTTTTTTTAACTGATTGCTCGTACTTTTCAAATACATCATGGAGTATTGGCTGTGCTGGTGATCCTGGTTGTGGAACAGATGAGCAGACACCTGGCTTAATAAATATTGGGCAGGAGAGTTGTATCTCTTTAATGAATGCAAATTGTAACTCTATTCAATTAAACTCAATTATTACAGATGAAAGGTGTTTAGGAGAATGTAATGGAGAAATTTCAATAAATGTAATTGGAGGAATTACCCCATATGATATAAGTTGGAATTCTAGCTCAAACATCTCACCAAACACATCTAACCCAACAAGCTTATGTGCAGGAGAGTATATTGTAACACTAATTAATGACAATGGTAATGGATGTACATTTATTGACACAATGATTGTTTCTGACGGATTTGATTTGCCAATAATAAATGCAGGCAGTAATCAAAATATCTGTTTTGGGAGCTCAGTGGTAATTTCTGGCTCAGGAGGCATTTCATATACATGGGATAATGGGGTGTCTGACGGAGTCCCATTTACACCACCAAGTGGCTCAACAATTTTTACTGTAACTGGAACTGATGTGAATACATGTCAAAATACTGATCAATTAACCATTAACGTTAATACTACTCCAACTGCTGATGCTCCTAGCGATGTTACTGCTTGTGATTCTTACACTCTACCTGCCCTAACTGTTGGCAATTACTTCGCTAACACTGGCGGGGTTGGACCTATTGCTGCAGGTTCTGCTATTTCTGCTTCACAAACCATCTTTGTTTATGCAGAAACTGGAACTACTCCTAATTGTTCAGACGAAAATTCTTTCGATATAACTATTAATACCACTCCTACTGCTCCTTCTGCTGGAACAGATGCGACATATTGTGATGGTGATATTATTGCTGACCTTTTTGCAGCAGGTTCTGGTGGTACTCTTACTTGGTATGATGATGCGGCATTAACAAACGTTATTGGATCAGGAAATAGTTTAACGCCTAATAACTCAATTGGAGCCAGTGTTTATTACGTAACAGAAACACTAAATGGATGTGAAGGAGCTGCTAGCTCTGTAAATATTACAATTAACGCTATCCCTAATATTAGCTCCGAAAGCTCTAATGATGTTACCGCTTGTGGTGTTACTGATGGAACTATCAATATCTCTGCAACTGGTGGTTCGGGTTCTTATTCTTTTTCTATTGATGGTGGCCTTACTTTCTCCAATACATCTGGGTCTTTTACAGGATTAGATGTTAATTCTTATCAAGTTGTTATTGATGATGGAAACTGTCAAGTTACAGGAAGCTTGCTTACTATTTCAGGTCCAGGGATTCCTGCAGCTCCAACAGCCGGAACAGATGCAACTTATTGTGATGGAGATCCAATTTCAGACCTCACAGCTAATGCAGATGCTAGTGGTGATAATAACAACCTAACATGGTATGATGATGCTGGATTAACAAATGTCGTCCAATCTGGTGGCAGTACCTATGCCCCTTCAAACAGTGTGGGAAGCAACACCTATTACATTACCGAAACAGTTGCTGGTTGCCAAAGTCCATCAACTCAAGTTACTATCATCATTAACCCTACACCTTTAGCCCCTGCTTTAAGTGGTGCGAATACCTATTGTGATGGAGATCCAATTTCAGACCTGCAAGCTAGTGCTGGAGGATTGAATTCAGGAACTTTTTATTGGTTTGACGATGCTGGTCTTACTAACAATGTCAATACTGGACCTGTTTACTCACCACCTTCTACTATCGGAAATCAAACCTTTTATGTTGTAGACTCTTTAAACGGATGTGCTGGACCAGATTCTACGGTTACTGTGGTGATTGTTTCTCAACCTTTTATTGCAACTTCTGCTGACACCTCGATTTGTAATGGGGACTCAGTTGTTATTCAAATTGATTCTATTTCCGGAGGAAGTCAACTAACATGGTCGAATGGCGATACTACTTTAACCTCTTCAGTTAACCCTTCTGTAACAACAAATTATATAGTAGTGGTTGATGATGGGTTAGGTTGCTCTGCCACTGATTCAACTCTTGTTACTGTTAATCCTAATGATGATGCTACTTTTACGCTCAGTGATTTTTGTGAAGGTGACAGCAATTCGGCTTCTAATATTATAACTGTCGGTGGAGACTTCTTCTTTACCCCCTCTGTTAGTGATGGCGCAATAATGGATTCATCTACTGCTGAAATTTCTAATGGTGTTGGTGGTACTGCCTATTCTGTTATGTACTTAACTAGTGGAGTTTGCGCAGATAGTTCTATACAAAATGTTACTGTAAACATTGTCCCCCAAATACCTAATGTTGGTACAGATACTGCCTATTGTGAGGGAGAAATCATAATTGATATGACAGCTATAGGTAATGGTGGGGCCATTAATTGGTATGATGATTCAGCTTTGACAAACTTAGTGGGCAGCGGAAATTCATTTTCACCAACTGTAAACGGAGTTGGATCTTATACATATTACATTACAGAGTCTAATGGCAATTGTACAAGCGAAATGGATAGTGTGAAAATAGATGTTAATCCAAATCCTGTTGCTGATTTCAATCCTACACCTAGCTCTGGGGTTATTCCTCTTGATGTGGTTTTCAATAATAATTCAACTGGAAATTCAATAAGCTACATATGGGATTTTGGGGACAACAATATAAGTACAGATCAAAATCCAAATTATATTTTTAACGCTATTGGTACATATACAACAACACTAACTGTTACTGATATTAATGGCTGCACCGATGCAACATCTTCAGATATAATTACATCTGGAGTATCCGTTTTTGTTGTTCCTAATGTTTTTACTCCAAATGGAGATGGTGTTAACGATCAACTAAATGTAATCTATGAAAATATTGAATCTTTTGAGGGCTATATTGCCAACAGATGGGGAGAAGTTATTTTTGAATGGACTTCATTAGATGGTGGATGGAATGGAAGAACAAAATCTGGTTTAGAATCCCCTACAGGAACTTATTATTATGTTATTCATGCAGTTGGAATTGATAATGTAGCTTACAAAATAAATGGCCATTTACAATTGATGAGATAACAAAATAATTTTATTCTTAATTTTATCAAAATGCAAAACTAAATTTCATGGCATTTGTTAAATACATAAACATTAACCCTAAAGGAGGTGTTCCAAAATTTTCAACTGAAAAAACATTTATAGGTGAAACAAAGGTTGATGGAGACAAACAAAATGATTTAAAACACCATGGGGGTCCAAATAGAGCGGTTTGTTTGTTTTCAGATGAAATAATAACATTGTTGCAAAAAGAAGGTCATCCAATAAAACCAGGGTCTACTGGAGAAAACCTTACAATAAAAGGGTTAGATTGGACAAAAATAAAAGAAGGTTTGAAGCTTGCTATTGGCAATGTTGAAATAGAGCTTACAGGTCCTGCAGCCCCTTGTAAAACAATAGCTAATTCATTTAAGGAAGGTAAATTCATTAGAATCTCCGAAAAAATACACCCACAATCTTCAAGATGGTATGCAAAAGTGTTAAAAGAAGGTGTTGTTTATAAAAATGATAGTGTAGCGCTACTTTAGATTTTCTCAACTACTTTTACTCGTCAATGACTTTATTTTTCGAAAATTATCAGCTACTATTTTTAGTTAGCCTTGGGCTTATTGCATTTCTATATTCAACAGTCGGTCATGGAGGTGCAAGTGGATATTTAGCATTAATGGCATTGTTTGATTTTTCTCATGATTCCATGAGATCAACAGCCTTACTACTTAATCTTTTTGTTGCAGCAATTGCATTTTATCATTTTTGGAAAAAGGGCTATTTTAATAAGCGGCTATTTCTTTATTTTGCTGTAAGCTCAATCCCGTTTTCATTTATAGGAGGATTAATTACAATAAACCCAACTATATATCATGTCATTTTAGGATTGTTTTTGCTTTTTTCCATTTTTAAAATTGCTACTAAGTTAAAGTCAAAAAACTATTTAATTAAAAAAATAAATAAATTTCAAGGATTAATTATTGGTGGTATAATAGGTTTTTTTTCTGGGTTAATTGGTATTGGAGGAGGAATCATATTAAGTCCTTTAATTATATTTATGAGATGGGGGACAATAAAAGAAGCAGCAGCAGTTTCAGCATTATTTATTTGGGTTAATTCTGCTGCAGGACTAATTGGTCAATATTCTTCTGGTCTTAATCTTGAATATGATTCATATAAATACATAATTGCTGTGTTATTTGGTGGTTTTTTTGGTAGTCTATTGGGCAGTTCCAAATTCAAAACCGATGTTCTAAAAAATCTATTAATCATGGTGTTATTCTTTGCATTTATAAAACTCATTCTAATTTGAAATGATAAAAAGTCTTTGTATGTTCATAAAATATATTTTTTCTACACTATGATTGCAGACAATTTTAATTATTCAGTTTCTATTGATTGTGTGATTTTCGGATATGACACAACAGATTTAAAAGTACTTCTTATAAAAAGAGGGGAGGAACCGTATCTAAATCATTGGGCTCTTCCCGGAGATCTAATAAACCCAAAAGAAAGTATAGACCAATCTGTAATTAGAGTTTTAAAAGAACTAACAGGGTTGTCAAAAGTTTACATGGAACAAGTAAAAACTTTTGGTGATGTTGGAAGACATCCATTAGGAAGAGTTTTTACAGTTGCTTATTACAGTTTATTAAAGATTAGCGATTACGAACTTAATCCATCTTCTTTTGCTGTTGAAGCAAAATGGCATTCGGTAAAAAGAATTGGTGAATTAGCATTTGATCATAATAAAATCTTTGCTACTTGTAAAGAAAAACTTGTTGAATCTATTAAAAGAAAACCAATTGGTTTTGAATTACTTCCCAAAGAATTTACGCTCACTGAATTACAGAATCTCTATGAGACATTACTTCAGGAACCTTTTGACAAAAGAAATTTCAGAAAAAAAATTAATTCAATGAAGCTTTTGATTGATACTGGTAAGCTACAAAAAAGTGTATCACATAGACCAGCAAAACTATATCGTTTTGATAATAATAAATACGATACATTAAAAAAAGGAGGGTTTAATTTTGAAATTTAGGTCATTAAAAAAGGCGACCCTCTAAAAGAGTCGCCAATTTACCTTATAACACTAACCTTATTTCATTATAATTAGTTTTTTTATCTCTTTATGTTGTCCTTTATTTAGCTCAACAAAATAAATATCGTTGCTGAATTCTTTGAGGTTGATTGTTAAATTACTAACGGAAACATTTTTCAATTCAAACACATTTCTTCCTAATAAATCTCTAACAACAACATTGTCAATTCCAACTAAAGAAGTAATGTTTAGAATTCCTTTAGATGGGTTAGGGTAAACACTAAAAGAATCTAATTCTGTAAAAGAAACACTTGTATTAGAACATGGATCACATTGACCATATACTACACCTGTAACATCAGGATCTCCAACTGTCCATAGTCTGTTCGCATATGAACTGAAATCTGTAACCGGTGCACAGCTTCCGCCATTTGCCATTGATGAAATTAAATTCTCTTGTACTCCATCTAAAATGAATAAATACTCCATATCTGCTGTTGGTGCTGGTGATAACGTGAACGTATACGTTCCATCTCCATTATCTACTGCCGTTGGTCCAGCTAACGGATCCCAGTTCCAAAATGGCCCTGTCATCCTTACTACTGATCCTCCCGTGTTTCCACAAACCTCAGCTGTGATTATTAAATCTGCTGGTGGGGTACATGGATCACATTGACCATATACTACACCTGTAACATCAGGATCTCCAACTGTCCATAGTCTGTTCGCATATGAACTGAAATCTGTAACCGGTGCACAGCTTCCGCCATTTGCCATTGATGAAATTAAATTCTCTTGTACTCCATCTAAAATGAATAAATACTCCATATCTGCTGTTGGTGCTGGTGATAACGTGAACGTATACGTTCCATCTCCATTATCTACTGCCGTTGGTCCAGCTAACGGATCCCAGTTCCAAAATGGCCCTGTCATCCTTACTACTGATCCTCCCGTGTTTCCACAAACCTCAGCTGTGATTATTAAATCTGCTGGTGGGGTACATGGATCACATTGACCATATACTACACCTGTAACATCAGGATCTCCAACTGTCCATAGTCTGTTCGCATATGAACTGAAATCTGTAACCGGTGCACAGCTTCCGCCATTTGCCATTGATGAAATTAAATTCTCTTGTACTCCATCTAAAATGAATAAATACTCCATATCTGCTGTTGGTGCTGGTGATAACGTGAACGTATACGTTCCATCTCCATTATCTACTGCCGTTGGTCCAGCTAACGGATCCCAGTTCCAAAATGGCCCTGTCATCCTTACTACTGATCCTCCCGTGTTTCCACAAACCTCAGCTGTGATTATTAAATCTGCTGGTGGGGTACATGGATCACATTGACCATATACTACACCTGTAACATCAGGATCTCCAACTGTCCATAGTCTGTTCGCATATGAACTGAAATCTGTAACCGGTGCACAGCTTCCGCCATTTGCCATTGATGAAATTAAATTCTCTTGTACTCCATCTAAAATGAATAAATACTCCATATCTGCTGTTGGTGCTGGTGATAACGTGAACGTATACGTTCCATCTCCATTATCTACTGCCGTTGGTCCAGCTAACGGATCCCAGTTCCAAAATGGCCCTGTCATCCTTACTACTGATCCTCCCGTGTTTCCACAAACCTCAGCTGTGATTATTAAATCTGCTGGTGGGGTACATGGATCACATTGACCATATACTACACCTGTAACATCAGGATCTCCAACTGTCCATAGTCTGTTCGCATATGAACTGAAATCTGTAACCGGTGCACAGCTTCCGCCATTTGCCATTGATGAAATTAAATTCTCTTGTACTCCATCTAAAATGAATAAATACTCCATATCTGCTGTTGGTGCTGGTGATAACGTGAACGTATACGTTCCATCTCCATTATCTACTGCCGTTGGTCCAGCTAACGGATCCCAGTTCCAAAATGGCCCTGTCATCCTTACTACTGATCCTCCCGTGTTTCCACAAACCTCAGCTGTGATTATTAAATCTGCTGGTGGTGGAGAGACACAAATAGGATATGGGCAAGAAGAAGTTTGAGTTGTTGTTGACCCCGAAGTACATAGAATTGATGGAATGGTCCAATCTGAAACGGAAAAAGTAGTACTTGGTCCTGTAGTATTTCTGTATGCCCATGCATCAGTGTATTCCCAAAGCTCACCAGTACCATCAACATTATTATCTCCATAAATATCGGTAACAGCATTGTTGTAAAATAGCTCAACAGCATCATCACCATTAAAGTTTAATGAAGAATAGATAAAAATATGTTCAAATTCAGACATACAGGTATTCATGTAAGCATCATATCCTGAAGAGTCATTAACAATAACAACATCATCTCCTGAATTTAAACTAACTGAAGGCAAAGCATAATCTTGACCATTAGAACCATTTCCATTAAACGAAAGGCCGATTCCAAAAGCACTTAAATCTGAAATAGAAGCGTTAGCTTTTAGATGTATAGATTTTCCAGAACTTCCACCCGCAGGTGTTGAGAATTCTGTAATTCCCTGAATGAATAAATCAGAAGGTGATTGAGAAACTGCAGCACTCACAACTACACTTCCAATTGTCAGCTCATCTGAAGGGTTTGCGTTAATTCCATTAACAACAAAACCGTATTGAACAACGAAACCGGAAGATAAACTTGCAGCAGGTACAGTGACCGAAAAATTACCAGAAAGAGGTAAGTCAAAAGTTGCAGAACCTCCCAAAGCATCACTATATCCAGCATTAGGATCTAGTGCTTTAATAAAATATTTAGCAGAGTATTGAGCTAAGTCAATTGTATTTGATGTAACTGTTCCTGAAAAAGTAAGGTCAGCACCATTAAAAGAAGCCCCAGGCTCAACATAAGTAGATGCATCCATTAATTTATTTCCAATTGCTCCGTTTTGCCAATATGGATCTCCTGGGTTATCTGCATAAGTATTAAAATTAGGTTGAAGAGTAATGGTATTAGCCACAACATCTGTAGTTGTTTTTAAATCTGCAACACCCCATCCACTGCCGAATTGATAATTACCAGCTAAATCAAATACATTCATGTAACCAACCCAGTTATCAGATGCACTAACAACAACATTGTTTTGGGCGTTTAAATTTAAAACCGCACCAAAAAACAAAATAATTGTAGAAGAGAATAAGAAATATAATTTTTTCATAATGGTTTATTAAATTAAAAGCGTTTGTAAAAATGACCCTATAGTTTACTAAAAAGTGAATCATAGGAAAAAAATTTAATTAGTGTTAAATATACACAAAGATTAAAAACAAACAAACACTTTACTTATTTAATTGTACGTTTGTTAAGAACAAAAAAGTGGTTCAGCTAAATAATTACAGGATTACTTATATGGTATGAAACCAAGCTATCAATTGGATTTTTAATAATTGATCCTAATGAAATATTTAATTCATTTGCAGCAAATTTTAATTGCTCCTGAAAAATATAACTCATAGAGCCAATAAAGTGAACTTTTAATTCTTTGTGATTTTCGAAACAGCAAACATGATTTTCTAAAAAATGTTTCATCCCATTTTTAACCATTGAATCAACGTAGTCATGATCTTTGTATTTTGCAATAAAACGCATGAATGAAGCTAAAAAAACATTAGCATGGGGTTTCATGTAAACATTATCAAAAATATTGCTTTTATCAAACTTGAAGGTGTTTTCAAAGTCAATTTGAATTTCTTTAGGCAGCTTATTATATAAATAATCAGCTAATAATTTTTTTCCATAATAAGAGCCTGAACCCTCATCTCCTAAAATATACCCAAGTGCAGGAACAGCTTCTAAAAGATTATCCCCATCAAACAGACAAGAATTCGATCCAGTACCTAAAATACAAGAAATAGACGGCTCCCCTTGATAAGTAGCAAGAGCACACGCCAGCAAATCATGATCAACATTGATTGTTGCATTAATAAAAAACCTTGAAAAAGCCTTTTGCACAATTGAATTTAATTCAACACTTGAACAACCAGCACCATAAAAAAACACTTGAGATACAGTTTTAGCTATTTTTCTCAGATCACTGTTTTGTCGTATAGAATTAAAAATTATTGTTTCATTGTGAAAGAATGGGTTAAAACCCATTGTCTTGTAACTGTTAGATATTTCTCCATTCTCAACTAATACCCAATCACTTTTTGTTGATCCACTTTCAATAATTAAAATCATAAATATAAATTGTTTAAAATGATATAATTAAAAATACACCTGATTAATTTGTTATAAATATAGCACATTTATTGTAAACCATACACTAAGGCTGGGCCAATAGTTACAGTTGAAATAACTAAATTCTATTTTAATTGTTTGGTTTTAAATTTCAAACATAAAATTATTTTAATTGCAGTTTCATTTTTAGCATTAAAAAATTTTTGAGTCTGTTATTTTGACAACCAAGAACCACCAACAGAAACCACATTTTTTAACTCTAAAAAGCTTTTAAAATTTACAGCCCCTATACCTCCTGTTGGACAAAATTTAACTAAAGGAAAGAGTTGATTAAAATTCTCTAGTGCCTGTAAGCCACCTGAAAGAATAGCGGGAAAGAATTTTAATGTGTTGCAATTATTTTCTATTGCACTTATAATTTGACTAACATTTGAAACTCCAGGTAAAAAAGGGATTTTTGACGCATCCAACCCTTTAATGAGCTGAGAAGTAAATCCAGGAGAAACTAAAAAATCCACATCCAAATCCATCGCTTTATCAATTTGTTCTTGATTAATTATGGTTCCCACTCCTACTTTAATTCTATCTCCATGGTACTTTTTCACCCTCTCGATAGCTTGCCAACTAACACTTGTTCTTAAGGTGATCTCAATACAATTTATATCTCTTGACAATAGCGTATCTACAGTAGCGTCTATTTGTTCTAAATCTTTAATGGTTACAACAGGAATTAGTGGCTTGTCAGAAAGTAATTCTAATATTCCATTTTGATTTTTCTTCATAATTTAAAATTTAAATAAACTTGCTCCGTCTTTACTTGATGACAATGAGGATCTTAACACATTAAAAAGTTCTCTTCCACAACCTTCATTTAAAACTGAAATCTCCTCAGGAATTCTATCATTCATTTCCTGATCTGTTACATTAACATTTAGTGTTCCTTTTTCAGAGTCAAGCTGAACAATATCTCCATTTTTAATTTTTGACAACGGTCCACCATCAAAAGCCTCAGGTGATAAATGAATAGCTGCTGGAACTTTTCCAGACGCACCAGACATTCTACCATCTGTAACAAGAGCAACTTTATATCCTTGATTTTGAAGAATAGAAAGCATTGGTGTTAACTGATGAAGCTCTGGCATTCCGTTGGCTTTTGGCCCCTGAAATTTGATTACAGCTACAAAATCTTTGTTTAATTTTCCTTTTTTAAAGTCATTTACAAATGTTTCTTGATCTATATAAACTACTGCTGGTGCAGTTACATTTCTATTGTTTTTTGCTACTGCCGATGTCTTAATAACTGCTGTACCTAAATTACCTTTTAGAACTTTAATACCCCCATTATTTGAAAAAGGTTGATTCGCTGTTCGCAGTATTTCACTATCAGCATTCATACAACTAATTGGATTCCATTCTAATTCTCCAGCATCATTAATTGAAGGCGCTTTCACGTAATCATCTAAATTTTCTCCTACTATAGTTGGAACATCTCTATGGATTAAGCCATTTTCGATAAGAGTTGAAACTATGAAAGACATTCCACCATTTGAATGAAATTGATTCACATCGGCTTTACCATTTGGATACACACGAGATAGTAAAGGAACCACAGTTGACAAATCTGAAAAATCATCTAACGTAATATGAATACCAGCCGCAGCTGCAATTGCAATTAAATGTAATGTATGATTCGTTGAACCTCCAGTAGCTAGAAGTCCAATCATTCCGTTTACAATTGTTTTTTCAGAAATAATATCCGCTAGTTTTCTTTGATTTAATCTTGCATTTATCGAAACAACTTTAACAGCCTCTTGAGTTAGTAAAAGTCTTAATTCTGAATCTGGAGGAACAAATGAAGATCCAGGTAAATGTAAGCCCATAATTTCCATTAACATTTGATTACTATTAGCTGTACCATAAAAAGTACATGTTCCAGCAGAATGATAAGCTGCAGATTCTCCATCTAAAAGTTCTTTTTTGCTGATTTTACCCAAAGCATATTGCTTTCTAATCTCTGCTTTTTCATCATTTGAAATCCCTGTTGACATTGGTCCGCCAGGAATAAATGCACAAGGAAGGTGCCCAAACCTTAAAGCTCCAATAAGCATTCCCGGAACAATTTTATCGCAAATGCCAAGAAATAAACCTGCGTCAAACATGTTATGAGATAAGCCTATAGCTGTTGATAACGCAATTACATCTCTGCTTAGTAATGACAACTCCATCCCCATTTGACCTTGAGTAACTCCATCGCACATCGCAGGAACACCTGCCGCAACTTGTGCAACAGCACCAATAGCAGCCGCCTTTGAACGAATTATTTCAGGATAATTCTCATATGGCTTATGAGCTGAAAGCATGTCATTGTATGAATTAATAATCCCAATATTCACTTTTTCTTCTCCCTTAAGAGATGCTTTATCTTCAAAATTACAGCTTGCAAAAGCATGGGCTAAATTCCCACAAGAAAGTTTAGCTCTTGTAACTTTTGTTAGTTGTGAGTTATTCATTTGAGCTAAATATTTAGCTCTAGAAACAACACTTCTTTCAATAATTCTATTGGTAATATTTATTATACTTTTATTCATAATTTATTTGGTCCAATAAACGTTTAAAACTGGATTTTTTTGATTAGTAAATAGTGAGATTGGGGTCTTCAAACTATGAGCATTATCAAAGACTCTCTTTTTTTCATCTCCTTTAATGTACAATATTAAATGGTTAGCCAATAAGATAGATGCTCTATTGTGGGTGATTCTCTTGAAAGGATTTACTGGAGCACTACTCATTAATAACTGAGGCTTCTTGTTTTGAAGACCTTCCAAAAGAGATGCTGTGTTAGGAAATAATGATGCAGTATGACCGTCTGTTCCCATACCTAAAATCACAAGGGTTTTTGCATTTAAAAAATTAGCATTGGCTTTATTAGAAAGCAATAAATTTTGATTCTGGTTTGTTAAACTCATAACAAGCGGAGAGAAAGATGCTTTTGATAAAATATATTCTCCTAACGCTTTTTTAATATTACAATAATTACTGTCTTTGTCAGTAGCTGGAACATATCTATCATCAACAAGACCAATTTTAACTTTTCCCCATTTAATAGACAGCTCTTTAAACCTTTGGTATAAAGCAAGGGGAGTTGACCCTCCCGAAAGAAGAATTGAAGCGCCTCCTTTTAGGGCTATGTCATTATTAATAGAAGACTCAATATTAGAAAGAAGAGAATCTAATAAAACTTTTTCGCTATGAAAATCTATCCACTTCATTCTGAGCTATTTTTATGCCATTGATCATCATTAAGTAATATCTCATCTCCAGGGCCATCTGTTCCAGCCTTGTAAAGGTTGTTCTTATGGCCAGTTTCTTTCCAAGCATTAGAAATAGATGTTATCCAGTCCCAAGAAGCAGAAAGCTCGTCATTACTCATAAACAAGGTTTGATTTCCTCTTACAACATCCATTAATAACCTTTCATATGCATCTGGAAACCGCCCTTTAAAAGATTCTTGATAATCCAGTTTCATAGATACTGGTTTATACCTGTAACCTCCAGGACCAGGAACTTTAACCATTTGAACAAACTCTATTCTTTCCTTTGGCTGAAGTCTTATTATTAATTTATTATTAATAAAGTTTTTCTGTTCAGGAAAAACATTGTGAGGAACGTTTTTAAAAGTGATTACTATTTCAGAAAACTTTTCTGACATTCTTTTACCGGTTCTAATGTAAAATGGAACGCTCTTCCACCTCCAGTTATCAATGTATGCCCTAATGGCCACAAATGTTTCCGTTTCAGAAGAAAAATCTTCAATATCTTCCAAATAAGATGGAAGCATCATTTCATTAGTTCCTCCTCTTGAATATTGCCCTTTTACAGCACAATCTTCTACGTTTTGATTATTGATTAACCTTAATGACTTTAATACCTTGTATTTTTCAACTCTTACCTCATCGGCATTTAGCATTGAAGGAGGCTCCATAGCAATTAAACATAACAATTGAAGAAGGTGATTTTGAACCATATCTAAAAGAGCTCCGTATTGATTGTAATAATCACCTCTTTTCTCAACCCCTAAACTTTCAGCAGCAGAAATCTGAACACTTTTAATATGATTAGAGTTCCAAGAATTTTCAAAAAGATAATTGGCAAATCGAAGAACCATTAAATTCTGAACTGTTTCTTTTCCCAAGTAATGATCAATTCGATAAATTTGATTTTCAGAAAAATATGCTAAAATTTCTCCATTTATCTCATTAGAGGAGCCTTTATCCTTTCCTAAAGGTTTTTCAAGAACAATTCTAGATTGAATAGTAATAAGATTATGTTCATGGAGTTTTTTAGCAATTGAACCAAACACTGTAGATGGGGTTGCTAAATAATACACTCGAACAGAATTAAAAGATCTTTTAAACCAATCCTCTAGTTTTAGATAAGCTGAATTATCTGAAATTGAAACAACATCAACCTTACTTAACAAATCATTTAAAACAGCACTATTGATATTTATTACACTATTTTCAAGATTCTTTTGGAGAATTATTTTAAAATTTACTTCATCTTCTTTTTTTCTTACAATAGCAGCTATTCTGCTTTTCGGCTTTACCTGTCCTTCATTTAGCCTGTAGTATAGTGCAGGAAAGATTTTCCTGAATGAAAGATCACCAGTTGCTCCAAAAATGACCATGTCGAAATCTTGAACTGTTTCAATTGATTTTTTTCCTATCATTTATTATTTATTATTTATTTAGCCAGAAATATTAGAATTAGCTAAATAAGAATATTCACTAATTAGAGAAATTAAATAGATCTCATCGCTAAGATAGTGTATTTTTTACACTAAAAAAGATTGTTTAACACATTATCAAACATTTTTAAATGCTCGTATGGTTATATTCTTCTAATAGAACAGTATATATTTTTTTATTAATCAGCCTTGATTTCATCCAGGAGTAAAAAGACAGCAACTTAGGATCTTCAAAAATCTTAGCTTTAGACAAATTAAATTTTGTAAATAATTCGTCTAAATCTTTAAGACTCACTTTAAGTGGGTCATTTAGGAAGGCAATAACAAAGTCAACAAAATTAATTGCAAATCTATATTCATCAGCTTTTAACATTTCCTTGTGTTGTTTTTTTATTCCTTTTAAAATCCCCAAACACATTTCTATATTACCAATTTCTAATTGAGTTATTACCCTAATCATATCCTTCCTAATAAGCCACTCTCTGCCCATGTTTTTTTGATAATAAGCCGCAGACTTATTCATGTAAATTAGAATACGATTCGCTTTACTAAAATCTTCAACAGTACAATAGTAAGCTACTAGGTTTAGACTTAAATTATGGTGCTCCTTCTCTGAGCTTTTATAACTTTTGGTATTAAAATACTTTTCGTGCTCTTCAATTGCCTTTTCTATTTGTCCAGAAAAAACCTTAATAGAACAATCTAAAGAAAGGTGTCTAACTAAATATGTTGCTTTAACATCTTCATTCTTTTTCATAAGCTCATATACATTTGTCAAATGAATATTCGCTTTTTCAAAATTTCGAATGTGAAAATATGCGTGTGCCATTATGTATTCTAATCTAGCAAGTTCTGGTTCTAAATTTAATTTACTAGTAAATTGATAGACAATGTTTTGATAGTATTCACTAAGGGCGTTAACCAACAAATAATGTTTCCTACTAATTAAAAATTCCGTTCTTATAATTTCAACAATTTTCAGATGTGTCTTAGGAGAAAGAGCTACATCTTTTAGCAATTCATATTTTGCAAGTGTTTCTTTAATTAAATTTCCTGCAAAAGAAACTTCACCATCAATTAGCTTATTTTTTAACTCACTCTGAACCTGAATAAAATACAATTGAAACTGATCTTCAATTAATTGTTCTTTTTGAAGCTTTAAAAGTTTTTGTTGAGTGTCTTCAAATTCATTGGAGGCATAATATGGAAGTATTTGAAGTTTCATTCTTTGAACCAACACATTAATGAACGTGTTTTTAGATTGAAGAGCCTCTTTTTCTTCTTTTAATAGTAATTCCCATGCAATTTCATATTTGTTTAGATTAATAAAATACTGAACCATCATTAATCTCGATTCTTTTTGAAACCTTTTTAATTTTGCACTTTTAAGCATTAAATAATTTTCCAATTCTTTTGCTATTCTTTTTCTGACAGCATGATAATTTTGCTGCCCCTTAAATTGATTCCCTATTTTATTATCATTTAAATAACTGGTGTATAATATTTTAAAAACTTCAACATCTTTTCTTGCTGCTACCGGCCTCTTTCTAGCTAAAAAATGAATAAACTCTTCTTTATCATACTCGGAAAACGTTAGAACAACTTCTTTAATAAAATCCATTTATATGTCCTTTTTTATCTATTTAAAATTCTGAAAAACAGATGGTTAAGCAAACAAACCACTTTTTTACTTATCCCTAAATATTTAATTTACTATTTTAGCATCACTAAAACAAGCATAGATTTGATAAAAATAAAAAAGTCATGAAAAAAATATTTATAACCATTATTAGTCTTCTAATATTTAATGTAATTGGTCAAGCTCAGAAATTAAATTCTGCAGGAATAGTTAGTGTTTACACTCAAGGTGTAAGAATTAGCCCTGACATGGCAGAAAGTCTGCTAAGAATTGAAGTAACGAAAACTGAACGCTACAATGTTTTTGACAAGCTTGACATGAAAGAAATCATTGAAAGTGCAAACATAAATGCTGAAACTTGTTATGGAAAAAAGTGCATGCTTTCGATTGGAAAAGCAGCAGAAGTTGACAAAATAATAACTGGATCAATAGAAGATTTAGGAAAAAAAATAGTAATAACAGTTAAAATTCTTGATATAGCCTCAGAATCATATGATAAAATTGTGATTCAAGAGTTTATTAACCTAGAAACAGAACTTCAATTAATGGTTCAAATAACAGTAAACAAAGCATTAGGCATTGAAAACGACCCTAACATTGCCAATAATCTTATTTATTACAACCAACCCCCACAAACCCCTATAACCTACACAAAAAACAGTGGTCCAAGAATGGGCGTTGCGGTAGTTGGTGGTGAGCTTGGCTCTGTTTTGACAGCATCTGAAGAATATGGGGGCTATGACATGTTTCCAGTACTTTCTCAAATTGGATACCAATTTGAAGGGGCATATTTAAGTGCTGGAAATTTCCAAGCACTAGTAGAAGGATTAGTTCTTTTTACAGGTATTGAGCAAAACATGTTTAATCCATCTTTTACTTTTATTAATGGTTTCAGGAGCTCAAAAAATGGCTGGGAGATTGGATTTGGGCCAACTTTTAGAGGTAAGAGAACTGCAAATGGATACTATATTAATGATTCTGGAAAACTAGAAGACTGGAGACTACCATATGAATGGAACGGACAAGATACTTCTGGCGTTTATATATCTAATCCAAATCAAATAGTAGAAAGAATGGATAAGAGAGGTGGAGTAAAATTATCTGCAGGTTGGGTTTGGGCTATTGGAAAAACATTTCATTCTGGATATTTAAACATACCTGTAAATGCCTATTTTTCACATTCTAAAGAAGGCTTTTATACAGGCATCTCAGTTGGCTTTAACATTGCAAAAAAAGAAAACTAATAAAAAGCCCTAGGGGTTTATAACTCCTAGGGCTTTATTATAACTTTACTAATGATCCCTTATTATTTTTTAACGATTCTAGTTTCTGTAATATGATCTTTTGTTTGATTAAAACGTAAGATGTAAACTCCTCTAGGTAATTTGTTAATGTCTAAAGTGTTCTTGTTAAACCCTTTGTTTAATTCAAGGTAATCTGACATTACTGTTTTGCCTGTTGCATCTGTAATTGTGTAATACACATCGTCTCCTTGATACTGATCTAATTCAAACTCGATTGTTACATCACTCCAAGCTGGATTTGGATATACATCTACTGGCAACCCTCCTACAGTTGAACCACATGAGCTACTAACCGGATAGAATGTTTTTGCTTTACCGTCAAAATCTACCTGAGTTAATCTGTAATAGCTTAAGTTAGCAAGTGGATTGTTATCTGTAAATAGATAGTCCATTTGTGTATTACTGTTACCTCCTGGTACACCTGGCAATTCGCCAACAACTTCCCAAGCTAACGCATCTGTACTTCTTTCAATTAAGAACTTCTCGTTGTTTATCTGAGATACTACACTAAAGTTAACATCTACTATATCATGAGAACACTCTGTATGGAAAGAAAGTAAATCTATAGGTAGAGAGTTATTACCTCCACTACCTGAACCCAAGTTAAATGGACTAAAATCTCCTACAAACAAATCACTCTTTACCCTACCATTTGATGCTGTAGCACTACCAGAACCTGTATTATCTGTTAGAGTTGCGCCAATCTTGTCCCAGCTAGAACCGTTGTAATGAGCTAAAACAATATCGTTTGGAGTATCTACACCACAAGTAGCATCCCAATTTAATGCCACGTAGCAGTCTGAACCACTAGTAGTTCGTTCTATATCCCACCAGCAACCCATAGCTACATGATCTAAATCATTAGGAACAGTACAAGGAGTATTATTATTACCATTACCATCATAAGAAATACTTGTGTGAGCGGTGTTTTTAAATTCTGCAGTATATGTAGTTGCAGTAGTTGCTGAAGGTGTAATAACTACAGGTCTGTAATTAGTTCCATCACCAACCGGAAGTAGGTAATCATCAGTAGAATTTGTTTTTCTATCTATTGGACCAACAATCATTGATGAAGCACTTCCTGTTGTAAGTGCTGAAGCAGCAGTGTTTTCAATTGTAAGCTTATTTGAAGCTGTTGTTATAACGTTACCAACAGTAAGTGTTAATACACCCGTGATTCCTACTGCAGAACCCAGATATACATCGTGACCTGTTAAATTAATTGTAAGGGCTCCAAGATCATGCCCGTTTAAATCTAAATACATATCCTCATCATGTGTAGTAGAGTTATTTGACTGAACATTTGTTACATGAGATGCTCCGCTATTGACCGTTACACCAGAGGCAATTGACATTGCAAAATACGATGCTGAACTAACTTGTCCTTGGAGGTTTAAAGTGCCACCAGTTAAATTAAGTGTTCCTGCATCCATATCAAATTTATTTTCGGTAGAAGTACCCCCACCACTACCAACATAGGATTTAATATTTATAGTTCCTCCAGATTGAGTAATTGTTGGAGCGCCTGAAGAAGCTGACAATTGATCTACAACATTTAAGGTTCCTCCGCTTACATCCAAAGTACCAGCGGTCATATCAAGATCTCCTGATGAAGTATTTCCGACATTAACTGTACCTCCGTCAAGATCAAAAGTTCCTCCATCTATTTTTAGGACATCATTTCCACCAGCATTAATATTTAGAACCCCTGAAGTTATTTGTAAAGTCCCTGCTGTTACTTCAACATCATCCTCAACATTAATTGTTTGACCAGCAATCAAAAATGTTTTAGAGCCAGACAACAAATCAATAGTTTTGCAGGTAATATCTCCAGTGGTTGTAACACTTCCACCTGTTGATGTCGCCTTCAAATTTATATCTTCATCATTAAATGCACAAATATTATGAGCTGCAGAGTTATCCATTGTAACACTACCAGAACCTGTTGAAATTAAATTCCCTGCGGTTCTAGTCATATCACTTTTTAAATAAACTGTATTTCCATCAATATCAAAATCACCTGCAGTTAAAATTAAATCGCCATATACTTTTGATGTAGCTGCCATAGTTTTAGTTCCTGTTCCATCGATTTCAAGGTTATTGTAGCTACTTCCTGATGATGCAGACATCCCTAAAACAGTTTGACTTCCACCATCATATTCAACAGTACCCGAAGACCTTGTAAAGGAACCTAAACTTGTAACTGTATTAGACATTTGCAATCTTCCAGATCCAGTAAAAGTGACACTACCTCCAGTTGCATCAAAAGCACCATCGGCATCGAACACTGCACTTGATGCAATGCTTAAAGTACCATCAATATCTGAAGCCCCTGAAACAGTAATGCTACCTGAGCTAACGGTAATGTCTGCATCAGAATTTACAATTAAAGACGCAACGCTAACCGTTGAGCTAATGCTAGGCTGATTAGTAACATCAGGAACTACAACATCGGAAGAGCTTGTTGGAACCAAATCACACGCCCAATTAGATGCTTCTGCCCAATCTGTACTTGTAGACCCGTCCCAAGTACCAGGAACAGTTACCGTTACCACAACTGCATCTGTATTTCCACTAACACATCCATCATTAGTTGTTTCTGTTAAAGTATAAGTTGTTGTAGCTCCAGGTGTAAATGCAACACCATCTGTTACAGAATTATCCCATGCTACTGAAGATTGTAGTTCGGTAGGTGGTGAAAAGTTCCAAACACCAACTGCAAAACCATCATTCCCATTTCCTGAAACATCTTCTATTGATTGGCCAGAGCCAATGTTCATGTTCCAATATCCTTTTAAAGCAGGAGAATTCACAGAAGGCAACCCTAATCCAGCTAAATCTCTATTCATTAGCGCTTGAATATCTCTATCTGTTCTAGCTACATTCCAAACCCTAACTTCATCTATAGCACCTAAAAAATTACGTGTTGAAGGGAATTGTGGACTATGACCAATCCATAACGGATTTGTAGAGGCACTTCCTGTAAAAACATCTGTACTTGAGGCAACTAAAGAACCGTTGACGTATAATTTAATTGTTGTACCATTATAAGTTGCTGCTACATGCTGCCAACTACCAGCTGTTAACACACCACTAGCGGATGAACATTCGTTCCAAGTAGTACCGTCTCCCCAGTTAAAGTTCAATGTTCCACTAGCCCCACACCTAAGCATGTAACCACTATTTGCATCTTCATTGGTAATAATACTCCCCTCATAAACATTTGTTCTGAAAGAAGTAGGATTAATCCACGCTTCAACAGTAATATTGCTACTTGAAATATTCAAACTTGAGCCAGGACCACAATCTAAATAATGAGATGCATCAGAAAAGGTTAAGCAAGCCGGAGATAAAGGATTAGTAAATGCACTATTTAATGTTGCGTCAGACCCTGAACAAACTTCCTGATCTGCTCCTGCTGTAACATTATTACCAGTAATTAACTGCCCCGCAATAACAGTAGGAACAGAAACACTAGGTGCAACACCTGCGTCATCAATAATTCTAATCTCATCTGTATAAACTTCGCCATCAGCAATAACTCCTAGATCTGTCTTAGCATAAAAAATTCCAGAGCTCGTTAATGATACAGGATCACCTGGGGGCGAATAGGTAGCACCTGTTTTAGACAAAGAAATATTTGCAGGTGGATTAACAGAAACCGAAGAAACACCAGTTAAAGCAACAACAACTTCCACAACATTGGACTCTCCACCAGTACAAGTAGAAAAACTTGCAGACTCAGTGTCTATAGCAATGTAAGCAGGTGCTGTATAATTAATTGTTAAGACATAGTCATAAAACAAAGCATACTGATATGATGAGTTTAAAGAATATAATGCTTGTAACCATGTTTGATTTGGAGACTGACCAACAAAATTGGCAGATAAATCAACATAATTTCCGCCAGAAATAAAATTACAGTATAATACCGCATTAGCATCCCCACCAAAATAATGTGCGTATAAATTACTACACCAATCTGTTTCATTTGCCCAATTAAACCAACTATTTGTCCCTGGTGGACCATATAAAAATGCTCCGCCAGTAGCTACCGCAGTAGCTCCATAAAGAGATGAATAATCTGTTCCAGCAACAGTTAATGTATTTATAGTTGATCCTACAGGAGCGCTTGAATTAAGATTATAATTAATAGCTGTAGGATATCCTGCACCATTCTGATAGCAGCCAAAGGCGTTTCCATAGCCCAGCACAATGGTCCCAATTAAATCTGGATCTACAACAATAGGGAAAACTCTTTCCGGAGCAGAAAGCCAACCAACATCAACTATTAACAATAATTTAAAAGAATTAGAGCTGAGTTGTTCGATTTCATAAGTAGCAAAAGGCAAAGACAACTCTTCTAGCGTTTTACTTTCATCTAATAAATTTGAAGCAGGTAAAGAAGAATCATAAATTTTAGGAAAATCGTATGCCGCTTCAACTTCATTGTTTGAGTTTGAAAGCAAAACGATGTTGTTTTTTAGCTCAACTGTCCAGCCGCTAGGAATTGTAACGGTTTCTTCAAAAACCAGCTGCTGTGAATTAGATGGAAGAGAATTAAGAAAATCTGCAGATTTAATGATGTAATCTGCTTTTCTTCTGTCGTTAAAAATAGAAACCTTTAAATCTACATTAGGATATGCCTCTTCATATAGTGCTACATTATCATGTGAATTAATTAAAGCATCTGACATATCTTCTACATCAACATCATCCCCATTATTATCGAGAAAAAACATTCTAGGAGTATTCATGTCAGAAACAACATTCCCATTTGTAAACTCAGCAATTAAACCGTTATTAATACTAGAAGGCAAAAATGTTGTAAACGAATTCTTTTCGTTTACATAAGAATGTGATGGATAAGACCCTGTATTATTACTTTCAATTTCATTATCATACTCAAAAAGAGAATTGCCTCTTTTGTAAAAAAGGGGTTTATTGGAAACAATTTCTGTAAATGAACCATCTGCTTTTTGAAAGGTTCTAGAATTAATTTTTCGTTTCTCAATAATTTCAGTCGCTTCAGATGTGAGTTTAGGTTGGATTTTGTTTTCAACTACCTGCACAAAGTCAACGTCATCAACATTAATAGATGAAACATCAACATTGTGTTGAACGATCTTGTTGTTAATTTGTTGTTGCCCAAAGGCTACTTGCCCGGCAGCAAAACAAAGGATTAAAAAGAAGCATTTATAAGCACTAAAATTTTTCATGATCTAATTTAATTAATTACATTAATTTATTATAAAATTATTGATTTACAACTAGATGTTTAAGCATAATTATTTAAACTCGTGAAAAACACCTTTAAACACATAAGTTTTTACTTTGATTTTTTCAAAAATCTAAAACGAGCATAAAAACATGTTTTACAACCTTGCTTAAAAATTAAATTGCAATTGAAGGACTCTCAACTCTCAACTTTTTAATTGTTTCGATTTTTTAAGTAATTTTCAACTAATGAAAACAGCTACTATTAAAGAAATAAAAGATGAGCTTCAACATTTTTCTAAAGAAGAGCTATTGGAGTTTTGCCTCCGGCTAGGTAAATTCAAAAAAGAGAACAAAGAATTGCTCACTTATCTTCTTTTTGAAGCATCGAACGAAGCGTATTATGTCGAAGGATTAAAACAAACTATTGACTTACAATTTGAGCAGGTTAACACCAAGACCTATTACTTTATTAAAAAAAGTGTTCGGAAAATTTTAAGAGAAATTAAAAAACACATTCGTTATTCAAAAAATAAAGAAACAGCTGTAGAGCTACTCATTTATTTTTGCAAAAAACTAGCTTCCTTTAACCCTTCCATGAACAAAAGCATTGCCTTAAGAAATATTTATGACCGGCAAATGATCCTTATTAATAAAACAATAAAAGAGCTAGATGAAGACCTTCAATACGATTATAGAAGAGAGCTTGAAAATTTGCCTTAACTTCACCGCCAACAATGAATAACAACGACATAATTAGAAGAATTAGATACACCTTTGACTTGAATGACGATAAGATGATAGCTCTTTTTGCACTTGGAGAACATGAAACTACTAGGTCTGAGGTGAGTAGTTGGTTAAAAAAAGACGATGATCCTGGACAAAAATCACTGCACGACAAGTATTTAGCACATTTTTTAAATGGCCTAATTGTTAAAAACAGAGGTAAAAAAGATGGTGTTTCTATGGTTGCCGAAAAAACACTAACCAATAATATTATTTTAAAGAAACTTAAAATTGCTTTAAACCTACAATCTGAAGATGTTATAAACATATTAAAATTAGCAGATTTATACATTAGCAACCATGAGTTGAGTGCCTTTTTTAGAAAGCCTACTCAAAAACAATATAGACTTTGTAAAGATCAATTTTTAAGAAACTTTTTACATGGTCTTCAGCTCAAACACCGCCCAAAACATTCTAATTAAATATCAATTATCTCCTAAAATTATTAAATGAAAAATTACATTATTATCCTATCTGTTTGTATAGGATTTATTTCTTGTGGGTCTAGTTCTTCTGTAGCTGAGGACAGCAACACAGTTAGCCTTTTTCTAGCTGATGTTAATTCGTTACTTTCCGACACCAACAAAAATCCCATTGTTTCTTTTTCTGAGCTAGCGACAGAAATGGCCGAAGGGTCTATTGAGCTTAATAAAGACAACATAGCAACTGCATTGGAACAAGTAAAAGACCATTCTAGCGGAGTTATTGTAGTAGAAAACCACACCATTGTAAAGCTAACCAGCTTAGAAGATTGCCAAAAATCAGGTTCTTGGGGTGCTTGTATGCCTAAAGGCGAGGGGTTTATTAAAAAAGGGGAGCTGAACTACAAAAGTGACTACATCAATAATATTATTGGCACTCCCTCTTCGAAAAAAGTAACGCTTTTCCTTTTTTCCAATACTTCTTCTAGTATAGAAAAAATAGCCATTGAAGAAACAGCAGCAGTTGATCAGCTAGAAGTCGTTGAACCAAAACCCGTTGAGCAGGAGGAAGCGATTTCTTTAGCTGAAATAGTTCCAGATAAAGCGTGCATTGTGAATTACGATGTTTCTTATGAGAATAATTGTAGCCTTATTATGTATTCTAGTGGAAACGTTGTTAACCTTCCAAATGATAGACACGTTACCAATGGTGAGCTTAAACTAACTTCTCAGTCTTCTGCAACTTCTGATGCTTGGGTTTATTTTTATAATCCTGCTGGTGATTGCGTAGCTACTGCTCATGCTCAGCCCATGAATTTTGCTAGTTCCAATGTGGAATTTGTAGTCTCAGAAAACTTTAGCTTGCCGGTACACATTTCCCATTTTAAAATTTATTCTTGGTGGAACAACTCATCGCTAGACTATTTACACTTGTATTATGAACCACAAAATGATCCCGACTACCACGAGTGTGGCTTGTAAAATTCATAGCTTAAACGCATAAATAAAGCACCTACTTGTTGTAGGTGCTTTTTTGTTTTAGGGGAATTCAACTATTAGCTGCTTTTTAAGTGTTAGTGAATAATCAGTTTTGTGGAAAGGCTCTTGTTAGCGCTTGTAACTTTCACAAAAAACACTCCTTTATTTACATTTTCTAAGCTAATTTGTATTTGTTTAAATCCAGCTTGTTCTTTTGAGTAGCATCTTGAGCCTAGCATGTCAAACACTTCAATAAGCACGTTTTCTGAAACAGCATTTAATGCTTCTACATTAAACGTACCATTTGATGGATTTGGAAACGCGCTAATTTCATTGCTGTTTTCAATGTTGGGTAGTTCAGCTCTTTCTTTATCCTCATTTTTGATTTTTTCATTTTTATATTTGCTTCCTCTTCCAGCGGGCCTATCACAATGACTTGGTGCTATTTCAGCTAAAAAAACAGCCCCCTGTTGAGTTTGAAAACCCTCATTTAATTCAATTTCTAATCCTGCTCTAAACAGAATGTTTGAACCATTGTTTACTCTAACTTCATCTGAGAATGTATTTGTTGCATTACAAGCATATATACCATCTCTGACTAAGTATTCTGAGTACGGAGGGCCAACAAGAATTTGATTGTTTATGGTATAGTTATCTCCTCCCTGAAGTTCACAACAAATTTCTGGTGTTGGATTAACCCCATTGCTACATCCTTGTGAAAAATTTGTCACGTTAGGACCTATATAGGGTGCGCTTTTTACAAACCCTATCGTTCTTTTGGTGGTATAGCAATCGTTTTCTGCCGTAATCTCACAATAATAAGTTCCATTAGATATCCCAAGACCATCGTAATATATTGGGTGGTCTATCCCATTTAAACACTCTACTTGGTTTTGATATATTAATTGGCCTGTTAGTGAAACAACAGCAATGGACAATTTAGTAATGTTGCTTAATTCATCAATAACAATATTCTCGTTATTGGCAATAAGGTTTGATACTAAAAATTCGTGCTTTCCGTCTGTGTTGTTACAGGTTTCTTCACACTCTTCAACAGCAAGGGAAATGTCGTCTAGCATAACAAAGTCTCTAGATGCAGCAGCACATATACTTCCTCCAGCCACCCTCTCTTTTAATCAAACCAAGAGGAGAAGTTTGAATTACCTGGCCAACCAGCCATTTTCCGGACTTCTTTTTTTATATTTCTTATACTTCTTTACTACATGAAAAGAAATCCAGTTGTAATCAGCAATATCTTCAGGAATGTCAATCAGCTCATCTATTTGGTACCATTCTGTGTTTCCATATTGATTCAGTAGATTGTTTGCTGAAAAAATTACTTCTTTGGAATTGGGTTTAGACTTTGATTGAGAAACTTTTCTTTTTGTTTTTCTTCCAGAATCCATTCATGTCATACGCACAGGTAATGGGTGATGTACCTAATATTATCAAATAAGAAGTCATCCGTTATTTACTTTATACGTTAACTTGCTTTTTAGAGAGTATTACCTTGACACTCTGTTCCTTCCTGCCATACCGTCTGTGCTGATGTGTAATTGATAATTTCAATCTTAATTTTGGATCAACTACATATTGAGCGTCTGCAATTTGCTGCATTAATTCGGTTTTATTAAATTTTTGCTGAATGAGCTCATTGTTACCCATATCCATAGAAACCGCTTCCAGAATGTGCAGGGATGATTTCAGGCTGGCCTGTCAGAGGACCTACCTAGTCCAAGTAGGTCTTGTATTGTTTGAATATGGCTATTAAAATAGCCAGCATGTATTCCAATCCGGTGAATGTCCAGGGTTAGTGTTACCGTTATCTGACTCATAACCACTATTGCCAGATGGCCATTCATAGTTGTCTGACCCTTTTCCTCTTTTCCAATATGTAAAAAGTCAGCTGAAATATCAATGTTCCAATAATACTCAGAATCATTACGTGGATTGTTATCTGAATCCCATTGTCTTCTACAGGTTGTACTTGTATTCCATACAATGGTCTAGAGTATCCTTGATATATCGCCACTCCTCAAAACCTCCGTTATAAATAACCTGAGCGTTATAGTTAGTGCTAATATTTACTGCCAAAAACAATAGTAGTAAATACCGTGTTAAATTTTTCATAATTTATATTTTAATGAATTAATGATTTAAACTACCGCTTAGCTTATTTCTTAAGCTGATCGATTTCTTTCTTCAACTCAATAACATATAAAGTAAGCTCCTCTATTTTTTCTAATAGCTTAGCATCCATTTGTGCTACATCAATGCCTGCATCAACCACTTGTTGTGCGCTTGGAACATTTGGGAGGTGACCATTTCTATTTATGAACTTTTCTACCTCTTCTAATTGTAACAGCTCATAGTCTTCTTCAAAGACATAATCTGCCCACTGTCCTGTTCCTTGTAATGCTACTTTCACTCTTTCTGTAAGAATACCATCTGCAACATATAATTTGTAATTTCCACCTAAAGCATTAGAGCTATTTGGATCGATTCCGATACTAACCTTGCCGTTATCTGCTAAGAATAAGTTATAGTTTGAGCTATTAGAACTTTGGTAAGGTTTCCAGAAGTTTAAACCTGTAACTCCACTAGATGTTGAAGAGGAAACTTGTTCAATACTCCATTCACCATAAGGAGCTGTACCATTTAAATTTTGACCACCAAAAACAATCATTGGACCACCATATGTGTTGTTTCCTGAAATTTGAATTCTTCCATTGTGAACGTGGAGCTTACTATCTGGAGCGTCTATGCCAACTCCTACGCTGCCCTGATGATCTAAAATAAATTGAGTGGTAAAACCATTTAATTGATTCCCAGCGTGTTTTCTAATTTGAAAAATACTTTTATTGATGTTATCTGAAGGACCACCTACAAAAACTGCCTGAGGAACGGTTATTCTTACGCCAGCTTGTTTTGTATGATAAAGACTTCCTAAATCTATATCTAATTTACCCAATGGCTTATACATTCCTATACCTACATTTGCTTTTTCGGGATTAATCAACGTATTGTGTTGTTCGGTTTGACCTTCATCTCCATTAATTCTAAGCCCCCCTGTAGTTGTATATAAATAAGATTCTGTTGCTGAACCAATGTTTTGAGCATTAAATCCAAATGTAAGGGCAGTAAATAAAGTTGCTAATATGACTTGTTTCTTTTTCATTGTGTGTTTTTTTAATAATATGGTTTTTATTTATTTTAAATATTCAACGCAAAAATCTATATCTAAAACAACAAAAAATGGGAGAGTGATTAAAATGGGTTAGAATGCCCCGAAATAGTGATAAACTAATAATTTTTAAGAACTGAGGACTTAAACCGAAAATAAATTTGGGATGAAATACATCAAAATAGTGACGAAATTTCATTGCTATTAAGAACTTGTTTTAAATGAATTAATTATTTCTTCAAATCCTCAAAAATTTATTACTCAACCTCCTATGCGTTTGTTCCATACTTACACAAGAAAATAGCTTGCCTAAAATCAGACCTTTTAGAATTTATAGTTATTTACAACAATCTATATACTTATAAAACTACTTTTGTGCTCCGAATTTGACGCTCCTAAGAAATTAAATTAATTATTATTAAAAGATTCATTATGAAGCGATTATTAATTCTCTCTCTAATTGTACTAGTTAAATTTAGTGGTGTTAGCCAATGTATTCAACAACTAGGAAATGGAAATCTAAATTTAAGTAAAAGTCCGTATTATGGATTATACGATTACTCACAATCTGGTTTTATTTATAATGCAGCGCAGCTAGCTACAATGGGGATTTACCCAGGAGCTGTACTTTCGGAAATTGAATTTCAGTTTAGTGGCTGGTCTACTGGCTACACTGTAAACAATCAAACTTTAAAACTCTCTCATGTTCTTGAAGATGAATTTCCAAGTTATGCTGATCCAGATTATAGCAGATTTAACGATTTCTAATACTATTACAGTTAAAAACAACTTTACCGTAACTATACCATCTAATGAAAATTGGATGTCTTTTAGCTTTTGACACTCCATTTATTTACAATGGAGGTAACCTATTAATCTCTTGGGAAAATCGTGACGGAAATTGGAATAGTGGTTATGGCTGGATTAAAGGAAATAACACTTTTAATTACCAAACTTGTAATTGGTATAAAGATAATTTCTATCCAACAAGTCCTTCAAACTATAGATCTAAACGTCAGCCAAATTTAAGGTTTGAATATACAGATGTTATTAGTAACCCTGGAAACATAACTATTTGCGATAGCTATACTTTACCAACAATTATAGGAAGTAATTTATCTGGATTAGAAGCCTATTATAACGACAGTCAGACAAATGGTGGAACGCCTATTTTGGGAAATGTTACAACATCTCAAACTGTTTGGATTTATGATAGTGGTAATCTTTGTTCTGAAGAAACTTCTTTTACTGTAACCATTAACAATACACACCAGTAGCAGATGCGCCAGCAGATGTAACTGCTTGTGATAGCTACACATTACCAGCGCTTGCTGTTGGTAACTACTTTACTAATTCTGGGGGTGTTGGACCAGTTGCAACAGGAACAGTAATTTCTTCTAGCCAAACATTATTCGTTTATGCAGAGACTGCTACTACACCTAACTGTACTAGCGAAAATGCTTTTGATGTTACCATTAACTACACACCAGTAGCAGATGCACCAGCAGATGTAACTGCTTGTGATAGCTACACATTACCAGCGCTTGCTGTTGGTAAGCTACTTTAGCTCACCATTCTGGAGGTGTTGGAGCAGTTGCTGTAGGAACAGTAATTTCTTCTAGCCAAACATTATTCGTTTATGCAGAGACTGCTACTACACCTAACTGTACTAGCGAAAATGCTTTTGATGTTACCATTAACTACACACCAGTAGCAGATGCGCCAGCAGATGTAACTGCTTGTGATAGCTACACATTACCAGCGCTTGCTGTTGGTAACTACTTTACTAATTCTGGGGGTGTTGGACCAGTTGCAACAGGAACAGTAATTTCTACTAGCCAAACTTTATTCGTTTATGCAGAGACAGCTACTACACCTAACTGTACTAGCGAAAACGCTTTTGATGTTACCATTAACTACACACCAGTAGCAGATGCGCCAGCAGATGTAACTGCTTGTGATAGCTACACATTACCAGCGCTTACTGTTGGAAGCTATTTTAGCTCACCAAACGGAGGTTGGAGCAGTTGCTGTAGGAACAGTAATTTCTTCTAGCCAAACTTTATTCGTTTTTGCAGAGACAGCTACTACGCCTAACTGTACTAGCGAAAATGCTTTTGATGTTACCATTAACTACACACCAGTAGCAGATGCGCCAGCAGATGTAACTGCTTGTGACAGCTACACATTACCAGCGCTTGCTGTTGGTAACTACTTTACTAATTCTGGGGGTGTTGGACCAGTTGCTGCAGGAACAGTAATAACTACTAGCCAAACATTATTCGTTTTTGCAGAGACTGCTACTACACCTAACTGTTCTAGCGAAAATGCTTTTGATGTTACCATTAACTACACACCAGTAGCAGATGCGCCAGCAGATGTAACTGCTTGTGATAGCTACACATTACCAGCGCTTGCTGTTGGTAACTACTTTAGCTCACCAAACGGAGTTGGACCAGTTGCAACAGGAACAATAATAACTACTAGCCAAACTTTATACGTTTATGCAGAGACAGCTACTACACCTAACTGTACTAGCGAAAACGCTTTTGATGTTACCATTAACTACACACCAGTAGCAGATGCGCCAGCAGATGTAACTGCTTGTGAATTTTAGCTACACATTACCAGCGCTTAACTGTTGGGAGCTACTTTAGCTCACCAAACGGAGTTGGAGCAGTTGCAACAGGAACAGTAATTTCTTCTAGCCAAACTTTATTCGTTTATGCAGAGACTGCTACTACACCTAACTGTACTAGCGAAAATGCTTTTAATGTAACCATTAATAACACACCAGTAGCAGATGCGCCAGCAGATGTAACTGCTTGTGATAGCTACACATTACCAGCGCTTGCTGTTGGTAACTATTTTACTAACTCTGGGGGTGTTGGACCAGTTGCTGTAGGAACAGTAATTTCTTCTAGCCAAACTTTATACGTTTATGCAGAGACAGCTACTACACCTAACTGTACTAGCGAAAATGCTTTTAATGTAACCATTAACTACACACCAGTAGCAGATGCACCAGCAGATGTAACTGCTTGTGATAGCTACACATTACCAGCGCTTGCTGTTGGTAACTACTTTACTAATTCTGGGGGTGTTGGACCAGTTGCAACAGGAACAGTAATTTCTACTAGCCAAACTTTATACGTTTATGCAGAGACAGCTACTACACCTAACTGTACTAGCGAAAATGCTTTTAATGTAACCATTAATAACACACCAGTAGCAGATGCGCCAGCAGATGTAACTGCTTGTGATAGCTACACATTACCAGCGCTTGCTGTTGGTAACTATTTTACTAACTCTGGGGGTGTTGGACCAGTTGCTGTAGGAACAGTAATTTCTTCTAGCCAAACTTTATACGTTTATGCAGAGACAGCTACTACACCTAACTGTTCTAGCGAAAACTGCTTTTGATGTTACCATTAACTACACACCAGTAGCAGATGCACCAGCAGATGTAACTGCTTGTGATAGCTACACATTACCAGCGCTTGCTGTTGGCAACTACTTTAGCTCACCATTCTGGGGGTGTTGGACCAGTTGCTGCAGGAACAGTATTTTCTACTAGCCAAACTTTATTCGTTTATGCAGAGACTGCTACTACACCTAACTGTTCTAGCGAAAACTGCTTTTGATGTTACCATTAACTACACACCAGTAGCAGATGCACCAGCAGATGTAACTGCTTGTGATAGCTACACATTACCAGCGCTTACTGTTGGAAGCTACTTTAGCTCACCATTCTGGGGGTGTTGGTCCAGTTGCAACAGGATCAATAATAACTACTAGCCAAACTTTATACGTTTATGCAGAGACAGCTACTACACCTAACTGTTCTAGCGAAAACTGCTTTTGATGTTACCATTAACTAACACACCAGTAGCAGATGCACCAGCAGATGTAACTGCTTGTGAATTTTAGCTACACATTACCAGCGCTTGACTGTTGGCAGCTACTTTAGCTCACCAAACGGTGTTGGAGCAGTTGCTGCAGGAACAGTATTTTCTTCTAGCCAAACATTATTCGTTTATGCAGAGACTGCTACTACACCTAACTGTTCTAGCGAAAATGCTTTTGATGTTACCATTAACTACACACCAGTAGCAGATGCGCCAGCAGATGTAACTGCTTGTGACAGCTACACATTACCAGCGCTTGCTGTTGGTAACTATTTTACTAATTCTGGAGGTGTTGGACCAGTTGCAACAGGGAACAGTAATTTCTACTAGCCAAACTTTATACGTTTATGCAGAGACAGCTACTACACCTAACTGTTCTAGCGAAAACTCTTTTGATGTTACCATTAACTACACACCAGTAGCAGATGCGCCAGCAAATGTAACTGCTTGTGAGTTTTATATTTTACCCTCTCTTACAGAGGGTGGATATTTCACAGCTCCTGGTGGTATAGGACCAATAGCAACTGGAACAAGTATTGATACAACACAAACATTATATGTTTATGCAGAAACAGGTCTACACCTAACTGTACTAGTGAAAACGCATTTACTGTATATATTGATTCATGTAATAGTTGCTCTAATCAGTGGGGCAATGGTTCGTATAATATAGAAGAGGGGCCTTTTTATGGACTTTTTGATTATTCACAATCTGGATATATATATACAGAAAATCAGCTAGCTTCTATGGGTTATATTCCAGGAAGTGTTATCACCGAAATTTCTTTTTCAGTTTAATGGCTGGGCAACAGGATATACTGTAGATAATCAGATAATAAAAATGGGACACACCAACTTAACAGAGTTTCCCAATACAGCTACAAACCCAATTGATTATAGCGATCTTGGTATAAATGTATTAAATCAGGTAAAAGATCCATTCACTATTGTAATTCCACCTCAAGAGAATTGGATAACTTTTACTTTTGACGTTCCATTTACTTACAACGGGAATAGTTTGTTAATTTCTTGGGAAAATCATGACGGAAACTGGGCAAGTGGCTACGGTTGGTTAGAAGGGACAAATCTACTGCCAAATCACATGAGTCATAGCTGGCACAATGATAATTCTTTTCCAACAATGCCGTCCTAACCATTCAAGTGGAGGACAACCAATATTAAAATTGGCACTTCTCCTTTTCTGGAGAACCCAGGTTCAATAACTGCATGTAATGAATTTGTATTACCATCAATAACTGGCTATAATTTATCGGGAAATCAAGCATATTATGACAACAGTCAAACTAATAATGGCAATATAATTTCTGGACCTATTACTGCAAGTCAACTAATATGGATTTATGATTACAATGGTAGTTGTTCAGATGAAGAAGCTTTTGAAGTTACCATTAATACAATTGATGTAACTACTTCAAATATTGGAACAACAATTACATCTAATTCATTTGGTGGGAATTACACTTGGGTAGATTGTGAAAATACTTTTTCAGTAATTAGTGGTGAAACCAATCAATCATTTAATGCAATAGAAAATGGAAATTATGCAGTTATTGTAAATGAAAATTCATGCGTAGATACTTCTGAATGTGTAACAATTAATACTGTTAACATTTTTGAAGGTGGTCAAGTATCTCTTACTGTTTATCCAAACCCAACAAACAACATTATAAATATTGAAATTGACAATTATCACGGAGGGTTCGAAGTGAAAATGTATGATCTATCTGGAAGATTACTACTAGTAGAAAGTAAAACTACTTTTTCAATAAATACTTTTTCTAAAGGAATTTATTTACTTAGAATAGTTTACGGAAATAAAACAGAAGACGTTAGGATTATTAAAAGTTAATACTATCTCAATTCATTATAGCTATGCAGTAACCAACATTTGCTGTTTTTGAGCTTTAACTTTTGGACTTGCTATGTATTCATCAAAAGTCATTAGCTTATCTAAACAACCATTTGGAGTTAATTCAATAATACGAGTAGCAACTGTTTGTGTGAAATGATGATCATGACATGTGAAAATAACAGTCCTGGAAAATCTATTAATGCATTATTAAAAGCCTGAATAGACTCTAAATCTAAATGATTAGTTGGTTCATCCAACATTAAGAAATTACCTCCCCTAAGCATCATTCTAGAGAGCATACATCTTACTTTTTCGCCTCCTGAAAGAACGTTTGCCATTTTAAAAATCTCCTCACCTGAAAACAACATCTTCCCTAAAAATCCTCTAACATAAACCTCATCCTTATTGGGAGAATATTGCCTAAGCCAATCCATTAAGTTTAGATTATCTGTGAAAAAACTTTCGTTCTCATTTGGCAAATAACCTGTTGTTATTGTTTGTCCAAAATGAAAATCTCCAGAATCTGGCTCTGAAATACCGTTAAGAATTTCATATAAAGCTGTGGTTGCTAAGTCGTTTTTGCATAAAAGAGCGATTTTATCTCCTTTGGTAACATTTAAGTTTAAATTACTAAAAAGTACTTCTCCATCAACTGTTTTACTCATGTTGTTGATGTGGAGTACTTGATCTCCGGCTTCTCTTTCAGATTCTAAAATTATAGCCGGGTATTTTCTACTAGATGGCTCAATGTCATCTAAATTAATTTTTTGCAATAGTTTTTTTTCGACTTGTTGCTTGTTTAGATTTAGAAGCATTGGCACTAAAACGTTGAACAAATTCTTGTAATTCTTTTTTCTTCTCTTCTGCTTTTTTATTGGCATTGTTTCGTTGTCTTAAAGCCAATTGACTGCTCTCGTACCAAAAAGTATAATTTCCAGTAAACATCTTACCTTCTTAAAATCTATGTCTACAATGTGCGTACAAACCGTATCTAAAAAGTGTCTGTCGTGAGATACAACAATAACCGTGTTTTTAAAATTCAGTAAAAAGTCTTCTAACCAAGTTACTGTTTGTAGGTCTAAATCATTCGTAGGTTCATCCAATATTAGAAAGTCTGGATTACCAAAAATAGCCTGTGCTAAAAGCACCCTTACTTTTTGATTTCCATTTAATTCTTTCATAGTTTTTGCTGATCTGCTTCTACAATGCCTTAACCCAGACAATAAAGATGCTGCTTCTGGTTCTGCATTCCAACCATCCATTTCGGCAAATTGTTCCTCTAGCTCACTAACTTTAATGCCATCTTCATCAGAAAAATCTGGTTTGGAATATATTGCATCTTTCTCTTTCATAATGTTCCATAACACAATATGACCCATCATTACAGTGTCAATTACCCTGACACTCATCGTATTCAAAATGATTTTGCTTTAACACAGCCATTCTTTTCCTGGCTCTAAAGCCACATGCCCCTTATTGGCGTCAATATCTCCAGAAAGAATCTTTAAAAAGGTAGACTTTCCAGCTCCATTAGCTCCAATTACACATAGCAATTGTCTCCGTTAAATTTGATGTTTACCTCGTCAAAAAAGGACTCTTTTTCCGTATTGTAATGTAATGTCGTGTGCAGATAACATAACTCCCTGATTTTAAAATGGATGCAAATATAGTATTTGTAATTAAAATCGTTTTAAATTTTAATGCAAATTAACTTTGACAAAAAGAAAGCAGGCCCATCGGCCTGCTTAGATTGAAAAGGAATTTTCAAAAAAGATGCACACAAGGCACCACATGTTTGAAATTTTCCTTAATAAAAATTTTCACTTAACATTTGACACCTCCTTTCTATATTTATTAGACATTTGTTGTTGTCACAACACGAATTATTATCATCGAAAATAAAAAATAATTTGTCCCCTATTTTTTTTGTTTAATGTGTTTTTTGTTTTAAACAATTAAATTAATTGTTCTCTCTTTTTACAATTGTGCTCGATGCTTGAGCAGTTGGAAACACCAATAGATCTGCAATGTTAACATGGGCAGGTCTAGAAATAGCAAAAGCAATTATCTCAGCAATGTCTTCTGCTTGTAATGCTTTATATCCTTTATATACGCTGTCTGCTTTATCAGACCCTTTAAAGCGAACTTTAGAAAATTCTGTTTCTACCAAACCAGGGTTAATAGCAGTAACCTTTATTGCATAAGGATTTAAATCTATTCTCATTCCATCAGTAATGGCAATTACAGCATGCTTACTTGCACAGTAAACAGCTCCTTTAGGATAAACTTCCTTCCCAGCTGAAGATCCAATATTTATAATGTGTCCTTTTGCTCGTTTAGTCATTTGTGGAATAATGGCTTTGCTTACATACAATAGCCCTTTTACATTTATGTCCATCATGGCGTCCCAATCTTCTAAATCTCCAGACTCAACAGGGTCTAATCCGTGTGCATTCCCCGCATTATTAATTAAAATATCTATTTCCTTAAATTCTCCACTTAGAGATCCTATCTCAGAAAAAACGGCTTTTTTATCTCTAACATCAAAACACAAAGAGGCTACTTTTGTGAACCTAGAAAGCTCTTTTTCAATTATTGAAAGTCGCTCTTTTCTTCGTCCACAGATAATTAAGTTATATTTCTTTTGAGCAAGCACAAAAGCTGTTGCCTTTCCGATTCCACTTGTTGCACCTGTAATTAATACTGTTTTCATTTTATTTAATTGGATATATAAATTACTTTTAAAAATACTACATAGATCCAGTATTAAAATTTAATTTCACTTTTTTAATACATTGTTTACAAAAAACAGAAAATGATAAAGCAATTAAAGCAGGTAAAAAGAAAAATTGTAACGTTTTTTCAAACGCCACAAGAAAAAAGACATGCCCTTGTAGGTCCCGCTAAACTTTGGAAAATGAAACAAGATTTTCAAATTAATTTCCTTAAAAGTCAAGGGCTTCAACCCAATCAAAAATTAATGGATATAGGATGTGGAACTTTAAGGGGTGGTATTCCATTAATAAACTATTTAGAAAAAGGTAATTATTACGGAATTGAGGTTAGAAACACTGTTCTTGAAGAAGGTCGAAAGGAACTAAAAGAGCATGATTTAGAGCACAAAGAACCGCACTTAATTGCTTTTAGTGAGTTCAATGAAATAGCTTTAGACGCTAAGCTAGATGTAATGCTTGCATTTTCTGTTTTAATACACATGGAAGATACAATTGTTGAAAAATGCATTGAGTTTATAAGCAAACAGCTAGGAAACAATGGTGCTTTTTACGCTAATGTAAACTTAGTAAGCCATCAAGATAGTAATTGGCAGGGGTTTCCTGTTGTTTTTAGAACATTGGAATTTTATGAAGCTTTAGCTTCAAAAAACAATTTAAAAGTAACTACTATTGGGAGTCTTGGAGAGCTTGGACACATCTCCGGACAAGAGCTAGGAGACAAACAAGTTATGCTTGCCTTCAAAAAAGCTTAACCCCTTTTAAATATTGTCTTTATAATAATTAGCATGTAAAATGGTTTTCAGTTCTGTTCTATTTCTGAGTGTTTTTTTACCCTGCTTTTTAGCTTGCTTCTACTTAAGTCCACAATTTTTTAAAAAATGGGTTATTGTATTTTTTAGCATCCTGTTTTATGCTTGGGGCGCCCCCGTATTCATTTTATTTTTACTAGGAAGCTCAGTCTTGGATTTTTTTATTTCAAAAAATTTTGAAGCTTCAAGCCCTTACAGAAAACGCTCTCTATTCGCCTCTTTATTTTTAAACATTGGCCTGCTTTGTTATTTCAAGTATGTCAACTTTTTTGTCTCATAACATATCAACATTAGGGGAGTACTTTAGCTTTAATGAAATTGCATTCAAAGAAGTTTTACTTCCAATTGGCATTTCGTTTTTCACCTTTCAAAAAATAAGCTATGCAATAGATGTATATCAGAGGAGAGAACAAAAGGTTAACTAGCTTTTTAGATTACCTGTTATACATTATTATGTTTCCACAACTTATCGCGGGACCTATTGTACGTTATAAAGATGTTCATCTTCAAATCAAAAACTTCTCTTCTAATAACTTTGATCAGAAACTACAAGGGCTTTATCGTTTTATTATCGGATTGAGTAAAAAAGTGTTTATTGCAAATACGTTTGCTTTAATAGTTTCTCAAATTAATGCACTGGGTTTAGAAAACACATCTACAGCTGAAGCTTGGCTTGGGGCGCTAGCGTATACATTTCAAATCTATTTCGATTTTGCAGGTTATTCAGATATGGCAATTGGTCTTGGCTTAATGATTGGTTTTAAATTTCCTGAGAATTTTAATTTCCCTTATTTATCAAAAAGTATTTCTGAATTTTGGAAACGATGGCACATCACCTTGGGCTCTTGGATGAGAGACTACTTATACATCCCCTTAGGAGGAAATAAAGTTTCTACTAAAAGAATATATTTTAACCTGGTTTTTGTGTTTTTTATTTCAGGATTTTGGCATGGTGCCAATTGGAATTTTATTGTTTGGGGATTATTTCACGGATTATTTCTAGTGTTAGAGCGGCTATTTTTAAGTGCTGCCCTTAAAAAAATGCCTGTAATTTTTCAGCGCTTTTATACTTTTTTTATTGTAATTATTGGTTGGGTGTTTTTTTCAATGGACCTAGAAACTGCTTTTGTTTTTCTTAAAAAAATGTTTGCCTTCTCATCTTTCGATTTAGGGTTCTCCATTTCATTAAAAAGTTGGTCACTTATGCTTTTTGGAATTTTATTTTCATTTATTGGTTTTAATAAAAAAATAGAGCTTTTTCTGAATGAACTGCCATTTAGAATTGCCAATTTAAACACAAGTCAAACGACTCGTTATTTTTCCAGTTTTTCTCTTTCTATTGTCTATGGCTACAATTTGGATAATGAATTCAGGCTTTAACCCATTTATTTATTATCGTTTTTGAAGTGGGAAAATTAAACAACATATTGTTTTTTATTGCAATTGGGGTGCTATTTATTCCATTGGTTTTTCAGTATTCTGCTACTAATGAAACCCTACAACCACTAAATGGTGTATTCGAAAAAACAGATACCCTTCAATTTTCTATTTCCTGCTGGAAGAATAAAAATTGGCAGGAAAATCGAGAGTTGTTAATTAAAAATAATTTGAAAATAAAACCGCTAATTGTAAGAATTGGTCACGAATTAGATTATAGACTTTTTAAAGAATACCACATGGCCGATTTATTGGTTGGCAAGGATGGGTACCTGTTTTCTAAAAGCTGGAGTAACGCAAGGTGCTGTACCAATCATTTAAACAAAGATTCATTAGATATTTTCATTAAAAAACTAGCTACTTTAGCTGCTTTGCTTGAGGAAAAAGGGAAGTACTTTAAATTTATTATTCCCCCTTCAAAAGAAGAACTTTATGCTCACAAGCTTCCGTTGATGTATTCTCTTGAGAATGAAAATTCAGATTATAAAATTCTTAAAAAGAGCTTGGATAAAAATGAAATAGCTTATTGGGATTTGATCTCTTATTATAAAGCATTAGATGACACTGCTCGATTTCCAATTTATAGCAAAACAAGTGCGCATTGGACCACTTATGGTGCACATTATGCATTGCTTAAATTATTGAATGACATGTCTGTATTTTTTAATGGAGACATGCCTAATCTAGCGGTTAAGTCCTTTAAAAAAGGAAAATTTAAAGGTGGTGATGGCGATCATGAACAGACATTAAACTTAATAAACAGAATAGACAACAAAGACTTTCTTTATCCAACGTACAGGGTTGATTCTTCGAAAAAGAAAACATTTAAGCCCAAGGTTATCACTATAGGAGATAGCTTTTATTGGGCATTAAAAAGCTGTTGGATGCTACCACACATTTACAACAAAGATTCTAAATATTTATATTACTTCAGCACCGTTTACTACAATAATGATTACACCCAATCTCACTCAATAAACGCTTTAAATATTGTTGAAGAAATTGAATCCTGTAATGCAGTTGTTATAATAAACAGCGCTCACAATTTAAATGGATTTCCTTACGGCTTAGAAAAAAAGATAGACGAACTAATTTTAGCTTTAAAATAACAACTCTTTTTTAACTTATTAATTAGTATTTTACTTCTAACTTTTCAAAACATGATACAAAAACAGCATTTAAAATATTTACTTTTTTTATTCGTTTTAGTGTTTAATTCTTGTTCACACAAAACAGAAAGCACTTCAGCTTTTTGTGATCACATTCAAACTAAAAGTAACACTAACCTTTCAAGTGAGTTGAAAATTTTTTCTGATATCGCTAAAACTAAAACTGGAGTTTATGTTCTTGAAGATGGTAATTCATCCATGATCTCCAGAGCTTGGTTGTGCGAAAATGCCGAGAATTCAATTGACATTCAATATTTTATTTTTTCTACAGACAATGTTGGCCTTATTGCGTGCGATTATTTAGTAAGAGCTGCTGATAGAGGCGTTAAAGTAAGACTCTTAATAGATGACATACTAATAGACGCCAAGGTTGAAGATGTCTCTGATCCCTAAGCTCACACCCAAACATTGAAATAAAAATTTATAATCCAGGTGTAAATTTGGGCAAAAGCATCTATTCAAAAGTTAAAAAATTCGTTACCGATTTTAGAGGCGCAAATCAGCGCATGCATAACAAAACTTTCAATGTTGACAGAAAAGTCGTCATAACAGGTGGAAGAAACATTGCAGATGAATATTTTGATTATGACCATGAGTATAATTTTAGAGATAGAGATGTACTTTTAATAGGCAAAGAAGTGAGCTCTGTTACTAACTCTTTTGAAGATTTTTGGGAAAGTCCAATTAGTGTTCCTGTTGAAAATCTTGTATCCAAAGACCAATTAATTAATTACTCAAAAGACACTTTTAACAAGCTTCATGAATATTGCTGTGATCCCGCTAATTTTTGGCCCCAAATTAGAGAACAAATTAAACAGCTTCCTCTGTTATTTGATGAAATAAAAAATTCAGGAGCTCTAGTGTGGGTAGATCATGTTAGATTTATTTCAGATATGCCCGGCAAAAACCAGACAACTAAAGGGCTTGGTGGTGGAGGGGTGTCTACATCAGCACTTATTGAGCTTGTAAAAAAATCAAAACATTCCATAGCAATTCAAACCCCATATTTAATTACAACTCCTTTAAGTGAATCTCTTTTTAGTGCTGCGGTAAAAAGAGGTGTTGAAATTAAAATACTTACCAATAGTTTAGCCTCTACAGATAATCTAGAGGCATTTAGTAGCTATCAAAAAAATAGAAATAAATTACTTGAAACAGGTGTTCAAATTTTTGAATTTAAGCCTGATGCATGCCGTTCGAAAAAAACTAATGACCGGAGAATTACATAAACAAGAAAATAAATTTCCAATTTTTGGTTTACACGCTAAAACCATGGTGATTGATGATTCAATAACCGTTATTGGCACTTTTAATCTTGACCCTAGAAGTGCGAACTTAAACACGGAGTGCATTACAATAATTCAATCTAAAAATGTTTCACAAAAAGTTTTAATTGGAATTAATGAAGAATTTAAGCCCGAAAATTCATGGGAAATTACCAATACATTTAACCCTGATTCGGAAGTAAATAAGCTCAAAAGAATAAAAACTTGGACAAGAAAAATAATCCCAAAAGAAATATTGTGATAAATAATGCAAACTTGCCATTAAATAAATGAATAACAACAAACATATTATCCAGCTTGATGGATTAAGATTCTTTGCTGTTTTAATGGTAATGATTGGCCACTGGCTTCAATGGAAATGGCAAAATCCAATTTTACTTAAAATTCCTTTTGTTCACGGAGTTATCTTGTTTTTTGTTTTAAGTGGATTTCTTATAACCAGAATATTATTGACAAACAGAGACCTTTACAATCGAGGAGGTGAAAATAAATTTTTACTCATAAAAAACTTTTATTTCAGACGGTTTTTTAGAATTTTTCCCATTTACTATCTACTTATAATCTTTTTATTTTTAATAAACTTTGAAAACACAAGAGAACTATTTCCTTGGCTAATAAGCTATAGTTCTAACATTTATCAAGCTATTTATAATGTTAATATTGTAAATTTCAATCATTTTTGGTCCCTTGCTGTTGAAGAACAATTCTACCTGTTTTGGCCATTTGTTATTTTATTTGTCAAACCCAACAGAACACTAGCGATTATTGTTGGGGCAATTTTACTAGCGCTAATTATAAGAACTTTTTTATTCATCTATGTTGGTAAATGGATGACCACCTCCTTTTTCACTTTAAGCAGCATGCATGCTCTTGGACTAGGAGCTTTATTGGCGTATTTTAAAACATACACGCCCATAATTGAAACGAAACTCTCTAAAGCAAAATGGCTTTATTTGGTTTTAGTTTTGTACGTAATATCATTACTATTTCAGAATGTTTTTCAGCTAAGTTGGTATAAAGCAATTCTTGATCATTTTTTCTTTGCCATAGTATCCTTCTTTATAATTTTAAGAGCTTCAGAAAATAATTTCAAAGGGGTTGCTAAAATTTTACTAGAGAATAGGTTCATAACCTATTCAGGAAAAATATCTTACGGATTATACATTTACCACCTTTTTGTACCTACTCTTTTTTATTTTGCATGTACTAAACTTGGTGTTTCAATTAAAGGGAACTTTATAATCTTTTATTTAACCACTTTCGTTCTAGCGCATTTCTCGTGGGTGTTAATTGAAAAGCCGATAAATAGACTTAAAAACAATTATCCTTACTTTAACAAAAAAAAATAAAATATATAACACGAATAAACGTAATACGTTTATCCTTACGTTAGCAAAAATTAAAAAAACAACAGAGAGAATAGTATGAGAAACTTTATAATCTTATTGGTTACATTACTAACCACTCTTACATCAACTGCTCAAGACATCACAGGTCAATGGAATGGTGTTTTAAAAGTCCAAGGAACACAATTAAGACTTGTGTTTAATGTAACGCAGACTGAAAATGGTTTTAGCTCAACAATGGACAGTCCAGATCAAGGTGCAAAAGTTATTCCAGTTACAAATACAACGTTTGAAAACCCGAAAATTAAATTTGAAGTGACTAATGCTGGAATTGAATATGATGGGGAATTAAGTGGGGATGAAATTATTGGAACTTTTAAACAAGGAGGACAAGAATTTCCTATGAACTTATCAAGAGAAGCAATCGAGAAAGAAATTGTAAAGCGACCTCAAGAACCAATAAAACCTTATCCATATTATTCGGAAGATGTAGTATTTGAAAATACGAAAGCTAATGTTTCATTATCTGGAACATTGACTTTACCAAAGAAGGACGGAATTTTTCCAGTCGTAATTTTAATTACAGGAAGTGGACCACAAAATAGAGATGAAGAACTATTAGGACACAAACCGTTTTTAATAATTTCAGACTATTTAACCAAAAATGAAATTGCAGTTTTACGATATGATGACAGAGGAGTTGGACAATCAACAGGAGATTTTAAAACTGCAACTTCTGCGGACTTTGCAACTGATGTTGAGAGTGCTATTGCATACTTAAAAACAAGAAAGGAGATTAAGAAAAATAAAATTGGTCTAATTGGACATAGTGAAGGTGGCTTAATTGCACCAATAGTTGCTTCAAAATCAAAAGATGTAAATTTCATAGTATTATTAGCAGGCACAGGAATTCAAGGAGATAAACTGTTATTACTTCAACAAGAACTAATTGCCAAAGCTAATGGTGTTTCAGAGGCAGAAATAGAAAAAACAATCCAGAACAATGTAAAAGTATTTGAAATGGTTGTAAAGTCTAATGACAATCAAAAATTAAAAACTGACCTGATAAAACTAATAAATGGATTGCTTGAAAATGAACCAAATGCTGAAATCCCAAATGGAATGACCAAAGAGGAATTTATTTCAGAGCAAGTAAATCAAATTTCAAGTCCTTGGATGGTATACTTTATAAAATTTAATCCAGCAACAACATTAGAAAAAGTAAAATGTCCAGTTTTAGCAGTTAATGGAGAAAAAGATTTACAAGTTCCACCAAAAGAAAATTTAATAGCCATAAAAAATGCTTTGACAAAAGGGGAAAATAAAAATGTAACAACAAAGGAATTTCCAAATTTGAATCACTTATTTCAAGAGTGTGAAACAGGTTCACCAAATGAATACGCAACTATTGAACAAACCCTTTCACCAGTTGTATTAGAAGAAATTACAAAGTGGATAAAAAAACAAATAGAATAAAAACTTTTGCTAACAATGTATATAAAAAATAGGCGAAATAGTAGTAAAATCAAGGATTCTGGCTTGTATCAAACCTTGTGTTTAACCGAAAGTTTGGTGCTTCGTAATCGCCTACTTTTCATATCCTAAACGTTGGTATTAATTAAATCTTCTGGATAAGAAGAAGGAAATTCAATGAAACTATGTTTAAAAAAATAACACAAGAATTAAGTCGATCACTTAATTTAGTTGCTCTTTCGATTCCTGTGTGTATTGGTTTTGGCGAAATAAGCGGATTGGGAGCTCTCTCTGGTGTGATTGGTTTGGTTATTGCTCTTTTACTTGGAGTTCTTATGAAAGGAGCTGATGGCATTATACGGACACCTTTAATTTCCTTAACCCTTATCATTTCATTAATCATAAGTGAATCAGAATTTCCGCAAGAATATAAAATAGTTCTAATTTTTTATTCCATTATTTTAGCAGGATTTATTCAGGTAGCAATTGGCAAATTAGGGTTGTCAAAATATGTAAAACTCATTCCACTACCAGTAATTAATGGTGCCCTCAGCTCAATGGGTTTTTTGGGGATGTCTTTATCAATATCGCATATTTTTAATTTTGATGTGATAGAATCATCGTATAATCTTCAAACACTAATAATTGTTGTGCTATCAATTACTACTGCAATACTTTTTGAACGTAATTTTAAAAAAGTTCCAAGTTTACTAATGGCTTTGATTATTCCTACTATTATTTGTTTAGGCTTTGGATTTTCACTTCCGCAAATCCAATTTGACATTAACAATATAAAGTTACCACCCATACACCTATTTTCAGAGGTGAATTTCGGCGCCTTAATAAGAGAATCCGAATACGCCATTATTCTTGCATTTACTGCAATAATTGAAACCCTATTATGTGCTCTAATTATTGATAATATTTCGGGTAACCGTCATAATGGAGAAAAGGAACTAGTAAGCTTGGGAGCTTCAAATATTTTATCTGGATTAGCAGGTGGACTGCCTATTGGGGGAAATACTATTATCTCAATTGTTAATGTAAAAGAAAAAAATCGAAATAAATTTCGAATAGTATTAGCTGCTATTATTATTACATTCATGATTCCAATTTTTGGAGATCAATTAAAACGAATTCCTACTGCTGCGATTTCTGCAATCGTAATCTATTTAAGTTACCGAATTATCGACTGGAAAAGTTTATCCGTTGCTATAACGGAAAGAAAGCCTGACCATTTTATTTTAATTACAACCATCTTAATAGGGTCTTTTTATTCAATTCTTGGAGCAATATTAATCGGTTTTGTATTGGCATCTATACTCTTCATGTACAAGATGAGTATAGTTGTAGAGACAATGACAGAAGAGGGTGCAGTTGATGATTTCATTGACAATCATAAAATAGAAGATAGTTTATTAGATGACATTCGAATCATTAACTTAAATGGACCACTTTTTTTTGGATATGCAGATTCTTTTTATGGGTTATTTCAAAATTTGAACCATATCAAAGTAATCATTATCAATTTAAAAGATGTCCCATATATGGACGACACTGGTCTTGAGGTCATTTCCAAAACAATTCATTTGGTGCAGGAAAATAAAATTGATATTTATTTTGTAGGAGCTAATGATATTATTTTTAGTCAATTTGAAAAAGAAAAAATAGTTCGAGGTTTGCTTCCAGAAAATTCATTTTTTCCGAGACTAAAAGGTTGTTTAAAAATGCTCAATTCTGAACATAAAGAAAATTAAAAGTTTAATATGGAAAAAAGAAAAAATTATCCTCCACAATCAGGTAGATACAAAGTTAACATTAATAACAAGACTGCTAATTGGCAAGAATTCTCCACTGCTCGCCTGCAAGTAAGTATGGACAATGAAAAACAGACAGGAGAAAAACTCAAAACTCTGGTTGACTGGTCATGCGCAGGGAGGTTTAGCAAGGTTATTATTATTGTTTCAGACACATTGAATTGGTTCAACATTGCTTTTCAAAACCAAATATCCGAAAAAGATGCTTTGAAAATAGCTTTGAAAAGTGGTGATGATTGGATAAATGCTAATCCATTTTTAAAAGAATATAACATAGAAATAAAAAGATGGAACGAATGGTACAAAAATGAAGAGTATTACGAAAGGCTTTATGCAATTAGCTCAATTTACAAGAAGAATGAGGAATTTAGAAAAGTGGTTTCTGAGGTATCGCAAAGGATATGGGAAGCCAAATCAAACAGTAGTGTTTATAATTCAGAAAAAAACTTTAATGATTACATAAAAACCTCTGAAGCGTATATCTTAAGTGAACTTAGCGTCTTTAGTATTATGTTTAATGAAGCTAATGCAATAGAGATTTATCCAGGTTCTTGGTTAAAAGATATTTTCGAAATCATCTGTGACTATTCGGACACATATCCGTATTTGGAGTGTTTTAGAAATAAAGCTTACTTGCATGTAGAATTTACAAGAAATAAAAAATACCAACAAAACCTAAACCGCATTGAAACGCAGCTTAGCTAACCGTTAGCTCCAATTCCACTTTGTGGAACTTAAATCCTTTCAGGCTATCGCCTTCTCAGTCTTCAAGTAAATAAATGAAGCAAAATCATTATCAATTGATTCAAATTATTTACAAACTCAGATACTTACGCATGGCTAGTTGTTGTTGCTCTTTCTGAGGGTTCGTTTTATTATGAGATTAGATACAAACTTGAAAGGGAATAAAAGCATCTTTTTAATTTGCGAATTCTATCAGTATTCTTTACCGTTCTTATTAATGCTCAGATAAATTTCTTAAGCCAATAAACCATTTAAATACGTTTATAACAACATTAGTAAAGCTACGTTTGCTAACTAAGCACCTTTTTCTAATTGGTTTAATGAAAAGGTGCGAAATCGAACAAAATAATATACCGGAAATATAAAGAGTGCCAAAGCAGTAACATAAGTACTAAAATCAAGACCCATTTTAGGAATAAAAAAGAATCCAAACAAAAAGGTTGTTAAAATTCCTCCAAGAGTAGAAATTGAATAAATGGTACCCACAGAATTTCCAACTTCTTTTACTTCTCTAGAAATTAGTCGTATAATAAGAGGTGAAACCATTCCAAAACATACCAAAGGGGGGAACACAAAACAAAGACTAGATATAACAATACCTAATTTGATATTCATTTCTAATGTTGCAGACATAATAATTGAAGATGTAAAAGGCATTATCGAAACGAAAATTGCTGAAGCTAAAATTATGTAATGTAAAATAAGTTTATGGGGGTATTTTTCTGAGATCACTCCCCCAAGAAGATAGCCAGTAGTGAGTCCACCCATTGTGACAGCTAAAGTTGTGGCCCAAACATATAAAGAAGCTCCATAAGAAGGTGCTATAAGTTTTGCTCCTAATAATTCAACAGCCATTACTGCTCCACCTTCAATTATTGATATAGTTATTAAGTACCAGAAAGATGCTGGGTATTTACTTTTTTTAATTTGGTTCATTGTAGTAATTATTTAAATAGTCGCACACCTTCTTCCAAGCTCTTTTTTGCATTGTTATCAATCATGGCGGTTCGCCATTCAACAATTGATTTTAGATTTATGTGTTCCAATATAGGAAGATCATCAGTGAAGACTATAGCCTCACCTTTCCCAACATTTGATTGCAAAACTCTGTTTTTGTTCAATAAATCCTTTACATAACTTTTAGTTACACAGCAATTGTTAATTCGGCTAGGATCAAACGAAATGTCTGGTTTGTCAACAGAGCCAATAATGATAAAATCACAGGGGCTGTTCGGTTCGCAATTTTCTACGTGAAAAACAGTATTAGAAAAACCAGCCGCTTTCAAAGTTGCAACAATTGAACGAAACGGCAATCCTTCTAACTCATCAAAGTGTCCTTGAAAATTAACCAGTAATAGGCCTCCTGGTTTTAAAATATCTAACCCTTCTTTAAAACTTTCTTTTGTTAAAGCATAAGGAGGTTGGACCTCACCTTTAATCATGTCAAAAATAATTACATCATATTTCTTTTTCGCAGTCTTTAAATAATGTCTTGCATCATCAACTATAAAATTTGTATTCTTAGAATCGAACCTAAAATAATCCTCAGATAATTGATACATTCGTTTATCTATTTCTATCGCATCTATATTTAAATCTAATCGAGTTAATTCACTTGCGACACTTCCTCCGCCAAAACCTAATAATAAAACATCGCTTCCAGCTGGTTTTGATGAACATATAGTTGAAAGCATGTGTACATAATACCAATAAGAATAACCACTGGAAGCATCTACAAATGTTTGCGGAATCCCATTAACCAGCATAGAACGATCGGTAATATCTAGGTCTGGATAATATTCGTCAAGGACTCTTAACTGACCCAACAAACCTTCACTTTCATAGAGAATATTAAATGCACTAGAATTAACCGAGTTCTGAATGGTAGATTTATATACTCCAATAGATTCAAATAGAAATAACAATGAAATAATAGAAATGAAAATTATTCTTGAGTTCCGAAACAACAATAATGCAGTCATAATTAATAATACTCCTGAAACAAACATATTAGGAATAGTAATGCCATATTCCTCAATAATGAAAAACCCTAGAAGAAATGTCATGAAAATACCCCCAATAGTTGAAATTGAGTAAACAAAGCCAGCGTTTTTCCCAGACTTTTTCACATCCTTTGTAGCTAGTAAAATAATAACTGGAGAAGTACTTCCCAAAAAAATTAGAGGAAAGCCAAATAACAAAATAGCTGATAACACCGCACCGACATAGAAATTAAAATCTCCAGTAAACTTTAAAACGGAATGTGCAATTATGGGCATTATTCCTATTAATAAGGCACTTATCATTAGTTGTACAAAAACTAAATTTTGCGCTTTATACTTCATTGATAATCGTCCCCCAAGAAAATATCCAATAGTAAGGCATAATAATGTAATACCTATTACTGTAGTCCAAACAATTAATGAGGACCCGTAATAAGGTGTCATCATCTTTGCTCCAAACAACTCCACTGCCATTACTGTTGCACCTTCGATAAATGCCAACACAAAATATCTCCATAGAAATGTAGAATCTTCTTGCGGTTTTGTAGTGGAATGGCTAAGGGTTGTACTACTTGATTTAGATTTTTTTTTCACTCTTTTGTTTTGGGGTATATTCTAATATAAGAAAAAATAATTTCAACAGCAACTTCTTTTTTAAATTAATAACGGCTAATAAAAAATAAATTTTAATAACTTATCCCATTATATATCACCTTAATAATATAATTTCAAATGAAGAAAGAATTAGTCCTGTTATTAATAATTATTGTCATTTTTTCTGGATGTGTGAATCAACCCAAAAATTTAGCTGAACTCAAAAACGTTCAATCTCTAATAGGATTACACATTAATTCTAATTCAATTCAAAACTATCTTAATGCTCTAAGAGAAGATCCTGAAATCACAAAATATGACGATTGTTCATATTATGTTTTCTCTGATGGAGGAATTGATTTTAGATTTAGTAATAATGACACTTTAACAACTGTTTGGTTATTCACTAAAGATGGCAAATATGACACCCACAATAATCAGTTTGAAGGTGAAATTCCTTTTAAAGTTCTTTTAACAGATAATAGAAAAAAAATTGAAAAAAAACTAGGGCCTCCTAAAGAAAAAGACATGGGTATTTTATATTTTGCATGTGAATGGAATATTGAAGACTTTCAGTTTGAAGTTACATATAAAACAGAAGACAAAGAAGACATGAATAATGAAGTAAACTACTTTCGAATAATGAAGTGATTTACAAATGATCTCTAGCTAATTGGAAAAAAAAAGCCCCCACAATATGTGGAGGCTTATGTGGGCCCAGAAGGGCTCGAACCTTCGACCCCCTGATTATGAGTCAGGTGCTCTAACCAACTGAGCTATGGGCCCAAACTAAATAGTAAACTTTAGCCTTTCTTGCATCAACTAATAAAATTAGTTGCTCAAACATTATAATATATATATTATAATGGTCGGTAAAAATGCAAAAAAAAACAATATAAATAAGATGAAAATTATATAAACTTTAAAAAAGGTTTAGACTTCATGTATATATTTCGTTTAGATTTATAAAGGCATAATTATTGTTAAACATGATTTATAAGATATTACTTTATACAATTTAAAAAATTACAATCATGGTTAAATCAATATTATATATACACTTAAGTATACTTTTTTTTTCTTACTCAGTTCTTGGACAAGAAAAATTAAATCCATCTAATAGTAAAACACTTGTAATTCTTGAAGTACTTAACCCTAATGAATCGCCATACAAAAATGCTGAAGTTATGTTAAAAGACAATAACATGAATGAGTTTAAAGCAACAACTAATAGCAAGGGTGTTTTAAAAGTATTAGTACCAGTTGGAAACAAATACATGGTTAACTGCAGTGATTTAAAAAATGAACTTTTAATCAATATAAGCAACAGAGAATACGCTACTTGGTCTGGTACTAGATACACCCATAGGTTTATAGAGTTTACTTTTAATTTTAAAGATTATCAAAATAAACCGGTTGGTCAAGAAAAGATATTTACAGTTTTAGATTCTGGAGATACATTAGTTGAAGAAACCAATCAATATGGGAATGCTAAATTTTTCGTCCCTATTGATAGAGCCTTTAACGTAAGTACAAAGCACAAGGTTATTAAGAGTTTTGAGATTCCTGATGATGGCTATGAAGCAATTTCACTAAACTTTAAATATCGAGGACAAAGTAGCAAAGCCATTGAAAAAGAACAAAAAGAAGCCCAATTGGCTCAGATTGAATATGAGAAACAAAAAAAAATAAGAGATTCCATAAGTGCACATGAAGATTCTATTCGTTCAACTCAACCTACAGTCATAATATTTTTTGCTTCAGATAGAGAAATGAGGCATCTTGGTGAAATAAGCGTATTTGATGGTAACAAAGAAGGTGATAAGCTTGGAACTGTTAATTCTGTTTGGAGTTGTCACTCAGGTCCAGCAGTTAAAGATGCAGAGGTGAAATTTGAAAAAATGAAAGGTCATTATTCTTACTATGCAAAAAGTAGTCAAGGTTACGAGTGGGAGGGTTCTTATGAAATAACGGGTGGCGGATGGGAACGAATAATTTTAGAAATCAGTGATGGTAAAAAAGCTATGAATTAACCCTTTTATTATATTATACAATGGCAGAAATAAAAAACATAATATTTGATTTGGGAGGGGTAATATTAAACATTAACTACAATCTTACTTCAAAATATTTTGAGAATTTAGGTGCGGTAAATTTTGACAAGCTTTACAGTCAAGCTAAACAAGAAGACATCTTTAATAAATTTGAGACAGGACAAATTAGTCCATCTATTTTTAGGCAAGAATTAAACAGCTTAATGAAATTAAATATTTCCGATGAAAAATTTGATATTTCTTGGAACGCTATGCTTCTAGATTTGCCAGTTAAAAGACTTGAGTTAATAAAATCTTTAAATACTTCTTACAATATTTTTCTGCTAAGCAATACAAATGAGATTCACATAAAGGCCTTTAAGAAAATAATAAATAAAGAAATTGGTTATTCTAACTTTACATCGTCTTTTAAAAAGTGCTATTATTCTTCTGAAATAGGATTAAGAAAGCCAAACATTGATTGTTTTAATTTTGTATTAAAGCAAAACAACCTAAATGCACATGAGACACTATTCATAGACGACTCAAATCAACACATAAAAGGCGCAAATAAGGCAGGACTAAAGACTTATTATTTAAAAAAGAACGAAGATCTAACTAACGTCTTTCCTGACACAATTCAACTAAAACTCCGTTAGTAGATTTAGGGTGTAAAAAACAAACTAATTTATTGTCTGCTCCTTTTTTATAATTCTCATTAATTATTGTAAATCCTTCTTTTTTTAATCGAATAATTTCTTTTTCTATGTCTTCGACATTAAAAGCCAAGTGATGGACTCCTTCACCTCTTTTTTTTATATACTTCGTAATCGCACTATTTTCATTAGTGGCCTCCAATAATTCTATTTTACTCTCTCCAACTTGAAAAAATGAGGTTTTAACACCTTCACTTTCAACAGTTTCTATCTTATAATTTTCTTTTCCTAATAGCTTTTTAAAAAGTTGATTTGCCGAATCTAGATTTTCAACTGCAATGCCTATGTGCTCGATTTTATTCATTTTGAGGTAAAAAAAATCCCCCTAATAAGGAGGATGTTAATTCTATTTCTTTGGAAATTATTTCTTATTAACTACTTCTCCTGTTTTAGAATCGTAATTAATATAATAAAGCCCTTTTTTAAGGTTGGTAACTCCAATGTTTTTTCCGTAACCTTTCTTAACTAAATTACCATATGTATCATAAATTTCATACAAGGTTTCTGCTGTAAACTCTAAGTTATCTTTAACCCTAGGATTAGGGATTGAAATTGCAGCAATGTCAGAAGTGAAATCCGTAGATGGTGAAATCCTTGGCTTTCCTGTATAATCTATTTGTTTAACTCTATACTTATTGTCTCCTGAGTGTGGTGAAATTTTAAAATCATAAGAATGTGTTCCTGGATCTCCAACTCCATCAACCTCACCTGCTTTAACCCACTTACTCCAACGGTATTGTTCTATAACATAAGTAAGTTTTCCTTGCTCACCAGAAGTTTTCCATTGAAGAACTTGGTCTTCATTTATATTTATACTGATTGTTTCAAATGTACTTCTAGGCCTTAAAACCTCTGGATTTAAAACTTTAGGAAGACAATCTAGTTTATGCTGAATTTTCACAGTAACTGGCTCACCTACTTTAAGGCTTAAATTTGAAAAATCTATTTCAAAAGCACTTGAATTTACTTGGTCGGTTGTTACATCACCATTTACATATACAGCAATAACACAAAAACCTACGCCAGATCCAGAAAAAGGATTTTGAACATATAAATTTTTGCCTTGATAATGTCCTTCGTGGATAATACTTGTCTCGTTGTTTTGTCCCAAAACAAGCGTAGAAATCGATAATAAAAGAAGTAGAAGTTTACTTTTCATTTAAACAAAGCTAATATATTCTTACTTTATGCAACAATAATAAGTGCAATTTTAAACAAAACAAAATAATAAATCATCCTTTTTTTTTAAAATTTACATTCAAAATATAATTCTATTATCATAATCTTACTTAACATCTTTGATAAATTACAATTAAAGTGTATTCTTGTATTATTGTTTTACATTACAAATTCACCCTCACAAAGTACTTTTAAAATGTGTATTAAATTTTTAACAAAAAAATCATTATTGCTCTTTACTGTTACTCTTATTGCTTTTTCAGGATGCAATAACAAAGGTGCAGATTCAATTAATGATTCTAACAACAGAACCTCAATTGGAGGTGATGCTATATATGGTGGGAATTTATGTGTTTCTGAAGAAGAATCCTTTCGATCTATTTTCCCAGGTAAAATAGAAGATGCTACTTCCGCAAAAATAGCAAGTCAAATACACGATGGGCTTGTTAATTTCAATTCTAAAGATTTAACAATTAGTCCATCAATAGCTAAAGATTGGTCCATTAATGAAGACCAAACAGAATACACCTTCTTTTTAAGGAACAATGTTTATTTTCATGATGACCCTTGTTTTTCAAACAATAAAGGAAGAAAGGTAACTGCGAATGATTTTAAATTTGCATTTGAATTGCTTTGCTCTAACAATTTTGAAGTTTCATTCAACATGTTTATCGACAAAATTGTTGGTGCTAATGAATTTAAAAACGGCAGTGCTGAATCTATAGCTGGATTAACCATCTTAAACGACTCTACATTAACCATTAAGCTTAATGAACCTCATTCCTCTTTTATTTACAACTTAGCCATGCCAAATAGTTCTGTTATTGCTAAAGAAGCTTTCGAAGCTTATGGGATATCAATGACTGTTGGCGCTGGACCTTTTAAATTTACTGAGTCTGAAAATGAATTAACGGATTTATATTTAGTTTATAATGAAAATTATTACATGAAAGATAGCTATGGCAATAAACTACCTTACTTAGATTCAGTTCACTTTCAATTTATTCCATCTAAGGTAGCCGAGCTAGAATTATTTAAGTCTAAAGACCTTTCAATTATATATGGACTTCCTCCTAATAAAATTGCTGAAGTTTTCTCTGAAAATAGCGCGAATTTCACAAATAGACCTCCTAAAACATATGTAAATCAAGAACACGAACTAATTACCCAATATTATGAGTTTAACTCAAAGATTCCTCCTTTTGATAATCCGCTTGTAAGAAAAGCTTTTAATTATGCTATAGATAAGAAAAAGATAATTTCTACAACTCTTAATGGTCAAGGAGCTGTTGGAGACAAAGGAATGACGCCAGAAGTTTTGTTATTTAAAAAGTATGATTACAACAGAATTAATGGTTATGATTTTGACCCATTAAAAGCAAGAAAACTACTTGCTGATGCTGGCTATCCAAATGGAAAGGACTTTCCTGTTGTTACTCTTGAATTAAATCTTGGAGGTAATACACATGTAATGGTAGCTCAAGAAATTCAGCACCAACTTAATGCCGTTCTTAACATTTGGATTGAAATTGAACAAGTAAGTTTCACAGATAAAATTGAACATTCCAAATACGGTAAATCAGAAATGTTTCGCTCAGCATGGGTGGCAGACTTTCCGTCTCCCGAATCATTCCTTAGTTTGTTTTATGGAGAAAATGTTCCTTCATCTCTTGATGAACCATCGTATCCAAATACTACACGTTATAAAAACTCAACTTTTGATTCTCTTTTCGTAGCAGGAACAAAAATGAAATCCGAAGCTGATCGTTTTGAATATTTTGCAGAAGCTGAAAGAATAATGATGGAAGATGCTCCAGTAATTATTTTATGGTATCAAGAGAATTACACTTTGTATCACTCAGAAATAAGAAACTTTCACTACAATGCGATAGAATACTTTGATTTCAGCAATGTATTTATTAAAACATTAACTGCCGAAGAATATGAGAAAATGGAAGCTGAGTGGGCCAATCCAGACAATTCAAAGGTTAAGTAGATTATTTTGCACTAAGCGCTGAAGCCATCATTTTAGAAATTGTAGGTTTTCTGAAATCTCCCATTTCATGGCTTCTAAAGACAACATTACTTCCATTAATATTACGAGCACAATAAAAGTGGTAATTAGGTAGTAAAGCTATTTCTTTATCGTCTAGCGTTGTGTTTCCAGATTTTAAGATTTTAGAATATAACAACGTGTTTTCTGTTTGCTCATGGTATCTAAAGTCAAAAATCACTTTTTGATATTCATGTTCAGCTAATTCTTTTTCTACTCCAAAACCTTCTTCTCCCATGTCCTCAATCACAAGGTGCCAGTACTTGTTTCCAGGTACTTTAATTTCCCATCTAGCTTCGCCATCATTGTGAATGATTTCTGGGGGGGTAAAACGAGGCAAATCATCTTCATCAGTAAAATAAAGTTCAGGAATGAAAATAGTAGTGTTTAGCTCATATTCAGCCATTGAAAATTCACGTAACCCGTCTAGGTTAATTTCATTTTTAGGTGCTTGTTCAACAACTAGAGAGTCATCGTTTTCAATTAAAGCCTCTTCTTTTGTGGTTGAATTACAAGAAAAAAAGAAAGGAATAATGCCAAATAAAATAATAAGTCTATTGTTGTTCATGGTAGTTTTTTTGCCAAAGATATAATTATTAAAATGAATATTTAATTTAATACGTAACGAAGAGTAGATCGAGTTCTTTGTTTGATTAATATGTTTTTATTTTTCAAATTCTCAGGGAAAATATGATTTTCATATTGTCTAATTGTAAGTAAATCTACATTCTCATTGTATTTTACATTGTATGTTTCGGACAATTCATCAATTAAATTTTTTAACATTGCTTTTTTCATGTTCGCACAAACAGAAAAATTTAATGCTGAGTTTTGCATTAAATGAACTTTAAGACCGCTTTTAGAAAATAAATGGAAAATTTCGCTAATGTGATCTTCCATTATAAAAGAAAAGTCTTTCGGACTGATTGAGATTAACAATTGATTTTTATTATAAATATATGATGGTTGATTTGCGTCACAACTTTCATCAGATTGAATAATAGTTCCTGAGCTTTCTGGATCGATAAAAGATTTAATTCTTAAAGGGATATTTTTGTTTTGAAGGGGTTTAAGCGTTTTGGGATGGATAACAGATGCTCCAAAATAGCTCAACTCAATGGCTTCTTTAAATGAAATTTTATCAATTTTTAGTGGGTTATCAAATTCTTTTGGATCAGCATTTAACAGCCCTGCCACATCTTTCCAAATAAAAACTTCTTTCGCATCAAGGGCCCAAGCAAGAATAGCCGCTGAAAAATCAGATCCTTCCCTTCCAAGTGTGGTTGTCATCCCTGTATTGGTGTGCCCAATAAATCCTTGTGTAACAACACAATCTAATGAATTATTCTCTTTGAATTTATTTAGAATTCTATCCTTAACTAAAGTCTTTGTTTTAGGCCAATCTATTCTAGCATTCTGATAATGATTAGAAGTCCTGATTGTCTTTCTAGCATCATTCCATTTGCAATTAATATTACTTATTTTTAAAGCTTCAGCGAATATTAGAGTTGACCAAAGTTCACCAAATGATACAATTTGATCATACTCAAAAGCTTTATGCTCACTCGGTTCTTTTTCGATTTGCTTTTTCAATTCATTAAATGACTCTGAGAAAACATCGTTACATCGCCTTGTTTGTTTTCCTAATTCAGCTATTAAACTAGTATGAAATTTATACAGCTTTTCTAACGTGTGCTCGATACCTTTAACGTCTTTTATTATATATGCAGCCCATAATTCTTCTAATGAATTAGTAGTTTTTCCCATTGCTGAAACTACAATAACTAATGGCCCATCAAATGTCTTAGTTATGTTAATCGCGTTTTTTAATGCCTCAGCATTTTTCACAGATGCCCCACCAAATTTAAAAACTATCATACTTAAAAATTTTTCAAATCTAATTCAAAAAGTCTTCCATTAAGCCATTCCCCATCAAGACTTGCTTTATATTTCTCATAAAAAGCGATTGCGCTAGAATTCCAATCCAATACCTGCCAATCGAGTCTTTTGACCCCTCTTGCTTTTGCCTCCTTAATTATCTCATTAAACAAAATACTTCCAAGCCCTTTCCTTCTTAATTTAGGTTTAATCATAATGTCTTCCAAATAAAGTGTTGCTCCTTTCCAGGTTGAATAACCTTGGTAAAAAAAGGCATACCCACAAATTTCATTTTTGTATTCAGCTATTATTACTTCAAAAAGCTTCTTTGAACCAAAACCATCTTGTTTTAATTGATTGACGGTAGTATTTACTTCTTGTTCAGCGTTTTCAAATTTTGCTAACTCTTTTATCATTAACAAAACATCTTTCATGTCATCAATTTCACCTTTACGAATGATTAAATCTTTCATTCTTTCTCTTTTTTTTCTATAATTTACTTAAAATCTTCGATATTTGACCTCAAATTTAAAACTGCTATGAAAAACCAGACCCTTGGAGAATTTATTATAGATACTCAAAAAGATTTCCCTGGTTCAACAGGTGAGCTTTCTAAAATACTTAGCTCCATTCGATTGGCCGCTAAATTAGTTAGCCATGAAACAAATAAAGCTGGGCTAGCAAAACACATTTTAGGTGCTGCTGGATCTGAGAATGTTCAAGGAGAGCAACAACAAAAATTAGATGTATATGCCAACAATCAATTCATTGAAGCTCTTAAAGCTAGAGAAGTTGTTTGTGGAATAGGTTCTGAAGAAAATGATGAGTTCATTTCATTTGAAGAAGATTCTTGTAAAAATGGTAAATACGTTGTTTTAATGGATCCATTAGATGGCTCCTCTAACATTGACGTTAACGTTTCTATTGGAACTATTTTTAGTGTCTTTGAAAGATGCTCTGAATTAGGAACATTGGCTAAAAAAGAAGACTTTTTACAAAAAGGAACCAAACAAGTTGCTGCTGGCTATGTAATTTACGGCTCATCAACTATGCTTGTTTATTCTACAGGAAATGGTGTAAATGGGTTTACATTCGACCCTAGTATTGGTGTTTTCTTTCTTTCTCATCCAAACATGAAATTCCCAGAAAAAGCTAGTATTTTTTCAATTAATGAGGGCAATCTAAACATCTCTTCCTCTAAAATTCAAGAGTATGTGGCCTACTGTAAAGAAAACAACCCCTCATCATCAAGACCATATACAGCGAGGTATATCGGCTCTTTGGTTGCTGATTTCCATAGAAACTTAATTAAAGGGGGTGTTTATTTATATCCTGATACAACTAAAGCTCCTAATGGAAAACTTCGTCTTCTATATGAATGCTCTCCGCTAGCTTTCATTGCTGAACAAGCTGGAGGAAAAGCCATTAGTAATAACGAAAGGATATTAGATATTCAGCCTGAAGACTTACATCAAAGAGTTCCACTTTATATTGGTTCAAGCAATATGATTAATGAACTAGAAGCTATTTTAAATCGTGGAAATTAATTCATTAAAAACGCTTTATAAATCATCCGAAGCAGTTAAAGAACTTGCATCTGAACTTCAAAAAAAGCAATCTCGAATACATCTTTTTGGAACAGCTGGTTCTTCAGATGCTTTTATAGCAGAAGCTGTTGCCAATCAAATTGGTGGCAATTACCTCTTTGTTCTATCAGACAAGGAGGAAAGTGCTTATTTTTATAATAATCTAGAAAATATTATAGGTAAAAAAAGAGGAACTACATTGCTATACTATCCTGCTTCTTACAGAAGGCCTTATCAAATTGAAGATATTGACAATGCAAATATTATTCAGCGAACAGAAGTACTTTCTTCTATAAGGAAAAAAAGAAAAAACATAATGGTAGTTACTCATCCAGAGGCCATTATTGAGAATGTTGTAAGTAGAAAAAATCTAGCGAAAAACACCCTGGAAATAGAGCAAGGAGTTGAATATTCTATTGACTTTATAAATGAACTTCTTATTGAATATGAATTTGAAAAACTTGACCATGTTTATTCTCCTGGGCAGTTTTCTATTAGAGGGGGTATTGTAGATATATATTCTTTTAGCAACAGTCAACCATATAGAATAGAGTTTGATGGTGATATTGTTGAGTCTATTCGTTTATTTGACCCCTCAACTCAACTCTCAATTAAGACCGTTACTAAAATTCATGTTGTCCCTAATATTCAAACAACAGCAATGCTCGAAAACAGGGAGTCTTTTTTAGATTATATTCCATCAGATACTAAAATATGGATTAAAGATTTTGAATTATCAAAAGGTAAAATTCAGAAAGGTTATGAAAAAGCCATGTATGTGTTTGAAAAGCTTGAGTCAACAATAGAAAGACTAAAACCAAGTGAGCTTTATTTAAAATCAGAACTTTATGAAAAACAATTAAATGCTTTTTCGATTGTTGAGTTTGGAAGCAAGTGCCATTTTGATTCTACATATAAGCTCTCGCTAAATATTCGCCCTCAACCGCCATTTAATAAAAACTTTGACCTACTAATTACCAAGCTTAATGAAAACACAGAAAATGGTTTTGAAAATTATATTTTTTCTGAACAGGACTCTCAGCTTGATCGTTTAGCAACAATCTTTAAGGACATTGGAAAAGATGTGACCTTTAAATCAATAAACTCAGGTATTCACGAGGGGTTTAAAGATGATGATTTAAAAGTTTCTTGCTATACTGATCATCAAATTTTTGAAAGATATCATCGTTTCAAACTCAAGAAAGGCTACACAAAGTCTCAGCAAGCATTTACTCTTAAAGAAATCTACAACCTTAAAAAAGGAGATTACGTAGTTCATATTGATCATGGAGTTGGACAGTTTTCAGGATTGGAAAAGATTGATGTAAATCAAAAAAAACAAGAAGCAATAAGGCTAACCTATAAAGGAGGAGATATTCTTTACGTAAGTATTCATTCGCTACACAGAATCAGTAAGTTTACAAGTAAAGACGGGGGTAGCCCCACCTTAAACAAGCTTGGGTCACCTGCTTGGAATTTAGCAAAGCAAAAAACAAAGAAAAAAATAAAAGAAGTTGCTTTTGATTTAATCAAGCTTTATGCAGAGCGTAAATTAAATAAAGGGTTTCAATATTCTCCAGATACTTATCTTCAAAATGAATTAGAAGCATCATTCATATATGAAGACACACCTGATCAACTAAAAGCAACGGAAGATGTTAAAAAGGACATGCAAGAGGAGGCTCCTATGGACCGATTAGTTTGTGGTGATGTTGGATTTGGCAAAACTGAAATCGCCATCCGTGCAGCCTTTAAAGCTGTAGCAGACAACAAACAAGTCGCAATATTAGTTCCAACTACAGTTCTTGCTTTTCAGCACTACAAAACATTTTCGGAAAGATTGAAAAACTTTCCTTGTAATGTGGACTATATAAACAGGTTTAAATCCAGTAAAAAAATAAAGGAAACCTTAACTCGACTTAATAATGGAGAGGTTGATATTATTATTGGCACCCACCGATTAATTGGAAAAGATGTGCTTTTTAAAGATTTAGGACTGCTCATTATTGATGAAGAGCAAAAATTTGGTGTTTCAGTAAAAGACAAACTAAAAACCATAAAAACAAATGTTGATACACTTACACTAACAGCAACTCCTATACCAAGAACATTACAATTTAGTTTAATGAATGCTCGGGATTTATCAATAATCAACACACCTCCTCCAAATAGATTTCCAGTAGAAACAATTGTTCAATCATTTTCTGAAGAAACAATTAGAGATGCCGTTACATATGAAGTACAAAGAGGTGGACAAGCTTTTATTATTCACAATAGAGTTCAAAATATTCAGGAAGTAGCAGGAATGGTACAGCGATTATGTCCAGATATAAGAATTGCTGTTGGTCATGGTCAAATGGAAGGTAAAAAGTTAGAAGCTATCATTTTAGATTTTATTGAGGGCCTTTATGATGTTTTAATTGCAACTACAATTATTGAGTCTGGTATTGACATTCCGAATGCAAATACCATAATCATAAATAATGCTAATAATTTTGGGTTGAGTGATTTACATCAACTTAGAGGTAGGGTTGGAAGATCAAATAAACGAGCGTTTGCTTATTTATTCACTCCACCACCTCAGCACCTTTCTGATGATGCAAGAAAGCGACTTAAAGCAATTGAACAATTCTCAGATTTAGGAAGTGGTTTTAATATTTCAATGAGAGATTTAGACATAAGAGGAGCAGGAGATTTATTAGGAGGAAATCAGAGTGGCTTCATTAGTGAAATTGGGTTTGAGACCTACAAAAAAATATTAACCGAAGCAATTGAAGAGCTAAAAGAAAATGAATTCAAAACTCTCTTTAATTCAAAATCCACCGATAGCTCTTTTGTTAAAGATTGTTCAATAGAAACAGATTTTGAATTGGTAATCCCTGATGATTACGTAAATCAAATTACCGAAAGGTTTAATCTTTATAAAGAATTAGATGAAATTAAAGACGAAACAGAATTAATTCGTTTTGAAGCATCAGTTATTGATCGATTTGGTCCAATTCCAATAGAAACGGCTGAATTAATAAAAACAATTAGACTTAGATGGTTGGCAAAAGAAATTGGCTTTGAGCGATTAATTTTAAAAAGCAATGTTTTAATCGGAACATTTGTAACCAATCAACAATCAGCATACTATCAATCAGAGCAATTTTCTAAAGTGTTAAACTATGTTCAACAAGAAAAAGTGGGTTCAAAAATGACAGAAAAAAACAATAAATTAAGACTTCGTTTTGATAAGGTCAACAATATTCAGCAAGCAATTGAAAAATTAAGATTACTTAATAAATAATTAAGGTTTCTTTATTTCAAACGTCTCCATAAACTTAGTCGTGAAATTTCCTTTGTTAAATTGTTTATCATCCATTAGTTGAACATGAAAAGGAATAGTTGTCTTAACACCTTCAATTATGTATTCAGCTAATGCTCTTTTCATTTTAGTTATTGCCTCATCTCTAGTTTGAGCAACTGTAATTAACTTAGAAATCATAGAGTCATAATGAGGTGGTATAATGTAGTTAGCATAAACATGTGTATCTATTCTAATTCCATGGCCACCTGGAGCATGATAATTTGTAATTGTTCCAGGTGAAGGCATAAACTCTTTAAAAGGATCTTCTGCATTAATTCTACATTGTATAGAATGCATGGTTGGGAAATAATCTTTGCCGGAAATCTTATCACCTATTGCAATTTTTATTTGCTCTTTTATTAAATCGTGATTTATTACCTCTTCGGTTATTGTATGCTCAACTTGAATTCTAGTATTCATCTCCATGAAATAGAATTTCCTGTGTTTATCAACTAAAAACTCAACTGTTCCAACACCTTCATAATTTACTGCTAAAGCTGCTTTTTTGGCCGCTTCACCCATTTTTGTCCTTAATGCATCTGTCATAAAAGGAGATGGAGTTTCTTCAACAAGTTTTTGATGCCTTCTCTGTATAGAACAATCTCTTTCAGAAAGGTGACATACATTTCCATGTTGATCAGCTGCAATTTGAATTTCTATGTGTCTGGGCTCCTCAATGTATTTTTCTAAATACATGCCATCGTTACCAAAAGCGGCTGCAGATTCTTGTCTTGCTGAATGCCAACCTTCCTCAAGTTCTTTATCATCCCAGCACAACCTCATACCTCTTCCTCCACCACCTGCGGTTGCCTTTAAGATAACTGGGTATTTAATTTGGCCTGCAATTTTTTTTGCTTCAGGAAAATCTTTCAATAAACCCTCTGATCCAGGTATAGTTGGAACCTTAGCTTTTTTCATGGTTTCCTTAGCAGAAGCTTTATCTCCCATTCCCTCTATTTGTTCAGGAAGAGCTCCAATAAACTTAATTTTATGCTCTTGACAAATTCTTGAAAACTGAGCATTTTCAGATAAAAATCCATATCCAGGATGGATTGCATCTGAATTAGTAATTTCTGCAGCAGCAATTATATTTGGAATCTTTAAATATGAATCTTTACTTGCTGGAGGACCTACACAAACAGCTTCATCTGCAAACCTCACATGTAAACTGTCTTTATCAGCTGTGGAATAAACAGCAACTGTTCTTATTCCCATTTCTTTACATGTACGTATTATTCTTAGAGCTATTTCTCCTCGATTAGCTATCAATATTTTTTTAAACATGGTATTAGAATTTAAATAATAATTCCCCAGAAATTATGAAGGGTCGACCAAAAATAATGGTTGATCAAATTCAACTGGGCTAGCATCATCTACTAAAACTTTAATAATTTTACCAGAAACTTCAGATTCAATATCATTGAACAATTTCATAGCTTCTATTACGCAGATGTTTTCTCCTTCTTTAATAATGTCTCCCACTTCAACATAAGGAGGTTTGTCTGGACTAGGAGCTCTGTAAAAAGTTCCTATCATTTGAGCTTTTATAGTTATGTATTTATCTTCTTCTGAATCTGCTGGAGCTGGTTTTGCTTCAACTTTTGCAGGAGCACTTATCGGTTGCTCAACTGGCATTGCTTGTGAAGGCATTGAAGCCATTGGAATTGCCTGCTGAACAATAGTTGGCTCTTCTTTAAAGTTAGACTTTTTCTTAGCTAAATAGTCTGACTTGATAACTAGCTTAAAATCTTTTTGTTCTATTTCAACCTCATTAACACCTGCTTTAGCCACAAACTTTATTAATTCCTGAATTTCATTTAAGTCCATATACATTTAGATTTGAATTCGTTTAAGAAACGAAGTTATAAAAAATTTACTTTTGAATTTTATTATTTATACTGTGATGATTAATAAGCCCACTTTAAATAGATTGAACCCCAAGTAAATCCACCACCAAAAGCAGCAATTACTACATTATCACCTTTTTTTAATTTATCCTCCCATTCCCATAAGCAAAGTGGAATAGTGCCTGAAGTAGTGTTACCATATTTAGAAATGTTAATCATCACTTTGTCTTTAGTAAGCCCCATTCTATTTGCTGTTGCATCAATAATTCTAAGGTTTGCTTGATGAGGAACTAACCAATCAACATCTTCACCAGTAAGGTTGTTTTTTTCCATTATTTCAGCAGAAACATCTGCCATATTAGTAACAGCAAATTTGAAAACTGTTCTTCCTTCTTGAAAAGCATAAGCTTCTGGTGACCCTACATTTTCTTTAGTTATTGGAAAAGCTGACCCTCCTAATTTTTGAAGTAAGTATTCTTTTCCTGAACCATCAGCTTTCAAAATTGAATCAACAATCCCAAAGCCCTCATGGTTAGGCTCTAAAAGAACACCTCCACCTCCATCACCAAAAATTACACACGTATTTCTATCTTTATAGTTAACAATAGAAGACATGATATCTGCACCAATAACTATAACTTTTTTGCATTGACCAGATAAAATAAATTGTTGTCCTGTAACTAGAGTATACAAAAATCCAGAACACGCAGCACTGACATCAAACCCCCAAGCATTTTTAGCGCCACTCTTATGACAAATTAAATTTGATGCACTTGGGAAACGATGATCTGCAGTTATTGTCCCCACAACAATCATATCAATCTCTTCAGGTGAAATACCTCTTTTTTCACAAATTCCCGCAACAATATCTGCCCCTAAATCTGAAAGCGTTCTTCCTTTTTCTATTATTCTTCTTTCTTTAATTCCAGTTCTTGAAACAATCCATTCATCATTAGTGTCGACCATCTTTTCAAGATCTGCATTAGATAAAATATTATCTGGAACTGCTCCATGAACAGCGGTAATTGCCGCTTGTATGTTTTTCATTTAAATGCTTTTTTAATTTTATTTGGCAAATTAGCTTCAGCTAAATCAAGCGCCAAATTTAACATGTTCTTGATTGCTTTTGAATTACTAATTCCATGACCTATTAACACATTACCGTTAACACCTAGCACTGGTGTTCCACCATAATTTTCATAATTAAATCTTTCAAAATAATCATCTAATAATCCTCTTTTGGCTATTAAAGTGTAAAATGCCTCTGCTTCTTTAAGGATAACATTACCTGTAAAACCATCACAAACAACAACATCTGCTTTATCTTCAAAAATCTCTCTCCCTTCAATATTGCCAATAAAGTTAAAGTCTTCAGATCCATCCATTAATTGATGTGTTGCTTGAGCCAAAAGATTGCCTTTTTCTTTCTCTTCACCAATATTTAACAACCCAACTTTTGGATTTTTAATGTTAAAAACAAATTCGGCATATAAAGAACCTAAAATGGCAAACTGATACAAAACATCTGGCTTGCAATCTGCATTAATACCAACATCTAAAATAACTCCAACACCACCAGACTCTTTAGGTAAAACAGAAGTTATACAAGGTCTTATAACACCTCCAATAGGGCGAATGGAAAACATAGATCCAATGAGCATTGCACCAGAATTTCCAGCACTAGAAAATGCGTCTAATTTACCATCACCTAATAATTTAAATCCTACATTTATGCTGCTGTCGGGTTTCTTCCTCATGGCTTTTGTAGCATGATCACCCATTTCAATAACTTCAGAAGTGTGTACAAAATCAAAAAGAGAAGTATCTACGCCTTCCCTCTCAATTATAGCCTTGGCGATATCAGAATCACCAACTAAAGTTATAGTATGTTGTTTCGAAAATTGCTTTTGAGCTTCAATAGCTCCAAGCACAGTAGCTTCGGGGGCAAAGTCGCCACCCATAATATCAAGTCCGATATTCACGAAGTAAATTTAATCTGAATAATGATACTAAAGTAAATAAATAGAAAAATCTTATGCAGAAACTTCTTTTTCCATTACTACTTTACCTTTATAATAAAGTTTTCCTTCAGACCAAAACGCTCTATGATACAAGTGTGTTTCTCCTGTTGTTGGACATGTAGCTAACTGTTGCGTTTCAGCTTTGTAGTGTGTCCTTCTCTTGTCACGTCTAGTTTTTGACTGCTTTCTTTTAGGATGTGCCATTTTATTCTATTTAAAATATTATTTCTCTTTTTTGTTTTTTAATTCCTTTAACTTATCCCACCTAGAATCAATATTATTGGAGTCCAGGTTGTCATTTTCATAATTTTCTGTTAACAGATAATTATCTAGGATGTTGATGCTTTCTTTATTGCAAGATTCTATTGTATGAACTTTTTTAGAGGGCATTGACAATAAAACATATTCAAAAATATAAGGAGCAATGTTAATCTCAAACGCTTTTAAAGAAAGAAACTCAATCTCATCATTATAAATCTCTTGCTCACTTTCGACAAGTTTTATTAGCTGTCTATAGTCTTGACATACTTTTAAATCTATATCATACATACATCGATCACACAATGAGGTAAACTCTCCTTCAATTACAAAAAACATGTCAATCATCGTGGTGCTTTTAATAAGCTCTAACGACACATTGAAGGTGCATTTTTTAAACTCATCCCAGTTAAAGGCCTCAAAGAACGTTTCGTTTAACTTAAAGCTAAACAGGTTTTTACCACTTTTTAAGCTAGAAAACGGTATAATAAAATCATTATGTGCTTTCATGCGATATCAAAATGGTCGGCAAATTTAAAACAATTGTCTGGAAAATAAAAACTTTACGGCTTTATTCGAAAATAATAAACTTTTCAGGATCTAACGGCACCCCATTATACCAAAGCTCAAAATGTAAATGTGGTCCAGTAGATAAAGAACCACTATTTCCTACAATTGCTATAGGATCACCGGCACTCACTCTATCACCTGTTTTTTTAAGTAAAAAAGAATTGTGCTTATAGATAGAAATGATGTTTTTCTCATGTTGAATTTGAATTACATGCCCGTTTTCTGGGGACCAATCTGAAAAAACAACAGTTCCTTCTAAAGCAGCCTTTACCGCCTCATTTTTAGATGCTATAACATCAATTCCAATGTGCCCATTTTTATAATTAAAAGGACTTGTGATTTCTCCTTTTAATGGAGAGAAAAACAGCACACTCCTAATATTATCATTTATATTTTGAGATTGGTCAACAATTGAGATGTCATACTTTTCCCTTTCTTTAATTTTAAGCCTCAGCAAAGAGTCATTTATTGATTTATTAAAATCCAAATTATTTGTGTCAAGCTCAAACGTTGTGTCATTTTTTTCATGTAAGCTATCTAAAATTAGCTCCCCATTTAATATTTTTTCCAAGTTACTATAGTAAAGACTATTTATAGCGACTTTTTCTTCAATGCTGTTCAATTTAAGAAGGTTTTCTATATATTTTGTTTTTAATAGTTCTTGCTCAACTGTATCTGGGTATCCTGGAATAATTTTTTTTAAAGACGTGAAAGAAATCACAACGAAAATAATTGTGCTTAAAAACAGAAAAGAAAATAAAAAATAAATAATTATGACCGCCCATGACAAAACAAAAGCTCTTTTTTCTTCAAAAGACTCATTGTCTAAAACAACCAATCGGAATTTAGCTGTTAAAACATCAATTGTTTTTTGAAATTCAACTTTGTTTGTTTTTTTTGCCTTTTCATTCATTAATGCAAATATCATTAAAAAAAATTATGCCAAGTATTAAAAGCTGTTTTAAGATTTAAACTAAAAAATGAAAAACAAAATAAAATTGAATTAATCTAGTTATAATTGCACCGAGAAATAATGCCAAAAACAACATCACATCTAGTTTTCAAAATCAGCTTATCATTTGTATTGCTGTTATTAATGAATTGCTCTACAGAAAAAGATGCGATTCTTAATAGAACATTTCACAATGTTACTGCAAAATACAATGGCTATTTTAATGCAAATGAAATAATCAATGAGACCTTATTTCAACATGAGCAATCAAGGAAAGAAAATTATTACCAAATAATCCCTGTCTATCAATACCCAAATTCAGATGAATCAAAGGGATTCTACTCACCAATGGATACAGCTGCAGCTAAATGTGAAATTGTAATTGGAAGACACTCAATGCCAGCAAAAAAAATTGGCAGAAATAGTAATGCTGAATGGTGCAGCTGGATAGATGACAATTGGATGACTATAGGATGGTCTCAATTCTACAAAAGAGATTTTGAAAGTGCAATGGAAAAATTCGAATACATAGAAAAACAATACAAAAAAAATTCCATTGTTTATACTGCAAAATTTTGGAAAGCAAAAACGTTAATTGAGATCGAAGACTATTTTACTGCAGAAGAGATTCTATTGGAATTAATCGAAAAAAAGAAAGAAATTGAAGCTCTTGAAGAAGCAGAGAAAAGCAAAATTCAAGAACTTAAAGAAAAATTAACCTCCAAAAGAAGAAGGAAGAAAAAATCAAAAGATGAAGATGATAAAATAGTAAGTTTTCCTAAAAATCTTGAAAATGAAATATATCCAACTCTTGCTGATCTATACATAAGAACAAAAGATTACAACAAAGCAATTGATGTGCTAAATAAAGCAATATCATTAAAACAAAAACGAGAATTTAAAACTCGTTTAATTTTCATTTTAGCTCAAATTTATCACGAGCTTAGAAACAATGCCGCATCTGGCCTCTATGCAGAAGTAGTAAAAAGAAACCCTGATTATGAAATGGCGTTTCAAGCTAAAATTAATCGAGCCTTAGCTTTTAGCGGGTCTGACAATAAGAGCATTAAAAATCAGCTATTAAAGATGCTTAAGGATGATAAAAACATTGACTATTACGATCAAATTTATTTTGCCCTTGCAGAAATAGCCCTTAAGGAAGATGAGCGTTTACAGGGAATTGAATATTTAGAATTATCAATAGAATCTAGCATATCAAATGCATTTCAAAAAACAGCATCATTAATACGTTTAGCAGAGCTTTATTATTTAGAAAAAAATTACCGAAAGGCAAATGAATATTTCGAATCGACTATGGGTATTATTCCCAAGGAACACGAAGATTACCAAATCATAAAGGCAAAAAACATAAACCTAGCAGCTTTAATCCGCGAATTAAATGTAATTGAATATACAGACAGTATTCTTAATTTGTGTAAAATGCCCGAAAAAGATGTTTTAACATTGATAAATAGCATTATAGATGAAAAAAGAGAAAAATTGGAGGCTTTGCAAGAAAAAAAAGAACAAGAGCTACTTTTTGCATCTAATCAACGTCCTTCATCTGGAGTCGCAGGATCCAACAGACTTTTCATTTGGGACCAAAACCTGAAAGGTCTTGGATACAATGAGTTTAGAAAAATCTGGAGCGATATCAAATTAGAAGATAACTGGAGGAGACTAAACAAAAGCTCATCGTCAATGGATTTGGAGAATAACGATGTAAGCGACTCATTAGTTGCTAAAGAACTTACCGTTGATTTCTATTTAGAACAACTTCCTTGTGGTGACCAAGATGAACTATTACTATTAGAAAACAATTTAATGGCTTCTTTATATGAAGCTGGCAATATTTATCTTCATAAACTTGACGATGTAGATCAATCAATTGGGATGTATGATAGGGTTTCAAAAGAATATCTCCCTCAAGAAAAAGCAATAGCTGGTTTATATCAATTATATATTATTTATAAGGATAAAAACAAATCTACTGAGTCCAACATATACAAGACTACTATTTTAAAAGACTACAAAAATAGTGAGTATGCACAATTGATACTAAATCCTAACTATAAAGAAGGGCAGCGTTTAATACAGCAAAAAGAAGCTCTTGAATACACCTCAACTTACAAGCTTTATTCAGAAAAAGAATATCTCTCTGTTATTAAAATAACAGATGAAATTCTTCAATTTGACACCTTAAACACTTTTTACTGCAAATACAGCTATCTAAACGCTTTATCTCTTGGGAAACTTTCTTATGATTCTAGTTATAAAAAAAGGTTTGAAAAAGCACTTTCAAAAACAGTTAAAAATTGTAAAGGTTCTGAATATTATGCCCCTGCAAAAGCGCTATTAAATAAAATCAGAAACATCAACTCTATTGAAAATGCAAAAGATGGGAAAAGTGTCTTTATATACGACAATAGCGTTGCCCATAAATTTGTGCTTTTCTTCCCAAAAGAATCTGAAGGGAACATCAATTCTTTGAAAAATAAACTATCAAATTTCAACAAGTCTTCATTTTCCAAATCATCTCTTAAAACATCTAATAGTTTTTTAACCGAAAAAAATCAATTAATATTAGTTCAAGAATTTGTCGACCCTGCTGCTGCAATGGATTACTATGATGCTCTTAGGGTAAACAAGGGGGCCTTAAAAGGAACATTAAATAAGTTTGAGTGCTTTATAATTAGTGAAAAAAATCTAGCTGCTCTTTATATTGGAAAAGATCTCACAAAATATATCTCGTTTTTTAAAGCTAATTATTTAGATTAAAAAGTGTTTTTTTTAAATTTTGTATCTTTGTATCCTTACAAAGGGTAAAAAAAGATGTTTAAATCAGAAAAAACAAATTCTAACATTGTGAAAACAAATATAAACTCACCTGAATTATTAAACAGGATAGTAGAAGGGACAAGTATTGAAGGACAAATAAATTCTAAATCTAACATTAGAATTGATGGCTTTTTAAAAGGAACTGTAATTACTCAAGGAAGGTTGGTTCTTGGACCTGAAGGTAAGATTGAGGGGGAAATTCAATGTAATAATGCAGATATTGAAGGCACTTTAAATGGTACAATCAACGTAAAGGAATTACTTACTCTTAAAACCTCTGCAAAACTTCAAGGCGACATAACAACCAACAAACTAGCTATTGAACCTGGAGCTGTATTTTCTGGAACCTGCAGTATGGGTGGAATTCTAAAAGACATCAAGCATTCAGATTTAGAAAAGGAACAAAATAAAGATTTAGCAACCGTTAGGGAACAATCTGCCTAGTTGAGCCTGCAGAAAAATAATTTCATTGCACTTGGATTCTCCGGAGGTGTTATGGGTGTCCTTATTTTAATTGGTGCTTATTCAGGAGATTATTTAGATTCTTTTTTCAATAATACAAAACCAATTTATACTACTATAGGTTCTCTTTTAGGGGTATTTATTGGGCTATATCAACTTTTTAAAGCAATAAAGCATGTTTCAAAAAAAAAATAACATTTTCATAACTTCTTTTTTCTTTGCGGCATTTGTTGGATTAATACATTTTCTAATAGTGTTTATTTTCTTCCCTTTAATCACGAAACTTGTTGCTGTTATTTACCTTTTTCTTCTTATTTGGATGGTGCTTTACATGCTAATTTTAAAAAAAATTCACAATCATAATAATCAGTATGTTATAAGTGGGTTTATGATACTAACATTTAAAAAAATGATTTTATCTGTTATACTTTTACTTATTCTAAAATATCATACTCTTTACAGTCCTTTAATAATTATTACTAACTTTTTTATAGGATTTTTCACTCATCTACTTTTACAAGTAAATTATTCAATCAAATTATTACGATAAATTGTACATTTGTTCCAAATTATTAAACCATGCATACAAAATTACTAGTACCTACAGATTTTACAGAAGTTGCTCACACCGCCATTAATCATGCCGTTAGAATAGCAGAAACCACTAAAGGCGAGGTAATACTTTTAAATGTTGTTAAAAGTAAAGAAGAAGTATCTCATGCAACAGAAAAAATGGCTGAAGAAGAAAAAATTGCTAAATCTTTTTATTCAGATTGTCAAGTTAAATCTGTTGTTAGAATAGGGAATATTTTTGATGACATTGGTCAAGCTGCTGATGAAATTGGTGCTAATCTAATAATAATGGGCACCCATGGTGCAAGTGGTTGGCAGAAAGTTGTTGGGAGTCATGCTTTAAAAGTAATTACGAATTCATCTGTTCCTTTTATTGTTGTTCAGAAACAAATTATGCGACCTTCTGTTTATGACAACATAGTTGTTCCACTAGATTTACACAACGAAACCAAGCAAAAATTAGAAATTGTAAGTAGTATGGCGAATTACTTTAAGTCAAAAGTACATTTAATCTCTCCCTACGAATCTGATGAGTTCTTATTACATAAACTTAAGGCGAATATTGCTTGGGGCAAAAAATATCTAAGTAGTAAAGGAGTGAAATCTGATGCTCATATTGGAGCTAAAGGTGCTAATTTTATTGATGAAATTTTAAACTTAACCTCTGACGTAGATGCTGATTTAATATCAATAATGAATCTTCAAAAAAATTCATTAATGGGTATGCTCGGAAGCGCATATGAACAATCACTAATAACTAATGAGCTTCAAACTCCTGTTCTTTGTGTAAACCCACTAACTACTACTGTTTCTAGCGGGAGTATATTAGTTAGATAATATCTGTTTTTTTATATGCAACTCTCAGAACAAGAAAAAATTAGGCGAGAGAGCTTGGAAAAGTTGAAAGCCTATGGAATCGAACCATTTCCACAAGATTTATATCCTGTTGAAGATTACTCATCGACTCTAATATCTAATTATGAAGAAAACAAAGCTGTTTGCATTGCAGGACGGTTGATGAGAAGAAAAATTCAAGGAAAAGCAAGCTTCGGAACAATTCAAGATTCATCTGGAAAAATTCAAGTCTACTTCAATAGAGATGAAATATGTGTGGGTGAAGATAAGTCCATGTACAATGATGTTTTTAAAAAGTGGTTAGATCTTGGAGACATTATAGGTATTAAAGGGAAACTCTTTAAAACAAAGGTTGGAGAAATTTCAATTTTAGTCAAAGAATTTACTTTACTATCAAAATCTTTAAAGCCACTACCCTTACCTAAAACCGATAAGGAAGGAAATACTTTCGATGCATTTACAGACCCAGAATTAAGGTACAGACAACGATATGTAGACCTTATTGTAAACTCTCAGGTCAAAGAAACTTTTATTAAAAGAACTCAGATCATTAACAGCATGAGAGCTTTTTTTAATGCTAAAGGTTATCAAGAATTGGAAACGCCTATATTACAACCTATTCCAGGGGGAGCTTCTGCCAGGCCCTTTATTACACATCATAATGCATTAGACACCCCACTTTATTTAAGAGTTGCTAATGAATTGTATTTAAAAAGATTAATTGTAGGTGGGTTTGATGGTGTATACGAATTTGCAAAGGATTTCAGAAATGAAGGAATGGACAGAACACATAATCCAGAATTCACAATTTTAGAGATTTATGTTGCATATAAAGATTACAATTGGATGATGGATTTTACAGAATCCATGATTGAAAATGCTGCATTAAAAGTTTTTGGAACAACTGAATTTAAAGTAGGCGAAAACAACATTTCTTTCAAAACACCATTTAAAAGGCAAACCATGAGAGATGCCATTTTAGAGCATACATCGTTTGATATTAATAATAAAAATGAAAAAGAACTTATCGCTTGGTGTAATAATAATAACATTGAGGTGGACTCTAGCATGGGTAAGGGCAAACTCATTGATGAAATATTTGGTGAAAAGTGTGAAGGCAACTATATACAACCAACATTTATAAAAGACTATCCCATTGAAATGTCTCCTTTATGCAAAAAACACAGAGACAATCCAGAATTAACTGAGCGCTTTGAGCTAATGGTAAATGGGTCAGAATTAGCAAATGCCTATACAGAGCTTAATGACCCAATAGATCAGAGAGAAAGATTTCAAGATCAATTAAAACTTTCTGAAAAAGGAGATGATGAAGCAATGTTCATTGACCAAGATTTTTTAAGAGCATTAGAATATGGAATGCCGCCTACAGCTGGTATGGGAATTGGAATTGATCGGTTAGTCATGCTATTAACCAACCAATCTTCAATTCAAGAAGTTTTATTGTTCCCACAAATGAAACCTGAAAAATGGGATACTGGACCAGATTTAGAAGCTTTTAAGAGTTTTGGTATTCCTGAAGCGTGGATTGAACACATTTATAATGCAGGATACAATAACATTGACTCACTAAAGGAAGCAAAAAACACTGCAATACATCAAAAATTAAATGGGTTTAGAAAAAAAAACAAGCTTGACATTCCAGCTTTACAACTTGAAGAAATAGAAAGTTGGTTAGCTTAAAAATTCAAACTTATACCAAGCCCCATTGCTTCTTTGAATTGCGTTATTGGACCCTTTACTTGAATTGGATCACCTTGGTCATCTAAATAAAATGAACCATCCTGGCGCATGTAATAAATAGGTTCAATTCCATTTTTTTCAAACCTAGGGATATCGATGTCATGATCATATATCAAGTAGGTAGAAAGTGTTAACGAAAATGTTTTACCAATCTTTAAGCTGGTTAACGTTTCCCAAGTAACGTCAATGTTTTGAGGTTGAACCACATAATTACTGAATAGAGTAACATTTGTTTTGAAAGACAAATCTTTAATTGACAAGGGCTCTTTTTTATTAAAACTCACCTTAATATACCCACCAATTTCTGACCTTAAAGACTTATTAGGGTCTAAACCAAAAGCTGCTGCCTGAGAAAGAGAATCATCTAATACAATAGTGTTTTTTATGGTAATAGGAGAAATAAAACAAGCAAACTCTTCTCTGGGTTTATTGTCAAATCCTAAAGCAACAATTGCATAAGCAGGAGCAAATAAATTAGAGAAATAAATTCCGTTTAGTTTGTCTTCAACTGTGCTATATCCATAAGTAAACTGAGTTCTAAAATTTACTAACCCAGAATAGTACCAACTTTTATTTATTTTATGTCCAATTTTAGAATTCAATTCGATTCTGTCATCATTTTTAAACCAAGGAATGTTTCCTCCTACACCACTTTTTATTACTCCAAATGCTACATCAAAATTATTATCCCATCGAGTTTTATCCTTATGGTAGTTAGCAAAAAGGCTCACCAACCCCTGAACTGACATTGAGTTTTGCCCACCACCAGACCAATTATGAAGGCCTACACTATTAAATCCTAAGCTCATTATTGATCCTGACTTCCATATTAAAGAGTCTTTTTTTTCAGAAACAGTTGTTTTCAATTTCTTGTCAATCTCAGTATCAATTTGAGAAAAAAATGAACTATTATTTATTGATAAAGCAATAGTAACTAATACACAAATACGTTTCATAATGTTATTAATTAAAGAATTAATATTAATTGCCGATAAAATTAATTATTTGGAATACATTTTGCTTTTTCCATTTAAAATTGTTCAAAACATAATTGAATAATACCTTTTATGCAAACAAATAAATATGACTTTTATATAAGAAATGATATTATTTAAAAAAATACTTCTTCTATCGATATTTTCACTGATAAGCTTTGGTTTATATTCAGCAGAAACAAACATTAATTTATCTGTTTTAAAAGGATTCAACAATGTATCAAACAGTTTGTCTGTCCAAAATGAAAAGTTTTCAGAAATCAACTTCACCTCCAATAATGAAATTAAAATAGCAAGTAACGAATTAGATTTCAAGCCCTATTACAATTATTTTAAAAAAAACTCGCACAAAACGAAGCATCATTTTAATTGGAAAAACAACAATAAATTTATTGTTAAAACAGTTGAAAAACTAAAATTACCTGCGGAGCTCTCGGTTTTACCTATACTTGTTAGTGGAGGTGATTGCAATTTTGAAAGTGCTTTTGGCGGAATAGGCATCTGGGGGCTACATTACCCAGTCGCAATTAAGCATGGGTTAATTTTAAATAAAAATACTGACGAACGATTTCTTGATTCAGCTTCAACAGTTGCAGCAGCTAAACAGTTAAAACACTTATATGTTAAGTATAATGACATTAACTATGTTGTACTTGCTTACTTAACAAGCCCAACTCTATTAAACAGAGCCATTAAAAGAGCTAATAACTCATCGTTAGACAGTGTTTTGGTTGAACTTGGAACTGATTACGCTGACTGGCTAAAGGCATTCCATGCTCTTGCTTATATAAATACCCTTATTGACTCAGAAGACATCTTTAATGCTAAAGAAGAATCAATAACCTACCAACTATCTTTAAATAAGCCGCTTCTTTTTGAAGCAATTAATGATAAAATTCAATTTAATTTTAATCTCTTCAATGATTTAAATCCTCAAAACAGAAAACCAGAGTTACCCAATAATTATCCTTTAAAGCTTGACTCTGTTAACTATTTTAATCTTACTAATAATTTAGATTCAATTTATTACTATCAAGATTCTGTATTATTAAATCCCTTATACAGAGAAGCAATGAATCTAAAAGAAATGCTTATTTACGAAGTTCGGTCTGGAGATTACTTGGGTAAAATTGCTGAACTTTATGCAGTTACTGTTGCAGAAATACAAACTTGGAACGAATTATCTTCTTCTAGAATTGACATCGGTCAAGAGCTGATTATCTATTCTTCCGAAAATGACACAATTAACTATTTGTTTTATAAAGTTAAAAAAGGAGATACTTTAAATTCAATAGCATCTAAATTTCCTGGAATTAGTGCCGATTCTATAACGGCTAAAAACCCAAACAAACCCATAACACCTGGACAATTATTAAAAATAAAGAAAAAATAAAGCCCCAAAAATCGTTAGTTTTCTTAGTGCTTCTTTTTGTGCTAATGAATCTATTTATGTCTTTTTTTCCAGAAAATGGAACTAGTGTTTTTGGTCTGAATCTTAATTTCCCTACCATTTCTAAATTTTATTCATTAAACGAGGACACCTTAATCCCAATAGATGAAAAACAACAAGAATTAGAAAAAATTCTTGCCAAATTAAAATTAGATAGCATAAAAATAGATTTACAACTTAAAAAACAAATTCAGGATTCTATTGATAATGCTTGGAAAAAGTTACAATATCCCGAAAATGATAAAACCATTTTATATGCGTTTTTTCAACAACTAGATAATGCAAGAAATGATAAAGTTAGAATTATGCATTTTGGAGACTCTCAAATTGAAGCTGATAGAATAACCAGCTATGTTAGGAATGAATTACAGAAAGAATTTGGCGGAGGGGGAGCCGGCTTATTTGCAATAGAGCAAGTAACTAGAAAAATGAGTGTCAAACAGACACATTCAAAAAATTGGTCAAGATATGCTGGATTTGGAAGAAAAAAAGACACCTCAATAAAGCACAAGAAATATGGAGTTCTATTGGCTTTCTCTAAATATTCACCGCTTGTTGATTCTACTCAAATTCCTAATTATGAATCTTGGGTAAGGATTAAAAGACCAACCGCCTCCTTTAGTAAAGCAAAACAATATAATGAGTTGAATATATATTATGGAAATTCTGAACATAAATCATATTTAGAAGTATTTGTAGATAGTAATAACATTGAAAATGATTCTTTAAAAAGGGGAATTGGAGTAAATACAAAAAAAATAAAATTCTCATCAACACCTAAAGATCTTACGCTTAAATTTAGTGGTTTAGAAAGTCCTGATTTCTATGCGCTATCAATAGAAAGCAATAAAGGTGTTATTATGGACAATATTCCTCTAAGAGGTGCTTCAGGAACAGAGTTTTCAAAACAAGACAGGTCCTGTATGAAAGATATGTTTAAACACTTAAATCCTTCATTGCTTATTTTAGAATTTGGAGGAAACACGATTCCATATATTAAAAGTAAAGAAAGAGCATATAAATATGGCAAGTGGTTTGGTTCTCAAATTCGATTACTTAAATCTCTTTGCCCAAATGCAACCATCCTTGTCATTGGCCCTGCAGACATGTCAAAGAAAGAAGAAACTAACTTTATTACCTATCCACTCCTTAGTGAAGTGAGAAACGCATTAAAAGAACACACATTTAAAGAGGGTGGTGTTTTTTGGGACATGTATGAAGCGATGGGTGGTCAAAACACCATGCCTAAATGGGCAGAAGAAAACCCGCCACTTGCATCAAAAGATTATATTCATTTTACCTCAAAAGGAGCAAGGAAAATTGCAGAATTATTTTATAGCTCTTTAAAAGAAGACTACAATGCATATAAAGAACAGATTAAATAAAATACGAAGCTCAGGGTTAAACCTATTGCTAATACTGTTTCCTATGTGTGTTTTTGGGCAACATTATCCGCACGATGTCCCAGAACATGATTTTATTGATTATGACTATAATTTTATAGAGTTTTTCGATGACAGCTCCAATTTTCAGTTGTTTTACTCAAAATTAGATACACTTCTATTTGAAGGAAGAAACAAATTAAACATTGTACACATTGGAGGCTCGCACATACAAGCCGATATGTGGTCCGATAGGGTAAGGCAGCGGCTTTATAATTTCATTCCAAATAATAACGGAGGAAGAGGTTTGCTTTTTCCTTTTAGGCTAGCTAAAACAAATAACCCTTATTACTATAAAGTTGAATATACCGGTGAGTGGAAAGGATTTAGAAATTCAGTTTTAAAGCATCGTTCAGAATTTGGGGTTACTGGGATAACTGCAAAAACAACAGACAGTTTATCAGGTTTAAAAATTTCTTTTAGAGGAGACAATTATCCTGATTATGATTTCAATACAATTAAAATATTGCACAATCAAAAAAATGAATCTTATTGCATAGAATTAATATCAGATACTAACGCGTTAAGAATAACAAATGATTCTATTGGTTATACTGAATTTAGATTATCATCATATCAAAAGACATTCGAAATAGCCATTACAAAAATAGACAGCATAGAAAAAGAATTTGCGCTTTATGGTGTTACATTAGAAAACCAAGATCCTGGAATTTGTTATCATTCAATTGGTGTAAATGGAGCAAGTGTTCCAAGCTATCTAAGGTGTGAATTATTTACAAGGCACCTAGAATTAATAAAGCCAGATTTAGTGATTTTTTCAGTTGGAATAAATGATGCTTACGACTCTCAATTTACTGCATCTAATTATGAAAAAAACTACGACACTTTAATACAATATTTTCAAACTGTATCTCCAAATACAGCGCTATTGTTTACTACAAATAACGATAGTTATTTTAAAAGAAAATACCCAAATAAAAAAGCTGAAGAAGTTAGAGCTGTAATGAAAAATCTTGCGGCTAAATATGGAGGTGGTGTATGGGACATGTATGGATTAATGGGAGGGTTGGGTTCCGTAAGAACATGGGAGAAAGCTGGACTAGCCAAGAAAGATAAAATTCATTTTACAAAAGCAGGTTATGAAACAGTTGGAGATCTATTATTTGAAGCCATAATTAAATCATACAATGAATTTTTGGATAACAATAGATAAGCTTGTTAATCAACTTTTTAACGCTGAGACCATTAAATTGGCTTTAGACTATAATAGTGAAACACCGCTAATTTTTACTCAGCTTTATTTTTGGATATTTTTCGCAATTGTTCTTACCATATATTCTTTTATTTATAAAAAAAATAAATTGCGCAATGCTTTTTTATTTTTAGTGAGCATCTTCTTTTATTACAAGACGAGTGGCTTTTTCTTTAGTATTTTATTGTTTTCTACTTTTTCCGATTACCTGATTGGGTTTGCTATAGAAAAAGGGAACACAATTACAAAGAAAAAATGTTGGCTCGGCTTAAGTATCTTTATAAATCTTTTTGTGCTGTTTTATTTTAAGTATGCCTACTTTTTTGCAGACTCATTTAATCAACTAATTGGAGCGGAGTGGCACCCTATAAATCATTTTGCAGAAATTAGTAATCAGCTTTTTGGCGCTTCATTTAGAGTAGATCAAATTTTACTTCCTGTGGGAATCTCCTTTTTCACATTTCAAACAATGTCATATTCAATCGATATTTATAGAAAAGAAATTAAACCTGTTAGAAGTATAATCGACTTTGGATTCTATGTTTCGTTTTTCCCACAACTTGTCGCTGGGCCTATTGTAAGGGCGGCTAAATTCATTCCCCAGCTATACGAACCTTATAGTCTCACAAAGAAACAATTTGGGATTGCGCTTTTCTGGATAATGAATGGCTTGTTAAAAAAAGTAATTCTGGCTGATTATATCGCCCTAAACCTAGTTGATAGAGTTTTTGAAAACCCTGGAATGTATACCGGAGTTGAAAACTTAATGGCATTGTACGGGTATTCTCTTCAGGTTTATGCCGATTTTTCTGGGTATACAGACATCGCCATTGGCATTGCAATGTTATTAGGCTTTAGGTTACCTAAAAATTTCGACTCTCCATATAAAGCCGATAGTTGCGGAAATTTTTGGAAAAGATGGCACATTTCACTTTCGTCATGGCTTAAAGATTACCTGTACATTCCAATGGGAGGAAATAGAGGGGGGTCAATTTTCACTTTTGTTTCATTAGCTTTCGTGGCCTTATTTCTTTTCTTTATTAGTGGCTCTTTTTATGTTTTAATTTATTTTTTATTAGGCTTGTTTATAGCGTTAATTATTGGTTTAATATTTCCAAAAATTAAAGGGTGGTACATAACTAACATTAACATAATGATAACCATGCTCTTGGGTGGTCTTTGGCATGGGGCGAGTTGGAATTTTGTTTTTTGGGGAGGCTCTAAATGGGTTAGGAATTGTTGTTTACAAATTATGGAGGAAAATTAGTCCTTGGGAAGATAAGTCTAAATGGTGGAACAGAGCTTTAGCTGTTTTCATCACTTTTAATTTTATATCATTTACTAGAATTTGGTTCAGAAGTGGGTCGGCTAATTCTTTCGATTCCATGAATAAAGCTCATGATATTCATCATGAACTTTCAACTGCAAATACAATGTTAAATAAGTTGATTTATAATTTAAATCTACGCGTTTTGCCTGAATGTTATTTTAGGATTTTGGCCCGTATTATTAGTGATGTTTATAGGCTTTGTTATTCATCTTTTACCAAGTAAGATTAAAGCTTGGTACAGGAATAAATTTGCAACAGCTCCAATGTATTTGCAGCTTGCATTTTGTGGTGCTGCAATATTTTTTCTTTATCAAGTCCTTTCTGCAGACTTACAGCCTTTCATCTATTTTCAATTTTAAACCTCAACATCCATTAAATCCGTAACTACATAATACCTAGGGTCGTCAATAGATGATTGGATAATTTTATTAAATGAGGGGTCTGCTTTTAATAAGAGCGTTTTACATTCAGGACTCAAATGAGTGAGTCGTACTTCTTTTCCAGACTTAATGTATTTTTTAACAACGTTATCTATTGCTTCAATTCCTGAGTGATCATTCACTTTAGATTCAATAAAATCAATTTCAATTAACTTAGGATCGTTTTTAACATCAAACTTACTATTGAAATTTTGAACTGACCCAAAAAATAATGGCCCCCAAATTTCATAAACTTTTGTCCCGTTAGGCTTTATCCGTTTCCTTGCACGAATCATTGTTGCGTTTCTCCAGGCAAAAACCAATGCTGAAATAATAACCCCCACAACAACAGCTATGGCTAAATCTTTCCAAACTGTTACTGCAGAAACTACAATTAATACAACTGCATCTGAAATTGGTATTTTTCTTAAAATTCTAAAACTACTCCATGCAAATGTTCCAATAACAACCATAAACATAACTCCTACAAGCGCTGCCAGAGGAATTTGCTCAATTAGATTAGCACCAAAAAGAATGAAGCACAACAAAGCAATAGCCGCAACTATGCCTGAAAGCCTTCCTTTCCCTCCTGAATTAACATTAATTAAAGATTGTCCAATCATGGCACAACCACCCATTCCACCAAATAAACCATTTAAAATATTAGCCCCACCCTGAGCAACACATTCTT
>CALSPA010000004.1 GCA_943788115.1 uncultured Flavobacteriales bacterium
CTTGTCCATTCCTTTCATCACCCTTCCACTCTCCTACATAATTAGCTCCCTCCCATTCTCCTAATCCATAAGTATAAGTTCCTTGTCCGTGCATTAAACCATCCTTAAATTCTCCTACATACTTATCTCCATTAGCATAAGTATAAGTTCCTTGTCCATTCTCTTCACCATCCTTCCATTCTCCTACATACTTAGCTCCAGTAGCATAAGTATAAGTTCCTTGTCCATTCTCTTCACCATCCTTATACTCTCCTACATATTTCTCTCCATAAGCATAAGTATAAGTTCCCTGACCATTCATTAAACCATCCTTATACTCTCCTACATATTTATCTCCTTCCCATTCTCCTAATCCATAAGTATAAGCTCCTTGACCATTCTCACAATCACCCTTAATGCAACCAACATCAGATTTACACCCAACAAGTGCAACAAAACAAAACAATGCTATAAATATCTTTTTCATATCTCTAATATACTAAACTCTAAGAGTTGGGGTAAGATTAGAATGAAGAGTCAGGGTGGGGAGGTAACAAAAATTAATTTACTATTGTTTTGTAAATGAAAGCTCATAAGGAGTTTATGGGTCTTTCAAGTCAACTTAACAATTGTCAACTCAATTGTTAAGTTAATCGACATCAATTAGATTAACATCAAAAATAAGAACAGAATTTGCAGGAATTGTACCTACCGATTGACTACCATAACCTAGTGCTGATGGTATAAGCAAAATACCTGACCCCCCTTCTTTAAATAAAGGAATTCCCTCTTGCCAACCTTGAATGACACCAGATAATGGAAAGGTAACTCCATTAGAAGGAGACTGATCAAATATTGAACCGTTAGTAAGTGAACCTTTATAAGCTACTGTTACATTAGAATTTAAAGTTGGATGAGCTCCAGTCCCAGGAACATCAATTACATAGTACAACCCACTACCTGTTGGTTCAGCAGTTAAATTGTTATCAGAAATGTATTGCAGAATGATGTCTTGATCAACTTGAACATAATCAACTTTTTTGCAGCTATTTGCCAGAAAAAGTAGCGAAAACAATAGAGATAACAGTAATATCTTTTTCATATCTAAATATACTAAACTCTGAGAGTTGGGTTATTTAACTGGTTCATCATTCTTCCATAAACCACTATGATATATGGTTCCATTAGCTAAAGTATAGGTTCCTTGTCCATTGCATTTATCATCCTTAAATTCTCCTACATAATTCTCTCCATCAGCATATGTAAAAGTTCCTTGTCCGTGCATTAAAGCTCCTTTCCATTCTCCTGCATAATTATCTCCATTAGGGTAAGTATAAGTTCCTTGTCCGTTCATTAAACCATCCTTATACTCTCCTACATAATTCTCTCCATCAGCATATGTAAAAGTTCCTTGTCCATTGAATTTTCCATCCTTAAATTCTCCTACATACTTAGTGCCATTAGCATAATTGTAAGTTCCCTGTCCGTGCTTTTTATCATTCTTAAAGCCTCCTAAATACTCATCCCCATTAGCATAACCATAAGTTCCTTGTCCGTGCATTAAACCATCCTTATATTCTCCTACATACTTATCTCCCTTCCATTCTCCATAAGCATAACTATAAGTTCCTTGACCATTCTCACAATCACCATCAATGCAACCAACATCTGATTTACATCCTACAAGTGCAACACAACAAAACAACACAAATAATATCTTTTTCATAATCTAATATACTAAACTCTGAGAGTTGGGTTATTTAATAGCATAACTCAATCCAACTAATAATGATACTGCTTGGGTTCTAACATTCCAATTATATATGGTTCCATTTGCATAAATTGGTTGTTGAATGTTTGATAGCCCTAAACTTTCTCGAAGCTCTAAATTTAAATTCAACTTATCGTTTAATTGCTGTGAAACACCTAATCCAAATATGAAATCAACCTCATTTGATTTATAGTCATCCTCAGAAAAGGATTCATTGGGGATGAAAAATCCAATATTTAGCCCTGAATTAACATAAAATTTGGTTTTATTTCCGAAATGAACCTTTAAATTAAATGGGACATTGATCGTGTTAAATGAATAAACATCATTGTAGGAAAGAGAACCAAATTCACCTGTTGAATTGTAAAAAACACCTGTATTTATAGAAATATTTTTTACTAAAAAATACTCTACATTTAATCCTGCTAAATATTTTATATTGCATTGATTTAATACTTTATTAATATCTGTTCCTTTTCGATAAATATCAGAGTAATTTGGTCCGCCAAACAGCCCCAAATAGAATTTCCTAGCTGCATTTTTTTTGACAATAACCTCTTGCCCATATCCGACAAAAGCAATACAACAACACAACACAAATAAATACTTCTTCATTTATATTTAAATTATTTTGTGAATTTCTTATAAAAACACCAAACATCCAACAAGAAAATTACCAAATGGAATGAAATACACAGAAAAAGTGATGAACTGCAAACTCAATAGACTAAACTCTGAGAGTTGGGTAATCTCTAAGATTAGAATGAAGGGTTAGGAATTTATATTAAAATATAATATAACTTAGTAAAAGATGAATTATGCTTAAAAAAAACTTTAAAAAAAGTAGTAAGCGTCACAATAAAATATTAATAAAATGCATTCAATTAAACCAACTACGATATCTCTAAGGATTAGTTCAATATTATACTTAATGTTAGGTTTAATTTTTGGACTTATTTTTCTGTTTTTTGACCACTATTTCATAGATGACTTTATGTTCTCTTTCTATAATTATTTTCTATTAATTTTCACTTTAGGTATTATAGTTTTTATAGAAATAGTAATTGCAAGTTTGAAAAAACGAAAAAAATGGAGTTGGTTCGCTGCACTTATTATCTGTGCAATATACATTCCAAGCGCCTTTATAATACTTGGTATTATTGGGATAAGGCCTTTGCTAAAGGAAGAAGTGAGAAGTGATTTTGGAATTGGGTTAAAGATTTAATATTTAGGTAAGGAATTATAATCAACTGGCTTGGGGTTGGCAAAAGCACTATTATTGGGATTAATCTCTTGTTTTTTTAGTATAGTACTTAGTATTGGATTGATTAAAGCCTAGTATTGGTATTAATAGTAAAATAACAAGTAACTTTTTCATAATCTAATATACTAAAAGCTAAAAGTTGATTGGGTTTATTCATATGGAAGATCATCAACCCATATTCCGCTATACAATATACGTCCATCATTATTAACCATAACTCCTTGCCCCCACTTTTTATCATTACTAAACTTTCCTACATAATTATCTCCATTAGCATAAGTGTAAGATCCCTGTCCGTGCTTACTACCATCTTTCCATTCGCCTACATACATATCTCCATCATTTGGTCCTATTCCATAAGTCCAAGTTCCTTGTCCGTTGGGTTTTCCATTCTTCCATTCGCCTACATACTTAGTGCCATCAACAAAAGTTATCTTATCACTATTAGCATAAGTCCAAGTTCCTTGTCCATTGGGTATACCACCCTTCCACTCTCCTTCATACTTATCTCCATCATTTGGTCCTGTTGCGGAAGTATAAGTTCCTTGCCCATTAGATTTACCTTTCTTCCATTCGCCTACATATTTATCTCCATTAGCGTAAATCATAGTTCCTTGTCCATTTTCACAATCGCCACTAATACATTCTTGCCCATACCCAACAAATGCAACACAACAAAACAATGCTATAAATATCTTCTTCATAATTCTAATATACTAAACTATGAGAGTTTGATTGTTTTACTGGTTCATCATTCTTTAACAAACCACTATAGTTTTGTACTTACATTAGAAAAGTTGTTAGCTTATAGCAATCCAATTTAGGAAGCTAATTGTCTTTTCTTTTTTCTTTTTTCTATAAACTTTTTTCCAATGGTAAATATTAAAAGTAAAAATATAGCTAGAAAGAAAAGCGCTATAATAGGGGCTATAATAGCCAATATAGAAAGAATTAATGCTGTACCGTTTTCTATGGTAGCTACAATAAAGTTTCCAAACCCAGCGGTTAATGAGGAAGAAACAGCTCTTATGGATTCGATAGTTAGTTGAAGGCCTGTGGCACCGCCACCACCAAGAATGGCTAATCCCCATTGGATGGCTGGAGGTAAGTCTGCAAGCACAATTACACCTAGTGCAACACCCGAAATTCCAGCAATGGGTACAGTAATTGCCCCAAGAATATTGTCGAGCCATGGTATGTAAAAAGCGAGTACTTCTAGGCAGGCAGCTATTCCTAATAAAATTACAGCAGGTAGCGAACTCATGAAAGCCACATCCTCACTTAAGTGGATGGCTTCAGGAAAAAAGTAAGTTATCAAGCTTAAGATAAAAAATGGGGTAAAAACTCTTAATCCACATCCGGTACTTAGACACAAGCTTGTGATAATGGACAAGGCAACCGTAAATGTGTCTCCAAATACATTTGTAGCTACAACACCATTAACATTACTTAGCGTGTTCACTAAACTGTCCGATACTGTATAAAATATTTGCATTTTGATTTTTATTCATTGATTTTAAACTAACAACATCTCTAATATACTAAACTCTGAGAGTTGGATTAGATATGGATTATTTAAATAGATTTATACTTTACCTTATTTTTTACAAAAGATTCTGAATAGCCGCCCTAATAGTAGATGCTGAATGTCCTCCACCTTCAAATCTTTCAACTTCAACACCGTCATCATAAATAATGATAGTAGGAAATCCTAAAACATTATGACTATCGATAATATCTGGATAGTCTTCATATTCCACCTCTCCAAAAAATACAATAGAGAAAGCAGGATCAAACGCAACTTCGCTTACTGATGGACGTTGACTTTGACAAATACTACACCAGCTAGCATGGAAAAAGACCAATGACACTCCCGATTCAAGCTCAGAAGTCATTTGAGTTAACGAATTAATAATTTGCAGACTTCCATTAGGGTCGCTCTGATCTTCATTCTTTTTACAAGAAAAAAGAGTTAAAAACATTAAAAATAAGAGAGAATATTTCATTTGATTATATGCTTTAAATACTAATTAACGTTCAATTACATTAAAAATTATTAATAAGTATACTAAACTCTGAAATTTTTGAGGGCGGGGGATTACTCTTTAACCACTTTAAGTTCTTGATTTCTATCACCATAAGCCACTTTAAAAACATATATTCCTTTAGCATATTTCCCCATTGAAATAGTAGTGTTTGCAGTGGCTTCTAACAACCTTCCTTGTAAGTCATAAACCTCAACATTGATTGGTCCATTATAACCATCAATGCCTAATGTGATGAGGTTATTTGTAGGGTTGGGAAAAACATTAACTGAACTTAAAAATGAAGGTACTATGGCGGCAAAAGTAGTGTCTATTGAAACAGCAAAAGTACATTTGAGCGAATCGTAAAACCAGGAATGCAGTTCTAAATATCCATTAAAAGGTAAATTGATTGAATTTAGAAGGTTTAAGTCGTGAGTTTGATAATTTGTTCCAATACCAAAATAATTAACACTTTCCATTGCCAATGTATCTGCATTTGTATTAAATAATATGAACCCTGGATATGAAATGATGTCTGCATTAGAATTTTTAACAACCACTTCAACTGTAGGATTAATTATAGATAGTTGCACAGAAAAGATTTCAACTGAATCACAGCTAAATTGCTGAGCATTCAACAAATTAATCATAAATAAAAGCAACACAGCTCCAATTGTCTTTTTCATGTCACTAATATACTTAGTATATTAGTGACATGAAACAACTAGTTTTAATTTTAATACTATCAATCTCTTTCAATAGTTGCAGAATCGGAGTTAATCAACTGACTAACGAAGTAGAAGAAGATATTCAGCAAACTTACAACGAAGAAAATCTAGGGATAATTGTAAACTCACTTATACTTACCCATGAAGAAGGTAATTATTATATAGGAATTTTAGAGACTTCAGAACCTGAAGGAGAGTTCTCTTATAATGTGGATGTGGTTTATGACGGAAATTCCTTTGTTTGGGAAGTTTACTAAAACATAAACTTATTTACTGAAATTATTTAGGGAACTATGAAGTTAGTTGTTCCACTATAACCATTAACTGTTCTTGTTTCCTCCAAATTACCATTGACAAAGAATTTAATTTCAAGCTGATTATTTGAACTTACTCCATTTATACCTGTAGACATTGCCATTGCCATAATATTCACATCCTTTTCTAATAAATATTCAGCTGATGTTAATGTAAACCCCACTGGAAGAGGTGTTAAATTTGGTTCTTGATAATACTGAGTTCCTCCAGAAAACCAAAACTGGACATAGCTTGAGTTTTCAGGGTTCGAAATTAATTTACATTCTGCATAACAAATTCTTTCTTGATTATTATTACATCCTACCATTGCAACAATACAAACTAATGCTATAAAAATGTTCTTCATAACTCTAATATACTAAACACTGAGAGTTGGGGGGGTTAATCCTTAATCACTTTCAGCTCATGAGTTCTATCACCATAAGCTACTTTAAAAACATATATTCCTTTAGCATATTCTTCCATTGAAATAGTAGAATTAGTTGTGGTTTCTAACAACCTCCCTTGTAAGTCATAAACCTCAACATTAACTAAGCCATTACACCCCTCTATGTTTATTGTAATGCTGGATTCGGTTGGATTAGGGTATAAAGAAATGTTATTACTGTTTTCGATATTTGTAGTAGAGGTAAAAGAAGCACAAATTAAAACACTGTTTACATAGCTGTTTTTATCGTCAATAAAAGATTTAATTCCATACATTACTCCGCCTCCAGGGCCACCGCCAACAGAAATGTTATTTTCAACAATACTATTAAAATTAGCATCTGAATACATTTTATTTAAATCTGCATAAACCGAAGGTTGTATTAAATTCTTAATGGCATCAATTTTTGGGTTCATATAGCTAGCGTTAAAATAATTTTCCAACAAATAACACAGCTCACTTTTATATTGATCGTAAAGAAGTTGACTGTTAATAAGGTTTTCTAAAAGAGGACGGTTATTTCCAACAAAATTTATTGGTAACGTAGTCATGTCTGGAACTGCTTGTCCACCATATGTCCCAAAAGTTTCATTACCATCCCATTTTATCCATTCCCATTTATCTGATGTTAAGTTATGGTAGATGTAATAATTTCTAGCAGACTCTGTGTAGCTGTCTAAATTGCTAAATAAATTATCAAGAGCAGCTGAGCTAATGTATTCGTTAATTTCAATGTAATTCCCAAGGTCGCTTTCAAATACAGCTGCAGAAGAATTCTCTATAAAATCTGTAAATGCAATTAAGTCTGACCAATCATTGGCAGTTTCATTGGTTTTTAATTCATAGCGATTTTCATAATCAACTTGGTTGGTGCCGTAGTGTTTTAAATCGGCTTCATTTCCACCACCACCTGGACCACCTCCAAAATTATCACCAGCTTTAAAAAGATTTCCATCATCATCAAGAATTCTCCAATCTAGAAATTGATCATCAATTTGTTCAACTACAGAATAGAATCCCCAAAGAGATCCATTAAAATATACGTTAGCAAAATTTGACCTAGGTGCCGGAACACCTACTTCCCTGCAAAGGTCAAAAAACAATTTTTCTCTCATAAAAGATGGGTCTTTAAAACCATTGCCAAAATTTAATTTTTTTAATCCATCGTAATTTTGACCAGAAACATATTTGTTAAAATCTATTTTAAAAGACTTTTTATTTCCAGGATGACCGTAGCTTGAGTTTCCCTTTAGCCGAACACCAATATCGGCAAATAAATAAACTCCTGTTGAATCTGTTAACACTAAGTCTGCTTTCATGTATGAAGCTGTGTTGTAATTGTTCTCAAGGCTGTCCCAAAAATTTGTTTGAGAAAAATTTAACTCTATAGTTATAATTTGGTTTTCTGCAAAAATATTATCCCCTTCAATCTGAGCATTTGAAGTGCTTATAACTGTAAAAAGGAAAAGAAGAAGGGAGAATTTAAACTTATTCATTTTATGTATATCTACGTTTTATAAATGGTAAGACGATGTTTAAACAAACATCCTTTTGTGAAGTTAAATAATTGTTGAAACTATTTTAACCGTTGAATCAAAAAACTTATTCTAACTCTGTAGTTGCCATTTTAAAACAAATGAATTTCTTGTTTTGTTTAACCTTTTATTGGTACAAATCAAATGAGTACACTTTATTTTGTTTAGCTTTATAATAAATAGGTTAAACAAAATAAGTCTAAAAAATGAATTTTATTCAAAAATATTACCCAGTTATTTTATCTTTCATAAGCTTTCTACTATCTGTATATTTATGGTTCGTGGGCTTTAGAGAGGAAGGTATGTTTGTTGGCATATGGGTGCCATCTATACTTTGCTTTGCAATTTTCATAAGACTTGTTAAAAACGATAAGCTATGAACAACTTTGCTCTTTTTGCTGTAGGCTCTTTAATATTAATCTCCTACATATTCTTTTTATGCCGAATGGTATGGCTACAACACAAAATTCAAGAAAAAGAATACCCTATAAAAAATTCAGAATGAAAATTTATCTTTAGTAGAAATAAATCTTTATTTAATTATAACAACATGTCCGCTTTTCTGAATTATTTTTTTCCCCAAACAAGGACTACTATAAGACATAACATAAGCATAAACATCAATTGGTAATAAACTTCCTTTGTAAGTTCCGTCCCATTGGTCGTCTATATTTGTTGAAGACCATACTAATTCACCCCAACGCCCGTAAACATAAAGCTCATAATTTTCGACTCCTTCACCAACCACACTCCAAGTATCGTTTATACCATCTGCAAAAGGAGAAAACGCATTTGGAACAAAGAGTGTTACAGATGCTTCGTTTTCAATAACTGTAATTGTATCTTCAAAAGTACAGCCATTAAAATCCACGTATTGCACCCAATAGTCTCCCCCATTTTCAACATAAACAAGTTGTGATGTTTCGTTGTTAGACCACAAATAACTTTGAGCATCGCCAGCGTCTAAAATCACCATTTCTCCTATACATATTTCAGTACTATAAGCTCTAGACTCGTAGTTAGTAAAAGAAAACGAAACTGTGTCTGCTGTTTCACAAACACCATCAAATACAGTTACACTGTAATCACCAGCTGTTAAAGGCGAAATTGTTTGAGTAGTATCTCCAGTATTCCATAAATACGTAAACCCGGGTCCAGCATCAAAAATTGGCTGGTCATAAGGGCAAATTACTTGATCGTCTCCAATATCAATAGTAATGGATGCTTGCATTGTTATTAATGCAGTTGCTGTATCGGAATTATTACATAAAGAGTCTTGAGCAACAAGAGTTACTAAATATGTGCCCATGCTAGAATATTGATGTAATACATTTGAGTCTAAATAAATAGAAGCGTCTCCCATATTCCATTGAAAGGTTAAATTATCACCAGCAGATAAATTGGTGGTATTAACCTCAAATAAATCACAATTTGCATTTTGTAAATGACTGAAATCGGCAATTACAGGGTTTCCTGTTCCCACAGTAATGTTAATATATGTTGTATCAGCAATATTGCATGTACTTGAATCTGTAGCAATTAATGAAACATTAAAACTACCCATAGTCGTGAATGTATGAGATGGAGATGTGGCATTACTTATAGCCGATCCATCATCAAAATCCCAAACATAAGATACCCCATTACTGTTATTTGTAAATGCCAAATCAAAAGGGATGCAGCCTACAGAATCTGGAGATGCAACAATATCTGCACTAACTAAAGGTGGTATATTAATTATAGTAGATACCGAATCTATTGTACCACAAACAGTATCGGTAACAATTAACTGAACAGTGTATTGACCAGAACTTGTGTAAGAGTGGCCAACGGTAGAATCTGTATAAACACTTAAATCACCCATATCCCATAAATAAACCAATCCAGAAGTTCCTGTGTTTTGAGTTTCTATAGACATGGTTGAACAATCAACTGTGTGATTAAAGCTAGCTGTTACAGGGATTCCACTACCAACGGTAATGGTAACATAAGTTGTGTCAGAAATAATACAAGCACTAGAGTCTATAGCTACTAATTGAACATCATATACACCAGGGTTATTAAAAGTATGTGTGGGTTGAAACGCGGTGTCAATTGGAGTTCCATCATTAAAATCCCATTTATAATCTACTCCTTGACTAGTATTAACAAAATTCACCGTAAAAGGAGCACAACCGGCAGAAGAGGGCTGAACAGATGCAGCGGCATCAATTGAAACAACTTGAAAGTCAATCTTAAAAATTCCAATGTCATATCCTGTTCCACCCCAACTCGAAGAAGGATATGTAGATGACCAAGCACTAGGAGAAGTATTAAATCCTGTATTACTACAAACAGCCTGATAAACGATTCCTTGAGGGTCAAAACGAGATGTTCCTCCATCTACATGATCACCAAATCCTCCGTAATGAGTAGCGTACTCTAAGCCAATCCCATCGGGTTGCAGAGCTCCCAAATAAAAACCACCACTAGTTTGCAATGCATTGGCTGTTACAGGAAGTTGATTCGTAGTAGAGTGTCCAGACCAATATACGTATTCACACTTATCAACCATAAATGCTATAGGAACAAAATCGTATCCAAATCCAAGAGCTGCACTTCCAATAACAGTGGAATAAATATTAGTGGTTAATGTAGGGTCAAGCTTTGCAATAAATTGTGGAGCATTTGCATTAAAATATACTCCACTAGTAACAGGAGATGTTCCTGCTTGACTGTGGCCATAAATGTAAACATCACCATCCAAGTCTAAATCTAGAAAAAAAGCTTGATCTTCATCTGTAGTTCCCCAGTATGTACTTGCAGCTAACGTAGATCCACCACCAGAAAGTTTAACAACATATCCATCTCTATTTCCTTGATATGTTCCCATGAAGCCTTGAGAGGGTAAAAACCCATCTTCAGTAGCACCACAAACAAAAACATCCCCAGCAGCATCCAACCGAATTCCATAACCACAATTGTTACCAGAACCACCAAGATAGGTGCTCCAAAGTAAAGATGATAAATCGGTATTCATTTTAAAAACAGCTCCGTCCTGCATTCCTCCAAAAGAAGATTGAAAAGAACCGCCTGCAACAGGAAAATCAGAAGAGCTAGTTACACTGGCAACATAGGGATTTCCCGAATCATCAACTATAATCTCTCCCCTGTATTGGTCACCATAATTCCATGAAAATTGATTTTGACCATCATCACTAGAACCTCCTACATAACTTGATCCAAGAAGCACTGTCCCTGTTGTATTAAGTTTTGACATAACTATATCAATAGAACCATTTAAGATAGTGGAAAACCCAGTTGCTGTAGTAGGGAAATTATTCGAAGAAGATGAGCCTAAAACAAATAATTCATTGTTATTTGAAACTACCATACTGTGGGGGTAATCATCGCCACTCCCACCTAAATACGTTGCATAAATCAAGGTTGTTCCATCAGAGCTTATTTTACTAACAGAAATGTCATTCCACCCTCCTCCATAGTTTTGCTGAATAGAGCCAACAGCCGTAGGGTAGCCAGTGCCAAAACAGATTCCAGCTGTATACATGTTACCATCAGCATCATAAGTTGCTGAGTGCCCATAATTTTCAGTTCCATTAGTTCCTGAAAGTGTAGCAGCCACTAAAACAGGGTCAATAATTAACTCATAGTTATGATTCCATCCTTCAGGAAAAGAGAAAGAAATCACATTGTCAGCCAATTTATATTTACACGGCACCTCTACAAGGTTATTGTTAATTTTTTGGTATGAATATGGAGCAAGCTCTCTAATTTCACCAACAGAAGTTTCTAATATTAAGTATCCTTTTTTTAAATACATGTTGTCAATCCCTTCATATTCCAATGAGATTATTGAGGGATCTTTTCCGGGTGAAACAATAAAATCATATTTAAAATTTTCTTTCGAAGAATGTACCAGCGCATCTATTCCTGGGTACAGTTGATTGTATCTAATTTTCTTATATAAAGGAACCTCTGAGCTCCATTTTGAAGCATCATTACCAATAAAGTAATTGTAATATTCTGAACATTTTTCTAATCCAGAAAACACAGGATTTATGTTAGCTCCTACAAAGTTTACTTTGAATACATGAGACCTAAGATTTAATTGACTAAAGTCAGGAATTGAATCGTGCGAAATACTGTGCCTTTTTTGTAAATCCTTTTTATTCCTTATTAAAAAAGTAAATCCTTTTTCTTCTAGGAAAACAGCTCCTCGATTAAACTCTGTTTTGTACTTAACAGCAGTGTTCCACTGACCGTTATTTTCTATGTATTTTAATTTTTCATTTGAAAAATCATTCGCTGAAACCGTAATGAAAAGAAAAGTAAAGATAGTTAGAGCAAAGTATTTTAATGGTCTTAATTGTTTAGCAATTAACATAGCCTTTTGATTTATAAGTGCAGAAATTAAGGTTAAAATTAATGCGCTTTTTTTAGTTTTTTAATCTGCGTTATTTTTTCTGCTCAAAAGACGCAGAACAAATTACATAGTTGCTTAGGTGTTTACGTGTTTACGTGTTTACCTATTTATCGATTACGTTAAAATATAATGGGGGAATTTTGCACTATTTAATTAAGTTAAATTGCTAAGCATTTAAATTAGAAAGTATGCCTTTTTCAATAATATAATTGACTGATAATGGTAAGTAAATGAGTGAGCTAATCTTGGATTAAATGGCTAAGTATAGGTGTGAGTAAAATATAACGAAGCTAAAAATCAATACTTTATATTAAAAAAGCATCTTTTTGTAGTGCCTTTCGTCTGATAATTAAAACCCTCTAAAATATTTTATTATGAAAAAAACTCTACTCCTTTTTGGCTTTATTTATTGCTTTGTATTCAATGGTTATTCAACCCATCTGATGGGGGGGGAGATCGTTGCACAACATGATGGTGGAAATGATTACACCATACTTCTTACATTGTACAGAGATACTTTGGGAACATCAATGAGCCCTACTCAGGATTTTACTGTTTATGATGCATCTGGAAATCCTATAATAACAATTGTTTCAGCTTTAGACCCAACTGCTTTCCATCCAGTTTTTGGCATGCAGCAGGGAGGGTTAATTCCGTTTTATCCTTATGGTGTTGAAGTTTATTTTTTCATGAGCACCATTACCTTACCTGGCCCGGGTGAATATACTATATCTTGGAATCAGTGTTGTAGAAATTCAGCTATACAAAATGTATCTAATGCTAGTTCAAATGAAATGCAGCTATATACAACTGTAACAATAGATGTTGCTCAACCTAATTCAACGCCTTATTTTATGGTAAAGCCAGTAGTCTTTTTGCCTATAAACACGCCTTGGCAATATAATCCACTACCATTTGATCCAGACGGAGATTCTTTAAGCTGGTCTTTTGGTGTCCCTAATGATTATAATGGTAGTGTATATGGTTCGCCTATTCCTGGTTATTATGATCCTCTTTCGGATCCTTCTAATGTGTTATCTATTGACCCTATTACAGGAACTATATCCTGGACTGCTTCCGGAATTGGAAATTGGGTATATACTGTATTATGTGAAGAATACAGAAGTGGCGTAAAGATAGGAGAGATTCGTAGAGATATGCAGTTTATTGTTTTGCCTTCTGGATCCTTACCTGGCTTTAGTAATATAGGCACTATTCCTACTGTAAATGGTTATCCACAGTGGTCAATCAATTCAGGTCAATCATCAGAATTAAGATTAATGGCAGGTGATCCAGATACAAATGAAACTGTTAATTTTGAGGCCTATGGAGAACCATTTATATTATCTAATCCTCCATATTTCTATCAGGAGCCAACGATTCACAACAATGAAATAGAAACTGTGATAGAATGGACACCAACATTAGCCGAAGTTCGTACAGATCCATATCTATTAGTCATGCGATTAATGGATGGAACCTATATGTTTGATGAAACTATATTCATTCAGGTTAATGGACCTGTTGCAGTTGAGGAGCATGTTTCGAAAAATCTTGGTTCAGTATATCCTAATCCCTCAACTAATGTTATTCATGTGCCTGTTAATTTGACTAGTTCTGGTGATGTTTTAGTGAAGATCTATGATTTGTATGGAAAATTGGTGTTAGTGAAAAAGGATTGTTTTTCAAAAGGTAATCACATGATCCTTATTCCTACAGAGCTCAATAACGGATCATATATTCTTTCTATTGATCAGCATAACAAAAAAATTGGAACTCAAAATTTCACAATAGTTAAGTAACTTTAATTTATAATTAAGCTCATGAAAAAATCATGGGCTTTTTTTATTTAGGGTGAAAAACATTTACTTAATTAAATTGTAGACTAAAAAATAAACCCACAAAAAAAGACCTGCTAAATGGCAGGTCTTAAAACTATTAGTTGCAAATAAGGTTAGTTGCTTTTAACTATACTCATTTGAGAAACTTTATCTCCAATTTGTACTTTGAGTAAGTAGGTTGCATTTGCTTTATCTGAAATGTCAACATCAAAAATATTTGTCTTTACTTGCTCTTTTATATAAACTAACTTTCCAGAAATATCATAAATACTAACTGTTACATAGTCTACCTGATTGTCGTTTAATTTAACTTTAAAAATTCCATTAGATGGATTAGGGTAAATGCTAAATCTAACAATTCCTTCAGTTTCTAAACCTACAAATGAGGAGACTAAAACATCCGTCAATGTTGTTGTGCAACCATTAGCATCTGTAATGGTAACTGAATATAAACCGCTTGCTAATCCAGAAATATCTTCTGAAGGTGATGTAAATCCAGATGGACCAGTCCATGAGAAACTATATGGGGGAACCCCTCCAGAAACACTTATATTAATTGCACCATCTAAACCTATCGTTTCATCTGTTACAGATGATGTTGCATTTAACAGCTGTCGGTTCAGAAATTGTTCCCGACACAGTACCTGTACATCCATTTGCATCTTCAATAGTTACGATTTTGGGTTCCTGCTCCAAGTCCAGTTAATGTACCGTTAGCGCTAAACCCACTGCCGAAATCATAAGTATAGTGGCGCTGAGCCTCCGCTTCCTACTACAGTAATTGTACCATCGCTTAGTCCATTGCAAGTAATGTTTGTTGTAGTAACTGTTCCTGATACATTGCAGAAGGGCACGCTATTGAAACTGTTATAGATGAAGAACAAGTTCCATCATCAACAACAACTGTGTAGCTTCCTTGGGTTACATTAGTAAAAATTCCTGAATTTTGAGGGCCGTTTCCTATATCATAAGTATAAGCACCTGTACCACCAATCACAGAAATATTAATTTCTCCATCACCTGATCCACAACATGTTTCATCAATTGCATTAGCACTTAAAGACCATGAGCAGGAGAGGTAACACAGAAGTTGTTTACTTCTTGGTTGCCGAAATCTGAATTTGCTGCCTGAATAGAAGCTAAAACAGTACCGTTTGCAACAGCTGTAATTGTGTAATCTCCATCTACAGTACAAGTATTCCACTGACTACCATACATGCCATCACCATAAGTATCATTAATAATAAAGTCATAACATCCTATTGCTAAACAAAAATTCACTGTAATTAACTCTCCGCCAGTAACATCTGAATAAGGTCCACCGCTTGCCATAACATTAGAGCTTGCATCTTCAATGGTCCAAGTTGTCTCAGACCCCCAACAATCGGTATTTAAATCTAATGTTACATCTTGTCCGCCTATTGTAGCCGTATAACTTGAGGATTGACCATCATTATTAGGATTACTATCTGTATTTCCATTTGGCAATGTAGTATATGCATTAAATGAATGTGCTCCACCAGTAGTAATCATATTTGGTAAATTAATTGTAGCAGTTGCTCCAGCAGCCAAGGTACCGGTCCAGTTAAAAGTATTGTTTACTCCACCATCAATATCATAATTTATAGTAACTGATGTTAAAGCGTTGGCGCCAAAATTTTTAAGCGTTAATTCTGGGTCAAAATTATCTACACAATAAGCTCCATCTGGAGATGAAACTCCCGAAACTCCTGCATCGTCTGGTGCAGTAGGTGCGTTAGGGTCCCAACCGTCATTTGTAGTAGATGAACCACAAGAATTTGGAGCTAAATATGCATCTATTCCATTCCCCCAAGAAACACCAAGTCTTCCATAATAATCGTATTGTCCGTTATTATTTGTTCCCGAACATGCAGCAGCTCCTCCATATAATTGACCTATTATTCTATGATTTTGATCAAATAAAGGAGAACCTGAAGATCCTGGTTCTGTAACTCCTTCTTCCCATTGGTTGATGTACCAAACAGCAGCTCCAGCAGCATTTTGGTGAAATGGAGAATTATTTTCTCTGCAAATCTTCATTACATCTCCAGAAGGATGATGAATACCAGTTGCTTCGGTAACTGTTGTAGCATCTGTTGCATCCCAACCAGCGTAAAAACAATTCCAAGTTTGAGCATCTGTAAGAGTCATGTTATCTATTTGTAATAAAGCATGATCTGCAGCGGTTCCGCTAACTAGTGTTGTAGCACCATTAGCAGTTTGATCGTATGGCGGCCCTGGATCAACAGAGTTTGCAGTTGTGGCACAAGACTCAGTACCAGGAGGGCTTTTCCAATTAAATCTAAAAGCCCAATTCCCTGTTCCACCACCTAAACAATGATTAGCAGTTAAAAAATAAGCAGTGCCATTATCACAAGTATTATTTATTAACGCACCTGTACAAATACCACTTCCACCAACAACAATCATAGCAACTGATCTTATTTCGTTATCCCATCCATTTCCTAAAGGACAATTAACATCTATGTTACAATCTCCAGATGAGTTTAATGCTTTTGCCAAATCTTTTTGGATAGGATCTAAGCTTCTATATCCATGAATTACATGGCTAATGGTAAAATCACCCTGACCAACAACAGCAGCAGGTTCAAAATATTCAACAATAATTTTATCTCCATGAACGAGTTCTGTTCCCAGCTCACCATCTGCACGATTGTTTCTTTCTGTGTATGCTCCCACTTTATTGGTTTGCTTAATGTCATATAAATAAAGAGAAGCACCTGTTGGCAAATCATAATTTTCAAACAATAAATTAATGGTAATGGCATCCTTAGATTCAATAGCCAATTGCCATACCTTATCTCCATTAGGGAGTGTAGTCCAAAAACCAGAATTTTGAGTGGTATAATTTACATTGTACTTATACCCGAATCGCCAAGGCCTATCTTTTCTAACATCATTCACAGCATCTTCAGCATCAACTATTGACTGGTTAAATCCTAACATTGATTGTACAGGGATGTTTTTAACCTCAAATTTACCATTCCAACCAATAGGGTTCCCTAGGTTTGTTGTTTGAGCATTGACACCAAAAGTTAATATGATAGTAGCAATTAGAGTAAGTATTTTTTTCATGTTTTTAATTGTTTTAAAAAAGAATACAATCACTAAATAAAAAGTGTTGATTTCTTAAAATTCATTCCTAATATAATTAAAAACTGATTTTTTATGAAAGGTTGCTTAATAATTAAAAATTAAAAGCTAATTGACTATTTATATTTAAACTGACGCTAGTCTTAGCTTTATGTTATTTATTTCTAAACGCAACAATCCGATTATAAATAAATAGGTGGTTAAAAGGAATTATGATTATAAGATCTTTTTAGAGACCCTCATTTTTATTTTCATTAATGCCCAAATACTTTTTAATGTTAATAATTTCACTTTTTAAATCACTAATTTCTTGCTCTTTTTCTTGCATCTTATTTAGAAAGTCAGGTTCATTTATTTCATTTAAAGAAACTAAAACCAAAATTGTCTTTTTAAGCTGCCCTTTAGCATCATAAATCCCTTCCAATGCTTTCCCTACTACATTTCCAGATTTAATAGCTTTCATACCTTCTCCAGCTATACTTGAACTGGTAATCCAATCTCCTGGATTTATTTCACCATTTTCTAAATTAACTTTTACCTCTACTTGACCTGCTAAACAGATGTATTTGTATTTTCTACCAGGATGCAACCCTTCCATTTGATCTATATCTCCTAACTGAAGAATAGGGTATGCTTTAGGGTTAGATGTATTTGAAACAATACCAATTAAACTCTTTTCATATGAAGAATTAGATTTTATTAATTTTCTTCCGGAACTGGAAACAGAAACAACATCACCTTCAGAAACATCTTCTCCTACCCACATGACTTCTGCAAGGTCGTATCCAATTTCTCCAGTTGCAACATTCCAATTCATACCATAATCTTCTGGCATATTATTCAATACCGCTTTTATATTTCCATCTATATGTAATTTTGCTGTTGGGTTAATATCTCCAATTCCAACATCGCCATCCTCATCAATGATTAACCTTTGTGTTCCATTTTGAGTAAACAAAATCATTTCATCCCCATTATCTCCTGTGCCAATTTCTAATTGTGCTTCATCATTACCTGTCGTCTCAAATCTAATAAATGCATTATCAGATGCGCTTGGACCAAACAAAATTGCTTTATTATCAGTTGAGCTATTTGTTCCGGTACCGGTTAATTGAATATTACCATTTACTTCTAGCGCTTCACCAGGGTTGTCCGTGCCTATCCCTACATTATTACCAACTGGATTAATAGCTAAAGGCTTTGATGCCCATGTTTGAATCCAATTATAAGATGAAGCAATTCCCATGGTAAGTGAAGAACCATTTCCTTGTATTCTAAAAACACCTCCAACACCACTAGAAGTTGGAACTGCATTTGTACTATTATAAAGTTGAAGTCGCTGTGTAGGACTCGATGTTCCTATACCAACATTTGTTCCATTATTAAATATATTGGAGGTCGCTACCCAATCTGTACCATCGTGTCTAATGGTTTGACCTGATGTTCCGGTAACACTAAAAGTACCATCAGATCCGTCTTGTCCGTCTGCTCCTGGTAATCCTGGTGCTCCGTCTTGTCCATCTTGTCCGTCTGCTCCTGGTAATCCAGGTGCTCCATCTTGCCATCTTGCCGTCTGCTCCTGGTAATCCAGGTGCTCCATCTTGTCCATCTTGTCCGTCTGCTCCTGGTAATCCAGGTGCTCCATCTTGCCCATCAGCTCCTGGTAATCCAGGCGCTCCATCTTGCCCATCAGCTCCTGGTAGTCCAGGTGCTCCATCTTGCTCCGTCTGCTCCTGGTAATCCTGGTGCTCCGTCTTGCCCATCTTGTCCGTCTGCTCCTGGTAATCCAGGTGCTCCATCTTGCCCATCAGCTCCTGGTAATCCAGGCGCTCCATCTTGTCCATCTTGCCCATCAGCTCCTGGTAGTCCAGGTGCTCCTCTTGCCATCTTGTCCGTCTGCTCCTGGTAGTCCTGGTGCTCCATCTTGCCCATCAGCTCCTGGTAATCCTGGTGCTCCATCTTGTCCGTCTTGTCCGTCAGCTCCTGGTAATCCTGGTGTCCATCTTGCCATCTTGTCCGTCTGCTCCTGGTAATCCAGGTGCTCCATCTTGCCCAGTCTAGCTCCTGGTAGTCCAGGTGCTCCATCTTGCCCATCAGCTCCTGGTAGTCCAGGTGCTCCATCTTGTCCGTCTTGTCCGTCAGCTCCTGGTAATCCTGGTGCTCCAGTCTTGTCCGTCTGCTCCTGGTAATCCTGGTGCTCCATCTTGCCCATCAGCTCCTGGTAGTCCAGGTGCTCCATCTTGCCCATCAGCTCCTGGTAGTCCAGGTGCTCCATCTTGTCCGTCAGCTCCTGGTAATCCTGGTGCTCCGATCTTGTCCGTCTGCTCCTGGTAATCCTGGTGCTCCATCTTGCCCATCAGCTCCTGGTAGTCCAGGTGCTCCATCTTGTCCTCTTGTCCGTCAGCTCCTGGTAATCCTGGTGCTCCATCTTGTCCATCTTGACCGTCTGCTCCTGGTAATCCTGGTGCTCCATCTTGTCCATCTGCTCCTGGTAATCCAGGCGCTCCATCTTGCCCATCAGCTCCTGGTAGTCCAGGTGCTCCATCTTGTCCGTCAGCTCCTGGTAGTCCTGGTGCTCCATCTTGTCCGTCTGCTCCTGGTAATCCTGGTGCTCCATCTTGCCCATCAGCTCCTGGTAGTCCAGGTGCTCCATCTTGTCCGTCTTGTCCGTCAGCTCCTGGTAATCCTGGTGCTCCATCTTGTCCATCTTGTCCGTCTGCTCCTGGTAATCCAGGTGCTCCATCTTGCCCATCAGCTCCTGGTAATCCAGGCGCTCCATCTTGCCCATCAGCTCCTGGTAATCCAGGCGCTCCATCTTGTCCGTCTGCTCCTGGTAATCCAGGTGCTCCATCTTGCCCATCAGCTCCTGGTAGTCCTGGTGCTCCGTCTTGTCCATCTTGTCCGTCTGCTCCTGGTAATCCTGGTGCTCCATCTTGCCCATCAGCTCCTGGTAGTCCAGGTGCTCCATCTTGTCCGTCTTGTCCGTCAGCTCCTGGTAATCCTGGTGCTCCATCTTGCCCATCAGCTCCTGGTAGTCCAGGTGCTCCATCTTGTCCATCTTGTCCGTCTGCTCCTGGTAATCCAGGCGCTCCATCTTGTCCGTCAGCTCCTGGTAATCCTGGTGCTCCGTCTTGTCCATCTTGTCCGTCTGCTCCTGGTAATCCAGGTGCTCCATCTTGCCCATCAGCTCCTGGTAGTCCTGGTGCTCCGTCTTGTCCATCTTGTCCGTCTGCTCCTGGTAATCCAGGTGCTCCATCTTGCCCATCAGCTCCTGGTAATCCAGGTGCTCCATCTTGCCCATCTTGTCCGTCTGCTCCTGGTAATCCAGGTGCTCCATCTTGCCCATCAGCTCCTGGTAGTCCTGGTGCTCCGTCTTGTCCGTCTGCTCCTGGTAGTCCTGGTGCTCCGTCTTGTCCGTCTGCTCCTGGTAATCCAGGTGCTCCATCTTGTCCATCTTGTCCGTCTGCTCCTGGTAATCCAGGTGCTCCATCTTGCCCATCAGCTCCTGGTAGTCCAGGTGCTCCATCTTGTCCGTCTGCTCCTGGTAATCCTGGTGCTCCATCTTGCCCATCAGCTCCTGGTAGTCCAGGTGCTCCATCTTGTCCGTCTTGTCCGTCAGCTCCTGGTAATCCTGGTGCTCCATCTTGCCCATCAGCTCCTGGTAATCCAGGCGCTCCATCTTGTCCATCTTGTCCGTCTGCTCCTGGTAATCCAGGTGCTCCATCTTGCCCATCAGCTCCTGGTAGTCCTGGTGCTCCGTCTTGTCCATCTTGTCCGTCTGCTCCTGGTAATCCAGGTGCTCCATCTTGTCCATCTTGTCCGTCTGCTCCTGGTAATCCAGGCGCTCCATCTTGTCCGTCAGCTCCAGGTAATCCTGGTGCTCCATCTTGCCCATCAGCTCCTGGTAGTCCTGGTGCTCCGTCTTGTCCGTCTTGTCCGTCTGCTCCTGGTAATCCTGGTGCTCCATCTTGCCCATCAGCTCCTGGTAGTCCAGGTGCTCCATCTTGTCCGTCTTGTCCGTCAGCTCCTGGTAATCCTGGTGCTCCATCTTGCCCATCAGCTCCTGGTAGTCCAGGTGCTCCATCTTGTCCATCTTGTCCGTCTGCTCCTGGTAATCCAGGCGCTCCATCTTGTCCGTCTGCTCCTGGTAATCCTGGTGCTCCGTCTTGTCCATCTTGTCCGTCAGATCCAGAAGGGCCTTGCTGACCTGTCATATCTACTGAAACCGTATTACCACTTTCAATTCCAATTGTTAAATTATTAGTTAAAGAATCAAATGATAACAGCTGAATTATCTGATCATCAGTTCCTGTACCATCTTGCAGAAATGCCAAATCGACACTAGTAGAATTACCATTTTCTATATCAATCTGTAAAACAGTACCTGTTAACGTAGCCCCTGTTAAATTTTGATTATCTCCTGCATCATCACCATTACAGACATAACCAGAAGAAGTTATCTCACTTGGTGAAAGAACATTATTAGTGTCTAAATCTGTACCACTCTCAATTAACAAACCACCATTAGGACAATTAGGATCACCAACATTTAAAACTGTTTGTTGAATAATTGAAGACGGTCCCTGAGGCCCTATTGTTCCAGGTAACCCGGGAGGTCCTGCTGGACCACCACCAGATGTTTTAGCATATAAAGCATATGGGACACTCATCAACTCATTGGTTGACATTATGGCGTAGTTTGTTCCACCATTGACATCAAGACCAGTTTCTATAAAGTATGGTCCTAAGCTCCAATCTATTGTGGAAAAACTTCCACTTATTACAGTTCCTAATCCAATATCTAAATTGACTAGCCCATAAGAATTAGTACTTAAACTAAACGTTTCTTGATAAACGGGATTACCATTTACACTACCTTGAATAATAGTAAATTGAAAACCAACGGCTTGGTTTTGTAACATGCTTCCAGACGCATCTCTCACAATAGATTGATACTTAAAAGCTTCAGGAGGTGACTGAGCAAAAAGGTTTGTAATTATTAAAAAAGTGCTAAATAGAAATAAGAATATATGTTTTTTCATAATTAATATGATTTTTGAATTTTAAACGTCTTAAGAAGCTTGTTGTCTGAAGAAATGAAGCTTAAAAAATAAGCTCCACTCTCGTATTTATAAAAAGGGAGTAGCGTAATATTTTGAGTTATTCGCCTTGTGGTTAATAGTTTTCCTCTAGCATCATAAAGGTCAAACCTAGATACTTTATCAATTTCTTTGACTTGTATATTTAATTGATCTACAGCTGGGTTTGGATAAATAGAAACTTCAAAACTAATTTCAATTGTTTCTATATTTGTAATCTCAAAAACAGGTTGATGAAAACCTTGGGTAACATCATTCTTGCCATCAGTTCCGGTTAAAATCACCACTTCTCCTATTGTATAATCTAAAGTTGCTACAGAATTTGAAGTTGAATTGCCTTGAGTAGCAATAACCTCCTGAGAAATCATATTACTTGTTAATAGTGAAAAGCAAATAAAAGCAATCAGCTTAGGTTTTTCCATGAAATATTAATTTGTCATTTTAATTTTTATAAAATAAGATTGTTAAATTAATAAAAACAACGTCACTTAATGGAATAATATGCCGAACAGCTTGATTATAGCGACAATTTATTCTAAAACACACACTAAGCATAAAAAAAAGAACACCAACAAACTGATTAAAACAGTGAACAAATAAGGAAATTGATTTACCAACTATTGACAGAAATAGAATTTAGGAAACCAAAAAAAAGTGTGCTTAAAAATAATCTTAATTTATAATACACTCATGTTCACAACAAAATGGTTCATTTTCAAAATAATAAGTCTATTTTTACTTAGACGAATTATAAAATAAATAAAAATGAAATTGAAATTAATTGTATTAAGTTTTGTATTTGCCATAGGGTTTTCATCATGTCAAAAATGTGTTGAGTGCACCGACTGCCCAACAGGTGTTACTTTAGATCAAGCAGAGTTTTGTGAAAGTGATTTTGACTCAAAAGATGACTACAATTCGGCAGTTGCCTTAGTTGAGGCGTTTGGTTGTGATTGCAAATAATTGAATCATTTCCTCAAAATTATCGCAATTATTTGAGTTAATCACTCTTTTTTTTACAGCGCTATACCTAGCGGAAAAAACAATATTTAAAACTAGACTTGTTGTCAAAAACACATGTCCAATCATTTTATCTAGTCTTAAGTCAGTAAAGAAACTGAATTCAATTATTAATTGTTGTAAAATTAATTACTGGCAAAGTAGTGGTTGGGGGTTATCAATTACTCTGCACAATTCATATAAAAAACCAATGAAAAGCTCTGCAGCCAAATTTTCAACTTGAGGTGTTTCAAATTTTGATGTTTGATAAACGGAGACAGTATTGGGCCTGTATAAGTTTTTAACTTCAAAACTATAAACATTAATTTTTTTTCCTTTGGAACTAATCAGTTTCGTATTAAATAAAGGTTTTTTTGCAGCAAATCTTTTGAAATCAAAAGGATCATTACTTGAAATGAAAAAAGATGATGCATTTACTTTATAAGGCTTAAACTCAAAATTGATTTCTTGAGCTATCGTAAAAAAAGGCAAACAAAACAGTATGAAAAAAATCCTTTGCATGGGTTAATTTACAAAATCTATACAATAGTTTTTTCACTATTCTATTAAAGCCACTTGCATTTTATCACAAAAACCAGCTATTTCATCCCATTTATACTTTTTAAAAAAAAAAAATCCTTTAAACACTAAAAAAACATACTATTGCAAAAAAAAAATTTAAACCATGAAAAATTTAACTCTTATAATACTGACATGCATCAGTGTTTCTTTATTTGCTCAAAAAACAAAAACCAAAGGCTGTGGATGGTATGAATATATTCAACCGCCATCAAATATGGCTTTAGGCCAATTTAAATCATACTTCGTTGAACCAGATCTTTCTTCTGAAAGAATAAGTGATATTAAAAGTAAATGCAACCTTACAGGGTTAACTAAAACAAATAATGAAGTTGATGCTGATGTAATTGTTAAAATAAGTGTTACTAGAATAGCTTTTCAACCTCATGATTACAAAAAAAATGTAACTACTACTGAAAAAGATGGTGTTAAAACCACAACAGTAACACACACCTATACTGGATATGGTTCGTATAACGTTCGTTATAAAATTTATTCTAGAGCAAACAATGAACTGCTTTACTCAACAGATTATCAAGGTGGAAAGTCCATTAATGTTTCTAGCAGAACAAGTGCTACGGATGCATACAACAAATATAAAAATCAAAAACAATCTGCTAAAAATAATTATGTAGGTGCTGGAATAATTGCAATAAATAAAAAGGTAAATGATGTCCTTTGCTACTTAAATAAAAAACAAAACATAAAAGGCCTTGAAGTAAAAGCCAAAAAATTCAACTATGACGATTACAACAAAGGAATTGAAATTCTTGCCACATTCTTAAATGACCCCAACAAGGAGACAAGAACCACAGAAATAAATAATGCTATAAAATTTTGGGAAACTGAAATTCCAAATGCTGATCTAGATTCAAAAAAAGCTAGAATAAACAAAAAGGTTTTGGCAGGAGCTCATTATAATATTGGACTAGCGCACTTCATGCTTTACAATTATGAACAAGCAAAAGCAGCACTTGTAGAAGCTCAAAAATATGATAAGAGTGTGACAATCCATCACAAACCTCTAATTAAAGAATGTGAGAAACAAATCCCTAGAAAAGTAAACTTAAAATAACTTTTTGCTTTAAAGCTCACCAACTGAAAATTGGTGAGCTTTAAACTATATTTTCACCCCCATCAAACAAACATCATCTATTTGTTCTAAAGCGCCTTTCCATTTTTCAAACTCCATATTTAAGGCTTGAAGTTGACCCTCCATTCCTAACTCTTTATTTTTTAAGAGCAGTCTTTTTAATGCTACTGATTTATATTTTTTTCCTGTCTTTTCACCAAATTGATCAGCATATCCATCGGAAAAAAGATAAATTAAATCACCAGTATTTAATTCAATTTTATGATTTGTAAATGGTTTTTTTGTTACAAACATTCCTATTGGCTGTTTATCAGCAAGTAATTCCTCAACACTTGAACTAGCTTTCCTAATAATCCACAAAGGATTGTTTGCGCCAGCCCATTCCAATTCCTTGTTTTCAAGATTTAGAGCACATAAAGATATATCCATACCATCTCTTATTTCTTCAGCTGAATTTCCAAATTTATTAATCACGAGTTCTCTTACCCTATTTAGGATCGCTGCTGGTTCATAAATTTGCTCTTCGTTAAATGCTTTTGACAGGAAATTAGAGCAAATTACTGAAACCATAGCTCCAGGAACTCCATGCCCAGTACAATCTGCAACTGCAAAGTAAATCACATCATTTATTTTTTCAATCCAATAAAAATCTCCTGAGACAATGCCTTTTGGAAGGTATAAAACAAACGAATTAGGCAAATGCTGTTTTAAAGATTTGACAGCTGGTAGAATTGCATTCTGAAGTCTTTTAGCATAATTAAGACTGTCAGTAATGTCTTTATTTTTCTGACTGACCAATTCTTCAGCACTTTTTTGTTTTGTTATGTCGGTGTCAATAATAATATAGTTTGTAAGTGTTCCATCTTTATTAAAAACAGGTGTAATTGTTGAAGATTCCCAAACCTTATCACCAGTTTTAGTATAGTTAATGGAATCGTACTGAAAAGGCAATCTTGAAGATTTACAATTTTCTAAAACCTCTCCAATGTTAGGGAAATTGCTAATTTCAAGAATGTTATTCCCTCTTTCAGCAATTAACTCATCTAGGTTAAGTTTGTTAAGTCTTATAAAACTGTCGTTTACCCACTCTATTTTGCCTTTATGATCAAGAATTAAAATAACATTTTCGGTTTCTCGTACCACCAATGAAAGACGCTCTAAAACGTTGTTTTTTTCCTCAATTATTTTTTTCTGTTTTTTTGTTTTAGCATATCTTTCAATAATAATTAGTAAAGAAATTACTATAAATGCCATCAGCCCTATAAGTGTGTAGCTAAAAGTTTGTTCTTTATTTATTGTCTCTTGTTTTTCAGCTATCTCCTGCTGGTGTTTTAAATTATCTTTTTGTTTCTTCAAGTCATACTCATCAGCCAGCTTCATGATTTGAAGCTCCTCTTCAGCATTAGTTTTAGAGAGAATTTCTTGAAGCTCTAAATGTTTTTCCAACATCTCTATTGCCAATTGAAATTCTTCTTTTGATTTGTAAATTTGATACAATTCATGATAAATAGCATTTATGATTTTAACAGATTTTATTTCCTGTGCATGAACCATTGCTTTTTCGCAGCTTAAAATTGCGTTTTGATAATCCTTTTTATTCCTAAAAGTTGACGCCATGTTAACACAAGCAGATGCTTGACCAAATTCATCATTAAATTCTCGGTAAATAGAAAAACTTTTATTATGGTATTTAATGGCTTTTTCATAACTATCGAAAGAAGCATATGAATTCCCTATGTTGGTATATGTTGATGCTAAACCTTTTCTATCTCCCAGTTTCTTTTTTAAGTAAATGCTTTTTAGATAATAATTAAGTGCATCTAGGTATTCTTCATTTTCTTTAAAGACATTACCAATGTTATTGTTTAAAGTTGCTTGTGCGGAAAGGTTATCTAACTCTTTTGCAATTTTCAAGGCTTTATTGTAATAACTTAATGCATCTTCATAATTTTTTTGCTCAAAATAAATAGCTCCGATAAAACCATAAGAATTAGACTCTCCTAGCTGATTTTTAATTTCTTGATAAAACTTTAAAGCTTTTAAGATCTTATCTAAACCAACCTCATTTTGAGATTTATATTTATTGGCATACGCATTAATATATAACGCAGTAGCCATCTGTTTTTTATCACCTAATGAATCCGCAAGAGAATAATAAAGCTCTGCAAAATATATAGCACTATCTGGATTTTTTATTAAATAGCCCTCCCAAGCCAATAATTTAACGGCATTAAAACGAATGTCTATAGAAAAATTAGAGTTGTTCCATATCTGAGCTAACGAATCAATCTTTGAATGAGCAAAAACGTTAATGTTGATAGCTAACAATAGAAATAGAACTCCTTTTTTCATTGGGGATAGGGTAAGTGATTTTTGTTATTCACAAAAGGGGTTAATTTAATTTTTTATTTCTGTGAATTCATATTTGTTAATTGGCGGAATAATGAATGAATTTTTGTGTTTTCATATATCCCACAAAATTTTTCTGCACCTGGTCCTGACGCCAAAACGGGAACCATTGTGCTGCTATGACCTCCGGTTGAAAAAACAGGAGTTAGCTTATTATAGTCTCTAGTAATTGTCATAAAAGGTCCAAAACCCTGCTCAGCAGCCATGGTGAATCCACCAGTTTCGTGATCAGCAGTAACTATGACTAATGTATTCCCTTGCTTTTCAGCAAAATCTAAAGCAGCTCCCACAGCTAAATCAAAGTCAAGAACTTCCTGAATTACATATTCGCTACTATTTGCATGCCCCCCCCAATCAATCTGAGACCCTTCAATCATTAAAAAAAATGGTTCTGATTTATTATTAAGAAATTCAATTGATCTAACTGTTGCATCACTCAAGAAATTATCTCTACCTAAATGTTTAGCTTGCATGCCGTCTGGTGAAAGCAAAAAAGCCAATTTCTCTTGATTATTATCTGGTAGTGTTAAAACTGAATTTGTATCTACAAAAAATCCTTTTTGTTCTAATGAATCAAAATAATTTAAAGAGTCAGTTCTGTTTATAAACCAATTATATCCGCCTCCAGCAATAAAATCAACGTCACTGTAAACTAAATCTTTAGCGATCTCTTGCTGCATAAGTCTGCTAGAAACATGCGAATAAAATGACGCAGGAGTAGCGTGTGTTATTGAGGATGTTGAAACAAAACCTATGCTCCAGTCATTTTTTGCTAATTCTTCGGATATTGTCTCAACTGCGTTAGTATCCATATCAACTCCAATAGCACCATTATATGTCTTTTTTCCTGTAGAAAAGGCGGTAGCACCAGCAGCAGAGTCTGTTATTTTATGAGACCCTGAGCGTGTTTTGGATAAGCCAACAAAAGGAAATCTTGAAAAATTAGGCTCCTTCTCCCCATAAAAATAGGCGCTAGAAAGTTGAGAAAGCCCCATACCATCTCCAATTAAAAAAATAATATTAAACTTTTCTGTTTGGGGCTCTTTATTAATCTGAGGGTTTATTTGAGTTTTAACGTTACAGCTAATAAAGGTCAAGCAACATGTTAAGATGTAAAACTTAAGTAAGGTGTAATTCATAGGCTTAATTAATTACCTATAAACTTACTAAATTCAAACATACTATTTGGCTTTATAAAAAGATTGCTATTAAAAGAATTAAAATCAAAACTGAAACTGTCGCCAAAATAACTAATACTATTTTCCCTACAATTTTAAGTGCCTTAAGTACACCAAGTCCAAAAGTGTCCCAGCCGTTCTTTGGCTTAATTTTATTATCTAAAGATTTATTATTATAACTTAATGTTTCAGATTGTTTTATATTCACTTTATTGGATTCATTTTTATAAGCCTTTTTTATAACTGTAATTTTTTTAATCTCTTTTTTACTTATGTAAATGTTACGCTTGTTATTTACTTTAATAAAATATCCTTCTTGTTCTATTTTAGTGATAACCGCAAAATACACCTTACCGTTATTTAGCTCTAATTTAACACTGTCCCCTATTCCATAAGTTAAGTTTTCATTTTTTAGAACTATTTCAAATTCATTTTTTTGTTTCTCGCTGTTAGTTTTTACCACTATTCTTTCAAGTTTCGGGTTGTTGCGTTTAGTATTCTCCAGTGTTTTAATTTGAGAATAAATAGAAACAGAACTTGGAGTTGTAGCTGGAGCTATAAAATGACTCACGTTACTCTTTCTTACAAGGGGTTGCCCTTTTAGATAAAGACTATTATTTAATGAACAAGAAACCATAAAAATATTACAAACCGTTAATACAGTAATTATCATTTTATTTTTCATGGTATAAAACTAGCCTAAATCGGTTAATGAAAAAATAAGAAAAACAAATAAAAAGGATGTTTAAAAAAAAAATAAAAGAATTCAAACAACTTAAAATCAATTAATTAAATATATAGAAAAGGATTTTATTTCTTCTTTTTAGAAGAGAACAGGATTGTGCTTTTTTAGTTGCTGATCAAGTAGCATAGCATTTGCACAAATTTCATCAAGATATAGCCAGAAAACCGGACTGTGGTTTTTAACTTTTACATGAGCTAATTCATGTAGAATTACATAATCAATTAGTTTCTCAGGCAAACGCATTAAGTGTAAGCTTAAATTTATATTATTTAAATGCGAGCAACTACCCCATCTAGTTTTTGTGTTTCTTATAGTTACTTTGCCATAGTTTATTCCATTAATTAAGGCAAGCTGAGCTAGTCTATTTGGCAAATATTCTTTAGCTTCTATTCTCCAAATTTTTATAACCTCTTTTTTTATTTGATCTTGAATAATTGAACCCTTAGCAGTGTCATTATCAGGCAAAAGAATTGAAATTGTCTTCTCACACTTAACAACTTTTAGTTCTTTTTCACTATGCGAAATAAAATTGATTAAATGGTGTTTTGTTGAATAGCTTTCACCCACTTCAAAAACTCTCTGCTCATTTTGTTGAGAGAGGCATTTTTGATTACTTTTTTTTATCCAATTTATTCTAGACAAAACAAAATTCTCAGCTGAACTATAAGAGGCAAAAAGAGGAACAGAAACTTTAACACCGCCAAAAGGCTTAATTCGTATAATAATTCGTTTAGCTCTTTTACTTTTTAAAAAGGTAATCGGAATGCCGTCAAAATCTTTAGAATACAAGACTAATTAATTGCAATTTTTCTTGTAACTACATTGTTGTCTAAAAATAACGACACTAAGTAAATGCCTTCAGAAAGTGGCGTTGTTTGAAGAGTTGATTGGTTTTGACCTGCAGCTATAGAAATATCTTCAACATGAACACACTTGCCTTCAATATTATACACTTTAACAAAGGCTAAATCAGAATTATAGAAATTGCTAAACTCTAAATTTATTCTATTGTTATTGTAAAATGCAATAAAAGATTGTTCCAACTTTTCTCTATCAGATTCAATTGAAAAAGGGTTTCCTGCAGATTGTAAAGTAAACTGTCCTAAGTAAATTTGATCACCTGCATTTCCACCATCAGCATTGCTTACATTGTAAGCATAATAAAAAGTAACATCTCCAAGACTTGTGGAAGGTGCAGACCAGTCAAAATTCCAAGAGTTTTGATTTGTTCCAGATGCGGTTTGATTAATATAAGTGTTGCCGGCACCAGAAACAGATGTTGTGTTTGTTGGGTCAGTTACTATTAAAGCTCCTGCATTTGTATTCCCTGAATTTTCTAATGCAACTACTTGGAAACCATTTTTATTCGCACCATTATTTATAGATAATGTCATGTTATAAGTAAGCCCTGGTTGATATTCATTGTTTGAGCCAGAAAAAGTGATACTTGATGTTGTGCTTCCATCATTAGCACCACCACCGTGGCATGCAGTACAATTTGCTTCACCCGGAGCTCCTGTTCTTGAAGCTGGCGCACCACCAGTAAAAAAATTATTTGCTTGATTGTGTAGACTAAATTCATAATTGTTGCTTACGAATGAATTTAACGAAAGGCAACCTATGATTAAAAGCGAGGGGAATATTAATTTTTTCATAATTTATTTGTTTTTTAATTATTTGGAGCGCCAGATTCTATCCAGCACTGAACTTTATTAATGAGCGAATCAGCAAGTTTTGGGCTATTTTGAGGCATTGCACTAAAAGAAGGGTCATGCTGAATAGCTTTTAAAATGTCATCTTTCACAGCAAATACAGAAGAGTAATCGTTAAAAATTGGTGAGATAGAACTATGACAACCGTAACAATTAGCACTTAATAACGGATCTATGTCGTTCATAAATGATACAGGATTAATTGAATCACATACATTACTATTAGGAATTATTTCAGCAGCTGCTTTGTCTTTGGAGCAGCTAAATAATAATAAAGCTAAAATAACTATTAGAAGTAAATTGTATTTCATTTTTCTAAATTTACTACTTTTAAAGACGAATGAAAAATATTATTAGTTGCTCCAAGAGATTTTTTTTATCCCTTATCGCCTTTTGTTTTTGTTTTTATAGTTTTAACGCACAAGATGAATGGGATTTTGATGAATCATCTTCTGTTGATGATTTAGGTGCTACATTTAACGACACTAGAGTAGTAAATGGTCATTCGGTCGAGACCCTAGAAGCTAAAACATTAGATCTGAGAATTTCACATCGTTTTGGAGATATTGCGGTTCCTTCAGCAGGGAGGTCACTTTATGGACTAGACAATTCTACAGATATTCGAATTGGTTTTGAGTATGGTATAACAGAAAAATTAATGGTTGGCGCAGGTAGATCTAAAGGATTTCCTGCTAGTGAGTTCTGGGATGGTTTAATAAAATATAAAATTCTTTCTCAAAACAATAAAACACCAATAAGCCTTTCTATAGCATCTTCAATATTTATTACTTCAAGAATTAATTCCTCTGACACAACAAGTCTTTGGTGCTTTAAATACAATACCGAAAACAATTTTCAGGCATTTAATCATCGAATTAGTTATTTCACACAATTAATCTTGGCACATAATTTGAATAACAAATTAAGTATTCAGTTAAGTGGCGGATTTTTACATAGAAATTTTGTTGCTTTTGCCGATCAGAATTCAAATTTAGTAATGGGTGCAATGACAAAATTCAACGTTTATAAAAAAATAAGTTTAGTTGGTGAATACTATTATGTAGTTAGAAAAAACAACATCGGATATGTAAACCCTTTAGCAATTTCTGTTGAAATTAAAACATTTGCTCATGTGTTTCAGCTTAACTTTATGAATTCCAAAGGTATTGGAGAAGGGCAGTTTTTGCCATATACATCTAGTAAATGGCTAGATGGAGAATTTAGATTTGGATTTACCATATCAAGACATTTTTAAAAATAAAAACATGAAAAAACAAATTTTACTTATTGTAAGTGCTTTACTAATTAGTACATCAATTTTTTGCCAATCTCTAAAAATAAATAGCGAAAACGCGGTCGTTAATTTTAATTTTATTTCTGAAAAAACTGTAGGAACAGTTACAGGAATCAATGCCACAATAAATTTTGACGCAAGTAATTTAAGTATTTCATCAATTGAAGGAACAGCAGATGTAAAAACACTGTCAACTAAAAATAAAATGCGAGATAATCACTTGCAACAAGAAGACATGTTTAACGTAGAAGAATATCCTACAATGGATTTTAAAAGTAGCTTAATTAGCAAAACAGAAAAAGGGTTTACAATGAAAGGGTTGCTAAAAATTAAAGGCACTGAAAAAGAAGTAGAAATCAATTTTACTTACAGTGAAAAGACTTTTATTGGAAAAACAATAATATATTCGAATGATTTTGATGTATTCTCTAGAAAGAAAAGAGAAGACAGTAAAGTCCTTATTAAAATGACAATACCAATTATTTAGACGTTACATTGGACACAATATTAAAAATAGATTCTCTTACAAAGAAGTATCCTTCGCTCTTTGCGGTAAGCCAACTTTCACTCTCCATTGATAAAGGGAGTGTCTTTGGTTTACTTGGGCCAAATGGAAGTGGCAAAACAACCACGCTAGGAATTATTTTAGGGGTTACCAGCGCAACTTCAGGAAACTTTTCTTGGTTTGGCAAAAACAATAGCTCAAGTGATAGAAAAAAAATTGGAGCTCTTCTTGAAACACCAAATTTTTACTCTTATTTAAGTGCTAAATCAAACCTTAAAATTTCCGCAAAAATAAAAGGTGTTGATTATAAAGATATTGACAGGGTTGCTGAAATTGTTAATTTAAAAGACCGTTTAAATGATAAGTTTAAAACCTATTCTTTAGGGATGAAACAACGACTTGCAATAGCAGCTGCACTTTTAGGCAAACCAGAAGTTTTAGTGTTGGATGAGCCTACAAATGGCTTAGACCCTCAAGGGATAGCGGAGATAAGAACTGTAATTCAGAATATTTCCAAAATTGGAGTTACTATAATTCTAGCAAGCCATGCTTTAGATGAGGTAGAAAAAGTTTGTAGCCATGTTTGTGTAATTAAAAAAGGTAAATCGCTTATTCAAGGCAATGTTAATGATGTTTTAGTGGGTGAAAACTTAATTGAAGTTGCATCTTCTGAAAAAGAGAAACTAAAAGAACTAGCAACTACCTTTTCTGGTTTTAAAACACTAAAAGAAGAAAATTATTATTTATTAGTTACTCTTCAAGATAGCTCTTCATCTATTGAGTTTAGCAAGTATTTAATAACGAACAACATAATAATAACTCACTTTGTAAAAAGAACTAAGAGTCTTGAAGAATTCTTTCTAGAAACCACTAAAGATGCTTGATTTAATCTCAATAGAATACATAAAACTTAAAAACAATAGTTCTTTTTGGATTATTCTTGTTTTCTACATGCTTATTAGCTTTTATGTTGTAGGTAAAGCAGATTCACTTCCAACAGGTAGTGATGTTTTTGCAAACCCTCTTCAATTTCCTATGATATGGCTTACAAGCACCTATTGCGCAAGTTTTTTAGTGCTATTTCCCTCTATTTTAATCATTTTAAATATTGGAAATGAATTTAAATATAAAACAGCCAAGCAACATGTTATTGATGGGTTAAGTAAAACCACTTTTATTCTTTCTAAGTTTATCTCTGTTTGTCTTATTGCAACCATTATTACTATCTATGTAATACTACTTTCTTTATTTTTAGGATGGCAGTCTGGAGGAGAAGTTCAAGACTTTTTTGGTGAACAATTTAGTTTTATTGCAGGCTTTTATATTCAACTAATAGGTGTTCTTTCTTTTGCATTTTTTATTTCAATTCTGTTTAAAAGAACAGGGATTTCAATAGTTGTTTTTGTTGGTTACTATTTCATTGAGGTTATCTTATATTATCTAATATTTGAAGACAGCCCAATAAGAGATTACTTACCATTAGAAGTGTTCAACAGTTTAACTTTTAGTCCTATTAAAGATAATTTAGATAGCTTTTCTGGTTTATCAATTCCAGAATTTAAACTTTCACTAAACTGGTTTTCTGCTGCAATTGGAGCTATTTATATTGCAATATGTCTATCACTTTCTATTCTAATTTTCAACAGAAGGGATGTTTAAACAATAAAGTCCTTTTTTACATGAATTTAGGTTGCAAAAAAGCTCCGCCACCTTTAGAAAAAAGCTCAGGATTTCTATACCTTAATGTGAATTCAAAACCTCCTTTAGAACGAGTAGCTGTTGCCAATTTTGATGTATTAAAATCATAGCTTAATAATAATAAATAATCTCCCAAATCAACACCAAAAGAAGGAGCAATAGCATCTAACCACCTGTAATGAGCTCCGAATAATAATGATGCTTCGCTAATTGTTCCAGTATGTCTTGATTCTTCCCTTAATTTTAAACGAATTAAGCTGCCAAAAGTTATCTCTTTTTGAGGCCCTTGAAACGCAAGTAAATATGAAGGCATTAACGACATTTTAAAGTACCTAATTCCAATATTAAATGACCCGTGCGTAATTATTTTTGGATATAATCTGTCCTGAGTGTAAAAATTCAAATTTGGTCTATTCAGATGAAAAAATGCTGCCCCTATATTTACAATAAACATGTCATTGGCTGCAATATTTGATTCTCCCGAAGCATAATTCCAAGTCGCACCTGCACTTACATCAAAAAATGAAAAAGGCTCAAAAAGATTCATCTCCCCAGTTGATATGTTAGGATCATATCCAGACCCAACAAATTGAGAACCAGTCATTGCATTGGTCATGTCCATGTTGTACTGATTAAACGTTGCTTGAATCCCAACGGTCATAGTCATTTGTTTATTTAAAGAAAGGATGTTAGCAGCAGTAATGTCAACTTGAGTTGAACCAAGGTTTAAATCTCCAGCTCTATCATTAACAACATCAATTCCTAGACCCAGGTAGCTGTTTTTCCATTTGTATTTAAAAATGGGCAGATCTACAGAAAATGCAAAGGTTTTGAATGGCGAATTAATGCTAGACCATTGATTTCGGTAATTACTAATTACTCGAAGGTCACCCTTAAAGGCGCCAGCATTAGCTGGATTTAGTTTCAATGGAGCGTTATAAAATTGTGTAAAGTGAAGGTCTTGAGAATTCACTAAAACAAAAGGAAATAAAACCAATATGAAAAAAGTTCTTTTTATCATCTAATTAAAGTTATGTTACCATGTTGTAATTGTTCTCGGCCGTCCATATAAGTTACTTGTAATGTATATACAAAAACTGCTGAATTAAGAGTCGCTCCTTTAAAAGTTCCATCCCATGTAGCGGACATAGAGTTGCTTTGAAAAACCAACTCCCCCCATCTGTCATAGATTCTAAACTCTAACTCTTGTACACTAAAGCCATATATACCTAAAAAATCATTTATTCCATCGTTATTTGGAGAGAATAAATTAGGCACATAAACATCACCAGATATTTCAACATTAACAGTAATGTCATCTTCACTAATGCAACCAAGAGTATCTACAACTACGAAATATGTTGTAGTTTCTAAAGGGCTTGCTACGGGGTTAGAGCAATTAGTACAGGAGAGATAATTAGAAGGTGTCCAATAATAACTTCCTCCCCCTAACGCATTTAAAGCCACAGATTCTCCTGCAAAAATAGTTGTATCGCTTCCTAGTTCTAACAAAGAAGTGGGTATCGCTACAAGATTTACAGTGTCATAGTATACACCACAATGATTGCTTACCTGAACATAAGTAAGCGTGTCGTTGAGCTGGAATGTACTACTCACAGAATCATCAACTTCACCATTTTCCCATGAAAAAGAACCCTCTCCATCTGCAATTAGATAAAGGGAATCCCCTTCACAACCAATAGTGTCACCAAGAATACTCAGTCCTCTTTGATCTATTACACTAACTTCCAAAGAATTAGTACTGTTTCCACATTTATTTAATGCTTCTATTTCAATATTAAAAACTCCTAAAGAATCCCAAAGAATACTTATTTCGTTGTTTCCAGTGTCTATTAAAGTGCCTCCAATTGAAGGATCCCAATCATAATATGTGCCATTGTAAAACTGAACCAAGTAATCTAATGTATCACCTATACAAGAGGTGTCAGAACCAATAATAATTGTTTGAGGGGCATCAATAACATAAACATTAAATGGTATTGAAAGAGGCCCAACACAACCAAAGCTTGTTTCCTCAATTTCTATGGTATTAACACTATTAGTTGTCCAATAAACTCCCAGCATTACTGGAGGGTTATTTGGAGCCATTGAACTGCCGTTGATATAGTAATTAAATTCTGAAGAAGGGTTATATGGCGAAACGTTCATGAATATTGGATTTCCAACACATAAAAGTGTGTCATCTAAAGTTGAAAATGGAAAGGCCGGTTGAATTGTATAAGGAGTTTGATTTGGACATCCAATTGACAAATGTACAACACAACCCAAAGATTGCTCCATTTGAGATGAATTATCAGCCGTAATTCTCATGTAAAAAGCACCGCCAGGAAAGCCCATGGAAGTTAACCCTAAAGCAGCTAAGCTATCGCAAGGAGGAATTGTGAGTACAAGAGTTGCAGAGGACGTGTCAATAGTAGCGCCTAATCCACCTAAGTTTATTTGGGCGAAAGACATCATGTCTAAAACTTCTACACTAAATGTGTTTCCAGGATAATAATTTACAATGGAATCCCAAACATTTACATCTATAGGAATGTTAAAAACAACTCCAGAGTCACCAGGACAAGCAGAAACATCCGTACAGTTGTTTGTGCTAATATCACATTCTTGAATACAAAAAGGCCCCCACTCTTGACCAATAGCATTTGGATTAGATGAAAGTACTCTTAAATAATAACCACAACCAGGTGGAACAGTTGGAATCGAACCACTTACCATTCCAGGTGAGGGAACAAGTGCCGGATCATAGGTTGTATTGTCATTTGAAGTTCCAACTAAGTTTGGTTGGGAAAAACTGCCTGTAGAGTCTGAAAGTTGAGCGATATATACATTTCCAGGATTATAAACTCCTGTAGACCAAAATGGAACATCTATAACACTATTTATGCACACATAATTAGTGTCTAATGTAACTGCTGGTGGGTCTATAGTACTAATTACATTTGGGCAATTATCAACCTCAACACAAGCACTAAGAGTACTAACAATTACAGGAGCTGGTGAAAGTCTAGTAACCCTAAACAAATAACATGAACTAGGTGCAACAGAAAAAGGAATGGATAAGGATAAAAAAGATGAGGTATTAGGATAATTTACATTTGAAGACCATGACGCTGTAGGTGGAGAGAAATTTCCTGCTGCATCAGACATCTCAATACTATACGATCCATCACATAGAGTATCTGACAGTTGAAATCCTAGAATTAAATTATCTCCAGGGCAAACAACAGGATCTATGTAATTTATGTCTATTGTAATTGGGCTAGTAACCGAATTGTAAGTTCCTACAATCTGTATGTCATCAATTCCTAAGGCAATTGAATCTGCTCCATTGCTGGCGTCATTTACCCATCTAAATCCAAATCTTAAATTGTCAACATTGTCAAATGCTAGACTTGAAACCTGTTCATACTTCCATTTGCTTTTGCCTTTATATTGAGAAATTCCTGTTTGAATCCATGCTCCAGAACCAGTATTGTAATACAATTCGCCATAAGAATTCGGGCCACCTTCACAAATAAAGAAAAAAGAAAACTCAACATTAGTAATTCCTTTAGTACATATTCCGCTAGACATTTCAACAAACTGATCAGAAGTATTGGTGTTGTCAAAATTACAATTTGAAACACTAGGACTAATTAAAGAATCGTAAATGTGTAAATAAGAGCTGTATGGAGCAAAACTAATCTGCCCACCATAAGTGCTGTCCTGACTAGTTGTATTGGGTTTAACCCCCATGCCATCGTAAGAATTATTAATAATCCATTTATTGTTGCCACTATTCAACCCTACAGCTCCAGAGTTAAGCTGAAAATTAAGGTTAGGCCCATTAAAATCTTCAATAAACAACTGTACCGTTGACTGTGAAAAGACATTAAATAACGCTAAAAAAATTAATGCTAAAAATGATGAAAATCCCTTCATATTCTAAATTTAACTAATTAAACAATTTAAATAAAGCAATAATGAAAACTAATTTTGCGTTATATTTGGATGATTACATTATAAACGCTCACAACATTCATATTATGAATACTGCTTTGAAAAAATTCTCGTCTTATTTTCTTGTCTCATTAGTTTTAGTTTCTACAGTTATTGCTCTTCTTGAAATATGGGTGCCGGATCTGCTAGACCTTGATGGCGCTTTACAGAATTTAATGTCATCTCTTTTAATAATATTTCTTTCTTCATGTGTTGTTCTGTTTATTTTTTCGGTAATTCTTAAAGAAAAAAAAGAAGAGTAATTGAAATTACATTAGTTAATGAAGTTTAACAAAATTTATGTTCAGCAGAATATTGCTTGTTTAGTTGTTTTCATATTTATATTAATCATCTCTATGCTGCTTTATCCAGGCGGCACAAAATTTAATACTTCAGCAACACATTATTTGTTTTTTGAAAACTTCATTAGCCATCTAGGAAAATATAAAACTTATAGTGGAGCTCCAAATCTTTTCCCAGCAGCTTTATTTAAAACTGGTGTCTATCTAATTAGCTTTTCTTTTGCTGTGCTTTTTGTGTTTCAGCCATTAATATTTAAATCCCATTCCCTTTCATATAAAATGAGTGTTTCTGCATCATGTCTTGCTTTGTGTTCTGCTTTAGCATTTATCGGCATAGGATATTACAGTGCTGACCCTTCCACATTAAAAATTCACCTTGCATTTGTTAAACTTTCATTTTATCTATTTTTTATTGCCTCATTATTACAAACCATAGCTATAAAAATGAATCCTTTGTTTAATAAAAAAATGTTTATTTATTATTTACTTTTCACCGCTAGTTTATTGGCTTATAATTTATTAATTGAATTTGGCCCTAGGCCAAATGCCAATTTAACATCACTTATCATTCAAGTTTCAGCTCAAAAATTAATTGCTGCTTTCTTTTTTATAAACTTCATTGTTCAAGGCCGTGAAACATTAAAAAAAATTAAACACATAAAAGCAAATTAATAAGTGTACTTCCTCATAAAAAAGTTTTATTTAACTTTAGGGTGTTGCTAAAGCGTTTTTTTAAATATCTGTATTCTACCTTTTTCTTTCTTAGTGTTATTCAACTAAGTGCTCAAAAGAGTGTTTTAATTGTTGACCTTGAACAAAGGTTATCAACTGAGAAATCTCAAGAAATACAAATAAAAATCTATCTTGATCTTTCACACCTTTACTCCTCTATAGATCAAAATCTTTCTTTAGATTATGCTCAAAAAGCGCTTTTAATTACCACCGCAACAAAGTCTTTGGAAGACAAAGTAAATGCGCTAACTCAAATCGGAAGAATTGAACTAAATAAAAATAATTATGACGTTGCCCTTGAAACTTTCATCAAAGCCTTAGACCTAAACAAAGAGATTTCAAACCTGGCAGGAGTTGCAAAATGCAGGCTCCTAATGGGAGACGTTTACAAAAAGATTGGAGATAAAAGATGGGCAAAAAGAGAGTATGAAATTGCACTACAAATAGGAATAAAAACTAAAAATTCTTACCTAATAGCATTCTCAAATTATTCCCTTGGTATTCTTGAAAAAAGTTTAGGTAACAAAAAATTAGCCCTCCAACTTCTTGAGCTTTCAGATGAACAAATAAATGAAGATGAAAACCCTAAACTACAGGCTGATATTGCTAGAGGATTGGGGCAGCTATATGTTGATCTTGGCCGACCAAATCAAGGAATTAGAGCTTTACGAAAATCTTTGACTAATTACGTGAAATTTGATAGTGCAGTGTATAATGGAGTATCATTTAATCAAGCGGAGGTAAATTATGAATTAGCTAAAGCCTATGAATTAATAGATGATTATGTGAATTTCCTTTATTACATGGAAAAGAGTTTAACAATTTCAGAAAAATTAGCACTGAAAAACTACATTAAAAAAGGTTATAAAAATTTAGCAAAAGCATATGAGCTTAATAAACAGTATAGAAAAGCATATGAATATTTACAGTATTATGCAGCAATTAAAGATGCTGGTGAAATAACATTTTTAGAGTCTCAACTAGAGCTCGCAAAAAAAAACCAAAAACTAATTCTTTTTGAAGAAAAACAAAATAGTGAAGATGAGATTAAATTCACAAGAAATATTTTTTTCGCAGTTATACTAATAATCTTGTTGGTTTTTTCAAGCTTTTTATTATATGCCTACAGACAAAAAATACTCATAAATAAAGCGCTAGAAAAAGCTACTTTACAATCTAATAAGTTAAGCAAAGACAAAGAAGATTTCTTTGCCTATACAAGTCATGAAATTAGAACTCCTTTAAATGCAGTTGTTGGTCTTTCTCATTTAATGAGCGAAACAAAATTGAATACCAAGCAAAAAGATTATTTAAACATAATTAAATCAAGTGCAAACAATATTTTATTCTTAGTTAATGACATTTTAGATTTATCAAAGTTTGAGAAAGGAGCAATTAAATTAGAGCAGCTTCCCTTTTCATTAATTAATATCTCTAATGACATAACAAAATCAGTTGCTTTTAAGATAAAAGACAAACCTGTTGAAATAATAAGTAAACTGAGTGTTGGGATTCCTGCAATTCTTATAGGCGATCCTATGAGGATAAATCAGATTTTATTGAATTTAGTAGACAATGCAATAAAATTTACTGAGAAAGGAAGTGTTACAATTTCTATTGAGCCAGCGGCAAATTATGCCGAAACTAAAAAATTAAACTTCGCAATAAGTGATACCGGCATAGGTATAAAAAAAGAAAAGCTAGAAACTATTTTTGACAGTTATGAACAAGCATCCTCAAATACATCTCGTCAGTATGGTGGCACTGGTTTAGGCTTAGCCATTACTAAAGAGCTTGTGAGATTAATGGGAGGGGAAATAAATGTTTCCTCTAATCCTGATAAAGGCAGTGTGTTTTCTTTTTCTCTTTGTTTGTCTGAAAGTGAATTTCAAGAAGAGACGACACTCTCCTGGAATGAAAGTTATGATTTTAATGGTCTTTCAATGCTACTGGTCGATGATAATGAGTTAAACAGAGTTGTTTTAAACGAGTTAATTCAAAACATGAAACAAGAAATTAAGCTGTCCTTTGCAGAAGATGGTTTAGTCGCTGTAGAGATGGTGAAAGAAAATGATTATGATTTAATCCTAATGGATTTACAAATGCCTAACATGAACGGCTTTGAAGCAACTGAATTCATAAGAACAAGGCTGCCAAATAAGAAAAATGGGGTTCCTATAATTGCCATGACAGCTCATGTTTTAGATGGTGTTGCAAAAAAATGCATAGAAATTGGAATGAACGATTGTTTGTCTAAGCCAGTTAAAACAGAAATGCTATTTAAAAAAATTGCCTCCATTTTAAATATTCCTAAAAAAATAAATGCTGTTAGCCCTAAGGAAAGTTCCTCTAAGAACACCTCAAAAGCTGAAAAGAGTGTAACTAATCTTGATTTAATAAAAAAAATAAGTAAAAACAACCCTATAAAGATCATTAAGTATCTTTCTATTTACCTAGAAAATGTTCCTGCTGACTTAAAAAAACTAAACCAAAGTCTTAAAAAAGAAAATTATAATGAAGTCGCATCTATCGCTCATAAAATAAAAGGAAATGTTTCTTATTTAGGAGTTGAGAGTGTTGTTAATGATTTAGTTGCACTTGAAAAACTAAATGGAGATGTGGAAAATACAAATGAAATCACTATTATTGCTAATAGAGTAAATGATATAATCACTCAGTCTATTGATGAGTTGAAAATTCATTTGAAAGAATATAAAAAATGAAGATGAAGTGTTTAATAGTTGATGATGATGATTTATCTAGAGGTATTCTAGAAGATTTAATTCATGACACAGATTCATTAGATTTAATAGCTTCTTGTGAAGATCCAATAAAAGCATTTAATATTCTTAAAGATAGTGATATAGATTTGTTGTTTTTAGACATAGAAATGCCTAAAATGGATGGTATCTCTATGCTTAAATCACTACATCCTCTTCCACAAGTTATACTTGTCACATCTCACGACAAATATGCTGTAGAATCATATGAATATGATGTTACCGATTTTGTTAAGAAACCAATTTCTACTGCTCGATTTTTAAAAGCAATAGAAAAAGCTAGTAAAAGGCTAACTAAAGAATCATCTCATTTTACTACTAAAGGTGAAACCATTTTTATTAAATCTGATTCAAAACTCGTTCAAATAAGTACAAATCAAATTTATTGGATTGAAGCTTTAGGAAACTACATGAGAGTTATTACTGAAGAGGGTAAGTACACTATTTTAAGCACAATGAAAGATGTTGCGGCTAAATTACCTTCCGATAACTTTGTTAGAGTTCATCGATCCTTTATTGTTAGGCTAGATAAAATTGAATCAATTGAAGATAACTACATTGTTATTAATGATAATCAAATAAACATTGGAAAAGCATATAAAGAAGGCTTAAGTAAAAAACTTAATTTGCTTTAGCTTTTTACTTGCTAAATAAATTATATTTTATTATACAATAGATCGCTCTAAAACCATCTTTCCAACCAATTTTTTTACCCTCCTCATAAGTTCTGCCATAATAGGAAATTCCTACTTCATAAATTCTAATTTTAGAAACTCTTGAAAGCTTTGCGGTAAGCTCTGGCTCAAATCCAAAACGATTTTCTTTAAGTTTTAAAGATTGGGCAATTTTAGTATCTATCATCTTGTAGCAAGTTTCCATATCTGTTAGGTTTAGGTTGGTAAACATGTTTGAAAGCTTGGTTAAAAATTGATTTCCTATAGAGTGCCAATAAAACAAAATTCGATGTGGGTTCCCGCCCATAAACCTTGAACCATAAACCACATCCGCAAAACCTGTAACAATTGGCTGTAATAGAACATTAAATTCATTAGGATCATACTCTAAATCTGCATCTTGAATGATTAAAAAATCTCCTGTTGCTAACTCTATTGCTTTATGAATAGCGGCCCCCTTTCCTTTGTTTTTATCTTGATTATATAACTGGATATCTAACGTTAGGTTGTTCTCCATGTAATCTGCAATTGCCTGTTTTGTATTGTCAGTTGAGCAATCATTAACAATAATAATTTCTTTTTGAATGTTGCAAATTAAATTCACTTCTTTAACCTTATCAAGGATTAAATGAATCGTCTTTTCTTCGTTATAAGCAGGAATAAGAATGGATAATTTACTAATCTTCATAATTGAATTTTAAATGTTCATTTCAGGAATTTCCCCATCAATAATTAATTCCCTTCCGTAGCTTTTTTAATTTCTTCTACAGAAACACCTGGCGCTCGTTCTATTAATTTAAAACCCTCTTTTGTAACGTCCAATACAGCTAAGTTAGTTACTACTTTTTTAACGCAACCAACACCTGTTAATGGAAGTGAGCACTGTTTCAACAATTTGCTTTCACCTTTCTTATTGGTGTGCATCATGGCAACAATAATGTTATCTGCACTTGCAACTAAATCCATTGCGCCTCCCATTCCTTTAACCATCTTTCCAGGGATTTTCCAATTTGCAATATCTCCGTTTTCAGAAACCTCCATAGCCCCTAACACAGTTAATTGAACATGCTGTCCTCTAATCATAGCAAAACTTGTTGCAGAATCAAAATATACAGCTCCAGGCAAGGCAGTAATGGTTTGTTTACCTGCATTGATAAGGTCAGCATCTTCTTCCCCTTCAAATGGAAATGGCCCCATGCCTAAAATTCCATTTTCAGATTGAAAATCTACTGAAATCTCCTCAGGAATGTGATTGGCAACTAATGTGGGAATTCCTATTCCCAAATTAACATACCATCTATCTTGTAATTCTTGTGCTATTCTTTTAGCGATTCCATTTTTGTCTAGCGCCATCTTTAATCTTTTTTTCTGGTTGTTCTTTGCTCAATTCTTTTCTCATATGAATCCCCTTCAAAAATTTTTTGAATAAAAATTCCAGGAACATGAATCTGATTAGGATCTAATTCGCCAGGCTCAACCAACTCTTCCACTTCAGCAATTGTGATTTTTCCTGCCATTGCCATAGCTGGATTGAAATTTCTTGCCGTCCCTTTAAAAATAAGATTTCCTGTTTTATCTCCTTTCCACGCTTTTACAATTGCATAATCAGCAGTTAATGCTTCTTCTAAAATATGTGGTTTACCATTAAAAATGCGAACTTCTTTTCCTTCACCAACTTCGGTTCCGTATCCTGCTGGAGTATAAAAGGCAGGAATACCGGCTCCAGCAGCCCTACACCTTTCAGCCAAACTTCCTTGAGGAATTAAATCCACTTCTAATTCTCCGCTCAACATTTGTCGTTCAAATTCATCATTTTCCCCAACATAAGAGGAAACCATTTTTTTAATTTGTCTTTGTTGTAATAAAAATCCTAATCCAAAATCATCAACTCCTGCGTTATTTGAAATACATGTTAGGTTGTTGATTTTCAATTTCACCAATTCAGAAATACAGTTTTCAGGAATTCCGCAAAGACCAAAACCCCCTAGCATTATTGTCATTCCACTTTGAATTCCCCTACAGGCTTCTTCTGCAGATGCAACTACTTTATTTATCATTCTTTTTTTATTACAATATTACCAAATATCTTCATCTTCTTGCCCCCAAATCTCCAAACCGTCTTGTTGCTGTAAATTATCGAACACACTTTTTTCTGCATTATAGCTTTCACAATCTAAAGGAGAATCACGAATATTTAAAGGTTTTTCAAAATCTTCTTGGGAAATCAATAGTGTTGAATCTTTATTTATTTCTTTAGTCATATAAGCCCAAATAGGAAGTGCTGTATTGGTTCCCATTCCCATGCTTACCGTTCTAAAACGAACAGACCTGTCTTCAGCGCCTACCCAGACTCCAGTAACTAAGTCTGGAGTTAAACCCATAAACCAACCATCGGACTGGTTTTGTGTTGTTCCTGTTTTACCAGCAACGGGTTGAGTAATTCCTACATATGGGCGTTTTGAGGTATCTCTTGATCTTATTCTTATGGCTGTTCCTCCAACTAAAGGTCTTTTAAACTTGTTTTTTAAAGTAGGGTGCTTAACTCCTGAGGTAACAAGCTTCATCATTTCGAGCATAGTAAATGCTGTTTCAGCATTCCAGACTTGTTTAGCATTTCTTTCTGGTTCATATATTATGTTTCCATATTTGTCTTCAATTTTTGAAATAAACGTAGGCTCAATGTAAACTCCACCATTAGCAAACGAAGAAATTGCTCCTACCATTTCATAAACGGACAGATCAAAAACACCCAAAGCCATAGATGGAACTGGTATGAATTTAGAAGTATCTAGACCTAATTGAGCAACTCTGTCAAAAACCTCTTTCATCATGCTATTCTTTTTGATAATACTGGCTGTAATGTTATTCATAGAGGAAGCTAACGCGAAAAAAACAGGCGTTAATGCTCCAGAATATGCTTGATCTGCATTGGAAGGACACCACAGCTTATTTCTGTATTCATTGTAGGGAACCTCAACACAATGCTTAATGTCTGGTATTTGATCACAAGGATGTAAAGCTCCAATTTCTATTGCTGTTGCATAAACAAATGGTTTAAATGTTGAACCTACTTGTCTTCTACCATTTTTAACCATGTCATATTTAAAGTGCTTAAAATATGGCCCACCGACCCAAGCCTTAACGTGCCCATTTTTTGGATCCATAGAGACTAAACTAGCTCTTAACAAACCTTTATAGTAAAAGACCGAATCTCTAGATGACATTAAAGTGTCTTTTTCATAATTTGGAGATTCCCAGTCAAAAACCTTTATGATTCTTTTGGTTGATAAGACACTATCTATTTGTTTTTTTGTCAAAAAGGAAGTCACATGGCTACAATAGGAGCAAACAAATCCGGTGTCAGTTCTTTGAATGTACTTTTTAGGCCTTTCGCAATACCCACAAATTTTTCCACTGAATTTTTTATATGTTTTAGATCGTCTCAAGGCTCTTGCAATTATTGTGTCTACTTGACTTTTTTCAAGATCATTAGAAAAAGGTGTTCTTTTCCACTTCCTGTTGTTGTTATTAAAGTCTTCTTGCAATTCGTATTTTAGATGTTGTGACACAGCGTACTCAGCATACTTTTGAATTCTAGAATCTATTGTAGTATATACTTTAAGACCATCAGAATAAAGGTCATAAGAATCTCCATTTGATTTTTGAAGTTTTAATTTACCATTTTCATTTTTTTCTCTAAAGATTTTAGTGAGCTCTGCTCTTAGTGTTTCTCTAAAATAAGGTGCTAATCCTGTCTGGTGATCTACTCGAGTATAGTTCAAGCCCAAAGAAAGTTCTCTAATAGAATCATACTCATGTTCAGTCAAATGACCGTTTTTCTTCATCTGAAATAGAACAACTTCTCGTCTTTTAATCACTTTTTCGGGGAACCTAAGCGGATTAAAAAGAGATGGGTTTTTAGCCATTCCAACTAACATTGCTGATTCCTGAATATTGAGTTGAGAGGGTGATTTACCAAAATATACAGATGCTGCACTATTTATTCCAACAGCGTTATTTAAAAAATCAAACTTATTCAAATACATGTTAATAATTTCTGCCTTTGTATAGTTTTTTTCTAATCTTGCAGCAATAATCCATTCTTTAAACTTTCTAACCACCAACTCCAGTTTAGATAATTTTTCTCTAGGAAAAAGAAGTTTAGAAAGTTGTTGTGAAATAGTTGACCCACCACCCTGACTTGTGTTTCCGGTCAAAACTCCTTTTGCAACTCTCGCTAGCGCCCTCACATCAATTCCTGAATGCTCATAATAGCGTTCATCTTCCGTAGAAACCAAAGCCTTAATTAGCCATTGGGAAAGTTCATTATATTTAGAATTTGTTCTGTTTTCTTGATAATATTTACCTATTAACTCAATATCCGATGTGTAAATAACTGAAGCTAAATTGGTTTCTGGGTTCTCCAATTCATCAAAACCTGGGAGAGAAGAATCATTGGCAATGTTTAAAAAGAAATAAAGTGCAATAAATGGAGAAAGGACCATCGTCCACAAGATAAGAAGCACAGATGCTTTTAAAAATATCTTTAATCTTACATTCATTTTTTAACTTTTAATTTTGCTAAAAGTATTTATTTTTTGAAAAAAACCACGCATAAAACAACCATTATCTAAGTTTTCTTTATTTGCTATCAAATGAGCTTTATCAGATATGAAATAGTATTTTTTTTTATTTGTTTTCAATAACTCATCATTTTCTTTTAATATACATTTTCTTAACTAAAATATTTATCTACTTTTGCCGAAATTATTAACAGCAAATTGGAATACATGGAGCGTTTATTTAAAGTCTTTAACATCTCCTTTTTTATCTTTATTTCTTTTGGAGTATTGGCCAGTAATGATACTAACCATCATGAAGATTCTAATTCAGAAGAATCAAGTGAAATGTACGACCCTGTTCCAGATGTGATGCATCACATTTCAGATGCACACGATTGGCATTTTTTCACTTTTAGAGAAACACATTTTACTATACCTCTTCCTGTAATACTTTTTACAGATAATAACTTAGATGTTTTTATGTCTAGCGATTTTCATCATGGACATAACAATGTCACTAAGGGAGATAGAGTTTATTCTATAGACGAACACGGACACATTTCTGAAGCATCAGGGTTGTCCATTTTAAATTTCTCTATTACCAAAAATGTGGCCTCAATGCTATTGGCAGTACTTATTTTATTCTTAATTCTTAGAAAAGTTGCAAAAAGTTATCGTAAAAACAATGGTGTCCCAAGAGGAATTCAAGCTTTCATTGAACCATTAATTCTTTTTGTAAGAGACGATGTGGCCAAACCAAACATTGGAACTAAGTATAAAAAATATTTACCCTATTTATTAACCCTTTTCTTTTTCATATTAATTAACAATCTACTAGGTTTATTACCTGGTGCCGCCAATGTTACGGGTAATATTGCGCTCACCATGGTTCTATCTGTTTTTACATTAATTATTACAAATGTTAGTGGTAGTAAAATGTACTGGTCTCATATTTTTAACCCTCTTGGAAACAGTATGGGTTGGTCAGCTAAAATTCCTTTATATATAATTCTATTGCCTATAGAAATTGTTGGTATTTTCCTTAAACCTATTGCATTAATGATTCGTCTTTTTGCAAACATGACAGCTGGTCATATAATTATTCTTAGCTTATTGTCTTTAATTTTCATGGCTCAGAGTGGATTGGGAACTGGTGGAGCGTTTGGGGTGGCTCCAGTGTCAGTAGCTTTTGTATTGTTTATGTACTTAATAGAATTGCTAGTTGCATTTCTACAGGCATATATCTTTACCTTATTAACCTCACTTTTTATTGGATTAGCAGTAGTGGAGGACCACTAACTAATTATATATATGTATAACTTAAAATCATAAATGATGAACGAAGTAGCAGAAGTAATGAATCAAGCGTTGACTTATGACGGTTTAGGAATAGCAGCAATTGGAGCAGGATTAGCGGCAATTGGTGCTGGAATCGGAATTGGGAAAATTGGTGGTTCGGCATTGGAATCAATGGCAAGACAACCTGAACATTCTGGAATGATTCAAACAAACATGATTATTGCAGCGGCACTTGTTGAAGGTGTTGCATTATTTGCAGTAGTGGTTGCTCTTTTAGGGTAATTACAAATTGAACCAAAACTGCTTGTAACGGTTGGTTACAAGCAGTTTTAAAAAACAAAAAAAATGAATCCATTAGATTTAGTAACACCAGGAATCGGTTTAATATTTTGGACATCTATTGTCTTTCTTTTATTGGTTTTGATTCTAAAAAAATATGCTTGGAAACCTATTTTAGATGCAGTCGACAAAAGGTCTAAAAGCATTGAAGACGCAATTAATGCTGCAGATGAGGCGAAATCTTCATTAGCACAATTAAATGAAGAAAGAGCAAAAATTAAAAAGGAATCTTTAGCAGACAGAGATGCTTTACTTAAAGATGCGGCTGAAACAAAAAATCAGATAATTGCAGAGGCTAAAACTAAAGCTAAAGAAGAAACGGATAAGATACTTGCTAGCGCAAGAGAAGTTATTAAAACTGAAAAATTAGCTGCAATAACTGAGCTTAAAAACCAAGTTGCTGTACTTTCTTTAGAAATAGCTGAGAAAATTGTAAAAGATCAACTCTCATCTGATGATAAACAAAAAGCATTAGTTGATTCCATGATTAAAGACGTTAACTTAAATTAAACAAAATGCAGCAATCACTAGCCGCTAGAAGATATGCCAAGTCCTTAATTGGTCTTGCTAAAGAAAAAAACATTCTTAAAGATATTTACACAGACATGTCTTTAATTAGCGCTACTGTTTCTGCTAATAAAGACTTACAGCTGCTTCTAAATAGTCCTGTAGTTAATACTGATAAAAAACAGCAAATTTTGACTGCTGTTTTCAAGGGGAATTTAACCGATTTATCCTTTCTTTTTCTAAATCTAATTTCAAGCAAGAAAAGAGAATCACTAGTTCAGAGCATAGCTGATTCATTTATAAATCAATACAAAGAATTAAATAATATTATTACTGCTGAAGTAACAAGTGCTATTAGCCTTGATAAAAAGCAAATAAACAACATTGTTTCTCTTTACAATCAAAAAGAAGAAAGCAGTTTTGAAATAATTGAAAAAGTTGACCCAGAAATTATTGGTGGTTTCATTTTAAGAGTCGGTGATCGTCAAATAGACACATCAATTAGTAAAGAGATTAGAGAGCTTAAAAAAGCTTTTAATGAAAACCCTTACATAGCAGAAATATAGAATTAAAATAAAAAACAATGGCAGAAGTTAAACCAGCTGAAGTTTCAGCAATTTTAAGAGAACAACTCTCAGGATTTAAATCTGGAACAGAATTAGAAGAAGTAGGTACTGTTCTTCAAGTAGGAGATGGTATTGCACGTATTTACGGTCTTGCTAAGTTCAATATGGAGAGCTTATCGAATTTGATAATGGACTACAGGGTATTGTCTTGAACCTTGAAGAAGATAATGTTGGGGCTGTACTTTTGGGAGCATCTAATGACATTAAAGAAGGTGATACTGTTAAAAGAACTAACGTATTGCATCAATTAATGTTGGAGAAGGAATGTTGGGTAGAGTTGTAAATACTCTTGGAGAACCAATTGATGGAAAAGGACCAATTGATGGTGAAACTTTTGAAATGCCTATCGAAAGAAAAGCACCAGGTGTTATTTATAGACAACCTGTGAATGAACCTCTACAAACAGGAGTTAAAGCAATTGATGCAATGATTCCAATTGGAAGAGGACAAAGAGAATTAGTAATTGGTGATCGTCAAACGGGTAAGACAACTGTTTGTATTGATACAATTATTAATCAAAAAGAATTTTATGACAGGGGTGAGCCTGTATTTGTATCTATGTTGCTATTGGCCAAAAAGGTTCTACCGTTGCTGGTATTGTAAATAAACTTAGAAGAAGCTGGAGCAATGGCCTATACTGTGGTAGTTGCTGCTAACGCATCTGACCCTGCTCCAATGCAATTTTATGCTCCATTTACAGGTGCTGCAATTGGTGAATATCTTTAGAGATACTGGTCGACCTGCATTAATTGTGTTTGATGATTTATCTAAACAAGCTGTTGCATATCGTGAGGTGTCTCTTCTTTTAAGAAGACCTCCGGGACGTGAGGCTTACCCAGGTGATGTATTCTTCTTACATTCAAGGTTATTAGAAAGAGCTGCTAAAAGTAACTCTTCATGATGAAATTGCTCTCAAATGAATGATTTACCAGATTCACTTAAAGGCAATGTAAAAGGTGGAGGTTCTTTAACTGCCTTACCAATTATTGAAACACAAGCTGGTGATGTATCTGCATACATTCCTACAAATGTTATTTCAATTACAGACGGGCAGATTTTCTTAGAGGCTAATCTATTCAACGCTGGGGTACGACCTGCAATTAATGTTGGTATCTCGGTTTCTAGAGTGGGTGGTTCTGCTCAGATTAAATCAATGAAAAAAGTTGCAGGAACACTTAAACTTGATCAAGCTCAGTACAGAGAGCTAGAAGCTTTTGCTAAGTTTGGTTCTGATTTAGATGCTGCAACAATGGCTGTTTTAGGAAAAGGAGAAAGAAATGTAGAAATTCTTAAACAAAATGAAGGGGCACCTCTTCCTGTTGAAGAACAAGTTGCAATAATTTACTGTGGATCAACTGGAATTCTCTCTAATGTTCCTGTTAACAAAGTTCAAGAGTTTGAAACAGAATTGTTAACTTATTTAAGAACTAAGCACAGAGCAGAATTAGATGAGCTTAAGTCTGGAAAACTAACAGCTGAAATAACTTCAGTGATTAAAAATGTAGTTGAGGAATTGAGCAGTAAGTATGTAAATTAAAAGAGAATTTTAGCTTTTTTTTAAACTATAGCACATGGCGAACTTAAAAGAAATAAGAACCAGAATTACATCAGTTAACTCTACTATGCAGATCACTTCTGCTATGAAGATGGTTTCTGCTGCTAAACTAAAAAGAGCACAGAATGCTGTAGTTCAAATGCGTCCTTATGCCGAGAAATTACAAGAAATATTATCAAACGTTTCAAGTTCTATAGATACAGCAGACAATCCTTTTGTTAAAATTAGAGAAGAAAAAAATATTCTTCTTGTTGCGCTTACTTCTAATAGAGGTCTTTGTGGCGGCTTTAATAATAATGTTATTAAAAAAACCAAAACGCTTGTTAGGGAATATGGCGAATCTTCTATAACTGTTTTACCGGTTGGAAAAAAAGCAAATGACGCATTCAAAAACTCTAGCTATTTAGCAAAAGATAATTTACCTCAAAATAGTGCAAGTTTATGGGACGATTTGAATTTTGAAAATGTTAATTCGCTTACTGAAGAACTTATGTCTTCTTATGAAAATGGAGATTTTGACAAAATAATTGTTGTCTATAATTCATTTAAAAATGCAGCAGTTCAAATTATTAAGGCAGAACAACTTCTTCCAATAGTTAAGGCAGATAGTGTTTCTGAAAATACAGATAATACGGATTATATATTCGAACCATCACAAGAAGAAATAATTGTAGATTTAATTCCAAATTCTTTAAAAGTTACTTTTTACAAGGCTATGCTTGATTCACTAGCTTCAGAACATGGTGCACGTATGACTGCTATGCACAAAGCTACTGATAATGCCTCTGAGTTAATTAAAGAGCTTAAATTAACTTACAACAAAGCTAGACAAGCGGCAATTACAAACGAAATTTTAGAGATCGTTGGTGGTGCTGAAGCTTTAAATGGGTAAGAAGATTATTTTATTTATTTAATCCCATTAGTTTCTACTAGTGGGATTTTTTATTTTTACTTCACAATGAGGTTTTACCGACTTAGCTTAAGAAGAAGAATTTATATTTCTATGTTGGCACTAATACTAGTGTCATTACTTATAATAGGTGTTACTACAATTGTTTTCTTTAATAATCAAAATGAAAACTATCATGCTGAACGATTAATAAGAAAAGAAAAAACCATTATCATGTCTTTACAATATTTCTTTAAAGACCTAAATCACATGGAAAATATGGATTTTGTTCTTAAAGACTTTGACTATAAAATAAAGGAGCTTTCTGATGTAAATAAAATAGAAATTAACGTATTCAATTTAAATGGTGACATCTTAATGTCTAGTAAATATGATTATACAAATCCCGATTTTTATACATTTAAAATGAACCCTTCTATTTTAAATAAACTAAAATTAGAGAACAAAAGACAAGTAGAGAGCATAAACAAATCAAGTATCAGCACTTATACTTTTGTGAAAAACAACTCTGGAGAAAACATTGTAATCATCAATATTCCATATAATTCTCAACTCTCACCTAATAAAAATGAGCTTCGTTTATTCTTAACCACTCTTCTTGAAGTATATATTTTTCTTTTACTAGGCGCAAGTTTAATCGCCTATTTTCTGTCTAACTACATTACTAAATCAATAAGAGTTGTTGGTGAAAAATTAAAAAATGTAAGGATTAATAAAGCAAATGAGAAAATAAACTGGGAAAGTAAGGATGAAATCGGGACGCTTGTTAAAGAGTACAATAGTATGATTGCTCAATTAGAGGAAAGTGCATTAAAATTAGCTAAAAGTGAAAGAGAAAGTGCTTGGCGAGAAATGGCAAAACAAGTGGCACATGAAATTAAAAACCCATTAACCCCTATGAAACTAAGTGTTCAGCATTTAGAGCGATCTTTAGACCCAACTGCTGAGAATTTCAAAGAATCATTAGCGAACTTCTCTAAAAAAATTGTACAGCAAATTGACACACTAACGAGCATTGCAAATGAGTTTTCGAGATTTGCAAAAATGCCTAAACTTGAATTAAAAAAAACAGACCTAAAAGACATTTTATATTCAACAATAGATTTCTTTAAAAATGAAGATTCAATTCGTTTTAAAATAATAGACAATTCATTGGAAAATGTCTTTATTCAAGGTGATTTAGATCAATTAATAAGAGTTTTTAATAATATTATTAATAATGCTATACAAGCGATTTCAGATGAAAATAAAGGGGAAATTACATTAGAATTAAGCCAAAAAAACGGTGCTTATGTAGTAACTATTAGTGACAATGGTTGTGGAATAGATGATGCACTTAAAGAAAAAATATTTCAACCCAACTTTACTACCAAAACAACGGGAACTGGTCTTGGGCTTGCTATGGTAAAACAAATTATAGATTCTCATATGGGTGTAATTTATTTTAAATCCTCTTTAGAAAAAGGAACTACATTTTATATTGAATTTCCAATTCCAAGTGATGAAGGAACAACTTGAAGGTCTTTTCCTTAGTGCTCATTCGTATACAGATAGCGCTGTAATTGTTCAGTTGTTTACCAATAAATATGGTAGGAAATCATTCATATTTAGAGGGGCTAAAAAAAAGAATAGCCCTTATCTATTCCAACCCCTACATTTTATAGAGTTTAATTCATCTTTCAAATATGAAAAGTCAATAAATAACGCCTCTAATCAACAGTTATCTTTTCCGTGTCACCAAATAACTAGTGATATTAGAAAAACGAGCATCGCTTTTTTTTTAACAGAAATCTTAAACGCTCTATTAAAAGAAGGGGATAACTCAAAAGAGCTATACCATTTTATTAAAAATTCATTTTTACTATTTGAAATACAGCCTTTTAATCCAGATTTCCACCTTGTTTTCTTAACTCAATTACTTTCTTTTTTGGGGATTGAACCTGAAAATAATTTTTCAGAAAAACATACCTACTTCAATATAAAACTTGCCAAGTTTGTAGGCTTAAAAGAAAATTACACGCTTAATAAATCTATTTCTTGTGACTTCTCAATGCTTTTAGGCACGACTATTGATAAATATTCAACAATAAAGTTAGATAAAGAAAAAAGAAATGTGTTGATTGAAGTCTTGTTTGAATACTTTGAATATCATTTCCAATTTAAATCCAAACAAATATCTTCACATAAAATTTTTAAAACTATCTTTTCTTAAGGAATGGTAAGATCTATTTTTAGCATAGTTGTATTGCTTGCGCCTTTTATTTTTTATAGTCAAGAAATAAAGGTTGTTAATGAATATTATGAACCTTTAGAAGGTGTTGAAATTTATTCTCCAAATAAATTAAATTCCATTAAAACTTCATATAAAGGTGTTGCCTCTCTTGAAGAATTCACTTCAAAAGATACTATTGTATTTTTTAAAGCTGGGTATAATTTCTATACAACTAATTTAAATAATTTGTTAATTAATGGTTATTGGGTTACGCTATCACTTTCTGAGTTCACACTCCCCTCTTTTGTGGCCTCAACTTTAAGAGAGAAAAAAATTCTTCTTTCCGATCAGGCTTTAAATAAAGAAACTATTTCAGAGGAGGTTCTAATTGAAAGTAATGCTCAAACTAGTGCAGATATTTTAAAACAATCTTCTGGAATAACAATACAAAAAAGTCAGGGTGGTGGAGGTAGCCCAATCATTAGAGGTTTTGAAGCAAACAGAGTTCTATTGGTTGTTGATGGCGTTAGAATGAACAATGCTATTTACAGAAGTGGTCATCTTCAAAACAGCATTACCCTTGATAATAATATTCTAAGCCAAGTAGATATAAAATACGGGCCTAGCTCAGTCATTTATGGAAGCGATGCCATTGGTGGAGTTATTCATTATCAGACTAAAGACCCAATAGTCACTAATGCAGATTCAATGTCTTTTAATGGCTCGTTCCTTGGGCGAATCAACTCATCAAACAATGAGCTTACTAACCATGTTGATTTTTCATTAGGAAACAAAAAATTTGGGAGCCTTAGCTCATTTTCTTATAGCCATTTTAGCGACTTAAAAATGGGAGAAAATAGACTTCATGGATACGATGACTGGGGTTATAGAAATTTTTATGTGCAGACTGATAATAATGGCAATGATTCAATGGTGGTAAATTCAGATTCCTCATTGCAAGTTGGCACTGGTTTTAGTCAATATCATTTTTTGCAAAAATTTGTTTTCAAGATGAATGAAAATGCCTTGTTTAAATTAAATACTCAATATAGCAGCTCATCTGATATTAATCGCTATGATCGTCTTAATAACATTAATACCATTGGAATAGCCGAATACAGTGAATGGAATTATGGTCCTCAAAATAGATTTCTAACTTCTTTTACTTCTGAACTCTCTAATTACAATGTGTTTTATGATCGTGCAATAATAATTGGTTCTTATCAAAAGATAGATGAAGACCGATACTCTCGCCCTTTTTCTTCCATAGAAAGAAGTGTTCGAAAGGAAGATGTTTTTATTTATGCTTTAAATCTTGATTTTGTAAAGGCTGTTGATTCTGCTAGTAGGCTATTTTATGGGGGAGAATTCACTCATAATAATGTCATTAGCAATGCTTATAAAGAAAATATAACCTCATATGAAAAAAGCTTTGAGACAACAAGATATCCAGACGGTGGCAGTAGCATGACCAGTGGAGCAATATACATTAACTATCAAAAAAAAATGAACTCCTTTCTTGTGCAGGCTGGATTAAGGTATAATTATGTTTTATTAAATGCCAAATTCAAAGACACCTCACTTATTAAGTTACCTTTTAATAATATAAATAGTGATAATGGTTCTTTAAATGGGAGCCTGAGCCTATCATACACACCCTCTAAGCAAACAAGCATTCATGCTTCATTAAGTAGCGGATTTAGGTCACCAAATATTGATGATTTTGGAAAGGTCTTTAAAAAAGATACCTATGTTGTTGTGCCAAATAATGAATTGAACCCTGAGCAAGTATACAATGCTGAAATTGGTTTTGTTAAAATTATTAATAACAAAAAAGCTTCAAAACTATTGGTCATAAAAAGTGTTATATATGGGGCCTACTTAGACAATGCAATTGTTAGGGCAGACCACAGTCTAAATGGAAATGATTCCATTCTTTTTGATGGTTTGCTTTGTAAAATACGAACAAATATAAATTCAGAGAGTGCTTTTGTATATGGGGCTACTGGTGAACTTAAAATACAATTCAACAAATTTCTTTCTTTTTCTTCTTCACTTAATTATACTCTTGGTGGTATTCAGAATTCAAGTGAATCTTTTGGTCACATTCCTCCCATTTTTGGAAGAAGTAAATTAGTTTTTGAAAGAAAAAAATGGGATCTAGAATTTTTCTCTGAATATAACGGATGGAAAAATGTTGCTGAATATAGCTCTGGAAGTGTTGACAACTTAGCTGAGGCTACCATTGATGGAACTCCCCCTTGGTACACATTAAATTTAAGAATGGGCATTGAATTGCATCAACTTGCTCAAATTCAAATAGGTGCATACAATTTAATGGATGTTCACTATAAAAGTTTTTCATCTGGAATTAGCGCACCGGGAAGAAGCTTTATGATTTCAATTAGATCAGTGTTTTAACTGATTTTCAAGCCAACATTATAGTCTAAGGGCATAACTGGAGAATCTTTTTGTGTAGATAAAACAACTGTCGTTTGCATCTGTCCAATTTCTTCAATTGAACCCAGTTTTTGTGCAATAATTCTATCAAAAGCAGGGATGTCTTTAACTACAATTCTTAATTGATAATCAAAATTTCCTGTTAGCTGCAAACATTCAACAATTTCATCAATTGCTAATATTTCATCCAAAAAGTTTTTTACAGAACCGCTACTTTGTCTTAGCATTGAAACTTGAACAAGCGCCATAAAACCTAAGCCAACTTTAGAAGTGTCTACTTTTGCATGATAACTGGAAATAAACCCTTGCTTTTCTAATTTTTGAACCCTTCCCAATGTTGGAGCAGCAGAGAGTCCTATTTTTTTACTCAATTCAATATTGGTGATTTTACTATTCTCCTGCAAGACCTTAAGTATCTTTAAATCAATAACATCGAGTTTCATATTAGAATATTTTTTTTAAACTATTAATTTGGAATAAATTTATACTTTTTTAGTTAAATATAAAATTTTATTTTGATAATTTATATAAAATTGGTCGCGAAGGACTTGCGTCATTAACAATGTTGGCAACACTAAGGTTTAGCAAAAAGAGACCATCATTAATTAAATCACCTACAGAAATTAGTTCTGTAATCGTTCTTTTAAGGTCTATTTCTTGAGGATAATTCCAAAACGCACGATGAGAAACAAGTGCTCCGCCATCTTGTTCTCTATCTACAGAAGGAAGGTCTATTAGTAGGTGTTTAATTCCCAAATTTCTAATGTATTTTGCAGCCGATTTAGAAAGGTATGGCCAATTTGTATTATTGTAATCTTTGGTTTGCTTTTGCTCATTAGGAAGGGTTCTTATTATAAGAGCTTCAACACCATTTAAAATTTCACCCTCTAACTGAGCTTTTGTAATTTGATAATCTCCCTTTTTCTCCCATTCAGATAAATCATCTATCAATAGTACAGGATTTACAGTAATGAGTTGGGCTATAAAATGATTTTTCTCTAATACATTGTTAACGGAATATACTTTTTCACTTATATGGCCGACACTCTCTGTGTGTGTGCAATTACCGTGTGGATTAAAAAAAATATTTCTAAAATTCACATCCCCACCATCTTTAACACTACCAATAAATCGGTCATTTATAACAGGTGATATATTCATTTTAGAAACAAACCATGCAACTGCAGAATCTTCAGTGTTGGTTGGTATTGAAATATCAATTGGGTTAGTCATGTCAGCGGCTAATTCCTGCTCATTAAACTTTACGATAGTTTTCATTCTGGCAAGATAAACAATTCTCTAGCAATATAATCAGCTAAAATTCTACTTTTAGAATCAACCAATAACTTGTTTTTATTTTGTTTTATCAAGTCCTTTTTCTTAAATAAATCAACCTGTTTATTAAAATCTTGATACTGGTTATCGTTTAACAACGATTTAATTTTTTTTAAAGAAACTCCTAAGTCAGATCGCAAACCCAGTAAAATAATTTCATTTGCCATTTCAAATTTAGCTAATGTCTCTCTTTCAAAATAATCGACATTGTCAACTAAGCCCTCAATGTATTTCTTATTGTTAGAGACATTCCATCTTCTAATGTTTTCTCCATCATAAGAATGTGCTGAAGGGCCAATCCCTAAATATGCAATTGAAGACCAATAAGAAGAGTTGTGTTTAGATTCAAAACCTTTTAAAGAAAAATTTGAAACCTCATATTGATTGAAACCTGATTTAGCTAAATTTTCTATCAGCTGTTGGTATTGATCTGAACAAACTTCTTGGTTAGGCATTAAATATTTCCCTTTTGAAACATCATTATGTAAACTAGTGTGTTTCTCTTTTGTCAAATTATATGATGAAATATGTTGAACATTTAATTGTATTGCTTTTTCTATATCTGATTTCCAGTTTCTATTCAAAAATAAAGGAACACCATAAATTAAATCAATACTTATGTTTTTGAAACCAATTTTTTGAGCCAAATCAATACACGCAATTGCCTTGTTGGCTGTATGGGCTCTATTCATCCATTTTAAAACGGAGTTGTCAAAAGATTGAATCCCAATACTTAACCTATTAACCCCTGATTCTTTTAACTCATTCAATTTTTTCTCAGATAAATCTTCTGGGTTACACTCAAAAGTTATTTCAACATCATTTGCAATTGAATAGTTTTTTTTGATTTGATTTAAAATAGAAACGAGTTCATTTTTAGATAAAACACTTGGGGTGCCTCCTCCAAAGTAGATAGTTTTAACATCGCCCAACAATTCATGATTTCGGATCTCTAGCTCTTTGTTTATACAGTCAAGAAGTTGATTCTTTACTTTAAAAGATGTGCTAAAATGAAAATCACAATAATTGCAAGCTTTTTCACAAAACGGAATATGCAAATAAATACCAAACATTTGTACTTAGAAATTACCTTATATACTTAAGAACATTTTCATCCGTTTCTTCTTCTCTAAGCTCTTTTAAAAGAGCTTCAATAGCTGCAGCTCTATTGTTTTCTGAATTCAATTTATTTTCAATTGCAGTTACCTCCCCTAATTTTCCGTTATTTTTTAATTCATCAATTTCCAACTGTAATTCATTCGCCATATTTTCATGTTTAGTTTGGATTGCAGAAAGAATTTGATAGCCAGAAAGTTTTAAATACCAAGGGTTACCGTTTCTTGCAACTTGCTCAAAAACAACTAGTGATTCATCGATTATCTTGTTGTTTTGTCTAATGACATAACTGAGATAGTGTTGCAAAAATCCATATTTATTAAACCCCGTTAATTCATTAACTGTATTTAAAAAGAATTGATGCTGCTTTTCGTCACCATAATCAGCATATACGGCTGCTACAGTTTGATTAATTGTAGCATTTTCTGATTTTTCAAACTTTTTAGCTAAGTCTAACCCTCTTTCAGGGTTTTTAGCTACAACTGCTTTCAAAACTTCGCTAATAACTTTAAAAGATGAGTCATTTAATGCCGCATTAAAAACATCACCTATGTCATCATTATATGGAAAATATTTAGCTAAAGCTTTTATCGCTGCAGCCCTCACTTTTGGGTGGGTATCTTTAATTGCTAAGGAAAATAAAAGGTTTTTTACTCTTTCTGGGTGTGTCTTTACAGCATTTTCAAGTTTGCCAATTGCCATGTATTTTATGTTCCAAAAAGAGTGCTGCATATTGTTAATAATTGCACTTATAGCAGCAGAATCCTTGCTTTTACCAAGCTGATCAAAAGCTTCTTTTTTATCTAGCCAAAGTGGTGCGTGATTTAATTGATAAATCCACTGTGCAAGATCTTTTCTATCTTTCTTTTTACAAAGCAATGATTTATGAGCATCTACATTCACTAAAAGCGGTGTTTGTGCTAACGGAATATTTATGGTGTCCCATTTTTTTGAGCTCCAGTATTGCTGTGTTTTAATCCCTGAGTTTGTATAAACATCAATATAAATTGGTAAGCTGTATAAGGGCCATTTTTTGGTGTCTTGTTTCTGGTGAATCATCACCTGAAGCAACTCATTTTCTTTAGAGTAGAGCTGATTAATCTCTAAAATTGGATGCCCTTTTGCAAAAAACCATTGGTTAAAAAACCAATTTAAATCCAATCCAGAAACCTCCTCAAATGCAATTCTTAAATCATGTGCTTCAGCTGTTTTAAAAGCGTGTTTATTTAAGTATATTTTTAAACCATCAAAAAAAGCTTCATCTCCAATATAATCTCTAAGCATATTTAGAATACGACCACCTTTATTGTAAGAGTGACCATCAAACATGTCTTCTTTATCGTTGTAATCAAAACGTATTAAATCTTTGTATCCAGATTGTTGAGCAGACAAAAAATAGCCCTCCATTTCTTGAAAAGCATTCATGTCTGCCTCCATTTTTCCATACTCAAACTCATCCCATAAATACTGGCTATAATTTGCAAAAGATTCGTTAAGAGGGAGGTTAGACCAGCTTTCACAAGTTACTAAATCACCAAACCAATGATGAAACAACTCATGAGCAATAATAGACTCATTGCCACCATCAATAATTTCTCTTTTAGTTTGATGAAGAAAGTCTCCGTGTATTGTTGCAGTTGTGTTTTCCATAGCTCCGGAAACATAGTCCTGGACAACAACTTGATCGTATTTTACCCAAGGATACTCTACACCTAATAAATCTGAAAAGTGACTTAGCATTTTAGGAGTTTTTCCAAATATTGCTTTGGCATGTTCTTCATATGCTGGGTCAACATAATAATTAACCTCCATTAATTCACCATTACTTTTTTCCCAGCTGTCCTTTACAATTGCAAACTCGCCTATAGCCATCATAAATAAATAAGGAGAGTGTGGCTTATCCATTTTCCAATAATCTGTTCGCTTACCGTCTTCATTTATAGAAGAAAAAATTAATTCTCCATTTGAAAGGGTTTTAAACCTGTTTTCTACTGTAATATACATTTCTTGAGTTGATTTTTCAACTGGATTATCTATAGTTGGAAACCAAACTGAATTAGCTTCTGTTTCTCCCTGAGTCCAAATTTGCTGAGGCTTGTTTTTGTCTTTTTTATCCACATTAATAAAATACAACCCCTTTGCCATTGAAATAGCTGAGCTGCCGCCATCTGTTACTTTTTCCGGATTGGCAACATATTTAATTTGTAAGTTCAAAGTGTCGTTTCTTGTAAGAGTTTTTGGCAATTTAAACTTGATATTTCTACCTGTATTTATGAACTCAACCTCCTGGTTTTCAAATTCTGAAAAAACTACTTTTATACTTTTCACATCCATCGCTTTTGCGTCTAACAAAATTGAATCTAAGGAGTAATAATATGGCTTTACAGTTAAAAATGCTTCACCATTCATTTGCTTTTTCGGCCAATTAAAATCTACTAAAAGCTTAGTGTGAATAATGTCTAGTGCCCTAGATTCAGTTTTTTGGTATAATGGTATTTGCTCTTGAACATTAGAGACTTCTGTTGTTGGCGTTACAGGAGAGTTGCTATTTACTGTCTTTAGGGCCGAACAGGAAGAGATAAAAATAAGGGTTGACAATACTATTGGTAAATTTCTGGTATTAAAATTCATTCTTCTTTTATTTAATTTCTTTTGTTTAACAAATATGCTCAATTGTCACATATAAATGTCTCGATTGTTTCATTTTGTTTGTATATCTTAGCTTTATAAATTTACTTTTTGATAAAAGCAATACAAAATAATAAAACAACAGCAATCACAAGTGATCTTCTATCAAGCTATATTGTACTTGAGAAAAAAGGAGACTCTATAATTTTTGAAAAAAATGGTGTTAAATACAGCTGTAGATTACTTTTCCACAACATTGAAAACAACTCGGTTACAGTAAAAGTAAATGGACAAAAAATTACAATTACCTTAAAGAAAGAAGTCGATTTTATTTTAGAATCTTTTGGTATTAGTGGCAATTCTTCACAGTTTATAAATGAGCTCAAAGCCCCCATGCCTGGCGTGGTTTTGGATATAAAAGTGACTGTTGGAGATGCACTAAAAAAAGGAGAACCTCTTATAATTCTGGAGGCAATGAAAATGGAAAATGTTCTAAGTGCCCCTGTAGATTGCACAATTTCTTCTATTGAAGTTCAAAAGAAACAAACAGTAGAGAAAAATACTTTATTAATAAAATTTGAATAAGATGAAACATTTATGTATCCCTGTCTTTTTGCTTGTATTCACTACTTTGATTTCTTGCTCTGAAGATAAAGAGATTAAAGTGGACTCAGAAAACATTGTTGCATCATCTAATGATGTTCCCGTTAAAAACTACCTATACAACCCTTCAACAACAGCTGTTAAATGGACAGCTTTCAAACAATCTAAAAAGGTTCCTGTTAATGGTAAGTTTGACTCTGTTTTGGTAAGTGGATTTAACCCATCTAACAAGCTTTCCGAAGCTATAACAGGCGTATCAATGGAGCTCTTCACGTCTTCTACCAATACAAATGACAAGGCCAGAGATTTAAAAATAGTTAATTCATTCTTTGGAAATTTACTAAATAGCGTTTCTATAAAAGCGACAATTATAAGTGCAAATGGAGATGTTTCTGGTGATGGTGTTTTACTCATTGATATGAATGGTGTAAAAAAAGAACAACCATATACTTGGAGTGTTGATGATTATGATGAACTTTTCATGAAAACTAATATCAATGTTTTAGACTGGGGCGGAGAAAGCGCCTTAGCTGCTTTGAATAAAGTTTGTGAAGCTAAACATACTGGGCCTGATGATAAAGAAAGTACTTTATGGCCAGATGTAGAAATCATTGTTCTTTCTAGATTAGATAAAGAGTGATTTTTCAATTAAATAACTATACTTCGTAACAAAACTGTTTCCTGGGCTTAAAACACCTGCTTTTAAAGTAATCCTATTAAGTTTAATCTTTCTGAATTTTTCTTACTAAGCCTATTTATTTTCTGAACACAACCAATTTCTAACGATTTGTTCATTCTCTTCGCTATCATTTAATTATAATAAAGCGCTCCTAAAACATTCTATTACTTAGATATTACAGTTCCTCAACAGTTCTTTTATTGATTACTATTTGCATGAAAAAAGCTCTTTAAATTAAAGAGCTTTGAAATAATTATGCTTTAAATACTTTTATAAAAAAAGAGCTGTGATAACACCACAGCTCTTTTTATAAATTGTATAATAATTCTAATGAATTATTATTTCTTTAGTGATTCTTCCAAACTCACCAGACAAGTTAATTAAGTAAAGACCTCTACTTAATTTTGTAACATCAACCTGTGTTTTGGTATCCGTAATTTGATAATTAGAATAAACTATTCTTCCAGAATTATCTAAAATTTCAATGCTTTCAAGTGAACTTTTTACAGATTCAACAAAGAAATAATTAGTGCTTGGATTTGGGTAAATAGACAACCCTAACACATTTAAATCAGTAACTCCAGTAAAATCTACGTTAAAACAAGCAGAAGTATCTGCACATCCATTATTTGTCACCTCAACAGCATAATTTCCAACAACAGCTGTTGGTGAAAATGATTGATTCGTTTCTCCAGCAATAGCTGTATAACCGTTATCACAATCTAACCACTGATATATTAATCCATTAGCATCAGCAGTTAACGAAGTACCAGTTTGCGTAGCTCCAGCATCAACTGTAATAGTAACTACAGATGTTGCTAATGAAGCAGAATCTGAACAACCATTAGAATTGGTTTTTATCATGTTATAATCTCCCGAAGCTGTTGCATAATAAGAACTACTTGAAGCTCCTGAAATAGGAGAGCCATCTAAATACCATTGTAAAGTTCCACCAGAGGCGCCAGATAACATTACGCTATCTCCAGCACATAAATCGACTGTTGGAGATGGTGAAATTGAAACATTTGGTGCGTTCAATTGTGTTATTTCAATTGTATCTGAATTAATATCTCCGCAAGCTAAAGAAACAACGCAGTTGTATGAGCCACCAATAGTAGCCTCTAAAGTAGGATTCGTTATTCCTGTTGATATTCCATCTAAGTACCATAGGTATGTTGCAGAAACAACATCTGAATTACATACTAAAGTTAACGTATCATTAGGACAAATAGAGTCTAAACCTGGATTTAAATTTTCAACCATTGCAGATGAAACTGCTTCAAAAACTAACCCTTTTGAAGATTCACCATAACTTGATGCTGCAGCAGTAACAACTCCAGCAGTGTCTATCCACCAAAGCTCATTATCGTAAACTTCTCCACAAAGAAATCTACCATTACCAGCATATGTGGAAGAGCCTACATTGTTAATTAGAGAAGCCCCTGAGCCAGAAAATGAAATAGGTGTAACATTAAGTGTTGTCAAATCTATCTCTTCCATGATCAAACTCGGGTTACCATATCCACTCCAATGGTATAGCTTATTATTCTCTGGACAAAACTCTATAGATTCTCCATCGTTACCATTACCAAGAGCTGTTACCAAAGTCATTGCGGCACTAGCAACATCTATAGTAAAAAGTGTTTCAGGAGAAGATGCGCCATCTCCAGTTACACCATATAAAACACCCTCTTTTGAAAAGGCAATATTTGCAACCTTATCAGAAAGCATTCCAGTTTCTGTAATTACACCCGATGCTAAATCAACCGTCCCTAAATAGCGATCGCTACCAGGTTTAAAGACTACATAAACTGTTCCACAAGGGTCTGTATCGGCACCATTAACGCCATTTACAGTTCCTAATGGAGATGTTAATGCTATTTGAGAAAAAGTGAAATTGGTAGTGTCAACTAAATCCATGTCTCCGTCAAAAGGATCAAACGAATAAACAATATTTGAATAATCTAAATTATAGCAAGCAGAAGTATCGGTACAACCGTTTAAAGAAACCTCAACAGCAAAATTACCCGAACCAGAAGCTAAAGAAAAAGACTGATTAGTTTCTCCTGCAATGACTGCAGATCCATTGTCACAATCTAACCACTGATATGTAGCGCCAGCTTGATTAGCCGTTAATATTGTTCCTGAAGGAGTAACAGTAGAATCAACAGCATTAACAATAACATTTTGAGTTTGAGAAGAGGTATTCCCTAATGCATCTGTGTAAGTCCAAGTTACAACCGTAGTTCCAAATGTAGAAATAGGAAATGTAACATCAGGAACACCTGTAATTACTACTCCGCAATTATCCGTTGCTGTAGGATTAGTAACTATAGTTGCCTCACATGTTTCAGAAAAATCTGTCAATAGAGGGATGTCTGGGTTTGGAGGTGTTATGTCATTAATAATAACATTCTGAGCTTGAGAAGATGTGTTCCCATTGCCGTCATCATAAGTCCAAGTAACTACAGTAGTTCCTTGAGATGATATTGGAAGTATTGCATCGTTTGTTACAGTTACCAAACTAGCACAATTATCAGTAGCTGTTGGATCCGTCAATGCAGTTACTTCACATTCTGCTATTACATCTGCCAATGCTACGACATCCGCTACTGGTGCTTGAAGATCGGCAATACCAACTACCTGAGTTTGTGAAGATGTATTCCCATTACCATCATCATATATCCAAGTGACTACTGTTGTCCCCTGAGTTGTGATAGGAAAGGTGGTGGTAGTAGTTCCGGTAATAACACCTGAACAATTATCAGTAGCTGTTGGGGGAGTTAATGAATTAACAGAACAGTCAGCAATAAAATCATTAAGTGTAGCTATATCCGCAACAGGTGATTCTGAATCACTACCTATAAAGTCGTATGATAAATTAATTTCAACATAATCACCTGTGCATATTGCAAGGTTGATTAAGCCGGTTAAATCATCGGCAGTAAATGAAACAGTTCCGTCTGCAACCCAAGTGTCTAGTGTTGCCTGAGGAATTGTATAGGAAGAGCTCACTGCATTATTGCATTGATCTGCAAAATTTCCTGAAGCTCCTGCAGCACCTACAATGTTAGCGTTTTCATCGAAAACTGTCCATTCTTCAGTGTTTGTTCCAGTTCCATCAACATCTCCAAAAACAGTAATTGTTACAGTTGCGTCTCCAGCAGTTAAATTAGGAACAGATGTAAAAGAAAATGAATTACCTGTTGTCACCAAGCTTGGTGCCGCAACCTGTAATGTTTGGTTGTAACTATTGACGTAAGGATAAACAAGGTTAATTTCAACATAATCACCTGTACATAATGCAAGGTTGATTAAGCCGGTTAAATCATCAGCAGTAAATGAAACAGTTCCATCTGTAACCCAAGTATCTAATGTTGCCTTAGGTATTGTATAAGAAGAGCTCACTGCATTATTGCATTGATCTGCAAAATTTCCTGAAGCTCCTGCAGCACCTACAATGTTAGCGTTTTCATCGAAAACTGTCCATTCTTCAGTGTTTGTTCCAGTTCCATCAACATCTCCAAAAACAGTAATTGTTACAGTTGCGTCTCCAGCAGTTAAAGTGGGAACAGATGTAAAAGAAAATGAATTGCCTGTTGTCACCAAGCTTGGTGCCGCAACCTGCAGTGTTTGATCATAAATATTGGCACATTGTCCACTTACAGAAGAAATGCTTGTAACCCCAATAAATAAAAAGAGTAATTTTTTAATCATATAGTATATTTTAAATTTTCAGCAAAACTAATTTAAATAGATTAGACTGGCTTATTTATTCTAAAAAATAATATTAAATAATCTTGAAACTATTTATAACGGGATTTGTTGGGAGTGCTTTTTCATTACATATTTTCCAATAATGTCATATTCAATATTAACGGAATCCCCTACCTTAATTTCGTTAAAAATTGTGTTTTCAAAGGTATAAGGAATAATAGCAACACTAAATTGTTGCCCCTTAGTTTCAACAACAGTTAAGCTTACACCATTAATACTAATAGATCCTTTGTTAACTGTTAATATTTCTATTTCTTTTTCCCCGTCAAAAGTAAACTCCCAGCTACCGTTTCTATTTTGAATTTGTTTGCAAATGGCTAGTCCATCGACATGACCTTGAACAATGTGCCCGTCTAACCTATCTCCAATTTTTGTGCATCTCTCCAAATTCACCTTACTCCCAACGTTTAATTCTTTAAGGTTTGTTTTATTTAAAGTCTCTTCAATTGCTGTTACAACATGGGAGTTTTCATGTAATTCTACAACAGTTAAACAAACACCATTATGCGAAACACTCTGGTCAATTTTAAGTAAATTGGAAATTGGTGATTTAATAGTGAAGTTAAAATTTGAGCCGTCAGTTGTTATTTTAGACACCTGACCAATTTTTTCTATTATTCCTGTAAACATATATACTAATTTATTCTGCTAAATTAATTTCCCTAAATAAATGCAAATACCCTTGGACCAACAAAGGGTTAATGCCTGAAAGTCTTATTGAGTTTATAATACAAGTATAATAATAAACCCCTGCAGGCACGGATTCTTTATTATCAAGCCTCGTTCCATCCCATTGAAAAAATGGATTCTTTGATTCGTAAACTAACTGCCCCCATCTGTTGTAAATTTTCAAATCAATACTTTCTATATAGCTGAAAGGTGTAATGGCCATAAAATAATCGTTGTCGCTATCGCCATTTGGTGTGAAAACATTTGGAAACCAAAAGTCAGGGCAATTGTCAATACAAATCTCATTGCTAAAAACACTCTCATTAGAATATTGAACAGAGTCAACAGCTGTTACCTTATAACATCCCGCAATCGATGGTACAATGTCGTTCCATAGATAAGTATGAATAAAAACTGTGTCATTAAAACTTTGGAAACTATCTAACAAATTGTAATCTGCTGAATCGGTTGGCTTGTAATATAGGTTGTAGGACATTACATCATCTGCACAATCATTGTTTGGGTTGCTCCAATAAATATAATTCTCTTCTAAATCACAATCCTCCTCAATCGCCAAATTTGGCGGACACGGTGGTGTTAAATCAATAGGAGAGGAACATATTCTTTGAGAATTGTTAAATAGCGGAGACGCAATACTAGATAAGGTATAAAATCCATTACTAACAACATAATAGCAATATTCTACACCATTAACCAACCCAGAATCAATATAAAATTGCTGCGTAGTTTGTCCTATACTAACATAAGAACCATTAATTAAATTACTTCTAAAAATTTCATACGATGTATTAATCCAAGGAACTTGTTCAGACCAACTTAGCTCAATCTTGTTATCATTAGGATTAGCAGAAAGAAAAATTGACCCTGCAGAATTTGATGTTCCAACTAAGCTATCTGTACCATTGTTCGAATAAAATATTTCTACTCTATAAAAATTTGTTGTGCTCTCTGTATTTATATTAATATCGTTAAGGGATGTGTCTACAAATTCCAAACTACTATTTGATGCCGTTTGACCAATTAAGTTATTAATGTTAAATTGAGATGTACCACTATAAACTTTGTAAAAATAAGGTCCTGGATACTGAACAGTGTCTAGCTCTGAAGGTTTAGACCATCCGATAAAATTAGATCCATTTAATGGGTCTGTATCCGAAACAGAAACATTGGTAATTACAGGAACTTCTTTAACAAGTCTTGCACATGAAGTGTCTGAAGGGCAACTTTCGACTTGTCCATAATCATAAATGGCTGTTACCACATAACAATAATCAATGCCAAGGGTAAGGCTGGTATTGTCAAAGTAGGTGTTGTTGTTTAGTCCTAGAACTTGATCAACAAAAGTAAACCCATAATCTTCTAAATTAAAAGCAGAACAGCAATTAGGAAATGGCAACTGAGGGTTAATCGATCGATATATATTGTACCCTTCAGCGTTACTACAAATAGATGCATCCCAATTTAAATTTACTCCATTTCCAAAAGGTTCAGCAATTAACCCAGTTAAAGAAGGTGGAACAATATTTATTTTAAAGGATTCATAATCTGAAAAAGTTGGATCACCATCGTCCGTTAACCCAATTAAAACCAAGTACTCTCCTGATTTAATGTGGGAACAATTTGTCTCCCATAAAAATGTCCCATTTGACACACCTGGAAGTGATACTTCGCTAAAAGTAGATGGCGATGAATTAACATTAAAAGACAAGCCAGAAGCAACCATTTCTAAATTGTCAGAATTAATGTCATTACCTGAAATATTAATTAAAAGTGTTTCTCCGGCTACTATACAAGTGTCATCAACAGGATCAATTTCAGGTGGATCATTTAAGCAATTTGCCTGAACTGTTAATTGAATATCTCTCATTACAAATCCAATAATATTTCCGTTTCTCCATTCTGAAATTTTAATAGTAAAATTAAATTCTCCCTGCATCATTGGGTTTAACCAACAAACAGTTCCCGTTGCGGGGTCTATAGATATATTCCCACCCCCAATATCATCTGGATAACTGTATATTGATGGTATAGCTAAGGGAAGGGCGTTTAATCCCAAAGGGGCAACAAGCTCATATGAAAGAGAGTCATCGTCTAAATCGTAAGCAAGAGGGTTGTAACAATATGGTTTATTAATACATGCAATAGCGGGACACGGGCAATCATCAAATTGCGGTGAGTTATTTGCCCCTGCTAAACCTTGAGTGGGGTCTATAATTAAATAGGCCTCTAAAGCAAAAACAACATCGTCACTAGAGCCGCCACTTTGAGTATTAATGTTTTCAATCCCTAAATTCCTGTTTGGATCTTCCATTGACAATCGATGGGTTCCCGCAGAGGTAAATGTATGTATTCCTTTGTAAACGTTTTTTTTATGGTCAAAGGGCATGGCTGTTTGACTGAATCTTTCCAAGGTATCTCTTTGAGCATAAGAAGTTCCTAAATCAAAATCTAAGTATAACTCATCTCTATCTGTTGTAGAAGAACCAACATCTGTGCAGGTTGTAATTACAAATTCATAAGTTAGTCCAGAAATATGCGTATAAGTAATTTCGCCTCCCCTGTTATGGGTAGCAAATGCATTCAATGAAAAAATAAAAATGCAGCTTATAATGTTTAATATCCTAATCAATTCGATAATAAAACTCTAAATTAACTAATTTGTTGCTTTTAAATTAAGTATTAAACCCTAATGACACCTAATCCAAAGCCTTTTAAAAAAAATAGGCGCTAAAAGCCTATTAAATATTTAATTTTACTTTAAAATATTTAAGCTATATGGTAAAAGTTGGAATAAGTATGGGAGACCCCAATGGTGTTGGACCCGAAATTATTTTAAAAGCATTTAATGATGCTCGCCTATTTGATGATTTAGTTCCTGTTGTTTATGGTTGTTCCTCCATTTTGAGTCATTATAATAAACTAATCCCTAATTATAATATTAAGTATGCAAAAATCAGCTCTGTTGATAACATTAGTAATAAACAAATAAATGTAATTACTGTTTGGGAGGAGGAGTTTATTGTTCAGCCAGGAAAAGCCACCCCTGCTGGAGGTCAATTTTCATTTATGGCTCTTGAAGCTGCTACAGCCGATTTAGCTAGTGGAAAAATTGATGTTCTAATTACCGCACCAATTAATAAGAAAACGATTCAAAGTGATAACTTCCAATTCCCTGGACATACAGAGTATTTAACCAAGATGTCTAATGCCGAAGACTCATTAATGTTAATGGTGTTAAATGATCTAAGGATTGGTGTTGCTACTAATCATATTCCCGTCTCAGCCATCTCAAGTTCATTAAGCATAGATCTTATTTGTTCTAAAATTTCAATTTTAAATCAAAGCTTAATTACAGATTTTGGTGTAACTAAGCCTAAAATAGCAGTGCTTGGGTTAAATCCACACGCAGGGGAAAATAGCTTACTTGGGGTTGAAGAAGCAGAAATCATTAAACCTGCAATAGAAAAAATTAAAACTACTGGCGTTTTAGCCTTTGGACCCTTTCCTGCGGATGGTTTCTTTGGGTCTAATACTATTTCCTCTTACGATGGTATTTTGGCCATGTATCACGATCAAGGGTTAATCCCTTTTAAATCAATAGCTGTAGGCAACGGGGTTAACTATACCGCAGGCCTTCCAATCGTTAGAACATCTCCTGACCATGGAACAGCTTACGATATTTCAGGGAAAAATAAAGCAAGTGCTAACTCATTAAGAAATGCTATTTATTTAGCCTGTGATATATACAAACAAAGAGCTTTTCAAAAACAAATAAACGAAAACCCATTAAAATTAGGTCTTAATAAATAATCCTACTTTCCTTTAATTTTAGGTGTTGTATTTGGTGTTTTAGGTTTAGTTTGAGGTTGAGGCTGCACTCGAGGCTTAGGTTGTGTTTTAGGTTTAGGTTGTGTTTTAGGCTTTGACGAAGCGGCCGGTTTTGATGATGTGGGCTTTCTGAGTTTAACATTTATGACAGAAATTCTATTTTTAGCATGTACATTGTTTCGATCTAATCTAACTGCTTTTTCATAATATGACTTTGAAACCGACCATCTTTTAGCATTAAAATATATATCACCTTTATCTATGTTTTTTTGTAGCTCAGACTTTGTAGTGTTTACTTTTGGAGGAGTGTTTCCACTTTTATTTGAACCTGAATTAGTTGGAGGGTTTTTAATTAGATTACTGCCTGAAGGGGTAGGTGGGTTATTACCATTGTGACTATTTCCATTATTTCCCCCAGAATTATTTCCCGTTCCGCTTCCAGGAATATTTTGAATTAAATAAAGGTCTTTCGCTCCTTTTCCCCATTGATTTAAAGCGCTAAAAGTTAATTTAACAACTTCGTTGTTTATCATATTAATTGAACCGCTAAAAATACCATTTGAAGGATTATAGCTAAAATTAACTGCCGTTCCGTTCATTAAAACACTCAGGGTTGCTCCAGTATAATTGCTGACATATCCTTTTATGGAAACTCTTGAGTTAACTACTATAACTTCAGGATTTCTAAAGGTTGTAGTTTCAGATCTATTAGTAAAATGAATTTTAGGGGGAATACCGCTTCTAATTAATTCAGCAGTAGCTTTATCAAAACCTGATTCATTTTCTACTTCAATGATAAGATTGTTACCTCCCATTTGTAAAGCTGTCGGAACAGTTACCATTCCATTACTTGCAGAATAAGTAAAATTAATGTGTTGCCCATCTAAAGAAACATGAATGTCATTTTCATTAGATACGTGATTCACTTTGGCTAAAACAACAGTTGAAGCGTCTTGAGTATTGAGTGGCAATTTATTTGGTTGTGTAATAACAACCGTGGGAGGAGGTGTGGGCTCAATAAGCTCAATAATTATTTCTTTTTGTGTTGTTCCACAATTATTTTTAGCAGAAATTAAAATCTTATTTTGACCAACTTTTAAGCTAAGGTTTGCCATAAGTTCAGCGGCTTGAGTATTGAAATTTGCACCAATCAAGCTGCCATTCAATGAAACAGAAATAGGTTGCTTCCATTAGTTACACCCAATACGCTTGCCCTAAGAGGTAAAGTTGAAGTGTTTGCTGTGTTGTTTAGAGCCGATCTCTCTTGGAGAAATCAAATTAATAACAGGGTTTTCACATGGGATTTCAGGCTCATATATAATGTTCACTTTTTGACTAGTTGACCCGCATTCGTTTGTTGCGATTACTTCATATGTGTTAACCCCTATTTCTAAATTTAAAAAAGACATGAATTTACCTGCGTTTTGATCAAAATCATAAGAGGGAACTTGTTCATCATTTACTTTAAATATAAATTGGTCTTCATTTGAAATGATCATTTCCAAATACCCTTTTGAATTGTCTGTGCTGTAATTAGCTGATGAAGGAGAGAGTAATGAAATTTCTGGGACAAAACATTCTGCAGGTGTGTATATAATAACTGTAGACTTACTTGAGGTTCCCGCGTTGTTAAATGCGTCTACTTCAAAATAATTGGCCCCTTCTAGTAAGCGAAACATTACAAGAAAAATAATGTGTAGCAGGATCAAACGTAAAATTAGAAACAGTGGTAGTTGTTTAGTGTTGCTGATGCTCCATTTGAGAGCTCTACATTAAGAATTTCACCTGTAATGTTTATCGTGAATTATTAGCAGTATTAAAAGGGTTTGAAGACGGGTTCGAGTAACTTATAATTGGGGGCTCTTCAACAACAGGCACCTCAAACCTAATAATTGTCTCTTCGCTATCAGATCCTGCCGGATTCGTTCCAGTAATCTTAACAAGGTTATTTCCGTTAATCAAATTAAGATTTATCGATACGCTATTTGTAATTGCGTTGAATGAAAAGTTTGAGGTGCTGAATCCATTAAAATTAACATTGATTTGACTTTTAGAATTTACATTAAGTACTTTTGCTAAAACAGTTACATTGCTATTTGAAATAGTTGTTGGGCTATTCAATGGTTGCTCAAAAATAACATCCGGAGGCAGTGTTTGCTCAGGAACATTATATATAATCTTTCTTGACTCGAAATCCGAACCGGCATCATTTACCGCTTTTACTTTTATAACATTCTGCCCTAAAATCAACACTGCCGAAAAAGAGAATTGTTTTGTCGTGATGTTGTACTTAAAGTTAGAAACATTATATCCATTGTGAGTAATGGTAATCTGACTTTTACTTGTAACGTTTAACACACTTCCTTTAACGTCCAACAACTGATTATTTGTGCTTTTCATGGCAAGTTGAAGGTGTTTCAATGGTTACAACGGGTGGGATGATCTTTATATAGTTAATAAGCTTTGAATCAATTGCTTGGCCTGCATTGTTTACAGCTCTAACCTCAATCATATTTTGACCTTCATCCAAAATAATTGAAGAGCTAAACACATCATTTACAGGGTTATAAACAAAATTATAGTGTTTTAACCCGTTAACATAAAATGTAATTTGATTTGCCGATTCAATATTAAGAACCTTAGCAGAAACCAACAACTCACTTGCGTTTGTGTAGTGTGGTGAACTATACGGCTGATTAATAACAACTACAGGCGGGAGTCTCTGTTATAACAGGCATTTCGTAAACAATCTCTTTATCGTCTCTGTCTGTTCCAACATTGTTAGTTGCAACAACTTCAATGTAATTTTTCCCTGGAGCTAACGACAAATTGGCTCTTAACAATTTAGAATTAACATCATAATTAAAATCACTAATAATAAAGCCGTTGTGCTTAACCGTAATTTGATTTTTACTTGACACATAGTAAACTTTTGCATTCATATGAAATTCACTGTTATGAACTATCATATTGCTGTTTGCAGGATTAATGATGTTAACTAAGGGTCTGTTTCCAGTTGTAACAGTTTGACTTTCATTTGTTACAACAGTTTGGTTGGTAGAGTAGCTTCCATTGTTCGGGGAAGGATTAATAACCGTAGACTCCGTAGAATAGTTTCCGCCACTTGGAGCGCTGGAACTAGAGCCGCCTCCATTAAACAAATTCCATCTTAATGTAAGGGCGGTATAATGATATATGTCATTGGGCCCATCAGATGGTAAATATGAAATATCATTATCTAAAGCATAAGTTATCTTATGCTCGATTCCCATAGAAAACTTTTCTGTAAATTGATAACCAAGGCCCAAACCAAGAGATGGCATGAAAGTTAACTCTGGGGCTAAAACTTCGGATTCAAAATCAAGGTCACTCAAATTTCTAAGGTCTGTTGCTATTTGCTGATGGCCTGCGGAAGTGTTTATAGAAGAATAGTCATAAGGGTTGCCATCATTAAAAATGCCTGCAGAATTATCAAGCACATCTCTATTTACGCTATAATAATTCAAGCCTATGCCTCCAAATCCATATAAAATGATTCCTGTTGTTGCTCTCAAGCTGTTAAGAGTTAAAACCCCCTCTAAATCAAACTCGTTGAGTTTCATTTTATAATTATGATAAGCGTAAACGGAATCAGCACTACCAGGCATAATATTCGGATTAGCAAAAGAATCAGCTAAAGCAATCCAGCCATAATTTTTACCTCCTAAATATCTAAACCTTAAATCAAAAGAAAAAAACTTGCCTTCCTTTTCATAAAGTGCCTTACCCAAAGTTAATCCACCCGAAAACCCTGCATATGACCTAGAAAAAACAGTGTCGTTTAATGAGTAAGAGGGTTCTTTTGGCTGCCAGGTTCCGCCCATGTTAATGCCAAAATTCCAACCAGAATCGTCTTTATAATTTATATACTGGGCGTTAGCGCAAGAAAAGGTGAATAATAGCGTTATTATAGAAAGTATTGCTTTTTTCATGTTAAGGTGTTTTTTAAATGCTTGTTCAGAAATCGTGCCATAATACGAAAATTTACAGCTCGAAATTATAAATTAGAGAACTATTACTCCGATAAATTTATACATTTATATCCCTAATGTCAACAAATCTTCTACTTTGAAATTTATTTGGTCTTGTTTTTTTGTTTTATTTCTACCCTTTAGCAGCTTTTCTACAACCTGTTAATGATAATTGCATTAACGCCACTAATTTATGTGCGGGTCAATCTGTTATTTCCAATAATTTCCTAGCTAGTAGCTCTATATGTGCTGGCTGCGAAGATGGAGCCGTTCAAACAGGAAATTTTTGTTTTGAATTAAACAATTCCGTTTGGTTTTCTTTCACAACAAACGACTTAGGTGGATCTGTCACGGCTACAATTAGTAACATTAATTGTACTAGCGACACGCTTCCCTCAGCAAATAATGAGCTGCAAGCAGTTATTGTATCAGCATCAATTCCTTGTGATGAATCAACTTATGAGCAGGCATCTAATTGTATTTCAGCTGAAGCAAATAACCTTATACTTTTAGCAAATAACCTTTCGGCGAGGCACAACTTATTACCTTCAAATAGATGGAGCTGAAACAAGTTCATTATCTGCCTCAGAGTGTGGGTTTCTCAATTATTCTCTCAGGAGATGGTGTTGAACCAAATGTAAATGCGGGTGATGATTTATCTATTTTTCCTGGAGAATCAATAGAACTTTCTGGTGAAGCTAACGGAAATATTTCTTGGTCACCATCAGAAACTTTAAACAACTCGGCTTTATTAAACCCTACCGCAAGCCCCATTTCTACAACATCTTATCTACTTAGCTCAACTATTAATGGTTGTGTGTTTCAGGACGAGGTAGTTGTCTTTGTTCTAAATCCACTTTCAATTCCAAATACAATAACACCAAATGATGATGGCTATAATGACGTTTGGAGCATTGGAAACATATCAAATTACCCAAGCGCACAAGTTTCTGTATATGATCGATGGGGTCAATCCGTATTTAAAGTAACTGGATATACCAATGATAAAAGGTGGAATGGAACAAACAATGGATTGAGGCTTCCTTCTGGAACCTACTTTTATGTAATTGAGTTAAAGGCTGGTGGTGTGTCTAAAATTTACAATGGTTCAATCAATATTATTCGATGAAAAAATACATTTTAACCTTTATATTATTTTTATCATCTGCAGTTTTTGTTTACGGTCAACAAACCCCTCAATATTCAAATTATTTAACAAATTATTTTGCAATGAACCCCGCTTTAGCTGGAAGCAATGATTGTTTAAATGTAAAGTTAGGCTATAGAAATCAATGGGTAGGTTTTACAGGTGCTCCGAAAACGACTTTCGCTACTTTTTCTACTGAAATAAAGCACAAGAAAATTAAAACAATTAGAACCAAACACGGAATTGGAGCGCTAATTGAAAATGATGAAATAGGACCCTTTAGTCGCTCTACAATATACCTTGGTTACGCTTACCACTTTCCAGTTGGACGAGCTGTTACAGCGTCAATTGGTGTTTTTGGTGGTTTAACTCAAATGGGAGTAGATGCCACACAAATAAATATAGTTGATATAGATGACCCTTTGATTAATGGAACAGCAAGGATTGTTCTTGTTCCAGATATTTCTCCAGGTCTATTTTTAAACCATGACGATTGGTTTTTAGGTTATAGTATTCGACAAATAATGCTAAACAAGTGGACAAGACTAATTGGCTCTAACAGTGCAAGAAATCGTTTTCATCATTACTTTGTTGGTGGGAAAAGGTTTAAAACTGAAAGCTTTAATTTGGTCCCATCAACATTAGTTAAATTTGTAGGGTTTTCTAAACCATCTATAGACTTAAACTTGATGGCTGAATTGTCTAAAAAGTTTGAAATCGGTGTTTCTTGGAGAAATACTGATGCAATCATAGCCATGTTAAATTTGAAATTTTTAAAGTTTTTTAGCTTAGGGTATGCTTTTGACATGACAACTTCTAAAGTTAATATAGCCAGCTCTAATACACACGAATTTATTCTCGGATTAAGCGCTTGCCCTTTTAATGAAAAAAGCACATACGTGTGTCCTCTTTTTCAATAACCTCTCTCATATAGACAACCTAAACTGTTCATTTTCCGTCATTTTATAACTTATGTATTTAAAAAGTTTAATCAAAATTGATGAAATTTCTTCGAAAATATATAACTTAACATCTTGTTCTACGTAGTACAACCCTTTTATGAATAGTTATATTCTTAATTACATATATAAATTTTTAAACAGAACTAACTTAAAAACTGTGACAAACATTAGACTATTATCAGCTTTTATTTGCTGCATTTTATTCTTTAATTACTCTTATTCTCAGCAAGAAAGTATTACTAATTCCTGCACAGACGGAACAAATGTTTTAGAAATTCAAGCGTTTGTTAATACAAATTATAACGGCTCTGATCTTACTTGTAATGGTGCTTCAAATGGAGAGGTTTGTGTTAGTGTATTAACTGGTACTGGGAATTATGTTTTTACATGGATTGATCCTTTCGGAACAGGAACAAACATAAATACTACTTGTATAAGCGGCCTTGATGCGGGAGACTACTGGATAATTGTTCAGGACGTTGGGGTTTCGCCCACATTAGTTTGTCAAATAAACAATATTACCATTACCGACCCTAACCCCGTAACAGTTTTCAATCCGTTTGATCCCAACGACCCTTTTGTCATTACACCTCCCATCTGTGCAGATTCTTGCAACGGCCTAGCCTCTGGTCAATGGGTCACTGGTGGAACTCCTGGGTCTAGTGGCTATACTTACGTTTGGGGTAACGGAGACTTAACAATGAATACTTCCGCTATTTGTACCGGCAATAATACTTTGACGGCCTCAGATGCTAATGGCTGTTCGTTTGACACTACAATTATCCTTAATTTACCAACAAATATATTTCCTAATGTTTCTGTCACAGATTTAAATTGTTTCGGCATATGTGATGGGGAGTTAGAATCAAATCCAACTGGAGGAAACGGTGTTCCATATACCTACTCATGGGAAGATAATTCTTCTACTGTAATTGGAATAAACTCTATTGTATCTGGATTATGTGATGGAACATATTCAGTAACAGTTACTGACGATTTTGGTTGTATTGATGATACTGTTGTAGTTATTACTACTCCTATAGAAATTATTCCGGTTGTAACGTTAAGCTCTGACGCTACATGCTCTTACCTATGCGATGGATCAACAACTATTTCCATTTCTGGAGGTACCCCACCCTATGTTTCTACAGAGTGGTTCGAAGGTTCGCCTGGATCAGGTGTGTCTACGGGTCTTTTTGGACTAACAATTAACTCTCTTTGTGCTGGCATTGATTATTATGTTGAAATTACTGACAATAATGGGTGTGTAATTAATTTTCCTATTCCTCAAGTTTCTTCTCCTCCCCCTATAACAATTTCGGCTTCAATTACAGATCGTTGATTGTAATGGTAATGGAAACGGTGTTATTGACGTAACGCTTTCTGGCGGAACCCCTACCTTAACTCCTTTCTGGTCTGTTGTTACTCCAGGCGCAGGATTGCTTCCTAACTCTGAAGATCAATCCACTCTCTCTGGTGGAACTTATCAGCTTCTTGTTACCGACAACAACGGCTGTGTTGACTCTATTGAATATACAGTTGATGAACCCGATACCATTATCTCTAATGGTGTGGTTACTGACATTACTTGTTATGATCAAATAGATGGTATTATTGACCTTTCGATAATTGGTGGTCAAACCCCTTACACTTCTATCTCTTGGTCGAGCTCTAACCCTTCTTTTGTAGACCCAGGCACCGAAGACCTTTCTGGTTTAGACTCTGGCTCTTATTCTATTACCGTTATTGACGCTAACGGATGTATTTATGATACTACTTTAATTATTACTAAACCTTCTGAAATATTTGCTGATGGATCATTTACTGATGTGGTTTGCTTTGGTGATGCTGATGGTACTATTTCTTTAAACACCAACAGTGGTGCGGGTGGGTATTCTTGGAGCTGGACTGGCCCTGGCGGATTTTCATCCCCTGATGAAAACTTGACAGGTCTTGATATCGGAACCTATGATGTCACCATTACTGACATTAACGGCTGTACTAAAGACACCTCTCTTACTATTAATGAACCAGATGATATCTTAATCACCCTTGATCTATTACAAAACGTTGATTGTAATGGTAATGGAAACGGTGTTATTGATGTAACGCTTTCTGGCGGAACCCCTACCTTAACTCCTTTCTGGTCTGTTGTTACTCCAGGCGCAGGATTGCTTCCTAACTCTGAAGATCAATCCACTCTCTCTGGTGGAACTTATCAGCTTCTTGTTACCGACAACAACGGCTGTGTTGACTCTATTGAATATACAGTTGATGAACCCGATACCATTATCTCTAATGGTGTGGTTACTGACATTACTTGTTATGATCAAATAGATGGTATTATTGACCTTTCGATAATTGGTGGTCAAACCCCTTACACTTCTATCTCTTGGTCGAGCTCTAACCCTTCTTTTGTAGACCCAGGCACCGAAGACCTTTCTGGTTTAGACTCTGGCTCTTATTCTATTACCGTTATTGACGCTAACGGATGTATTTATGATACTACTTTAATTATTACTAAACCTTCTGAAATATTTGCTGATGGATCATTTACTGATGTGGTTTGCTTTGGTGATGCTGATGGTACTATTTCTTTAAACACCAACAGTGGTGCGGGTGGGTATTCTTGGAGCTGGACTGGCCCTGGCGGATTTTCATCCCCTGATGAAAACTTGACAGGTCTTGATATCGGAACCTATGATGTCACCATTACTGACATTAACGGCTGTACTAAAGACACCTCTCTTACTATTAATGAACCAGATGATATCTTAATCACCCTTGATCTATTACAAAACGTTGATTGTAATGGTAATGGAAACGGTGTTATTGATGTAACGCTTTCTGGCGGAACCCCTACCTTAACTCCTTTCTGGTCTGTTGTTACTCCAGGCGCAGGATTGCTTCCTAACTCTGAAGATCAATCCACTCTCTCTGGTGGAACTTATCAGCTTCTTGTTACCGACAACAACGGCTGTGTTGACTCTATTGAATATACAGTTGATGAACCCGATACCATTATCTCTAATGGTGTGGTTACTGACATTACTTGTTATGATCAAATAGATGGTATTATTGACCTTTCGATAATTGGTGGTCAAACCCCTTACACTTCTATCTCTTGGTCGAGCTCTAACCCTTCTTTTGTAGACCCAGGCACCGAAGACCTTTCTGGTTTAGACTCTGGCTCTTATTCTATTACCGTTATTGACGCTAACGGATGTATTTATGATACTACTTTAATTATTACTAAACCTTCTGAAATATTTGCTGATGGATCATTTACTGATGTGGTTTGCTTTGGTGATGCTGATGGTACTATTTCTTTAAACACCAACAGTGGTGCGGGTGGGTATTCTTGGAGCTGGACTGGCCCTGGCGGATTTTCATCCCCTGATGAAAACTTGACAGGTCTTGATATCGGAACCTATGATGTCACCATTACTGACATTAACGGCTGTACTAAAGACACCTCTCTTAACTATTAATGAACCAGATGATATTCTTTTTTCTGGCTCTCATACGGATGTTGTTTGTTTTGGAGAAGATAATGGAACTATACTTTTCTCTGCTTCTGGAGGATCTCCACAATTAAATTGGACATGGTCTTCTACAAACACTGGTTTTACTTCTCCAGGGGGGAATGCTACAAGTATTACTGGCTTAGGCCCTGGGACATACACTGTCCAACTTTTAGATGCTAATGGTTGTGTTAAAGACACCTCTTTTATTATTTTAGAACCAGATGAAATTATTGCTAACGGAATAGTTACAGACCTAACTTGTAATAACAACAATTCTGGTGAAATTAACATCTCCCCAACTGGGGGTTCGGGTGGTTTTACTTTTGATTGGGATAACGATGGCACTGGAGATAATGACGATAACGAAGATTTGTCGGGCCTTGCTGTTGGAACATACTGTTTAGGGTTAATTGACTCAAATCAACCTCTTTGTAGATTAGACACTTGTTTCGACTTTATAGAGCCGGATGAAATTTTTGCAAACCTTGTTTCAGTTACTGAAATCAGCTGTGCTGATTCATTGAACGGATCTATAGACATTGCTCCATCTGGAGGGACGGTTACTGGTGTCTACACTTATGACTGGGATAATGACGGAACTGGAGACAACGATGACTCTGAAGATATTTCTACGATTGGTAGCGGAATTTACTGCGTTAGTATTATTGACGATAATAGTTGCTCTACAGACACTTGTATTACAATTACAGCCTTAGATCCTATTGTTTTTAATCCAATTATTGACTCTTCTTCTTGTAGCTTAGCAAATGGAAATATTAATTTAACCATTACGGGGGGTAATACACCTCTTCTTTTTGATTGGGATAATGATGGTTTAGGAGATAATGATGACAGTGAAGATTTGCTTGGTTTATTTGAAGGGGATTATCAATTATTTGTTTCTTACACTGGTAATGATGGAACTTTATGCAGTGTTGATACCACCTTCAATATTGTTGATAACCCACCTTCTCCAACGGCATCATTTGTTGTTGTTGATGAAAGTTGTTTTGGTAGCTGTGATGGGTCTATAACAACAACTATTAATAGTGGCGCAAACCCAATTACTTTTGTCTGGAGCTCTACAAATGTTGGTTTTGTTAATGATGGCGCTCAAAATCAATTCAATTTGTGTAGTGGTGATTATTATTTATCACTTACTGATGGTAACGGCTGCTCAATTGCAGATACGTTTGCCATTACTAGTTCCGATCAATTAACTGTTTCAGAAATAATTACAAATGTCGACTGTTCAGGAGATAGTACTGGTGAAATATCAATAACTGTTACGGGTGGTAATATTTCAACAACTGGTGCATATGATTTTTCTTGGGTTGGGTTAGGATCAGGATACACATCAACTAGTGAAGATATAAATAACCTAATTAGTGATTCTTATCAATTAATTGTTTCCGATGACGATGGTTGTTCAGATAGTTTAGTTTATGATGTTACTCAAAATACAGCACTTAATTTATCTACATCAGCTGTTGATGCAACTTGTGCTGACTCAAATGGTTCAGTTTCTGTTACTGCAACTGGTGGGATTGTTGCGTTAGATTATGTATATAATTGGCTTGACCAAAATGGCATTTCAATAGGCATTACGACTAATGTAAATAACCTAAGTGCGGGAACATACACAGTTTTGGTTACTGATGATCTAGGTTGTTTGGACTCCGCAACAACAACAGTAAATGATTTATCAACTTCAACAATAACCATTGATACCGTAATAAATGAATCTTGTGCGGGTGATAACGATGGGCTAATAACCGTTTCACTTACTATTTCTCCCCCGCCAGGAGTTTTATCTTGGACCGGGCCCGCTGGATTTGTTGATCCTGGAGGTGTAAATACAACTATTTCAAGCCTAGCTGCTGGCCAATACATTGCAACTTTAATTGATGGGTTAGGTTGTCAGCAACAAGAGGTTATTGATATTGTTGCTGCTCAAGCGCTTAGCTTAAATAATTTAGTTGTCGATCCTCTTTGTTTTAATGAAAATAGCGGTTCAATAGATATTTTCCCGTCTGGAGGGTCTGTTGCAACTGACTATACTTACGACTGGGATAACGATGGAACAGGAGATAATGATGACTCTCAAAACTTAAGTGCTCTTGTTGCTGGAACTTACATTGTAAATGTTGTTGACGACAATGGGTGTTCTATTCAAGATACTTTTAATCTAGCCAACCCCTCTGAGCTAATTGGTTCCACCAATGCATCTTTCGCTGCTTGTGGATCAAATGATGGTTTTGTTACAGTTACAAGTTCAGGTGGAACTATTGCTGTTGATTACTCTTATTTGTGGCTTGATCAAGCAACGGGCTTACAAGTTGGTAATACTGATTCGGTTGCTAATTTAACTGCTGGTTGTTACGACATTACCGTTACAGATGATAATGCTTGCTTTTTTAATGCTGTTGTTTGTATAAGTAACCCAACAGGTCCAAACATAGCTTTAGATCAAATAGATTCTGTTACTTGTTTTGGTGGTTCAGACGGTTCAATTTTTGTCACTGTTACTGGAGATAATATTCCTTTTGTTTATGATTGGCAAAATGTTACGCCTCCTCACCCAAACAACCTTGAAGATTTATTAACTTATTTAGCTGGAACTTACTCATTAACGGTTACTGATACATTAGGATGCATAAGTGGTCAATCATTTACCATCCCTGAACCAGACCCAATAACTTTATTAAGCACAATTTCCAACCTAAATTGTTTTAACAGTTTTGATGGTGAAATTGCATTGTCTATAACCGGAGGAACTCCATCTTATTCATTAAACTGGTCCGGTCCAAGTGGGTTTAGCTCCACATTAGATACAATAACTGGTCTAGATACTGGTGTTTATGTGATAAACGGATCTGATGCAAATGGATGTCTTATAAACTCCGAATCATACGCTTTAACGCAACCTGATTCATTAACAATAACATCAATCTCAACTTTATCTAACTGTAATCAACCTACAGCATCAATCCTTGCCACGGCAGGTGGTGGAACTGTTAGTATTGATTATATCTATTATATTTTAAATGATTTAGGCGACACTATAAGCACAACATCAGAAGTAAATAATATTGCTGCTGGAACTTATTTTATTCACGCTTATGATGATAATAATTGCTCCAATATTCTTAGTGTAACAATACAAAACGCAACTGGCCCGACAATTTCTCTAGACACTATTGTTGATGTGCAATGTAATGGTTTTGATAACGGGTCTATTTTTGTTTCTGTCGTTGGAGACGCTAATCCATTTAATTTTGTTTGGGATGGATCAGTTGCTCCAGATCCAGCACATCAATCTTCTGAAGATTTTATCGAATGGTTTGCAGGAACCTATTCAGTTGTTGTTACTGATACAAATGGATGCTCAGATAGTTTAGTTGGGTTAATTATAAATCAACCCACCATCCTGTCTGCATCGATTGTTGATAACGATATTATTTGTAGCGGTGATAGTACTGGCAGTATTGATTTAACTGTAAGTGGTGGAACAAGCCCTTATAACTTTGATTGGTCAACTGGCGGCTTCCCTATTTCATCCATTGAAGATCCTTTAGGCTTAGGTGCGGGAATTTACGACTTAATAGTAACTGACAGTAATAACTGTATAGTTAGTGCGCAAGCTACAATTAACGAGCCGGATTCGTTGTTATTAGCAGGGAGTTCAATAAACTCTACTTGTGGAAATGCTAATGGAGAGGTTTCTGTTAGTGTAAGTGGGGGAACAATTGCATTGGATTATTCATACTCATGGTTTGATATTTCTGGTGGCTACCCTGGATCATTAGTCGGTACAACAGCAACAACCAACTCTCTTTCTGCTGGTGCTTACCAAGTTTTAGTAAGCGATGATAATGGTTGTTCAGATTCATTGGTGGTTTCATTATCTGACGACAACGGACCTACATTAACTTATGTTGCTACAAATATTTTATGTTTTGGCAGCTCAAATGGATCAATTGATCTTTCAGTTTCAGGTGCAAATCCCTTTAACTATAATTGGGTTGGCCCACCTACTTTCACAAACCCAGCTACAGAAGATATTTCTAGTTTAGACGCGGGAACATATACAGTAATTGTAACAGATGACAACGGTTGTATCTCCACAGAAGTTATTGACCTAGATGGTCCAAGTGGAGCAATTCAAGTTAATTCTTCAATAACAGACCTGTCATGTTTCAATAATTCAAGTGGAGAAATTAACATTAACATTGTTGGGGGTACATCTCCCTACCAGACATCTTGGGCTGGACCAAACGGTTTTAATTCTTCCTCTGAAGATTTAATAGGCTTAGATTCTGGTCAGTATGTTTTAGATATTTTAGATTTTAACAACTGTCCTTTAAATGGTTCTACCTATGACATTACTCAACCCGACTCAATTATTATTGATACTACCATTACTGCTCCTACTTGTGGTTTGGCTGATGGAGCAATTTCTGTTGTAGTTTCTGGGGGAACAGTTTCTAGTGATTATAGCTATAATTGGGATGATATTTCAACCCCTTCTTTCAATATCGGCTTTACTAATTCATTGTCAAATGTTGCTGCAGGTAATTATCAAATTTTAATTACAGACGATAATGGGTGTTTAGATAGCCTTGTTGTTGCAATTTCTGATTTAACAGGACCTATTTTATCTGCCACTTCAACAAATGTAGATTGTGTTGGAGACAATGATGGTACAATCGACTTAACCATAATTGGAGCAGGTCCATTTGAAATTGATTGGGACAATGATGGGGTTGGAGACAATGATGATAATGAAGATTTAATTGCATTATCTGCTGGAACTTATAGTGTAACTGTTCAAGATTTAAGTACTGGTTGTATTGCCTCACTTTCTGAAGATATTAGTGTTGCAAATTCTATTTCACTTTCATTCACAACAACAGACCCGGTTTGTAATGGTGATTCTACAGGAACAATAGATGCAACTGTGGCTGGAGGAACACCTAATTTTTCTTATGACTGGACCTTGGGTGGGTTTAATGTTTCATCAATTGAAGATCCCTCAGGCTTTATTGCTGGAACATACGTGCTTACTATAACCGATAATAACGGATGTGAATTTTCTGATTCTGCAACAATAAACCATCCAGACGCATTGGATTTAAATGGAAGTACTGTTAATTCAACATGTGGAAATGCAAATGGTGAAGCTTCTGTAGTTGTTAACGGTGGAACTGTTGCGATAGATTATTCTTACTCCTGGTTTGATATTGCTGCTGGCTATCCTGGAAGTTCAATAGGCTCTGGTAATTCATTAGAGACAGGCTTACTTTCTGGATCTTACCAAGTAATAGTTACAGATGATAATGGCTGCTTAGACTCATTAGCGATTGCTGTTTCAGACGCTAACGGGCCAACCATTTCAGATTCAATTACAAATGTGCTTTGTTTTGGAGGTAATAACGGTGAAATTGATTTAACTGTGCTTGGTTCTAATCCATTTAATTTTTCTTGGACTGGGCCTACTGGATTTGTTGATCCTGGCACAGAGGATTTAACATCTCTAGTTGCTGGGACTTATGTTGTCATAGTTACAGATAATAATTTGTGTACTTCAACTTCTACTTTAGATGTGCTTTCTCCTTCGTCTGCAGTAAGTGTTACAAGTGCTATTACAGATTTATTATGTAACGGGGATGACACTGGAGAAATAAATATTTTAATAACTGGTGGAACATCTCCTTATCAAACTAATTGGTCTGGGCCAAATGGGTTTTCTTCGTCTAACGAAGACCTTATTAATCTTGATACAGGATTATATGTTCTAGATATTATTGATAGTAATGGCTGCCTCTTAAATGGTTCTACTTTTAATGTTTTGCAACCAGATAGTCTTTTAATTTCTGAAACAATTATTTTACCAACTTGTAATGCCTCTGATGGTGAAATAAGTGTTGTTGTTTCGGGTGGAACTGTGTTTACTGATTACACATATACTTGGGATGACATCAGCACACCCGCATTTGGGCTGAGTAGCTTTTCAACAATAACTAATATTGGCGCAGGTAATTATGAGTTAACAGTTGTAGATGATAATAACTGTAGTTCAAGTGAAGTCTTTTCAATAACAAATGTAAATGCGCCTGTTTTATCAGCAACCGTTACTGATGTAGATTGTAATGGAAATAGTACCGGTGCTATAGATTTAACCATTACGGGGTCAAGTTCTTACACAATAGATTGGGATACTGACGGAGTTGGAGATAATGATGATACTGAGGATCTTAATGGGTTAGGTTTTGGCACCTATTCTGTTATAATTAATGATCTTTCTACTGGATGTGTTGCTGCACTTTCGGTTGATGTAAATCAACCTAATGTTTTATCAATAACTAGTGTCGCTTCAGATTTAACTTGCTATCAAGATTCTAGTGGTTCTATCGACTTATCAATAACGGGGGGCACACAACCTTATCTATTCGATTGGGATAACGATGGGGTTGGAGACAATGATGACACTGAAGATTTAAATACTTTATTTGTTGGAAGCTATAATGTTATTGTGATTGACAGTAATTTATGTTCTCAAGCTGCATTATTTAATTTAGTTGAGCCAACCGAAATCACTCTTTCGGCACTACTAATTTCAAACTCTTGTTTTAATGATGCTTTAGGCTCGATAGATGTGTCACCAAATGGTGGTACGCCTGCATATAGCTATGAATGGTCTAACTCTGCGGGTCAGGTAATTGGTTTTAATGAAGACATATTGAACTTAACTGCAGATGTTTATTCTTTAACTATTACTGATGATAGTAGCTGTACAAAAGACAGTTCATTTGCTATATTAAGCCCAAATGAGATCTATTTAAATGTTACAATTACAGATGCAAACTGTGCTTTTGATGATGGAACAGCAACAGCCAATGTAGTCGGTGGTACGCTAACTGGACTTGATTATATTTACGATTGGGACAATGATGGGGTTGGAGACAATGATGATGCTAATGGTATTTCATTACTTCCTTCTGGAAACTATTCTTTAATTGTATTTGATGATAATGGTTGTCAAGCTGATACAACAATTAGTATCGGGATTACAGCTGGGCCTAGCATTCAAGTGGACTCTATAACGTCAACAAGTTGTTATTCAGGAAATGATGGTGCTATATACACGACTATTACGGGTGGAACGCTTCCATATAATTACATTTGGAATTCCGGAATAAACCAACAAAGTGATGATGTCAGCTCACTAGCTGCAGAGACATATTTCTTGCAATTGATTGATGCTATAGGTTGTCAAACTTTTGACACAATAATTGTAAGTCAACCGACTGAAATAGTTACTAGTTTTACTTCAATAAATTCAAATTGTAACTCATGTGATGGGTCTGCATCAGTTGCTGTTTCCGGAGGAACATCAACAGGAAATTACAGCTATGAATGGTCTAATGGAAGCTCAAATAACAATGCGATTGATTTATGCTCTGGTGTATTCTCTGTAAACATTTCGGACGATGCAGGTTGCACTGTAACTTCCTATGTTGGAATTAGTGACAATGGTGGTCCTCTAGGGGAAACTATTAATGTTACCAATCCTAGTTGTTTTGGCCTAAATGACGGTTCAATCACTGTAGCTGGAACTGGAGGTGTCGCTCCATATGTGTACTATTGGCCACATAATGGAAGTGTTAGTTCTACATTAAACAATTTATCTGCTGGGATGTACTTTGTTGAAATTACTGATCAAACGGGGTGTACTCGTATTGCTGAAGCAATTGTAGATGACCCTGCAATTATTTCTCTAGTATCCACAGTTATTCCTAGTAATTGCGGAGCTTCAACTGGATCAATTGATGTTGCTGCATCAGGTGGATCTGGTGGGTTTACATATCTTTGGTCGAGCAGTCAAACAAATAGTGCTATAAACAACTTGACTGCGGGTATTTACACAATTACTGTAGATGACGCTACTGGCTGTAGTGTAAATGAAAGTTTCTTGCTGTCTAATTTTAACAACTTATCCATTAATTTAAATACAACTAATAACCTTTGCTATAATGGTAATGCTGGTGGTTTAAATGCTGTAGTTAATGGCGCTGTTGGGCCTGTAAACTATTTGTGGTATGATGAATTAGGAAGTTTAATTAATACTGGAAGTGCCAACATTAATGGGCTGTCTGATGGTGGCTACATTCTAGAAGTTGAAGATTTAGTGAGTGGTTGCTCTCAACTTGTTTACTCAGAAATTACTAGCCCTGATAGTTCTATTATTAGTCTCCCGAACGTCCTACCTTCATCTTGTGATATCTCTTGTGATGGTGAGGCAACTGTTGTTGTTGCTGGTCAGAACTTACCATATACTTACAGTTGGTCAAATGGAGCAACTGGCTCAAGTTCGTCTGGCTTATGTCCTGGTCCAAATGTTGTAACAATAACAGATGTAAATAATTGTGTGATTGAAGAAACAATTATTATTGACGTTAATGAAATTATTGATGTGCAAAGTATTTCTGTTGATGCAACATGTGGTGCTTGCGATGGGGTTGCTACTTTATCTCCTTCAGGAGGGTCTGCCATTTTAAATGTGGTTTGGTTTGACGGTGTCACAGGAAATAGTCATTCCGATTTATGTGCTGGAGTGTATGGATATACAGTACTTGATGGGGTTAATGGTTGCTCTTATACAGGGTCTGTAAATGTTAATAATGCTGGTGGGCCAAATAACGAAACCATTACCTCAACTGATGTTACATGTCATGGTGGTAGTAATGGCACCGTATCTGTAATACCAAGTGGAGGAACTCCACCATACAATTATTATTGGGTTCCTGGGGGTCAAACCACAAACGTTCTTTCGAATTTAAGTGCTGGCACATATAATTTAGAAGTTCAAGATGCTAATGGCTGCATTAGAGTTGTTGAAGTAAATATAAATGAGCCCGAAGCGTTTGTAACTCAGTCTGTAATTGTAGATGCTAGTTGTGGTGGAAATAATGGTGCCATTGCTCTTAACACTATAAATGCAAATGCTCCTATTGCCTTTAATTGGTCTGGACCAAATGGATTTGCGGGTAATGGAGAGTCTATTAATAATCTTAGTGGTGGTAATTATTTAGCAACAATTACTGATGCTAATGGCTGTGTGGAGAGCTCATATTTTTCTGTAAATGAAATAACTGCTGACAACATTTCTTTAATTGTTACCAACCCTTTATGTTTTGAATCTTGTGATGGAACTTTAGCAGTATCTCCTGCCAATGCTAATTATACATATTCATGGACAAATGGGGGGGTAAATTCATCAATTTCAAACCTATGTGATGGTTTGTATGGTGTGGCTGTTGTGAACAACTTAACTGGCTGTACTTCGTCTACATTTACCACAATACATAGCCCAGATTCAATTTCTCTTAGTATTCCTTTTGCCACTCTTGCGTCTTGTAACAGTGTGTGTGATGCTGAAGCTAGTGTTATCCCTTCCGGAGGAACATTGCAATACTCATTTTCATGGTCACCATCATCTGGATTTACTTCGTCTGTGCAAAACCTGTGCGCTGGATCACAATTTGTTACTGTTACCGATTTAAATAATTGCACATCAACACAAGAAGTTGTGATTGAACAGCCAGACGATTTAACAATTAATATTGACTATTTAGCAGATGCGTATTGCGTAAATAATGCCGATGGTGAAATTAACATTAGTGTGGTTGGTGGAGATGGCAATTACACTTTTGCTTGGTCTACCCTACCTGCGTCCGGGTTTAGCTCTTCAGCCGAAGACATTAATAATTTACTTCCTACCAATTATATATTGTCAATTATTGATGGCAATAATTGTTCTTTTAGTGACACAATTTTAGTAGACACAAGTAATGTACTTATTGCAGACGCGGGTATCGATAGTGCATTGTGTTTAAATACTTGCATAACTTTAACTGGTATCGCTACAGGAACCTCATCTTTTTCACTTGTTTGGTTAGATAGCCTGGGGAATATTGTCTCAAACGCAGACACCTTGGAGATTTGCTCTTCAACTATAAACACTTCTTATTACATATTACAAGCTACTGATCAAAACTGTATTTCTATTGATACAGTTAGTATCTCAACCAACCCTTTACCAATTGTAGATGCTGGAAATGACATCTCTGAGATTTATGGAGAATTCGTTACTTTAGGTGGCTCTCCAACAGCCCCTGTTGGGTCTTCTGTGAACTGGAATCCACCTGTTAATTTCATTTCTATTGACGATACTTCAGCTTATAACCCTACAATTGAAATATTAACTTTACAAGATTATGAAGTTGTTGTTATCGATGTTAATGGCTGTATTTCTTCAGATTCTATTTTAGTCACTCCTATCCCTGAAATCTATTATCCAACTGGTTTTAGCCCGAATGGTGATGGAGTAAATGAGTTGTGGCAAATAGACAGAATAGATGAATACCCAGATTGCGTTGTGGAAATCTATAACAGATGGGGAGAGCTACTCTTTATTTCTAATGGATATGTAGAAAAATGGGATGGGAATTATAATGAAAAACCATTACCTGTAGGAACTTATTACTATATAATATCCCTAAATGACCCTAAATTTCCTAATCCATACACGGGACCAGTAACTATTATGAGATAATATGAAGCATAATTATAAATATCCTTTTTGGTTTCTAGTAAGTATTTTACTATTACTAAGTAATAATTTTGTTTCACAGCAATTGCCAATATTTAGTCAGTATTTATTAAACGATTATGCTTATAATCCAGCTATAGCTGGAACACAAGATTTTTATGACGTTAAATCTAATCACCGATACCAATGGGTGGGAATTACCGATGCCCCAAGAACATATACATTGTCAATAAATGGGCCTACAAAAAATAAAAAAATGGGATTCGGGGGTATATTATATACCGATCATGTTGGACCCACTAGAAGAACTGGTTTTCAAGCTTCTTATGCCTACCACCTAAATATAAATTCAGATATTAAGCTTAGCCTTGCTTTAAGTGCCGGAGTTTTAGAGTGGAAACTAGACGGTCATAAAATAGAGCTTTATGATCTTAACGATCAAGTTCTTGTCAACAACGTAATGCGATCAGTTGTTCCGGATGCAAAATTTGGCTTTTTAGTTTATCATAAAGATTGGTTCGTTGGAGGTTCAATTCCCAACTTACTTTCGAGTAAATTAGAGTTTTCTAATGCCGACTATACAGGTCTTAGTAAGTTAAAGCAACACTACTATTTACATGGCGGCTATGTATTTCATGTAAATGATGACTTTGATGTTGAACCATCATGCATGATAAAAATTGTAACCCCAGCTCCAGTTCAATTAGATTTGATGACAAAAATAACATGGAAAAATCAATTGTGGTTAGGCCTTGCTTACAGAACAATGGATGCTGCCTCTGCTATGCTTGGTTACCTTTTTAAAGAAAACATTCTATTAGGATATTCGTACGATTTTACCACGTCAAATCTAAGAAATTACAGTTCGGGAACTCACGAATTAATGTTTGGAGTGCGTTTTGTTCGTGCCAAGACATTTGAATCTCCATCAATAGAATAGAAAGAAAATAATAATAACGAATTTATTGTAATGTAGATAGCAACACCCGCCTGTCTTTCTAACATGTCATCAGACAGAAACCCAACAATCATAATCACCATAAATATGTAATAAACAGAACTATTTGGTTTTATTTTATAAATAGGAAATAAAATTGTTGCTAACCACAACAAAAAACCTACTATTCCGTAGCTAATAAAAAAAGAAAGAAATTGATTATGAGATCTCATTTGGTTTTCCTTTTTTAAATCATTCGGAGTTTTTAAATATTGCTCAATAAAAGAATCGTTAACATCACCTATTCCAACACCAAAAAACAAGTTTTCTTTAATTATTTGCAACCCTATTTTCATGAAAAATAAACGCTGAGAAACGGAGTGGCCGTTGGTTTCTATTCCATCTTTATATAGTTCTAATTCAAAAAATATTCCTCTTATTCTTTCTTCTAATTTACTGTATTCTATACTAGAAGTCTTTCCGTTTTCAATAGCAATTATGTCATCAGGTGATAGTTTTTTTAATCCAATACTGTCCTTATTTAAACCCAATGAGGTAAGATACCTGTATAAATTATAACGAATAACCTGGCCTTTGATGTCATTTGAATCTATTGAAATTCGACTTCGTTTCTCCCAAGACCTTTTCAATTCATTTGGAGCAACACAAACCCAAACATAATACCCGTTTTCAGTATACTTATTTATAGTGTCATGATGGTACAACTCGCCATTATAAGAGGTGTTAGGGAGTTGTTTTAAATTTCTATTGTCCTTAATTGTGTAAAAGTCTAATCCTATAAAAAAGACATATAAAAACGCTAAAGAAATTAAAATTCCCCAAGTTAAAAAAACATATTTTTTGTTTCGTTTCCTTATTTTATTACTAAATAAAACCAAAACAGAAACTCCACAGAACCAAGAAATTATTGCTGTCATTGATTGCAATATTAATAGAAATAAGAAAAAATAAACCCCTAATAAAAACAATCCTTTTTTATACCTGTAATTGGTGTGTGCTGCAATATAAAAAAGCAGAATAGAAGTAAAAGAAACCAACAACCCCATTCGAATGTGAGACATGAATAAAGCAATTTGAAAAACATTTTCTGAATTTTCTTTTGGTGGTAAAATGTGAAAATAGACCAAGGAGCTTAAAACTGTACTTATTAATACTCCAACAAAAAATAATTTAAGAATTATTTTTTTTTCAAACTTATTTAGATTTGCTGAACTTCCAATAATTAATGGAATAAGAAACAATGGGAGTTTAACCAGCAAATCTTTACTTGCGTATTGCAAATTATCAGAGTTTAATAGCCACAAAAGGTGTATTAAATAACCTGATGATAAAATAATAGCAGTGTAAAATTGAGCTTTAATTCTTGCTATTTTATTTCTAAAGTCACCTTCAAAAACCCAATTTACAGTAAGGCCAATAGTACCAATACTCATAAAAAATTTTCCCAGTAGAAATTCCAATTATTAATACTGAAAGGAAAAAAATGAAAATATATCTATGCGGAATAAATTTTTCTAACACTACTCTATTTCTATTTATTTAAAATGTTGTTGTAGTTAAGAGAATCGGATAAAATATTTGTTGCTTTTAGAATGTAGGGGTCGTCTTTTAAGCTCGCTTGTATTCTTCCCTTTTGAAAAAAATATCTTGAAATAATTTCATTTTCAATTATTTTTTTTATTTCGCTTTTGTGCCTTGCTAAATCTTCTTGGATGTTTGGTTTTAATTTGGTTCTTAATTTTTCAAACAACTCTTCATTATTAGAAAAATATTTTTCTTTTTTCGATGTGCTTATTAGTTGGTTAAGGTCATCTTCACTTTCGTTTGTATATTTCACATCCTTATCAATTAAATAGGTGCTAAAATCCTTGTAGTCAGAAAAAGAATACTCTAAAGGAGACTTTATTTCTCGCTCCTCTCTTAAATAATCATTTACATAATTAAAAATATAATCGTTGTATATCAAAACTTCTGAGAGTTTCGTAAAATAATTCTGCTCTATTAAAACATCGGGATCAACTCCTCTAGAATCCTTTACTTTTCTGCCGTTTTTAGTGTGAAAAAACTTTATAAGACTATCAGCTATTATGTCTGCTGATCCAGCTAATGATTTATTTGTGTAATCTAATTTTTGAATGCACCGGCCGCTAGGTGTGTAATATTTAGCTACTGTCAACTTTATTTTTGAACCAAATTTTAAATCTTTTGTTTGTTGAACCAGTCCCTTGCCAAAGCTATTCTCACCAATAATAACTGCTCTGTCTAAATCTTGTAAGCTTCCTGAAACAATTTCGCTTGCCGATGCTGAATAAGCATCAATTAAAACAACTAAAGGGATTTCAAGGTCTATTGGGTTATTTCTTGTTTTATAAGACCTATTTATTTCTTCCATTCTGCCTTTTGTTTGAACCACTAATTGATCTTTGGGAATAAAGAAATTAACAATGTCCACTGCTTGCATTAAAAGGCCGCCTCCATTTCCTCTAAGGTCTATTATTAACTTGTTTATATTCTTTTCTTCTTTTAGTTTTTCAATTGCTTTACCAACTTCTAAACTTGCTTTATCTGTAAAAGAATTAAGCTTAACATAGCCGATTTGATCACCCACCATCCCTGAAAATGGAACAGCAGGTATACTAATTTTTTTTCTTACAACATTTGTTTCTTTTTTTTCTGAATATCGAGTTGTAAGTATCTTGAGGTTTGATTCTGCACTTCCCTTAAGAATTTTACTGATTTCATCGATTGATTTGCCCTTAACAGAAACATCATTTACTTTTAAAATAGTGTCTCCGGCAAGCAAGCCAGACAGGTGAGCTGGTGAGTTTTCGTATGGTTCAGAAATAACAACATATTCACCCTGCTTTATTATAGATGCGCCTATTCCACCATATTGACCAGTGGTTATCAATCTAAAATCTTCAATATTGCTTTCTGGAATATAAACAGTGTAAGGATCTAACGAGGCCAGCATTGCGTCTATCCCCTTCTTCATTAAATCACCCGGTAAGGGTTCGTCTACATAAAAATTGTTAACTCTTTCATAAATAGACGCAAGAATTTTTAAATTTTTAGTTATTTCAAAATAATCTTTATTATTAACATCTCTTTTATCAGAAAAAGAAGAACCAATAATCAGCATAAAAAGAAAGAGAAAAAATGGAATTTTATTAAATTTATACTTAATCATTCTTTTCTGTTTTTTTAATAAAAATACGAAACGCTTCTATTAGTTTTTTTTCAAGTTCATTAAAATTAATTTTATTTTTTCCTGTAAAAGAAATACATAAGATTAATTTTTTATCACTGACGTGATCAAGTTTTATTTTATTTATAAAGACTTCTTTTATTTGTCTTCTTATTTTATTTCTATCTACTGCTTTTTTAAATTGTTTTTTTGGAACAGAAATAAAATAACTTATACCAAGTTCTTTTGTTTTAAACAAGTATGTAATTCTGAAAGGAAAATAATAGCTATTAATGCCAGTTTTAAAAAGCAAAGAGATTTCTTCTTTACTTTTTAACTTTTCAAGTCCATTAGACATAAAATTAAATAAAGATGTAAGTTAATTCATTTAATATGAACTACTCCTACTTATTTGTTTTAATAAAGTCTTCAATCGCCATAGTCATTGATGGTATGCCTGGCATTGGGGCTTTAATATCTATTCTAAGCCCAAGCTCTTCTGCTGCTTTAGCTGTTGTAGGGCCAAATGCCGCTATTTTAGTTCCATTTTGTTGGAAATCAGGAAAGTTCTTGACTAGTGATTGTATGCCTGAGGGGCTGTAAAAAACAAGAATATCGTATTTAACTTCCTCTAAGTCAGACAAGTCACTACAAACTGTTTTATACAAAACAGCATTTTTATAGTTAATTTCATGTCTTGGTTAAAAGCTCGGGAATTATTTTTCTTTGTATGTCTGAACATGGAACCAAAAATTTTTCAGAGTTGTGTTTTTTAATGGTCTCTATTAAATCTTTAAAGCTCTGTTTGCCAAAAAATATTTTTCTTTTTCTATAGACAACGTAGTTCTGAAGATAATATGCAACTGCTTCAGAAATACAGAAATATTTCATGTCGTCTGGAACGGCAAACCTTGTTTCTCCTGCAATTCTAAAATAATGATCAACCGCCATTCTTGATGTGAAAATTACTGCAGTAAAATCACCTAAATTTATTCGATCTTTCCTAAACTCTTGAGATACAATTCCTTCGACATGAATAAATGATCTAAAATCTACTTTTAATTTAAACTTATCTGCTAAATCTTTAAAAGGACTTTTTTGAGTTTTGGGCTCTGGCTGAGAAACTAAAATTGATTTGATGTTCAAAATATAAGTTTTAGGTACCCAAATTAAGTTTCAAGGTTAAAAACCCATATAAAACCCAACAAAGGTAGAATTTCAAGGGTGCAAAGGTATAAAATTAAATGAAATAAAGAAACTTCAAGTTGAAGGCCCTTTTTAAAAACATTACTCACTCTAGAGGAGAATAGTGTTATTAAAACAATAAGAAGGGCTGAAAAGAGGTTGAAACCAACTTGCAAATCATTTGAGTTAATTGGATAAAAAATTAAATAAAAAATAAATGGTGTTAGTATAATTGCGATAGAATTTATAAAGTGTCTATAAAAAAACCAATACTCATTAAATAGCTCTCTTTTATTAAAAAAGAACCCAGAAAGAACAGAGATAATATAATAAAGAACATTAAAAGAAATGAAGCCTGTTAAAACTTGAAAAAAGTAGCTTTTCTCTTGATTTAATGAACATAAATAATAAGTTGTTGAAATCAATAAAATAGAACTTATAAACTTAATTGTATTTTGAGGCTCTTGATTAAAGTTTTCATCTTTTTCTAGCTGTCTGAAATAATAATAACTAAAGTATGATTTAACTAAAAATAGCCACCCTCTTTTTTGATTTTTAAAAAAAATCAAAAGTATTATCAAAATCAGAACTGGTAAAATAAGCCAATTATTTAAAGGGGTTGCTCTTGAAATTAAATCTAACTGCATGATTGCTGATAATTACAACAAAATTAAACATAACAAAAATATGACCAGCATTTAATGTGTTAAGAAAATGTATCTACTAAAAAACTAGACTTTTGATTGTGAAATATTTATCTTCGCAAACCTTTAAAATATAAGGTTGGATATATGTCGTCAAAATTTACAGAAAACACCAGTCTTAATCTTCCTGAAGTTGCTGAAAAATTATTAGCACTTTGGGAGAAAGAAAACACTTTTAAAAAAAGCATAGAAAGTCGACCTAGCGACAATCCTTTTATTTTTTTTGAAGGCCCCCCTTCTGCAAACGGCCTTCCGGGAATTCATCATGTAATGGCTCGTAGTATTAAAGATATTTTTTGTCGTTACAAAACGTTAAAAGGTTATCAGGTTAAGCGTAAAGCAGGGTGGGATACTCACGGACTTCCTGTTGAGCTTGGTGTAGAAAAAGAGTTAGGAATAACCAAAGAAGACATTGGGAAAAAAATAAGTGTTGAAGATTACAATGATGCTTGTAAAAAAGCGGTAATGAAGTACACAGATGTTTGGAATGATTTAACTAAAAAAATGGGGTACTGGGTTGACATGGACAGTCCGTACATAACATTTGAAAATAAATACATTGAATCTGTCTGGTGGCTTTTAGGGCAGTTAGATAAAAAGGATTTAATGTATAAAGGGTATACTATTCAACCCTATTCACCTGCTGCAGGAACTGGATTATCATCTCATGAATTAAACCAACCCGGATGTTATCAAAATGTTAAAGATACTACTGTTGTTGCTCAGTTTAAAGCTAAACCGAATACGGTGTTGCCTAAAAACACTTTTTTTATTGCTTGGACAACAACTCCATGGACACTTCCTTCAAATACGGCCTTATGTGTTGGTCCAAAAATTGAATATGTACTAATTGAAACTTTTAATCAATATACACATGAGCCAATAAATGTTGTTCTAGCAAAAAAATTAATCGGTGACTTATTTAATGGAAAATATTGCGAATTAGAAAACGCTAATGCGCTGGCTTATAAACCTGAAGATAAAAAAATTCCTTTTTGTATTAAAAAAACTTTTCTAGGCCTTGATTTAGAAAGTATTGAATATGAACAACTAATGCCGTTTGCAATACCTTATGAAAATTCAGCAAATGCGTTTAAAGTGATTTTAGGGGATTTTGTTACAACAGAAGATGGTACTGGAATTGTTCATATAGCACCTACTTTTGGTCAAGACGATGCTCAAGTAGCTCAGGCGGCAGGAGTTCCCCCGATGTTAGTGTTAGATGAAAACGAAAACCCGGTTCCTTTGGTAGACCTACAAGGCCGATTCAGGTCTGGAATGGGAAAATATTCTGGTAAATATGTAAAAAATGAATTTTACAAAAATGAAAGCGTTCCTGAAAAATCAATAGATGTTGAAATTGCAATTGATCTAAAAAAAGAAAACAAGGCTTTTAAAGTTGAAAAATACGAGCACAGTTATCCACACTGTTGGAGAACAGACAAACCTGTTTTATACTACCCTTTGGATTCCTGGTTTATAAAAGTTTCTTCCGTTAAAGACCGATTTGTTTCTTTAAATAAAACCATAAACTGGAAGCCTGAAAGCACTGGTGTTGGTCGTTTTGGAAATTGGCTAGAAAATGCGAATGACTGGAATTTATCTCGTTCTCGTTATTGGGGAATCCCTATTCCTATTTGGAGAACTGAAGACGGTAAGGAAAAAATTTGTATCTCATCTGTAGAGCAATTAAAGAGGGAGTGTGTTAGATCTGTAAAAGCTGGGTTAATGAAGTCTAATCCTTTGGAGAATTTCGTTCCCGGTAACATGTCTAAAGAAAATTATGACGGGTTTGATTTACATAAAAATCATGTAGATGAAATTGTTTTAGTATCTGCTTCAGGTCAACCCATGAAGAGAGAAAAAGACTTAATTGATGTCTGGTTTGATTCTGGCTCCATGCCTTACGCACAGTGGCACTACCCTTTTGAAAACAAGAACTTAATTGATGAGCAAAAATCATATCCTGCAGATTTTATTGCAGAAGGTGTTGATCAAACAAGGGGTTGGTTTTATACACTTCATGCAATCTCCTCAATGGTCTTCGATAAAGTTGCATATAAAAATGTAATATCAAATGGATTAGTGCTTGATAAGTCTGGACAAAAAATGTCGAAGCGTTTGGGCAATGCGGTAGATCCTTTTGAGACTCTTAGCCTCCTTTGGCCCTGATGCAACACGTTGGTACATGATAACAAATGCTCAACCTTGGGACAACTTAAAGTTTGATTTAGACGGCATAAAAGAGGTTCAACGAAAGTTCTTTGGTACACTTTATAATACTTACGGTTTTTTCTCACTATATGCTAATGTTGATGGTTATAAAGGTGATGAAAAAATAATTCCTCTTGAAAACCGACCAGAAATTGATCGCTGGATTATATCGAAACTCAACTCTTTAATAAGAGATGTTGAATCGCTCTATGAAAATTATGAGCCAACGAAAGCTGGTAGGGCAATTCAACAATTTGTAATTGATGAGTTAAGTAATTGGTATGTTCGTTTGTGTAGAAGGCGTTTTTGGAAAGGTGACTATTCTGAAGATAAAATTGCTGCCTACCAAACTTTACACGAGTGTTTAATTTCAGTATCTATTCTAGCTTCTCCTATTGCACCTTTTTATACTGATGAGCTTTTTAGAAATTTAACTGCGTTTAACAACAATGAACATGAGTCGGTTCATTTGTCTTTATTCCCTAAAGTAAATGCCCGTTCAATTAACCATGATTTGGAACAAAAAATGATAATTGCTCAACGAGTTTGTTCATTAGGTTTGGGATTAAGGAAAAAAGAGAAAATAAAAGTTCGCCAGCCTCTTGAAAAAATTATAGTTCCTGCTGTCGATAAGGCTTTCAGCGATAGAATTAACGCTGTTCAAGATTTAATACTTTCTGAGCTTAACGTTAAAACCCTTGAACTTTTATCTACTGGCTCTACCTTCTTGAAAAAGAAAATAAAACCAAACTTCAAATCTATCGGTCCAAAATATGGAAAGCAAATGAAAGCAATTTCATCAATGGTATTAAGTTGGGGAACAGAAGAAATCAACAACGTGGAGAAGAATGCTGGATGGAGCGGAGATGTCGGTGGAGGGTTCGTTGAGTTGAACAGTGAAGACTTATTGGTAGAAACAGCAGACATTCCTGGTTTCTTAGTTTCTTCTGAGGGTGGAATAACAGTTGCTTTAGACATACAACTATCTAAAGAATTAAAAGAAGAAGGGGTTGCGAGAGAGTTTATAAATAGAATACAAAACCATAGAAAAGATATTGGCTTAAATGTTACAGATAAAATAAATATTTCATTAAAATCCAACCTTGAAATTAATCGTGCATTAAATAACAATTTAAATTATATTTGCTCAGAAACGTTGGCTAATTCTCTAGCGTTTGTTGATACTATTTCTAGTGATTCTATTGAAATAGATTTAGGTGATGGCGAAATAACAGAATTTACAATAACTAAAATAAAATAACTATTATGAGTACAAATAGATATAGCGATAATGACCTTAAGGAGTTTAAATCAATTATTGACTCAAAGCTAAAAGAAGCAAAAGAAGATTTAGTTCTTCTTAAAGGATCTCTTTCTCATAAAGATGATCACGGAACCGATGATACGGGGCGCTCCTTTAACATGATGGAAGATGGTTCCGAGACGTTAATGCGAGAAGAAATGGCGCAACTAGCCGCAAGACAAGAGAAGTTTGTCAAAAACCTTGAAAACGCGTTAATAAGAATTAGCAACAAGACATATGGTGTCTGTAGAGTTACTGGTAAGCTAATAAACAAAGATCGTCTAAAACTTGTTCCTCATGCTACGCTAAGCATTGAAGCAAAAAAAGCTCAAGATTAACACTTTGAAAACCTCTCTTATTACAATATTTATTGTTTTAACGCTAGATCAAGTGCTAAAGCTTTGGATAAAATCTTCGTTTGAGCTTAATGACGTTATTTTCGATTTAGGGGTTTTAAAATTTCAATTTATTGAAAACCCGGGGATGGCATTTGGTTGGTCTTTCGGTAAAACATGGGGAAAGATTGCTTTGAGTTTATTCAGGTTAATTGCTGTTGGCTTCATCGCTTTCTATATTAGGAGGTTAATTAAAAATAACGCTCACACGTTTTATGTCTTTTGCATTTCGCTGGTTTTCGCTGGTGCTTTAGGGAACATTATTGATAGTGCTGCATATGGTTTGATGTTTGACTCAGGAACCACGTGGAGTGATCAATTTCAAGGTTGGATACCTTACTTTGGGGTTTCTAAATTAGATTTTACAGGTTACACTTCTGTTTTACAGGGATGTGTTGTAGATATGATTCATTTAGAATTTTATTGGCCTTCATGGGCTCCTTTTGGTTTGGGGGGCAATGAAGTTTTTCCTCCTGTTTTTAATGTGGCTGATTTTTCAATTTCTACTGGCGTTGTTTTTATAATTATCTTTTACAAAAAAATAGTGCGCGATGAGGACTTTAAATTTTTTAACACTTAGCAGTTCTCTATTTTTATTGCTTTATTCTGTCGGAGGGGTGGCGCAAAAAATTATTTCTGGACCTATTCAGGGTTTGACCTCTGATACCTCTGCTGTTTTCTGGGTGTTGACAAAAAACACATCTTCATTTAACGTGAGTGAAACGTTTTCCTCTCCTTCATATAATATTGTGATAAAAGAGGACACAATGTGTTCTAAACATTTAAAAAATAAAAAAGCATTTAAATACACGCTTTATTTTCCATCATTTAAATCATCTAATGGTCTAGAAGGAAAACACCCAATCAACAACTATTCAGTTTTTCTAAATGGTATAAAGTATAATGACTATAGCATTACTCATTCATCAGAAAAAGATTCTTTATTTATGTTTGGATCTTGCGCTTACGTTGGTAAAGGGTTTTCGAGAGTTTATCGACCATGGAACATGACTAAAATCTTCAAAACTATGTCTAGAGAAAAAACAAAAAATATGCTCTGGATGGGTGATAATGTTTATTTGATTTTAAACCACGACTTAAAAAACACAAAAAGCATCTATAAACGCTATGTTGGTGTTAGAAAGCAAAAAAACATGAATAAATTGTTATCATCAAACAAACAACATTATAGCACGTGGGACGATCATGACTTTGGTCCAAACAACACCGATGGATCATACGAGAAAGCAGGATTAACAACCGCTGCTTTTAATAACTTTTGGGTTAATCCAATCAATGAAAGTAAAAAAGGCATTTACTATTGTTTTAGAAAAGGTGATGTTTCTTTTTTTATGACAGATAGTAGAACCTTTAAGGTAAATGGTGGTTCTAGCTTATTGGGAGAGGAGCAATTAAAGTGGTTAAAAAAAGAATTGCTAAAATCTAAAGCAACACTAAAAGTAATTATTCTTAGTAACCAACTAATTAACTCTGTTGAGGGGCACGAGTCATATTATGATTTTGAAGCAGAGCGTTCAGAGCTTATTAATTTCATTAACACTAAAAAAATACCCGGAGTTGTGTTTTTTTCTGGTGATAGGCATCATTCAGAAATCAACGTAGAATTAGATCAAAACTATTACCCAATTTACGATATTACATGCTCTGCTCTTTCAAGTCCTCGGCCAAAATTTAGAGGTTGGGGCGCTGAGGGTAATATACCAACAAGACTTGAGGGTTCTTTTATTACAAAGCATAATTATGGTTTATTGACTTTAAAAAAATCAGCGGCAGGTAAGTCAATGGTTGTTAGGTTTATGAACAAAAAGGGAGTTCCGCTATATGAACACGAAATTCCAATAACAAAACTTGGTTATTAAATCACAATATTGACAATTTTCTTAGGAATCACAATTATTTTTTTAGGCTCCTTTCCCGAAAGAAGTTTTTTTGTTTGTTCATTTTCTAGCACTTGGTTTTCTATTTCATTTTTAGAAAGCGCTATAGGGAGTTCCATTAAAAATTTCATTTTCCCATTAAAAGAAATAGGGTACTTATGGCTTGATTCGACTAGATAGTCGTTATTGTGTTTAGGAAATGAAGCGTAACTTATACTTTCCTTGTTACCTAATTTACTCCATAATTCCTCAGATATATGAGGAACGTAAGGAGATAGAATAATGCACAACTCTGAAAGTATTTCTATTTTGTTGCACTTTAGCGCTGTTAATTCATTTACACAAATCATAAAAGCAGAAACTGGAGTGTTGAATGAGTATCGCTCAATATCTTCTTTTATTTTTTTTATCGTTTTGTGAAGTATTTTTAATTCTTCTTTTGTGGGTTGGCTATTTGAGACCTTAAATTGTTCACCATCATGAAATAGTCGCCATACTTTTTTCAAAAAACCATTTACACCGGTAATCCCCTGCACATCCCAAGGTTTGTGCTGCTCTAGAGGGCCTAAAAACATTTCATAGCACCTAAGAGTATCTGCACCAAATTTATTTACCAAAACATCAGGGTTTTGGACGTTAAACTTGGATTTTGACATTTTATCAACCTCTCTAACACAAATAAAATCTCCATTTTCTTCTTTTATGAAGCTAGCATCATTGTACTCTTGTCTCCATTTTTTAAACGCTTCAACGTTTAATTTGTCTCCAATTAAAAAATTTATATCAACGTGTATTAATGATACCTTTTGATTAGTTTTTTTGTTTTTCGAGATAAACTGCATAGTTTTATTGTCTCTGTAAACTAACGCTGAGTTTCCCTGAATCATTCCTTGATTAATCATTTTTTTAAATGGTTCTTCAAAAGGAATTAAATCTATATCGTATAAAAATTTGGTCCAAAAACGAGAATATAATAAGTGGCCTGTTGCGTGTTCTGCACCACCTATATATAAATCTACATTTTGCCAATAGTTAACTTTGTCTTTCGCAACAAACTCATTATCGTTTGTTGGGTCCATGTAGCGTAAAAAATACCAGCTGCTTCCTGCCCAACCCGGCATGGTGTTATACTCCATTCTGTCTCCAGGGCAACTCACGCTCCACGCTTCCTTTTTTGCCCTTGCTAAAGGGGGTTCACCGTCTTCTGTAGGTAAATATTTGTCTACATCAGGTAGTTCTATAACAGCATTGTCTTCAAATAAATAAGGCGTTTCTCCTTTATAATAAACAGGAAATGGTTCTCCCCAATATCGCTGACGAGAGAAGACTGCATTTCTTAATTTGTATTGTGTTTTTCCTTTCCCAAATCCTTTTTTTTCAATTTCATAAATAGCGGTTTTGATTGCTTTTTTAATGTTTAAATCGTTTAAGAAATCCGAATTAGTAATAACCACATCTTTTTCAGCATATGCTGATTTGGAAATATCTTGATCTTTAAATATGTTTGGTATGTTTATGTTAAAATGCTTTGCAAAATCCCAATCGCGCTGATCCCCACAAGGCACCGCCATAACAGCTCCTGTTCCATAACCAGCCAAAACATAATCACCAATCCAAACTGGTATATTTTCTCCTGTAAAAGGATGTGATGCAAACGCCCCTGTAAATTCACCTGAAATGGTTTTCACATCACTCATTCTGTCTCTTTCGGATTTTAAAGCTGCTGCTTTTTGGTACGCTGCTATTTTATTTTTTTGAGTTGCTGTTGTAATTTTAGCAACCAGTTTGTGTTCTGGTGCTAACACCATAAATGAAACACCATAAATGGTGTCAGGCCTTGTAGTGAACACTTCAATTTTATCATCAAAACCCTCTACGTCAAAATGAACCGCAGCCCCAACACTTTTTCCAATCCAATTACGTTGAATCTCTTTAATAGAGTCTGTCCAATCTACAGAGTCTAAATCTTTCAATAAGCGCTCTGCATAAGCCGTAATTCTCATGCTCCATTGACGCATCAACTTTTGCTCTACAGGGTGCCCCCCTCTTTCTGATAAACCATTTTTTATTTCATCGTTTGCCAAAACTGTTCCTAGGGCAGGGCACCAATTGACCCAAGTATTAGAAAGGTAAGCCAAGCGGTAGTTTAACAACACTTTTTGCTGCTGGTCTTCGTTCCAACTTTTCCATTCCGATGCTGAAAAAGTCACTTCAAAATCTGTAGCTGCTTTTATTTTTTGATTCCCTTCGGTTTGAAATTTTTCAACCAAAACCTCAATCTTTTCAGCTTTGTTTTTTTCTGTATTATACCAAGAATTAAATATTTGCTTAAAGATCCATTGTGTCCATTTGTAATAATTAGGGTCCGAGGTTCTTATTTCTCGATCCCAATCAAATGAAAACCCAATTTTATCCAGCTGATTTCTATATCCAGGAATTTTATTTCCATCCTTATCAATACCACCCTCAATATTAGTTTTCGTTGTAACTGCCGGGTGTTGACCTGTTTGTATGGCATATTGCTCTGCGGGCAAACCAAAAGAATCATATCCCATTGGATGTAGTACATTGTATCCACAAAGTCTTTTATAGCGCGAATAAACATCTGAGGCAATGTAACCTAATGGGTGCCCAACATGTAAACCTGCGCCAGACGGGTAAGGAAACATGTCTAAAGCATAAAACTTAGGTTTTTTGCTGTTGTCTATAGCTGCAAAGGTTTTGTGGTCTGCCCAATACTTTTGCCACTTTTTTTCTATTTCTACAGGATTGTAATTACTCATAGTTAATTTTGGATTTCAAATTTAACTATATTAATAATTAATTTTAAAAAATTGTGCGCTAAACCCTAATGCTTATAATGCAAACATCATCAACTTGCTCATAACCTCTTCTCCAATCTTCAAAAAACTCACTTATTTTTTCCTTTTGTTTTAAAATAGGCTGTTTACTCGTTTCCAGAATTAGCTCTTTAAAGGGTTTTAATTTTAATTTCTTTCCTTTTTCACCACCAAACTGATCGCTAAAGCCATCTGAAAACAAATAAATTTGATCCTCCTTTTTTAATTGTATTTCATGTGTTTTAAATGGTGTTGGGTTGTGTGTTTTTCCTATTGGCTGCTTGTTTGCTTTAACAATAATTAAACCGCTCTCTCTTACTATTAAAAGAGGGTTGTTAGCACCTGAATATTTAAGCTTTAACCCATTAATAGAGCAAAGGGCTATATCCATTCCGTCCTTTACATCTTCATCTGATTTTTCAAACTCGCCAACTACAATATCTCTTGTTTTATCTAAAATTTTACCCGGATCAGTAAGTCCAAACTCTTTTAAAGACCTGTTAAGAGCGTAGTTACAAACAACACTCACCATTGCACCAGGGACACCATGACCCGTGCTGTCTGCAGCGGCAAAAAGAATTCCATCTTTTGACTTTTCAATCCAATAAAAATCCCCGGCAACAATATCTTTTGGTTTATATATAATAAAGGCTTCGTTAAGAAGTTCTTTAATCATTTTTTCTCTTGGTAGTATCGCTGTTTGAATTCTATTGGCATAATTTATAGAATCCATTACCTCTTTGTTTTTTTCTTCAAGCTGTTGATAGGCAAATAAGACTTCTTTTTGTTGTTTTAAAATAGTATTATTTAATCCTTTTGAAATTTGCAACCTTCTTATTATAAAAATGCTAAATATTGTAACTAAAAAAGCAACTAAAATTATTGCAGCTAAAATGATTTTAGAACGAATCTCTTCTTCATTTATTAACTCATTTTTTTGTTGTTGTTTTACCTTCAACACCTCCTCTCTTTTATTAAATTCTGCTTGATACTCTTGTCGCTCAATCTCGTATTTAAACTCATCGCTTTTAACACTGTCTTTTATTGAAAAAAACCGTTCGTGCATTTCTAGCGCCTCTTTGTGCATGTTTGTGGCTTTATAGGCTAAATAAAGAAACTCATATTCTTCTTTTAAACTGTTTACGTCTTCTATTTTTAAATTTAATTCTAGGGCCTTTTCTCCAAGCTTAATTGCTTTTTTAAACTCTCCGAGTCTTAAAAAAACATACCCCATGTTGTGAAGGTTTAAAGCTTCTGATTCTATATCTTTTATTTCTTTTGAAATAGCAAGGCTTTTATTATAGTAAGACATTGCTTTAGAATAATATTTTTTTGATTCACTTGGTTTTGATTCAATTAGAGAGTCTCCTATGTCTTGTTGAATTGTTCCTAAGTTATTATAGACACTTGCAACACCATTTCTGTCTTCTATTTCTTGAAAAATCAAAAGTGCCTTTTCATAATAATCATAAACTTTTTCTAGTTCTCCTTTTTCCTTAAAACAAACTCCAAGGTTTAGATAACTGTTTGCTATTTCATTTCTTTTGTTTTGTTTTATTTCTATTGCAAGACCTTTTTCATAGTAGTTAATTGCTTTATCTACATTTCCCTCTAAAAGGTGTATCCTTCCGATATTACCAAGGCAACCTGAAATTTCGTCCTCTTTTCCGTCTTTTATGTTTAATTCCATGCTTTGGTTATAACACTTTATAGCCTCAACATAATCTCCTTTAATTCTATATAACACACCTATATTAGAAAGTGTGTTTGAAGCAAACGTGTTGTCTTTATTTTTTCTAGACATTTCAAGACTTTTTTTCCAAAACTCAATAGCCCTTTCGTAATTGTTTTTTTTATAAAAAACAAGCCCAATATTGTTTAGCACCCCCGCAACACCCTTAAGGTCGTTTATTTTAATTCTTATTGCCCTGCTTTTGTTGAAGTTTTCTATTGCTTTACTATAATTGGATAAGTCTAAATAAACCAATCCAAGCATGTTATATGTGTCGGATCTTGGGCTTTCAAAAGCTTCTTCTTTTGAAAGAATTAGCGACTTTTCACATTCGATAAATGCTTGTTTATTTTTTCCTGAATTTATGTGTTTTCTTGCTAAACTATTGTAAAGTTCAATTAGCTCATTAACATAAAAACGGTTCAGCCTTGGGCTCAACTCTTTTTTCCTGTTATTTTGACAGATTGATTCTATGGTTAGAGCTGTTTCAAAATACTTCTTCTCATTACTAGTAATCGTAATTTTTTGGAGCTCTAATAGTTGCTTTATTATTAAAGTGTCATTTTTTGTGTTGTTAATTATAGCTTCAATTGAATCTATCTTATAGTCAATGATTTCTTGTTGTTGGGCCGAAGTAGAAAAAAGGGTTAAAATAAATATGATAGTAATAATTCTTTTCATTAGTTCATTTTTAAAGCGTCTATAACCACAACAAACTCCCCTTTTGGTTTTTGATTGCTAAATTTTTCAACCAATTCATTTGCTGTTCCAATAAGTGTTTCTTCGTAAACTTTGGTTAACTCTCTTGAAACAGAAACTAGTCTATTGGAACCTAGGTGTTCGTTTAGCTCTTTTAATAATTTTAAAATTCTATGTGGTGACTCATAAAGGATAATCGTTCTTTTTTCTTCTTTTAATATTTCCAATTTCTTTTTTCTACCTTTTTTATGGGGTAAAAACCCTTCGAATAAAAATCTATCACAAGGGAATCCTGATTGAGTTAGTGCTGGCACAAAAGCTGTTGGGCCTGGTAACGAAATTATTTTAATATCGTTTTTAACACACTCTCTTATCAGCAAATAACCCGGGTCACTAATCCCTGGTGTTCCTGCATCACTAACAATAGCAAACCCATTTTCGCTGTTAGTTATTTCATGAATAACTTTAGACGTTATTAAGTGTTCGTTGTGCTGGTGATATGCTTTTGTTTTGGTTGTTATTTCAAAGTGCTTTAAGAGCTTGTTGGTCGTTCTTGTGTCTTCAGCAAGTATTACATCCACCTCTTTTAGAACGTCTAAAGCTCTTAGGGTAATATCTTTTAAGTTTCCTATTGGAGTGGGTATAATATATAAACAGCTCATTTTGTGGCTTCTTTATTCCATTTGCTTTTCATAAACCTTAAATATTCTTTTTCTATTTTAAGGTTGTTACATGACTCAAAATCAATATTTCGTTTTTCACTTTGTCTTAAGTAATATTTTTTCTTTTCTGTAATTAAAATGAGTTTAGTTTTACCCCCTAAATAATAAAAACAACTTATTTCAGCAACATTGTTAATATTTATATCTGTTATTTGAATTGACTCAATTTTGTGATTTGTTCTTCCAAACGAAACACCCTGTTTATCGGAACATTTATGAATTAAAACAACAGCTTTATCATGCTCTTTTTTTAAAAAGTGGTAAAAATATAAATACTTGTATTGTAATGTGCTTAGTTCTGTTCTAATAAAATAATTTTTTCCCAAAGAATCTTCCCAAGAGTATTGATCAATGGTTTTTTCACTACTATTCTTAATGTATTTACTTAAACTTTTCGTTTCTGGTTTTAATTGATAGAAACCCTTTGGGTTTGGTTGATATTTGTATTCTAATTGAAAAACTTTAGCCTTATCTATTAATACATCTAGTTGAAAAACTTCATTAAAAGCTATGTTTGAATCACCGTATATTAATTGAAAATCTAAAGGAAAAGACACCTCTTCTTTGTTGGTTATTTTATTTTGATAGGCATACTTTTTATTACTATTGGTCAATTGAATTAAGAGGTTATAGTTTTTGTTTTCAACGTATGAATCTATTACAGAAAAAAAATTGTCGTTTGCTATATTAACTTCCCACTTCTGAGAAGATATGATTAAAAAAGGGTATATAAATAAAAAAATTAACCCTTTTTTTCGCATTAAATTAAGTTGATTTTTGAAAGCAGGTCTTCTTTATACGACCCACCTATTGGAATAATTTTATTGTTTTCTTCTAAAATTAGATTTGGTGACTCAATTTCACTGATTTTATTAATATTTACAATGTAAGACCTGTGAACTCGAAGAAATTTATCCTCGGGCATCTTTTTTTGGATGTCTTTCATTGTTGAGTGGATTGTATATCTAGTTGATGAGGTATTAATTACCACATAATCTTTTAATGCCTCAATATAAAGCACATCGTTAGTTTTTAACTTAATGAGTCTTGATTTACTTTTAACAAAAATATAATCTGCGTTATCTTTGTTTTCTACAATGTTATACAACATGTCTCTTTCTTTCAAAATTTCCAACTCTTTTCCGTGTTTATAAAGAGCCATCTCTATTGAGGTGTGTAAATCTATTTCTTTATATGGTTTTATTATGTATGCGTAAGGTTCTGTAATTTTTGCTTTTGACAAGGTGTTTTCATCAGCATAGGCTGTTAAAAAAATAATGGGTATGTTTTGCTCTTTTCTTATTTTTTCTGATGCTTCTATGCCGTTTATATCCCCTTTAAGCATAATATCCATAATTATTATATCTGGACTTAAGTCTCTTGCAGATTTAATAGCACCCTCTCCACTATTTGAAATTCCTAAAACCTTATACCCTAGTCTTTTCAAGCTTAATTGAATGTCTTTAGCAACAATACTTTCATCCTCAACAACTAAAACTTTAACCTTTCCCATTTTAGATATAAATTTTATTTATATGTTAATATATGACATTAATCTATTAAAAATAACCAATTATCTATCAAAAGTAATTAAATATTTTGTTCCTTTATGTTTTAACAACTCAATATTACCATCAATTTGTTCTATTAGCGTTCTTACTAATAACATTCCTAAAGATCCTTCATTTTCAGAATCAAGTCCTTTAGTATATCCTACACCATTGTCTTCAACAATAATTTGAATTCTTTTGTTTGATTGTTTCTTAACACTTATGAAAATAGATCCTGTTTTTTTGTTTGGAAAAGCATATTTAAGTGCATTAGAAAGAAGTTCATTAATTATTAATCCACAAGGTATAGAAAGATCCATCGTTAGCAACACATCGTCTAAATCTAATATTAATGATATATTATTTTCAGAATATTGATAAGAATGAATCATACTTTTAGTTAAATTCTCTATATACTCTGTAAAGTCAATTTTATTAAAATCTTTTGTTCTATAAAGATTTTCATGAATAAATGACATCGACTTAACTCGATTTTGACTTTCCCTTAATATATCTAACGTTTTTTTATCATCTACATAAGAAGATTGTAGGTTAAGTATACTAGAAATTACTTGTAAATTATTCTTTACACGATGATGTACTTCTTTTAATAACACCTCTTTTTCTTTCAGAGAACCTCTTAGTTCATCATTAATAATTTTTTTCTCAGTAATATCTCTTAAAATATCTCTTGATCCTTTAAAAACACCTTCTACATAAACAGCATTGCTTGATAATTCAACTGTTTTTTTTTGAGCTCTTGCATCAATAATATCAATTTCTAAACCCTTAATTGCTCCTGTTTCTCTAAGTTCTTTAGATTTTAATCGTGTTTTTTTTATGTCCTTTTTTTCAATAAAATCATATAGATTAATTACTCTATCTTTTTTAAGTTGAAGTCCAAATAAGTTTGATGCTTCTGGGTTCATTTCTATAATATCATTATTCTCATTTACTATTATAATTGCATCTGAAAGATTAATAAACAATTCTCTGTACCTTTTTTCGCTTTCAATAATTTTAATCTCTGCCTTTTTAATTTCTGAAATATCTCTTGAAATACCCATGTATCCCAGTTTTTCTCCTAGTTCATTTATAATTCTTGATGCTGATATGTAAGAAACAAAGACATCTCCATTTTTTTTAATATGTAAAACTTCACCACTAAAAAAACCTTTTTCATCAAGTTCATTAATTATAGATTTGTATTGACTAGTATCAGCAAAAAGTTGTTTTATTTTTATTTTATTTATTTCATCTTTTTCGTATTCAAAGACTTTGTAAGCTGAAGGGCTAAATTCTGTTATTTTTTCTTTGTTATCTGATGCGAAAATAATATCTAAAGAACTATCAAAAATATTCCTTGTTATTTGTTCTGTTTGTTTAAGTTTAGATTGTGTTTTAAAATGTTGAAGAATTTCTACTTCTAACTCTTCAATAGCATCTGCAGTTTGTTTTTTTTGTTGAATTTCTAACTCAATTAAATTATACTTAATATCTTCAATATTTATATTACATGTTTTAATCCTATAAGGATTTATTTTTTTATCTATTCCAATAAGATGGATAATTTTAGACCATTCCGTTTTTTCCTTTAGTGCCGTTTTAACATTTTCTTCATCAGAAATACTATGTATTTTAGTTGAAAAATATTCTTTTTCTATAAAATTTTCTTTTTTAAAATTACCTTTACTTAGTAAGTTAAAAAACGATTTATTTAGTTCCACAATTATATTTTCTGAATTTAATAAACAGAAAGCATTTTTTCTTGCACTAAAAAAAGTATGAAAGTACTTTTTACTCATATTATTTTTTTCTCTTTACTTTAATCCCATCTATTTTAAATTCTTGACCATTTTTATAAACAATTGTTAAAATAACTTCTCCCTCAAAATTATATTTTTTCCATTCTCCATTTTTTTTTCCATTTGAGTATGATCCAGTATATTTAATTTTTCCATTAGAATGGTAAGTAGTGTGTTTTTCAATTGGAATACCATTAATATATTTTCCTTCAAAAGATAGTTTACCATTACTGTAAGTTGATTTCCATTCTCCATTTTTTAAATCATCTACAAAAGAACCTTCTTCCTTAAAATCATTAATAAAATAATACCAACTACCTTCTTTTTTACCTTCTAAATATAATCCATTTGTAATTATATTTCCTATTGTATCATATTCAATAATTTCCCCAGATTCTTTTCCTTTTACAAAATTTTCTTTTCTATGTAATTCTCCATTTTTGTACCACCAAAACCATTTACCTTCTGGTTTGCCTATGTTATATCTTCCTTTTTGTTGTATACTATCATTAGTAAAATAATAAACCCAAAGTCCATCTTGAATATCTTTAACATAATTTCCAAGAGCTTTAATTTTTCCATTTCTATAAAAATATTCCCATTTTCCTATTTTTAAATTTAATGAATCAACTAGACCGGAAGAAAGCTTAACATTGTTTTTAAAATTGTTACATACTAATAATAAACCATCTTTATCGTATACTCTAAAAGTTCCTTCTTTTTTATTATTTATTACCATGCCTTCTTCAATAGAACCATCAGCATTAATTTGCTTATTTAATTTAAAAAGAATGGGGTCTTTTTCTAATGTTGGTTGTCCGTTAGTATAAGAGTCAATATTCTTAATTCCTCCTTTTGTGTTATATTCTTTTATCTTCCCTTCTAATCTTCCATGAACATAAGCGCCTTCCCATTTTACTTTACCGTTAGTATGAAAACTTTTCCATTTTCCGTGTTTTTTTAATTGATCATCATACCTATTTATTTGCTCTTTAAACAATAACATTCCCTTATTAAATTTTTTTATTGTAATAACATTATTTAATGAATCATATTCATAACAAAAAGCATCTAATACTCCATTTGAGTAATTATTCTTTTCTTTTAAAAAAACCGAATCATCATTTTCATTAGCTGTATATATTTCAGAAAAACCATTTTTATAATTATTCTTATAATTTGTTTTTTCAATCAACGTACCGTTTTTATTAAAAAATATAAATACGCCATCTTTTTTACTTTCCTTATAGTTAATTACTTTGTTTATTCTACCATTTAAATAGTAAAATTTCCAGGTGCTATCTAAAAGAAATTTTTTTCTATTTCCTTCTGATTTTAAATTTGAGTTTTCATAATAAGTATTCCAGTAACCATCAGGTTTACCATCTATTAAAACTCCTTCACTGCTTATTGTACTGTCTTGAAAATAAAATTTAGTTACTTGACTATTTATCTTATTAACACTAAATAATAATATTAAGAAAAGATTTAAATAAATTTTATTACTCTTATTAGCTTGTTGAAACGGTTTATAACTAAATATATATTTTATTGTAAGAGTCATATATTAAATAATACTAACAAATAGTTAACAATTATTTTTAGTTTAATTAATTGAATCATAAGGCTTTTAGTAAGTTATAAACAAGTATAAAAAACTATATTAATAGTATCAAAAGTGAATAACTTATTTTTGATATGATCATTTTTTTGGTTGATAATTTGTGAGTATGTTGCTTAAAAGTAATAATAAATAAAAAGGGGTTTGTATAATAATAATTTTGCTTATTTAAATAACTGAAAAAAACAAAAAGTATTATAAAAAATAACTAACAACATATTAAAGTTTATTTTTGCTTTATAGTTAATAAAATATAAATGAAAATTAATATTAGTTCAGATCATGCGGGTTTTAAATTAAAAAAAAGTATAATAAATTTTTTAACAAAATCACATGAAGTTAACGATTTAGGTCCACATTCAGAAGACAGTGTAGATTACCCTGATTTTGCTCACAAGCTTGTTACAAATTTACTTGATAATAATGTTTCAATGGGTATTTTAATTTGTGGAAGCGCCAATGGAATTAGCATGGCCGCAAACAAACACAGCAACATAAGGGCTGCTGTTTGCTGGAATAAAGAGATAGCGGTACTTGCTAAACAACACAACGATGCTAACGTGGTTTCTTTACCAGCAAGATTTGTCTCTGAAAATGAAGCTTTCGAAATTGTTGAAGCTTTTATAGGCACCGACTTTGAAGGGGGAAGACACTTAAGAAGAGTTAATAAAATAAACTGTGTTTAACAAAAAGCTTTTTAATTCCAACTCTAATAATTCTTTGTTGTGGATGTTCTTTATTTAGAAAAACCAAACCAGTTTTTTTAGAAGCAGACTTCAACAAGGCAAAAGAATACGCCCGTTTTATTACTAAAGATGAGCTTTTTAATAACCTTAGTGTTTTGTCTGCGGATTCTTTAGAGGGAAGAGAAACCACAAAGCCGGGACAAAAAAAGGCGGCAGACTTTATAAGAAACTTTTTTATAAGTAATAATATTCCGTTCCACCGCTCTCATAAACCAAGTATTTTCAAAAATTTAGTGTTGGTATTTCTGACTTTAAAAGAGCCTCTCTAGTTGTTGATAACGACACGCTAGAAATTATTAAAGATTTTTATTTATTTGGAAACACTAAAGACACGTCTTTTAGTGATATTAACGTTGTGAGTGTGGGTTACGGAATTATTGATGGTGATTACAACGACTATTTAAATGTTGATGTAAAGAATAAAGTTGTTATTATCAATGAGGGCGTTCCAGTTGTCAGCCACTATCTCTAAGGGCTGGCAAAGTTGGAGAAAAAAACAAAAACTTAGCCACAGAAAAAGGTGCTTTAGCGGTAATAACAATAAAAAACGATTACGGTTCTTCAATAGAAAGAATAGCGCCATTTTTATTGAATCCACAGATGAAAATGCACAAAGATGTATTGGCCCAAAGCAACATGATACCAAATTTTTGTGTTTCTCAACAACTATTTAATCGTTTATTTAAGACAGCTAACAAAGTTAGTTTTACGGTTGATATTAATTATTTAGCCGAAGCAGAAAACGTTTTAGGTTATATTGAAGGTGGTGAATATAAAGATGAGGTTCTCGTTGTTTCAGCACATTATGATCATATTGGTTATGACAATGGTGAAATATGCAATGGTGCAGATGATGACGGTTCGGGAACCGTTAGTTTAATGTCTGTTGCTAAAGCCTTTATAGAGGCAAAGAAGAATGGTTTCACAAATAAAAGAAGTATTCTTTTTCTTGCTGTTTCCGGAGAAGAAAAAGGTCTTTTTGGCTCTCGATATTATACCGAAAACCCAGTTTTCCCATTAAAAAATACAATAGCTGATTTAAATATTGACATGGTTGGCAGGATTGATACTGTTCACACAGACATTAATTACATTTATCTAATTGGTTCTGATAAAATAAGCAAAGAGCTGCACAATATTAACGAAATGGTCAACGATAAGTTCATTGGCATTGATTTAGATTATACATTTAATTCTGAAGATGATCCAAATAATTTTTATTATAGATCCGACCATTATAATTTTGCAAAAAACAACATTCCGGTCATTTTTTATTTTAGTGGTATTCATCGCGATTACCATAAACCAACAGATGATATAGAAAAAATTAATTTTGACAAGCTTCACAATACCGCAAAATATGTTTTTTTTACAGCTTGGGAGTTGGTTAATAGAGAGAAAA
>CALSPA010000005.1 GCA_943788115.1 uncultured Flavobacteriales bacterium
GTGTGCAGAATGAATAAGGACCAACCCATGCGCTTGTATCACCTCCACCACAGTCAGCCTGTACATAGAACTCATAACAAGTGTTGAGTGTTAATCCTGAAACTGACAGAGAATCATTAGCTGCCACAATATTAGTTGCAGCATAAGGATTGAATCCAACAGTGTCTGTTACAACATTCCAAGAAGTCTCACTTCCACCAGCAGTCCATGAAATATCAGCTGATGTTGTAGTTAAGTTTGAAGCCATTAAGTTTGAAGGAGCAACACAAGAAAAACAAGATTCAACTTGAATTAAATCAATTGCCATATCAGTTGTGAAACCAGTATTTAATCTGTAAAATGTTAATTGCAGGTAAATTGTTTGACCTACATATGCGCCTAAATTAACACCAACATTAGTCCATGGATCAGTGTCTAAAGTTTGTAAAGGTCCAGATTGTAAAAACACAACATTAAAAGGGCCTGTTGGAGAAGTTCCTACACTTACGGCTAATTCTCCCATATCAGCACCATAAGCGTGCATCCAGAAAGATAATTCAGCATCTGATGTAGCAGCCGTAAGGTCTATTGCAGGACTAACAATTGAAGCGGTATCTAAACCACCTGTAGAGCCTTCAAAATAAACATACCCCAAATTACTATGTGCTGCAGAAGGGCCTGTTCCACCGGAGCCTGTTCCACCGGAGCCGAAATTCCATAATCCGTTTCCTGGTCCAAGATCTCCAGTCCAACCGATATTTCCTTCTAAGTCATCATCAAGAGCGAACCCAGCAGAGCCAGAAGAGCAAGTAACTCCAACCGCACCTTGAATCAAGGTGGTGAAAGATATTGGCCCAACCCATATACTTGAATCAGTACCGCAATCTGCCTGTACATAAACATCATAAGATGAGTTACTTGATAATCCAGAAATGTTGTTACTAGTTGTTGATAAAGCTCCTGTATAAGTACCAGAACCTTGAACATAACCACTAGGTCCGTATTCAAAATTCCAAGCTGTTTCTGTTCCGCCAGCTAACCAATTTGCATCTGCACTTGTGCCGGTTATGTTTGAAATAGTTAACGCTAAAGGATCTGGACAAGAAGGAGCTTCTTGAATTAAGAAATCATCGATAGCCATGTCAGACGTAAATCCGATTCCGGAAATACCTTCAAAACGAACTATTAAATTTGTAGCTCCAACGTAAGTAGAAAGATCTACAGTTACCTCTCTCCACTGATCTCCTTGGTCACCAGCTTGATTCCATAAACTTCCAGACCAAGTAGCACCTGCATCTGTTGATACTTCAACAGTTAGTGAACCCATGTCTGTTCCATATAAATGATACCAAAATCGCATTTCAGGACTTGTTAATGCTGAAATGTCCATTCCTACACTGTGTAAATAACTGGTTACACCATTACAACCACTAGTCTCAAGAAAAGCATAATTACCTCCACCAGTATGATCGGCTGAAGGGCCTGTACCAGTAGATCCTGTTGCTGCACTTCTTGCAACCCAATTATTTGTATTAGCTAGGTCATTAAACCAACAATCTGTAATGTTATCTGCAGCTTGACAGCCAGATAAAGCAGCATTGTTTGGAGTTAACGCATCAAAATCTTGAACGTAAGGCATTGCGGATACCGCATTACAAGGAGTTGTAAATGTGTAAGGACCAACTCTATTACTAACTGAACTGCCACAATCGGCTTGTACATAGAAGTCATAAGAATTAGTTGCTGTTAGGCCAGTTATACTTAATGGATTTGTTGTTACACCATTTAATAATGTTCCTGTGCCCGGAGTATATCCAGTAGGACCGTACTCAACATTCCAAATAGTTTCTGTTCCACCAGCAGTCCAACCTAAATTAGCATCTGTTGCTGTTAGACCCGTAACGTTTAAAGCAGTTGGGTCAAAACAAGAAGGAGCTAAACTATGGTACACAACAATAGTCCATGTTCCAGCATCTACTTTATTATAAACATTGTCACAACCAGTGCCACCCCAAGTTCTACCAGCGTGTAATTCAAAATCTACAGTTCCTGAGGCTGCGTTAGCAAATGATATAGTCGATCTGTTATATGATAAAGTTCCGCCTGTAAAACCTGTTCCGCTAGCCACAGCGGCTTCTCCAGCACTAATTGTGGGAGAATATAACCATGAGCGTTGTTCTGACATGTACGCTCCACTAGCTGCAGTCATGTCATAAAAAGTTGTAACACTATCAATTACATCACCGGCAGGTATTGTAACAGAAAGTGAACCGGGACATGTAGATGCCCCACCTAAAACTGTAAAACCAATATCTGTTGATACATCAGAAGATAATGTGGCACATTCAGCACCAGCAGGACATGCAAAGCTTGTAGTAAAAGTAAATGGACCAGCCCAAGAACTTGTTCCTGCTCCACCGCAATCAGCTTGTACATAAAAATCATAAGATGTGCTAGAATTTAAACCTGTAATTGAATAAGGATTAGTTGTTACTGAAGAAGATAAAGTACCTGTTCCAAGTGTAAATCCATTTGCTCCGTATTCAACATTCCATTGTGTTTCAGTTCCACCAGCGGTCCAACCTAAGTCTGCATCTGTTGTAGTGATGTTAGCTGCTGTTAAACTTGATGGAGTTCCACAAGACGGGCAATTCCCCGTAACTGAAGGAGTATCTCCATGAACCCCAGAAGCAATAACGACACCGCCACCATCAAGAATTTCCCAAGTTACTTCACCATCAAAAGAACCTGACACCCAATTTGATAAAGCGATAACATCAGCTGATGCTGCGGAAAATAAAAGGTCTTCAGTAGAAAGATTTCCACCACCAGCACCAGCAGCAGCTGTAGCTCCCGTAATAACAGCAGCTCCATTAACAGTTACATCAACAGTAGCTCCGTTCCAACCATCACCCCAATCATCCATCATTCTAAAAGTATGATTACAAACTGGAGGAGGAGCGCAATAACCTGTAACAGAAGGAAGATCTCCATGAATACCAGAAGCAATAACTATACCATCCCCATCTTTAATTTCCCAGGTTACTTCACCATCAAAAGAACCTGACACCCAATTGGATAAAGCGATAACATCGCCAGTTGATGCAGCGAATAAAAGGTCTTCAGTAGAAAGATTTCCACCACCAGCACCAGGCGCAGCAGTAGCTCCTGTAACAACAGCAGTACCGTTAACTGTTATATCAACAGTAGCTCCGTTCCAACCATCGCCCCAATCATCCATCATTGTAAAGGTATGGTCACATTGAGAAAATCCTAAGCCTTGCCATAGAAAGAAAAACAGCATTAAAAAAATAGATAAATGTTTTTTCATAGTATATTATTTTGGTTTTTAATATTTTAAAGATCAGAAGGGGAATAAAAGTAGGTAAATTAATATTAAATTCAAACTTTATTTTAAGTTGATGTTTATGTTTAGATTAAATATTAATATTGCAGAAATAAAATAAAAATAAATATGGATTTTAATTTAACAGGGAAAACAGCTTTGGTTTGTGGCAGCACACAGGGTATCGGATGGTCATCAGCATTGGAATTAGCTGATATGGGTGCAAATGTTATTTTAATGGCAAGAAACAAGCAAAAATTAGATGCTCTTGTGAAAGAATTGCCACAAAACAATGACCAACACCACAGCTATGTTGTTGCTGATTTTTCTTTCCCTGAACAAGTTAAAAATGCCGTTGCATTATACTGCAATGAGAATCCAATTCACATATTAATTAATAATACTGGTGGCCCTCCTGGTGGACCAATTGTAACTGCTGATTCTGCTGAATTCTTAAGTGCTATGAATCTCCATCTTATAAGTTATCATGGAATGGTGCAAGAAGTTATTGAAGGCATGAAAGCAGCAAATTATGGTAGGATAATTAATATTATTTCAACTTCAGTAAAGCAACCATTAAATGGGTTAGGTGTGTCTAATACCATAAGAGGAGCAGTTGCTAGCTGGGCAAAAACACTCGCAAATGAGCTTGGACAGTTTAATATTACTGTTAATAATGTTTTGCCTGGAGCAACGAATACTGCTAGGTTAAATTCCATTATAGAAAATAAAGCTAAAAAGATAAATTCTTCTGCAGAAGAGGTGCTTAATACCATGCAGAATGAGGTCCCACTTAAAAGAATAGCAGAACCTCAGGAAATTGCCAATGCTGTAGCTTTTTTAGCTTCACCAGCGGCTAGCTACATCAACGGTATTAATCTTCCAGTTGATGGAGGAAGAACGAAATCTCTTTAATTCATTAGGATAAATTTTATTGGAAGAACTTGACGAACTCTTACCTTTCTGTTCATGTTTTTACCCGGAATCCACTTAGGCATTGATTTAATTACTCTTATGCTTTCTCTCTTAAGTTGAACATCTTTGCCTTTTATCACTTTAACATTCGTTATAGAACCATCTTTTTCTACAACGAAAGAAACATAAATTTTTTCTTGCGACCCTCTTGATCTTGATATTTCTGGGTATTCAGTGTTTTCATTTAAATATTTTAACAATGCTGGATCCCCACCTGGAAATGAAGGCATTGTTTGAGCATAATCATAAGTGAGGTTTTCAATTACTACCGGTTCTTCATCTGTTGGGTCATTTAAGAATTCATTCTTTATATTAATTGTTGGTACAATGATTTGTTTTTCTATTGGTTTTTCAATTATCACATTAGGATCAATTTCGACAACTACTGGTTCCGAAACTACTGGCTTTGGCTTTGGTGGAATTGCAATTGATTTGGGTTTAAATTCTATTACCGGTTCTTCATCAATTAAAGAACAAAGCATAGAGCTTTTAATTATATCTTGATGAACTTTGTTGTTTTCCCATTCTAGCCATTCAAGCGCAAATGCCATTGATAGTGATAAACCAATTATTACATAAATTGATTTGTTTTTTTCTTGATTTGCTAATTTTGATTTTTTCTTTTCCATCTTTTTGTTTTTTTAAGTTGCGATGAAAAATAAACTGCAATAAAAAAGCCAAAGAGGTTAAATTGAAAACATAATGTAGCAAAGGCTTTAATTGAATGATTAAAGGTTTTCCCTAGCTGTTAATCAGTAGCTTAAAACCTTTTCCGTGTACATTTATTATCTGAATTGTAGCGTCTTCCTTTAGATATTTTCTCAATTTTGCAATGTAAACATCCATACTTCTTCCGTTAAAGTAATTATCATCACCCCAAACAGCTTTAAGAGCATGATTTCTTTCGAGTATGGTGTTTGTGTTTTTGCAGAGAAGTTTTAATAAATCACTTTCTTTTGTTGTTAATTTTTGTTCTTTAACACCACCTTTAAGCAATTGTATTTTTGCGTTAAAAGTGAATATGCCAATAGAGAATTCAGAATTTAATTCTTGAGAATTTGATGATGATCTTCTTAAAATAGCATTTATTCTGGCTAAAAGTTCTTCCATGCTAAATGGTTTGGTCATGTAATCATCTGCTCCTGCCTCAAAGCCCTTTAATTTATCTTCGCTTAAGGATTTAGCTGTTAAAAATAATAAAGGAATTTCTTTGTCAATACCTCTAATGTCTTTTGCTAGAGAAAACCCATCTTTTATTGGCATCATAACATCAAGAATTACAAAATCAAAAGATTCATTTACAAAACTTTTATATCCTTCTTCCCCGTTGTTCCTTAAAACACATAAGTGACCTTTAGCATTTAAATAATCAGACAAAAGTGAACCTAAATTTGGATCATCTTCTACAAGTAATATTTTAAGATTTTTTTTCATAGTTAATATTCTTTTGCAGCTTCAAGCTGAACAATAAATGTACTTCCTTTTCCTATTTGACTTTCAACTTTAATTGTTCCATTGTGTTTTTCAATAATGGATTTAACATAGCTTAGACCTAATCCAAAACCTTTAACATCGTGTCTGTCACCCGTAGGAATTCTAAATAATTTATCAAACACTTTTACATGAAAGTCTTTCGCAATTCCTATGCCATTGTCTTTTATTTTAATCACAATTCCGTTAATAACATCTTCTGTACTTATATGAATAATTGGAGTATTAACAGAATATTTCAATGCATTATCAATAAGGTTGGAAAAAACATTTATTAAATGAATTTTATCCCCTTCAATAAGTGTATTGTTTGCACTTAATTTCAAATTTATAACTCCATTTTTGTTGTTAACTTGAAGTTTGTTGTTTTTCAGAGATTTTTCAATTAAACTGTGAAGATTAATGAGCTCTGATTTTATAGTTAAACTTTCTTTTTCTACTGTAGCACTTTGTAATACATTCTCCACAAGATTTCCTAATCTAATGTTTTCATCTTTTATTGTTTGAATGAATTTATTTCTATTCTCAATTGAGCTAGATAAATCTTTATCGTTAAGAGCCTCACATGCTAATGAAATGGTTGAAATTGGAGTTTTTAGTTCGTGAGTCATGTTGTTTATAAAGTCATTCTTTATAATTGAAACTTTCTTTTGTTTGTAAATGACTGAGATGTTATAGTAAAAAGCGGAGACTATTATTACTAAAAAAACAAAAGATAATAATAACATCACCCATATCGATTTTAAGGCAAATGATGTTTCGTTTGGGATTAAAATGTGAAGCTTAATTTCTGAATTGAAAAAATCATCTGGAAAGAGTTGTGTTTGATGCTTTGATACCTTTAATGACTTTAATAAAGTAGAGTCAATAGTGTTGGAGTAAATAAGCTCACCTTTTTGACCAAATAAAGCATACTCTAATTTGTCTGGAAAGTTATTTTTTTTAAAAGTTTGAAAAATTATAGTTTCTAAATCTGACTGAGAAAGCCGATCTTCAAAATCAGCAAAAAAATCTAGCGATAGCAAATCTTTCACAAAAGATTTACTTTGAGGGTGGTCTTTTTCAATGCCTGTTTTTAAATACTTGTTTAGTTTTTTTACAATGCTATCTTGAAGGTGAATGTCTTGTGAAAGTTCGCCAATTAAATTTGGGTTTGTTTCGCCTAGGATTTTATTTAATTTACCAGACCTTTCTGCTTTTTTTATTGTTTCAAACTTTTCAATTCTGTTTACTATTTCGTTTAAAGAATTTTGAACCTGTTCTTTAATTTGAATTTTTCTCTGTTTTAACGCACTGTTTATCCAATAGGCCTGAAAAGAGGTTAGCCCCAAAAGTGCTATCGTTGTAACAACGATAATAAATACGATGTAATTCTTTTCTTTTTTCAACTGCTTATTTCAAATTTAATAAGAGTATATAAGAAGTGGAATATGTTAACAGTATTTAACAGTATTTAGAGCGGAATGTTACCGTGCTTCTTTTTAGGAAGTTTCGCAACTTTGTTCTCTAACATTTTAAAAGCCCTAATTAGTTTTTTTCTTGTTTGATAGGGTTCAATAACTTCATCAATATAACCTCTTGCAGCAGCATTGTAAGGGTTTGCAAAAAGTGTTGCGTATTCATTTTGTTTTTCTTCTAATTTTTCTTTAGGATTTTCAGCTGAATTAATTTCTTTCTTAAAAATTATTTCAGCAGCCCCTTTTGCTCCCATTACAGCAATTTCAGCTGTTGGCCAAGCGTAATTCATATCGGCACCAATGTGTTTAGAATTCATTACATCGTAAGCACCACCATATGCTTTTCTAGTAATTACTGTAACTCTTGGAACTGTAGCTTCGCTAAACGCATAAAGTAATTTAGCACCATTAGTGATAATAGCGTTCCATTCCTGATCGGTTCCAGGTAAAAAACCAGGAACGTCTTCAAATACTAATAATGGAATATTGAAAGCATCACAAAACCGGACAAAACGAGCACCTTTTTTTGATGATTCAACATCTAAAACTCCAGCAAGAACAGCTGGTTGATTGGCAACTATTCCAATAGATCGACCAGCTAATCGACAGAATCCAACCACAATATTATCTGCATAATTTTTGTGCACTTCAAAAAAAGTATCCTGGTCTGCAACTTCGCTAATTACAGAACGAATGTCGTAAGGTTGATTAGGGTTTTCAGGGATTATAGAATTTAATTCTTCTCTTTTTTCGTTTTGAAATTCATAGTCAACAATTGTTGGCATTTCCTCACAATTTTGAGGAATATATGAAAGCAATTTTTTGATGTGATTTATTGCTTCAAGTTCATTCTTTAAAGCAAAATGCGTGACTCCAGATTTTGTGCTGTGCGTTTCAGCTCCACCAAGTTCTTCAGCGCTTACTTCTTCGTTTGTCACTGTTTTAACAACTCCAGGACCTGTAACAAACATATAGGAAGTGTTTTCAACCATTAAGATAAAATCTGTTAATGCAGGAGAATATACAGCTCCACCTGCACAAGGACCCATAATGGCAGAAATTTGTGGGATTACACCAGAAGACATGGTGTTTTTAAAAAAGATGTCTGCATAACCCCCTAATGAAACAACTCCTTCTTGTATACGAGCACCACCAGAATCATTGAGCCCTATAATAGGAGCTCCGTTTTTAAGAGCAAGATCCATTACTTTACATATTTTCTCCGCATGTGCTTCGGCTAATGAACCTCCTAAAACAGTAAAATCTTGTGAGAAAACATAAGTTAATCTTCCATTTACAAGCCCATACCCTGTAACCACACCATCACCAAGAAATTTCTTTTTCTCTAGTCCGAAATTTGTAGACCGATGAGTTACTAGCCCACCAATTTCTTCAAAAGATTGGTCGTCTAATAATAAATCAATTCTTTCTCTTGCGGTAAGTTTACCTTTCTTATGCTGAGCATCTATTCTTTCTTGACCTCCACCTAAATGAGATGCTGCAACTTTACTTTTAAGTTCTTTATTTTTTCCAGACATATTTTATGAATTCATTAATTCTTCTATTTCTTGTGTCTCAATTGGAATTGTAGCCATTAAGTTTAACGGATTTCCACTTTTTTGAACAACTACATCATCTTCTAGTCTTATTCCAAGATTCTCTTCTGGAATGTATATTCCAGGCTCAACTGTAAAGGCCATGTTAGCTTTAATTGGCAAATTCCATAAGCCTACATCATGGGTGTCTAATCCAATGAAATGGGACGTTCCATGCATGAAATACTTTTTATATGCTGGCCAGCTATCATCAGCATTTTTAATATCTTGTAATGAAATTAAACCAAGATTCACCAATTGTTCTTCCATTAATGCACCAACTTGAATGTGGTAATCTTTAAGCATCGTTCCTGGAATCAATAATTTTGTAGCCTCATTTTTCACATGAAGTACAGCATTGTAAACCTCTTTTTGTCTAGTAGTAAATTTTCCATTTACCGGTATACAACGAGTAAGGTCTGATGCGTAATTCGCATACTCTGCACCAAAATCCATAAGTATTACATCACCATCTTTACACTGTTTATTGTTTTCGATATAATGCAAAACACATGCAGATTTACCAGATGCAATTATAGGAGTATATGCAAACCCTCTAGATCTGTTGTTTAAAAACTCATGCATTAGTTCAGCTTCTAAATTATATTCCATTACACCAGGTTTTGTGAAGCTTAAAATTCGCCTTAACCCTTTTTCAGTTATATCACATGCTTTTTTCATTAAAGCAATTTCAATAGGATCTTTAATAGACCTTATTTGATGCATAATAGGAGCACTTCTTTCAATTTGATGATTGGGGTATTTAATTTTAAAATCCTTTATAAATCGATCTTCTCTGTTTTCGGCTTCTGTATTAGCTCTTGTGTGCTCATTAGAGTTTAAATAAACACAAGCACATTCTGCTAAAAGGGTGTTTAAAACTGTTTCAAATTGATCTAACCAATAAACTGTTTTAATTCCTGATGTTTCAAATGCTTTTTCTTTAGTTAATTTTTCTCCCTCCCAAATTGCAATTAAATCACTAGTTTCTTTAAGGAATAAGATCTCTTTGTGTTTTTGCTCATGACAATCTGGAAAAATAACAAGCAAGCTTTCTTCTTGATCAACTCCAGAAAGATGAAGAATGTCTCTGTGTTGAACAAAGGGTAATGTGCTATCTGCACTTGTGGAAAAAATATCATTTGAGTTGAAAATAGCTAAACCACCTTTTTTAAGATGACTTGTAAAATTTTTTCTGTTTTGAATATATAGAGAAGATTCGATTTTATCGTATTTCATTTTGTTCCAAATTTTAAAGCATAAAAATACTAATATTAAGTTCTTGTTTAAAAGTTGTTGTCAAATTAGTGTTTTCTGTTATTCAATGACAATTTAATGACAAAACTTTGAAGTCTACTTTATTAATTTGCAGTATTATATTTAGCTTAATTGAAGAGACTACATACATTAGCTTTTACGCACAACAATGTTGAATTAGACGAAATAGGGAAATTCCATATTGAAGATGCGGTTCTAAAAGAAAGATTAGTTAACCTTAAACTTAATTTAGGTTTAAATGAACTGATGTATCTGTCAACTTGTAATAGAGTTGAACTTATTTTCACTTCTGATCAGATTGTAAATAAAGAATTTTTATACAATTTCTTTAATGCTTTTGATACTTCATGGGATGATATACAGATTTGGAAAGCCATTGAGATGGCAGAAGTTTTTCAGGGTGAAGCAGCTGTACAACATATTTTTAGAGTAGCATCATCTCTAGACTCATTGGTTATTGGCGAAAGAGAAATAATAACTCAAGTTCGTAAGGCATATGAAAAATGCAAAGAATTTGGAATTACAGGTGACGTTATTCGTTTATTGTCTCAACATACAATTCAAGTAGCTAAGAAAGTATATACAGAAAGTGACATCTCTAAAAACCCTGTTTCTGTAGTTTCTCTTGCTTATCATAAACTAATTGAGAAAAACATTAAAAAAGATGCTAATTTTCTCATAGTAGGTGCAGGTAAAACAATAACAACTATGTTAAAGTTTTTAAGTAAGCATGGTTATGAAAACTTTACAATCTTCAATCGTTCTGAGCATAATGCAAGAGAGCTACTTAAAAAAATAAATTTAAAAGCTTCAATAAAAAAATTAAATGATTTGTCTAATCATCAAGCTGAATTTGATGTGATCATTACTTGTACAGGAGCTTCATCAGTTATATTTAGCGAAGAAAAATATGCTGAAATTATTGGTAAGGATTTAAGTAAAAAAATTGTAATTGATTTAGCTTTGCCTGCTGATTTTGATGAAAAGATTGCTGAAAAACACAACGTTGAGATTATTGCTATTAAAGATTTAAAAATGATGGCAAATGAAAATCTTGCAAAGAGAGCTAAAGAAATATCAAAATGTCAAAAAATTCTAAATAATAAGCTTAAAGAATTTATAGAAGTTGAAAAGGAGCGTAAATTGGAACGCGCCATGAGTGAAGTACCCACAACTATTAAAAACATTACTTCCAAAGCTTATACAGAAGTTTTTGCTAAAGACTTAGAAGGGTTAGATAATGAATCCAGAGATGTGTTGGATAAATTTGTAACATATTTAGAGAAAAAGTACATAAGTGTGCCCATGAAAATGGCTAAAGAGATTTTGCTGAAGCAAAATGTAAAGTAGTTCAATGATAAATCCAATAACCATCGGTTCAAGAGGCAGTGACCTTGCTCTTTGGCAGGCTAATCATGTTCAAAGTCAGCTTAAAGAATTAGGCGTTCAATCGATAATTAAAATTATTAAGACTAGAGGAGATAAAATTCAACACCTTAGTTTTGATAAATTAGAAGGCAAGGGATTTTTTACTAAAGAAATTGAAGATGCATTACTAAATAAAGAAATTGATCTTGCTGTACATTCCCATAAAGATTTAGAAACAAATCCGCCTGAAGGTTTAATTATTGCAGCTGTTTCAGAAAGAGAAGATCCTTCAGAATTGTTGTTGATTAGAAAAGAATCTTTTGATAGTTCAAAATTTTGGGGATTAAAAGAGAATGCTGTTGTTGGAACTTCTTCATCAAGAAGAAAGAGTCAGATCTTACTATTTCGAGAAGACCTCCAAATCAAAGATCTTAGAGGTAATGTTCCAACAAGAATACAAAAATTAAGAAATGGTAATTATGATGCTATTCTTTTAGCTAAAGCAGGAGTTAGTAGATTGAATTTAGATGTTTCTGATTTACAAGTTGAATGTTTGCCAAAAAAATGGTTTATACCAGCACCAGCTCAAGGTGTTTTAGGGTTGCAAATTAGAGAAGGTGATTACTCAATGAAAAAGATTTTAAATAAAATAAATTCTTCATCTACTCAAGAGACGATTAAAGTAGAAAGAAAAATATTAAATCTTTTTAATGGTGGCTGTCAACTTCCTTTAGGAGTTTATTGTGAAAAAGATAGCAATACAACTAAAATATGGGTGTCTATTTTAAAACCTAACCAAAATCATCCCTTTAGAATTTACAAAGAAAATTCGTCTGCTGAACAAGTTGTTCAACTTTTAAAATCTGAATTAGAAGGGGGTGAAAAAGTGTTTATTTCAAGAGATTTAAATAAGGGTAGCTTATTTGAAAAAAATCTAAGTAATCAAAATATTTCGGTCTTTGGAAAATCTTTAATTAATATATCTTTTAATGAGTTTTCAGAACTTCCTAATACAGATTGGATTTTCTTTAACTCATCGAATTCTGTTGAGTCTTTAAAAAAGCATGTTGAGTATTTGAAAACAAAAAAAATTGCTGTTTTTGGAAAAGCTACCAATATGAGCATTAAAAAAATGGGTTTAGGTTCAGCGTTTATTGGAGAAGGAACTCCTTCAGAAATAGCAGATAGTTTCGCTAAAGTTGCATTAAACGAAAAAGTATTATTTCCAGTTTCTAATAGGTCATTAAAGACTGTTCAGTCTAAAATTCCATTAGAAAATCAGTTTGAAGTAATCTCTTATACGACTTCAAATGTTGAACAAGAAATTAAAGGCTATGATCTGTTGGTCTTTACAAGTCCTAGTAATGTCAATGCTTTTGTTTGTTTTAATAATGTCAATCCTGATCAGAAAGTTGTTGCAATTGGGCCATCTACAAAAGCAGCATTACTAAAAGCTGGATTTAAAGAAATTTATAATTCATGGGAGTCATCAGAATTAGCTCTTTCAGACACAGTAATGTCAGTTTTTTATACTTAATTTATTTACATGAATTATTTGGCGCATCTTATTCTCTCTGGAATTAATAAGGATGTTATGTTTGGAAATTTCATAGGCGATGGTGTTAAAGGAAATAAATACATGCTTTTTCCAGAGGATATAAAAAAAGGAATTCTATTGCATAGACATATAGATAATTTTACAGACAATCATTATTTGTGTTTAAAGAGCAAAAAAAGGTTTTATGAATGTGCTCCAAAATTAGCTGGTGTTGTTTGCGATATATTATACGATTTTCTTTTGTGGGAAAACTGGAGTAAATACTATATGAAAAATACTAAAGAATTTATTAATGAGACATACCTAGAATTAGATAATAGAATTGATTTTATGCCGCCTAAAATAATAATGGTTTTTTCTCATATGAGAGCTCATGATTGGTTAAATAGTTATACTAATTTCAGTGGAATAGAAAGTGCTGTTTTCGGGATAAGTAAAAGAGTAGGGTTAAGAGTTGATATGGATTTATTCCGTAAAGTCTATTATGAAAATGAGTCTTCATTTAATACTGAGTTTAATACTTTTTATAAAGAGCTTAAATTAAGTAGCGAAAAATTCTTGTTATAAGTTGACATTCCTTTTTTTATATTTGTTATATGTATAAGGTTTGTATTCTAACATTATGTTTTTTGACTTTTTATTCCTGTAAAAAGAATTCTGATAATATGATAGATTTAACAGGTTCAATTTATGATGAAATCAATTCTTTTCCAATCGAAGGAGTTAGTGTGTTGCTGGAAATAAAACCATTTGGAGGTAATTCATTTTCGAATTCTTTTGATGAGATTGCAATAACTGAGACAAATTTAAACGGAGAGTATTTTTTTTCTTTTCAAAACAGTAATGCTGTAGAATATAGGCTAACATTTACCAAACAAGGATGCTTTTCTGAACAAATAGTAATTAATCCAGATCAACTGTCTATATCGGAGAATAATGTTATTAATGCTACATTATACTCTTCGAGCTACTTAGTTTTAAATATCACCAATAATACTCCTTTTAATAACGAAGATGAAATTACCTTAAGCACTACTTTGATTGGAGCTAATGTGGGTTCATGTTTCAATAACATTGTCACCATGGTAGGCTCAATTGCAGACACTACAATTGAATGCGAAGTTTATGGGAATCAAATGATTGAATTCGATTACTTCGTAACAAAAAATAATTTTACAAATTCATTTTCTGACAATGTTTTTTGCAGTTCAGGAGATACTTTATATAAGTATATAAATTATTAAATAAAAAATTATGGATATAGCAATGCCTTTCAATTTTAATCAATGGATAAAAGACAATAAAGACAAGTTGAAGCCACCTGTTTCGAATAAAAACATGTATCCTCTTTCTGAGGATTACATTGTTATGGTAGTTGCTGGGCCTAATGCTAGAAAAGATTATCATTATAATGAAACAGAGGAGCTTTTTTATCAAGTTGAAGGAGATATTTGTGTAAAAATTCAGGTTGATGGTAAATCTGTTGAAGTACCTATAAAAGAAGGTGAAATGTTTTTGCTCCCCGCCAAAATCCCTCACTCACCTATAAGGCCAGCTGACTCTATTGGGCTTGTTATTGAAAGAAAAAGAAAACCTCATCATAACGATGGATTAATGTGGTTTTCTGATAAAGAAAATGCGCTTTTGTATGAAGAGTATTTTCATTTAACTAATATCGAAAAAGACTTTTTACCAGTTTTCAAAAAGTTTTATAATGATGAAAAATTAAGAACCTGTCCGATTTCTGGTGAGATTATGGATGCTGATCCTAGATTTACCGATAAAGACTAACGAATTAAACTTACATGTCCTGTTAGATTTCCATATTTTTTTTGGGAGTCTTCATATTTTATCCTCCAAACGTAAACATCAATTTGATTAGGTAATCCTTTGTAATTTCCATCCCAATAATTTGTCATATTGTTAGTGTGATAAATTAATTCACCCCATCTATTAAAGATCCATAATTCGAAAGATTTGATTTCTTCTCCTTTTATTGCGAAATAATCATTAATGCCATCTCCATCCGGAGTAAATGCATTAGGAACATAAAGAGATCCATCTAGAATTATTTTTACAGAGTCACTATTTTCACAACCGTTATCATCAGTTACATAAATAAAATAATCTGATGTTATAACTGGAGATACAATAGGATTTAGACAGTTGGTACAAGACATGCTGTCTAGTGATTCCCAGTAAAAAGAGACGTTCGCTTCCCCCTGTAATTCAACTACATCTCCATATTCTATTAATTGGTCATAACCTGCGTTAACATATGGGAGTGCGTATAAATCAACAAAAACATCTTGAGTAATAGAGCATCCTAAATTATTTTGAACATTGACCGTGTATAATGTTGAGGTATTTGGAAAAGCAAACGTACTGCTACTATCTGGACTGGATAATGTTTCAATTGGATTCCATGAATAAGAACTGCCATTTGTAGCCCACAATGTTGCGGTATCTCCTGGGCAAATAATAGTGTCTTCAACTACTTGAGAAGATATTCCAACAACAGTAACTGAAAAATCCATTGTAACAATAGAACATGTGTTTTCAAACTCAATGTTGTATGTAGTTGTACTTGTTGGATAAACACTAGTAGTTGTGCTATTGGGATCTCCTAATCCAGAGACAGGACTCCATGTAGCATTAGTTACACCTAGAATGTTTATTTGTATGGTGTCTCCAGCACAAATAGTTGTATCACTAGGTAATATTGGGTTAGGGGCAGAATTCTCAACATAAATCTGTACACTGTCTGTAATTATGCAGCCGTTATTAGTAGTAATGTCTACAAAATATAAAGTAGTGTCTGTTGGAGTTATATTTGGTGTTTGACTACCAGGGTTGATCATTGCGGTTGTTGGATACCATAAATAATTTATACCCCCATAAGCATTCAAAGTAACAATGTCGCCAAGACAAATTAAAGTATCGTTCATTATTGAGGTGGGTTCAATTGCATAAACTAATGTAATTAGCGCAGTGTCTGCACCACAGCTATCTGTAGCTACAACCTGATAGGTAATTGATGAATCTGGGAATGCAAGCGGGTTTGCAATGTTTGGATTAGAGAGTCCGTAGCTTGGTGTCCATGCGTATGTAGCGCCCCCAGAAGCGTTAAGTTGGATTGTGTCGCCAAAACAAAGTGTGTCAACAGTTTGAATAATTGCATTATTTACATTGAAAACATTTAAAACAATAACAGCTGTATCTTCCTGAAGGCAACCTAGAGAATCTGAAACAATTAAAGTTACTTCATAAAAGCCAGTATCTTGATAAGTATGAGCCGGTTCAAACTGATTTGAGGTGTTTCCATCCCCAAAATCCCACAAATATTGATCCCCACCTTGAGATAAATTATTGAATTGATAAGAGTTGGGCAAGCAAACATATGGTTGAGGTATACTAATGACAGGAGTAATGTTTTCTAAAGAGAATTTGAAAGCACCTAAATTACAATTAAGGCTATTATTAGTGTTTGACCATGAATTTATTGAAGTAGGAAAGTCTGAATTTCCTCCACAACCAGCACAGACAGCCTGATAGACTTTGCCGTTCTTATCAAACCTACTTGTTCCTCCATCTACATGTTCAGAAGAGGTGCCACCCCCAAAATAGGTTGCGTAAAGTAAAGAAGATGCATCTGCTGTGAAGACCCCTAAATAAAAATCACTTCCATCACTAGTTAGTTGGTAAGCGTTACTTGTTGTAGGCATGTTAAATGTGTTTCCTTGGAAATTTACGCTTCCTCCCCATCCAGACACATAAATTAGATCACAATCAGAAACTAAAAAAGCGGAAGGGGATAAGTTAATGCCACTTCCACTACCAAACACTGTAGAAAATTCTGTAGTTGTTAAATCTGGATCTAATTTATGAATAAATTGACCACTACCAGGGTTGCTAAATATTGTAGGTGGTGTAATTTGATAATTTCCTTCTGTTTGACCATAAACGTAAATGTTATCATTTATATCGGTTTGTATGAAATAGCACTGATCATAAAATGGTGTGCCAATATATGTAGCTGCAGAAATTGTATTTCCTGAGCTATTGTATTTTACAATAAATCCTTCTTGTGCTCCTGAACTAGATGGGTTAATTGAATTAGCACTTGTGATTAAATCATTACTTATTGTTCCTCCAGTTACTATGGGCTCATTTAAAGAGTTCAATTGAATAGAATATCCGGCATCATCTGCTGATCCACCATAATATGTGCTCCACAATAGAGAAGAAAGATCTGTGTTTAGCTTAAAAGCAACAGCATCTTGCATTCCGTTATTGCTATTTTGAACCCCACCAATAGTTGGGAAATCATTGGATAATGTAGTCGTTGTAACCCAGCAATTATCGTTGTTGTCCACAATTATTTCACCTCTAAATTCATCGGCATAATTCTTTTTTAAATTTGGCGATAGATTTACGGCATCATTCCCAGATCCACCAATATATGTTGACCCAATTAAGCCATTACCAGTTGAATTGAATTTAACAACAAATGCATCAGTTCCGTTTACATAATCCATTACACTGTTTTGGAATGTAATACCAAGATTAAAACTATTGTCATAACTGTTTGCAAGCACAGGTAAGTTTGGAGATGATGTTGATCCAAAAACATATAATTCACTATTTTGATTGCAAATTATACTATGAGGGTTCTCATTTCCTGAACCGCCTAAATAGGTGCTGTAAATAAGCTGTGTTCCATCGTCAGAAAATTTTGATATTGATACATCTGTGCCTGGGTAACCTATTCCTGTGCCTCCATTATATGAGTTTTGAAAAGCCCCCAAAGTTACTGGGTATCCGATGTCAAAAACAATGCCTCCAACATACATGTTTCCAAAATCGTCATATGTTGCCGTGAATCCCCAGTTGTCTGCAGATGAACCGGTGTAAGTAGAGAAAATTAAGATAGGAGGATCAATGATTAAAGTTTTTGAGGGGTCATATCCATCAGGAAAGCTATACGATAATGTGTCATGATTAAGAGTGTAATTGCATTTAACTTTTATTTCTCTTCCATTGGATAGTTGATAAGCATATGGGCTTTGTTCAACAACATTTCCTAAACAGGTTTTTATTAATAAATGACCATTAGATAGAGAAACATTATCCATGCCTTCATAAAACAACTTAATCTTTGAAGGGTTCGAACCAGGCTTAACAATGAAATCATATTTTAGATGTTCATTTTTTCTATAAAAAGCAATGTCAATAGAGTCATAAATATTGGAATATTCAATTCTATTATAGGATCTAACATTGGTTGCCCATTTTGAAGAATCATTACCAATAAAATAATTGTAAAAGTTTGAGTTTAATGATTTCCCAATACTAATGCAGTCTAAATTAGATTCAATAAAATGGGTTTTATATGCATGGCTTTTAAACTCTGGGTTAAGGGTAGTGTCTCCATGTCTAATTTTTGAGATTTTTCCTTTTTCAAAAAAACTGTATGTTATACAATTACCTTCGAAATAGACATTGCCTGCATTTAAAGTCAATTTAAAGTCAATTTTTTCAGCTAATTGCCCTTTATTTTCTATGAATTGAACAGCTGAAGATTCTTGACAGAAAAATAATCTTGTAACAATTGTGAATAATAATAAAAGGAAAATTCTCTTCATTGTTGATATAAAATAAAAATAAAAAACAGGTAAATGTGAATTTTATCTTTAACTAAAAGATAAACGAATAAATCTTATAATGGTTGTATCAACGAATTAATTATTTTTGCTGAATGAGTGAACCCATTAAACATGAGTGTGGAATTGCCCTTCTTAGGCTAAAGAAACCTCTTGAGTATTATCTTGACAAATATGGAACAGCATTTTATGGACTAAATAAAATGTATTTATTAATGGAGAAGCAGCATAATCGAGGCCAAGATGGTGCAGGACTTGCTAATATAAAACTTGACATGTCTCCAGGTTCTCGTTATATAAGCAGGCATAGAAGCACAGATTCTAAACCTATACAAGATATTTTTTCTTATGTAAATAGTAGGTTTCAGGAATTAGAAAAGGGTGATCCTGAAAAGTTAAAAGATGTTCAATATTTAAAAGAAAATTTTGCCTTCACGGGGGAACTTTTTCTAGGACATTTAAGATATGGAACTTTTGGAAAAAACAACATCGAAAGTTGTCATCCATTTTTAAGACAAAATAATTGGATGACTAGAAATTTAGTTGTTGCAGGAAATTTTAATTTAACCAATGTAGATGAACTTTTTAGCTTATTGGTAGATATAGGTCAGCATCCAAAAGAAAAAACGGACACAGTAACTGTTATCGAAAAAATTGGTCATTTTTTGGATCAGGAGAATCAATATTTGTTTGATAAATTTGACAATAAAGGGCATTCAAACAAAGAAATAACAAACCTTATTGCGGAGAATATGGATTTACAACGAATCCTTAAAAATTCTGCTGAATATTGGGATGGTGGCTACACTATGGCTGGATTAGTTGGTCATGGAGATGCATTTGTTCTAAGAGATCCATGTGGAATAAGACCTGCTTTTTGGTATGAGGATGAGGAAATTGTTGTTGTTGCTTCCGAAAGACCAGTAATTCAGACCGCATTCAACTTGAAATGGGAAGATATTCAAGAACTGTCTCCAGGGCACGCTTTAATAATAAAAAAGAATGGAGAAACTTCAGAACAATTAGTTCGTGAACCTGAAAATGATGCCAAGTGTTCTTTTGAAAGAATTTATTTTTCTAGAGGAACGGATAAAGATATTTATCAAGAACGATTAGAACTAGGTAGATTAGTGACTCAGAAAGTTCTTAAAGAAATTGATTACGACTTAAGAAACTCGGTGTTTTCTTTTATTCCTAATACAGCAGAAATGTCTTATTACGGAATGCTTAAAGCTACCGAAGATTATTTAACGGATGTTAAGCTGAAAAAAATCAAGAATTTACCGGAAGATGCTAGCGAAGATGAGCTAAAAAAAATATTATCCATTCGAACAAGAGCGGATAAAATTATGGTTAAGGATGCTAAACTGAGAACATTTATTACTCAAGATGATGCACGAGATGAGATGGTTGCTCATGTTTATGATATCACCTATGGATCCATTAGAAGAAATGAGGACAACATTGTTGTAATAGACGATTCAATTGTAAGAGGAACAACTCTTAAGCAAAGCGTCATTAGAATATTAGATCGCCTTGAACCTAAAAAAATAATTATTGTGTCATCTGCCCCACAGATACGTTTTCCAGATTGTTATGGAATTGACATGGCAAAACTTGGAGATTTCATTGCTTTTCAGGCTGCTATAGCTCTAATTAAAGAATCTAATAATGAGCAACTTCTTGATGATGTTTACACCAAATGTAAAGCTCAAGAAAACCTTGATAAGGATCAAATAGTAAACTATGTAAAAGAAGTGTATGCTCCTTTTACATATGAAGAAGTTTCCACTAAAATTTCTCAGCTTTTAACTCATAGTGATATAAAATGCGATGTGCAGATAATTTATCAATCTATTGAAGACTTACATAAAGCTTGTCCAGGACATAAAGGTGATTGGTATTTTACAGGTAATTACCCTACAGCTGGAGGTAATAAAGTGGTAAATAAAGCATTCATTAACTACATGGATGGTAAAAACGAAAGGGCATATTAAGTTTAAAGCTTAATAAATTTCCTTGTTGACTCTCCAGATTTAATTAAATATATCCCATCTGCTAAATCAGTTATATTAATGTCAATAGTGTAATTGTTTGACACGCTTTTCATCTCTTTTTTGTAGACAATTTTTCCAATTTGATTAAAAATTTCAATTGATAAATTTGAGATTCTATTTCCTTCAATTTTTAAGAGAAACTTACCGTTGTTAGGGTTTGGTATTATTTCAAATAAACTAATTGTATTTTCAGAAATTTCAGAGCAATCGTCAACAATTATTATTGTAGATGTTTGATCACCACACAATCCGCCAAAACTGTAGCTAATGTTATGAGACCCTACTCCAGCAATAGAAGGATCAAATAATCCATTATTATTTACACCAGGGCCACTCCAATTACCCCCGCTTGGAGTTCCTACCAATGGAATTGATGAAGAACCGGCACATAAATTATTTACATTTCCAATCATAGCAGTAATACTTTCTTGGACAATAATTACTTCAGAGTAACTATCTGGACAAGTTCCAGAAATAGTGTAAGTGATAGAGTGATTTCCAACACCTGCTATTATTGGATCAAATAGACCATTAGAGTTAATTCCATTTCCAGACCAACTTCCACCAACGGGTGTCCCATAGAATGTTATTGGGGCGTTGTCGTTACAAATAGAATCTACTGGAAGGGTGAAGGATGCTACTGCGTCTATAACAGTGATTTGAGCAGTTGAAATATCTCCACAAGCTCCCATTATGGCATACGTAATCACATGTGTTCCAGGTCCTGCTAAGTTGGGGTCAAATTCACCAGTGTTACTGTTTGAAATACCATTTCCTGTCCAAATGCCCCCACCATCTACTGCATTCAAATTAATAGGAGAATCATTACTACAGTATGGACCTACACTTGTAATTGATGCGTCTAATGTGCTTGTTACATTAATAGTGGTTACATCAGAATTCCCGCAAGAGCCACTAATTGTATAGGTTACAGTGAATGAACCAATCCCAGCAACAGACGGGTTGAAAATTCCATTTGCTGGATCTGTTATACCTGTTCCAGACCATGTTCCTCCTAGAGTTGAAGCAGTTAATGTTACAGCATTACTAGATATGCAAATAGAGCTTACCGGGTCAATAGATGCATCAGCAGAATTAGTGACAATAATGTCTATCGATGAAATGTCCGAACATGCTCCAGTTGTTGTATAGGTTATTGTATGTGTCCCTATTCCTGAAATTGAGGGATCGAAAATACCCGATGAGTTTACTCCATTACCGCTCCAAACCCCACCACTAGTTGCAGCAGAAAGTGTTGTGCTTGGATCTGCAATACACATTGGAGCCACAGGAGCTATTGTGGCATCATCAGAAACATTAACTGTAATGTAATTTGTTATTGAGTAGTTATCTGTTCCTATAGTATTTGATACATCAAGTGTAACTGTGTATGTTCCAGCATTCTGGTATACATTTGTAGGGTTTTGTTGTGTTGATGTATTGCCATCGCCAAAGTCCCAATTCCATGAAGTTATATTTGATGTTGATAAATCAGTAAACTGAACACTAAGACCTTCACAAATAGTAGTTGAATTTGCGTTAAAATCTGCAGTTGGAGGAACTGCATTAGCTGTGCCATCAATGTTAATGTTATCTAAAAATAAATTATTACCATTGGTTCCTGCATTATAGCTTTCAAATTTGATGATGACATTTGAGTTTCCTATGTAACTGTCAAGATTAACTGAAAAACAATCTGCACCTACTGTGCCCATGCACCAATCTGATGTTTGAGTTGGAGTAAATGATGCAGTATTAGTATATGCTGTAGCAAAACTTCCAGTGCCATCTTCCCCTAAAGAAAGTAATCTTGAAAAGGTTAATCCACAATCAGTTGAAATATAAACGATTAATGAATCTGTACTGTTTTGATCATATCTTTTATAGGCGTGTTCAAAAGTTAGGTCTAGATTAGAATATCCATTGAAGTTTAGTGGTGCTGTTACTAATGCGTCTCTTTGTCCAAGTTGAGAATATTGGAAAAAGTTTATTTTAGCTGCTTTATCACCAGGTGTTGTGCCTGATATTGTAACAATTTCCCATGTTTCACTGTTGTCAGAATTTTCTAAAGACCAATTATTAGTTGATAATGAATTACTCTCAAAGGTTTCTGAAAATGGAAGAGGCAAGCTTGCTGTATAAACGATGACACTACTTTGCATTGTGTCATTATTTGGATTTTGGTCTGTGTTTCCATTGGGATTAGTCGTGTATGCTGTAAAATTTTGAAGCCCATTAGATAAGGAAATACTCGGAAGTGTTACAACAATTGACTGACCGGAGTTAAGATTTCCAGTCCAAGGAAATGTAAAGGATGAACCACTTATCTGATAATTAATGTCAACAGATGAAAGTGTCTGAGAACCAAAATTTCCAATTTGAACTTCAGGGTCTATGGAGTTTGAACAGGTTGTGCCAATAGGTTGATTAATGGATAAAATGCTTGCATCATCATCAATGTTTAAAGAGGTGACACAAAAATTATCTGATGTGGAATTTCCATAAGCAGCATTTGCAACTGTCATTTGTAATATATTATTTCCATTTGCATCGTTTAGGTAATAATCACCATCAACAGTGCAGCTTCCCCATTGACTTCCGTACATTCCATCACCGTATGTATCATTGATTGTGAAGTCGTAACAATCAGGAACTAAACAAACAGAACTAGAGTTCGTTTGACCACCAACTACATCTGAATAGGGTCCGCCATTAGCCATAGAATTACCATTTACATCAGAAATTGTCCATGTAACTTCGCTACCATAACAATCTGTAACAATTGTAACATCTATGTTTTGTCCAGTTGAAGCAATTGTAAATGAGGCGTTTTCTTGATCATTAGCTGGGTTTTGATCTGTGGAGCCATTAGGGTTACCGCTGTAGGCAGTAAATGTGTAGCTGCCATCAGTAAGAGGAACATTTGGAAGAAAGATTGTTTCAGATTGACCAGAAGTTAAATTCCCTGTCCAATTGTAAGTTTGTTGGGTAGAACCACTTGCTTGGTAATAAATAGTCGCAGAATTTAATGTGGCGCTACCGTAATTTCTTAAAGTAATTTCTGGATCTATTGATGACCCGCAGATTGTTCCATCTGGAGCGTCTATTGAAGAAATAGCAGCATCTAAATTAAACGAAAAAGCGTTAAGGCAAAGAAGAGCTTGATGTGCATCTATTCGACCAGCTCCAAGTTCACCAATGTAATTACTGTTAACAGCATCAATGTTTGCAGCACTTGAATATAAGCAGTTTATCAAATCAGTATTAGTAGCATTAGGCGCATATGATTTCATTAACCCAACAAGACCAGCTACTAGAGGTGATGCCATTGAAGTTCCTTGAGTAACTTGGTACCCAGAAGATTCATTAGTACTCAAAATACTTGATCCAGGAGCAGAAATATCTATCCATGATCCGTAATTAGAAAAACTAGATTTTGAATCGTTTGTAGTGGTTGATGCTACAGAAACAACATTGTTGTATCCTGCTGGGTAAAAAACTGAACTTGATCCATCATTTCCTGCTGCTGCAATGGGAATAGCTCCAGCGTTATAGGCATAGTTACATACATTTTGGCCGTAAGTGCTTGATCCTCCGCCTCCCCAGGACATGTTAATTACATCAGCACCGTTATCTGCAGCCCATATTATGCCTTCGTATCCAGCGGTTAAAGATCCATTACAATCACCTATTTTAACAGGTAGTATACTCACGTCATAACCAATAGATGCTATTCCTAGGTTGTTATTAGTTTCCGCTCCTACAATTCCGGAAACATGCGACCCATGAAATCCATCATTTGACCCACAACCTGTTGGATCATTATCATTGTCTACAGCATCGTGACCTTGTAACATTTTATTAGTTAGATCTGGATGATTTACATTTATTGCATTATCAGTAACAGCAACTACAGTAGATGATGATCCGGTTGAAATGTCCCAAGCTTGTTGAGCGTTGATTGTAAATAATGCCCATTGACCATTGTTTGCTGAATTTGAAAAGTAGGTGTCATTTGGTGTGAAAAAGTTAATGTGTAGCTCTTTTTTTTCAGCATATTCAATGGCTGATATTTGACTCAATTCTTGAGTGAAATCATCTATCAACATTACATTGTCAAATTCAATTTGGTAAGTGTTTGCTAATAATTCATTTTCATGATTTGGATAAAGCTGTTTGACTTCATTAATTCTATATTTTGAACTAAATTGATTTAGCAATGGATAGCTTTTGAAATCAACTTGTTTGTCTTTTGATTTAATGGGGACAAATGATGTTGTTTTGAGCTGAAAAATGATTATTCCATCTTGATACCATTGATAAACGTTTTGGGAAAAAAGATGGTTTTGGAAAGAAAGAAAAATAAGTATTAAAATGATTCTAAGAAAGTATATTATTTTATTCATGTGTGCGCTTTATAAAAGATGAGTAAATATTTTTTCTAAACATTAACAAGTTAATGACTTTGTTTTTTTGTTTTGGTTGTCTTTATATAGTAGGAAATTTCATTTTTAATGAATTTCTTTTCAGTATTTAAAATTTTATATTACAAAAAAGTTAAATAATGAAGTTATTATTCTTAAGTTATAGTTAGTCGTTTTGTTTTAAAAACATGACGATTTTAAGAATTTAATAACACCAAATATTTAAATTAGGGAGTCAAAAGTCATTGAATTTAGAAAAAAAGTTTAAAAAATCAATAAGTGTTTAACTTAAACTATTTTGGCTTTTTGAATAAAGGAACGTTGGAACAGGCTTCACCAAACATTAAAGATTGGACAACTGGAAGTAATTTATTTGTAATTGAAACATATGCAGAAGATGGAATATAAGTTTCACTACAGCCTTTAATTAATACTTTTTTATTAGAAAAACTTGAAAGTTCAAGTTCTTGAATGTTAATGATGAACAAGAGCTCTTCTAGTTGATTTGTTGTACCTACATAGGATAGGTTTGCGTGAGGGTTTAATGCTATTGAAATTAACATGTATGCCCAGTTTGGAATAATTGCATCAACACTACAATTAATTGCAACATTTTTATTGGTATACAAAGACCAATCGTGTTTTTTGATGTTAAGTCGAAATTCTTTTTCTTTTAAAATCTGTTCTTTAAATAGCCAATTCTTAATGTCAAAGACAATAATTTCTTGTTTAGATCTAAATGTCTTTAGCTCCAAAGTAATTAGCTGGCTACTAGCAACTCTATTTATTATTTTTTCAGTCATCTAATTTTGCATATTGTCGAAGACCAATGTTCGAAGGAGATTTTTCAATGTTTTGAAGGTGAATAGCATTTGTTTTAATAATAGAGTTATTCAACTGATTTTTATGAAGTTTAACGTATGTGTCGAAACTAATTTCTTTTCTATTCTCTAAATTTGAAAATAAGTTAGAGTCTTTGATTTTCTCTTTCCATTTTGATTCAATTTGCCCCTCAAAAACTTTAGATTTTGACCCACTTCCATAACTAAAGAAGCCAATATTATCACCTTCTATATTACTTTTATGTTCAAAGGAGAAGTTTAGAAAGCTTAATAAAGACATGAAAATCGATGCTGTATACATGTTTCCAATTTCAGATGATGCTTTTTCCCCTGGGGATACTTTTTGATCAATGAATGATTTATACAATTTAGATTTACTAGCTAGCTTAACCCATTCATTAGGGTTATCAAAATTAAACGAACCAATTTCTTTTGTTAGGTTGTGGGTTTGATTGTTTTCTTCAAGCCAGCTAACCCAGTTTTTCACAATCATCCTTCTTCCCTGAAATGCATAAGGGAGGTGGAATAAAAGATGTTTCCAATCTTTTAAAACATTGACCTTTTTTTGACTTTTAAAATGATCTAAGGCTTCATGTATTCTATCTTGATAGCATGCGTTTGAATATGGACCATCAAAAACAGGTTCTTCCTTAAAAAGTTCAAAATTTATGTTAGAATTTGACCAAAATTCAGAAGGATTATTTTTAATTATGTTCTCAGCTTGAGAATCAGAAATTTCTACTTTTAATAATTTAGCGGTTTCTTTTAAAACTTTTAATTTGTTGAATATCCTTCTGGGTTTAAAAAAGTCTCCTTCACTTTTAGTGGCAATGCCCCATGTGTTAGAAATTGATATTATACTCGGGCTTTCTGTGATTAGCATTGCTACTGCACCAGCACCTTGCGTATATTCTCCACCAGATTTGAGCTCGTATTTAGCAAAGTCTGAGGCTATTACAACAGCTTTTCTGCCCTTGCCATTATTTACCCAATCAATACTGTTGTGTAAAGCATCAACGGCTCCAACACATGCGAATGTCATGTCTAAAACATCACAATTTTTAAAACACCTTGTGCCAAAAGTTTTGCTAAGTTGATTTTCTACAGCTTCTAAAGCATATGTTGATGTTGGTTTTGCAGCATCTAAAGCACTTTCAGTCCCTAAGTAGATGCGACCAATTGTTGAAGGGTCTACTTTATTAGTAAGTATTAAATCAAGAAGAGCATTAGCGGCAAATGATGCTGTATCTTCATTAACATCCGGGAATGCCATTTTATTAAGACCAAGACCCTTATTTAATTTTGCAAAAGCAATGTTTCTTTTAATAGCTAATTTTTCTAAATCTACATACAACGATGGCACATAGAATGAAAGTGCATCTATTCCAATTTTTTTCATCATTATCTTATAGCATTCCTAAGTCTAACTTTGCTTCTTCACTAATCATGTTTTTGTCCCATGGTGGGTCAAAAACTATGTGAACTTTTGCTGTTGTTACTTCATAAACATCTCTAACCTTATCCTCAACTTCTTTAGGCATTGATTCTGCTACAGGACAATTAGGTGATGTTAGTGTCATGTCAATATCTACCTTGTTGTTCTCATCAATTTTAACTTCATAAATTAATCCAAGTTCAAAAATGTCAACAGGAATTTCAGGGTCATAAATTGTTTTAAGAACATTTATTATCTTATTCTCTAAAGAAATTTTATTTGTCTTTTGTTCCATTATGGATTTTTTTTTGTGGGTTACTGACCATTTTGAGAAGTTGTTTTTAATTCAAAAGCCATTGCATAATTTTTAATTTGTTTGACCATGCCTAGTAAACCATTTGCTCGAGTTGGTGACAAATGAGATTTCAATCCAATTACATCAATGAAATTTAATTTAGTCTGTAAAATATGTGCTGGTGATTGATTGTTGAGAACTTTAATAAGGAGCGCGATTATTCCTTTTGTTATGATAGCATCACTATCAGCAGACAATAAAATTTTATTGTCTTTGTAATCTGCATGAAGCCAAACTCTAGATTGACAACCCTTAATTAAAAAGTCTTCTGTTTTAAATTCTTCATCAATTATTGGAAGATCTTTACCAAGTTCAATTATGTATTCATATTTTTCCATCCAATCATCAAAAATTGAAAATTCTTCAATGATTTCAGCTTCTAAATCTTCTATAGACATTGTTATTTAGATTTAATCTAAATACAAATATAATATTGAAAAAGTGTAAACTAATGTTTTGTAGAACTATTTAAATAAATGAAGTAAAACTTCTTGTATTTTACCAACTTTAATTATTTTAATTTCAGAAGACTTTAAATCTAATTCTTTTTATGTATTTACTTAGGAAGATGGTTTTGAAACCCATCTTCTGAGCTTCTATTATTCTTTGCTCTGCTCTTGATACAGGCCTTATTTCTCCGCTTAAGCCCACCTCTCCACAAAAGCAAATGGTTGATTCTATGTGTAGATCGAAATTTGAGGATAAAATAGCACAAACTACGGCGAGGTCAATGGCTGGATCATCAACTCTTGATTCCACCTGTAATGTTCAAAAAAACATCTTTAGACGCTATTTTAAATCCGCATCTTTTTTCTAATACCGCAAGTAAGCATATTAAGCCTTCTTAAATCAAACCCCGTTGATGACCTTTGTGGAGTTCCATATGCAGCAGAACTTGTTAAGGCCTGAATCTCTATTAGTATTGGTCTAAGACCTTCTAAGCTAGCAGCGATTGCTACACCGCTTAGTAATTCTTGATGATTGTTTATGAGTACTTTACTTGGGTTTTCAACTTCAATTAACCCCTTTGAGGTCATTTCATAAATTCCAATTTCATTTGTGCTTCCAAATCGGTTTTTAATGCTTCTAATTATTCTATAGATGTGGTGCTGATCTCCTTCAAATTGTAGAACAGTATCTACCATGTGCTCTAATATTTTAGGCCCTGCTATGCTTCCCTCTTTGTTGATATGACCTATAAGTAGAACAGGAATGTTGTTTAGTTTTGCATATTTGACTATTTGAGAGGTGCTTTCTTTAATTTGTGAAACACTGCCTGGAGATGAATCTACAGTTTCTGATTGAATCGTTTGAATAGAATCGATAACAATAAATTGTGGTTTAAGCTGATTAGCCTGATGAATTATTTGTTGTAAGTTGGTTTCTTGAAGTAAATAGCAATTATCCATATCCCCTCCAATTCTCTCAGCTCTAAGTTTAATTTGTTCATCACTTTCTTCTCCTGAAACGTATAAACATTTATTGTTTGATGAAAGTGCAATATTGAGAGTTAAAGTAGATTTTCCAATTCCAGGTTCCCCTCCAATTAAGACAACTGAACCCTGAACAAGCCCACCGCCAAGAACTCTATTAAATTCTTTGTCTAAAAATTTAATTCTTTGAGAAACTAGAGGTTGGACATCTTTGATTAACTGAGGTTTAGCAGATTTTATTAGTGAACCACTAATGAGTTTTTCAATGGGACTAGATTTCTGGATAACTTCTTCTACAAATGTATTCCATTCATTGCAAGAGCTACATTTTCCAATCCACTTACTTGATTGGTTTCCACAATTTTGACAAAAAAAACTTGATTTCACTTTTACCATTGTGTAAATATAAATAATGAGTACCTACAAATTTTACGTTGTGTAAAACAAATTTTTTGTGTAAATACTTGCTATGAATGCTATTGTTTAGGCGCAATGTATAGGTCTATTGCAACTATAATTGCAATGAAACCCCAAACAGGAACAGAAGCTTTATCAGTATCTAAGTAGTTATTTAAAATTCCATGAGTAAAATAAGTTACTAGACCTAAAAGTAACATCATTACCAATCGTTTTAAATCTGGATCTTCTAATCTTATGTACAATGTTGACGCTTTGTAAAAAATAAAAATAACTAGTAATAGCATTATTAAAAGTCCAGGTATTCCTTGTTCAGAAAGAGGTCCTAAATATTCACTGTGAGCATTGCCTCCATCACCAAAATTAGTACTGATAATTGTTAAATCTGATGCGTCTTGAAATGGAGCATAAACAAATGAGTAAGTGCCTGGTCCCCATCCGTAAATAGGGCGCTCTTTAGTAAGTTTAATAGCTGAGTTCCATCTGTTAAAGCGCTCTAAATTTGACGCATCTGAACTAATATTTGACATTGACTCAACTCTTTCTCCAAAATCTTCAGTTGTGTGTTCAGCATTGTTTTTTCCTAACATGTAGCTGATTTCAGTATAATTAACCCCAATAATAATTATTGCAATCATTCCAAGAGAAAACAACCATTTAAATTTAATTTTAAATACAAACAGTAAATAAATTATGCCTGCTCCAAAAACACTTACCCAAGCAGCTCTAGTATAGCTGTAGAAAAGTGCAACACAAAAAATTAAAAAAATAATACGCAATAAATTTTTAGTGTAAAATTCTTGCTTAGGTTTCATCATGAACCCGATAATAATGGGGAAAAATAAAGCAATTATTGCTCCGTAAGAGGTGTGATCTTTAAAGAACGGCCACATTACCCAATGTCCTGCTTCTTCACTGAATCCATAAGATGCATGAGTGATTAAAGTGTATAATAAAACAATTGTTAATGGAATTAAGAAAGCCCATAAGAATTTTTCAATGTAATTAATGCCTTTCTTAAAGATATGAATACCAAGAAAATATATTGGAATAACAAACCATAATCTTGCTAAAAAGAATTTAAAAGATACAATAGGGAATTCACTTAAAACAGAAGTGATCAAAATCCAAACTAGTTGTAATAGTACTAAAAAAGAAATAGGATGTTTCCAAAACGTGTTTAAAGAAAAATTAGGTTGGAAAAAGGTTTTAAATAAATAGATAAAAATCAGTCCTAACAATAGTGGTTCAGTTGGTAGGTAAATTCCAATATTTCCTGAGCCTAAGGTTTCTAGATTAAATGAAAGTGGGGTAAAAAAAACAATAATATAAAATAATTTTTCAATGCTAAAAATGGCAAAATATATAATTAAAAGTGCTAAGGGTAAAAGCAAGAAGAAGTAAAAATCTCTGTAAATTAGAAAGACATTGCCTAATAGGAATACAATTCCTAGAAGAAGTATTAAGTTTTTTTTTAGAGAAATGAGCATATTAATTTATCTCTATTTCTTTTATTTTTTCTTTAAATAAGAGTAAAATAATTACAAAAAACAGAGTGGATAAAGTTGAAATAACAACTATTAACCATCTAACTGGGTAAGTTTTCTTTTCAGCAGGAGATGCTTTTTCAACTGTGAATTTATGAGATGGGAAGCTCTTGGCATCTGTTTCTGCTTGTTCGTAAGAAGATTTCAATGTCGCTATTCTTTCAGAAAGAAATTCTGTTTCTATTTGAAAAGCTTTTAAAGTACTTCCAAATAATTCTGTCATTTTTATTTTTTCTTTGTAAGCTAACTTAGTAGATTGGTCAGGAGCTTTTAACATGGCATCTGTTAATCCTTGGTAGGCATCTGCAGTAACAACTCCTAAGGAAGATAGTTTAGACATAGTATCCCTTAAATCTTGCATCTCATTTTCAAGTTTCTTAAGTTTCTCTTTTTTTATGTTGTAATCTGTTATTGCTCTAGCATGTATCATGGCATTTTTTGTGCTGTCAAAAAGTGCGGCAATATCATTTGCAATTAAAGCTGCAGTATCTGGGGATTTGTCTAAAACTTTAATTAAAACTGCTCCATTTTGATTTCTTTCAAAATTAATATTGTCTGCATATGTTTCATTAAGCTCTGTATATATGTATTTGCCAGTTGTGTCAACATCGTAATGCTTCAATAGATTATATTCTAAAACTATTTTTTCTCTAATAACTGCAGATTCTAAAATTTGAAGCATTTGCTCAGCTTCTTCTTCTTCTCCAAATTTAGAAACTGTTTGGTCTTCATTGTTTACTTCTCCAAAAGTCACACTACTAGTTTTTGAGGGGTAAAGCGTAACTGTTGATTCAAATTTCTCTTCAATGATTAGAGCAACTCCTGAGGAGACTATAGCTGATATCAACCCAATAATAATAAGCGTTTTCTTGTTTTTCCATAAAAACCCAATGAGATCCATTGAATTCATATCGTTATTGTTTTTTTGATTCATTATTGTAGGTTTAGCTTTAAAAAAATTTGATGGTAAAAGTAATTCATACTTCCCAAGAGAACAAATAAATCAATTGTTTGAGATTTGTGATTTACTTTTTTCATTAATAATTGCTAAAATAGATTTTATACTAATCATTCCAGTAGAAATAGAAATAATAACTAGAGCAAAAAAGGTTATTAAAATTGAAATAATCCATGAACAAGAAAGAAAGGGAATAATTTGTAATACACTATAAGAAAGAATAAAGAAAAGAGAAAAGCTGATTTTATCTTTTTTAATAACTGATAATTTCAACAATTTAACTGCTATTATTACTTGAAAAAGTGCAGTTAAGGCTTGGGTAATTAGACTAGCTAATGCTGCCCCTTCTGCTCCAGATTCAGGGATCATTATGAAATTTAACACAATGTTTATAATCACTCCAAAAAAGGCAAGTACATTTAGGTGTTTTAATGCCCCTTTTGCAGTTAATACAGTCCCAAAAATATAGGTGGTAGAAATAGCAATAAAAGATAGCATTAAATATCCAAATGCAGTTGCAGAATGCTGAAGATCTTGATCATTAATGTCATACCTCCAATGAATAATTTCATCTTGAAAACAAAAACCAGTTAGACCAATGGTTACAGAAATTCCTAATAAAAGTTTTAGAGATAGAATAAGAATAGAATCCACTCTTTCATTGTTTTTTATAAGCTTACTGAAAATGGGCAAAAGAAGACCTGCAAAAATGTATCCTATCATATTAGCCGCCATGAAAAATCGATAACCTCTTGCATAAGCTGCAGATTCTATGTTTCCATTTTCATGAATTCTTTCAAGCATAACTGCATCTGAATAATAATAAACTGCCATTAATAGTATAAGAAGAGCAAAAGGAAAGCTTCTTTTTAAAATCATTATTGAGAAAGCAAATTCCCATTTAAATGAAAATTCTTTTGTTTGCCTAAGAACAAGCAAAAATCCAAGTAAACAGGTTATCCCATAAGCAATTGTTTGGGCATAAATAAACCACTCAATTTTAAATGGTGTATTGGTTAGTCCTCCCCATAAGAGTGCACTGCAAATAATAATTAATAATAATCGATCTAAAACAGAAAGTATACTGTCTTCTTTGAATCTTAATAAGCCCGCTAGGTTAGATCTGAAATATTGAGTAAAAGCAATTAAAATTTGATTGAATCCTAAAATTGTTAAAATTTTTAGCTGGTAATCAGAGTAATTGAAAAATAAACCAATTAGTAATAAAATTATAAGATATACTATGGTTAAAAGAAGTCTTAATGTGAAAATTCCAGAAAAATGTTTAGAAAGCAATTGACTGTGCTGCGCTATATTTCTTGTGTTAAAGTTAATTATTCCTAAATCAAGAAAAATATTTCCTATAAACGTTAACCCTAAAAGACTAAAGTATACACCATAACTACCTTCAGCATTTATCTCTACTTGTTTTAGGATTTCTGCATCAATGCCTAGGATGTAAAAAGGCTTTATTAGCAAATTCAATAAAAGAACAAGAGCTAAGTTGTATATGAATTTTTTTTGCATTAAAAGCACCTTTTATTTGCTAAAGATAAGCATCAACTGCAAAGAAAAAACAAATAAAATTCAATTGAGATTATTTTTATTCATCCAGGTAAACTCTAACAACTCTTTCAGAAATTGAAGTTAATATTTCGTAAGGAATGGTGTTTATATCTTCTGCCATTTGAGTGATAAGTCGATTGTTTCCAAAAATCTCAACTGAATCACCTTCTTTAACAGAAACATTTGTTATGTCAATCATTGTCATGTCCATACAAACTGATCCAATTACAGGAACATTTGCACCATTTATATAAACGCTTCCTTTAAGATTACTGAATGCTCTAGAAAAGCCATCTGCATAGCCAATTGGTATAATTCCAATTTTAGTAGGCTGATCAACTTTGTGCATTGTACCATAACCAACAGAGTCACCTTTGTTAATTTTTTTGATTTGAGAGATTTTTGTTTTTAAACTAAGAACAGGAAGTGTTGATTTGTTTTTTGATATTCCATAAATTCCTAATCCTAATCTTACCATATCATAGTGTTTGTTTTTAAACCTCTCTATTCCTGCCGTATTAAGCATGTGTTTAATAAGTGAATAACCAAGGGCGCTTTCCAGTTTTTTTGTGATATTATCAAAAGTAACAAATTGTGAATGCGAGAAATTATCATCACTGGGTTTATCTGAGCTTGCCAAATGACTAAAAACCCCTTCAACCCGGATTTCAGGTTGGCTTAGTATAACACTGATAAGTTCTTCAATGGTATCTGTTTTAAATCCTAACCGGTTCATTCCAGTGTCAAATTTTAAATGTATTGGATAGCCAGTTATGTTCAAATCAATTAAAGTGCAAATAAATCGATCTAACTGTTTTAAACTATAAATAGAAGGGGTTAGGTTATGATTAATGATTGATCCGAAAGAGTTTTGCTCTGAATTCATAACCAAAATTGGAGTTCGAATGCCATTTTCTCTTATGGAAACTCCTTCATCCGTATAAGCAACTCCTAAATAGTCCACATCAAGGGAAGATAATTTTTTTGCAGTTTCAACAATTCCGGCCCCATAACCGGCAGCTTTTATCATGCATAAAATTTTAGTTTTAGTTGAAATTATCTTCTTATAGTAGGTGAAGTTTTCGTAAAGGTTTTTAAGGTTAATAGAGAGAATAGTTTCGTGAGATTTTTCTTCAAAAATGTTTGCTATTTTTTCAAATTTGAAAGATCTAGATCCTTTTAAAAGAATGGCTTTGTTTTCAATGTTTAGCTTTGCTGAAGAATTTATAAATTCAGCTGTTGTTAGAAAAAATTTAGCATTTTTAAATAATGAGGAATAGTTACATATTGTTTCCCCAATTCCAATGAAAAGGTCAATTTTTATTTCAGAAATCCAACTGGCAATTTTTTCATATGTTTTTGTTGGATTCGACAAGTTTTGATTAATGTCAGAAAGTACAACAATGGTCTTTTTATTACCTCTTTCATTTTCTAGAAATTGAAGTGCAATTTCAATTGATGCTAGGTCAGAATTATAAGAGTCGTCAATTATTAAACTATTTTTTATGCCTTTTCTTTTTTGGAGTCTTAAAGCTATTGAAGGAAGTGTCAAGCTTAATTCATTAATTTTTTTTGGAGATAATCCAAAGTGTAATAATAAATTAACGCAAGAACTCGCATTTTGAGCGGCAGTAATGTCCGAATGAGCAATAGTAAAGTGGTAGTTACTCCCATTCCAAATGTAATTTATTTGCTGACCGTAATTGTTCTTTTGAAAATCTAAAACATTTAAAAATTTAACTTGTTTATTATCTACTAAAGAATCTATCTTTTGAAATATTTTTGAAGGGCCAAAACTTTTAGAGTCTTTTAATAAAATTAGTTTTTCCTTTTCAAGTTCTTCTTTTGAAATGAAGTTTTCTAAATGTGCTGTACCAATATTTGTTAATAAAGAATGGGTGGGGTTAATTATCTCTTTAAGTTTTGTCATTTCGCCAGGGCGAGATACTCCTGCTTCAATAATTGCAAGTTCATGTTCTTTGTTTATCATGAGTAAAGAAAGAGGAACTCCTAGTTGAGAATTGTAACTTTTAGGGCTTCTAATAATGTTGAATTTAGCGCTTAGAAAATAATATAACCACTCTTTTACAATGGTTTTTCCATTACTACCTGTAACTGCAATTACTGGAATATTAAATTTATTTCGGTGTTTTTTAGCCCATTTTTGGAGTGCTGATAATGTGTTTTCAACTTCAATAAAATTTGCTTCTGGAACCAAATTGGTTTGATTTTTTTCTACTAAAAAATTTCTTATACCATTGTTATAAGCCGATTTTATGAATTTGTGACCATCTCTATTATCCCCTTTAATAGCAATAAATAATGATTTAGGTCCACAAAGTGGACTTCTGCTGTCAGTTATTATTTGATTGATTTCTGAAGATGAATTCCCTATAATGCTACCATCAACTAAAATTCCAATATCTTCTAGATTATAGTTGTTTAGCATCATTTTTTAAAGCGTTTTGAAAACATTTCCTGCAAAGCGGCTCATATTCTTGTGTCTCTCCAAGTAAAACTAAGCCATCTTCTTTTGTTTTTCTATGTGAAAATTGTGCAAGATCTCCACACCCCAAACATATGGCATGAACTTTACTTACGAATTCAGCTACGGCCATTAAATTTGGAATTGGACCAAAAGGTATGCCTTTGAAATCCATATCTAGGCCAGCAACAATTACTCTTATGCCATTGTTTGCTAATTTCATACAAACTTCAGGGAGATGCTCGTCAAAAAATTGTGCTTCATCAACTCCAATAACTTCAATGTTATTGGAAAGGGCTAGTATTTCTTTAGAATTAGAAACAGCTTTAGATTGAATGGCATTCTTATTATGACTAACTACATTTTCCTGATGATATCTAGAATCTACAGTGGGTTTAAATATTTGAACTTGCTGATTTGCATATTGAGCTCTTCGTAACCTGCGAATTAGCTCTTCTGTTTTACCTGAAAACATAGAGCCACAAACTACCTCGATCCACCCTTTTCTATTCTTTTTATTTCCTTTTCGTTCTAGAAACATAAGTTTGATTTTTTTCGTGTTAGTGTTGATAAAATCAACAAAAAAGTATACAAGTCTCACAAATTTATTGAAATTTGCTTAGTACAAACCTATTGTTATGAGTTCTGCCAATTATAAAAATTTATATGCCTTAATTTCCACCCTTTCTGAAGGAGTTAAAAAGATGGAAAAAGGAAATTTAAATCCTCTTCAAGTTGAGCTACTTCTCGATGATGCAAGGTCTTTACATGAGAGACTTGCTGTAATTCAATACTTGTCTTTTGAAAAACAAGTCAAGGCTGAAGAAGAGGCTGATAATGAAAGTGAAAAAGAAAAGAAAAAACCTTTTGGAATTAAATTTGATGCAGTAGAAAAACAAGAAGTATTAACAAAACAAATTGATTTAGAAGAGTCTATTGATGAGGTTTTAGAGACTAATGTTAAAGAGAAGATTCCTGATGTGAAAGATGATTCTAATGTTAGCTCTTCCTTAAATGATAGGTTTGCGCAAACTGAAACTTCTAGCTTGGCAGATCAATTAGGTAAACAGCCTATCAAAGATTTAATTAGTGCGATAGGTTTAAATGAGAAGTTTCTTTTTGTTGAACAGCTTTTCAATAATGATGCAGATGCTTACAAAGAGCAATTGAAAATATTGAATTCCATGAATTCTTTTGATGAAGCAATAAATTATATCAATAATCAATTAAAGAATAAGTTTGAATGGAAGTTGAAAGGAAAGGTAGAGAAAAAATTTATTAGATTAATTGAAAGAAGATATTTATGAACCTTTTAAAACTCATTTTAATTATTCTTACATTTTTTACTGTTTCAATTCATGCGCAAAGAGATGAAGCGTTAGAGATTTTAAATGATTTATGTGCTGATGACATGTATGGTAGGGGTTATGTTAAATTTGGACATATAAAAGCAGCTAAATATATTCAGGAGTATTACAAAAAAATCAAACTTAAATCTTTTAAAAAAGGGACTTATCTACAACCTTTTAAAATTAAGGCAAATACATTTCCAAATGATTTAGAAGTAACTGTTAACGGAATAACTCTGATGGAAGGTGAAGATTATATGTTAGATCCAGCATCTGGATCTGCAAATGGAAAGTTCAAATTAGAGATTGTTGATAATAGATCAATTAATGATTTTATAAGTAAACTGTCATATTCTAAAATTACCAACCTAAAAGGTAGAGCCATTGTATTAAACTCATCAACAACAAATAATGTTGATACATTGAAAATTTTCAATGATTTAAAAATAGGCCTGTCTCAATTATATCCTGTTATATGGATAAATAATGATAAATTCACTTGGTCAGTTTCAAAAGATGCTTCAGAGTTCCCCATTATTGAAATTAGAGATTCAATGCTTCAAAATGCAGACTCTATTTCATTGAAAATAAGCAACCATTTTCTAAACGACATTACAACACATAATGTTATTGGGAAAGTAAATGGTAAAAAGAATAAAACAATTATTGTAAGTGCTCATTATGACCATTTGGGAATGATGGGAGAAGCTATATTTCCTGGAGCAAATGACAATGCTAGTGGAATAGCAATGTTACTTAGTTTAGCTAAATATTATTCAAATAAAACCCCAAAATATAACATGGTTTTCATGGCTTTTGGAGCAGAAGAAGTAGGTATATTAGGTTCGAAATACTACGTTGAGCATCCGTATTTTGATTTAGATGAAATAAAGTTTGTTGTTAATTTAGATATAATGGGTACAGGAGATGAAGGGATTACTGTAGTAAATGGAGTGCAACATAAAAAACAGTTTAAAGAGCTGTCTAAGATAAATCAGGATAAAAATTACCTTGCGAAAATTAAAATTCGTGGAAGAGCATCAAATAGTGATCATTATTGGTTTTCTCAATTAGGAGTTCCTGCATTTTTTATTTATACGATGGGTGGAATTAAAGCTTATCATGATGTATATGATTGTTCAGCTACCCTGCCATTAACAGAGTTTAATGATTTATATCAGCTGTTAATAGATTTTGTTGATACTTTTTAAAGCAGCTTTTTTATTGAATTAAAAAGTATCTCATTAGTAATAGAGCATCCGGTTTTTACCATTCTGAATAGCTCCATATCTCTGCTTGGCACATATTCCTTTTTATGATGGTAAATACTATATTTATTGTTCGAATTTAAATTAGGATTAAATTTTTCAATATCTCCATCTATTCCAATTAACTCAATAGTTTCTTTATCGCATTTAAAAAGCTTTAAAGATGTTCCAGTTTTGTGTTCAAGAAAATTAATTTTATCTAAAGATTTTTGCCATACTATATCGCTAAAAACATCAATTAATTTTTCTGCCTTTTCATTTTTTTCCTTTTTGAGTTTAATCCAATAATCGCTATCTATTCCATTAGCTGCTAAAAACTCAATGAATTCTTTTTCCAGCGATTCTAATTCTGAAAGTGAAAGTCTTGAAAATTTCATTCTCCAATTTTATTTGATAGTACAAAATCAATAATCTCTTGAGCTTCTAAAGCTTTTGTTATTTTAAAAAGTTCAACATTAGATGCTTTCATTTTGCGTAGTATAACTTGAAAGGTCTCTTCTGGAATTTCTTTGACATTTAAAGTCATTAAGACGTCATTGAGTAAATGTTCTTGTTGAGTTGCAATTGCATCTTTAAGTAAAGCTATGGTGTCTTCTTTTGCACTCATAAATGATATTTAATTAAATCTGAAAAACCTTGTTCTCTAATGAAAAGGTTCAACTCTTTTGTTGTTGGATTTGCAATATATGTTTTCATGTTGTTTTGTTCAACTTCTTTAAGGTTTTTGATTTTTTTAAGTAAACTAAAAACCTCTATATGGTCTATTTCTTTAAACATTAAAGTGTCTTTTTGGATAGATAATAGAGTTGTGCTAAAAAAGCCTTTTTCATTTTTGCTGTTTAAGAAGTAATTGCCTTGTTGTTGCTTTAAAATGTGATTAGAGTCTGGTTTAAATAACAAATCTTGTTGTATAAGAACAGCATAAATAGTATCCTCAATTATTTTAAAAGGGATTCCTCTGCTGGGTTGAATTCCATGAACAAGAGAGTTTTCGATACTAATCGATTTATTTTTTTTCAACTCCTCTTCTGAAATGATAAAAAGAATTCCAAACTCTGTATAGATGCTGTCTTTTTCAATAATGACTCTTACTAAAGAGTCGTTATCTTTATAATAAGAGCCTAAAAAAGAATCTTGAATTTCAAATATTGATGTAGCGTTAGATGGTTGAGAGTTCTCAAAATAGAATGAGGAAAAATCTTCTTGACCGTAAAAACTATACGTAATTAAAATAGATATTGTAAATAGAAGTTTATGCATTAAGGTAAAAATAAAAAGAAAACATGTAGTTCAGTAAAATAGATAACTATAACTTTAACGAATGCAATCGAAAATGAAAAAATGGGAACTAAATAATGAAATTAGTCCTCTTACTCCAATATTGGAAGATGAGTTGAAAATACCTCCTGTTTTTGCAAATATTTTGGCTCAAAGAGGGATCTCAAATTTCGAAGAAGCAAAACAATTTTTCAGACCATCTTTTTCAGATCTTCTTGACCCTTTTTCAATGTTGGGTATGAAAAAAGCTGTGGATAGAGTTCTGCAAGCAAAAATCCAAAATGAAAAAGTGCTGGTTTACGGAGATTATGATGTTGACGGGACTTGTTCAGTTACTTTAATGTATCTTTTTTTAAAAGAAATTGAAATTGATGTTAGCTTTTACCAACCAGACAGGTATAAAGAAGGGTATGGTATTTCAATGCAGAGTGTAGAATGGGCGAAAAAGAACAATGTTGACTTAGTCATAGCTCTTGATTGTGGTGTTAAAGCAATAGAGCAAGCTAATCAGTTTAAAAACTACAGCATTGATTTAATTATTTGCGATCATCATTTACCAGGAAATATTCTTCCATTTTCTGTAGCAATGCTAAACCCGAAACAGGAAAATTGTTCTTACTCATTTAAAGATCTGTGTGGGTGTGGAATAGGGTTTAAACTAATACATGCAATTTCATTTGAATTAAAATTAGACTCGGATTTGATTTTAGAATATTTAGACTTAGTTGCCATTGCTACGGCTGCAGATATAGTCCCTATGGTTGATGAGAATAGAGTCTTAGTAAAATTAGGTCTGCAGAAAATTAATGAAACACCAAGGATAGGGATAAAATCACTCATTGAGTTTTCTAAAAGAAAAGGTTTAATTGAGAGTTCAGATTTAGTTTTTGCAATTTCTCCTAGAATTAATGCTGCTGGTAGGTTGGGGCATGCTTCAATGGCTGTAGAACTTCTTTCATCAAAGACTTCAAAAGAAGCACAAAAATGGGCTCAGCTTATTGAGGATTTAAATATGGAAAGAAGAGAAATAGATAAGAAAACTACTGAAGAAGCATTGATTTTACTTGCCAATGATAAAAATAAATTTACTTCTGTAGTATGTTCTGACAATTGGCACAAAGGGGTTGTAGGTATTGTTGCTTCTCGATTAATAGAAACATATTATCGACCTACAGTGGTTTTGTGTAATGACGGAGATTTTATTACTGGTTCTGTTCGGTCTGTTAAAGGGTTTGATGTACATGCGGTTTTAGTAAATATTGGTGATATTTTTGAGCGTTTTGGAGGGCATAAATATGCTGCTGGAGTTACTCTTTTGCCAGAAAAATTAGAAGAATTTAAGACGAGGTTTGAGAATGAAGTTAAAGCATTAATAACTGAAGACCTTTTGGTAGAAAAAATAAAGATTGATGCTGTTCTTAACCCAATGGATTTAGTGAGAGATAAAAAAAGCACCCCTTTTCCTAAGCTTTTTAGATTGGTAGATCAGTTGGCTCCTTTTGGTCCAGGAAACATGCGCCCAGTTTTTAAAATCAAAAACATGATTAACGCTGGTTATACGAAGGTGGTTGGAGAAACACATTTAAAAATAAATGTAAAACAAGATGGGGGTAATGTTACTTTAGACGGTATTGGTTTTGGGTTAGTACATTTAAAGCATCTATTAAATGATGATAAACTTGGTGTTGACATTGCTTTTTCTCTAGAAAAGAATGAATATAATGGAAATGTAAAAATTCAGCTTAGAGTTAGAGATATGAAGCATTCAATCTAGCTTTAATTTTATCCATTTATATTATGTTTTGTGCCGTTAAATAAATAGCACTATCCATTAAGAACAAAAAACAAGAATCTTTGTTTATTGAAAGTAAATTAGTGTAAGATTTCATCACTATTTTGATGTGTTTCATCCCAAACTTATAAAATAGGGTTGAATTTGCATTTTAGTTTAGAAATTTAATTCATTAATAAAAATTGAACCCATGAATAAATATTTAATCCATTTCGTAAGCATCTTTATATTGTTTTCTTCAATAATTAAAAGTGGATATTCACAACAATCCTTTTATTATTCTTCTCAACCAAGTTCCGTTGATGGCAAGGATACATTTGTAAGAGATTTGAATCCAGATTTTAATTATAGCTATTCTCAGGATAATACCATTCTTGCTTGGACCTATTCTGGAGCGCCTATGATAACTAGAGTGCTTATAGATTTTGATCTAGCAGCAATTCCACCAGGGTCGACAATATTAAATGCACATTTGTTCTTGTATAACAACCCAAATGCGGCTTCTACTAGTGGGCAGCACATGCAATTGTCTGGATCAAACGAGTTAGTCGTTAGTAGAATTAACTCCGCTTGGGATGATCAGTTGGTCACATGGAATAACCAACCTTCAATCTCTACAAACAATCAGATTCAAACACCTGCTAGCTCTTCAGCTTATCAAGATTATGTTTTTGATGTTAGTACTCTAGTTCAAGAGATGGTTGACAACCCTACAAATAGCCATGGATTTATGTTAGCTCTCCAAACAGAAATACTTTACAGAAGTGTAATATTTGGTTCTAGCGAATGTGTAGACCCAAACAATAGACCAAAATTAGAAATTGAATTCTTGAGACCAACAAATAGTGACCCATTAAGTTCACTAGAAAATCAACTTTCTGCAGACCAATTTAATATATACCCTAACCCTGCAAGCGACATTATTTACATAGAAAACAACAGCTCGACCAATCAAATTAAGATTTCTATTTTAGATGTTCAAGGAAAAGAAGTTTTCAATAATTCATATAATTCAGGTGAAATTATCACTGTGAATATGGCTAATTTGAATAAAGGAATTTACTTAGTTAAAGTAGAAAATGGAAACTCTTTAATATTTAAAAAAGTAATAAAAAACTAAAAAATGAATAAACTTTTAACTCCTATTTTTACTTTATTAATTTCGTTTTCTATTGCACAAAATAGTGCAGTTAATATTACTAGAATTGAAGGGAAAGGTAATGCTGGTAATGAATTGGAATTAACAGAGCCTAGTGTCCAATCGTTATTTATAAATAATTCCAGCTATATTGAGCAACCTGATTATAAAGGCGATTACGCTCCAATCTTGGTTGAAGTAGATGATCCTAGTGCTCTTGTTTATGGAGTTTATACTGTCAAAATTATCCCTAACACTATTTTAGGCGGTTCAGCTCAATGGGTTGGCGATGATTCAAGCTGGAAAATGTACTTAAATGGAGTTGGAGATACCGTTTACTCAGACTCTACTTTAGGAGTGTCAAATACACAAATAATTCCTCAATGGGGTCTGTCGGTAACTGTTGGACATCAAGCTATAAATTCAATAGGTGGTAATGGTTATTTTACTGAACCAATTCTTTCAGAAATGATTTATGAAAACAATGCTAATCCATGGCTTTCAGGTGTTGTAGATACTGAGTATCAAATGCCAACTAATTGGCTTAGAGCAGGTCTAGCAGAAATACAATGTGATGTTACGACTTACCCAAACATTTGTGATGACCCTTGTATCTACAACGACTACATGGGTGTTGATGACACTCAAGAATATAAAGCGGCAATTCAAGATCCTTGGGGGCCTTATCGCTTGGTTTCCTCAGGAAATTGTAATCATGAGCCTGTTGCAAGTAATTTGGTTTCTAGTATAGGTGTGTCAGACTTAAAATATTTAATGTCTGTTGATGTTGTTTTTACAGATGATACTTCTAAATGGACAAGATGTCCGGTACTGGAAACTCAAGACAACCCAGCTTTGTCTTGGGATGGAAACACCTCAAAACAGGGGGTTAAATTAAAACCTTCTGTAGATAAAATGGGTAATCCAGCTGCTAATCCAATAGGTCCTTCATCTACTAATTCAATGGATGCGAATTATATTTCTAGCACTGGAATGGGTTGGTTTCCAGGATATGCATTAGATGTTAATACAGGGACTAGATTAAACATTGCTTTTGGAGAAGATAGTAATTTAGGAAATGACAATGGTAATGACATGATGTTTAATCCTACATCTAATTTTTACGATTCCAACAATGAAGCAGTTTTTGGTGGTAAGCACTATGTGTATGTTTTTAGAGATGCGGGATGTTTGCCAAATTCTATAGACAATGGTTCTATGCCGGCTTACGATGCCGGACAGTTTTACATGGATAACTTTACTAGTACTGGTCAGTTATATAGGATGTGGCGATCTTGTTCATGGGTAGGAACACCTATGTTAGAAAGTGGAGAGCAGTGGTTGTCTTCTAAAGCAAAATTAAGGCTAAGGGTTAAAACACCTATGCAGCATTATTCTTGCAATATTCCCAATTTAATGAACAATGGTTTTCCTACTTATGGGTTAACTATCGATGCAAATACAGGTGTTCCAGCTAATAAAGATGTTGGTGGAATTAAGATTTATCCAAATCCTGCTTCAAATGTTTTATTTATAGAAAGTTTAACTAATAGTTTAAAGTATAACATTTTTGATTTAAGCGGAAGATTAATTTATGGTGGAGTACTTACTGGATCATTAGACCAATTAGATATTTCTCATTATAAAAAAGGCATTTACATTTTATATTTTGAAGGCAATAAAGCAATAAAATTTATTAAAAAATAAAACCATGAAAAACTTACTTACTATAATTGGATTTTGCTTTTGCTTTGGTTTGTCAGCACAATCTTATGTGTTTGATTATTTAAATGTGAATAATATAAACGCACGATTTCAATCCACTGGGTTTATGTTTAGTAACCCTTCAACAAACAACGCTTCCTATGAATATATTCAAGGAAGTGGTAAACATACCATTTATGCTGGTAACATTTGGATTTCTGGTCTTGACGCTAACAATCAATTGCGAGTAGCAGCTAATATGTTTTTCCCCCAAGGAGAGTTTTATCCTGGGCCAGTAGGTAGTGCAACAACATATGCCACGTCACATTTCGATTATAATTTTGTTTGGAAGATAACTAAACAAGAAATAGATGATTTTATAGCTTGGTATAGTTGTGGTTTAAATCCAAATTGCGTACAAAATTCGAGCTATGCGGTTCCCAATGTAATTCAAAATTGGCCAGGTAATGGAGATGTTTCTCTTGGACAGAGCCCAATAATAGCCCCTTTTATAGATCATAACTCTGATGGTATTTACAATCCAATTGACGGGGATTACCCTTGTGTAAAAGGAGATATGGCACTTTTTACTGTTTATAATGATGATTATGCCCATCTTAATTCTGGCGGAGATTCTTTAAGAATGGAAATTAGAGCCATGCATTATGGGTACAATAGTGCAGATTCTGCCTTAGCAAACACAATTTTTTCTGAATACACACTAATTAATTTCTCAAACGAAACATATTCCGATTTTAATGTTGGCATTTGGTTAGATCCAGATATTGGCTGCTCAGAAGATGATTATGTTGGTTGCGATGTGCAGAGAAGTTTAAGCTATGCTTATAATGCCGACCTTGCAGATAATAATGGTTGTAACGGAGGGATTGGATTTGGATATCATCCACCTGCTCAAGGTTTGGTTGTGCTGGCAGGACCTTTACAAGATGCCGATAATCTAGATAATTCTTTTGGTATTTCAGGCGGTGAATCTATAAATGGTTGTGGATATGGAGATGGAATTATAGATAATGAAAGGGTAGGTATGAGTAGCTTTATTGGTTATGATAGAACACTTCCTTCTAATACTTTTGGAAGTCCAACTTCGCCATTAGATTTTTACAATTATATGAATGGAGTTTGGAGAGATGGCACTCATTTAGTTTATGGTGGATTCGGTCATTCAAGTACTGCTGGGGCTACAACTATAGAAACTAATTATATGTTTCCAGGTTCTTCTGATAACAACTACTTTTTTGGTACAGATGGAGTTGACCCTGGATTTGATTGGTCTGAAGAAACACCTGGGTTAGGAACTGCAAATCTAAAAGGTGATAGAAGGACATCAACAAACATGGGCCCTTTTACCATGCAGCCAAATGATGTGCAGCAATTTACTGTAGCTCATATTACTGCCAGAGATTATGTAGACAGTTCCAATTTAGCTTCTGTATCATTACTAAAATCTTATACAGACGATATTCGTAATTTTTATGCTTGTGAGATTACAAATAACTGTGTAAGTCAAATTTCTTCCATTAATAATTACGATAATATTCAATTGAGTATTTATCCTAATCCAGCTACTGGAATAGTAAATGTTTCAGCTGAGTATAAACTAGAAGCATTAACTATATTTTCTATAACAGGACAACAGTTAATCTATAAAGTAAATACAGATAATTCTATAGATTTTTCTCAACTACCAAAAGGAGTTTACCTCTTAAAAGTAGAGTTTGAAAATGGAAAATCAGTAACTAAAAGCGTGGTTAAAAATTAGTAGGAACTACTCTTATTTTTTGGTGTCATTTGTTGAATTATCGATGCTTTCTTCTTCGCTTTTTGATCTTTCATCCATTAAATGAATGTCTCTTTGAGGGAAAGGGATTTTAATTCCATTTTCTCTAAATCGTTGATCAATAACATAACGGATGTCACTTTTAATATTTAAAATCTCCCAAGTTCTTTTTACCCAGAAATAGACTCTAAAGTTAAGCGCATAGTCCCCAAAATCATCAAACAAAACTATGATGTTTCTCGATTTTTCAACAAGTGGATGTTGCAAGGCACATTCGTAAAGAATTTCTTTTAATTTTTTAGTGTCTGTACCATAAGCAACAGAGATTTTAACATGAAAACGAGTTGCTTTATCGCTAATTGTAAGATTGGTAACATTATCCTTGGTGAGTCTAGAATTAGGAACAATTACAAATTTGCCATCTAATGTTTTCAATTGAGAGGTTCGAATATATATATTCTGAACTTTTGCAATTTCATCTTCTGAAAGCTCTACAATGTCTCCTACTTTAATACTACCGTCAAATAGTAAGATTATTCCAGAAAACATATCGCCAAGTACAGATTGTAGACCAAGACCAATACCTACAAATAACGCAGTAGAACCATAAATTAATAAAGTAATATCAACTCCTAATCCTTGAATGGAAATAGTTATTGCTATGGTATAAACAAAGTATTTAGTAAGCTGAATAAAAGTATAACGTCTGCCTTCATCTATCCATGCTCTTGTTTTTGTAGAACGGTGAATGAAAATTCTAAAAAGAGCAACGATTAAACGAGCAATTACAAAAACAATTAAGATAAATAAGATACTAGAAAAGGTAAAGGGAACTGGTGTTTCAGATGTTCCAAGGTTAAAAAGCTCTGTGTTTAAAATGCCTTTGAAAGAGAAATCTGAGTGGCCATAAGAAAGTGCTTTTATTCCAAATATGAAAAAGAGTAGAAAAAGAACTTGTTTAAGCAGTGTTTTTAATTTTTTCTCTTTAGCAGGTAAAAGCCAATCTTTTCTTTTTAAAAAAGGTTCTAGTTTACGATTAAGCCACCTTCTAATAACTACCCAGCAAACCAAGACAATGGCAACTAAAATATAATTGATTTCATTAATTTCACCTATGTAGTCGATCAATTTCATTTTGTAATTATTATACCCAGTTCTTGTGCAAAGATATTACGAACATTAGTAAGTTGCTTAATATCTTTAAGAATATTAAATAAATGCTCCTCTTCTTTATCTGTTTTTAGTTGCTGTTGCTTTTCTGAAATTAGATTTTCAGTAACTCTTAATTTAAAGATTGTAACAGACTCTATAACAGCTTTTTTTAATTGAGTTCCTTCAGTTTTTGTATGTATGTTGTGTTTCTTAACCCAGTTTTCACTTAACACATCTTTACTTGTTGTAATATCAACTACTAAACTATTAAGGTTTTGATCTGGGTTATTTATAAAATGCTGATCATTTAATATGAGGTCATTTTCTAAAGCATCTAAAAACTCGTTGTAGATTTTTTGATAATCTTCATTTACATAGTTGAGTTTGTCAGAAATCATTTCTTCAATGACAAATTGGGCAAGCGGGTATTTTTCTTCAACTAAGTCACCTTCATTGTTTTCAATTTCTAAAGGAATACCTAGGTCTCCATACAGCAACATTAATCGAATTAAATCTCTTTCCTGAAATTCGAGTTCATTAAAGTCATTTTTTTTGAGTTTTTGAACATTTACGACTTTAGGAGCAGGAGTTTCCGGAACATAGCCACTTGATTTACTATACGCGTTTTTTCTAAGTAATTTATTTAGTTCATTGAGCAATACTTGCTCATCCATATCAAACTTTTGGCTTGTTTCTCTAATAAAAACATTCCGAGTTATTTGATCGGGAATTACAGAAATAGAAACAATAATGTCTTTAATTGTTTCTGCTTTTTTAATAGGGTCACTTTTTGTTTCAGAAAGAAGAATTTCTGACTTAAACTGTATGAAACCTTTTTTGTTTTCTTCTAAGTAACTTCTAAAAACTGAGTTGCTTTCTTTTTGAGAAAAACTATCAGGATCTTCTCCCTCTGGAAATAGGACAACATGTACATTTAAGCCTTCTTTTAAAATTAAGTCTATTCCTCTAAAAGATGCTTTTATTCCTGCGGCATCTCCATCGTATAGAATGGTTACGTTTTTTGTAAACCTTTTAATTAATCTAATCTGACCTTCTGTAAGTGATGTGCCAGATGAGCTTACTACATTTTCAATTCCAGCCTGATGTAGAGATATTACATCAGTATAACCCTCTACTAAAAAGCAATTATCTTGTTTAATTATTGCGTTTTTAGCATTATATAAACCATAAAGTACATGGCTTTTTTTGTAAATTTCTGTTTCGGGGGAATTAAAATATTTGGCAGTTTTTTTGTCTGAGCGAAGAGTTCTACCTCCAAAACCAATGACTCTTCCAGTAAGGTTGTGAATGGGGAAAATAACTCTTCCTCTAAAAAAGTCGTAATTTCCTTTCTCATTTGCTTTCACTAAACCAGATTCAACTAATAACTCTTGTTTATACCCAGCTTCTAAAGCAGCAGTCGAAAAAGCAGTGGATTTTTCTGGAGAATATCCAAGCTCAAATTTTTCAATTGTATTTAAGCTATACCCCCTTTGCTTGTAATAGCTTAATCCTATAGATTTCCCTTCATTTGTTTCATTTAGTTGCTTCCTGAAAAATGAGTTGGCATAATTATGAATTATATAGAGCTGTTCTTTTTCATTATTAAGAGCAATGTCTTCTGGCGTTTGCTCTTTTTCTTCTATTTCTATTTGATATTTTTTAGCCAACCATTTAAGAGCTTCAGGATAGCTAAAATGCTCATGTTCCATCAAAAACGTTACAACATTTCCGCCCTTACCAGAACTAAAGTCTTTAAAAATTCTTTTTGCAGGAGAAACCATAAAAGATGGTGTCTTTTCATTTACGAATGGACTGAGCCCTTTGTAATTAGAGCCAGATTTCTTTAAACTAACAAACTGACCTACAACCTCCACGATATCTGCAGATTCAAAAATATTATCTATGGTTTCTTTTGGAATCATATAAAAAAAGTCCCGCATAACGGGACTCATAAAGTTACTAAAATTACTTATTTATTTGTACTCGTAGTAAGTCTTGTTCTCATTAGAATCCATAAGACCTAAGCTATTAATCTTTAATTTGACAATTGTATATGTATCAGAAAAATTTTGACCAATAACTTCGTAAGAAGTAATAAGCTGTGTTTTGTCATCAGAAAATTCCCAATCACCACTTAAAGCATCTAGACCAAATGGTGACATAGTTGCATAGTCGTAAAATTGAAAAGAGCCTCCTTTAACAAACTCTATGTAACTTCCATCGTCATCAATTGTTGTAACTGTTCCATTTGAACTTATGTATTCAACTGGTTTCCATCTTTGTTGTAATCTTGTTTTTTTAGGAAGTATAGAGAATCCTGGGCCTTCTTCGTATTTTCCACAAGACAGCATTGTTACTCCTATGAATAAAGAGCAAATTAAAAGTGAAAGTGTGATTTTTTTCATTGTTAAAATAGGTTTAATAAATGTGATTAATTAGAATATAACTTGTTGTCAAACAAGCATACGAACTTACTAATATTTAAGTACATTTGCGAACTTAAAAGATAAAATTATGAGTACGGATAGATTTCAACCACACGATTATTACATGATGGATGATATGCTTACTGAAGAGCATAAACTAATTAGAGAAGCTGCTAGAGCTTGGGTAATGAAAGAAGTTTCTCCCATCATAGAAGATTACTATGAGAGAGCTGAATTTCCTAGTCAAATTATTCCTGGTTTAGGCGAAATAGGTGGTTTTGGGCCATATATTCCAGTCGAATATGGAGGAGCAGGTTTAGATCAAATATCGTATGGTTTAATTATGCAAGAGTTGGAGCGTTGTGACTCCGGATTGCGTTCAACATCATCTGTACAGAGCTCATTGGTTATGTATCCAATTTGGAAATTTGGCACTGAAGAGCAGAAAAAAAGATTTCTTCCAAAGTTAGCAACTGGGGAATTCATTGGATGTTTTGGGTTAACTGAACCAGATCATGGCTCTAATCCAGGCGGGATGCTGTCTAACTTTAAAGATATGGGAGATCATTATTTATTAAATGGCTCTAAAATGTGGATTTCTAATGCTCCTTTTGCTCACGTTGCAGTTGTATGGGCGAAGAATGAGGAGGGTAGAATAAAAGGGCTATTAGTGGAAAGAGGAATGGAAGGTTTTGAAACTCCTGAAATGCATGGAAAGCATTCGCTAAGAGCATCATCTACAGGTGAGTTAATCTTTAACAACGTGAAGGTTCCTAAAGAAAACCTGCTAACTGAAAAAGATGGGTTAGGAGCACCTTTACTGTGTTTAGATTCTGCTAGATATGGTATTGCATGGGGCGCAATTGGAGCTGCTATGGATTGTTATGATTCAGCTTTAAGATATTCAAAGGAAAGAATACAATTTAATAAACCCATTGCTAGTTTTCAACTTATTCAAAAGAAATTAGCTGAAATGATTACTGAAATTACTAAAGCCCAACTGCTTACTTTAAGACTTGGAGAGCTTAGAAATGAAAATAGAGCAACTACAGCACACATTTCTATGGCTAAAAGAAACAATGTCGATATGGCTCTTAAAATAGCAAGAGATGCAAGGCAAATTCATGGTGCTATGGGGATAACAAATGAATACTCAATTATGAGACACATGGCAAATTTAGAATCTGTTATTACTTATGAAGGAACACATGATATTCATTTACTTATAACAGGTCATGATGTTACAGGGATTCCTGCTTTTGCATAATTAAAGAATCTTCCCATCTGAAAGTTTCAATAAGGTGTTTTATGTCTGACTGAATAAATTCAAGAACTGGTTGTAATGAGTCGTAATTTGGTTTAGTTAAGAAAAGTAATTCACCTGAAAAGAAGTGATTGTTGCTATCTGTTAAGTAGAAAATGTAATTGCAGGCTACATCACCTGTTATTTCAAATGTGTTTCCATATACTTTATTTTCTTTATCAATCCAAGCATTTTCATTTACTCCCCTTGCTCTAAAGTTATGAGCATCTACATTGGATCTTATTTGTTCTATTAATGAAAACACTGAGGTGTCAATTTTGTGATAGGAATATAAAATCTCTGCTTTGAAGTCTGGAAAGTATACAGTTTTATAGCAGGGTGGTAAATGCTTGAATTTATTTACAACAATAGAATAGTTAGGTATTTCAAATGAAAAAGGACAGTCTCCATTGTGTGGAGTAAAAGATTTTATTGGAAAATCAATTCTTAAATAACTTTTTGGTAATGGTGTGAAATCATCTTGTTTGCATGATAATGCAAATAGTAGAATTATAAAAAATAGAGTTCTTTTAAGATTCTTCATCAAAAGTAATAGTTATTTTAACTTGTTTAAGTTTTCTTTTATCTGCCGCTTCTACAGTAAAAGTATAGTTGTTAAATTGAATCTTTTCGTTTTTAAGTAAAATTTTACCAGCTTGCTCAATGCAAAAACCGGCAATAGTATCCGCCTCTCCCTTTTCTTGCTCAAAAGCCTCACCACTTATGTTCATGATCCTGTACATATCAATGAGAGTAGTTTTCCCTTCAAAGACATAATTATTATTATCTAGTTTAGAATATGCTAAATCTTCTTGATCAAACTCATCTGTGATATCGCCCACAATTTCCTCAAGTACGTCTTCTAAAGTTACAATTCCTGAAGTTCCACCATATTCGTCAACTATAATTGCAATGTGTTTTTTTTCCTCTTGAAATTCTTTTAATAAGTCATCAAGTTTTTTGTTTTCAGGAACAAACTTTGGAGATCTTATTAGTGAATTCCAATTAAAGTCTGCATCATTCTCAATATGAGGGATAAGGTCTTTTATATATAATATACCCTTAATATTGTCTAAGGATTCTTCGAAAACAGGAAGCCTAGAAAATCTTGTTTGATAAATTTCTTTAATTACAGAATTAAAATTGCTTTGATAATCTAAAGTGTTTAAATCAACTCTAGGAGTCATTATTTGTTTAGCATCTGTGTTTCCAAATTTCACAATACCTTCCAACAATTTTTTTTCATCTTCGTCTTCAACACTATCTTTTGTCAAGTCAAGAGCATGCTCTAATTCATCTACACTTATAGAGCTTGTTTTTTTTGTATACCTCTTATCAATTAAACTAGTGCTTGAAACTAGTATAGAACTTAATGGTTTAAACAAAATCGAAATAAAACTTAATGGCAATGCCATAAGATGAGTAAACTTTAGGTTGTATTTATTTGCATAAACCTTAGGGATTACCTCTCCAAATAGTAGTATAATAAATGTTACTGCAATAACTTGAATGAAAAATTGTGTAGAGGAATCTAATTCATTTTTGTTAAAAAGATCATCTACTATAATTGTGGAAATCATAACTATAGCAACATTAATAAAGTTGTTAGCGATAAGAATTGTTGCAAGAAGCTTCTTTGGACTATTCAATAAGTTTATTACTCTAAGACTGTTGATGTTGTTAGATTCATTTAAGTCTCTTTTGTTTACTGCTGAAAGTGAGAAAAAGGCAACTTCTGATCCAGACATCATCGCAGATAGGAAAACCAGTATAACCATTAAAAAAATAGTCAGACCAAGGTTAAAGGTTATTGGTTGGAAAATTGATAAATAATAACTTTCAGTAAAAAGTAAAAAGCTTTCCAAAATAATATTATTGGTTCAATTTATGTAGGAAATTAACCATTAGAATGGTAAATCATCATTACCATCATCAGGGGAAGAAAATTCTTCTTTGGACTTCTCTTCAGCAATTCCTGTGTTTGGAGAGCTTTGCTGATTAACAGCAGCTGTGTCGTTACTTACAGTATTTTTATCACTGCTTTTACCAAGCATTGTTAGATTGTCAGCAACTATTTCGGTTGTATATCTATTGTTGCCTTGTTGGTCTTGCCAGGTTCTGGTTCTTAGTTTACCTTCTATGTATATTTTGTCACCTTTTTTTAAGTATTTCTCTGCTACATCAGCCAATCCTCTCCAAAGAACAACATTGTGCCATTCAGTTTGAGTTACACGTTCACCAGTTTTCCTGTCCTTGTAGTTTTCACTTGTAGCAATTGAAAAGTTGGCAACTCCAACGCCACTTTCTAAGTGCCTAACTTCAGGGTCTTTACCTAAATTTCCAATTAAAATAACTTTATTAACACTGCTAGACATCTTTTTTGAATATGAATTATTGTTCAAATGTAGGTTTTCAATTTATTAATTGAAAGAACTCATTGAGATAATTTTCAATAAGCTTAGGTACTGCATAATTGTCTATGTTCTTAAACTTCACACATTTTATATGGTTTTTTAGGTCTAAATTTTTAGAAGATCTAAAAAGCCAAAATTTTCCAAATATAATTTGATGACTTAAAATGTGTTTCAGTGACCTAACATCTATTAATTCTAATGTGAGTAGATTTGAAATCGAATTTTCAGGAGTTTCAAACACTTCATCTTTGGTCTCAATAACTGGAAATTGATAAAGTTTTTCCCAAATGTCTTTCTTGTTTCTTTGCTCAACATATAAAGTTTCGCCATCAGTTATCACAAAATAATTTAAATGTCGTTTCTTTTGTTTTATTTTTTTTGATTTAATGGGGAGTTTCGAAATTTCATTTTTATTAAAAGCAATACAACTGCTGGCAAGATTACATATTTTACAGCTAGGGCTTTTAGGTTTGCATAAAAGGGCTCCAAATTCCATAATTGCTTGATTATGATTCCCTGGATTTTTTTCGCAAATTAATTCATTGGCTAGTTTGGTGAATTCTTTTTTTCCTGCAGTGGTATCAATTGGAGTGTTTATACCGTAATAACGACTAAGAACTCTGAATACATTTCCGTCAACTACAGCTTTTTTTTCATTGTAACAAAAAGAAGAAATTGCTGCAGCTGTATATTCTCCAATTCCTTTTAGTTTTAAGAGTTCTTTATAATTAGACGGAAACACTCCGTTTAGATTATTGCAAATGTGTTTGGCGGTAAAATGCATGTTTCTAGCTCTGCTGTAATATCCTAAGCCTTGCCACAGGTTTAAAATTTGATTTTCTTCAGCTTCAGCAAAACTTTTGACATTAGGGAAGGTGTCAGAAAATTTCAAATAGTAAGAAAGCCCTTGTCAACTCTTGTTTGTTGTAATATTATTTCGCTTAACCAAATAAGGTAAGGATCCTTGGTTTTTCTCCAAGGTAGGTCTCTCTTGTTATTTTCATACCAAGCTATTATTTCGTTACTAAAGTTCAATTCTAAAATCTTTGTTGTAAAAAAACATAAAAATAGCAATATGTTTTTCAGACTTTAATAAATAAAATTATATTTGTCTCCCGTTTTAAAAATAAAAAACAAATTCGATTTTTTGAATCGTAAATAACTGAATTAAAACACAATAACTATTATGACAAAAGCAGATTTGGTTTCAGATATTTCTGACAAAACAGGTGTTGAGAGAATTGCGGTTCAAGCAGCTGTTGAAGCATTCATGGAATCTATTAAGTTGTCTTTAGAAAAAGGCGAAAATGTTTACTTAAGAGGTTTTGGAAGTTTTGTAGTAAAAGAAAGAGCTGAAAAAACGGGACGTAATATTTCAAAGAACACTACTCTAATTATACCTGCTCACAATATTCCTTCATTCAAGCCCTCAAAGACATTTGTTGAAGGAGTAAAGAAAAAGGTTAAAGTAAATTAGTATAAAAAATTAAATTAATAAATTATGCCAAGCGGTAAAAAAAGAAAAAGACATAAGATGTCTACTCACAAAAGAAAGAAGAGACTTAGAAAGAATCGTCACAAAAACAAGAAATAATTTTTTCTTAAGACAGGTTTTGGAATTTATACTTAGCAAATGACTTAGTATAATCGCTTTGCATGTAATCTATAGGAGGATTTCAAGTGCAATATGAATTAGTAATAAATTCAACACCTGCACAAGTTGTTTTAGCACTATTAAAAGAGAAAAAATTAATAGAAATTCATCAAGAAGATGATGATAGCAGCTTTAATGTAGGTGATGTATATTTAGGTAAAATCAGGAAAATTGTTCCCAGTCTTAATGCAGCATTTGTTGATGTTGGTTACGAAAAGGATGCTTTTTTACATTATCATGATTTAGGCCCAAGGTTTAAATCAATGAACAAGTATGTTCAACAAACTCTCAATGGGAAACAGTCAACATCTAAATTAGGTTATAATAAAATAGAGGCGGAAATTGACAAGGACGGCAAAATGAAAGACCATTTGTCGTCTAAACAGCTCATGGCTGTTCAAGTCATTAAAGAACCTATTTCATCTAAAGGACCTAGAATAAGTGCTGAAGTAACATTAGCTGGGAGATTTTTGGTTTTAGTTCCATTTTCTGATAAAATTTCCATTTCTCAAAAAATTAAAGAGCAAGACGAAAGGGAAAGACTCAGAAGGTTAATTACAAGTATTAAGCCCAAGAATTTTGGCGTAATTATTCGAACTGAAGCTCAGAACCAAAAAGTAGCAGAATTAGATCAAGATCTTAAAGATTTAGAAACAAAATGGCAAACATTATATAATGAGTTAAAAACCGCCAAACCTAACAAAAGGGTTTTTGGTGAGATGAACAGAGCCATGACTGTTCTAAGAGATATACTAAATAAAGATTTTACGAATATTACTGTTGATGACCCATTGCTTTTTGAAGAGATAAAAAGTTATGTAAAGACAATTGCACCAGAAAAAGAAAATATTGTAAAACTTTATAAAGGTAAGGTTGGGATTTTTGAAGATACAGGAATCAATAAGCAAATAAAAGCATCATTTGGAAAGAAAGTTAATTTGCCATCTGGAGGATATTTAATTATTGAACATACAGAGGCAATGCACGTTGTTGATGTTAATAGCGGGAATAGAAAGTCTACTGCTCAAAATCAAGAGCAAAACGCTTTAGAAACAAATATTGAAGCTGCTGAAGAGATAGCTAGAGTTCTTCGTCTAAGAGATATGGGGGGCATCATTGTAGTTGATTTCATTGACATGTATGCTAGAGAAAATAATAAAAAATTAACAGAGCAATTTAAAAAAGCTATGAAGGGGGACCGTGCAAAGTACAATATAATCCCTCCAAGTAAATTTGGTGTAATTGAATTAACTAGACAACGAGTTAGACCTGAGACTGAAATTAAAACAGCTGAAGTATGTGCTTCTTGCAATGGTTCGGGAGAGGTTCAGGCTTCAATTTTAATTATTGATGAAATAGAGAACAGTTTAAAGTTTTTAATTCAAGAGATGAAGAGTAAAACAATAATCCTTCATGTTCATCCTTTCATAGAAGCTTTTTTGAAAAAGGGAGTTAAGAGTATTCAAAGAAGTTGGTTCATCAAACACAAGAAATGGATTCAGGTTAGAGGAATCACTAAGTTAGGAATGGTTGATTTTAAGTTTGTAAACGAAAATAATAAACCTTATAAGGTTTAATTATTTAAAATGATCCCACCCTTGAGCTTTAATTGGTGTTGATTGTTCTCCATTAGTAATTAAATTAATTCCGCTTTCTTCGTTGGTAATGTGTCCAATTACAGTTAAGTTTTTGTTGGCTTTAATTTTTTCATATTCGTTAATGTCAACAGTGAAAAGCAATTCATAATCTTCTCCACCATTAAGTGCGCAAGTGGTAGGATTGATATTGAAATCAATTGCTGTTTTATGTGTGCTCGTGTCAATTGGAATTTTATTTTCAAACAGTTGACAACCTTTTTTAGATTGTTTACAAATGTGAATAATTTCTGATGCTAGTCCATCCGAGATGTCAATCATGCTGGTTGGTTTCACACCTTGTTCTTTCAGAAGAGTGATGATGTCTAGTCTTGCTTCTGGTTTGAGTTGTCTTTCAAGCGTGTAATCATGGCCATCTAAATCGGGCTGTATTTTTGGATTCGAATTCCAAACTTCTTTTTCTCTTTGTAAAACATTAAGCCCCATATATGCACCTCCTAAATCACCAGAGACAACAATTAAATCATTTTCTTTAGCACCAGATCTATATACAAGATCTTCTTTTTTAGCTTCGCCAATTGCTGTAATTGATATTGCAAGACCAGATGGATTCGTTGTTAGATCCCCTCCAATAATATCTAAATCATAAACTTTTGCAGCGTGTTTGATGCCATTATAAATTTCTTCAATTGCTTCAATAGAGTATTTGCTAGACATTCCTATAGAAACAAGAATTTGTTTTGGAATAGCATTCATTGCACATATATCACTAATGTTAACAGTTACTGTTTTGTAGCCAAGGTGCTTTAGTGGGGTGAAAACCATGTCGAAATGAATCCCTTCTATAAGCATATCAGTTGAAATAACAGTTTCTAGCTTGCCATTATTAATTACGGCTGCATCATCTCCAATTCCTAGGTGAGTTGTTTGGTGCTTAACTTTAATATCTTTGGTTAATTTATTAATAAGTCCAAATTCTCCTAGTTCGCTAACACTATTTAAGTTTTTATCCATTTGACAAAGATACTTATTAGCATTTCTTTTAATTAAGATTAACAAACATTTTTTAATACTATTTTTAAGGTATATTTGTATTGTTTAAAATTATTCTAAATAAGGAAAATTATGATTCAAGTAACTGAAAGTGCCAAGAAAAGAGCTTTTAGTCTAATGCATGAAGATGGAAAAGACAACCATTTTATCAGGGTTGGAGTTAAAGGCGGTGGTTGTTCGGGGTTAATGTATGAATTAACATTTGATAACAATCTTAATGATGGAGATAAAGAATTTCAAGATAATGGAGTTAAAGTTGTTGTTGATAAAAAAAGCTATTTGTACTTAGTTGGAACTACACTTGATTATTCCGGAGGTTTAAATGGAAAAGGTTTTGTTTTTGTAAACCCAAACGCAGATAGAACTTGTGGATGCGGTGAGAGTTTTTCACTTTAATTTTTTTAGATGGCTTATACTGAAGGAGATTTAAAGAAAGACCTCGAGAATAAAGAATACGAGTTTGGATTTGTTACAGATATTGAATCTGATAAAGCTCCAAATGGTTTAAATGAATCAATAGTTCGATTTATTTCTGAGAAGAAAAATGAACCTGATTGGTTGTTAGATTATCGTTTAAAAGCATTCAAAATATGGTCTAACATGATTGAGCCAGAATGGGCTCATGTCAAATACGAAAAACCTAAATTTCAAGATATTTCGTATTATTCAGCCCCCAAACAAAAAAAAGAACTTGCTAACCTTGACGAAGTAGATCCTGAATTAAGGAAGACAATGGATAAGCTAGGGATTTCAATGGAAGAACAAAAACGGCTTTCAGGAGTAGCTGTAGATTTTGTCATGGATTCAGTTTCTGTAGCAACTTCTTTTAAGGAAAAACTAGGAGAGCTTGGAATTATTTTTTGTTCTTTTTCAGAGGCTGTTCAAAATCATCCTGAATTGGTAAAGAAATACATGGGTTCAGTTGTTCCTGCTACAGATAATTTTTATGCTGCTTTAAATGCTGCTGTTTTTTCTGATGGATCTTTCTGTTACATACCAAAGGGTGTTAGCTGTCCAATGGAACTATCTACCTATTTTAGAATTAATGACTCTGGAACTGGGCAGTTTGAAAGAACACTTGTTGTAGCTGACAAAGGAAGCTATGTTAGCTATCTGGAGGGATGTACAGCTCCTCAGAGAGACGAAAATCAGCTTCATGCTGCAGTTGTTGAACTGATTGCACTAGATGATGCAGAAATAAAATATTCAACAGTTCAAAATTGGTATCCTGGAGATAAGCAGGGTAAGGGTGGTGTTTTTAATTTTGTAACTAAAAGAGGATTATGTCACGAGCGATCAAAAATCTCTTGGACTCAAGTAGAAACTGGTTCTGCAGTTACTTGGAAATATCCATCTTGTATTCTCAAAGGGGACAATGCGGTAGGAGAATTTTATTCGGTTGCTGTAACAAATAATCACCAACAAGCAGATACTGGAACTAAAATGATTCATATTGGTAAAAACACAAAATCTACTATAATATCTAAAGGTATTTCTGCAGGGTTTAGCCAAAATAGTTATAGAGGATTAGTTAGAATTGGTAAAGGTGCTGATAAAGCAAGAAACTTTTCTCAATGTGATTCTTTATTGATGACTGATAGGTGTGGAGCACATACCTTTCCTTATATTGAATGTGAAAATTCAACTGCTCAAATTGAACATGAGGCAACAACGTCAAAAATTGGAGAAGATCAAATATTTTATTGTTTACAAAGAGGTATTTCAGAAGAAAAAGCAATAAGTCTTATTGTCAACGGTTACGCCAAAGAGGTGTTAAATCAGCTTCCAATGGAGTTTGCTGTTGAAGCACAAAAGTTATTAGAAATTAGTTTAGAAGGATCTGTAGGATAAAAAATTATGAATAAAAACATTATAAATATTAAAGGTCTTAAATGCGAAATTGAGGGTAAAGAAATTCTTAAAGGCATTGACTTGCAAATTAACAAAGGTGAAATTCATGCCATAATGGGCCCAAATGGTTCTGGTAAAAGTACCCTTTCATCTGTTTTAGCTGGAAAAGATGAATATGAAGTTACATCTGGAAGTGTTGATTATTTGGGTAAAGATTTGCTTGATCTTTCACCAGAAGAAAGATCTTGGGAAGGTGTTTTTTTAGCATTTCAATATCCGGTAGAAATTCCTGGCGTAAGTAATGTTAATTTTTTAAGAACTGCTCTTAATGAAAGAAACAAATACAAGAGATTAGATCCTGTATCAGCAAAAAATTTCCTTGCTATGGTTAAAGAAAAATCTGCATTAGTTGGGCTTGATAATAAGCTTAAAAACCGTTCTGTAAATGAAGGGTTTTCTGGTGGTGAAAAGAAACGAAATGAAATTTTTCAAATGGCTATGCTAGAACCAACTTTATCAATTTTAGATGAAACTGATTCAGGTTTAGATATTGATGCTTTAAGAATAGTTTCAAATGGTGTGAACCAGTTGAAATCAAATGAAAATGCAACATTAGTTATTACACATTACCAACGGCTATTAGATTATATTGTGCCTGATTTTGTTCATGTCCTATATGATGGTAAAATAGTTAGAACTGGAGGGAAAGAGCTAGCTTTAGAACTGGAGGAAAAGGGTTATGATTGGATAAAAGAAGAACTTGCAGTATGAGTTTAATGGCAGTTAAAAAACAAATAGCTTCTTTAGATTTGTTGGATCTTAAAAAAACAAATTTGATTCCTGATTTAGCTAAATCTGCAGAGGTTAAATTAAATGAAATAGGATTTCCAAATAGAAAATCTGAAGATTGGAAATACACTAAAACTGCTCAGCTATTCAAAAAACCCTATAAAACTGGGAAGGAAAATCCTAATCTAAAATTGGACGAATTTTCATTTCCTAAAATGAAATGCCCAACACTTGTTATTGAAAACGGATCTATTAATGCTCATTTATCATGTGTCGGTGATGTACAGGGGTTGTCAATAAATTCTTTTGTAGACATTAATAAAGAGCAAGTTGAAAAAATAGGAAATATTTCTAATAAAAAAGAAAATCCTTTTTCCTTTCTAAATGCTTCTCATCTTCAATCAGGAATTTATATTCATTTGAAGAAAAAAAATGTATTAACCCAACCTTTACATTTGATTTTTATTAATACTGAAAGTCAAGTTTTTTCTAATACTAGAATTTATGTGCATCTTGAGGAGTTTTCAGAAATGAATCTTATTCAAAGCTTTGTAAATAATAATGATCAAGATTGTGTCACTAATCATGTTTCAGAAATTGAATTGGCTGAAAATAGTCAGTTAAGTATAGAGAAAATACAAAATGTTTTAGGTGAGAGTCATATATGTTCAGAGTACATTAGGCAATTAAATTCGAGTGTTTTTAGAATAAATACCCTGTCAAGTGCTGGTAAACTAATTAGAAACGGTTTAAATGTTTTCGTTGAAGGTGAAAACTGCACATCTTACTTAAACGGTTTGTTTATTCCTTCTGATGATGAGCACATAGATAATCATACGCATTTAGAGCATATCAAGCCCAATTGTTTTTCTAGTGAGTGTTATAAGGGAATAATTAATGACAAGGCAACAGGAATTTTTAATGGTAAAGTTGTTGTCCATGAAGATGCTCAGAAAATTATGGCATACCAACAAAACAATAACATATTACTTTCTAATGAAGCAGTTGTAAATGCTAAACCTGAGTTGGAAATATATGCTGATGATGTTAAGTGTAGCCATGGTAGTACTACTGGGCAATTAGATGAAGATGCATTGTTTTATTTGCAGGCAAGGGGACTTAGTAAATCTGCTGCACTACAGCTTTTAATGGTTGGATTTGTCGATGAGGTTTTGCAGGGTATTCAGGTTGAGGAAGTTAAAAATTTTTATTCTAATAAAATAGAATCCCTTCTATCGAGCAACTAAGAAATTTCATTAGAGTTAATGATCTAAGAAAGGATAACCCTATATAAGTCGTTTAATTAATTAAATTTGATAAAATTATATATTCGTAAAATATGAGAAAGCTATTTTTTTTATTATTCATTATTTGCAGCACCCCAATTTTTAGTCAAGAATTTTCAGGAATTAATCAAAGTAATTATTCAGGTGCTTTAGGGGTTGATTTTAATCCAGCAAATATTGTGGATAATAGGATGAAGGTAGATCTTTTTGTTGGCACCTCCTTTACTGGGCATAATAACTATATCTACATGAATACTTCTAACATGCCTGGAGGTTGGTATTCATCTTACGCAGGAACTCAATCAGCAGATACAACTTGGAGAAATCAACCATGGTTTGAAAAAGTCATTGGTTCGGATTCAGCTGATTATTACATGAATTTAGGTCAAGGGAATTATTTTGTAACAGATCCTTCTGATCTTGGGAAACAAACCCTACAGAGGAATTGTTAATTTAAATGTTGATCTATTTAATTTAATGGTTACACTAAATAGAAAATCTGCTATTGGTTTACAAGTTAAACATAGAACATTAGTTAACGTAGATCATATTGCTCCCGAGCTAGTTACTTTATCTTTGAACTCCTTAGATTACTCGTCTTTATGGAATTTAGATCTATCTGATCAGTTGTTAAATGTTTCTTTTAATTCTTGGATAGAATACAACTTAAGCTATGCTCAAGTTATTAAAGAAGATGGTGAACATTTTGTGAAAGCTGGTGGTAAGCTTAAATTTTTACAAGGCTTAGGAGCTGCATATGTTCATACAGACAATGTAGACTATAACTTCCAAGATGCAGATTTTGCGAACTATGTTCAAGGAGATTTTAGCTATGGATATTCTCAGAATTTAGGTGGATATATAGAACAACTGGACTCAAATGGGCAGTTTGTTTCAGCAGATTATCAATTTTCTGGAGATGATTTTGCATTACATTCTAACCTTGGTTTTGGTGTAGATATTGGTGGAGTATATGAATGGAGACCAAATTGGAAAGAATATAAGTACGACATGGATGGGGAGACTAATTTGTGGAGAAAAGATAAGAATAAGTATAAGTTAAAAGTATCGTTTGCTATTAATGACATTGGTGGAATGCGTTATACTAAAGGAGATTTAAGTAGAGATTTTACTGCCAATTTGGGCGTTAATAGTTCTACATTCCAACCTTATGATTTAGAAATATTTGATACTATAAGTGGTTTCCAATCATTCGACAACTTAGTCGATTATTTAGCCACTAATGATTCAATTGCTACAAATGACATTACTTTGAGTGATGAAAATGTAGATTATTTTAGAATCAATTTGCCAACTAATATCAACTTGGCTGTCGATTATCACATATGGAATGATTTTTATGTTGACGCGAGAGCTATAATTGGATTTCAAAGAAATAATGATCCAAGTAAGGTTAGATTGCCAAGTGTTTTTACATTAACACCAAGGTATGACTATAAATATATTGGGGTTTCTTTACCCTTGTCTTATAGTGGGTTTTATGGCTTTAGAACAGGTTTAGGCTTAAGGTTTGGACCTTTAGTTATTGGAATGGCAGACATTAAACCGTTGCTTGCTCCTGGAAAAGATAAAAACATTAGAGGCGCAAATATTTATGCTGGTCTAAAGTTTTGGATGTTTAATAAGCACCTTAAAGACAATGATAAAGACAAAGTTTCCAATAAAAAAGATGAGTGTATTGACTTAGCAGGAGTTTGGGAATTTATGGGTTGTCCAGATTCTGATGGAGATGGAATTAAGGATACTGAAGATGCGTGTCCTTTAGATTCTGGTCTCGTTGAATTTCAAGGATGCCCAGATACAGATAGGGATTCAATTATTGATAAGGATGATATGTGTCCTGAAGTTGCCTGGTTTGTTAGCGTTCAAAGGCTGTCCAGATACAGATAATGATAGTATCATGGATAAAGATGATGACTGTCCTAATGTTCCTGGGTTGTTGGCTTTTAAAGGCTGTCCAGATACTGATGGGGATGGAATTAAAGATTTAGATGATTTATGTCCAAATGCTGCTGGGCCTAAAGCAAATGAAGGTTGTCCAGATACAGATAAAGATGGCTTGTTTGATTATTTAGATGAATGTCCTGAAGTACCTGGACCTAAAGATAACAGAGGTTGTCCATGGCCAGACACTGATAATGATGGAATCTTAGATAAAGATGATGATTGTCCAAATAATCCAGGTCCAAAATCTAATAATGGTTGCCCTTATGCAGATACAGACAGTGATGGAGTTTTAGATAAAGATGATGATTGTGTAAATACTCCTGGTCCAAAATCTAATAACGGGTGTCCAGAAATTAAAGAAGAAGAACAAGAGATTTTAAATACTGCTTTTGAAAATCTAGAGTTTGAGTCTGGAAAAAACATTATTAAAGAAGTTTCCTTCCCATCATTAGAAGAATTGGCTAATTTATTAATTAAGAAGAGTGATTGGAAAATTACCATTGCAGGTCACACTGATAATGTTGGCTCAGCTAAAACCAATTTAATACTATCTAAAAAGAGATCACAAGCAGTAGCCGATTATCTAGAACAAAGAGGTGTGAATTCAAGTAGAGTATTTGTTCAATATTTTGGAGAAGAAAAGCCAGTAGCTGATAACAAAACAAAAGAAGGTAGACAGCAAAACAGAAGAGTTGAAATGACTATTATATTTGAATAATAACATCGTCTCAACTAACTTTACAGCTGTAAATGAAATATATAGTTAAATATTTCATCTTTCTTATTTGTTTTTACAGTCATTTTTTGGCTGTAAAAGGCCAAGATACTAATGTGGTTTTTGGTAGCATTCAAGAAAAGATGCCTAATTCAAAACCAATTGATTTTTTTCAATTAGAAAAAAATTGTGGGTTCATAATTGGAGACAAAAAAACAAAGCTTCCTTACAAATTCCTTTTTTTTGATTCTAGCTTAACGTTGATATCTGAATCTGAAATCAAGTTTTCGGCAAACGCTGGATATGTTCAATCAATTTTTGTAAACAAGCAATTACATTTCTTTTGTTCAAAAACAAATGAGCTTGGAGAGCAAGAGTTGTTGGTGCAAAAAGTAGGGGAAAATGGCTTGATATCAGTCCCTTCTGTTTTAACAAAATATAAAAACAATGGGGGATATAAGACAGCCTTTAAAGTTTCTGTAAGCAGTGATCATAAAAAAATTGTTGTTCTAGTAGAGCAACCGTTTCAAAAAGATAAAAAAGAAAAAATAACTTTAATTGTCTTTGATGAAACATTGAAGCTACAAAAAATCACAACGAAGACACTAGATGTTATGGTTAAGCATAAAAGAAAAAACTTTCCAATTATTGCTAATGATGGGAGCGTTTATGTTCTTAAGAAGTTTTACAATAAAAAAAAGTCAGTTTTATATTTATTTCTTTAACAATGAGACAAAAGAGCAAGCTAAAATTAGTTTGCGAAATAGAGATGTTATTTCTTTAATGTATACTATTTCTGATGAAGGAGTCTTAAATGTATTTGGATTTTTCTCATCCCCTTTGCATGCTAACTATGAAGGTGTTTTTTCACTTAGATACAACAAATCTGTTCATCCAGAATTTAGAAATGAAGTTTTTCTTACCGAGAAAATGGTACATTCATTTAAGTCAAAAAAAGAAATTAAATCAAAAGGATATGGGCTAGATAATTTCCATCTAAAATCAATTATTGTTGACTCTTTAAATAATACTTTTTTAATTGCAGAACACTTTAAAATTAACAATGAAAAAAACATTACCGAGCATTACAGAAAAGGGTTGATTGTTGTTAGGTTTAATAAAAAAGGCAACTTTGTTTGGGGAGAACCCTTGCTTTTAGAGCAGCATGAAAAGTATGAAAAGAAAAAAAATAGTTGGAGTTCTTCCATCCCATTTATTTTTAATAATAAATTAAATGTAATTCATAATTCAGTTAATTATAAAGCAAAAAAGAATGATCCTGTTTTGGGCAATACAATTTTTAATTCACATTGGGCGAGTTTTGATAAAAATGGAATGGCAACAAAAAATATAATGACTAAAATCAATGAATTTTCTGGCGAAAGAATGAGCTTGATGCCGAAATTAATTTCACAGGGTGAAAATGAATTGATGCTTTTAATGCAAAATGAGAATAAGAATAAATTCAGGTTAATTAAGATTAGCCTTAAATAATATTAACTTCTTTTTCAAGCTTTATATTGAATTTCAAATTAATATCGGCAATAATTTCATTACTTAATTCATGAATTTCACTTCCATTAGCGCCTCCGTAATTCACTAGAACTAACGCTTGGTTCTTATGAACTCCAAAGTTGTTTATAGTTTTACCTTTCCACCCAGCTTTTTCAATTAACCATCCCGCTGCAATTTTAACTTCATTTTCACTAATTAAATAGTGAGCTATTTTAGGATATTTAGTTTCTAATTTTAAAAAGTCATTTTTGCTAATTATAGGGTTTTTAAAAAAACTGCCACTATTACCAATCTTTTTTGGGTCCGGGAGCTTTCTAGTTCTAATTTTAATAACCGCATTACTTACATCTTTAATCGTAGGGTTTTTAATATTAAGTAGCTCAATTTCTTTTAAAATGTCACCGTAATTGGTGTTTAATTGATGAGGTGTTTTATTTAGCCTAAAAACTACTTTTAGGATGATAAATTTATTTTTAAGTTCCTTTTTAAAAATACTCTCTCTGTATCCAAATTGACAATCTTTGTTTGTGAAACTTTCTAATTGTAATTTTTCAATATTAAAAGCTTCTAAGTAAAGAAATGTGTCTTTAATTTCAGAACCATATGCGCCAATATTTTGCATCGGAGCGGCTCCTACATTTCCGGGAATTAAGCTAAGATTTTCTAATCCACCATAGTTGTTTTTTACACAGAACATGACAAACTCATGCCAGTTCTCACCAGCTCCTACGGAAATATCTATGGTTGATTTATTTTCTTTTAAAATCTGAATGCCTAGAATGTCATTTTTTAAAACTAAAGCATCAACATTTTTGGTTAAAAGAAGGTTGCTACCTCCTCCAAGGACAAGTAAATTTTCATTTATAAATTCCTTTGTAGTTGCTATTTCTTTTAAATCATTAAATGATGTAAAAGAAGCGAAATATTTAGCATCTACATCAATTGCGAAAGTATTGTATTTGAGAAGAGATTTATTTTTTTCCATAACAATCTATAACAAACCTAAATATAAATTTGTTATGGTATTATTATTAACCATTTAAATAATTAATTTTTTTTTAAAGTGGTAAATTTTTATTGAATAGCTTAATTTAGAATCCTATTGGAAAAGAAAAAGATAATAGTGTCTGTTACTAATGATTTAACTTATGATCAAAGAGTTCATAAAGTTTGTTTGTCATTAAAGGAACTAAACTTTGATGTTTTACTAGTGGGAAGAGTTTTAAAAGACAGTTCTCTGCTTGAAAGACCATATGCTACTAAAGAGATTTCATCTTTTGTTTAAAAAAGGATTCCTTTTTTATGCATCTTACAATATTAGACTCTTTGTTTTTCTTTTATTTCAGAAGGTAGATGTGTTGCATGCAAATGATTTGGATACTCTTTTTGCAAACTGGTTAATCTCAAGAATTAGAAAAAAAGAAATCATTTACGACAGTCACGAATATTTCACTGGAGTTCCAGAGATTCAGCACAGACCACTTGTTAAAAAAACATGGGAGAAAATCGAAAAATTAATATTCCCTACCCTTAAGTATGTCTTTACAGTAAATCAATCAATTGCTGATATTTATAAAAATAAATACAATGTTGAAGTTAAGGTTTTAAGAAATTTACCTTTTAAAAATATAATTGAAAAAACTCAAACTAAAGAGAGCTTAAAATTGCCATTGAATAAAAGCATTATTATTCTACAAGGGGCAGGCATTAATATAGACCGTGGAGCTGAAGAACTTTTAGAAGCAATAGCCATTTCAGATAATTTATTTTTATGTATAGTGGGTAGTGGAGATGTAATTGATTTTTTAAAGAAGAGGAGTTGTTCTAAAGATTTAAGAGATAAGGTGTTGTTTACCGGTAAGCTAAATTATTCTGATATGATGCAATTTACCATGAATTCTTCTGTTGGCGTTAGCTTAGATAAAGATACAAATATCAATTATCGACTAAGTTTACCTAACAAAATATTTGATTATGTAAAAGCTGACATTCCAGTTGTATGCAGTAACCTCATTGAAGTTACAGCCATTGTAAATCAATTTCAAATTGGGCTCATAAGTCCTAGCCATGATCCTCAAGATATTTTAAACACAATTAATAAGTTGATCGATAGTAATGAACAAAATCAATACAAACCTAGCTTACAAAAAGCCATGGAAGTTTTGAATTGGGAAAATGAAGTAAAAGTTTTAATTAATACATATTTAGAGCTTGGATAAAAACCTACATATTGTTTCATTTGATGTTCCTTACCCTGCTGATTATGGTGGTGTCATTGATGTTTTTTTTAAAATAAGGTCATTGTCTAGTTTAGGGGTTTCCATTCATTTGCATTGTTTTGATTATGGAAGAAATGAACAAAAAGAATTGTTAAAATACTGCTCTTCTGTGAAATATTACAAGAGGAAAGGTGGGTTTTATTATTTATTTCACCACCATCCTTATATTGTAAGGACCAGAGTAAATAAGAGTTTGTTAAATGAATTGTTAATTGATGATTATCCTGTATTGCTAGAAGGTCTACATTTAGGTTGGTACATTAGGGAATTAAAAAGTAACAATAAAAAAGTTTTTTTAAGAGCTCATAATATTGAGCACAATTATTATACTCAATTAGCTAATGTTGAACCTAATCTTTCAAAAAAAAGCTATTTTAAACTAGAAGCTAGCAAGTTGAAAAAGTTTGAAAAAGTTGTTAATTACTGCAATGGTGTTTTTAGTGTTTCAGAAAATGATAATGATTATTTTAAGAAAAATTACAATAAATCAATTTTAGTTTCACCATTTCATTCTAATAATAAAGTGAAATCAATTGAAGGATTAGGTAGTTATGCCTTATATCATGGAAATCTTTCAGTTGTTGAAAATATAAAAGCTGTTGAGTTTTTGATTGAAAATGTTTTTGAAAACCTTGATTTTGAATTATTTATTGCAGGTAGAAATCCTAGCAATTCAATTCGCGAAAAAATTTCGCGATATAAAAACATACAATTATTTGAAAACCCTACAGAAAATGAACTTTTTGATTTAATTCAAAACGCACAAGTAAATGTTTTGCCAACTTTTCAAGCTACTGGACTTAAACTCAAATTAGTAGCTGCATTATTTGCTGGCAGACATTGCTTGGTCAACAATTTCATGATTGCTGGTTCTGGAATAAATAAGTCTATAGTGTTATGTAATAATGCTAATGAATGGAGAGCTAATTTGTTGAAATTAATGAATGTGCCATTCGATAATGAAATGATTTCATTAAGAGAAAAAGATGTCTTGCATTTTTCGAATAAAAAAAACGCAGTCAAATTAATTGAAACTATTTTTGATCAATAAGTTTATTTAATTGTTTTAATCTCAGTTAGAGTTTGATTTTCACATCTATAAGTGGTTGATGGGAATTTATTAATTATATCATAATCATGAGTTGCCATTACTATTGTCTTTCCGTTTTGACTTATTTCAAATAACAAGCTTATTATTTCTTCACTTGTTTGAGGATCAAGATTTCCAGTGGGTTCGTCAGCTAGTATTAAGTCTGGGTTGTTAACTAATGATCTAGCAATAGCTACTCTTTGTTGTTCTCCACCAGAAAGTTGATGAGGAAATTTAGTCGCTTTATCCTGCATATTTACTTTCTGTAAGAGCTCTTGAATAGCATCTTTTATTTTCGTTTTTCCTTTCCATCCAGTTGCTTTCATAACAAACTTTATATTGTCTTCGATAGATCTATCTGGAAGAAGCTGAAAATCTTGGAAGATAATTCCGAGCTTTCGTCTAAGAGATAATATTTTTCTTTTTTTAATTTTAATTAAGCTTTGATCTAAAACTGTTAGGTTGCCGCTTTTAACACTTATTTCACCATATAATGATTTTAGTAAGCTACTTTTCCCGCTCCCTGTTTTGCCAACCAAATAAACAAACTCTCCTTGAGATACATTTAAAGAAAGGTTCTTTAGAATAAGATTTTCATTTTGGTAGATGTCTACTTCATTTAGAGAAATATAATTCATGTTTAAGTATGAAGAATTAATAAAAAGTTAGGATAAAGATGCTAAAACAATTTATAAGTTTCATATATCTTCTTTTAAGTTATTAAAATAATTTAAACACTATAGCGTTGAAAATTAATAGAGCTCAGTATTTGCGTAGTACTTCCCCTAACTATCTTTAGCAAGTCTAAGTTTTTTTAGTTCATATCTCGAATCAATGAAGAATAAAATTTTATTAATAGGGGCTTTAATTTTTTCAGCAAATATTTTATTTGCTCAGAAAACAATGATCTTTTCTGATAGTTATAAAAACTATCGAGATGCTCAAGAACTTTTTGACAAGTCTAAATACAGTGCTGCTCAAAATAAATTCGGTCAAGTAATTGATGAAATTGATAATCCACAGGATGAGCTTAGAGTGGATTCAGAATTTTACCATGCTGTTTGTGCTCTTGAACTATTTCATTTAGACGCAGAAATTTTGCTTAAAAGGTTTGTGCTTAATCATCCAGATCATCCCAAATCAAAAAAAGTTTTTTTCCAGTTGGGGAGACATAATTATAGGATTAAAAGATTCAACAAAGTAATTGAGTTTTTAAATCTTATAGACCCATATGATTTAACAGAAAAGGAAAGAATAGAATACCACTTTAAATTGGGTTACTCCTATTTTTATAAAAAGAAACAATCGGAATCGAAACCTCATTTTAAAGAAGTATTGTCTCAAGATTCAGATTTTAAAATTCCTGCGACATATTACTTTAGTCACATTGCATATGACGAAGGGAACCTTCAGACTGCTCTTGACGGGTTTAAAAGTATTTCGTCTAATAAAATGTTTAAATCTATTGTACCTTACTACATTACTCAGATTTACCATAAGCAAAAAAAATACGATTTATTAATTGAATATGCCCCTCCATATTTAGACTCGGTTATTAAAAAAAGAAAGGGTGAGTTTGCAAAACTTATAGCTGATTCATATTACTATAACGAGCAATACGAAAATTCTATTCCATATTTTAAAGAGTTTAAAAAATCTGTTAACGCAACTAGAGAAGATAATTACCAAGTTGGTTATGCTTATTACAGAACAAAAGAATTCGAAAAAGCTGTTATGTACCTTATGAGGGTTGCTACAAAAAAAGATGGTATATCACAAACAGCGTACTATCATATGGCAGACTGTTACTTAAAGCTTGAAGAGAAAGATTATGCTCGAAATGCATTTCAGGCAGCAAGTAAACTTGATTTCGAACCGGAGATTAAACAAAATTCACTTTTTAATTATGCTAAGCTTGCATATGAATTAAGCTATAACCCTTACGATGAAGCCATAGATGCTTTTCATCAATACATAGATACTTATCCAAATTCACTTGAAGTTAGCGAGGCTTATGAGTTTTTGATAAAAGTATACATGACTACAAAAAATTATGATGATGCTTTAGAGTCATTAGATAGAATTGCAGATAAAGATGATAGATTAAAGGTAGCTTATCAAACAATTGTATTTAATAGAGCAGTAGAGCTTTATCACAATGAATCTTTTCAGTTAGCTAGAGAACATTTCTCTAGTGTAAAAAAATACCCTATTGATAAAAGTTTAAACTCTATAAGTGTTTTTTGGAAAGCTGAATGCAGCTATCACATGCAACAATATCAAAAGGCAATTCAATATTATTTAGAATATAAGCTTGAACCAGGTGCTGTTTTAACTAAACAATATAGAGAGGCTGATTATAACATTGGTTATTCTTATTTTAAAATGGCTAAACCATTTAAATCAAGCAATTCGTTAACTATAACTGATGCTGAAAGGTCAGATTTTTTGAATCGAAGTATTACCTCGTTTCGAAATTATATTCAACAAGCAACACAAGTTTCAAAAAAGAACTTAAAAGATGCATATTTAAGAACAGCAGATTGTTATTTTATTTTAAAAAATGATCTTCTTGCCATTGATTATTACGACAATGCTCTAAGAACAAATGAGGGGAATTTAAGCTATGCTTATTATCAAAAAGCAACTGCTCAAGGTTTAATACAAGATTATGAAGGGAAAGTTAATACTCTTTCTGAATTGACTAGGTTATATCCTAATTCAAAATATCAAGTAATGTCTTTATTAAACATGGCTCAAACCTTTAATGATTTAGGAGAAAATCAAAAAGCAATAGCTTCATATAAAAATTTTATTGAAAATTATCCAACCAATAATTTTATTTCTAGTGCTTTGGTTGAAATTGGAGGAATTTATTTGAAAGAAAGAAATTATTCAGAGGCTGAAAAATATTTTCTTCAGGTAATAGCTCAATATCCAGATGCTGAATCTGAGAACACCCTTGCCGTTGAATTAATGAAAGAAGTTTATTCTGGAAGAGATAATTTACCTGGATATTATGATTGGCTAAATTCACAAGGAATTGAGGTTTCTCAAAATGAAAGAGATTCAATTCTTTGGATGCCTGTTAAAGATGCAAGAGATAATGGTGATTGTGAAATGCAACTATTAAAGGGAGCGGAATATTTGACCAATATTCAAAATCCAAAACATGAAATAAGTGCTCACTATTATATTGGGAATTGTTTATATGCAGATGGAAAAGTTAACGAAGCGTTAGCACATTATAATTTTATCGTAAGTAAACCAAATAACAATTATTACTCTGAAGTTTTAAGGTATGCAGGCAATATAAGTTATGACTTAAAAGACTATGGCCAAGCACTAGGACACTATTCAACGCTAGAAAAAGTAGCTGTTATTGACGATGATTTAAGAATCTCTATAATTGGTCAGATGAGGGCCTTTTGGAATTTAAAAAACTATTCATCGACTGTTGAATATACAGACAAAACCTTGGCTCTTTCCGATCTTGATGACCATGTTACTATTGAATCACTTTTGTACAAGGGTAAATCTTTAAAACAAATGAAGCAATATGAATTAGCTTTACTTGCACTTGATTCAGCTACCCTTATAACAAAAGGAATAAAAGGTGCAGAAGCGAAATTTCATAAGTGCGAAATTTTATATATGCAACAAGAGCATGAGTTATGTGAAAACGAAATAATGGATCTAGTAAAACAAAAACCGTCTTATGATTATTGGTTAGCTAGAGGAATTATATTATTGGGAGATAATTTTGTTGCAGTTCAAGATTATTTTAATGCCAAACATAGCTTGCAAAGCATTGTGGATAATTATGATGGAACATCAAAAGCCGAATTAGTAAAAATGGCCCAAGATAAAATTGATGAAATACTTGTTTTAGAAGCTGCTGAAAAAAATCAATTTGAGGAACAAGATGTAGAAATAGATTTTGAAAACTCTGATCCTAAAGATCAGGAACTATTTGAAGAAGAAAATGGACTTAATAATGAACAAGAAAGTCCAAATGAAGGTTCTAATATTGAAGACAATGAAAAATAGGATACTCATATTTTGTTTGTGTGCTGCACATTCTATGCTTATTGGGCAAAATTCTACTCATGACACCTATTTGGGAATAGGAACAGGTAGGAGAACAATTGCATTAACTGAAAAGATCCAAGAAATGCCCAAAACAATAGATTCTACAGTAGATATGTCTGCTGTGAAATATTATTTAGAGCCAAAAAAACACGAAACCGAATTTAATGCTGTCCCTATAAAGCCTGCTAAATTGAAAATTGTTGAACCATTAGATAAGTTGTATAATGGATATGTAAAAGCAGCAGCGGGAACATATATAATGCCTTTATTAGATGTTTACTATAATGCTACAAGATCTAAAGTAAATAGCTGGGGAGTAAATGGGTTACATCACAGTGCAATTGGTAGTATAGCTGATGTTGGATTAAGTCAGTTTTCTGAAAATAAAATAGGCGGATTTTATACGCATTTTTTAGATAAACAAGATCTTAAATTAAATTTAAATTATAAAAGGGATGTTTTTCATTATTATGGATTCTCTCAAGATTCTCTAATTGTTCCTCAAGAGTACATAGATAATTCTGACACAACAAGACAAGTCTATAATTTAATTGAATTTTCCGGAGATTTTAAAAGTAGAAATGTAGGGAGAGATACATCGAAACTTAATTATCATGGTAGTTTGGATTATCATTTCTTGAACAATATTTCTGGATCAACAGAAAACTACTTTAAAGTTGGAGCTGAAATAGGGAAATTCTTGAAAAAAGAAGAATTTATAGTTTCGCTCGATGTTGATGTGAATAATTTAAATCAAGTTCAATGGGATAAAAACAACGGTTCTTGGCAAGAAGGTGAAACCATTTCATCAACAAATTCTATTATTAATGCTAACCCACATATTTTTTCTAGAGGAGGCAATTGGAAAGCAAAAGCTGGATTGTCATTACAAGCTAATATTGATTACGAGGCTAAATTTTATTTTTATCCAGATTTAGAATGCAGTTACAGTTTGTTCAACAATTTGTTTATTCCATACTTAGGAGTTAATGGTGGATTGCAAAGAAATAATTTGAATTCAATTAGATTGTTAAATCCCTTTGTTGCTGATGATTCTAAATTAAGGAACACCAATCAGCGGATTAATTTATTTGGTGGTATAAGAGGCTCGGTTAGTAATAACATGACCTTTAACCTTTCTGCTAGTTTTGAGAAGCTAAACGACATGTACTTTTTTGTTCCTGACACAGTTTCTTCTTTTGAAAATAAATTCCAGTTGTTGTACGATAATATGGATAAAACAACTTTCGCAGGTCAGCTATCATACAAAAAAGCTGAAAAATTAAAGCTTTTTGCAAAGGGAGAATTTTTCTTCTATAGCCTTACAGATGAATCAAATCAAGCATGGCAAATGCCCAATTATAAATTTACAATTTCAGGGTTGTATGATATTGCTGATAAGATTATTATTAAAAGCAGTGTGTTTTTAGTTGGTTCTAGGGCCACATTCTCTTACTTACAGCCTGCAGGGTTAGATGTTGAAGAATTTGAGTTTATTAATGACAGGTTTGAATACGAATTAAAGCCTTTTATAGACATGAATTTAGGTGTTGAGTATCGTTACAATAAGCGTATTTCTGCTTTTGTTGATTTTAATAATTTTACAGCATCTAAATATCAAAGATGGATGAACCACCCAGTTCAAAGTATTAATATCTTTGGCGGCGTAACATTTACTTTTTAACAATTCTTTTACCATCGAACTAAAGATGTTGAAAACTACCTTTAAATAAGAGGTGGATGTTCTGTTTTTTTAGCTCATAATAGTATCTTTGTAAATAGGATAAAAAGTAGAAGAAATGAGTGAAGAAAAAAAGTATTCAGCAGATAGTATACAAGCTTTAGAAGGAATTGAACACGTTAGGATGAGACCCTCCATGTACATTGGAGACGTTGGAATGAGGGGTTTACATCATTTAGTTTATGAAGTCGTAGATAATTCTATTGATGAAGCTTTAGCTGGACACTGTGATACAATTACTGTTGAGATACTAGAAGACAATGGTGTTAGAGTAAGAGATAATGGTAGAGGAATACCTGTAGATATCCATAAAAAAGAAGGTGTTTCAGCTCTTGAAGTAGTAATGACTAAGATTGGTGCTGGTGGAAAGTTTGATAAAGATTCATATAAAGTTTCTGGTGGTTTGCATGGAGTTGGTGTTTCTTGTGTAAATGCTCTATCAATTCATTTAAAAGCTACTGTTTTTAGAGATGGTAAGATTTATGAACAAAATTATTCTAAGGGTAAAAAAACAGATGAAGTTTCTGAAACTGGAAAAACAGATATAAGAGGAACTGAAGTTGAATTTCATCCGGATACTTCAATTTTTGATGATATTACTTATTCTTATGATACTTTATCCGCAAGAATGAGAGAGCTTTCATTTTTAAATAAAGGAATTACTGTTACCATTACAGACTTTAGAGAAAAACTCGAAGATGGATCTTTTAAAAATGATGTTTTTTATTCTGATAGGGGCTTGTCTGAATTTGTAGAATTTCTTGATGGAAACAGGGAAATGCTTATCGATAAGGTTATAGCTATTGAAGGTGAAAAAGCTGGTATTCCTGTAGAAGTTGCAATGATATACAACACTAGCTATACGGAAAATATTCACAGTTATGTAAATAACATTAACACTCATGAAGGGGGTACTCATTTGTCCGGCTTTAGAAGAGGTTTAACAAACACACTTAAAAAATATGCAGAAAATTCTGGCATGTTAGATAAGTTAAAATTTGAAATTGCAGGTGATGATTTTAGAGAAGGTCTTACAGCAATTGTTTCTGTTAAAGTTTCTGAACCACAGTTTGAAGGTCAAACTAAAACTAAATTAGGTAATAGAGAGGTTAATGCACCTGTTAGTCAGGCTGTAAGTGAAATGCTTACAGATTATTTAGAAGAAAACCCTGACAATGCAAAACGTATTATAGAAAAAGTAATTTTAGCAGCCACTGCTAGACATGCAGCCCGTAAGGCAAGAGAAATGGTTCAACGAAAGAACCCTATGGGCGGAGCAGGTTTACCAGGTAAACTAGCAGATTGTGCTTCAAAAGATCCAGTAATAAGTGAGCTTTTCCTTGTTGAGGGGGATTCTGCCGGTGGAACAGCAAAACAAGGAAGAGATAGACATTTTCAAGCGATTATGCCATTAAGAGGAAAGATTCTTAATGTTGAAAAAGCAATGGCACATAAGATTTTTGAAAATGAAGAGATTAAAAATATTTACACAGCATTAGGCGTTAGAATTGGAACAGAAGAAGATTCTAAAGCTTTAAATTTAGAAAAATTAAGATACCATAAAGCTGTTATTATGTGTGATGCAGATGTTGATGGTAGTCATATACAAACTCTTATTTTAACCTTCTTCTTTAGATACATGAGAGAAATGATAGAAAACGGTTATATCTATATTGCTACTCCACCATTATATCTAGTTAGGAAAGGTAAACAAGCCAAATATGCTTGGGATGATAAAGAAAGAGATAGCTTAATTGATTCAATGAAAGGTTCTGGTAGTGAGTCAAGTGTTCATATTCAAAGATATAAAGGTTTGGGAGAAATGAATGCTGAACAGCTATGGGAAACAACAATGTCTCCTGAAAACAGAACATTAAGGCGAGTGTCTATTGAAAGTGCAGCTGAAGCTGATAGAATTTTCTCTATGTTGATGGGTGATGAAGTGCCCCCTAGGAGAGAGTTTATTGAGCAGAATGCCAAGTATGCAAATATTGATGCCTAATTGATTAACCTTTTAGAGGTTTCTCATTTTTCTTGATCGTTTTACAACGTGCATGTTTCCTTGGTTAAACAATACTCCATAGGTGTCGTTAAGTTGAATTCCTATAGAAAATCCACCTATAGTTCCATTGTATTTACTTAAATCTCCTACGCTTAAATCATAAGCAAGTGAAATATTAATGTCATTAATCTGAATACTAAATTTAGTAATTATGGCATCATTATATCTATAGAAAAGACCAACTCCTAGATTACATTCCCTAACAAAGCCAGTATATTTAGTGTCTCCTTTTATATAGTACTTAATGTCTGTGCCAATTGTAGCATCAAAATGTGGTCCTTGTTTCTGTATAAGAAATTGAGGCGCAATACCATATTTTAATTCTTTAATAGCAAATAATGATCTACCGTGAATGACATGTCTTACAAAATACCTGTCATTTGGGAGGAGTGATATTTTTCTTGGTCTAAAAAGATTAAATGCTGCATATCCAACTTGGAATGAAGCAATATCAATTCCAGATAAATTTTGATTTTTAGCCTTGTTTTTAAGTAATAATCCGGTTGCTGTATTGAAATTTATTAATGAATTATTCAAAAATAGCTCTCCAGAATTCATTGAAGCGTCATAGCCTCCTGTATTTCCGTTATATTGGCTAGCCCACTGAATATTTTCTGTGTTTATTGTATGTTGAATGTAATCTGTTTGAAATCCAAAAGCTAGCTGATTATTATCATCAATATCTACATATGTTGAAACTGTTATTCCTATGTCTAATTTGGTAAAAGAAGTACTACTTTTTTCTTGATAAGCATGAAATCCAAGTCCGATAAAACCTTTTTTGGCTTTCATTTTATGAGAGAAAATAGGCCCATCAGCAGAAAAGTGATAATCTTGAAAAATAAAACCAGATGCAGGGTGTTGTGTTTGATAAATTAAATTAAACCTATTGTATCCTTTTCCCATACCTGCATTAGCAGGATTAATTAATAATGGCGCTTTGTTAAATTGAGAAAATTGATAGTCTTGACCAATAACTAAAAAAAAGCTAAATGAAAGAAATAAAAAGAGAATATATTTTTTATCTAAACAATGTAACATCACCTGTTAATTTAACAACTTGTTGATTTGTAAAGCTTGCTTGAACTACATAAACAAAAACATCTGAGGGTAATTCTATCCCCTTAAAAGTTCCATCCCATCCTATTGAAATATCATTTGTTTCAAAAACAACATTTCCCCATTTATCAAAAATTAAAAATGAAAAGAATGTGACACCACCTCCAATTACTTTAAGCTGATCGTTTAATCCATCATTATTAGGAGAAAATCCAGAAGGAACAAAAAGAGGATTAATAACAACCTCAATTAAAACAGTGTCTTTCATTTCACAACCAATTGAATCTATAATGGTAGCAACATATTCAATCGTTTGTGTTCCTATACTAAAAGCAGTATCACATTCATAACAGCTCAGGAATGTTGGAGGAGACCAAATAATATCACCATCTCCAGTTGCCCAAATGAAATAATCAAGTCCTGCCGTTATTGATGTGTCATTAATAATATTTAATGAAGGATAAATTTCCTGAGAAAATACTGAAGATGTATCACCACTAGGGCATTCAGTACTGTCAGTAACCAAAACATAATAATTACCTGGACATAGGTTGTACAAAGTGTCAATATTTGTTCCTACAAGAATATCTGATAGTATTGATTCTCTGTACCAAAGAGTTTCAATTGGTGCTATAGCATTTGTTAAGTTTAAATAAATTTCACCAGTACAATCATTTAAACATTGAACTGTATCTGAGGAAATTTCAGCAGAAAAGTTACAACAAAAAGGCCCAGGATTAATTGTATCATTAATTTCTTCAGTACAGCCATTAGAATCAGATATAGTTATAACATAGGATCCAGCTTCTAGATTGTCAAAATTTCCAGTTTGATTGTTGACATTTGTTAAAGGACCAGAGATTGAGTAATTAATTGGAGGCAGTCCGGCAGAGGTTGATATATCAAATGAACCATCTGCACTATCTAAACATGTTTCATTGGTTTTAATGACAGCTGAATTTAAAGCTGGTAAAACTTCAACAATAGCTGTATCTACTTGAGTGCCAATAGTGCCAAAGTCAATAGTAACTGTATAGCTTGTTGTAAGAGTTGGATTAACGTAAGCAGTATCTCCAATTGTATTTGTTCCTATAAAACCAGGGATTGAAGTGTCCCATATATAGCTTATTCCATCTGTGGCGTATATTGTTGCAGTATCTCCATAACAAATAGTAGCTCCAAAAGCGTTTCCGCAGGTAACATTAGCTGTGCCGTAAAAATCTAAAGGAACATTAGTGGCTGCTGAGCTGTAGTTTGAAAAGCAAATCATAAATTGATCACCTGCACTAACGTTTAATCCGTTTTCAAAATCTGTTGGGTCTGCACCAGCTGGAAGATTACCTGCATTGGCCATTCCAGTAATACCACCACAGGCACCATTCCAATTACATGCAATTGGAGGCCAGTTATTATTTTGTATTTCAGTACAGGTTAAATTTGGGTCATAGGGCCACATTATCCAATCAAAACAATTTAATGAACCAGCAGTTCCCATACTAAATTCTAATGTCCCTGTAGAAGATACTGTTATCAAAAGCCAGGTACTATTAACCTCACCAGTCATTAAACACCCCATATTACCTGGAGATGGATTTGGATTCGTTTGTGGGTTTGAAACATTAGAAGCAGTAGTGAACTCTTCAATGTTTCCAAATCCTGATGAATTCACATTAAATGATGGATTTGTACAAGCATCGGTATTGTTTGTACAATCCCCCCATTGAGAAAATGAAACAGAAAATATCAACGATAACGCTATGGTGAATAATACTTTATTCACAATTAAATTTTTGGTCAATAATAGTGTCAACACCATGTATACCTTCTCTAATACATTTTGTTTCTACATTTAAATTATCCATCCAGTTTAGAATAACTGAAATATTAATTGATGATTTACTATTGTAAATAACTAGATATTTTTTTGAAATAACATCAGCTCTAGAAATTACAACTCCCTCTTGAGCTCTTACAAATTGATCTATTTCAATTGCTTTTTCTCTTTTCTCAACATTAGACATAATGAATTGACAAAACTTATTTTCCTGAGAATGAAAAGTTAAAAAACTAAACCAAAAAATGATGAATAATATTTTTTTCATTGGCACAAATTAATAAATAAAAATACTTTGATTCAAATTTATACTTAAAAGACGACTTTCATAATCTTAGAGTTGCTTGTTTTACCTTACAACTGTAACATGTCCCATGTATTCATGAGGTTGGTTGTCATTATCCCAAGTTCTTATTAAATAAACATAAGCATCGATGTTTACTAATTCTCCTTTATAAGTTCCATCCCATCCTATGGCGGGGTTGTATGATTCAAAAATAAGTTCTCCCCACCTGTTAAACACAAAAAACTCATAGTTATCTCTATTGATTCCAACTCCTACAGGGTAAAACACATCATTTTTACCATCTCCATTTGGTGTAAATGCAGAAGGAGTAAATAAGATGTAATCGCCATCAATAATAATTGTTTCTTGATGTGAATCAGTACAGCCATTATTATCTGTTACAACTAAGGTGATGGTATATACACCAGTATCCCCATAAATGTGTGTAGGATCGCTCATTAGACCACTATTGATACTATCATTTAAAATGTCATTTATAGTACCACTAACACTGCTGTTGTCGCCAAAATCCCAATTGTAATTAAATCCTCCGTTAGAACCATCCATAAACTCTATTGATGGATTAAGAATGGTTGTTTGGTATGGACTAGGTGTAAAATAGGCATCTGGATTATCATAAACTTCAATCATATTACTCACAGTTAGGTTAGTAAAACAACCGGTAGAACTATTGGTAACTGTAACACATATATCGTAGATGCCACCATTGTTAAATGTATAATTGTAAGTATTATTAGCACCAGAGTAATCATTAACGCCATCACATTCAATGTCAAAATCAAAATAGTCACCAATGTCAGAATTAATAATAAATTGAGTGTTTAATGGAGCACAATCAACGGAATCTGTTGCAATAATTAGTGCTTGAGGATTAGGGTTTAAACCGATTTGTGTGGAGTCAATTACATTTAAAGAGCAACCATCAGATAAAGTAACTATATACCAAGTAGGGATAGTTGGCCCTACATTAATAAAAGAAGTGTCTGCTGATTGAGTAGATGGAACATAGAAGTTATTTTCATCTACCCAAGTTAAATTATAATTGCCATTTCCTCCACTAGCAATTGCACTAACGTCTATGGATCCTCCACTACAAATATTCATGCTTGGTGTTACATTTAAAGCTAATGGTGGTGTAACGGTTATGGTAACACAAGCACCTGGAGATAAACAACCATTAGCATCGGTTACAGTAAAACAGTAATCAGTTGTAGCAAGAGGGTTTACCGTAATTGGACCAAACCCAGATATATTAGGAGTTGTCCAGTTAATGGTATAGGGAGAAGTTCCACCTTGTCCACTTGCCCAAATTTGAGTTGAATCGCCATAACAAATGGTAGAAGATAAGTCAGGCACAGCATTTAAAGGAGTAGGCTCAGTAACATTAATGCAACTAGTTGTAGCACAACCGTTAAAATCTGTGACAACTACACAATATACGCCAGTTGGTAATGCTACTGCTGTATCAACTTGTTGTTGAGCAGGATCATCCCATAAATAGTTATAAGGTCCAACACCACCAGAAACACTAACAAAAGCAGATCCATTATTTAGCCCAAAACAGCTTGGAGGAGTAAAACCTATATTATCAATAACAGGGGTTCCTTCATCTAAAATGGTGTTTGAAATTAAATTAGTACATCCATTGTTGTCTGTTACTTCTACTTGGAAATTACCAGGGCAAAGACCACTATTGTTGTTGGAAGTTGGTGTGTTTCCAATTCCAAACCAATTGTAATTAAACCCTCCGTTTCCACCAATTGCTTGAACTGTAGCCTCTCCATTACAATTTCCACATGTAGAGTTAATTGTGGTAGTTGATAATTCGATTGAGTCAGGTTGAATTATATTAACAATTAATGAGTCTGAACAATTGTTAGCATCTGTTACAGTTACAGAGTAGTTGCCATCACATAAACCACTATTTATAGAGCTAAATACATTGTTATTCCAAGCATAAGAGTAGGGTTGACTTCCTCCAGAAGTTGTTACTTCTGCACTACCGTTACATTGATTATAACATAACACATCGTTAGATGATACAAGAGTTAAATTAATAGCTGTCGGTTCATTAATGGTAACATTAGTTTGGGTTGAGCAGTTATTGTCATCTGAAATTGTAACCGTATAATTACCTGCACATAAATCAATGGCCATTGGGGTTGTTTGTGAATTAGGATCATTCCAAACATAATTATAATCTGTTGAAATAGTTCCTCCACTTACATTGACCATTGCATCTCCATCACACAGTTGAAAGCAACTAACATCATTACTGTTAAAAATAGAGGCAGTTAGAGCCAGCGGTTCGTTAATGCATTCAGAAACCGAGGATACACATCCAGCATTATCAGTAGCTTGAATAGAATAACATCCTGGGTTTAGTGTTGACAAACTGGTTTGTCCAGTTCCACTATTTATTATGTTTCCTAAGTTGTCAAACCATTCAATAGTTGAATTTCCACTACCACCAGAGACAGTTACTTCAATAAATCCATCTTGATCTCCAAAACAAGTAATATCTGATGTTGAAATTGTGGATACAGTTGGACCAGAAATGTCATTAATACAAATTAAACTGTCAATTAAGCAACCATTAGCGTCTAGTATTTCACCAGTATAACAGTTAGAGGGGAGGTTTAAAGCACAAGCAGAAGTTTGGTTGTTAGGATCATTCCATTGGTATGTAAATGGTGCCGTTCCACCTATTGGGCTTATACATATTTGACCATTAGTCAAACCACAATTAGCATCAGTTGAACTTACAGACATGGAAAGTTGAGTTGGCTCATCAATTGTAATTGTTTCAATAAAAGTACAATTGTAAGAATCAGTGATAGTACAACTATAAGTCCCAGCACATAAATTAATTACACTTGCTGTATTAGTGAAATTTGGATCATTCCATTGATAATTGTAGGGGGCAGTACCACCAGAGACAGAAACATTTGCTTGCCCTTCACATAAGCCAAAACAATTTAAATCAACGGTTGTAGAAACAACTGCAATTGGATTCGGTTCTGTAATAGTGATGTTTGAAATAGAGGAGCAGTTATTGTTATCAGTTACAGTCACTGTATAATTTCCAGCACATAATCCATTAGCAGATTGATTCGTTCCTAAATTGTTTGACCACAAGTACGTATATGCTAGAGTACCACCATTTGCATCTACTTGAGCAAAGCCATCACAACTTCCATTACAGCTAACATTTCCAAAAGAGCTTATGGAAGAATTAAGTAGAGTAGGTTCAGTTATAGTGGTTTGTGCAGTGTTAAAACATCCATCGGCATCAGTAACAGTAACAATGTAAGTACCTGCACAAAGAGCTGTAGCAGTTTGAGTGGTTTGTGAGCTAGCGTTGGTGTCCCAAATGTAATTAAACGGTGCTATACCAGTGATGCCATTAGCAGTTGCAGTGGCATCACAAATGTTAAAACATGATGCTGCAATGCTGGTTACAGCTGCTGTAACTTGAGAAGGTTCCCCAATAACATAATTAACAATTTCAACACATCCATTAGCATCAGTTATTATTAAATTATATGTTCCAGCACAAATACCCGAAATACTATCATTATTAACCCCTAATGAGTTGTTTAAATTATCTCTCCAGTCAAAAGAATAAGGAGCTGTTCCACCAATAACGTTAACCCACATTTGACCGTCACAATATCCAAAACATGATGGATTGATTTTGTTTTTTATGTATTGTATTTCGTTGGGTTCTTCAATATTGGCAGAAGTTGAAGCACTACATCCCAGATCATCAGTAATGGTTACCGTATATGTTCCAGCTAAAAGGTTAGATGCGGTAGGAGATGTTTGGTTGGCAGCATTGGCATCCCATTGAACGGTAAAGAATGTTCCGTTACCACCAGTCATATCAACAGTGCCAGAGCCATCATTACCACCAAAACAATTAACACTATCGACATTAATAATAGATGCAATAGGACCATCATTGTCAGAGATTTCAACTACAATACCTTCACTACAAAGATTAGCGTCACTAACTTGAACAATATAAGAACCAGCAACTAAACCAGCATTACAACTGTTAATGGAACCGTCAGGCCATAAGTAATTGTATAACCCTGTTCCTCCATTTGCAAGCACACAACCCTGACCATTTGCCTGTTGACAATTAGCATTAGTAACGGTGGAGTCTAGCAGAATTGAATTTGGTTCAAAATAGTAGTTTGAGCAGAGTCTATACACCCGTTGTTATCGGTTACTATTACATTGTACAATCCAGCACAAAGATTATTAGCTAATGCTGTGTTTTGTAATAGTGGATCATCCCACTGATAAAAATAAGATGCTGTTCCACCCGATGCTGTAACGATAGAAGACCCGTTACAATCATTAAAACAAGATGTTGAATCTGAAACAACACTAATAACTAAAGGAGCTGGTTCAGTAATGTCAAATTGTAGGGTTGTTGAAACACAACCATTGATATCTGTGACAGTACAATAATAAAATCCTGCACATAAATTAATAGCAGTAATTGAGTCTTGACCTATGCTCACTCCATTACTTGTAAACCAATCATATGTGTATGGTGGGTTTCCAGTTCCATTCATTGAAACAGTAGCAGTTCCATCACACGATCCGTTACAAAGTGTTGAAGAAACATTAGAAATAGCAGCTGTTCCAGCAGGAATATTTCCAACAGTTACAGAATTATTGGCAGTACATCCGTTAACATCAGTAACTAAAACATTATAAGTTCCAGGTGTTAAATTTGTAGCTGTATCACTGGATTGAGAAGAAGGGGTCCATAGGTAGTTAAATGGGTTTATTCCACCATTTGTTATTGAAACTGAAGCTGAACCAGTAGGAGTGTTACAAAATGCATCAATAGTTGAAGATGAGAGTAGTAGTTGAAGCGGTTCTCCTATTGTAGCAGGAACGTCTAAGTTACAATTGTTGTCATCAATAATTGTAACATTATAGTTGCCAGGACATAAATTGTTTGCAGATAAACCAACTTGAAGGTTAGGATCATTCCATTGATAAGTATATGGAGTTGTCCCTCCAGATGCAGTAACTGTAGCCTCACCATCACAATCGGCAAAACAAGTAACGTCAGCAGAAGATGATATTATACCGTTAATTGCCGTTGGTTGATTAATGACAACATTAATTGATGCTTGACAGCCGTTGGCGTCAACCATTTCTCCAGTATAAGTTCCTGCACATAAATTAAAGGCACTTGCAGTAGTTTGATTAATGGGTTGATTGTTTTGATCATACCAACTGTATTGAACAGGAGGAGCTCCGCCAAACACTTGTATTTGAGCAAAGCCATCACATCCATTAAAACAGGTTACATCTGTTTGAGTTAATATTGATACTGATGGAGCTCCTAAATCTATTACACAAACATTGACTGTGTCAGAGCAACCATTTCCTTCAGTAATAATTACATCATAACAACCTGAAAATAAATTGATGGCAGTTGCAGTTGTTTGAGCACCCGCAGCTGCATCCCACAAATAAGAATAACTTGGAGTTCCTGAAACTATGCTAATAGTAGCATCTCCATCGTTTTGATTGCAATTAGAACCATTAGTAGATGTATTTACAACGAGCGGATTTGGTTCGGAAATAGCAACTGTTTCTGTTATTGAACATCCATTGTTATCAGTAATAATCACATCAAAATTGCCAGGGCATAAGTTAGCGATAGCTGCAGTAGTGCTTAAAGCTGCGTTGTTCCAAAGATAGGTATAAGGTGCAACGCCTCCAGATGGGCTAGCAGTTGCTGTTCCGTCACAGAAACCATTACAGTTAACATCAGTGAAAATGTTGGAGTTTACTAAAACAGTAGGATCGGATAAAGTAACAGAGAAAGTAAATGTACAACCATTAGCATCAGTCACATCAACAGAGTAGGTGCCGGCACATAAATTAGTTGCTATTGCTGTTGTTTGAGAATTAGCACTAGCATCCCACAAATAAGTATATGGTGGAGTAGCTCCTGAAGGAATAACTTCTGCAGCACCATCACATGCTCCATTACATGAAATGTTTTGTCCGTTATAGTTAGAGATAATATTTACAGTAGCATTCACTACAGATGGTTCTGTTATTGAGTAGATTCCACTTATTGCAGAAACATTGTTTGCGTCAGTTACAACAACATAATAATCTCCAGCACATAAATTAGATGCAGTTATTGAGTTTTGATTTATAGTAGTACCACTTGGACTAGAAAACCATTCGTAATTGTAAGGTGCGACACCACCTTGAACAGTTGCGGTTGTGTTTCCATCACATGATGAGTTACATAAGGTGTTATTTCCATTAACAGTTACAATGATAACAGTAGGCGCTGTTATTGTAATGCATAAAGTATCTGGGCAGTTATTATCATCTTGTACAACAACTCCATAGTTTCCTGCACACAATCCATTAGCAAAAGCACCATTTATTGATGAATTAGCTGATATTAGTGCGCAATCATCAAACCAAGAATAAGTATAAGGTTGAGTTCCACCAGCTGTAGATACAGATGCTGATCCATCACAAATACCAGCTCCAGATGCATCTACTGCTGTAATTTGAGTAAGATTTACTGCAGAAGGTTCACTAATAGTAACACTAACACTAGTAGCACATCCATTTAAGTCAATAACATCAACATTATAAATACCTGCACATAAGCCAGTAGCAAATGCTGTTCCTTGTCCATTTCCAGGTGATGGTGTCCAAACATAGTTGTAATTAGGTGTGCCACCAACAACTTCTAAGCTAGCCGTTCCATCACAAGCACCGTTGCATAAAACATCAGTAAAGGCATCAACTGCCGCAAAAGGACCGGAAAGATCAGATACATTAGCTACTCCAGTGCCTATACAACCAAGATCATCTGTTACCGTTACTGTATATGATCCAGACATTACAGCAGTTGTGTTTATAATGTTGTTTCCTAGGGCATCTGTCCATACTTCTGAAACATAAAAACCACTTCCTCCAATTGAACTTGTAACACTAATTACACCATCTGCTTGACCACAATTGGCATCAATAGCCGATGTAGTAACAATAATTTCATTAGGATCAGTAATGGTAACATTATTGTCAAATGTACAACCATTAGCATCTGTAACTTGTACATAATAGGTACCCGAACTAAGCCCAGAAAGATTAGCGCCATTTCCAATTGAAGAAGTCAGAGCAACATTATCAAACCATTCAAATGTATAATTACTTGTTCCACCTGTTGCAACAGTAGAAACTTCTCCGTCACTTCCTACAAAACAAGTAACATTAATTCCGGAAGTTGTTAATGAAAGAGCAGTAGGCTCTGTGATCGTAACAGAAAGTGTTATAATACATCCCACATCATCGGTAACTGTTAAATCATATGATCCAGCAAGAAGACCAGTAATGTCTTCAGATGATGCTGAATAGCCATTAGGCCCTGTCCAAGCATAAGTAAAAGGCGAAGTGCCACCGATTATTGTTGCATCAATACTTCCGTTATTGCCACCTGAACATAATACATTTGATTGGGAGTAATTAATTGATCCTCCTCCAGCATCAGTAATTGTAGCGCTTATATTTTCTGTACAATTATTATTATCTGTTACTATCACACTATATATTCCAGCAGCTAGTCCTGTAACATTTGATGTTGTTGAATTGTTTGAGTCATCCCATAGGTAAGTGTAACCAGCAGTTCCACCAGTAGCCGATACAGACACTTCACCATCAGCTTGTCCGCAATTAGAGTTTACAGAGTTAGGGGTAAGAGTAATGGTAGTAGGCTCAGCTGGAGTAAATGATTCAGTAATAAAACAGCCATTATCATCAGTTACATTTACAGTATAGGTTGTAGTACCCAGTCCTGAAGCTGAATTAGTTCCTTGTCCTGTTCCTGGGTTTGGAGACCAGTTATAAGTTAACGTTCCAGTTCCACCAGCTGCAGTTACAGTTGCAGTTCCGTCAGTACTGCCATTGCAGCTAACGTCAGTTCCTGAAATTGAAGAAGAAATAGCTGTAGGTTCTGTTAAGTTAACACTGATAGTAAAAGGACAATTGTTGTCATCAGTAATGTCTAGTGTGTAGGTTCCTACACCTAAGACCCCAATTAGATCTTCTGCTGTTGGGCCATGTTGCCATACTGTTGAATAAGGAGCTATTCCGCCATTTATGGTTATATCAGCAGAGCCGTCAGCAGAGCCATTACATAACGGATTAGTTCCTGTAGCAGTAGCTGTAAGAGCAGCAGGTTCATTGACAGTAACAGCGACAGGGAAGATGCAACCATTGTCATCAGTAACAGTAACGGTGTAAGAACCAGCGGCAAGCCCATTAAAGCTACCTGTGGGTTGTGGTCCATTACCAATGTCATAGGTATAAGGAGCAGTGCTCCCAGAACCTGTCACAGAGACGATACCAGTAGAGTTGCCAAAGCAATCAGCATCAGACTGAGAATCAATAACCGCTGTAAGTCCACTTAGGTCAGCAACGTTGACAGTAATAGTTGTTTGACACCCATTATCATCTTGAATAAGAATGTTATAAGAGCCAGCAGTAAGTCCAGATAAAGTGCCAGATGGTTGGAATGTGACCCCATTGTCATTTGAATATTGATAAGGAGCAGTACCGTTAAGACCAGTTACTTCAAAATCCCCATTAGCCAATCCGCATGTAGCATCTGTAGTAGAAACTAAAGAGCTAGTTAATACATTCGGTTCAGTAATGGTAACAGGGACATCAAAAGAACATCCGTTAGCATCCACCACAGTAACAGTAATTGCCCCAGCAGTAAGGTTATTAAATGTTCCAGATATTTGAGTAGTAGTACCTCCATCTAAAGAGTAAGTGTACCCAGCAGTACCATTTGCACCAGCAACAGTAACAGCTCCAGTAGCATCTGCGTTACAAAGTACATTGGTTTGAGCAGTAATAGAACCACCTAAAGCAGCAGGTTCAGTAATGGTAACAGGGACATCAAAAGAACATCCGTTAGCATCCACCACAGTAACAGTAATTGCTCCAGCAGTAAGGTTGTTGAATGTTCCAGATGCTTGAGTAGTAGTGCCTCCATCTAAAGAGTAAGTGTACCCAGCAGTACCATTTGCACCAGCAACAGTAACAGCTCCAGTAGCATCTGCGTTACAAAGCACATTAGTTTGAGCAGTAATAGAACCACCTAAAGCAGCAGGTTCAGTAATGGTAACAGGGACATCAAAGGTACATCCGTTAGCATCCACCACAGTAACAGTAATTGCCCCAGCAGTAAGGTTGTTGAATGTTCCAGATGCTTGAGTAGTAGTACCTCCATCTAAAGAGTAAGTGTACCCAGCAGTACCATTTGCACCAGCAACAGTAACAGTTCCAGTAGCATCTGCGTTACAAAGTACATTAGTTTGAGCAGTAATGGAACCACCTAAAGCAGCAGGTTCAGTAATGGTAACAGGGTACATCAAAAGTACATCCGTTAGCATCCACCACAGTAACAGTAATTGCTCCAGCAGTAAGGTTGTTGAATGTTCCAGATATTTGAGTAGTAGTACCTCCATCTAAAGAGTAAGTGTACCCAGCAGTACCATTTGCACCGGCAACAGTAACAGCTCCAGTAGCATCACCGTTACAAAGCACATTGGTTTGAGCAGTAATGGAACCACCTAAAGCAGCAGGTTCAGTAATGTTAACAGGGACATCAAAAGAACATCCGTTAGCATCCACCACAGTAACAGTAATTGCTCCAGCAGTAAGGTTGTTGAAAGATCCAGATATTTGAGTAGTAGTACCTCCATCTAAAGAGTAAGTGTACCCAGCAGTACCATTTGCACCGGCAACAGTAACAGCTCCAGTAGCATCTGCGTTACAAAGCACATTGGTTTGAGCAGTAATGGATCCACCTAAAGCAGTAGGTTCAGTAATGGTAACAGGGACATCAAAAGAACATCCGTTAGCATCCACCACAGTAACAGTAATTGCTCCAGCAGTAAGGTTGTTGAATGTTCCAGATGCTTGAGTAGTAGTGCCTCCATCTAAAGAGTAAGTGTACCCAGCAGTACCATTTGCACCAGCAACAGTAACAGCTCCAGTAGCATCTCCATTACAAAGTACATTGGTTTGAGCAGTAATAGAACCACCTAAAGCAGCAGGTTCAGTAATGGTAACATTTACTGGGAATTCACACCCATTTGCATCACTGGCAGTTATAGTATAATTACCAGAATTAAGACCATTAAAATTGTTGTTTGTTGTAAAATTTATTCCATCATCTGAGTAAGTATATGGAGCTATACTACCACTTGCTGTAACTGTAACAGCTCCAGTAGCGTCTCCATTACAAAGCACGTTAGTTTGAGCAGTAATTGAAGCATTTATACCACTTAAGTCATTTATTGTAGCAGTAATTTGATTTTGACATCCATTATCATCTTCTATAATAATTGTGTAAGTACCAGGTGCTAAATTTGAGAAGGTTCCATTAGCTTGGAAAGTAGTACCACCATCAATTGAAAATTCAATACCACCACTACCACCCGAAGCGCTTACAGTAGCATCACCATTACTTGATCCGCATGTAGCATCTGTAGTAGAAACTAAAGAGCTAATTAATACATTCGGTTCAGTAATGGTAACAGGGACATCAAAGGTACATCCGTTAGCATCCACCACAGTAACAGTAATTGCTCCAGCAGTAAGGTTGTTGAATGTTCCAGATATTTGAGTAGTAGTACCTCCATCTAAAGAGTAAGTGTACCCAGCAGTACCATTTGCACCAGCAACAGTAACAGCTCCAGTAGCATCTGCGTTACAAAGCACATTAGTTTGAGCAGTAATAGAACCACCTAAAGCAGCAGGTTCAGTAATGGTAACAGGGACATCAAAAGTACATCCGTTAGCATCCACCACAGTAACAGTAATTGCCCCAGCAGTAAGGTTGTTGAATGTTCCAGATGCTTGAGTAGTAGTGCCTCCATCTAAAGAGTAAGTGTACCCAGCAGTACCATTTGCACCAGCAACAGTAACAGCTCCAGTAGCATCTCCATTACAAAGTACATTGGTTTGAGCAGTAATGGATCCACCTAAAGCAGTAGGTTCAGTAATGGTAACAGGGACATCAAAAGAACATCCGTTAGCATCCACCACAGTAACAGTAATTGCTCCAGCAGTAAGGTTGTTGAATGTTCCAGATACTTGAGTAGTAGTGCCTCCATCTAAAGAGTAAGTGTACCCAGCAGTACCATTTGCACCAGCAACAGTAACAGCTCCAGTAGCATCTGCGTTACAAAGCACATTAGTTTGAGCAGTAATAGAACCACCTAAAGCAGCAGGTTCAGTAATGGTAACAGGGACATCAAAGGTACATCCGTTAGCATCCACCACAGTAACAGTAATTGCCCCAGCAGTAAGGTTGTTGAATGTTCCAGATGCTTGAGTAGTAGTACCTCCATCTAAAGAGTAAGTGTACCCAGCAGTACCATTTGCACCAGCAACAGTAACAGTTCCAGTAGCATCTGCGTTACAAAGTACATTAGTTTGAGCAGTAATAGATCCACCTAAAGCAGCAGGTTCAGTAATGGTAACAGGGACATCAAAGGTACATCCGTTAGCATCCACCACAGTAACAGTAATTGCTCCAGCAGTAAGGTTGTTGAATGTTCCAGATATTTGAGTAGTAGTACCTCCATCTAAAGAGTAAGTGTACCCAGCAGTACCATTTGCACCAGCAACAGTAACAGCTCCAGTAGCATCTGCGTTACAAAGCACATTGGTTTGAGCAGTAATGGATCCACCTAAAGCAGCAGGTTCAGTAATGTTAACAGGGACATCAAAAGAACATCCGTTAGCATCCACCACAGTAACAGTAATTGCTCCAGCAGTAAGGTTATTAAATGTTCCAGATGCTTGAGTAGTAGTGCCTCCATCTAAAGAGTAAGTGTACCCAGCAGTACCATTTGCACCAGCAACAGTAACAGCTCCAGTAGCATCTCCATTACAAAGTACATTGGTTTGAGCAGTAATAGAACCACCTAAAGCAGCAGGTTCAGTAATGGTAACATTTACTGGGAATTCACACCCATTTGCATCACTGGCAGTTATAGTATAATTACCAGAATTAAGACCATTAAAATTGTTGTTTGTTGTAAAATTTATTCCATCATCTGAGTAAGTATATGGAGCTATACTACCACTTGCTGTAACTGTAACAGCTCCAGTAGCGTCTCCATTACAAAGCACGTTAGTTTGAGCAGTAATTGAAGCATTTATACCACTTAAGTCATTTATTGTAGCAGTAATTTGATTTTGACATCCATTATCATCTTCTATAATAATTGTGTAAGTACCAGGTGCTAAATTTGAGAAGGTTCCATTAGCTTGGAAAGTAGTACCACCATCAATTGAAAATTCAATACCACCACTACCACCCGAAGCGCTTACAGTAGCATCACCATTACTTGATCCGCATGTAGCATCTGTAGTAGAAACTAAAGAGCTAATTAATACATTCGGTTCAGTAATGGTAACAGGGACATCAAAGGTACATCCGTTAGCATCCACCACAGTAACAGTAATTGCTCCAGCAGTAAGGTTGTTGAATGTTCCAGATATTTGAGTAGTAGTACCTCCATCTAAAGAGTAAGTGTACCCAGCAGTACCATTTGCACCGGCAACAGTAACAGCTCCAGTAGCATCTGCGTTACAAAGCACATTAGTTTGAGCAGTAATAGAACCACCTAAAGCAGCAGGTTCAGTAATGGTAACAGGGACATCAAAGGTACATCCGTTAGCATCCACCACAGTAACAGTAATTGCTCCAGCAGTAAGGTTGTTGAATGTTCCAGATATTTGAGTAGTAGTACCTCCATCTAAAGAGTAAGTGTACCCAGCAGTACCATTTGCACCGGCAACAGTAACAGCTCCAGTAGCATCTGCGTTACAAAGCACATTAGTTTGAGCAGTAATGGATCCACCTAAAGCAGTAGGTTCAGTAATGGTAACAGGGATATCAAAAGAACATCCGTTAGCATCCACCACAGTAACAGTAATTGCTCCAGCAGTAAGGTTGTTGAATGTTCCAGATACTTGAGTAGTAGTGCCTCCATCTAAAGAGTAAGTGTACCCAGCAGTACCATTTGCACCAGCAACAGTAACAGCTCCAGTAGCATCTGCGTTACAAAGCACATTAGTTTGAGCAGTAATAGAACCACCTAAAGCAGCAGGTTCAGTAATGGTAACAGGGACATCAAAGGTACATCCGTTAGCATCCACCACAGTAACAGTAATTGCCCCAGCAGTAAGGTTGTTGAATGTTCCAGATGCTTGAGTAGTAGTACCTCCATCTAAAGAGTAAGTGTACCCAGCAGTACCATTTGCACCAGCAACAGTAACAGTTCCAGTAGCATCTGCGTTACAAAGTACATTAGTTTGAGCAGTAATAGATCCACCTAAAGCAGCAGGTTCAGTAATGGTAACAGGGACATCAAAGGTACATCCGTTAGCATCCACCACAGTAACAGTAATTGCTCCAGCAGTAAGGTTGTTGAATGTTCCAGATATTTGAGTAGTAGTACCTCCATCTAAAGAGTAAGTGTACCCAGCAGTACCATTTGCACCAGCAACAGTAACAGCTCCAGTAGCATCTGCGTTACAAAGCACATTGGTTTGAGCAGTAATAGAACCACCTAAAGCAGCAGGTTCAGTAATGGTAACAGGGACATCAAAAGAACATCCGTTAGCATCCACCACAGTAACAGTAATTGCTCCAGCAGTAAGGTTGTTGAATGTTCCAGATGCTTGAGTAGTAGTGCCTCCATCTAAAGAGTAAGTGTACCCAGCAGTACCATTTGCACCAGCAACAGTAACAGCTCCAGTAGCATCTGCGTTACAAAGCACATTAGTTTGAGCAGTAATAGAACCACCTAAAGCAGCAGGTTCAGTAATGGTAACAGGGACATCAAAAGAACATCCGTTAGCATCCACCACAGTAACAGTAATTGCCCCAGCAGTAAGGTTGTTGAATGTTCCAGATGCTTGAGTAGTAGTACCTCCATCTAAAGAGTAAGTGTACCCAGCAGTACCATTTGCACCAGCAACAGTAACAGTTCCAGTAGCATCTGCGTTACAAAGTACATTAGTTTGAGCAGTAATGGAACCACCTAAAGCAGCAGGTTCAGTAATGGTAACGGGTACATCAAAAGTACATCCGTTAGCATCCACCACAGTAACAGTAATTGCTCCAGCAGTAAGGTTGTTGAATGTTCCAGATATTTGAGTAGTAGTACCTCCATCTAAAGAGTAAGTGTACCCAGCAGTACCATTTGCACCGGCAACAGTAACAGCTCCAGTAGCATCACCGTTACAAAGCACATTGGTTTGAGCAGTAATGGAACCACCTAAAGCAGCAGGTTCAGTAATGTTAACAGGGACATCAAAAGAACATCCGTTAGCATCCACCACAGTAACAGTAATTGCTCCAGCAGTAAGGTTGTTGAAAGATCCAGATATTTGAGTAGTAGTACCTCCATCTAAAGAGTAAGTGTACCCAGCAGTACCATTTGCACCGGCAACAGTAACAGCTCCAGTAGCATCTGCGTTACAAAGCACATTGGTTTGAGCAGTAATGGATCCACCTAAAGCAGTAGGTTCAGTAATGGTAACAGGGACATCAAAAGAACATCCGTTAGCATCCACCACAGTAACAGTAATTGCTCCAGCAGTAAGGTTGTTGAATGTTCCAGATGCTTGAGTAGTAGTGCCTCCATCTAAAGAGTAAGTGTACCCAGCAGTACCATTTGCACCGGCAACAGTAACAGCTCCAGTAGCATCTGCGTTACAAAGCACATTGGTTTGAGCAGTAATAGAACCACCTAAAGCAGCAGGTTCAGTAATGGTAACAGGGACATCAAAGGTACATCCGTTAGCATCCACCACAGTAACAGTAATTGCTCCAGCAGTAAGGTTGTTGAATGTTCCAGATATTTGAGTAGTAGTACCTCCATCTAAAGAGTAAGTGTACCCAGCAGTACCATTTGCACCGGCAACAGTAACAGCTCCAGTAGCATCTGCGTTACAAAGTACATTAGTTTGAGCAGTAATAGAACCACCTAAAGCAGCAGGTTCAGTAATGGTAACAGGGACATCAAAGGTACATCCGTTAGCATCCACCACAGTAACAGTAATTGCTCCAGCAGTAAGGTTGTTGAATGTTCCAGATATTTGAGTAGTAGTACCTCCATCTAAAGAGTAAGTGTACCCAGCAGTACCATTTGCACCGGCAACAGTAACAGCTCCAGTAGCATCTGCGTTACAAAGCACATTAGTTTGAGCAGTAATGGAACCACCTAAAGCAGCAGGTTCAGTAATGTTAACAGGGACATCAAAAGAACATCCGTTAGCATCCACCACAGTAACAGTAATTGCTCCAGCAGTAAGGTTATTAAATGTTCCAGATATTTGAGTAGTAGTACCTCCATCTAAAGAGTAAGTGTACCCAGCAGTACCATTTGCACCGGCAACAGTAACAGCTCCAGTAGCATCTGCGTTACAAAGCACATTAGTTTGAGCAGTAATAGAACCACCTAAAGCAGCAGGTTCAGTAATGGTAACAGGGACATCAAAAGTACATCCGTTAGCATCCACCATAGTAACAGTAATTGCCCCAGCAGTAAGGTTGTTGAATGTTCCAGATGCTTGAGTAGTAGTGCCTCCATCTAAAGAGTAAGTGTACCCAGCAGTACCATTTGCACCGGCAACAGTAACAGCTCCAGTAGCATCTGCGTTACAAAGCACATTAGTTTGAGCAGTAATAGAACCACCTAAAGCAGCAGGTTCAGTAATGGTAACAGGGACATCAAAAGTACATCCGTTAGCATCCACCACAGTAACAGTAATTGCTCCAGCAGTAAGGTTATTAAATGTTCCAGATGCTTGAGTAGTAGTACCTCCATCTAAAGAGTAAGTGTACCCAGCAGTACCATTTGCACCAGCAACAGTAACAGTTCCAGTAGCATCTGCGTTACAAAGTACATTAGTTTGAGCAGTAATAGAACCACCTAAAGCAGCAGGTTCAGTAATGGTAACAGGGACATCAAAGGTACATCCGTTAGCATCCACCACAGTAACAGTAATTGCTCCAGCAGTAAGGTTGTTGAATGTTCCAGATATTTGAGTAGTAGTACCTCCATCTAAAGAGTAAGTGTACCCAGCAGTACCATTTGCACCGGCAACAGTAACAGCTCCAGTAGCATCTGCGTTACAAAGCACATTAGTTTGAGCATTAATGGATCCACCTAAAGCAGTAGGACTGCCCACTGTAGCAGAAGTTGATGTTTGGCAGCCATTAATATCTATTAGTAATAAATTATAATTATTTGCACACAAATTTGTTGGGTCTTCAATATTTCCAATACCGTTATCCCATGAATATGTATATCCACCAGATCCTAAAACAGTTAAATCAATTGATCCATCACAGTCACCATTACATGTTTCGTCTGTGATTGATGTTGATGTTGTTGGATTAGCCCAAACATTCACGTCAAGTGTAGTATTTACTGTACAGTTTCCATCGCTTATAGTCAGAGTTACTGTAAATGTACCTGCTGTGTTATAACTGTAGGATGGGTTTGCTTGAGAAGATGTCCCAGAGCCATCACCAAAATCCCATAAATAGGTTGTTATTATTCCTGAACTTGAAGATGAATTATTACTACTGAAAGTAAATGAATTGCTATTCAAGCATTGTGCGGCAACTGGATCGATTACTGGATTTAATATAACGCCTGAATTAATTGTAACAGTATCATTATATGTGCAATTATTGTCATCAGTAACAGTGACTACATAATCTCCAGCACATAAATTGTTAATGGAGGTTGTAGTTGATGCAGCAGAATTGTCCCATAAATATGAATATGGCGGTGTTCCTGTACCATTGGTAACTACACTACTAGCAGCTCCATTACAGTCTCCTGGACAAGTTTCATCAGCCAAAGTAGTAGCAGTAATTACAGGTCCATCAGGAACGACAACTGTTATATCTGTAGTGCATACGTCTACACCATTTCCATAAGTTACCGAGTAGGTAGTAGTTTGAGTAATTGTAACAATATCTGTGGAGTCATCTGGACTTCCTGCAACATGAGCCCAATCATATATATATGGGTCACAATTTGCAAGACTGGTGATAGTAACATTGTCTATGCCCCAATGATCATTAACATTACTTGAAGCTGAAGTTTGTGACCATTGAAAAATAGTTCCATTAGAAACTGCTCCTTGAGGTATTTGATAGCAAAAATTTGACCATGCATTATAAATTCCAAGAGTTGGGTCGAAATAATCAATTACTACCCATGTGAATCCACCGTCAACAGAATATTGTAGATATACCCCTTCATCAGTAAGGTCAGGTCCTTCACATGGTGAGGCATTACCTTGAGTAGCAAAGTCAATGAAAAAACAAATCTCACCGCCACAAGAAACATCTACAGGAAGAGTTTCTAAAGTTCTTGGAGCAGATGTGTTATCTCCCATCCACATGTATGTTCCTCCATCAACAGAAGGGTCGCAAGGGTTTGTGAATGTTGCGGCAGGGGAAGCGTTCCAACCATTTCCTGCACCACCTGCATCAAAGTCATTGTTTATTACGTAGCTATATTCTCCCTGGCCTTGAGCTATTAATTCAACAGTTCCACCAGCGCAAGAAAATCCGCCAAAACAAGCTGCATTTCCATTGAATGAAGATCCGTTTGCTGGAGCCAATCCACTTGAAAAAATTGAGTTGCCTTGAGAATCAAATAGTTCGTAGCTATTGTCACCTTCAAATCCAAAGAATGGATTACCCTGATTGTATATTAATTCAATGGATTCACCATCACAAATGTTTAAAGGAACGTTTAGAAAAGAAGATCCTGTTGCAACCCAGTAAGGGCCAAATGTTACACCATTAATGACAACATTAATTGTTCCATCGTTATTTCCTGCAGTACCTGACCCCCAACCGTCTCCTGTTAAATCAGAAAGTTCAAGATTATATGTACAACATCCCCCTTGACTTGCTCCGCCTATTATATTATATGTAGCAGTTATGTCACAAGGAACAGGGCAGCTTAGAGGACATGGTCCACCACAATCTATTCCTGTTTCTCCATTATCCTGAATTCCATTTGAACAATGACACGGAGTTGGACAAATACCACCACAATCTATACCTGTTTCATTTTGATTTTGTATGCCATCGTAGCAACTTGGGCATGGAGTACAGGTTGGCCCTCCACAATCAACATCAGTTTCATTACCATTTTGGATACCATCTGTGCAAGTAGGACAATTGATAACAGCTCCCCAGCCTGAAAAATTTACTGATCCATCAGAAATAAATTCAACTGTAATACAGCTACCCGTTGAAGCAATTATTCCGGGATTTGTTGTGCCGCCCGTTACAGATGATTGATACATTGGTGTGCCTGTTGTATTTGTTCCGTCATAAATATTTAAAAAGTCAAAATTTGTTTCAACTTCAAAAGTAAAGGCAGAGAAATCTAAGGCGATAATTCCACCAGAACTAGAACAAAAAGTCATGGTGGAATTCTCTCCGTTTGAATAGTTGCCATTTTGTCCGCCTGAATCATAAAGTGTACCCCCACAACCCGTAATTGTTCCACCTTGACTAATTAAATAATCTGTACAGACATTCGGGCAAGGCCCTCCGCAATCAATTCCAGTTTCTCCTTGGTTCTGAATGCCGTCATTACAAGATGGGGTATTACAAGAAATTACAGCTTCCCATCCATTTAATGCTACTGAACCATCTGATGAAAAGGTGAAAGTAAGACATCCTGTGCCATCTGATGATATTGTCCCAGGAGGATTTCCTGAGTCAAAGGGACTGCCGTTAATTTGTGGTGAAAAAATATTAGGGCCATTGTAAACAGTTAGTGCATCCCAATTTGTTTCAACATCAAAAGAAGTAAAATCAAAAACTATTTCTGTTCCTGGTGTATTAGAACAGAAAGTAATTGTGTAAAATTCATTACTATTGTATCCGAAGAAATCACCTCCAGAGTCGTAAAATGTTCCACTACATGTACTTACTGTGGTATTGTTACTTGCTCCATTAAGGGTGTAGATTTGTGAGTAATGATTGGAGACGAAAAAGAATATCGAAATTAAGAAGAATAATCTTCTAATAAATTGTAGGGGCTTCATTTTACAGTGAGATTATGTAATTTAAAATTGGTAGTAAAAAGATCATTCTTCCCTTTATAATTGGGGTCAGTAAATTGGTGGAAAATTACTAATGATCCTTTCTCAAAGTTGTTGACATTTCCTGTGACATATGATTTTGCAGGAATTTTTTTCTCAAAAGATAGTTCACTATTTGAAAGAGAGCGATTTATTTGTTTACCACTTATTTTATTGGCTGAAAAATCCCAGGAAACTGAAATTGAATGGTTTTTATTATTAGTAACTCTGAAAACTAGATATTCACTTTTGTAACCACTTTTAATGTTGTTTTCTTGGAATGAATATTCAATAGTAATACCATTTTTCTTTGAATATTTTTTCCAATCAAATTGATTTTTTTTAATACTAGAAATAGTATGAATTTCAACTTGGGACGAAATTAAAAATGGAGTAAAAAGCAACCAAAGTAAAAAAAGTTTTTTTTTGGTTATTGAAGATAGGGTTGAGGGTAGCATTATCTTTGTAAGTAATTTTATATTTAAAACATTGTTTCATTAACATATTAAAAATATGAAATTAATAAGAACTTACAAAGAGTTTTATGTTAATTAATTAAGTAATAATAGCGGCCCTTTGAATTGTTCGTTTTCTCCAAATTTATTAATGAGTTGAACAATCCAAATGTATGATCCTTGAATGCACTTTTCACCAGTGTTTTGATTGTATCCATCCCATGGTTGATTAATGTTTGTTGTTTTGTAAATTAACTTTCCTTGTTTATTGTATATAGTCATTATAAATTCAACATTCATCAATTTTAAAGACTCTGGAATAAAGCTGTCGTTTATTCCATCACCATCAGGTGTAAAAGAGTTAGGAGCGTATAAGTTGAAATTCTCTTTTATTTCTAAGGGTTTTGTTGTAGAGCTCGAACAGTTGTATTCATTTGTTTGTTTTAATGAAATTAAATATGTTCCCTTTTTATGAAATTTATGTACAGGGTTAAGTAAAGTTGAACTGTGCCCATCACCAAAGTCCCATTCGTTTGTAATGTTAAATGAATTATTTGAATTGAATAATATTTGAGGATTTCCATCTTCAACTTGTTTTTCAAATTTAAAATCTGCTTGCGGTTTTTCATTAACCGTAATCATTATTGCGTCTGAAATCGTTTGTAAATTGTCAGCGTTTGTGGTTGTCAGTGTAACTCTGAATTCCCCACTATTTTTAAACACATGATTTGGTGATGAATCAGAACTTGAAGAGCCATCATTAAAATCCCAATAGTATGAATAGCTTTCATTTTCTGTTGGATGAAAATAAATGGATTCTTCTTGACATATGTCTGTTTTACTTATAGTGAATTCAGCAATTGGGTGTGAAATTTGACTTATAGAATTAGTGTCTATATTTTCAAAGTTTGTTGGCTTTTCTATTTCTTCATTTAGATTGTTTTCAGTTTCAAAAATAGCCTCGTTATTATCATTGTTAAGCTGATTGATGTATGTGTCTTGATTGGTTTTAATTTTTTGGTCTTTGATGATTTTTTCACTCGTTATAGCTTCAGATACTTCAATTACATCATTAGAGTGAAATGTATTTGTGTTTTCTTTCTGCTGGAATTCCTTTGTTAAATCGGTATTTACATTGGCTTTTTGAGTAGAAGAACTTGTATTTAAATTGGGTGTTGAATGATCGGTTCCAATATATGATGAAATTATTAATAAAGAAGAAGTTACTAAGATAAGCCCTATTGCAACAATTGATGTTATACTAGAGTTAGGCTTTGGCAATTTTTTTTCAATAGCATCCCATGAATCATAACTAAATTCAACTTGATGTTGATTTAGTTTTTTGCTTATTATTTCCTCAAAGGGATCTAGCTTATTCATAATTTTCATTTAACTTTTCACTTAGCATTTTTTTTACGTTTGCTTTAGCTTTAGCAAGATTTGATTTTGATGTGCCTTCACTTATTTCAAGTTCCAATGCAATTTCTTTATGTGTCAGACCTTCCATTATGTATAAATTAAATACAGTTCTGTAGGCGGGAGATAAGTTTTGCATGGCACTTACTACATCTTTAATTGATAATGATTCATAAGGGTTGAAATCTTCCTCAACTTCATATGAACTGCTTTTCTCATTGTATATCGATTCATTTAATGTTAATTCTCTTTTTCTTTTCCTGTAGGAATCTAGTGCGGTATTAACAATTACTCGTCTTAACCAACCTTCAAACGACCCTTCAAAGCTATAGTTGTCAATTTTTTCAAAAACTTTAATAAAACCGTCTTGTAAAATGTCTTTAGCTTCATCTTCGTCTCTAGCATACCTGTAACACACAGACATCATTTTAACGTAAAATAATTCATAAATTTTACGCTGGCTTAAAAGATCTCGCCTCTTACATTTATTAACTATAATTGATAGCTCCTTTTGAGACAGTTTCATCGTTGTTGTATAATTGACGTAAACTTAATTAATAAGTTGCCAAAAAATATTAAATTCTAATATGACAGGTATTAATTCTAATATTACAATAATTAAATCTCAATAAATAGGATAGAAGGAATTGAATTTTTATTTTCGCAAAAATTGATTTAAAAAAAGATTTATGAAAGTTACGATAGTTGGAGCAGGAAATGTTGGTTCTACCTGTGCAGATGCCATTGCTTATAAAAGAATTGCTAGCGAAGTTGTTTTGTTAGATATTAGAGAAAATTATGCTGAAGGCAAGGCTCTTGATATGACACAAACATCAACTCTTTTAGGTTTTAACACTAAAATTGTTGGAAGTACTAATGATTACAAGAAAACAGCGAATAGTGATGTTGTTGTAATTACTAGTGGGGTTCCAAGAAAGCCAGGAATGACTAGAGAAGAATTAATTGGTGTTAATGCAGGTATTGTAAAATCTGTAACAGAAAATATTTTAGAATATTCTCCAAATGCAGTTATTGTAATTGTTTCAAATCCAATGGATACCATGACCTATTTAGCGCTTAAAGAAAGTGGTCTTCCGAAAAACAGAATAATTGGAATGGGAGGAGCTTTAGATAGTGCAAGATTTAAAACTTATCTTTCAATTGCATTAGACAAGCCTTCTAACGATGTTCACGGAATGGTTATTGGGGGCCACGGAGATACAACCATGATGCCTTTAACAAGATTGGCTACTTATAATGGTATCCCAGTGTCAAGTTTTTTAAATGAATCTCAAATAAATGATGTTGCTGCTGCTACTATGGTTGGAGGTAAAACATTAACAGGAATGCTTGGTACATCTGCTTGGTATGCTCCAGGAGCTGCAGTTTCTTATTTAGTAGCTAGTATTTTACACGACCAGAAAAGAATAATTCCATGTTCTGTTCTTCTTGAAGGTGAGTATGGACAATCTGATATTTGTATTGGTGTTCCAGTTATTGTTGGGAAAAATGGATGGGAAAACATTGTTGATATAGAATTAAATAGTAATGAAAAAGAATTGTTTTCTAAGAGCGCTGATGCTGTTAGAAAAATGAACGATGCTCTCAAGTCCTTATAATTTTTCAATTTTATATTTTTAAAAAAGGAGCTCATTAGCTCCTTTTTTAATATATAATTCTTTCATGTTTAGAGTATACCTTATCTAATTTACAGGCATTCCAGCTTAGTTTTTTCCTTCTTTCAGCAATTAAATCGTATAAATAATTTCTAACTTTTAATGGGATAATCCTACCTATAGAAATAAATTTTATGAGTCCTTTCATTAATGTTGCAGTTTTAATAACTGCATCTGAATAAAGATACACATTGTTGTCAGAAATTAGAATAACAGTTTTATCAACTACATCTTTAAGTTGATTTTTTTTTATTATTTCTTTTGAAGTTGTAGAATTTGACCCCGAAACAAAGATGGATTTAGATTTATCATTTTCTAAAATAAACTTAGCCCATTTATTGCACATTAAGCAATCATGATCAAAGATTAATATGTGATTTGGTTTTTTGATTAAAATGGGTCTTCTTCTCCTAAATCAATAACAATGTGAGTTTCACCTTTTCGACTTTCGATGGTTGTAGAATGACCTCCAGAAACTAATGTGTCGTTTATTGTTGTATTGACAAAGAAATAATAGTCTCCCCTTTTTAAATTTTCAAATATGGCTAAACCATCATCATTAGTTTGCTTTGTGTCATCTCCTTGAGATGTGCTGCTTGGAAATAATTGGCCACTGTAAAGTACTGATACTTGTGTAAGTGGTAAGTTAAGGGCATTTCCATTTTCTAAGCTTTTAATTACATGGACATTTATTTTGGCTTTACCCCCAATACCTGCAGTTTTTGAGCAAGAAAGAAATAACAGACAGAAAAATATCAATGGGAATGAATAGAGGTGTTTAGTCATGGTTACATTTTAATAAACCTAGACATAAAGCTATTAAAATTATTTTCAACTTTAATAATGTATATCCCTTTTTTAAGTTTTGAAACGTTTATCTCTCCATAACTTCTTCCATTAATTAATTCTTGACCTATAGAGTTAAATATTTGAAATTCAAAACTTGATAGATTTCCTATATTAAGAAAGTCCTTACAAGGATTTGGGAATAAATGTAATTGCTTTTTTTCAATTTCATTAATTGAGATAGGGTTTTCCAAAGAGCCTAAAAATAAAGAAACTCCTCCTCTTTCATTTCCTAAGATTAAATCAGGAAGTGTGTCATCATTTAAATAAGAAACTGAGGGAGATGCATTTGGCCCAATATTCACATTTTGAAGCGTGTCAATTAATTGAAAAGTTCCAGATAAATTATTTTCAATGTCACCAAACTTTAAGACGTACCCACTTTCACATCCAACATACAATTCTAATTCATTTTGCTGATTTCTAAAGAATTTAGGAATGCTGTAACCTATATTTGTAAACCATTCTGCTACTTCAATACCTCCAAAAACATCTGAATAAAATTTAAATGATGGTGAAGATGGGGACCCAATGTTTTCGTAGTAATTAATATTTCCCAATGCTTCGCCAATAGTTAAATCTAAATCTCCATCACTATCTACGTCAAAAAGGTGTGGGATAGCTGCATAGCCAATATCAATTACATTTCCATCATTATCTTGATATTGGGGTGTTGTTAATGAAAGATTAAATGATGCTGGTGAAGATGATGTGTTTTCAAAGAAATGTATAAATCCTGAAAAATCTCCTAATAACAAGTCAACATCTCCATCGTTATCTAAATCTCCAAAAGTTGGATAAAGACCTTTGTCAATGTTTAATGAAGAGATATTTTGAAAATCATCCGTGACTAATTCAAATTTAGGTGATGTAATTGTTCCTATATTTTCGTAAAGAGAAATAGAACTTATATAATGTGATGGCGTACTTAAGTCAAATCTCCCAAAATTAGAAATAAATATATCTGTAAGACCATCATTGTTATAGTCGAAAAATACTGGGTGAGATGATTTACCCATTTCAATCATTTCACTTTGAAATTTATTTTTAGAAATTAAGTTGAAAGATGGGATTGAATTTGAGCCAAAATTTTTATAAAACCATACGCTTTCTTTGTTTTGAGCTTCAGTGTCAATATTTGGACTAACTAGTAAATCTTTAACACCATCAAAATCAATATCTTCGTAGTATGCTCCGGGGTATAAGTATAAATCAACTGGCACTGTGTTGGATGGGAAAAGGGTGTCTTGGCTAATGAATGAGGTGTTTGCATTAACTCCAGTATTGTCATTGTATAGGGCAACAACATTGCTGAAAGAGACATCTCCTAAAATCAAATCTTTAATAGTGTCATTGTTTAAGTTAATGGATAAAATGGTTGAGCCCGAATGTTTTTCATTGTTTATTATTGGTGCGTGAGGGTTGGCAACATTTGAGGTGCAGGTGTCAAACAAAACACAAGTATTTGTATTAAATCCAGTTTCTAAAAAGTGCCCCCAACAAGCATTTTTAATTTCATAAGTTAAGCTATCAAAAGCATGTCCATTTTCTACAGAGAAATTTTGATGATATTCCATTCTTGATCCAAGAACTCCAAATGATAGAACATCCAAATCTCCATCACCATCAATGTCATTAATATCTGGAATATCAACTTTACTTACAAACAAGTTTGTTTGATTTCCAAATTGATATGAAAGCATATATGGGTCTTGAGTATTTGTTGTGTAATTAGTAAAAGTAAGCTTGTTAAATGAAATTTCGGTTCCAACACTAGTATTTTCCCAGACACCTATTCCACCAGAAACGTAAGAGAAAATATCTTTTTTCCCATCTTTATTGAAGTCTCTTAATAATGCCCAATACTCTAATGGTGGAAATGATTTAGAGTAATCTGAGTTAAATGTGAACGTTGTTCCATTGTTAATGTAAATCGAGATAGTATTCCCAGTTCTGTCAAAAATGAAAAGATCTTCTAGGCCATCATTGTTGACGTCAATTTTTGAAAATTGAGCAGCATTTATCCCTCCCATCCATGGGGAGTTTAATTCATTTCCATTTGAAATTACTTTAATGCTGTCAACTTGATTAAAGAACGAATTTTGAGTAGAAATGGTATGAGAAATAAATAAGACAACTACTAATAAAATATTTTTCATTATTTAAATATAGTTAAAGATTTCATGTGAGATTAGAGACGTTTTTTTTTATTTTAAGTTGCTTTCGTTTCCTGTTATTTTAGTTTATATCGTAACAACTTGAAATATTGTTGTTTATAATAAGATGAAATTCTATATTTGCTGCCCCAATTTTGTTAAATATTATAATATAACTCAATGCGTAATAAAGGATTTTTATGGGTCTTAACCATATTATTAGTAGTTGCATGTATCTATCAATTGTCATTTTCATGGGCAACAAAATCAATAGAAACAGCTGCTCTTGAACACGGAAAAGAACAATACAAGACATTAATTAATTCAGGTGCTGAAGAAGCTGTTATTGACAATGAAACAGTCCAATTATACTCAGGTGATGCTGTTTCTGAAAAAGCAAAGCTTAAAGTCGAAGCTGATTACGAACAAAAATATTTAGCTCTACATGGTGAAGATAAAGCTTATCCAGGACTAGGTATCTCATACCAAAAATGTAAAGATCAACAACTGGGATTAGGTCTAGATTTACAAGGTGGTATGTCTGTAACTTTAGAAGTTTCTATTTCTGATTTAGTTAGGAATCTTGCTGGTAACCCACAGAATCCATCATTTAAAGAACCTTTTCAATTAGCGCTTTCAGATTTTAAAAGAGGTCAATCTTTTGAAGATGCTAACGGTGATGATTTCATAGGTTTGTTTTATGCTCATTACAAAGAGTTAAACCCAGAGAACCCTTCAATGTCTTATTTTAATTCTTCAAATAAGGATTTATTTAAAATTGATTGGAACAATGATCAGATTATTGCAGAGCTTAAAAATTTAAGTAGTAATGCGATTGATAAGACACAACGAATTATTGAGTCTAGAATAAACAAATTTGGTGTAAGTCAACCAAATATTCAACGAAATCCAATTTCAGGAAGGCTTCAAATTGAGTTGCCCGGGGCTAAGGATAAAAACAGAATAAGAAAATTACTTCAATCTACAGCTAGCTTACAATTTTGGGATGGTGCTCACAAAGATTGGACGAATTCGTTCTTAGAGTTAGACAATGCGATTAAAAACCGAAAAGATAATGGTCAAGATGAAATAATTGTAGATTCCGATTTTGTTGAGATATCAGATGACTCTCTGTTGACTCTTAACGAACTAGATAAAGAAATTTATTTTGCATCTAAAGCTAGTTATGACTCCTTAGTTATTGAGAAAGAAGCTGAATTAGCTCTATTGGATTCTAATAAATTAAAGAAGCCTATTCTTGATGGAAGCATGTATTTTATACATAGCAATAATAGCCCATATATAGGAGTTGCTAAAAGTGCTGATACAGCAAAAGTAAATTCATTGTTGAAAGGTGCTGAAGCAAAAAATATTTTTCCTTTAAAGAAGGTTAAATTCCTTTGGATGAATAAATCTGAAGAGTATAATTTTGGTAGTGAAAAAATAGATGGTTATGCTTTAATGGCTGTTGAAGTTCCCAATTCAGGAAAACCAAAATTAGATGGTGAAGACATTAAATTAGCTGAGCAGAGTTTTGACCAGATGAGTAATCCTGCAGTATTTTTGATGTTCAAATCTCAAGCAGCAAATATTTGGGAAGAATGGACAGGTGAAAAAACCGGAAAATTAATTGCTGTTGTATTGGATAATCAAATTTATTCTGCACCTTATATAAGAACTAAAATATCAGGGGGCAATACAGAAATTAGTGGTGGCTTTGAAACAATTGAAGAAGCACAAGATCTTGCAAATATTTTAAAAGCTGGATCTCTTCCAGCTCCTGCGGTTATTGTTGATGAGGCAATAGTTGGTCCGTCATTGGGACAAGAGAATATTTCTGCTGGATTATGGTCTTTTGTTTTTGCATTTGGTCTAGTTTTAGTTTACATGATTTTTTATTACAATAAAGCAGGTTTAGTCGCTAATGTTGCCTTATTGGCAAACATCTTTTTTATAATAGGAACTCTAGCTTCTATGGGTGCCGCTTTAACTCTTCCAGGAATTGCTGGTCTTGTATTAACAATTGGTATGTCTGTTGATGCTAATGTTCTAATTTATGAGAGAATTAGAGAAGAGCTAAGAAAAGGAAAGGGAATTAAACTAGCAATTCAAGATGGGTATAAGCATGCTTATTCTGCTATAATAGATGCTAACATAACTTCATTGTTAACAGCTGTTGTTTTAGCTTACTTTGGTTCTGGACCAATTCAAGGGTTTGCCACAACTTTAATAATTGGAGTTTTCACTTCTCTATTTAGTGCGATTTTTATAACTAGATTGATTTTCACATTGATGTTAGATAAAAAGAAAGAGGTGTCTTTTTCAAATAAATTAACAGAAAATCTTTTCACTAATAGTTCCATTCAGTTTTTAGCTAAAAGGAAAATATTTTATGGTATTTCTTCGCTAATTGTTATAGCTGGTATTGCATCTTTATTTTTAAGAGGTCTTGATGGTGGAGTTGAATTTACTGGAGGAAGAACTTACAGGGTTGAGTTTTCTGATTCTCCTGTTAAAAAAGATGTGGTAAATGCAATTGCTAATGCTTCAATTTCTTTAGATGGAGACAGTGTTAAAGTTTCACCGGAAATAAAAACTGTAGATAATTCATATACATTAGAAATTACAACTAAATATTTAAATGATTATATTCCTGAAGAAGGTTCTTTGAAAACTTCAAGTGAATTAGTTGATGATGCTATGACAAACGCTTTTGCTAGTCTTGGGTATGTTGATTCAGAAAAATCAGAACTTTCGGAATCAGATAAATATTTTTTAATTAAAACTTCCAGAAGAGTTGATTCTCAGATTTCTGATGAATTGATTTATGGTTCGATTTTAGCTATTGTATTTTCTTTAGTTATTATATTCATATATATTGCTTTTAGATTTAAAAAATGGCAATTCGGTTTAGGCGCATTGGTTGCAATGTTTCACGATGTTTTAGTTGTTCTTGGTTTGTTTTCTTTGCTTTATAATTTAGTTCCTTTTTCAATGGAAATAGATCAAGCTTTCATAGCAGCCATATTAACTGTTGTTGGTTACTCAATAAATGATACTGTTGTTGTATTTGATAGAATTAGAGAATATACAACATTACATAAAAGAGCTAATCAAGTTGAAGTTGTCAATAATGCATTAAATAGTACACTTTCAAGAACTTTAAATACTTCTTTTAGTACATTCTTGGTGTTGTTAACAATATTTATTTTTGGTGGAGAATCAATTAAAGGATTTTCATTTGCTTTAATGATTGGTGTCTTAGTCGGAACCTATTCATCCGTTTGTATTGCTACTCCTTCAGTAGTTGATTTAACAAAATCTTTAATACAACTTCCTTCTAAAGAGAAGTAATTTCTTTTTTTATTTAAAGCCCTCTAATTTTAGAGGGCTTTTTTTTTAATTTTGTTAATATGAATTTGTTTCTATTACTTGATGGAATAAGTGGCGGTGAGCTAATTTTTGTTTTCCTTGTGGTTCTTTTATTTTTTGGTTCGAAAAGTATACCAAAATTTGCTAGAACAATTGGTAGAGGTATGCGTCAAGTAAAGGATGCAACACAAGAAATTCAAAACGACATAAAGAAATCAGCGTTTGATAATTCTGAAGAAATTAAAGAAATTCGAGATACTTTTAAGAAGCCTAAAGAATAAAAATGTTAGAAATTTTTCAGCTATTATTTGGTTTAGTGATTCTTCTAATTGGTGGTGAGTTTCTAGTCAGAGGGGCAATCAATTTTGCAAAGTCTTTAAAAGTATCGCCATTAGTAATTGGGTTAACTGTTGTTTCATTTGGAACTTCTGCTCCAGAATTATTAGTAAGTCTTCAAGCGGCTCTAAATGGTAGTCCAGATCTAGCTATTGGGAATGTTATTGGTTCTAATATTGCAAACTTAGCTTTAGTTCTTGGGCTAACAGTTTTAATTCTACCTATGGTTGTTGATAAATCTAGCTTGTTTTTGAATTGGTTGGTTATGATTATAGCAACATTATTGTTTTATGTATTTTCAATAACTAACCAAGAGATTGTCTTTTGGGAAGGGCTAATTCTTTTTTCAGCACTATTAGTTTATTTGCTTTATTTTTTCTTTAATTCTAGCAAAATCGAATCACATTCCGAAATTGATGATAATAAAAATGACAAATTATGGCTCGCTTTAATTTATTTCATTTCAGGATCTGTAGGGCTCTATTATGGTGCTAAAGTTCTTGTTTCTAGTGCTGAAATTATAGCCATAGATGTCCTTGGTATTTCAGAGGCTGTTGTTGGTTCTACTATAGTTGCTTTTGGAACTTCTTTACCAGAGCTTGTTGCCTCATGTGTAGCGGCATTTAGAAAGCAATCAGGTATTTCAATAGGTAACCTTATAGGTTCTAATATTTTTAATTTACTTGCAGTAATTGGTATTACATCGATAATTACTCCTGTTTCAGTTTACGAAACTTTTTTACAATTTGATTTTTATTGGTTAATCATTATATCAATAATTATAGGTCCTATTTTAATGTTGTTTAAGAAAGTTGGTCGAATTATTGGCTTTTTTTTACTTCTCTTTTACATTGCTTACATATTATTAGTTTTATAATTGTTGAAAAATTATTTAATTTTTCCGTAAACAATTTTGCTTTATTTGATAATTAATTTTTAAATAAATTTATTTTTGTGAAAATATTAACAAATAATTTGAAATGAGTAAGTCAAAATTAGAATACATATGGTTAGATGGTTATCAACCAACTCAAAATATGAGAAGTAAAACTAAGGTGATTGATAATTTTAGTGGCAATCTTGAAGATGTTCCTGTTTGGTCATTTGACGGTTCTTCTACTAGACAAGCTGTAGGTAATTCATCAGATTGTTTATTGAAACCAGTAGCAATTTTTAACGATCCCGCAAGAGTTAATGGTTTTCTAGTAATGACAGAAGTTTTAAACTTTGATGGCTCTAACCATGTTTCAAATGCTCGAGCTACTATAGATGATGATAATGATGATTTTTGGTTTGGTTTTGAGCAAGAATACTTCATTATGGACAGAGAGACTCAACTTCCTTTAGGTTTTCCTCTTGGTGGTTACCCTGGTCCTCAGGGACTTTACTATTGTTCTGTTGGTGGAAGAAATACTCATGGAAGAGATTTTGTTGAAGAGCATGCTGATTTATGTATTGAGGCTGGAATAAATTTTGAAGGAATAAATCAAGAAGTAGCTAGTGGACAATGGGAATTTCAATTATTTGCAAAAGGAGCGAAAAAAGCTGGTGATGAAATATGGATTGCACGTTATTTATTGGATAGATTAACAGAAGATTTTGGTTACTACATTGAATACCACCCAAAGCCTATTAAAGGAGATTGGAATGGTTCTGGAATGCATGCTAATTTTTCAAATGAATTATTAAGAACTTGTGGTTCTAAAGAAGTGTATGAAAAAATATGTCAAGCATTTAAACCTGTTGTTAAAGAGCATATTTCTGTTTATGGTCAACACAATGATCAAAGGTTAACTGGACTTCATGAAACAGCCTCAATTAACGAATTTAGTTATGGTGTTTCTGATAGAGGAGCATCAATAAGAATACCGATTATAACTGTTGAAAATGGATGGAAAGGTTGGCTTGAAGATAGAAGACCTGCTTCAAATGCTGATCCCTATAAAATTGCATCAAGAATAATTAAGACTATTAAGTCTGTAAAAATGTAATATTTTCACTTTATTTATTAAATGATTGCCAGCTTTATTTTTTCTTTAAAGTTGGCATTTTTTTTGATTAGTTCAGTATTAATCATCTCAATAACACTTAAGTAATGGCTTTTTAAAAAATAAAAATTTAACTTTTCAAAGCTTGTTGAAATTTAATTTCATGTTTTTTTTAATTTAATAGTATTAAATTTCTAATTCTGTTTTCTCTGAAGAAATTCCATTTATTAGAAAAAAAATGACTGATTTAACGATATGAATTTAATTTTGTTTTCATTGATTAAAATATTTCATTATTTTCGCAGGTGTCCTTATACAATTTTTAACACTTATTAATCAAATGATGAAGGCTTTTCAAATGAAATTAATTTTATGTCTAACAGCAGTTTTTTATTTAACTGTTTTAGGTACATCGCAAAAGAATTTTGCAAAAGAAGCAGACAATGCATTTATGAATGAATCTTTTTATTCAGCTATAGAATTGTATAAAAAAGCTGAAGTTAAGGAGAAAAAACCTGCAGAAAAGGCTAGAATTAACTTTCAGATTGCTGAATGTTACAGAATGATGGTAGAACCGGCTCAAGCTCAAACATTTTATAATAGATCTGTAATGCTTAAGTATGATAAGGAGCATCCAGAGCTTTATATTTATCTTGCAGACGTTTTGAAAGAACAAGGAGACTACAAGTCCGCTGAAGAAAATTACAATAATTTCTTAGCTATTGATCCAAGCTCTTTTTTGGCAAAAGAAGGTGCTGAATCTTGTAAAAAAGCAATTGAATGGACAGACGAACCAACTAAACACTTCATTCAAAATGAAATTCAAATAAATACTGATCATTACGATTATTCATCTGCTTGGGGTGATAAGAAGCATGAAACTATTATTTTTTCATCTTCTAGAGAAGGATCTACCGGTGAAGCTGTTGATATGAGAACAGGTGAAAGCTACATGGACTTATGGTCTTCAACTAGAGATAACAAAGGTAAATGGGGTGAGCCGATGCCACTACCACTTACCATTAATACTGAAGATAACGAAGGGGCTTCTGTTTTAAATAAAAAAGGAGATCAAATGTTTTTTACAAGATGTCCTAGAGAAAAGAAATCTAATATAGGCTGTGATATTTTTACTGCTAAAAAACAAGGTGATGGTTGGAAAAAAGCTGAATTAGTTGTTTTAAAGCCAGATGGAGCTGATTCATTATCTTGTGGTCATCCTACAATCGATATGACAGGAAATTTAATGATTTTCGCATCAGATTTACCTGGTGGTTTTGGAGGTAAGGATTTATGGTATACAGAATTTAACAAACGAGATAAAGTTTGGGGAGAGCCTATCAACTTAGGGGCTACTATAAATACATCTGGTGATGAAATGTTCCCGCATCTTACTGACAAAAAAGCACTTTATTTTTCCTCTACTGGTCATCCTGGTATGGGAGGTTTAGATATTTTTAAAGCAGAAAATTCTGGTGATAAAGTTTGGGAAAATGTAGAGAATTTACGTTACCCATTAAATTCAGCTGAGCATGACTTTGGTATTATCTTTGAAAGAGGTTCTGACGAAAGAAGAGGTTTCTTTACTTCAAATAGAGATGGTGGTAAAGGTAAAGATGATTTATACAGCTTCAATCTTCCAGATATTTTGTTTTCTTTAGTTGTTTATGTGACAAATAAAGCAGATAACGAACCTGTTGCTGGAGTTACAGTTTCATTAAAGGGAGATGATGGTAGTGAGGTTGTAAGAACTACAGATGCTGAAGGTAAGTTAGTTTTTGAAGAAGAGGGAAAAAAACGATTTATTTTAAAAGAAACAAGCTATAATCTTGAAGTTTCTAAAGATGAATTCTTAGCAGCAACCAATACTATTTCTACTAAAGGTGAAGAAAAATCTAAAAGATTTTTAGAGGAAGTTTTCTTGCAACCTGTTGTTAATGAAGTAGGCGAAGCAATTGTCATTGATTTTCCAGAAGTACAGTATGCGTATGACAAATGGGATTTGTTAGTTGATCAAAGAATCAATTCGCAAGATTCGTTAGATTATCTTTACAATACTCTTACTCAAAATCCAAATATTGTTATTGAGCTTCAAGCTCATACAGATTGTAGAGGTTCTTCTAGGTACAATAAAGATTTATCTCAAAAAAGAGCTCAATCTTGTGTTGATTATTTAATTTCTAAAGGTATTCCTGCAGACAGAATGGTTCCGGTAGGTTATGGAGAATCAACGCCTAGAGCAGAAGGTTTAGAATGTAAGTCAATAGATAAAATGGGAACTAAAGAAGAGCAGGAAGCTGCTCATCAAAGAAACAGAAGAACTCAGTTTAGGGTGTTAAGTTCTGATTACAAGGCACCAGAGCAAGATTAGATATTATTATTTTAATTTAACATCCTACCTTTGAGTAGGATGTTTTTTTTTATAGAAACTTTATTATGAATGATTCAACTCGTTATGCTCAAAGAGGAGTAAGCTCATCAAAAGAAGAAGTACATCAGGCAATTCAAAATGTAGATAAAGGTTTGTTCCCAAGTGCGTTTTGCAAAATTGTTCCAGATTATTTAGGCGGCTCTAATGACCATTGTATTATTATGCATGCAGATGGTGCAGGCACAAAATCTTCTTTAGCTTACATGTATTGGAAAGAAACCGGGGATATTTCTGTATGGAAAGGTATTGCTCAAGACGCATTAATAATGAATATTGATGATTTGTTATGTGTTGGAGCGACAGAAAAAATACTTTTATCCTCAACAATAGGAAGAAATAAAAATCTTATAACAGGTGAGGTGATAAAAGCTATTATTGAAGGGACTGAGGAGCTTTTGGCAGATTTAAGATTACACGGAGTCGATATTTATTCAACTGGAGGTGAAACTGCAGATGTAGGAGATTTAGTTAGAACAATTATTGTTGATTCTACTGTTGTTTCTAGAATGAAAAAGGCCGATGTTATTTCTAATGATACTATTGTTGATGGCGATGTTATTGTAGGATTATCTTCTTCAGGAAAAGCATCTTACGAAAATGAGTTTAATGGTGGAATGGGAAGCAATGGTTTGACTTCTGCAAGACATGATGTTTTTAATAAATTTTTAGCAGAAAAATATCCTGAAAGTTATGATCCCTCTGTGCCAAAAGAGTTGGTTTATTCAGGAACTAAAAATTTAACTGATAAAATTTCTAATGTCCCATTGGATGCTGGTAAATTAGTTTTGTCACCTACAAGAACATATGCTCCAATAATTAAAGCTGTCATGGACCAAATGAGAAGTAAAATTCATGGCATGGTTCATTGTAGTGGAGGTGGACAAACTAAAATTCTTCATTTTATAAAAGATTTACACATTATAAAAGATAATATGTTTCCAGTACCTGTATTATTTGATCTAATTCAAAAGGAATCTAAAACAGATTGGAAGGAAATGTATAGAGTCTTTAACATGGGGCACAGAATGGAATTGTATTTAAGTAAAGAAGATGCTGAAGATTTAATTAAAATTAGTGAGTCTTTTGGAGTTGATGCGAAAATTATTGGTAGAGTTGAAAAGTCAGATAGTAAAAAATTATCGATCAGCTCTGAAAAAGGGAATTTTGAATATTAAATAATGAGTGACAAAGGGTTACTAAAAAAGTTAGAAGAGATATCTTTTAGACATGTTGAGGTAGGCAAGTTAATTGTTGATCCTGAAATCATTTCTGACATGAAAAGGTATGTAAATCTAAATAGAGAGTACAAAGAATTAGAACCACTTGTAATTGCATATAACAACTATAAAAATATACTCTCTAATATTGATTCTTCAAAAGATATCATTAAGAATGAGTCTGATGAAGAGTTTAAAGAAATGGCTAAATTAGAATTAGATGAGCTAATCCAAAAAAAGGATGTTCTTGATGAAGAAATTAAATGGCTATTAATTCCTAAAGATCCTGATGATAATAAAAATGTTATAATAGAACTAAGAGCTGGAACTGGTGGAGATGAGGCCTGTATTTTTGTAGAAGACTTATATAGAATGTTAACGATGTTCATTAAGGACAAAGGATGGAAATGGGAATTGATAAATTCTAATGAAGGAAGTGTTAAAGGGTTTAGAGAAATAGCTATTAGTGTTGCTGGTCAAGGAGTTTATGGAGAGCTTAAGTTTGAATCTGGCGTTCATCGAGTTCAAAGAGTTCCTGAAACAGAATCTCAAGGAAGAGTTCATACTTCAGCCATAACAGTTGCTGTTTTGCCTGAAGCTGAAGAGGTAGACTTCGAGCTTAATTTAGTTGATGTTAAAAAAGATACTTATAGAGCATCTGGTGCCGGTGGGCAACACGTAAACAAAACAGAATCTGCTGTTCGATTAACACATTTGCCAACTAAAACAGTTGTTGAATGTCAAGATGGTAGGTCTCAGCATAAAAATTATGAGAAAGCTCTAAAGGTATTGCGCTCAAGACTATATCAAGCAGAAGTTGATAAAAAAGACAAAGAAAGAGCTGAGCAACGTAAATCATTAGTTTCTACAGGAGATAGGTCAGCAAAAATCAGAACATATAATTATCCTCAAGGAAGAATAACAGATCATAGAATTGGAAAAAACAATATATAATCTAAGTGGATTCATCAATGGTGATATGCAAGAAATGTTAGATGCTTTAAAAATGGCTGAAAATGCTGAAAAATTAAAGGAGGGAGTTCAAACAGAAGGTTAATGACAAGGTTAGAAATATATCAGCAAATCGTACAGAAAAAATCATTTCTATGTGTTGGTTTAGATACTGACATTAATAAGATTCCTTCATTTTTGTTGAAAGAAGAAGACCCTGTTTTCGAATTTAACCGAAGAATAATTGATGCGACTAAAGATCTGTGTGTTGCTTATAAGCCTAACATTGCATTTTATGAAGCTGAAGGTCCTAAAGGTTGGGAGTCATTACAAAAAACATTGGATTATATTCCAAATGATATTTTTACTATTGCAGATGCGAAAAGAGGAGATATTGGAAATACCTCTAAGCTGTATTCAAGAGCATTTTTTGAAAAATTACATTTTGACTCTGTTACTGTAGCTCCTTATATGGGTTCAGATTCTGTCACCCCCTTTTTTACATGAAAATAAAACAGTTATTGTATTAGGTTTAACAAGTAATACTGGTTCACAAGATTTTCAATATTTAAAACTAGCCTCTGGTAAAAGACTTTTTGAGGAAGTTATTGAAAAAACAAAATCTTGGGGAACTTTAGATCAAATCATGTTTGTTGTCGGTGCTACTCAATCTTCAGAGCTGAAAAAAATAAGAGAAATTGTTCCTAATCATTTTTTATTAGTTCCTGGTGTTGGAGCTCAAGGTGGTGATTTGGTTTCTGTTGCTAAGAACGGATTTAATAAACAGTGTGGATTGCTGGTTAATTCATCAAGAGGAATTATTTATGCAGATTCTTCTTCAAATTTTGATGTTGTTGCCAAACAAAAAGCAACTGAGATTCAGCTGGAAATGGAAAAATTATTAAATCAATACTCAATTTAATTTAACGCTCTTAATATGATAAATAAAATACTAAATAATTTTGAGAAAAGAGCTTATGGTGTATGCGATTGGTTAGGAGTCAAATTAGGAATTAAGCCAAGCAGTATTCGATTATTCTTTATTTATTTAAGTTTTGTAACTCTTGGTAGCCCAATTTTAATTTATCTTATAATGGTCTTTATTCACGAGCACAAAGAGTTTTTTAAGTTTAGAAAAAATAAAAGAAAATCAGTTTGGGATATTTAAAATAAAGTCATGAATAGAATGCTTCTAAATTTTAAATTATTTTCAAAAGTACTGTACTCATTTATAGTCCTTTTTTTGATAATATTTTTTGGGACTATTGGTTTCATGTTTATAGAGGGCTGGTCACTTTTAGATTCTTTTTATCAAACCATTATTACGGTCTCTACTGTTGGGTTTGAAACTGTTGATGAGCTTTCAGATCTTGGGAAATTGTTTACAGCATTTCTTATCATTACAAGTTTTGGTACTTTTGCATATACAGTTACTTCTATTACTAGTTATGTTGTAAGTGGCGATTATCGAAGATATTTTAGAGAATATAAATTTATGAAAGAGATGAAAGATTTAAAGAACCATGTTATTGTTTGTGGTTATGGTAGAGTTGGATCAAAAGCAATTGATACGCTGTCTGAGCACAATCATGAATTTTTAGTTATTGAACAAAATGCTGAAATCATTGAACGTTTTCGATCAGATTTAAACATTAAATGCATCAAAGGTGATGCTACAAAAGATGAGTTGCTTGTGAAAGCAGGTATTGAAAATGCAAAAGCATTGATTACAACATTACCCTATGATGCCGATAATTTATATGTTGTTTTAACAGCAAGAGAGATTAATAAAAATTTATCAATAATTTCTAGAGCATCTAATGGTTCATCTGTGAAAAAATTAAAAATTGCTGGTGCAAATAATGTAATTATGCCAGATTCGTTAGGTGGGTCTCATATGGCACAATTAGTTGCTACACCAGATGTGCTAGAATTTCTAGATGAAATATCAATTCAAGGTGAAAATGAAATTAATTTAGAAAGTATTGATTTTAAAGACATACCAGAAGATTGCCAATATAAGAGTATTAAAGATTTAAAAGATCAATTTCCAGTTTGTAATATTATTGGCTTTAGAAACCCAGATGGCCAATATGATATAAACCCTTCTGATGATACTGGTATTGTTCCTAATAGTAAGTTGTTTGTGTTAGGAAATCCAGAACAAATCAAAAAACTTAACCGTATTTTCGGAATATAAATATGAGCGCTAAGAGAATTTTAATTACTGGATCAAACGGTTTATTAGGACAGAAGTTAATTCACCTAATTTTAGATTGTTCTAACCATACATTACTAGCGACTTCTAAGGGAAGCAATAGAGTTCAATCTAGAGAAGATTTTAGTTTCACTTCAATGGATATTACTGATCAGGCTAATGTTATAGATGTTGTTGCTAATTTTAGACCAGATGTAATTATTAATACCGCTGCAATGACAAATGTTGATGCTTGTGAATCGAACAAAGATGCTTGTGTTTCAATGAACATTAATGGTGTCGAAAACCTTGTTAATGCCTGCTTAGCTCACAATATTCATTTAATTCACTTGTCTACAGATTTTGTTTTTGATGGTGATGCCGGTCCTTATAAAGAAGATGACACACCTAACCCTTTAAGTTTTTATGGGCAATCTAAGTACGATGCTGAACAAATCATCTTAAATAGTGGTTTAAAGAATTGGTCAATTGCTAGAACTATAATTATCTATGGTTTAGTTGAAAACATGAGCCGGTCTAACATAATACTTTGGGCAAAAAGTGCTTTAGAAAAAGGATCCGTTATTAATATTGTTGATGATCAATTTCGTTCTCCAACATACGCTAATGATTTGGCAAAAGGCTGTTTGTTAATTGCAGAAAAAGAAAAAAATGGAATTTTTCATTTAAGCGGTAAAGATTCAATGAGTATTTTAGAGCTAGTTGAAAGAGTTGCAGATTTCTACGGTTTAGAAAAAAGTAACATCAATCCTATTAAGACAAGCTCATTGAATCAAGCAGCTAAAAGACCTCCAGTTACTGGCTTTATTTTGAATAAAGCAAATCAGGAGCTTGGTTATTCCCCTTTATCCTTTAATGAAGGATTGAAGGCCTTAACTGAAGAATTAGAGAACATTAAATAAATTGATAATTTTATAATAAATATACATACATGAAAAAAGGATTAATAGCTATAATAATGTCATTATTGCCGTTGTTTACATTTGCTCAAGAAAATGAATTAGGGATCGATCAAAGAATTGATCAAGCATTCAAACCTTTTTCAGATTTCATATCTAGTATTGTCTTTTTTGAAGTTTTTGATGGTGCACCATTTGTCATTATTTTATTGGTTTTGAGTGCATTGTTTTTCACTTTATATTTTGGATTCCCTAACATAAAATATTTTGGTAAAGCTATCAATGTTGTTAGAGGTAAATATGATCATGTAGACGAATCATCTTCTGGAAACTCAGATTTAGCAATAGATGGAGACATTAAAGACACTATTGCCGATGAAAGTAAAGATGGAGAGGTCACTCACTTTCAAGCATTAGCTACAGCTGTTTCAGGAACAGTTGGTAATGGTAACATTGCCGGTGTTGCATTGGCAATTGCTCTTGGTGGTCCTGGAGCAACTTTTTGGATGATTGTTTGTGGCTTGTTAGGAATGTCAACAAAATTTGTTGAATGTACCCTAGGGGTTCAGTACAGAGATGTGGGTGAAGATGGTACTGTTTACGGAGGTCCAATGTATTACCTAAGTAAAGGCCTTAAAGAAAAAGGGTTTTCAGTTCTTGGCAAAATAACAGCCGTTTTGTTTGCTATATTTTGTATTGGAGGTTCTTTTGGTGGAGGAAATGCAGCTCAATCTAATCAGGCAACAATTGTCTTGAAAGAACTTTTAGGTTGGGATAGTTCAAGTGCTGGTGCAATTATTGGAATTGTTTTAGCTGTATTGGTTGGTATAATTATAATTGGTGGAATTAAAAGAATAGCTTCAGTTACCGAAAAAGTAGTTCCGTTTATGGCGGTATTATATTTGTTGGCATGTATATACATTATTGTAACTAATTTTAGCTTAGTTGATAATGCATTTGGATTAATTATTTCTGAAGCATTTAACCCGCAAGCTATTGGTGTCGGTGGTATTATTGGAGTTCTTCTTGTGGGCTTTAAAAGAGCAGCATTTTCAAATGAGGCAGGTGCTGGTTCAGCTTCAATTGCTCACTCTGCTGTTAAAACAAAATATTCTGCTTCAGAAGGCTTAGTTGCTCTTTTGGAACCATTTATAGATACTGTTGTAATTTGTACAATGACAGCATTGGTAATTATCATTTTTAATTTTAATGGAGATGTAAATAATGACAAGCAATTTACTTATGGTAAAATCAATGTTCAATCTGTTGTAAATTATAATTCTGAAGAAGTTGTTTCTAAAAATGGTGTTTTTAATATTGGAGATAAAAAATATGAAAAAGATGATCTTGGGAATATCTATATAGATAATGATACTGTTGTTGTAAACACTTTGGCTCTTATTGATGGAAAAAAATATTTTAAAACAAATAATAAATTTAGAATTCCCTATGTAGAAAAAGATAGCTTGGGAAATGATGTGATAATAATTGGAGAATATGATAATGTAAAGGGTAAAGTAATGATTGATGGCAAGCTTTACGAAGGTGCAGGAATAACATCCAAAGCGTTTGCTGAATATATTCCTTATTCAAATGTGTTTTTAACAATAGCGGTAGTTTTATTTGCAGTTTCAACTATGATATCATGGTCTTATTATGGTTTGCAATCTTGGAAGTTTTTATTTGGAAGAGGAAAGCTAGCAGATATAACTTATAAACTATTATTCTTAACTTTTGTAGTTATTGGTGCTGCAGCAAGTATGAATTCAATTTGGGGATTTTCAGATGCCATGATATTTGCTATGGTTTTTCCTAATATGGTAGGTCTATTCTTTTTATTTCCTGTTGTGAAAAAGCAACTCACAAGATATCTTGAAGCCATTAAGAAGCAGTAACTTCTTAATGATTTGGTTGGGCGATTATTTTGAATCTAATGCTTCTCAAAGAAGAGGGGCATTGGTTTTACTAGTGCTTATTGCTATAGTGGGGATTAGTTATTTACTAAATTCTAGAAACCCGGCTCAATTGAAGCTAATATTTCATGAGCAAAAAGTTGTAGTTCAATCAAACGATATTAAAGTTGATAGTGTTCCAATTGAATCTGATCAACTTGTTAAGTTTAACCCTAATATTATTAATAAAGAAAAATGGATAAAACTTGGATTTTCAGAGAAACAAGCCCAAATAATCCTTAATTATAGAAGCTCAATAGGTGGTTTTAAAACAAGTAAAGACTTAGCTAAATGCTATGTGATCGATTCAGTTAAATTCCGGCAACTTCTTCCTTATCTATTAGTACCTAAAATTAAATATAATGACAACACTTGTACTGCTTTATTCCTTTTAAAATCAGACACTCCAATATATTATTTAAATCAAAAGTTTGATAATTTATTTTATTTGAGATCTGGGAATTCATACAAATATTACATTGGAAAAGATCTTTCAAAAAGTATTTTAGATTCTATTTGCGAAAGTTTGGATAGTATTGAATTTGAAAATGCTTCAATAGAATTGTTAGATTGTTTTAAACTAAAAAAGATTAATTATAAGCAATCAAAATTAGCTGTCAGTGTAAATGAGTTAGATCTTAATCTGACAAGTGCTAAAGAATTAACTTCTATAAGAGGGATTGGCGCTGTACTATCTTTAAGAATTATTGAATATAGAAATAGCTTAGGGGGCTTTATTTCAGTGAATCAGCTCGATGAAGTCTTTGGTTTGGATAATGAAACATTGCAAACGATAAAAAACAAAGTCACAATAAATGACACTATTCCTTTAAGAAAATTAAACATTAATCAATTAACCATTGATTCTTTAAAATCTCACCCTTACATTAATTGGAACTTAGCTAACGCTATTGTTCAATTTAGAATTCAACATGGTAACTACGATTCATTTGAAAAAATCAAATCTATTCATTTGGTAAATAATAAGATATATCTTAAAATTGCACCTTATTTAACAATAAGGTAAAATCCGCTATTTAATTGAAAGTTTCTCAAATATTAATAGATAAAATTAATTCAACTATAAGGGATGTTCATGATTTTCCTAAAGAAGGAATTGTTTTTAAAGATATTACTCCAATTTTAAAAGACGCTAAACTTTCAAAAGAGATTATTAAAGAACTTTCTTCCAATCTTCCTAAAGAGACTACACATGTTGCTGGAATTGAAAGTCGTGGGTTTTTATTTGGATTTCCATGTGCAATGGAAAGTGATATTTCTTTTGTTTTAATAAGGAAAAAAGGAAAACTTCCATACAAAACCGTTAGCTATAAATATGATTTAGAATATGGGTCTGCAGAAATAGAGATGCACATAGATGCTGTAGGTCCTGGAGATAAAGTAATTATTCACGATGACTTACTTGCCACAGGAGGTACTGCTGAGGCTGCAGCCGAGCTAATAACAAGTCAAGGTGCTGAGGTTATAGGGTTTTCTTTTGTGGTTGAGCTTTCTTTTTTGTCAGGCAAGAATATTTTAACAAAATATTCTAATAATATAGAGTCATTAATAAAATTTTAAAAACACACAATGAATTTTGATATTACAGAAGATCAATCAATGATTGAGCAAATGGTTAAAGACTTTGCAGAAAAAGAAATTAGACCAAATGTGATGAAATGGGATGAATCTCAAGATTTCCCAGTTGAGCTATTTAAAAAAGCTGGAGAACTTGGTTTGATGGGGGTTTTGGTACCTGAAGAATTTGGTGGAGCTGGGCTTGGTTATTTCGAGTATATTTCTGTGATAAGAGGGATATCTAAAGTTTGCGGTTCAATCGGTCTTTCTATAGCAGCTCATAATTCATTATGTACTAATCACATACTAAAATTCGGGAATCAAACTCAAAAGGAAAAATGGCTACCTAAATTGGCTTCTGGTGACTGGATAGGTGCATGGGGTTTAACTGAGCCAAATACAGGTTCTGATGCTATGCGAATGAAATGTACAGCAAAGCAGGATGGAGATTATTGGGTGATCAATGGAGCTAAGAATTTTATTACTCACGGCCGATCTGGAGATATAATTGTTGCTGTGGTTAGAACCGGAGAATTGTTAGATTCTCACGGTATGACAGCTTTTGCCATTGAGAGAGGCACCCCGGGGTTTTCTGGAGGTAAAAAAGAAGATAAACTAGGAATGAGAGCTTCTGAAACTGCAGAGGTTATTTTTGATAATTGTAGAGTTCATAAGGACAACATTCTTGGAAAGGTTGGTGAAGGTTTTATTCAATCTATGAAGATTTTAGATGGCGGAAGAATTTCAATAGGTGCTTTAGGGTTAGGTATTGCTGAAGGAGCTTTAGAAGCGTCAATTAACTATGCTAATGAGCGGGAGCAATTTGGTCGTCCGATTAGTTCTTTTCAGGGGATTTCATTTAAGTTAGCTGATATGGCAACAGAAATTGAAGCGTCTAAATTATTGCTTTATCAAGCAGCAGATAAAATAATGAAAGGTTTGCCCGTTAATAAATTATCAGCAATGGCTAAATATAAAGCATCTGAAGTTGGCGTAATGGCATCTACAGAAGCAGTACAAATTTTCGGTGGTTATGGTTATATTAAGGATTTTCCTGTGGAGAAATTTTACAGAGATTCTAAATTGTGTACTATTGGAGAAGGTACTTCAGAAATACAAAAATTGGTTATTTCTAGAGAGTTATTAAAAAAATAATCAAATTTTGTTTTTTAGTTTTAAAAAAAAAATATCTTTGCACACCTTAAATAATATTAAATAAACGCATACAACATGTTACAAATTCCGGTTAAAGAAGGCGAATCTATCGAAAGAGCTCTTAAAAAGTATAAAAAGAAGTTCGAAAAAACGGGTGTACTTAAGCAATTAAGAGAAAGAAAACAATACATTAAGAAATCTGTTATCAGAAGACAGCAGGTTATCAAAGCTGAGTATGTTGAAAGAATGCTTTCAGAAGAATAACTTTTTTAAATATATTTCGTAAAGGGAGTTGAGTTTATCTTCTCCCTTTTTTTTTGGAAAAAAATCAAGAAAATATCAACCAATTTATCCACTATTTAAAGGTGGAAAAAAGGTATTCAGAGAATACGCTTACGGCATATTCAAAGGATTTACAACAATTTTCATTGTTTCTATTAAAACAGTTTGATTTTACGTTTAAAGACGCCAAGCATCTTCACGTAAGATCATTTATGGTTGAACTAATGAACGATAAAATTTCAAATCGATCAGTTTGCAGAAAATTAAGTGCATTGAAATCCTTGTATAAATTTTTAATAAAAAAAGGTGAAGTAGAATTTTCCCCTTTAGCAAATATTCAGCTTCCTAAAATTCAGAAAAAGCTACCATCCTTTATAAAGGAAAAAGAAATTTTAGAACTAAATGATAGAGGTATTTATTCAGAAGATTTTTTTGGTTTAAGAGATTACGTTTTAGTTCGGCTATTTTACCAAACAGGAATGCGTCTTTCAGAACTTACTGGATTAAAAGATGTTGATGTTTCTAATGATGTAATAAAAGTTATTGGTAAGAGAAATAAGGAAAGAATGATTCCAATTAGTAGTAATCTATCTACAATATTAAAAGATTATAAAGATTTAAAAAACAAACAATTTCCTAATTCTTCAATTACTTTTATTGTTTCTGACAAAGGAGATAAAGTGTATGAAAAATTTGTTTATAGAAAAGTTAATTATTACATTGGTAAAGTGTCTAGTTTAGAGAAAAAGAGTCCGCATGTCTTAAGACATACATTTGCTACTCACATGCTAAACAATGGTGCTGATTTAAATGCCATTAAGGAGATTTTAGGCCATGAAAACCTCTCTGCTACACAAGTTTATACGCATAACTCATTTGAGAAATTAAAAAATATTCACCAACAAGCCCACCCTCGTGGCTAATAAAACATATATATATGCATGTACAAGTTCAAGCTATCCAATTTTCATGCCGATCAAAAGCTATTCGATTTCATGTAAGTCAAAGACTTATCTAAACTCAATTTATTTTTTGGACCAATATTCTTGGTTCTGAGGTTTTTTTAAAGGCTAGATTAGGGCTGATTCAAACTTAAATAATAAGCTTGTTGAAATTAAAGCTTAACATTCCTGGCAAAGAGCTTTTTGCTAAGAAAGCAGTCCAGAATCCTTCGAAGAGGCTACGGATGAGGCTAGTTGATGCTCTTAAGACGTCAGATCAATAAGCACAAAGGAAAACACTTAGTTCAATAGTAAAAACTAATTTCATCTTTCCTCACTGTGTATAGATATACTGATATTCTTTTTATACATTTGCACACCTTTTCTGAAAGCAAAGGTCTTTTTTTTTGTTGAAATTTTCAATAAAAGCCGATGTAGCTCAGCTGGCTAGAGCAGCTGATTTGTAATCAGCAGGTCGTGGGTTCGAGTCCCTCCATCGGCTCTTGAAAGTTCTTTAAATATTAAGTTCGGGGAGATACTCAAGCGGCCAACGAGGTCAGACTGTAAATCTGATGGTTTCACCTTCGCAGGTTCGAATCCTGCTCTCCCCACCTATCCATCCTATCGGCTAATATAATGATAAGTGTATGTTTCTAAAATAAAAGCATTACATTTGTCGTCCGAAAAAAGCGGGAGTAGCTCAGTTGGTAGAGCATCAGCCTTCCAAGCTGAGGGTCGCGAGTTCGAATCTCGTCTCCCGCTCAAAATTTTTGAAGCTTTGATAATTTAATATTATCACCGCTTCTTTTTTGAGTATCATTTGGTTATATATTAGCCGATGTAGCTCAGGGGTAGAGCGCTTCCTTGGTAAGGAAGAGGTCACGGGTTCAACTCCCGTCATTGGCTCCAAAACAATGAACAAATTGAAAATGAATTAAATAGTAATAAATAAAAACAAAGAATAACAATTAATTAAACATCTAGGATATGGCTAAAGCAAATTTTGAACGTACAAAACCCCATGTTAACGTTGGTACTATTGGACACGTTGATCATGGTAAAACCAACATTAACAGCTGCAATCTCAAAAGTTCTTTCTGATGCTGGTACTGGCTGAGCAAGCTAGATTTCGATCAGATTGATAATGCACCTGAAGAAAAAGAAAGAGGTATTACAATTAATACTGCTCACATTGAATATGAAACAGAAGCGCGTCATTATGCTCACGTTGACTGTCCAGGTCACGCTGATTATGTAAAGAACATGGTTACTGGTGCTGCTCAAATGGATGGTGCTATATTGGTTTGTGCTGCTACAGATGGTCCTATGCCTCAAACTAGAGAGCATATCCTTTTAGCTAGACAGGTAAATGTACCTAGATGTGTTGTTTTTATGAATAAAGTGGATTTAGTAGATGATGAAGAATTACTAGAGCTAGTTGAAATGGAATTATCTGAATTATTAGACTCTTATGGTTATAATGATACTCCAATTTTACAAGGTTCTGCTCTTGCTGCATTAAATGGCGAGCAATCTGGTGTTGATTCAGTAATGAAATTAATGGAAACTGTTGATTCTTGGATTGAGACTCCAGAAAGAGACACTGATAAACCATTTTTGATGTCTGTTGAAGATGTATTCTCAATTACTGGTCGTGGTACTGTTGCAACTGGTGCAATTGAGACTGGTATCATAAGAACTGGTGATGCTGTTGAAATCGTTGGTTTGAGTGAAGCTCCTATGGCTTCAACTGTAACGGGTGTTGAAATGTTTAGAAAAATATTAGATGAAGGTAGAGCTGGTGAAAACTGTGGTCTTCTTTTAAGAGGTATTGAGAAAGAACAAATTAAAAGAGGAATGGTAATAGCTAAGCCGTCTTCTATTACTCCTCATGCTAAATTTAAAGCTGAGGTTTATATTCTTAAAAAAGAAGAAGGTGGAAGACACACTCCATTTCATAATAAGTACAGACCGCAATTCTATTTCAGAACTTTAGATGTAACTGGAACTATTATGTTGGAATCTGGAAGAGAAATGGTAATGCCTGGTGATAATGTAACTATTGAGGTTGATTTGATTACAGGTGTTGCAATGGCTAAAGGACTTCGTTTTGCTATTCGTGAGGGTGGTAGAACTGTAGGTGCTGGTCAAGTAACTGAAATATTAGATTAATAGTCTAAAAAAAATACGTAATTGGTGAATAAAGGTGCTCAAATTTGGGTCACCTTTATTCGCGTTTTACGGGTGTAGCTCAGCTGGCAGAGCACTGGTCTCCAAAACCAGGTGTCGGGAGTTCGAATCTCTCCACCCGTGCTTAATAATATTAAATTGAAAAGTGGCAGGAATTAGAACATATATTGAAGAAACTATAAATGAATTAACCAATAAAGTTTCATGGCCTACATGGGATGACTTGCAAGCTAGTTCTATTATTGTTTTGACTACAAGTATTATTTTATCGTTAATTATTTGGTTAATGGACTATGCCTTTGGTATTTGGTCAGTTCCTGAAGGGGAATTTGGCTGGAAAGGTTTGTTAGGTTTTATTTATGACTGGATATCTTAAATTATAGTGATGGGAGAAATTAAAAAAAGATGGTATGTTATTCGTGCCATTAGCGGTAAAGAGAAGAAAGTAAAAGAATTACTTGAATTGGAAATTGATCGACATAAGCTAAATAACTATGTAGAGCAAGTTTTGATTCCTACTGAAAAGGTTTATCAAATTAGAAAAGGTAAAAAAGTTTCCAAAGAAAGAAATTTTTTCCCTGGTTATGTGTTAATTGAAGCAGCATTAGTTGGTGAAGTAGAGCATGTAATTAAATCCATGTCTAATGTAATAGGTTTTCTTGGAGGTGTAAAGGGTGGAGATCCATTGCCAATGAGACAATCTGAGGTAAATAGAATTTTAGGTAAAGTTGATGAATTAGCAGAGAATGACGAAGAAATGAATATTCCTTATGTTGTTGGTGAGCCTGTTAAAGTAATTGATGGTCCTTTCAATAATTTCAATGGAATTATTGAAGAAATAAATGAAGAAAAGAAAAAATTAAAAGTTATGGTTAAAATATTCGGGAGAAAGACTCCTTTGGAACTTAACTATATGCAAGTAGAAAAAGAAGGTTAAAGGCATTGTAAACTCATTGAATTGAATGCTTCCCGATGTAGTTTACAATTATTAAATAATAAACAATGGCAAAAGAAGTAAGTGGATTAATTAAACTTCAAATTAGAGGAGGAGCTGCAAATCCAGCACCACCTGTAGGTCCTGCATTAGGAGCTAAAGGTGTTAATATAATGGAATTTTGTAAGCAGTTCAATGCAAGAACACAAGAGAAACCTGGTAAGATTTTACCTTGTGTTATTACAGTTTTTTCTGACAAATCTTTTGATTTTGTTATTAAGACACCACCTGCAGCGGTTCAGTTAATGGAAGCTGCTAAATTAAAAAAGGGTTCACCAGAATCTAATAAAATTAAGGTTGGGTCAGTTACTTGGGATCAAGTAAAAACAATAGCAGAAGATAAGATGCCAGATTTAAATTGTTTCACTGTTAATTCAGCTATGAAAATGGTTGCTGGTACAGCAAGAAGCATGGGACTAAATGTGAAAGGTGCTCCACCTTGGGGTAAATAATCCGATAAAACAAAATAATATGGCAATCACAAAAAATAGAAAAGATGCACTTTCAAAATTTGATACTGAAAAAGTATATGATTTGGAAGAAGCTTCTCAAATTGTGAAGGATATAACAAAATTGAAATTTGACTCATCTGTTGATATTGCAGTGAGATTAGGAGTTGACCCTAAAAAAGCTAACCAAATGGTTAGAGGGACAGTTTCTCTTCCTCACGGTACAGGAAAAGATGTTAAAGTTTTAGTTCTGTGTACACCTGACAAAGAAAATGACGCAAAAGAAGCTGGTGCTGATTTTGTTGGATTGGACGAATACATCGATAAGATTAAGAATGGTTGGACTGACGTAGATGTTATCATCACTATGCCCTCAGTTATGGGTAAAGTAGGTGCGTTAGGAAGAATTCTTGGTCCTAGAGGTTTGATGCCCAATCCTAAAACTGGTACAGTAACAATGAATATTTCTCAAGCAGTAACAGATGTTAAAGCTGGTAAAATCGATTTTAAAGTCGAGAAAAATGGAATTATTCATGCTGCTATTGGTAAAGCTTCCTTTGAGTCAACTAAAATTGCTGAAAATGCGAAAGAATTAGTAACTGCTTTGTTGAGGTTAAAACCCTCATCATCTAAAGGCTCTTATGTTAAAAGCATTGTGCTTTCAAGCACTATGAGTCCAGGTGTTAAAGTTGAACCTAAGTCAATTAGTATATAATTAGCATAATAAATTAATAATATGACTAAAGAAGAAAAACAGTCGCAAATTAATAGCCTAAGTGAGAAATTGGATAGTAATGGTGTAATATACATTACAGATATTTCTGAATTAGATGCAATTGAAACAAGTTCTTTAAGAAGACAATGTTTTGCTAAAAATGTATCTCTTAGTGTTGTTAAAAACACATTGCTTAAGAAAGCAATGGAAAATGTAAAGGGTAAAGATTTATCTGAACTATACGATGTGTTACCAGGACCAACTGCTATAATGATAGCAGATGTAGGTAACGTTCCTGCGAAATTAATTAAGGATTTTAGGAAAAAAAGTAATAGACCTATCCTTAAAGGTGCTTTTGTTGAACAAACAATTTTTGTTGGAGATGATCAGCTACAAACATTAGTAGATATCAAATCTAAAGAAGAGTTGATAGGAGAAATCATTGGATTGCTTCAATCACCAGCTAAAAATGTTATTTCAGCTTTAAGTTCAAGCAAGAATACAATCGCTGGTTTAGTTAAAACTTTATCAGAAAAAGAATCATAATTTATAAACAAAAAAAGAATATTTTTTATTAAAACCTAGAAAAATGGCAGACGTTAAAGCTATAGCAGAAGAGTTAGTAAACTTAACTGTAAAAGAAGTAAATGAACTTGCAGAAGTTCTTAAAGAAGAATACGGTATCGAACCAGCAGCAGCAGCAGTTGCAGTAGCAGCTCCAGGTGCTGGAGGTGGTGATGGTGCAGCAGCAGAAGAAAAATCTGAATTCGATGTAATCCTTAAAGCTCCAGGCGGTTCTAAATTACAAGTTGTTAAAGCTGTAAAAGAATTAACTGGTCTTGGATTAAAAGAAGCTAAAGAGATAGTTGATAGTGCTCCTAAAGCAGTTAAAGAAGGAGTAGGAAAAGATGAAGCTGAAGGTATCAAGAAGGCTCTTGAAGAAGCTGGAGCTGAAGTAGAATTAAAATAATTCTCTCTAACCAATTTAAAGGTCTAAGTAAAATACTTAGACCTTTTACCAGTTTTACTCTTTTAATCAACTAAAATTCAAAGCATTGGCAACAGTAGATAAAGTAACAAACAGAATTAACTTTGCTTCAAGTCAGCATCGTTTTTCATACCCAGATTTTCTGGACATACAATTAAAATCATTTCAAGAGTTTTTTCAATTAGAAACAACTTCAGAAAACAGAATAGGCGAAGGTTTATTTAAGGTTTTCTGTGAAAACTTTCCAATTACAGATACAAGAAATCAATTTGTTCTTGAGTTTTTGGATTATTTCATTGACCCTCCAAGATACACCATTGATGAGTGTATAGATAGAGGTTTAACTTATTCAGTTCCTTTAAAAGCAGTAATGAAACTTTACTGTACTGATCCTGAGCATGAAGATTTCGAAACAATTGTTCAAGAGGTTTATTTAGGAACTATTCCATACATGACTCCCAAAGGATCATTTGTGATAAATGGCGCACAACGTGTTATAGTTTCACAGCTTCACCGTTCTCCTGGTGTTTTCTTTGGTCAAAGTAGACATGCTAATGGTACAAAATTGTATTCTGCAAGAGTAATACCATTTAAAGGTTCTTGGATTGAATTTGCTACAGACATTAATAATGTAATGTATGCTTACATTGATAGAAAAAAGAAATTACCTGTTACCACTTTATTTAGGGCTATAGGTTATCAGAGTGATAAAGATATCTTAGAAATTTTTGATTTAGCTGACGAGGTTAAAGCTACTCAAGCATCATTAAAGAAATCTATTGGAAGAAAATTAGCAGCTAGAGTTTTAAAATCTTGGGTTGAAGATTTTGTTGATGAAGATACTGGTGAGGTTGTTTCAATTGAAAGAAATGAAGTTATCATTGAACGTGAAACAATTATTGAAAAAGAGCATGTAGAATTAATTACTGATGCTGGTGTTAAAACTATCATCTTGCATAAAGAAAATATTAATTCAGCTGATTTTGCTATTATTTACAATACGTTACAAAAAGATACTTCAAACTCTGAAAAAGAAGCTGTTGAACTAATTTATCGTCAGTTAAGAAACGCTGAGCCACCAGATGAAGAAACTGCAAGAGGAGTTATTGATAAATTATTTTTCTCTGAACAAAGATATGATCTTGGTGAAGTAGGAAGATATAGAATTAATAAAAAGTTAGGTCTTGATGTTAATGCTAATCAAAGAGTACTTACTAAGAATGATATAATCTGTATTATTAAACAGTTAATCGCTTTAATTAATTCTAAAGCCGATGTTGATGATATTGATCACTTAAGTAACAGACGTGTAAGGACGGTTGGTGAACAATTATATAGCCAATTTGGTGTTGGTCTAGCTAGAATGGCTAGAACAATTAGAGAAAGAATGAACGTTAGAGATAATGAAGTTTTTACTCCAATTGATTTGATTAATGCAAAAACACTATCAAGTGTTATTAATTCATTCTTTGGAACAAATCAACTATCTCAGTTCATGGATCAAACTAATCCATTAGCTGAAGTTACTCACAAAAGAAGAATGTCAGCTCTTGGGCCAGGTGGTTTAACGAGAGAAAGAGCTGGTTTTGAGGTTCGTGATGTTCACTACACTCACTATGGAAGATTATGTACAATTGAAACTCCTGAGGGACCAAATATTGGATTAATATCTTCTTTATGTGTATATGCTAAAGTTAATAGATTAGGTTTTATAGAAACTCCTTACAGAGAAGTTAATAAAGGACAGGTTAACCTTAAGCAAGAACCAATATTCTTAAGTGCTGAAGAAGAAGATAACAAATACATTGCTCAAGCAAATGCTCAAATTGATGATAAAGGAAACTTTGTTAATGACAATGTAATTGCGAGATTTGAAGGAGATTTTCCAGTTCCTGAAAAAAGTGCAATTAATTTAATTGATGTTGGAACTAACCAAATTGCATCTATTGCAGCTTCATGTATTCCGTTTTTGGAACATGATGATGCCAACCGTGCATTGATGGGGTCTAATATGCAGCGTCAATCAGTTCCATTATTAAAACCAAATTCTCCTATTGTTGGAACAGGAATTGAGGAGCTAGTTGCTCGTGATTCTAGAGTTTTAATTCATGCAGAGAATGATGGAATAATTGATTACGTGGATGCAAATGAAATTCATGTTAAGTACGACTTAGATGCAGATGATATTCTTGTTCGTTTTGAAGATGAAATAAAGGTATATAAGCTTACTAAATTTCAAAAAACTAACCAAGGAAGTTCAATTAATCTAGTTCCTATTGTAATGAAAGGAGATAAGATTAAGAAAGGTCAGGTTATGGTTGAAGGTTATGCTACACAAAAAGGTGAGCTTAGCTTTAGGTCAAAACTTGAAAGTGGCATTTATGCCATGGAAAGGTTATAACTTTGAGGATGCTATTGTAATTTCTGAAAAAGTTGTTAAAGATGATATTTTCACATCTGTTCATGTTGATGAATTTACTCTAGATGTTAGAGATACTAAAAGAGGTTTAGAGGAATTAACTTCTGATATTCCAAATGTTAGTGAAGAAGCAACTAAAGATTTAGATGAGAATGGTATTATTCGTGTCGGAGCTGAAGTAAAAGAGGGAGATATACTTATAGGTAAAATTACTCCTAAAGGAGAAAGTGACCCTTCACCAGAAGAGAAATTACTTAGAGCTATATTTGGTGATAAAGCTGGAGATGTTAAAGATGCATCGTTAAAAGTTTCTCCATCAGTTACTGGTGTGGTTATAGATAAAAAGCTTTTTTCTAAAGCTGTTAAAGACAGAAGATCTAAGGCTGCTGATAAGCCAATTCTTGAGCAAATTGATGCTGAAATGGATAAGGATTTATTAAACTTAAAATCAATTTTAATTGAAAAATTAATTAAGATTGTTGGTGATAATAAATCTAAAGGAGTATTTAACATCTTTAAAGAAGAAATCGTCAAGAAAGGGGTTAAGTTCACAGAAAAGACGCTTAAGCAAATAGAATTCTTACAAGTCAATCCTAAAGATTGGACAGATGATGCGAAAGTCAATTCTCTAATTGAAAGAACTTTACACAACTATAATTTAAAAGCTACTGATTGTATTGGTCGCTTTAAAAGGAAAAAATTCCAAATTTCAGTAGGTGATGAACTTCCAAATGGAATTATCAAATTGGCAAAAGTTTACTTGGCAAAGAAAAGAAAACTTAAAGTCGGTGATAAAATGGCAGGACGTCATGGTAACAAAGGTATTGTTGCTAAGATTGTTCGTGAAGAAGACATGCCTTTCTTAGAAGATGGAACTCCAGTAGATATCGTTCTTAATCCATTAGGTGTACCTTCTAGGATGAACCTTGGTCAAATTTATGAAACTGTTCTTGGTTGGGCAGGTCAAAAATTAGACAAGAAATTTTCTACACCAATTTTTGATGGAGCTAGTTTAGATGATATTAATAAATATACTGATGAAGCTGGTGTTCCTAGAAATGGTAAAACTTATCTTTACGATGGTGGTACTGGTGAAAGGTTTGATCAACCAGCTACTGTAGGAATCATTTATATGATTAAACTTAGTCATATGGTTGATGATAAAATGCACGCGAGGTCTATTGGTCCTTATTCATTAATAACACAACAACCTTTGGGTGGTAAAGCTCAATTTGGTGGTCAGCGTTTTGGTGAAATGGAAGTTTGGGCTTTAGAAGCATTTGGAGCGTCTAACATTCTTCAAGAAATATTAACTGTTAAGTCAGATGATGTTCAAGGAAGAGCTAAGGCTTATGAATGTATAGTTAAAGGTAAAAATTTACCAAAACCGGGTATTCCTGAATCATTTAATGTATTATTGAATGAACTACAAGGACTTGGATTAAATATAGCACTAGATTAATTAATCAGCCTCTTTGCTAAAACAAAGAGGCTAAGTTGTTTACAACGATAAAAATATACTTATGGCTTTTAGAAAAGAATATAAAGTTAACAGCGAATTTAATAAAATCACTATCAGTTTAGCTTCCCCTGAGTTACTGTTAGAAAGATCTCATGGTGAGGTTCTTAAACCGGAAACAATTAATTACAGAACATACAAACCAGAAAGAGATGGTTTGTTTTGTGAAAGAATTTTTGGTCCTGTAAAGGATTATGAATGTCACTGTGGTAAATACAAAAGAATTAGATATAAAGGGATTGTTTGTGATAGATGTGGTGTAGAGGTTACTGAAAAGAAAGTTAGAAGAGAAAGAATGGGACACATTTCTCTAGTTGTTCCTGTAGCACACATTTGGTATTTTAAATCTCTTCCTAATAAAATTGGATACCTACTTGGTTTACCAACTAAAAAGTTGGATCAAATTATTTATTATGAAAGATATGTAGTTATTAACCCTGGAACAGCATTGAATGCTGAGGGAGAAGCTCTAACTAAAATGGACTTCCTTACAGAAGAAGAATACCTTGATATTTTAGATACTCTTCCTAAAGAGAATCAATATTTAGAAGATTCTGATCCTAATAAGTTTATTGCTAAAATGGGAGCAGAAGGGTTACATGATTTACTTCAAATAGAAGATTTAGATGCTAAATCATACCAGCTTAGACACCAAGCTCATAATGAGACTTCTCAACAAAGGAAAAATGAAGCACTCAAAAGATTACAAGTTATTGAAGCTTTTAGAGATGCTAATTCTAGAATAGATAACAAGCCTGAGTGGATGATTGTTAAAGTTGTTCCTGTGATTCCACCGGATTTACGTCCTTTAGTTCCTCTTGATGGCGGTAGATTTGCTACTTCTGATTTAAATGATTTATATAGAAGAGTAATTATAAGAAACAATAGATTAAAAAGATTAATTGAAATCAAAGCTCCTGAAGTAATTTTAAGAAATGAAAAAAGGATGTTACAAGAATCTGTAGATTCTTTATTTGATAATTCAAGAAAATCTAGTGCTGTTAAAACAGATAAAAACAGGCCATTAAAGTCTCTTTCAGATAGTCTTAAAGGGAAACAGGGTCGTTTTAGACAAAACCTTTTAGGAAAACGTGTAGATTATTCTGCAAGATCTGTAATTGTTGTTGGGCCAACTTTGAAATTACATGAATGTGGCTTGCCTAAAAATATGGCAGCAGAACTTTTCAAGCCTTTCATTATTCGTAAGATGATAGAAAGAGGAATTGTTAAAACTGTTAAATCAGCTAAGAAAATTGTAGATAGAAAAGAACCAGTTGTTTGGGATATTCTAGAAAATGTTCTAAAGGGTCATCCAGTTTTATTAAACAGGGCACCTACGCTTCACAGGTTAGGTATTCAAGCCTTCCAACCTAAATTAATTGAAGGAAAAGCAATTCAGTTACATCCTTTAGTTTGTACTGCTTTTAATGCCGATTTTGATGGTGATCAGATGGCAGTTCATTTACCACTAGGTAATGCTGCAATTTTAGAGGCACAGCTATTAATGTTAGCTTCACATAATATTTTAAACCCAGCAAATGGGGCTCCAATTACGGTACCTTCTCAGGATATGGTTCTTGGTTTATATTACATTACCAAACTTAAAAAGCATACAAAAGAAGATCCTGTTAAAGGAGAAGGAATGACTTTTTATTCTACTGAAGAAGTTAAAATTGCTTACAATGAGGCAAAATTAGATCTTCATGCTTCCATTAAAGTTAAAATGGATGATGTAGTCGATGGTGAGTTTGTAAATCATATTATTGAAACAACTACAGGTAGAGTTTTATTTAATGAACTTGTTCCTAAAGAAGCGGGTTATGTTAATGAAGTCCTAACAAAGAAATCTTTAAGAGATATTATTTCTGATATCATTAAAATTTCAGGTGTTCCAAATACAGCAAAATTTCTAGATGAAATTAAGGATTTAGGATATTACATGGCATTTAAAGGTGGTTTATCATTTAACTTATCAGATGTTCAAATTCCACCAGAAAAAGACATCTTAATCAACAAAGCAAGAAAGCAAGTTGAAGAAGTTAAGTTGAACTATAACATGGGTCTTATTACAAATAATGAAAGATATAATCAAATTATTGATATTTGGACACATACTAATTCTAGATTGACATTCACATTAATGGAAAAACTTAAAGCTGATAAGCAAGGGTTTAATTCTATTTATATGATGATGGATTCTGGAGCAAGGGGTTCTAAAGAGCAAATAAGACAACTTTCAGGAATGAGGGGCTTATGGCTAAACCTCAAAAATCTGGTGCTACAGGTGGTCAAGATATTATTGAAAATCCAATTCTTTCCAACTTTAAAGAAGGCCTTTCAATTCTAGAATATTTTATTTCTACTCACGGTGCTCGTAAAGGTCTTGCCGATACCGCACTTAAAACTGCAGATGCTGGTTACCTTACTAGAAGATTAGTTGATGTTGCTCAAGACGTAGTTGTAAATGTTTCAGATTGTGGAACTTTAAGAGGGTTAACTGTTTCAGCACTTAAGAAAGATGATGATATTGTTGAAAGTCTTTATGATAGAATTTTAGGTAGAGTTTCTTTATTTGATGTTGAAGATCCAGACACTAATGAGATTATTATAAACGAAGGTGAAGAAATTACTGAGGATTTAGCTAAAGCAGTTGAAAAAGCAGGAATTGAAGAATTAGAGATAAGATCAGTTCTTACATGTGAACAAACTAGAGGTGTTTGTGGTAAGTGTTACGGTAGAAATTTATCTACTGGTAAAATGGTTCAAAAAGGTGAAGCTGTAGGTGTTATTGCTGCACAGTCTATTGGTGAACCAGGTACTCAGCTTACTTTAAGAACTTTCCACGTTGGTGGTACTGCTTCTAATATTGCTGATGAAGCAGAGCTTAGAGCTAAAAATGATGGTGTTATTGAAATCGAAGGATTAAACACTGTTGTTAAAAAGAATGCTGAAGGTGAAGAAATCGAAATTGTTATCGGAAGAGCTGGTGAAATGAGATTGTTAAATAATGCTGGAAATGTCATCAATGACAAACAATATTCCTTACGGTTCTCAATTTTTTGTTAGTAACAAAAAGAAACTTAAAAAAGGTGATCTTATATGTAAATGGGATCCATACAATGCAGTTATTCTAACAGAACTTGAAGGGTTAGTTGAATTCGAAAATTTAGTTGAAGGATTTACTTACCGTGAAGAACAAGATGAGCAAACAGGATTTACAGAAATTGTAATAAAGGAAAATAGAGATAAGAAAATGATCCCTACAATTAACGTTGTAGATAAAAAAGGAGAATTATTAAAATCTTATAACTTACCTGTAGATGCTCATGTTATTGTTAAAGAAGGCGATTCAATAGTTGCAGGTCAAATTATTGTTAAAATACCTAGAAAATCAGGAAAGTCAGGTGATATTACTGGTGGTCTTCCTAGAGTAACAGAAATGTTTGAAGCTAGAAACCCATCTAATCCTGCTGTTGTTTCTGAAATCGATGGTGTTGCATCTTATGGAAAAATTAAAAGAGGTAATCGAGAAGTAATAATTGAAGCTAAGACGGGTGAGACTAAGAAATATTTGGTGCCATTATCAAGACACATTCTTGTACAAGAAAATGATTTTGTTAAAGCTGGACACCCACTTTCTGATGGTGCTACAACTCCTGCAGATATTTTATCTATTAAAGGACCAACAGCCGTTCAGGAATACATTGTTAATGAAATTCAAGAAGTTTATCGTTTACAAGGTGTGAAAATTAATGACAAGCATTTTGAAGTAATTGTGAGACAAATGATGCGTAAAGTTGAAGTTGTTGATGCTGGTGATACAAAGTTCTTAGAAAAGAACGCTGTAAATAAATGGGAGTTTATTAAAGAAAATGATTTAATTTTTGGTAAAAAAGTTGTTGTTGATGCCGGTGATTCCACTACTCTTAAAGCAGGTCAAATTTTGTCTGCAAGAAAATTAAGAGATGAGAACTCATTGCTTAAAAGAAATGATGCTAAACTTGTTGAATCTAGAGAAGCTTTAACAGCTACGGCAACTCCTTTACTTCAAGGTATAACTAAAGCATCTTTACACACAGATAGTTTTATGTCTGCCGCTTCTTTCCAGGAAACAACAAAAGTTCTTAACCAAGCTGCTGTTGCAGGTAAGGTTGATCATTTATTAGGTCTTAAGGAAAACGTTATCGTTGGTCATAAAATACCTGCTGGTACAGGGATGAGAGATTATCAGACAATGATAGTTGGCTCAAAAACTGATTATGATAACTTAGTAGCTAAGAAAGAAGGAAGCTGTTGAAAGCGAAACTACAATAGGGTCAGTAAATTCATCATTATTTTAATATGAGTGATAAAAAGAGGGTCAACAAGGACTTAATATTGAACTTTCAGAGGAAGTTGCTGAAGGGACATATTCTAATTTAGCGATAATAACACATTCGCCTTCAGAATTTATTTTTGATTTTGTTAGAATAATGCCTGGTGTTCCTAAAGGAAGAGTTAAGTCTAGAATTGTAATGACACCTGAACATGCGAAAAAATTAATGCGTGCTCTTAATGATAATTTATCAAAGTATGAAAATGGTATAGGAAATATTAGAGAAGATAATCATGTTAATAATATTCCGCTAAATTTTGGGGGACCTGATACTCAGGCTTAAATTTTATATACTTAAAAAAAATAAAAGGTTGTTATCATTTTGGTAGCAACCTTTTTTATTTTTGTGTAGAATGAGTTCATTTTTTAAAATAATATTTTTAAGCTTGCTTACTTACAGTCAAATGTTTGTAGCTCAGACTTATTCTGATATTGATACTACAAAATTCACTGATTTCCATTTATATGAACCCGGTTTATTAGATGCTTTAAATTTTGGTAGTGCAGGAAGTGTCCAAAAAGAATTAGTGTTTGATCAAAAAATAATTCACAACAGAGAATCAGTACTTTTCAAAACTCAGATTGAAGAACTCCCTTCATATGATTTAAAGGTTCCTTTATTAGATGCAAAATATATTTCTGGTTCTAATAACGAACAACTTTTTTCTGTTTTTCATTCTCAAAACCTTTCTTCAAGGTTTAATTATGCCATTTTATATACAAAAAAAAGTTACGATGGTTATTATACTAATCAAGGGACAAATCATAACTTTTTTCAAAGTAATATCACTTATTATTCAAAAGATAAACGAAATAAAATCAAATTTTTTTATAACCATCAAAGACTATTTTATAATCAAAATGGTGGTATTCAAAATGATTCATCTTTTATAAATGATGTTTTCTCCAGTAGAAACAGGTTGCTGTTTGATGTTAACCTAGAAAATGCTTTTTTAAAAGATGCATTTAATAAAGTTGGAATTAATCAAAATTATTTATTGATTTCTAAATCAGATTCTTTGTTAAATAAAACTGATCATTACATTGACATTGACATTAGTTTAATAAGTCAGAACAGAACTTATTTTGATTCTCTTCAAGGTCAATTTTATTCGTATAGCTTTTATGATACATTGTCTACGAGAGACACTTTGTCGAAGAAATTTGTAAACACTGATTTTACTTATTCAATCAATAAACAGATTGATAGTTTATCTGCTTTTTCTTTTTCATTTGGATTATTGGGGCAACTTTACACACATAAGAATTTAGCTATAGACACTATTTTCCACAACCTCTCTTCCAGTTTATCATTTGAATATAATAGGTCAAATTTCAATCTTTTATTAAATGGCAATTATTTTATTAGTGGATATAGGAATGGGAATTTTGATTTTTCTGTTTTGGGTAGTAAGAAATTAAATTCAGTATCTATTGATTTTGGTGCTCAATATTCATCATCTTCTCCATCATTTGAATTGTTAAAATACAATGGGAATCATTCTAATTGGAATAATGAATTTTTAAATCAAAATATTTTAGCACTTAATAGTTCTATTGTTTTTAATAAATTAAAGTTGTCGTGTAATTATTATGACATCGAAAATCCTATTTTCTTTGACTATCTAGCTAATCCTGTTCAAGCTGATGGTTTTGCACAAGTCATTCAGTCAGCTATTTCATACGATCTAGTATTCAAGAATTTAAAGCTAAAATCAACTTTGAATTATCAATATCAAGGTGGATATACAATTTATCAACTTCCAGATTGGGTGGGAATATTTGATCTTTCTTATTCTTTTAATGCTTTTAAATCGGCTTTGAAATTAAACATTGGTTTCCAAGGCAAAATTTATAGTGATTTTACATTAATGGATTACCGTCCTGATTTAGATGTTTTTTTTGTTAGTAATCAAAAACTACAAAATAGTAATGTAATGTCAGATTTTTATTTAAATGCAAAAATTAAAACAGTAAATTTCTTCTTTACTGTTTCTCACTTTAATGCAGGTTTTTCAGGTTATAATTATTTTACAGCTTTACATTATCCTTCACCAGATCGATATTTTAAATTAGGATTACGATGGATGTTTTTAAATTAATTGTATCATATTTTATTAAATTAGATTTCATCAATCAGTAATTGCTATGAAAAAAATTAATTCTTACGAAGAATACCTTTCTAATTATGAAAAAAGTATTGAAGATCCTACTGTATTTTGGTCGGATATTGCAAAAACTTTTCATTGGCACAAACAATGGGACAATGTTCTAGAATGGAATTTTGATGAGCCTTCAATTAACTGGTTTAAAGGCGCTAAATTAAACATTACTGAAAATTGTTTAGATAGACATTTAGATTCTAATGCAGATAAAACTGCTATTATCTGGGAACCAAATGATCCAAAAGAATCGGCTCAACACATTTCATATGAAGAGTTACATCAACGAGTTGGAATTGCAGCACAAATGCTTAAAAACAATGGAGTTAACAAGGGTGATAGGGTATGCTTATATATGCCAATGATTCCAGAATTGGCAATTGCTGTTTTGGCTTGTGCAAGAATAGGAGCTATTCATTCAGTCATTTTTGCTGGTTTTAGTGCCAAAGCTTTATCTGACAGAGTCAATGATGCAACAGCAAAAGTTCTTTTAACTGCAGATTATGGAGTTAGAGCAACTAAAAAAATCCCACTGAAAGAAATCGCTGACAATGCTTTAGAGAGTTGTGCAACTATAGAAAAGGTAATAGTATTTAAAAGATTAGATGGCTCTGTTAATATGAAAGCCGATAGAGATTTTTGGTGGGAAGATGAAATATTAAAAGTAAATGGTGTATCAGCTAAAGTAGAATCAATGGATGCTGAAGATGAACTATTTATATTATATACTTCTGGTTCTACTGGTCAGCCAAAAGGTGTTGTTCATTCAACAGCAGGATATATGGTTTATGCAGAATATTCTTTTAGAAATGTTTTTCAATACAATGACAAAGATATTTATTGGTGCACTGCAGATATTGGGTGGATTACAGGTCATTCATATATTATTTATGGGCCTCTATTAGCTGGGGCAACAACTTTAATGTTTGAAGGTGTTCCAACTTGGCCAAATCCTGGAAGGTTTTGGGAGGTTGTTGATAAGTATCAAGTTAGTTTGTTTTATACTGCTCCAACTGCTATTAGAGCCCTACAAGCATGTGATTTATCTTTTGTAGATAAACACAATTTAAGCTCTTTAAGAGTTTTAGGAAGTGTAGGTGAGCCTATTAATGAAGAAGCATGGAAATGGTACCACATTAATATTGGTAAAGGTAATTGTCCAATAGTAGATACATGGTGGCAAACAGAAACAGGAGGGATAATGATAGCTCCTTTAGCTGGTATTACGCCTTTAAAACCTGCTTTTGCAACTTTACCATTACCAGGAATTCAACCTTGTTTAGTTGATGCTGATGGTAATGAAATTGAAGGAAACGATGTAGAAGGTAATTTATGTGTTAAATTTCCGTGGCCATCGATGCTTAGAACAACTTGGGGCGATCATGACCGTTGCAAATTAACCTATTTTTCAACTTATAAAGACAAATATTTCACCGGAGATGGTTGTAAAAGAGATGAAGATGGATTTTATAGAATCACCGGTAGGGTAGATGATGTAATGAATATCTCCGGTCATAGAATTGGTACGGCAGAAGTAGAATGCGCAATAAATACACATGAAACTGTAGTAGAGTCTGCTGTTGTTGGCTATCCTCATGATATTAAAGGTCAAGGAATTTATGCTTATGTTATTTGCACGGTCTTTGATGATGAATCTCTTATGAAAAAAGAAATTATTCAGCAAATCATCAAAGAAATAGGGCCAATAGCTAAACCGGATAAAATTCAAATTGTTTCTGGTTTGCCTAAAACAAGGTCTGGAAAAATAATGAGGAGAATTTTAAGAAAAGTAGCCGAAGGTGATACGTCTAATTTAGGAGATACTTCAACCTTATTAGATCCCTCAGTTGTTGAAGAAATTAAAATAGGTGCAATTAAATAAAATAAAAATAAATTGAAAATAATATACCCTCTTGCCTTTGTAATGATAAGTCTGTTTGTTGTTAGTTGTAACTCAGAAAGAGATGAATTGTTATATGTAAGTTCATCGATTACTGAACTTTCAGATACGCAATATCCTGATAATAATGACATGGAATCAAGATCAGAATTATGGGATAAATATGACCATAGTTTATTTCAAGTTTCAAGAAATGATTCATTAGATTTTACTATTAGAATTCTGCCTGAAAATGAGTACAGTGACACAATTATATTCAATAATGTTAATTTGCTATCATGGATACCTACAATTCCCGACCATGTATTAGAAGATAATTATTTAAAAGAAATTGGTATTATTAATGCAGAATGGAATAGACAGCAAGTAAGGTTTAATAAAGGTGAATTTTATTTGAGTAATAATAATGAGGAAAACACCAATACTGTTAGAGTAGATTTAGCGAGAAACTGCTTAAATTCTTACGCTTGGGAAATTATTACATATACTGAAAATAACGAAAAAAAAAGTTCTATGTATCACGGGTGGTTTGATTTCCCTAAAGAGCTTTATAGATCACTTTTTAATGAAGTAAATGCTGGTAAATTAACTTTTGAAGATTACAGAGAACATCTTGAAAACTATAAAGATCCAGAAAAGAAAAAAATCAATTTAGAAGTTTTAAGAAAAGTTAATTCAGAAAGTAAAAAAACATTTTCAGATTTCAGAATGCAATCTTATCCACTTACAGGAGCAAGAAAATCAAAATATAAAAATATAGTTTGTCCTTCTGGTCCTGTTTTGATTAATGACATGCTTACAGATTCGACAACGTACTCTACTTTTCAATGGCCAGGATATTACGACACATCAGATCCAAGGCCAAGTACCTTAAGTATGTTAGGAATACCTAAAAGTGTTGTTGTAAGAGAAACAACCTCAAACAATGAGAATAATGATATATGTTATGAATTTGATGTTTCTTTTGCCAGAAACACTGATACAAGTTACATTACTCGTGTAGTTATTGGAGGTATTATTCCAGCTGAATTAAATCAGATGTCAATTAACGATTACAATAATGGAATTAAAAAACCAATGGGGATAGGAAATCACGGTTTTTATGAGCATGTTACCTATGCAAATGAAAACCCAACTTCTAAAAGTCCCTATTATGGTTTTATTTTAGATGATAAAGGAATGTGGGTAGATAGTCACTTTTTTGGAGTTGATGGTCCAATTTTACATTTAGATGAAAACAATCCAAACTTGCTCCACTTTTGGTTGCTATCTTTTGAGAGACATGCTATGGTAACTCATTTAACTTTCCCAATTTAATTTTTAGTCTTTTAAAGAGAATCCTATTCCATGAATGTTTTCAATTGAAACAGATTCTTCATCTTGTAGATATTTTCTAAGTTTCGTTATAAAGACATCCAAACTTCTACCATTAAAATAGCTGTCATCTCCCCAAACTTTTTTTAAAATAATTTCCCTTTCAATAACTTTATTTTTTTCAATGCATAGAATTTTTAAAATTTCAGCTTCTTTTTTTGTTAATTTTTTTGTTTCCAGTCCAATTAATTTATAGTTCAAATCATCAAAGAACAAACTTCCAAGTTGAAAGCCATTAGCTTGTGGAGCTTTACTGATTTCAGCTCTTTTAAGAACAGCATTTATCCGTAATAATAATTCATCCATATTAAATGGCTTAGTTAAATAATCATCTGCTCCAACTTCAAACCCTATTGTTTTATCTTCTATCATAGCTTTTGCTGTAAGAAAGATAATAGGAACAGAGTCGTTCATTTTTCTAATGTCTTTTGCTAGAGAAAATCCATCTTGTTTAGGAAGCATTACGTCAAGTAAACAAATGTCTATGGATTTTTCGTTGAATGTTTTTAACCCTATTTGTCCATCTTTACACAAGTATATCTTATAACCATTTAATTTAAGATTATCTTTTATAACAAAACCTAGGTTGTTATCATCTTCAACTAGCAATATATTTTTCATTTAATTCTATTTAATTGGAATCCAAAATTTCATTTCTGTTCCTTTATTTACTTCGCTTTTCACATTTATGAACCCTTTGTGTTCGGAAAGAATAAAATTGACATAAAAGAGGCCAATTCCAAACCCTTTTACATCGTGTAAACTACCTGTAGGAACTCTGTAAAATTTTTCAAAAATATGCTTGCATTCCTCTTTAGTCATTCCTTTACCATTGTCAATAATTTTAATTTCAATTCCATTATTAACATTTTCTGAATAAATATTTATTTTAGGATCATTTGGGCTGTATTTTATGGCGTTATCTATTAAGTTTGAAATGACATTTACTAAGTGTGTCTTGTCAAAAAGAACTTTTGCATTTTCAGCATTCAAATTAGTATCTATTAATCCATTTCTATTGTTTATTATTAGCTCATAACTTTCAATACATTTACTAATAAGCTCATGTACATTTAATAATTCTTTTTTTAGTGCAAATTCTCCTTTATTCAATTGAGCTATTTGTAAAACTTTTTCAACCAGTAGTTCTAATCTATTGTTTTCATTTTTAATTATTTTGGCATACTGATTTATCCTTTCAGGATTATTAGATACCCCCTCTTTTAATAAGACCTCACTTGAAAGTGAAATGGTAGAAATCGGAGTTTTAAGCTCATGAGTCATGTTGTTAATAAAATCAGTTTTTATCTCACTTAATCTTTTTTGTTGTAGAATAACAACAATTGAGTAAGACAAAATTAAAAGCACTATGAATATTACTAATGTTGAAATAATTAATGAATTTGAAAGTTCTAAAGGTTTAATTATTAATGGATCTTTTTTCTCAGAAAAAAACACCCCAAAATAATGACCGTCATGATCCCATTTAAAATTTGAGGTATTATATACATCGCCTCTTGTTGTTAGATTTGAACTTAAATCCACATATCGATCAAAAATCATCGAGTCTGCGAAACAATCATAAATACCGTATTCAAATTTCTCTTGAACATTGTATTGCTCAAATTCTTCTACCAATAAGTTTTCTAAAATTATAGGGTTTATTGTATCATAAAAGCTAACAACAAAATAATTAGGAGTTATTTGCTGAACAGGTTCAAGATATAGTTCTGTTAACTCTGCATTTAAAGAGATTAATTTATCTCTGACATTTACAAGAGATAGAGTTACTAAATAATCGAATTGTTCTTTTTTTAAGCCGATGTTTTTTTTTTGAATTTTAACCTGATTTTTTTGAACCAATATTTCTTTGTTTATCCAAAAACCTTGATTTATTAAAACACCTGCTAGCGCAATAGATGCTGAGATAATAATGTATCTAATGTGTTTACTCTTCATTCATTTTAAAGATAATAAGATGCTTGTTTAATTTACAATATTACTCAAAAAAAAAAGCCCCGATAAATCGAGGCTTTTAAGAATGGTTTAAGTGTTTTTACATCATTCCTGGCATACCACCTGGCATTCCACCACCCATTGGCATAGCTGGTTCTTCACCTGGTTCGTCAGCAATTACACATTCAGTTGTAAGTAACATAGATGCAATAGATGCAGCATTTTCAAGAGCAATTCTTGAAACTTTTGTAGGGTCAATCACACCTGATTTGAAAAGGTTTTCATATGTTTCAGTTCTTGCATTGAATCCATAATCTTTTTTACCTTCTTTTACTTTTTGTACAATTACTGCTCCTTCACCACCTGCATTAGCAATGATGGTTCTTAATGGTTCTTCGATTGCTCTTTTAACAATTTTTATACCAGTATTTTCATCTTCGTTTAAACCGCTTTTTTCGTTTAATGCTTCTGCAGCTCTAATGTAACCAATTCCACCACCAGGAATAATTCCTTCTTCAACAGCAGCTCTTGTTGCAGCTAATGCATCATCTACACGATCTTTTTTCTCTTTCATTTCAACTTCAGTAGCAGCACCTACATAAAGAACCGCAACTCCACCAGCTAATTTAGCTAACCTTTCTTGAAGTTTTTCTTTGTCATAGTCTGATGTTGTTGTTTCAATCTGAGCTTTTATCTGGTTTGTTCTAGCTAAGATATCATCTTTAGCACCAGCTCCATTTATTACGGTAGTATTGTCTTTGTCTATTTCAATTTTTTCACAAGTCCCCAACATGTCTAATGTTGCGTTTTCAAGTTTAAACCCTCTTTCTTCAGAAATCATTGTGCCACCTGTAAGAATTGCGATATCCTCAAGCATTGCTTTTCTTCTGTCTCCAAATCCAGGAGCTTTAACAGCAGCAATTTTTAATGAACCTCTAATTTTGTTTACCACTAGAGTAGCTAACGCTTCACCATCAACATCTTCAGCAATAATTAATAATGGGTTTCCAGATTGAGCTACTGGTTCAAGTATTGGAAGAAGATCTTTCATGTTAGAAATCTTCTTGTCAAAAATCAAGATGTGTGGGTTTTCTAATTCAGCAATCATTTTTTCCGCGTTTGTTACAAAATAAGGAGATAAATAACCTCTGTCAAATTGCATACCTTCCACTGTTTTAACTTCAGTTTCTGTACCTTTTGCTTCTTCTACAGTTATTACACCATCATTACCAACAACTTTCATAGCTTCAGCAATTAGAGTTCCAATAGCTTCATCATTATTTGCAGATATAGTTGCTACTTGTTTAATTTTGTCATTGTCAGAACCAACTTCTTGAGATAGTTTTTCAAGCTCTGTAACAACAGTACTAACTGCTTTGTCAATCCCTCTTTTTAAATCCATTGGATTAGCTCCTGCGGCAACATTTTTAAGTCCAGTGCTTATTATTGCTTGAGCTAATACAGTTGCAGTGGTAGTCCCATCTCCAGCGATATCATTTGTTTTAGAAGCAACTTCTTTTACCATCTGAGCTCCCATGTTTTCTACTGCATCTGCTAATTCAATTTCTTTAGCCACAGTTACACCATCTTTAGTTATTTGGGGTGCCCCAAATTTTTTGTCAATAACAACATTTCTTCCTTTAGGTCCTAGTGTTGCTTTAACAGCATTAGCAAGAGCATCAACACCTTTTTTAAGTCGATCTCTAGCATCTATTTCAAATACAATTTCTTTAGCCATTTTTTCTTATTATTTATTATTCTACAATTGCAAATATGTCACTTTCCCTCATAATAAGGTAGTCACTTCCTTCTATTTTGATTTCAGTTCCACTGTACTGACCGTACAATACAGTATCTCCTGCTTTCACTGTTAAAGGCTCATCTTTTTTACCGTTACCAGCAGCAATAATTTTACCTTGTTTAGGCTTTTCTTTAGCTGTGTCAGGAATAATAATTCCTCCAGCAGTTTTTTCTTCAGCTGCTGCAGGTTCAATTATAACTCTATCAGCAAGTGGTTTTACATTTATAGACATATTATTTAGTATTTAATTATTCGATTTAATATTTACAAAAATTAATTGTCATAATTTATGCCAATTGAATTAGATCGTAAATATTAGGTCATTCTGTCTCTTAGATTGATTTTATTTAAAAGACATGTCATATCTTAATGACACACTGACATTTAAAAGGGTTTATTTTTTTGAACTAGGATCTGCAGGAAAAGGATTTATTGGTCCATTTTCTAATGTTGATACATTTTCAATATTGGTACTGTCTATTGTGTCAGAATCCCCAAAATTAACTGCTGTTAGAAGGCTAAGTACTCCAATTACACAAGCAAGAATCCATGTAACTTTTTCAATTGTTTCTGTAGATTGAGAAACACCACCAAGCTGATTGGCGTTACCAAATGTAGAATCTAATCCACCGCCTTTAGAGTTTTGTATTAAAACAATAAGAATTAATAATACTGCTGCTAAAATTGTGATAATCATTAATACTGAACTCATGCTTTTATTTTTTACTTGTAATTACTTTTTTCCTGAATAAATCTTATTCGGCTTGCAAAGAAAGTATTTTTTTCTGGAAATTTCAAAATCAACTTCTCATATATTTGAATTGCCTTTGGATAATTGCCTTGTTTCACATGAATTTTAGCTAGTGTTTCAGTAACAAATTCTTCGCTATCAACTATGCTTAATTTTGCACTTTCAATAGGGGAAAAGAACGGTTGTTTTTCTTTTGTTTTCTTACCAGAAATATAATTGTCAATTAGCTGATCGCTTTCTAAGATATTATTTTTATTATTTTGTTCGTTCAAGGGAATTAGCCAGTTTAATAACGGCATTTCTTTTTTAGAGAAATCAATTTCGGATGTTTTCTCCTTGTTTTCTTTTTTTTGTTTTGATGGTTCTGTCTCTAATTCAACTTCTTTTTGAATGCTTAAATTAATTGCTGCTGATAAAATATTTTTCTCTAATTCTATCAACTGAGGGTCATCATTTTTTATTGGAGAATTTGAAATTTCCTTTTCGTTATCTTGAATTACCGTTTTAATTTTTTCTAATAATGCAGGACGATGAATGTATTTGTACAATACTAACCGATCTGAAATTGTGAATGCTGCTTTTTCAAGTTGAGAATGAAATTTAATATCATTATTTATATGATATGCTTTTGCCAATAAAGAATTAATTAATCCGGAAAAGGGATGTTTTTTTGCTAATTCTTTTAAAGAAGATAATTGTTCATTAGAAAAATTATCAGGATGATTAATTAAATCTGCGATATTTTTTTTTGTTAATGCTACCATTCTCCTCCAAATGCTTTATCAAATATATCTTGAGTTAATTGATAATTTAAGCTTTCAATTAATGATTCTTCAATCGAATTGAAATCTTCTGTTGAGTTGTAATCTACAAAAGCCGAAACTCTATGTTTAGACAATCCAACACTGTCAATTTTAGTGAAATATTCATCTACAAATACAGACATAGTTAGTCTGTTTTGTGCAGCAGTTTCACTACCCGCTTGAATGTTTATTGGAGATATTTTGTATTCTTTAATGGCTCCTGAGAAGATGATGTCTCCATCTTCTGATACTAGGTTCAATGATGTTTGAGCTTGCATTAAATCTCTAAGACTTTCTGTAAACAAAGAACTAACGATTGAGCTAGAAAGTGGAGAAGTGTTCTCAAAAAAATCAATTTGAATCGTACTTCCAGGAATTGTTTTTTGATTCCCTTTACCAGCAGGTTTTAAACTAAATTGTGGTAAAGCACAACCACTCAGTAAGACAACAATTATTATATTTATTTTAATGAGCTTCAATTATTTATGAATATCGTATTCTTTTATTTTTCTATAAAGCGTTCTTTCTGAAATCCCTAATTCTAAAGCTGCATTTTTTCTTCGTCCATTGTGTTTTTCAAGTGCTTTAATTATGAGTTCTTTTTCTCTCTCTTCCAAAGATAAAGATTCTTCAATTTCAACATTTTCTTGAATTGCTTCAGGATATTCAAAATTTGTTTGAGGTTTTACAGGTGTTATATTGTATTTTTCAATGGCGTTTGAATCATTTGATTCACTCTCCATCTCCTTGTTTAATTTAGTTATTATTTCAGTTTTTTCATTTGAACTTAATGAAGATTCATTCTTCATTAAATGAACAATTGTTTGTTTGACTTCATTGATGTCTTTTTTCATGTCAAAAAGCACTTTGTAAAGTAAATCTCGTTCAGAAAAATCTGAATTGGAATTGTTGTTGTCTTTTACAACCATAGGTAAATTATTAGATGCTCCGTTAAAAGGAAGGTATTTCAACAGAGTTTCAGCATCTAAATGTCTTTCTTTTTCAATTACAGAAATTTGTTCAGTGATGTTTTTAAGCTGTCTAATATTTCCTGGCCAACTAAATGAATTTAATTTCACAACGGCATCGTCTTTTAACCTTATTCCAGGCATTCTGTATTTTTCACCAAAATCAGCTGCAAACTTTCTAAATATTAGGTAAATATCTTCTTTTCTATCTCTTAAAGGTGGTAGTGTGATTGGAACAGTACTTAACCTATAATATAAATCTTCTCTAAACTTTCCTTTATTGATAGCTTCTTGAATGTTCTCATTAGTTGCAGCAATTATTCTAACATTTGTCTTTTGAACCTTTGATGAACCTACTCTAATGAATTCGCCAGTTTCTAAAACTCTAAGAAGCCTTACTTGTGTTGTTAATGGTAGTTCAGCTACTTCATCTAAGAAAATTGTACCACCATTGGCAACTTCGAAATAACCTTTTCTACTATCGGTTGCTCCTGTAAAGGCACCTTTTTCATGTCCGAATAATTCGGAATCTATTGTGCCTTCTGGAATGGCGCCACAGTTCACAGCAATGTACTCACTGTGTTTTCTAGCGCTATAGCTGTGTATAATTTGAGGCATACTTTCTTTACCTGTTCCACTTTCTCCAGTAATTAGAACTGAAATGTCTGTTGGAGCGACTTGTACGGCAACGCTAAGAGCTCTGTCTAATGCAGGTGAGTTACCAATAATTCCAAAACGATGTTTAACTGACTGTAAATTCATAATTATACTACTTTACCAATTAATGTTCCAACAGTGCAATCCTCAATTTTCACATTGACATATTGTCCAGGGTTGAAGCTTTCTTTGGGAAATACAACCATTGCATTTCTAGTTGTTCTTCCACAAAACATCTCTTTAGATTTTTTTGAAAATCCTTCAATGAGAACTTTATAAGTTTTGCCAATAGATTTGTTGTTGTTTAAAAGAGAATTTATTCTTTGTGCTTCAATAACATCATTTAATCTTTGTTTTTTTATTGCCAATGGCACGTCATCTTCAAATTTTCGTTCTGCTAAAGTTTTGGGTCTCTCAGAATAAAAAAACATATAAGCATTATCAAATTCAGCCCATTTCAATAAAGAAAGCGTATCCTGATGTTCTTGATCTGTTTCATTGCAAAATCCAGTAATAATATCTGTTGAGATTCCACAGTCTGGAATGATTTGACGTATAGAATTTATTCTATTCATGTACCATTCACGTGAATATCCTCGATTCATTCTTTTCAAAACATTGCTGTTCCCAGATTGAACAGGAAGATGAATGTAGTTGCATATGTTCTCATATTTAGACATGGATATAACAACATCATCAGTCATGTCTTTAGGATGAGAAGTAGAAAATCTAACTCTTAGTTCAGGAGAAACTTTTGCAACAAGTTCTAGAAGTTGAGCAAAATTAGTCGTAGGAGTATTGGAATCAATAATTTCTCCCTTTTTAGAAATATTCCACCTGTAGCTATCAACATTCTGGCCCAATAGAGTAACTTCTTTATATCCCTTATTTAATAAATCTTTTGCTTCAGCAACAATGGATAGAGGGTTTCTGCTTCTTTCTCTTCCTCTTGTAAAAGGAACTACACAAAACGAACACATGTTGTCACACCCTCTCATAATTGAAATAAAAGCACTAACGCCATTATTACCTAATCTAACAGGACTAATGTCTGCATATGTTTCTTCTCTTGAAAGTAATACATTTACACTTTTTTGTCCACCTTCTACCTTTTTAATTAATGATGGAAGATCTCTATATGCATCTGGGCCAACCACAAGATCTACTAATTTCTCTTGTTCAAGCAAAGATTCTTTCATTCTCTCGGCCATACAACCTAAAACACCAATCAAAAGGTTTGGATTATTTTTCTTTAGTGAATTAAATGATCTTAGTCTAGTTCGAACAGTTTGTTCGGCCTTCTCTCTAATAGAACAAGTGTTAAGTAAAATTAAATCGGATGATTTGTAATCTTTTGTTGATTCAAAACCTTCTTTTGCTAAAATAGAAGCAACAATTTCACTGTCAGAAAAGTTCATTTGGCAACCATAACTTTCAATATACATTTTTTTCCCATTAGAAGGGTTTTCAGTTAGAACCAAAGCTTCACCTTGCCTTTGCTCGTCAATTATTTTTTCTTTAGTTAGCATTAATTTTAGTTAAATCAACTGCAAATTTATTATAATTATTGTTTTCTGACAAAATGTCAGACGTTAATTAAAGTTAATAGATCTATTTATTTAAATTTTTCTTATATTATTTATAATATAAATGGGTTAATTCAAAAAAGACTTTGGAGATTGTGAAAGAATTTTTATTTATTTGCATCTATCAATTTGTAAAAAAAATGTTTTATGAGTAGTAACTTAGTTATTGTTGAGTCACCAGCAAAAGCCAAAACAATTGAAAACTATTTAGGCAATGATTATATTGTTAAATCAAGCTTTGGACAGATAAGAGATCTTCCTTCAAAAGGAATAAATATTGAAATTGAAAACAATTTCAAGCCACTTTATAAAGTGTCTCAAGACAAACAAAAAATTGTTACTGAATTAAAGAGTTTAGCTAAGAAAGCAGATATAGTATGGTTAGCGACTGATGAGGATCGTGAAGGAGAGGCCATTTCTTGGCATTTGAAAGAAGCGTTGGCTTTAGATGATGATAAAACAAGAAGAATTACATTTAATGAGATTACTAAGAAAGCTATTTTAAAGGCAGTTGATAACCCTAGGGATATAAATAAGGATCTTGTTGATGCTCAACAAGCAAGAAGAATTTTAGATCGAATTGTTGGTTTTGAACTTTCACCTGTTTTGTGGAGAAAAGTAAAACCACAATTATCTGCAGGTAGAGTTCAATCTGTAACGGTTAGATTAATTGTGGAGAAAGAAGAAGCTATTTCTGCTTTTTCTACTATGAATTCATTTAAAGTTTCGGCAGTTTTTGAATCTAAAGGTAAAACGATTAAGGCAGATGTTTCAAAAGCTTTTAAATCAGAAAAAGAGGCGCATGATTTTTTAAATGAATGCATTGACGTCCAATTTAAAGTTCAGGAAATACAGAAGAAGCCTGGTAAAAAGACACCTTCAGCACCTTTTACAACTTCAACTCTCCAGCAAGAAGCAAGTAGAAAACTAGGTTTTAATGTGTCTAAAACAATGTCTGTTGCTCAAAGATTGTATGAGTCTGGAAGAATTACCTATATGAGAACAGATTCGGTTAATTTTTCAGATTTCGCATTAAATGCAGCTGCAGATGAAATAAAATCTCAATATGGCGAGCAGTTTTGTAATTCCAGAAGGTATTCTACAAAGAATAAATCTGCACAAGAAGCTCACGAGGCAATTAGGCCAACAGATTTTTCTGTCCATTCTATTGGGAATTTCACTCCAGAAGACAAGCTGTATCAGCTAATTTGGAAGCGTGCAATATCTTCTCAAATGTCTGATGCTCAAATTGAAAGAACAAGAATAACAATTGGTGAGTCTGCTCTTTCTGAGAGTTTTAGTGCTGTTGGAGAAGTAATTAAATTTGAAGGCTTTCTTAAAGTTTATTTAGAGGGCAATGATGATGACCATGAAAAAGAAGATGTAGGTATATTACCTGATGTTGACAAAGGTGAAGTGTTATTGGTTAGAAATGTAAAAGCACACCAACGTTTTTCTCGTCCACCTGCTAGATATACTGAGGCAGCACTTGTTAAAAAATTAGAAGAATTAGGCATTGGAAGACCATCTACGTATGCACCTACTATTAAGACTATTCAAGATAGAGGTTATGTAGAAAGAAAATCAATTGATGGAAACGAAAGAGAAGTAATTATTTTGACCATAGAAAATGGAAAAGTTTCTAAACAAATCATCACTGAAAGGTATGGAGCCGATAAAGGAAAATTGTTTCCAACTACAATAGGAGAAGTTGTTAATGGCTTTTTGGTGAAGCACTTTGAGAAAATAATGAATTACAATTTCACTGCCAATGTCGAAAAAGAGCTTGATATGGTGGCTAATGGCGATTTGATTTGGACCAAAATGCTTGGGACATTTTATCAGCCTTTTCATACCAACATAGAACACACTTTAGAAAATGCAGAAAGAGCTACGGGCGAAAGAGAATTAGGCACTGATCCTGTTTCTGGTGAGAAAGTTATTGCAAGATTAGGTAAGTTCGGTCCAATGATTCAGATTGGTATTACATCAGAAGATGAAACAAAAAAACCAAAATTTGCGAGCTTGTCTCCAGGTCAAAATATAAGTTCAATTTCCTTAGAAGATGCTCTTGAGCTTTTTAATTACCCTAAAAACTTAGGTATTTATTTAGAACAAGAAATTATATTAGCCCAAGGTAAATTTGGACCATACCTTAAATACAATAGCATAAACATTTCTATTCCCAAAGGCGAAGAATTAGAATCTGTTGATATTAAAAGAGCAATAGATTTAATTGAGCTTAAGAAAAAAGCTGATGCTCCAATTGCAGAATATGAAGGACACGCAGTTACAAAAGGAAAGGGTCGTTTCGGACCATTTATTAAATGGAACAGTTTGTTTATCAACATTAATAAAAAGTACGATTACGATAGTTTGTCACAAAATGATATCATAGAGCTTATTGAAGATAAAAAACAAAAAGAAAAAGATAAAGTCATTCACAATTGGGAGAAAGAAGGGATTTCTGTTTTAAAAGGGAAATGGGGTAGATTTAATGTGATTAAAGGAAAACAGAAAATTGAGCTTCCTAAAACTACAGATGCTCCAGCATTAACACTTGAAGAAGTAAAAGCCATGTTCGATAGCAAATCAAAAAAGAAATCTAAGAAATAAATTGAAATGGAATTAGATATTTTTTTTAGTCCAATAAACGAAATTGCAATAGAAAAAGAATCAATAGGAGAAAATATTTCTTCTTACCTTAAAGACAAACCTTTTCCAAAATGGGAAAATGCTGATGTTGTTCTATTTGGTGTTCAGGAGTCTAGAAACTCACACTCAAACAAGGGGTGTTCTAATGGGCAAAATAAAATAAGAGAATCATTTTATAAGCTATATTCCAATTTAGAATTTAACGTAGCCGATTTAGGAGACATTCAAAAAGGTAGCTCTGTTGAAGATACTTATATTGCAGTTTCTGAAGTAATCAAAGATCTTGTCTCAAATGCGAAATTTGTGATTATTTTAGGTGGAAGTCAAGACATTACATATGCCAATTACCTGGGTTATGAAAAACTAGAACAAACGGTGAATGTTGTTTCAATTGATGATCGATTAGATATTTCAACAGATGAAGATTTGGGTTTTAGTAGTCTTAATTATTTAAACAAAATTGTTCTTCATCAGCCTAACTACCTTTTTAACTTGAGTCAATTAGGTTACCAAGGATATTATGTAAAGAAAAGCCAAATTAAATTACTTGAAGATTTGTATTTTGAGTATTTGAGGTTAGGTGAGTTACAGGATGATATTTCTTTAGCTGAACCTGTATTAAGAAATGCAGATATATTGAGTATAGACTTAAAAGCTTTAAGGAAGTCTGAATTTTGTGCTGCTCAAAATGTTGGTCCAAACGGGTTTTTTGCCAATGAAATGTGTCAGCTCATGAAGTATGCTGGTATTAGTGATAAATTATCAAGTGTTGGAGTATACGATTACGATCACGAATTAGATTTTGACGGTAGTGGGGCTGAACTTGTTGCTCAGATGATTTATTTTTTAATAGATGGTTTCTATTCTAGAAAGGGTGACTATCCATCAGGATTAAAAGCGGATAATATCAAATATGTTGTTCATCATGGAGAGATTGATCACAATCTTGTGTTTTATAAGAGTCCAAAGAGTGATAGGTGGTGGTTAGAAGTTCCATATCCACCAAGAAATGACTTTAAGTTTGAACGACATCATCTTGTTCCTTGCAGCTATGTTGATTACCAAGAAGCAATGAATGAAAACATTCCTGATGTTTGGTGGAAGACCTATAGAAAGTTAAATTAGAATATTTGGTTATCTTTACGATTGGAAAAAACATGTAAATCGTATTAGAAATTTAATTAAATTAGCGCTTTTCCACTTCATATAATTTAGAGTTGGAAAGCTAACGTATTGAAAATAAGACAATTGATTACCGTATGAAAAAGTTTATCATAGCTATAGCTCTTCTTATAGGAGCTCAAAACGTAAATGCACAGCAAGATTATCAGTTCACTCACTACATGTTTGATAATCTTTCTTTTAACCCTGGGTACGCTGGAATTACACAGAGTATATGTGGTACAGTTCTATTTAGACAACAATGGGCTGGATTCGATGGAAGCCCTACTACAGCATTAATTAATGTTCATGCACCAATTCAAGCGCTAAGAGGTGGTATTGGTTTGTCATATTTAAATGATCAGCTTGGTTTTGAAAAAAACAATATAGCAAGATTAAGTTATTCCTATCATTTAGGTGTAGGAGTAGGTGAGCTAGGTATAGGCGTTAGTGCTGGTATAATTCAAAAAAGTTTTAATGCACAATGGATTACTCCAGATCAAGGAACAGCTTTTATTCCTGCTGATGATCAGTCTATTCCTGTTAATAATGCAAGTGGAGTTGTTCCAGATTTTAATCTGGGTTTATTTTATAGAACTAATCAATTGTTTTTAGGTGTTTCTACTACCCATTTAGGTGGATTTGAAATGAATGGTTTAAACGTAAAAAATGTTCACCATTATTGGATTACTGGTGGTTATAACTATCAAATTAATGGTGACTTTTTGTTAAGACCTAGCCTTTTAATAAAGTCTGATGCAGCTTCAACTATTATGGATTTAAATGTTAATGTTCTGTACAAAGACATGATATGGGGAGGCCTTACATATCGTTTAGGCGATGCTGTTGCCCCAATGGCTGGTTATCAACATACTTTAAGTAATGGTGCAACCTTGAGGGTAGGATATTCGTATGGGATTACTACATCTGATTTAGGGAATTACAATAACGGAACACATGATATTATGTTGAATTATTGTTTTAACCTTGATAAGCCCCCAGTTTTACAGAAATCAAAAAATCCGAGGTTTTTATAAATAAATGAAACTTTACAAAATTAGCTTCGTTATAGCAATCGCCTAGAGTTAGTATGGTTATAGAACTTTTTGATAACCAGGCGTACAAAACTTTTTAAAAAAAGGGAGCATGAAAAAGATATTATATTTAATAGCAATAGTGACACTTTTTACCAGCTGTTCTGAAGGGAGCAGAGGAGAATTGACAGGTGTTTATGGTAGACAGCTTTGGTATCACCCAGATCCATTTGGTATGTTATACATTCCTGCTGGTAGTTTCAATATGGGGCAGAGTGATCAAGATGTTCCAATGGCTCATTATTCAAGAACTAAAACAGTTTCTCAATCTGCTTTTTACATGGATCAGACAGAGATATCAAATAATGAATACAGACAATTTGTTTATTGGGTAAGAGATTCTATCGCGAGAAGAATTTTAGGTGCTGAATTTCCTGAAGACTTTATGATTCCAACATTTGATGATGAATTGGAACAAAAAGATGAGGATAAATGGACTTTAAATTGGAATAAGAGATTTAGATACTTGTCTATGAATCCTGATCGAGGAGATAATGAAGAATACGCTCCATTATTGTCAAGTATGTATTTAAACGAGAGTGAAAGATTCTATCAAAGAAAAGAAATAGATACTAGAAAATTAATGTTTGAATATTATTGGGTAGATCTACAAGAAGCTGCTAGAAAAGGTAGACCATTAATTAAAAGACTATCTAATTCTGAGGCTGATGAAGATGAAGAGCATAGAACAACATTGAAAAATCCAAACATGCCTTTCCCTGCCGATCCTGGTTTAAATCAAGGTAGAGATTATGACTTAGGTTATAGAAACTCTAAAGGTCAAAATAATGCTATTCGTGGTCATGAGGATCGTTCAAGGTTTATTATCAAAGAGGTAATCAATGTTTATCCTGATACTTTATGTTGGATTCATGATTTTACCTACAGTAATAATGTTGATAAAACTAACATGTACTTTTGGCATCCTGCTTACGATGAATATCCTGTTGTTGGAGTTACTTGGCAACAAGCAAATGCATTCAATGTATGGAGAACTCAGTTGTTAAATAGCTACAGAGGAAGCAACTGGCAGTCTTATGTACAAGATTTCAAACTTCCTAGTGAAACTCAATGGGAATACGCTGCTAGAGGTGGTTTAGATTTAAACCCTTATCCATGGGGAGGTCCTTACATTAGAAACTCTAGAGGATGTTTCTTAGGTAATTTCAAACCAATGAGAGGAAGATACATGGAAGATGGTGGTTTCCATACTGTTAAAGTAAATTCGTACCATCCTAACGATTATGGATTATACTGTATGTCTGGCAATGTTGCTGAATGGTGTACAACTGCATATGACGAATCTATTTATGAATTTGGACACGATTTGAATACTGAATACACATATAATGCATTAGATCATGATCCGCCATCGATGAAGCGTAAAGTAATTCGTGGAGGTTCTTGGAAAGATATAGGATATTACCTTCAAACAGGTTCTCGTTCTTTCGAGTATCAAGATACTGCTAAATCTTACATTGGATTTAGAAGTGTGATGGATTACTTAGGAAGAGGTGGGCCAAACAAAGAAGGTGATATTTAATAAACGGTTTTAATACTGAACAGAATAACAATTAATATTAATCAATTAAAAATTAAGAATAATGAGTGGAGGTAATAGTTTTTTTGAAAGTAAAAAGTTTAAAAGCATAATGAAATATGTTTACGGTTGGGGTGCAGCAGTCGTAATTGTAGGTGCTTTGTTTAAAATTTTGCACTGGCCAGGGGCTAATATTATGCTAATTGTTGGTCTACTAACTGAAGCTTTCATATTCTTTATTTCTGTATTTGAGCCCTCTCATGAGGAAGTCGATTGGACATTAGTTTATCCTGAATTAGCTTTAGGACATGCAGATGATGATATTCATGCACTTCCAGAAATGTCATCTGATGAAACTATTGTTGAACAATTAGATAACATGCTTGCTGATTCTAAAATTGAGCCTGAATTAATCGAAAGTTTAGGTAAAGGGATGAGAAATTTAAGTGATTCTGCAAATAAGTTAAATGATATATCTTCAGCATCTGATGCTACAGAAGAGTATGTCTCAAATTTAAAGGGAGCTTCAAGTAAAGTTGGAGAATTAAGTAATGCTTATGACCAAGCTGCAAATTCAATAGCCGAAATTACTGCATCAACAGGTGGTGATTCTGGTTTTGGAGAGCAATTAGAAAAAGTTTCAGGAAATTTAAGTGCGTTAAATAATGTTTATGAAATGCAATTAAAAGGTGCTACAGATCACCTTCAAGTTACTGAACAAATGTATTCTGGAATTAACGAATTAATGACAAATCTTCATTCTTCTCTTGATGATACTAAGAGATATAAGGATACCATGTCTGAATTAAGTGAGAATTTAACATCACTTAATACTGTTTATGGAAATATGCTTTCTGCAATGAATGTCAATAGATCATAACTGCCAAGTTGTATTAATTAAGTCGTACAAATTATTAATTATTAAAATTTAAAACTATGGGAGGCGGAGGTAAAGAGACACCAAGGCAAAAAATGATTGGAATGATGTATTTAGTACTCTTAGCTTTATTGGCTATGAACGTATCTAAAGAAATTATTAATGCTTTTGTTATGCTTAATAACAAAATGGATAAAAGTATTACACAAGTTGAAAAGGGTAACAGAACAATTGAGCAAGATTTTGAAAATGCTTTAACTACTTTAAATGCAGCGCAAAAACCTAATCCAAAAGAAATTGAGAGGGTTCAAAAATTAAAGGCTAAAAATGAAGCAGCAAGAGATTTAGTTAGAACTGCTGCTAATAATATGGTTCTTTTACAAGAAAGAATGTTATTACAATGTTCTTTTGGAGCTGAAGGATCTAGAGCCAATTTAGACGGTCAAGTAGATGATCATGGTCATCCTGTACAATATGTTACTCAAGATGATAAAGGCTATTGGCATTTAAGTGATCTTTCTCACTACGATAAGAAAGATGAGTACGATACACCAACTCGATTATTTGTTGGTGATAATTTCGATGCTCCACCTGTTGAAGATGGTCAAAAGCTTTTAGATTGTTTTTCTAACTTAAGAGATTCGTTGTTAATGTTGGTATCTACTCATGATAGTAAGCCAGATAAAGATGGTAAAGTAACTAAATATGCTTTCGACCCTTCATTAATTGAACAACCTAAGTTCAAAACTTCACCTGAAGAATTTAAAGAATTTGAAGATAAAGTGGATGTATTATTAGATCAACAAAAAAAGGCTGGTAAAATAGATAAAGAAGATTTGAAAGTTTTAAGAGACATAATAGTTCGATTAACTCTTCCTCAGAAAACGATTAACCACGATGAAGAATATCCATTTTTGGCTGGTATTTTTGATCATGCACCAATTGTTGGTGCAGCTGCTGCAATGACATCTATGAGAGGTGATTTTTTAGGTGTTGAAACTATTGTTTCTCAGTATTTTGCTAAAGACATCAATGTTGTGCCTTTTGCATTCAACAAAATTGAGCCTTTAGCGTTTTCATCTACAAGTTACATTAATCAAGGGGACTCTTTATCACTTAAAGTAATGATTGCAGCTTATGATTCTTCTAAAACTACTGAACTTAAGTATTGGGTTGATGATACTGTTCAATACAGACTTCCAGAATTAGAAAGAGATACGTCAACTATGATGCGTTTTACCAAAAAACCATCGGAGTTTGGAAAACAATTAAATATTTCTGGATCTGTTGGTGATCACATAATGACAGGTTTAATTGCTGTTGAATCTGCTACTGAAGGTAAGAAATGGAAGCCTTGGAATTTCAACTATAGTGTTGGTGCTCCAAACGCTGCGGTATCTGCTGCAGATTTGCAAGTTCTTTACAGAGGGTGGAAAAATAAGATAAAAGTATCAGCTTCTGGTTACAAACCTGAGAACGTTAAAGTTTCTTGTTCTGGTTGTTCGATTTCATCTGCTCCAGATAAAGATGGTAACTATACTGCTACTGCGCCTGGTGGAAGAGCCAAAGAAGCGTTTATAGTTGTTTCAGCTATTGATGATAATGGTAAAAATGTTGAGTTAACTAGAGAAAGATTTAGAATATTCCCATTGCCGAAACCAACTGTTTTCTTTGGTGGTAAAGCAGGTGGAAGTATGAAGAAAGTTGATGCTGTTCAGATACCGAAATTAGTAGCAAAATTAGGAGAAAGTCCTTTAGATGTTCCTTACAGTGTAACATCGTTTGTAATGTTAACTGTGAAAAATGGTCAACCCATACGTTTGAAATCGAAAGGGTCAAGATTATCTCCAGAGATGAAAAATGCTATTAAGAAAATAAATAAGGGTGGTAGTTTAACTTTTACCGGTGTTAAGGTTAAAGGGCCTTCCGGAAAAGAGCAACCTTTAGACGCAGGTCTCGTATTAACACTTAAGTAAGCCTATAAATTTGTCAATTATGAAAAAATTTAGTAACATATTTATCCTTTTTTTAATGATTAGTTTTAGTGCATCTGCACAACTTCCAAGTCATTTAGAGTCTAATGTTTTGGATGGTGTTTATGTTCAAGAGCATGTGCCGACTAAACGAGTAGTTCAATATACTTATTTAAGAGAAGCTGATGTTATGTGGTCTAAAAGAATTTGGCGAATTATAGACCTTAGAGAAAAGCAAAATCATCAATTATACTATCCATTAACACCTATTTCAGATAGAATGGCTTTGTGGGATGTTATTAGACAAGGTGTTTTAAATGAAGGTTCTATTACTTGTTATGAACTCGGTTTGGATTTGGATGATCAATTTAGATTTCCAATAAAGCCAGCTAACGGTAATATTAATGATCCTGAGTACAAAAAAAAATTGGAAGAGAAATTTGGTAAAGCTACTTCATTTACAATGAGAGATGATGAAGGTGAAGTGCTAATGGACGATGAAGGAAATGAAATTAAAAAGGATACAGTAGAGCCTTATTTCGCAAAAGATATCATTAGATATGAAATTAAGGAAGATTGGTTTTTTGACAAACAAAGATCAGTTATGGATGTTAGAATAATCGGTATTTCTCCGGTTGTTTATTTTGTGAACCCTGAAACCAATAATGTTGAAGGTGTTGAAAATCTTTTTTGGTTGTATTTTCCTGAATGTAGATATATGTTCCAAAATTATTTTGTCTATAATCCTCAAAATGATGCTCAAAGAATGAGTTTTGATGACTTTTTCTGGAAAAGAGAATTTTCTAGTTACATAAAGAAGGAAAGTAATGTATTTGACAGGCAAATATACCCTAACTGGAAAGGTGTAGATGCACTATTAGAATCTGAAAAGATAAAAGAAAGAATGTTTGATATTGAGCATGATGTTTGGCATTTCTAAAACTTTTTAACCTTATATAAGAGCCCTCATTTGAGGGCTTTTTTTATGATAATACTTAATAACATATCATTAAATTTTGGAGGTCACGACCTTTACAAGAATGTAACACTTCAAATTAAAAATAAAGATAAAATAGGTCTCACAGGTAAGAATGGTGCTGGAAAATCTACTTTGATGAAGCTTATACTGGGACAAGAACGATCATCTTCTGGAGAAATATCTATTTCTAAAGGTTTTAAACTAGGCTATCTTCCTCAAGAATTAGACTATCATTCTTCCACATCTATTTTCAATGAGCTTATTAATGCAAACAATGAAGTTGTTACTATCAATAATCGCTTAGACGATATTAATGATCAGCTTACTACACGAACAGATTATGAGTCTGATTCTTATTTAGCTATTTTAGATGAGCTTTCTGATTTAAATGAGCGTCTTATTCAATTAGATGGTGACAACCTTAACAAAGAAGCTGAAATGCTCTTAAAAGGATTAGGATTCGATCAAAATGAGATAAATTTTCCTTATAACGAGTTTTCTGGTGGTTGGAAGATGAGAGTTGAAATTGCAAAGCTATTAATTCAGAAACCAGATGTTCTTTTACTGGATGAACCTACTAATCACCTTGATATTGAATCTATACAATGGTTAGAGAGGTATTTAAAAAATTATAGTGGTATAATTTTGTTGATATCGCACGACAGGCAATTTTTAGATAACATTACCAATAGAACAGTTGAAATTTCTAAATCTAAATTTTACGATTATAATTGTAATTATAGCAGTTACCTTAAGCAAAGAGAAGAGGAATTACTACAGCAAATATCTGCTAAGAAAAATCAAGAAAAATATGTTCAGCATACCCAGCAGCTAATAAATAAATTTAGAGCAAAAAAAAACAAAGCCTCATTTGCTCAATCTTTAATTAAGAAACTAGATAAATTAGAAGATATAGAAATCGACTCATTTGAAGCTGGTGGTATGAAGTTTTCTTTTCCTGAACCAATTCCATCAGGAAAAATAGCATTAACAGTAAAAAATTTATCAAAAGAATATCCTGAAAAAAAGATACTCAGTAAGGTCGAATTCTCAGTTTCTAGAGGTGATAAAATATCATTAGTAGGTAAAAATGGTACTGGAAAGTCAACTTTAATTAAGTCTATTGTAAATGATATTTCTTTTGAAGGAGATGTTATCCAAGGTCACAACATAAACATAGGTTATTTCGCTCAAGATGAAACGTCCAAACTTGATCCTAATAAAACAGTTTTTGAAACTATCGATGATGTTGCTGTAGGAGAGATTAGAAAGAAAATCAGACAAATTTTGGGTTCTTTTTTATTTAGTGGAGATGATGCTGAAAAGAAAGTTAAGGTGCTTTCTGGTGGAGAGAAAACAAGACTTTCTTTGTGTAAACTGTTGTTAGAACCCTATAATTTTTTAATATTAGATGAGCCTACCAACCATTTAGACATTGTCTCTAAAGAAATCTTAAAGGACGCATTAGAAAGTTATACTGGCACTTTAGTTATTGTGTCCCATGATCGAGATTTTTTAGATGGACTAACAGACAAAGTCTTCTATATTAATAATAGAGAGCTTAAAGTATATTATGAAGGATTAACCCAGTTTTTAAAGAGTTATTATTCTGATGAAACAACTTTTGCCAGTAAAAAACAAAACCCTAACAAGACTAATTCTAAAGATGGTGTCAACATTAAAAAGCTCAGTAATCGTTTAAAGACAATTGAAAGGAAAATAGAAAGTTTAGAAACTGATTTATCTAAGCTGCAAGATTATATTTATCAAGATTCTTCTGATGAAAATGAACTTCAAAAGAAAATAGAACAGGTGAAAAAACTTAAAAAAGACATTGAGAATAAATATGAAGAGTGGGCAGAAGTTAGTCAGCTGATAGAACAATAAATATAAGCTGCCATTTTATAATTTTATCACCTTTTGTATTGCTCTGTGTTTATTGTTGGTGAACATTAAATAATACATTCCTTTTGGTAGACTTGAAACATTTATTATAGTATTTATTCCAGAAAATAGCTTTGTTAAACCTGTTTGTTTCATGGCTGCATCGTAAAGAATTAATTCCCCATTAATTTCAGAATTAAATTTAATAATAAGCTGTTCTTGAACAGGGTTTGGATAAATCCCAAAGTCTAGTTCTGAGAGCTCTTGCTCAATTGAATTTATTACTGCAGAATTGGTTACCAAAAATCCATTTTCTCCAACAGCAAATGTTTGGTTTAATCCATTGGTGGAGATGTTGTAAATAGCCTGGTCAAAGTAATAATAGTTCCATAAAATATTAGATGAACTTTCAAAAATAATACCTTGTGATGGTGAACCACCAGAATTTATAATCCCACCAGAATATACGGTTCCATTTTGTGTACTACTTAAGCAAGTGAAATCTGGATACGCAAATGTAGCCGAGCCAATATCAAAATCCCAAGTTAATCCGCCATCAATAGTTTTTAATAAGCCCATGGTGAAATCGCCATCATTATACCTATACCCAGCATAAGCCGTAGAAGCATCAATTATTTCAATTGAAGTGAGCACAGTATTGGTTCCGGCCCAAGGATTATTTGGATCAAAATTTCCAATTCCAGCGTTAATGGTGTCCCATGTAGTCCCATAATCAGTAGACCGCAATATATACTGTCCATTTGTAGTGGCAAGGCCAAGGGCATTATGGAAATCCATATCAGTTACTTCTGCTGGCCATACTGAATTAGCAGATGTAGAAAGTGCTAAATTCCCATTCCAAGTAGAATTATTGTACTCCACAATTGCAGAACTGTAGAACCATCCATGTCCTCCAAGAAATAAATTGCTGGTATCTTTTACATATAAAGAAGTCATATTTAAGCTAGACAACAAGCTGCTGTTGTTACCCCCCACCTGTCTCCAGTTGGAACCGCCATTTTGAGTTTCCCATAAGCTTGACATTGATGGGTTTGGAGAAAACAACGAGAAATTTGGATCTGCCATTAGCATATATCCATAATTTTCATTTATAAAAGTTAAATCATGAATAGCCCCTAATGGATAATTAGCAGCAACATTATCTAATGAAATGTTTATAAGATTCCAGTTTTGACCACTATCTACAGATTTTAATAGTGTGCCAGTATCTCCTCCAATGTAACCAATAGTTGGTGTTGGAAAAGAAATATCATACAATGCAAAAGTTGTTGGAACGTTTACTTGTGTCCATTGTGTTGTCTGACAAATAAAGCCATTGCAGAAAAGCAGTCCAACAATTAAAATCAATTTTGTTTTCATAGTATTTGGATTAACAATTTATAGAACAAAAGTAGATTCATTAGTACAGTAATTCAATGTATAATTAATACTTAATTATGTATAATTCTGAAATTTAGAAGGTGAAACCCCTGTTTTTGTTTTAAAAAACTTGGAAAAATGAGCTGGATCATCAAAGTTTAAAGAGTAAGCAGTTTCTTTGATAGAGATATTTGTATTTAATAATCTTTTAGCTTCCATAATTAATTGTTTATATATGATACTACTAGTACTTTGCCCAGTACTTTTTTTAACAATTTCATTTAGTGTTTTTTCTGTAATTCCCAATACGGCAGCATATTCTTTAACTTTTTTCATGGTGCTAAAATTGGAGTGAAGTAACTTTCTGAATTGCATGTATTCTGATTGCTTTATTGTTACTGGCTCTTTCACCATTCTCATACAGGCAATACATAAGGATTGTATTTCATTTCTAATGGAAAGCTTAGAAAGCTCATCTTTATTGTTAAATAAATCCCATATAGATTTAATTTTTGAGTTTAGAATAGGGGTTTGTTTTTCTGAAAAGCTATAGGAAGATTTTTTTTCTGAAGCATCCATGCAAATGTGTTCAAATAAAAAATCTTGAATGGCTAAAGGAGCTTCTAGTGTGTTTAATTCAAACAACACAACAAAACCTTCAGAATCTATCTCTCGTTTCATTTGATGAACTTGACCTGGAGCAACAATATGTAAAGAACCTGCTTTTATTGGGAAATCTATAAAGTCAATTTTATGGCAACCACCACCTTTTAAAAAGTAAAAAAGTTCAAAATAATTATGCCTGTGAGGACGTGTGAAATCATAACCATTTAACTTTTTAAGCCTATCAACGATAATTTCTTTTCGTTGAGTTTTTTCAGAATCATGAGTAGGTATCATCATTTAAAATTAAATGAAATCTTTATAGATAACCTAATTTTAAGTTGAATATTGATTTGAAAATGTTTTTATGAAAATTAGATAAAAATCTAGACAAGCTTATTTAGTCAGCTGATAGAACAATAATGTTAAACTCGGGCTATAATTTTAAGAAGCTTGTAAATGGTTTTATTAAATGGAGGGTAGATGAATTTATGTGTACCCCATTTTCTTTTCATTAGCCCTCTTTCATTGGAGAAATTAATAAAGCTATACCTTCCATTAGATTTCCCTATTCCACTATTGTTTACTCCTCCAAAGGGTAGATCTGGGTGAGCTACATTCATCATCAGTTCATTTACCATGGTGTTGCCAGCAGATGTGTTTTTAATAATATGGTCAACAGTTTTACTACTCTTACTCATTATGTAAAGGGCCAGTGGCTTAGGTAGCTCGTTTATTTGTGTTATTACATCATTTAAGCTCTCAAAAGTGATAATTGGCAGCAAGGGCCCAAAAATTTCTTCTTTCATTATGGACATGCTGTTGTTTGCATTAGCAACAACTACAGGGGGAATAAATTTATTTTCTTTGCTAGCAAGCGAATAATCAGAAACTAGAGCACCTTTTTCTTTGGCATCTTCTATTAAGTTAATTAAGCGGTCATAATTTTTTTTGTTAATGATCTTTCCAAAATATGCTGAGTTGTTTATACCGTTGTTTTGGGGGTCTAGTAATTCAGTTATGGCTTGTTTGTAGGCAGCTATAAAGTCTTTTTCAACCTCTTTTTTAACGAGTATATAATCTGGGGCAATGCAAGTTTGTCCGCAATTGAGTGTTTTTGCCCAAGCAATTTTTTTTGCAGTAGTTTTTATGTTGGTGGTTTGGTCTATAATTACAGGCGATTTTCCGCCAAGCTCTAAAGTAACCGAGCACAGGTGCTTTGCACTTGCTTCCATTACTACTTTACCAACATTTGGGCTTCCAGTAAAATAAATGTGGTTAAACTTTTTAGCCAACAAATGGGTGGTTTCTTCTATTCCTCCTTCAATAACGGTTACTTCATTTGTTGGAAATATTTCTGAAATCATTTCTTTTACTAAGGAAGAAGTGTTTGCTGCAATTTCTGAAGGTTTTACAATTACAGCATTACCAGCAGCAATGGCATATATTAAGGGGTTTATCGATAGCATAAAAGGGTAATTCCAAGGCCCAATTATTAGTACGTGACCTTTGGGTTCGTACTTAATTGATGAGGTTAAGCCTATCATGGTAAGTGGAGTAGGGAGGTATTCGTCTTGGCTCCATCTTTTTAAGTTTTTGGTAACTGTTTTTATGGTTAATAGCAACGGATAAATTTCAGATAGCGTAACTTCTTCTTCTGATTTGCCAAGATCTTTACTAAGTGCAGCAGTTATTTTTGCAACGTTTTTAGGCTCATTTATGTAATTGGCTATTTTATTTATTCTTTTAAGTCTTTCTTTTACAGAACTGTTTTTTAGTTCTTGTAAATTCTCAAAGTTGTTTTGCTGATTGTATGCTTTGTCTATTAAAGAAAATGGTATAGCCATAATAATTCTAATTTGAGTGCTATAAATTTAAGTAAAAAAAAAGACGCTTAAAAAAGTGTCTTTATCTAGTTGACAGATTGATCGAATTATCGAATCTTAAACAAGCTATTAAAGAAGTGTTGTAGTATTTGGAAATAGACTTTGGTTCAAAAACAAAAGTTACAAAAATTGATGTTTCCAGAGGGTATAATGATTGACCCAGTTTCAAGACAATATCGAACAAATAAAATTCAATCTCTATTTTCTTATATCGTAGACTTAACAACGGATACAGAGGGTCAAAAAAAAGACTCACCGATAAAAAATACCGATGAGTCGTCTTTAGTTGCGGAGACTAGACTCGAACTAGTGACCTTTGGGTTATGAGCCCAACGAGCTACCAACTGCTCCACTCCGCACTGCAAATGTAAATTTTGTTTTTAACTTTGCAAACTAAATTTGAAAAATGTCGCATAAAGCAGGGTTTGTAAATATCATAGGTAGTCCTAACGTGGGTAAGTCTACTTTAATGAATAAGCTGGTAGGAGAGAAGCTCTCTATTATTACATCTAAGATGCAGACCACGCGTCATCGAATACTGGGTATTGTCAATGATGATAATTATCAGATCGTATTTTCAGATACACCAGGAATTATAGATCCAGGATATAAGCTACACGAGAACATGATGAAGTTTGTCTCTGAAGCCATTAAGGATGCAGATATCCTCATTGTAATGACAGATATTTATGAGTCTACAGAAAAGCTAAAAGATAGAATTGAGAAGCTGGCACATCTTGAAATACCAGTTTTGGTGCTTATAAATAAGATCGATCAGTCAGATGCTGAAAAACTAGTTGAGCAGGTTGATGCATGGAAGGTGCTACTTCCAAAAGCAGAGATTCTTCCTATTTCTGCTCTTCATAACCTCGGAGCAGATTTTATATTACCCAGAATTGTGGAGCTACTTCCAGAATCTCCTGCCTATTATGGTAAAGATGAGCTTACTAACAGAAATACCCGTTTTTTTATATCGGAAATTATAAGAGAGAAAATTTTATTGCAGTTTAAAAAAGAGATTCCTTACTCCTGTGAGGTAGTGGTAGAAGAATATAAAGAGGAAGAGAAAATTGTTAAAATTAGAGCCAATATTATGGTTTCTAGAGATAGCCAGAAAGGTATTTTAATTGGTCATAAAGGAGAGAAAATAAAGCAATTAGGAATTGCTTCTAGATTAGATATAGAGAAATTTGTAGATAACAAAGTACACCTAGAGCTATTTATTAAGGTAGATAAAGACTGGCGTAATAAAGAGGACAAACTAAAGAAATACGGATATTAAGTCTAAATTTGCCACCCATTAAATTTTAAGCGAAATAAATTGAGCAATATAGTAGCCATAGTAGGAAGACCCAATGTGGGCAAATCAACACTCTTTAATAGGTTGGTAGGTGCAAGGAAAGCCATAGTAAAAGAGGTGAGTGGTGTAACTAGAGACCGCCACTATGGCCAGTCGGAATGGAATGGAAAAGAATTTTCTGTAATTGACACAGGAGGTTATATAACAGGATCAGACGATATTTTTGAAGCAGAGATTAGAAGACAAGTAGAAATTGCCATTGAAGAGGCCAATGTGGTGTTTTTATGGTAGATGTTGAAACAGGATTACCGATTTAGATCAAGCAGTAGCTGCTGTACTTAGAAGGTCTGTAAAGCCGGTAATCGTGGTAGCTAACAAAGTAGATAATAACGAACGACAAAATTCTGTCTATGAGTTTTACAATTTTGGTCTAGAAGAGGTTTTTGGTATTAGCTCTATTAATGGTGCAGGTACTGGAGACTTACTAGATTTAATGGTTTCTAAATTTGAGGATGATGAGCCAATTGAGGACTTAGGGCTCCCTAGAATAGCTGTTGTGGGTAAACCAAATGTTGGAAAGTCATCCCTTACCAATGCGCTACTTGGAAAAGAAAGAAATATAGTAACCGATATTTCTGGTACAACAAGAGATTCTATAGATACAAGATATACTGCTTTTGGTTTCGATATGGTGCTGGTAGATACCGCTGGAATTAGAAAGAAAAGTAAAGTTCATGAAGACATTGAGTTTTATTCTGTGATGCGGTCAATTAGAACAATTGAAGATTGTGATGTTTGTCTTTTTATGATCGATGGAAATGAACCCATACAAAATCAAGATTTAAGTATTTTCTCAGTAATAGAAAAAAATAAAAAGGGAATAGTACTTCTTGTAAATAAATGGGATTTAATAGATAAAAACACATCATCTACTAAAAAATATGAAGAAGCAATAAAAGAAAGGTTGGCACCTTTTACTGACCTACCAATTGTATTTATATCGGCTCTTAATAAACAACGGATTCATAAAGCTCTCGAAACAGCAATGGAAGTTTTTGAAAATAGAACACAGAAAATACCTACTTCAAAACTAAATGAGATTATGCAGGAGGCCATTCAGAAAAACCCTCCTCCATCTTACAAAGGCAAGTACATTAAAATAAAGTACGTAACTCAGCTTCCTACTCACTCACCATCATTTGCTTTTTTCTGCAACCTGCCTCAATACATAAAAGATCCTTATAAAAGATATGTAGAGAATCAGCTAAGAGAGCATTTTAACCTAAACGGTGTTCCCATTCGTATATTTTTTAGAAAGAAATAAAAAAAGCCCCAATAGATGGAGCTTTTAATAAGTTGTTAGATTTAGTAATTACAAGCTAAATGCTGTTTTTACTTTTTCAGTATAATTCAATTCTTCCCAAGGAAAAAGTTTTACAGTTACTTTTTGAGTTCTACCTGCTGCATCTTTAAATTCTTTTTGAATTTCTTTACATTCTCTGCCCATATGCCCATAAGCAGCTGTTTCAGAATATATAGGAGTTCGTAAGTTAAATCTAGTTTCTATTGCATAAGGACGCATGTCAAAAATAGCTTCTAATTTTCTAGCAATTTCTCCATCGGATAGGCTTACTTTAGAAGTCCCATAAGTGTCTATGTAAAGTCCCATTGGTTTTGCTACACCTATTGCATAAGCTACTTGTACAAGTACTTCGTCACACAATCCTGCAGCAACTACATTTTTAGCAATGTGTCTAGTCGCATATGCAGCAGAACGGTCAACCTTACTTGGGTCTTTTCCAGAAAAAGCACCACCACCGTGAGCTCCTTTTCCACCATAAGTGTCTACGATTATTTTTCTTCCAGTAAGACCTGTATCTCCATGAGGACCACCAATAACAAATATACCGGTAGGGTTTACGTGAAAAGTTATTTGATCATTAAATAAAACTTGTATGTGTGAAGGAAGCTTAGCTTTTACTCTTGGAATTAGTATGTTAATTACATCATCTTTGATTTTATCTAGCATTTGCTGCTCATCAGCAAAATCATCGTGCTGGGTAGAGATTACAATTGCATCTATTCTTACTGGTTTATTATCATCAGAATATTCAATAGTAACTTGAGATTTTGAATCTGGTCTTAAGTAGGTGATTTCATTATTTTCTCGTCTTAACTCTGCAAGCTCTCTTTAAAAGAAGGTGAGATATCTCTAATGGTAGAGGCATGTAGCTTTCTGTTTCATTGGTTGCGTAGCCAAACATCATTCCCTGGTCACCTGCTCCTTGTTCTTCTTTATTTTGTCTTTCAACACCTTGATTAATATCTGGAGATTGTTCATGAATTGCAGAAAAAACTCCGCAAGAGTTTCCATCAAACATGTATTCACTTTTAGTATATCCAATTTTATTAATTACGTCTCTTGCAATTTTCTGCACATCTAAATAGGTAGTTGATTTAACTTCTCCAGCTAGAACTACTTGACCTGTTGTAACCAATGTTTCACAAGCAACTTTAGACTCTGGATCAAAAGCAAGGAAATTGTCGATTAAGGCATCAGATATTTGATCTGCTACTTTGTCTGGATGTCCTTCAGAAACAGACTCGGATGTAAATAAGTAAGACATGTTTTAAACGTATTAATTTTTAAATAATTAGTAAAAATATGGTAAAAAAGAAAGGGGTGTTTGCAAGAAAAAAATTTTAGCTTTTTTATTGTGGTTGCAAGCAATCAAATCATTCCACCTATATTGAGAGCAAAAATATAAAAATCAACGAGTTTAGAAATTTTATTTAGTTAATTTTTTGAAAATATCTTCAAGTTTGTCTTCTTCTTTCTTGAGAGTTAAAGTTAAGAGACCTTCTTCATTTGCGAATTTTGCTATTGAAGCTCTTAGATCAGTCTTACTTTTTGATTCAATTAACCATGAGTTATCTCCAATATTTTTAATTCTAGAAACTTCATTAATTGCCTTTAATTTTTTTTCTAATACTTCTTTGTCAAATTCTACTTGAATAACCTGAACAGTTTGATTAGTTTTTTGGATGGTATCAACGCCTTCATCAGCTACTATTTTACCCTCTTTAATGATAATTACTCGGTCACAAATGGCCTCTACTTCTTGCATGATGTGTGTGGAAAGTAAAACCGTCTTTTCTTTGCCAAATTCTTTTATTAATTTTCTTATTTCTACTAATTGATTAGGGTCTAAGCCGCTAGTGGGTTCATCTAATATTAATACGTCTGGATTATGCATCATTGCTTGGGCCAGTCCAATTCGCTGTTTATATCCTTTTGAGAGCATTTCAATTTTTTTGTGTTGTTCTTTTTCAAGTCCAACTAAATTTATCATTTGTTCTACTCTTTCTTTTTTGTTTTTTATTCCATGAACGTCTGCTATAAATAATAAAAATTCTTTTACATACATTTCTGTATATAGAGGATTATTTTCAGGAAGATATCCTACTATCTTCTTAACTTCTAAAGGGTTCTTATTAACATCAATATTACATACTCTGGTTTCTCCATCAGTAGAGGGAATAAAACAACTGATAATTTTCATTGTAGTTGTTTTTCCAGCTCCATTTGGTCCTAAAAACCCAACTATTTCGCCACGATTAATTTCAAAGGATATATTATCAAGAGCTTTTTGCCCATTGTATATTTTAGTAATATTTTTAAGTGATAGAGCCATTTTATTTAGTTACTTGCAATTGTAATATAACACGAAGTTAACTTTATGTTTTAAAAAAATAAATTTTCTGGTTTGTTATGATGAAATTAAGAGTTTTTAAATGGATTTAAAAAAGGGTTTAGTGTATCGTTCTACCGGGAGCTGGTATGTTATAAAGGAAACTGATGGTGTCTTTATTGAAGCTAGAATTAAAGGAAAATTTAGAAATAAGGATATTAAAACTACTAATCCAATTTCTGTTGGAGATTGGGTGTCATACACAGTTAAAGAGGATGGATGTGGCTGGATTGAAGAAATTCATCCTAGGAAAAATTACATGATTAGAAAATCTGTTAATCTATCTAAGGAGGCACATATTATTGGCTCAAATATTGATTTATGTGTGCTAATTGCTACAGTTTCAAATCCAACTACATCAACTGGCTTTATTGACAGGTTTTCAGTAACTGCCCAAGCATATGATATACCACTTTTAATTGTTTTTAATAAATCAGATTTATACTCAATTAAAGATAAGGAGCACTTAGAAGATTTAATCGCTTGCTATGAAAAAATTGGTTTTGAATGTCTAGTTACATCTGCAAAAAATAATCTTTTCATAGATAAATTAAAAGAAAAGTTAGAGAATAAGATTGTTCTTTTTTCGGGTCATAGTGGTGCTGGAAAGTCATCGTTGATTAATTCTATGAACCCATCACTTAAGCTAGCCGTAGGCGAGATTTCTGAAGCACACTCTAAAGGAAAGCACACAACAACATTTGCTGAGATGTTTGATTTAACAGAATCTATTCAGCTAATTGATACGCCCGGGATAAAAGGGTTTGGGTTAATCGATTTAGAAAAAGAAGAATTGTCTCAATATTTCCCTGAAATGTTTGAAATCTCTAGTGAATGTAAGTTTCACAATTGTGTTCATATAAATGAGCCTGGGTGTGCTGTAATTGAAGCTGTTAATTTAGGTGGAATAGCTGAATCTAGGTATCAAAGTTATTATTCAATGTACAACGATGATGAAAAAGAAACCTACAGAGCATTAAATTATTAACATGAGACTAGTTATTCAAAGAGTTTCAAAAGCAGCAGTTTATGTTGATGAAAATGAAGTTGGTAGAATAAAAAAAGGGCTACTTGTTTTTATTGGTGTTGGAAAATATGATACTGATACTGATTTGACTTGGCTAATAAATAAATTAGTCAATATGAGAATTTTTCCTGATCAGACAGGTAAGATGAATAATTCTATTGTAGATGTTAATGGGAGTATTCTTTTAGTAAGCCAATTTACACTCTATGCATCTACTAAAAAAGGGAACAGACCCTCATTTGTTAATTCTGCAGATCCAGATAATGCTAAATTTTTTTACAATAAATTTATAGCTGCATTAAAAGAATTATCTATTTATGTAGAAACAGGTGTGTTTGGTGCCAATATGCAAATTGAATTACTAAACGATGGGCCTGTAACTGTATGTTTGGACTCAAAAAACAAAGAATAATGACTATAATTGAAGCACAAAAAGTAGTAGATGATTGGATAAAAAACACAGGTGTTCGTTATTTTAATGAGCTCACCAATATGGCTATTTTAACTGAAGAAGTTGGAGAGGTTGCTCGAATTATTGCCAGAAAATATGGTGAACAAAGCGAAAAAAAATCCGATATAGGTAAAGAGCTAAGTGAAGAGTTGGCAGATGTTCTTTTCGTTGTAATCTGTTTGGCCAATCAAACCGGTGTTAATTTAGAAGATGCCTTAAATAAAAGTTTGGATAAAAAAAGTGTTAGAGACGCTTTAAGACATAAGAACAACCCAAAGCTTAAAGATTAGTCTTTTTTTGTAAGGTAGGAGATTTGGTGAACCTCTTTTTCAGCAAACCCGTCTGTAACTTTATATTCATTAATTATCATTTGTTGCTCAATTGAATTATTTATTGTTATTAGAAAATAGGAATCATTTGTTTTGTAATAAGCTTTGTTATTTTCGACTATATACTTCCCTATAAATGTGTCTTTTTCTAAATGGCCATGAGCTTTACGATCAATAGTTTTAGCGAAAATTTCTTGTTGGCTGTTAAATTCAAAATAGGTAATTACGCCACCCTTAAAGATTTTACCATCTATTTGTTTTACCTGCCAGCTGCCTTCTATTTGCTTGTTAATATCTTGAGAAAGATAGTCGTTGATAAACATAAGCATAAGCAAGGAAATAAAAACTCTCATTGTTTTTTTTATTGAAAATAGTTAATTGTTTTTAATTGGATGTTGAATGTTTATTAAATTGAAGAATAAATTTAAATATGAAATCAAAAATAGCCTTCTATTTAGTTAAATTCCCTGCTTTTGCCATTAGCTTATTTTTTGTATTTACAATAATAGCAGCTATTGTTTATCCTGGATCTATTAGAGAGGGTATAGGTTTTGAGAGTGATTCTTATTCTTTCACACATAATTTTTTAAGTGAACTAGGAACCTTTACCATTAACTCTGATGAGACCAATCCTTTTGCCATAAAAGAAGACAATACGCCTTCAATGCTGTTGTTTAATGGTTCTCTACTTTTGATAGGTTTTACTATTGTTATGTTTTATCTCTATTTTGAAAAATTATTTGTTTTTGCTGGTGATAGTCTTTCAGCTTTGAAGAATTCTAAAATATCAAAACCTTTAGGAGTTCTTGCTGGAATATTATATGCTGGAGTTGGTTTAGTTCCTCATGATTTACATTTTGGTTGGCATGTTTTTTTTGCTAATGGAGCATTTCTTACACTTCTTTTTCTTTGTATTTTCCATGCATTAGCTGTTTATAAATCCGAATTTATTCCCAATAAATATGCACTAGGTTATGTGCTTTTCATTGTTTTTTTAGCCATTTATTTGGTAATTATATTTTTTGGCCCTCAGATAGGACCAGGTGCTATTTACACAGAAAGTGATTTAATTCTACAGGTTGTGGCACAAAAAATAATAGTACTCACTTTTATTTTTTCTATTCTATATCAGGTATGGGGTATTCGTAGTTTTTTGAACAAAAGTTAATCGTTAAGCTTTTGCTTTAAGGCCTCAACAATCGCTTTAGAATTCCCTATGAAAATTTCATCTTCTACTATAAAAACAGGTCGCTTTAGGAAGGTGTCTTCTTCTAAAATAAGCTGCTTATAATCAGATTCATTAAGGGTTTTGTTCTTAAGCTCCATAGTTCTGTATTTGATAGATCTCTTTGAAAAAAGCGCTTCAAATGAACCTGCTAGCTTGGCCATTTCATCAAGCTGAGTTGCTGTGATTTTTTCTGAACGAATTTCTTGAGCTTCATTTTTCCAATCGAGCTCTTTTATAATTCGTTGACAAGTGTTACAATTTTTTAGATGATATACTTTTTTCATGAAAATTCAGTTCAAATAAATGATTTCTAACTAAAACATTTGTACTACTTAATTATCGTCCAAAGTTTAAGCTCTCCATCAAAAAATGAATATTCAGATTCTTTTCCTTCTAAAAAAGTAATTATTTCATTTTTTTTAACACCTTCAATCTTCTGTTGACCATTGAAAATTGAATAATCAAATGAGTTATCCTCTTGTTCTTTAGACCTTTCTATTCTAAAAACCTTTAACTTTTTTCCCAATTTCACTTCTAAACCAATGCCTTGACTATCGTTATTGAAAATGACACCCTTTCTTTTAAATCTTTTGAATTCCACAATTAATATGATTTAATTTTGAATAATCTAAATTACTAAAAAATGAAGTGAAAGATTGATTATTGTTTCCAAGTTAAAGTCAGTTTTAAATTCTATAAGTACTGATTGACTTTGAATCGCTTTAAAATTTAATCTTTAAGCGATAATTAGTTGTTTTAATATCATTTATTCCTAGATACCTGTATTTAAGGACAACATCTGCATGTGGGCAATTAATTATCTGATAACATGAGGGCACTATACTATTTAATTCATCTTTAAATTCAATTGTTTGATATTTTGGTAATTCGTTAATGAAGTTGGGTTGTAATAAATGGTAGCAATTAGTTATTTCACTTCCATTAATTGAAACAGAAAGAAGTTCAATTGGTAATTCATTTTTGTTTCTTATAGAAATAAATTTTTTGTCTTTTTGTTTTATTAACGAGTTGTCTTTTATTTCAGGTAATATATAAGTGTTTAAAATTCCTTTTATTTTTTTTTGATTCTGAAACAAAACACTTTTTTTATTAAAGTCATATTCAGGATAAGATTTCCAGATAATTTGCTTTTGAATTTGAGCTTCTTCATTGTTTTTTTTAAAAAATAATGAAAGCCAATTGTTGTCAGTATATTCATTTAAATAATGTATATAAGCTATGAAAAAAGCTGAATCATTAAATAGTCTTTCACTAAAGGGGTCATTTTTATATTGTATTTCGCCATTGTTTTTTATTGGAGCTTCAACGCTTTTCAAGTTTCCTAATAACCCTTCATTTTCTATTGGATTAATAAATTGATTGTCATATATAATCGGCTCGATTAAAGTAGTTATAGGATTGTAGTAAAATTTCAAATTGAAAGGATGTGTTGCATGATGATGCCCTAATAAATCACATAATGCATATACTTTAGCCATTTTTTTATTGTGAAAGATTTCTGAAGTTTTTCTTTTTCCATTTCTAAATTCCAGCAACATTTTTTTAGCATGTTTATATTGCTTTAATAAATTTGTGTCTGATTTAAAACTTTTCTTATTATAGGGTGATATGTCATGAAAGAACATTGAGCCTTCACCTTCAACATTAAAACGTAAAATAGGACCTTCTTTTAATTTATTGTTTTCAATTAGATTTTTATGCATATTTTCTTCAATTGCATATATGCCAGAGTCCCTTCCGTTTATTGAAACATTAATAAATTCATATCGTAAATAAATAGTGTTGATATAGTTGAGTAATTTATGTAAATACCACTCATTCATATATCCTCTTGTAAATGGATGCTGAATAGCAAATTTTTTCATCCCCAAAAAGTTCCCACCATCTAAAATTTTAATTTTATAGGAACACTTTAAGGGGTCTATGTAATGATCAGTAAATAATCCTTTTAAACGTAACTTAATTTTCATTGTATCATTATTCACAACCATTTTACCCTTAATGTAACCTGTGAAATCAGGATGGCTAGAATATCTTGAACCAATATCATAAGCGAAATTTCTTTGCTCATTTAATATTTTCAAGTTATCTTGAGTTAATATTAATTTAATAGATTTTGGATTAACTTTTTTTGCTAACTCTTTATGCTCTTTAGTTTTTATCGCTATTGATTCAATAAATCTACCATAACGCTGTTTTAATCTAATTTCAAAGTCGCTATTACGAAAAAAATAGCCAGTTAATAAAAGACATATTATTGAACTAAAATATACGGCTATCCTTAGAAATTTCTTTATCATTATTACAAAAATGCAATAATAAACGAAAACAATGAAGTTTTAAAAAAATGAAATTTCTTTAATTCTTTATTATAAATACAATTGTCTTTAATCTTGAATTTGCAAAAACTCAAAAAATAGCCGAAAAGTGTAAAAATTGATTTAAAACACACTTAATTCGCCTTGAAGATGTTAAAAACCATTGATTTAGCTGAATAAATCAAATGAATTAAAGTTAAAATACATTTTGGTAAATATATTTAAGGTTTAGGTTGGTACTTAATTAGTGTCCAAATGATTTTTATTATTTGCAATAAAGAGCAAAATAACAGATGTGGGCAATACTGGATTCGAACCGGTGACCTCTTGCCTGTCAAGCAAGCGCTCTAAACCAACTGAGCTAATTGCCCTAAAAATAAAAAAGCTCCAGTAAACTGAAGCTTTAGTGGGCGATGAGGGATTCGAACCCCCGACCCCCTCGGTGTAAACGAGGTGCTCTGAACCAACTGAGCTAATCGCCCTTAATTAAGGAGTGCAAATATATCTATTTTTGATAGTTCAACAAATTATGAAGGAAAAAAATCACTTAGAATTTCAGCAACTAAAAAAGCACTTCCTCCAATAAAAATTAAATCATTCTCTTTTGCCTGCTTTTTAGCGTGAGTAAATGCTTTATTAGAGTCAGGTATTTGAAGGATAGAATTAAAATTTTTCATTTTATTTTTTAACTTACTTGTAGGGATTGCTCTTTCAGTTTTTGGTTTGGTAAGAATATAATTAATGTTTTTTGGTAGAAAAGTGAGCATTTGATCAATATTCTTGTCATCAGAAATCCCCAAAATCAAATAGATTTTCTTATTACTGTATTTTTTAAGCTCATGCTGTATCATTTTAAATGCTTGAACGTTGTGTCCTATGTCAGCAATAATTAATGGTTTGGTATCTAATATTTCCCACCTTCCTCTAAGTGATGTGTTTTTTGAAACATTTAATAATCCCTTTTTAAGATGTATAGATGAAATTGTCATACTTGATTTTAAAAGCTCAATAGTTTTACTGACAATGCCAGTGTTGATTTTTTGAAAATCTCCTTTTAAATCTGTTTCAAGTCCGTATTTATCAGCAATGTAAAGAGTTGATTTTCTTTCTTTTGCAACTCTTTCTATAATCCTTAAAGCATCTCCAGTTATCTGTGTTCCGATAATTGTAGGTGTGTTTTCTTTAATAATCCCAGCTTTTTCAAATGCAATCTCTTCAATACTGTTGCCTAAAATGTTTTCATGATCTTTTCCAATTGTAGAAATAATTGATAGTAGGGGAGTTATAATATTGGTAGAATCTAATCTACCACCTAATCCTGTTTCAATAATGGCAATGTCTATTTTTTGTTGCTTGAAATAATAGAATGACAACACAGTTGTCCATTCAAAAAATGAGGGATTTACATCCTTAAACGATTCTTTATGTTGTTTTACAAATTCAATGACCGTTTTTTTTGAAATTTCATGTCCATTTATTTTAATTCTTTCTCTAAAATCTTCCATATGAGGGGAGGTAAATATTCCGACCTTATTTCCTGCTTCCTGTAATACCGATGCTAGCATATGAGCGGTTGAACCCTTGCCGTTGGTTCCTGCAATATGTATGCATTTTAAGTTTGTTTGAGGGTTTCCTACTATCTTACACAATGAAGTAATGTTAGTTAAATCAGCTTTGAAAGCCTTTTTACCTATTTTTTGATACTGTGGAAATTGATTGAACAGATACTCAAGAATATCTTGGTAATTAGACATTATTCTAAGGTGTATTTCATTCTTTTGAAAACCCTGTCTTTCACTTCTGCTTTAGAACTTGGAGTAAACTTGAATTTAGATTTACAATCATTTTCTATGAACTTTTTGTCAATGCTGGATAAGGTTATGGTTGTTTTCGGATGGGGATGAAGAACTTTAGTAGAAACTACATTGCCATTTCTATCGATTATAAATTCTACCATTACATAACCTTCCCATTTATTATTAAGGTTAATTACCTCAGGATTTCCAATGACACCTCTTCCTGAACCATCACCAATTCCTCCTCCAGTTCCGGGACCATCTCCAGTTCCCATTCCACCTCCACTACCTTCTCCTGTTCCATTTCCATTGTTGCTATTTCCAGATCCAAATAAATCACTGAAATCGTTTTTTGGTTCATCGACTTCGGCTTCTTGTTCGCCACTGGCACTTCCTTCAACATTACCACTTTGAGACTCTACTGGAGAATCTTCTTGTGTTGCTTCTTCTTTACTACTAGACTCTGCTTCAATTGGAGTTATTTTTGGTGGTGCACCAGCATTTCCCCCTCCAGATTCGGAGAAATCTAATACAATAAGCTCTTCTAAGGTAAATTGAGGGGGATCTTGTATTTGAACACAGCCTTTATTCAAGAAAATAAATAATAATAATCCTATGTGAATAATTACAGTTACTATCCATCCGGTCCTTTTATCTATGCGTTTAATAAAATCCAATTTATTTGGCAATTCTTGTTTTAATTACAATTTTAAGAGAATTGTTTTTAGCAATTTTAATAACATCGTATGCAAATTGACGATCAGTACTTTTATCAGCTAATAATTCAATCGTTTTATTTTCTCCAATTATTTTAAGGATTTCATCTTCTAGTTTTCTACCTGGAATTGGAGTCATGTTACTGTTAATGAAATATGTGTTTTCATTGTTTACATACACTTTAACTGGAGATGTCAATGAAGGGTCTCCACTACTTGAAGGAAGCTCAATTTCATGAGACGTGTTAACCATAGTAGAAATTATAATAAAGAATATAAGTAATAAAAAAACAAGGTCTGTCATGGATGACATACCTCCTTCGATTTTGATGTTATTTGATTTTTTTAAATTCAAGAATTAAAATTATTTTTCAGAATTCATTACAATTTTAAAATTATTGTGCTTGGCTAAATCAATAATATAAACAGATGCTTCCCAATCACTTTTTGATGAACCATACAGTGAAATAATACTGTCTTTTCCTATGTTCTGAAGTATTTTCTTTTCAATATCCTCACTTTTAATGGGTTGTCTTTTTCCATTTATAAAATATTCGTTATTGTCATTAATGTTTACTTCTAGAATTTTTTTATCTGAAGAGCTCCCACCATTTTTTGGAACATCAATATTAACTCCTGCTGTTATAAGTGTAGAAATAACAATGAAAAAAATCAATAAAAGAAAGACGAGGTCTGTCATGGTAGACATTCCCCCTTCAATTTTTACTTTATTTTCGGAACGGAAATTCATCCTTTTTATTTACCAGGTGCTTCAAGAATATCTAAAAATTCTAATGATGCGCCTTCCATGTTGTGGATAACCTTTTCTACTTTACTTACAAGATAGTTGTAGGCCATGTACGCTATAATACCAACGATAAGACCTCCCACTGTGGTAATCATGGCTTCCATTATTCCTCCAGAAAGACTTGCGATTTCAAATGTTTTTTCTTTAGACATGTTTTGAAAAACTTTTACCATCCCGAGAACTGTTCCTAAAAAGCCAAGCATAGGTGCAACACCAGAAATGGTTGCTAACATTGATAATCGTCTTTCAAGTTTACTTATCTCTAATTTTCCGACATTTTCGATTGATGTGGTAATGTCTTTCATTGGTTTACCAATTCTATTTAGTCCTTTCTCAACCATTCTAGCTATTGGGTTTTCGGTAGATTGGCACAATTGTTTAGCTAAATCTAATTTACCATCAGAAACATAATTGTTTATTTTATTCATAAAATCATTTTCACCTTTTAAAGCTCTTTGAACAGCTAGAAATCGTTCAATAAAAATATAAACAGCAACTATAGAAAATATAAAGAGTAAAGACATAACAATCATACTTGTTATGCTGTATTCATCAGTCATGGAGTCATAACCCCATATTAGCTGCCAAAGTGAAATTTGTTCACTTTGTTCTAAATCAAGTGAAATCCCAGAGCTATCAGCGATGGTGTCTTGAACTTTGAATAATATTTCTGAAAAATTAAATGTCATAATTGTAAGATTTAAACGGAAAAATAGAAATTATATTATTAAAAAATATATTGTTGCATAAATAGAAATACACCAGCGCCTGTTAAATACCCAATTAATGCTAGCCAACCTATTTTTTTTAAGTACCAGAAAAATGATATTTTTTCCATTCCCATGGCAACTACACCGGCCGCAGAACCTATAATTAACATGCTGCCTCCAGTTCCTGCTGCATAAGCTATAAAGTGCCAAATAGCACTGTCAGCTCCATAAATCAATTCTCCACTCTCATTTACTGTTGTCATATCAAACATTCCCATGCTTGCAGCAACCAGTGGGACATTGTCAATTACAGCAGAACCAGCTCCTAATAATAAAACAAAAGTATTAGAATCAATTGCCTCTAAAACATCTTTCCCAAATGTAAAAACAAGACCCAAAGATTCTAGTGCTGCAACAGTCATTAAAATACCCAAGAAAAATAAAATAGAAGGCATTTCAATTTTTGATAGGGCCCCGAAAGTAGGGCTATCATGGTGACTTTTTTCTTTTGATTTTCCATTTGCACCAGTAATACTAAATTCTCTAGAGCTTATAATTTCAGCTACTAAAGCTACAATTGATAGTGAAAGCATCATTCCAACATAAGGAGGTAGGTGAGTAAGAGTTTTGAAAATAGGAACAAATACAATAAGTGATAAACCTAAATAGAGCATTAATGGGCCTTTACTATTTTGTTCCCCTTCTGTTGCTGGAGCTTCAAATTTACCTTTAAACGGTTTCATGAAGCCAGCAATAAAAGTTGGTATTATCATGCAAACAAAAGATGGAACTATAAGTAGTTTGATTAGCTGTATTGTCGTCACTTTTTACCCATCCAAAGCATAGTAGTTGTTACATCTCCAATAGGAGACCAAGCACCACCTGCATTAAGCAGCAATAATAATTAAACCAGCAAACCAAATTCTATCTTATTTTCAGGAACTAATTTTCTAAGAATTGTTATTAAAACGATTGTAGCAGTTAAGTTGTCTATGATAGCAGATAAAATAAAAGCAAGAATACACATGATCCAAAGCAATGTTTTTTCTGATTTGTTTTGATAAACCTTTTATTGTTGAAAAACCATTGAAGTGATCTATAATTTCGACTATTGTCATTGCTCCAACCAAGAAGATTAATATTTCGCAAGTTTTTCCAAAATGATGAGAAGAGTACTTTCAAACCATTCCATTTTAGATGCTTCTCCATGGTGCCCTTCTAATGGTAAATTAGCAAAGTCTTTAACCATTTCATGATTTCCTGAATCAAACCAATTTTCAAAACCATCAATTCCAATCGCTACGCATGCCCAAGCGAGAGCCATCATTAATAAGGCAGGAATAAGCTTGTCTATTTTTAGAGAATGCTCAAGAGTTATGGCTAGATAGCCGAGTATAAATATGATTACTATAATTAGTTCCATAATAAATTAGATTAGTTGTTTTAAAGCAATTTCAAATGCAGTTTTAGAAATTCTTTCATTTGAGTTATTGTTATTATAAACATTTTGTAAAGCATCTTTTATAGTTTTAGAAGTATCTTCGAAAATTGCTTCATCTTCAATCACTCCAATGTCATTGCTCATTAAATATCCAAAGACTCTAGCCATCCCACAATTAGAAATAAAATCGGGAATAACACTGATTTTTGAATCAGTATAATCGGCAATAGGGCCAAAAAATATTTCAGGATCTGCAAAAGGAACATTTGCTCCAGGTGCTATAACTTCAATTCCTGTATTAATCATTCGATCAATTTGATCTTTTGTAATTAATCTAGAAGCAGCACAAGGAATGAATATTTCAGCATCTAAATCCCATATTTTATCGTTTACTTCTTCAAAGGAAAGCATGTTTTCTGCATTTAAAGCATTGCCGTTTTTGTTTAAAAATAGTTGTTTTATTTCTTCGAAACTAAAGCCATCTTTATTTATTAAGCCACCAACACGATCAATAATTCCAACAACTACAGCTCCTTCTTGTGCTAAGTAATAGGCGCCAGCAGACCCAACATTTCCCCAGCCTTGTACGATTATCTTTTTACCTTTTAATTCTCCACCATAAATGTTGTAATAATGTTTTACAGATTCAGCCACTCCATATCCAGTAATCATATCTGCTACAACATATTTTCTTGAAACAGCTGGTGAGTAAGAATCATTTTCAATTACTTTTAGGACTCCTTGTCTTAGTTGACCTATTCTATTAATTTTTTGAGCTTCTCTTGGCTGGAAGTGACCATTGAAGACACCTTCTTGAGGGTGCCAAACACCACAATCTTCTGTAATTGGAATTACTTCATGTATTTCATCTACATTTAAGTCACCACCAGTCCCATAATAATGCTTAAGTAGTGGGGTAACTGCTTGATACCATCTTTTTAGAACACCAGCTTTCCTTGGGTCATTAGGATCGAAATTTATCCCAGATTTAGCACCTCCAATTGGTGGGCCAGAAACTGTGAATTTTACTTCCATTGTTTTAGCAAGAGATGTAACTTCATGTTTATCTAATCCTTTTCTCATTCTTGTGCCACCACCAGCAGCACCACCTCTAAGCGAATTGATAACTACCCATCCTTCAGCTTCTGTTTCAGCATCTTTCCAGTTAAAAACAATTTCAGGTGTTTTGTTTTCAAATTTTTGAAGTAATTCTTTCATTTGTTTTAAATTATTGAGAAAGCAAATTTAGAAAAATATTGAGCTTATATAATTAATCTTATTTTATTTATAAAAAGTCTGATAGTAAGTTTTTACCCAAAATGAATAATTCCACCAATATTATCTCTTTTAGCTCCTGTAACTGAACTTAAAACATTTGTTCCACTTTCTAATCTTATCACTCCTAAAAATGCGAAAATTAATGCTTCTTTAAAATTTATAATCTCTTTATGTGGTAATATACATTCTATTTTATATTTACTTTTTAGCAGGTTAATCCAGTATTTGTTGTGTGCTCCTCCACCTGTTATTAAAACATCTCTTTTGTTATTAGTTATCGAATTGCTAATTGTGTTTGTTAAGTGAAGCCCTAAAGTGGCCAATTGATCAGGAATTGTTATTTTTTTATTATTTTCAAAGATAGTTGAAAACCAGTTTTCAAAATCTTCTCTAGCTAAAGATTTTGGCATTTTTTTTTTAAAAAAAACATTTGAATTGAGTTGAGAAAGTAATTCATTATTAACTGTTCCAGATGCTGCTATTTCACCATTGTTATCAAAATCTGAACCAATTTTTTGTGCTAAATAATTACTTGCCATATTCGCAAAAGTTATATCACCTCCAATTCTAGTTTCTTTTTCTGAATAAGAAATATTTGCTATCCCGCCAAGGTTTAGACAGTAACTGTATTTGTTAAATAAAAATTCATCACCAAAAGGTACAAGTGGGGCGCCTTGTCCACCTATAGAAACATCAAATTTTCTAAAGTCTGAAACAACTTTTTTGTTTGTTGTTGAAGCAATTGCTGCACCACAGCCTAATTGAAAGGTTAGTCCATTATTTGGCTCATGAAAAATGGTATGTCCGTGTGAACTAATGCAATTGAGTTCAGTTATTTTGTTGTTTTGGATGAAAAAATTTACTTTTTCGCCTAAATAATGCCCATATTCTTTATTTAGAAGTAAAAAATCTTTTGCGTTAAGGTCTTTTGCCTTTGAAATTTTACTAATCCAAGGTTTGCTATATTCAACACATTCACTGTGAATTATATTAAAGTCCCAGTGTTTATTATGTTTAAAACAGCAGTAGACGATATCTAAACCATCAAATGAAGTTCCAGACATTAAGCCTATAGCATGGTATTGTTTCATAAAAACCTTTGACATTCTTTTATCAAGTGAATATATGAACTAAATTTGTTGACTTCAAAAAAAAATAAAATTATGAATTTTCAACTTTCAGAAGAACATTTAGCTGTAAAAGATGCAGCAAGAGATTTTGCCGAAAATGCTTGTAAAGCTGGTGTAATTGATAGAGACAGAGATCAAATTGTTCCATTAGATCAACTAAAACAATTGGGAGAGCTTGGTTTTATGGGTATGATGGTTGATCCTAAATATGGTGGCAGTGGTATGGATACCCTAAGTTATGTTATTGCCATGGAAGAAATATCAAAGATTGATGCATCTGTTTCTGTGGCTATGTCTGTTAATAATAGTTTAGTTTGTTGGGGATTAGAAACGTTTGGAAGTGAACAACAGAAACAAAAATATTTAGTTCCATTGGCTAAAGGCGAAAAGGTAGGAGCATTTTGTTTGTCTGAGCCTGAAGCTGGCTCTGATGCAACATCTCAAAGAACTACAGCAATTGACCATGGAGATTATTATCTTTTAAATGGTACTAAGAATTGGATCACAAATGGAAGTACAGCTTCTACTTATTTAGTAATTGCTCAAACTGATGTTGATAAAGGTCATAGAGGTATAAATGCTTTTATTGTTGAGAAAGGTTTGGAAGGATTTGAAGTTAGTGCAAAAGAAGATAAATTAGGTATAAGAGGTAGCGACACACATTCGTTAGTTTTTACAGATGTTAAAATCCCTAAAGAAAACAGAATAGGTGAGGATGGTTTTGGGTTTAAGTTTGCTATGAAAACATTAGCTGGTGGTAGAATTGGAATAGCTGCTCAAGCTTTGGGTATAGCTGCTGGTGCTTATGAACTTTCATTGGCTTATTCTAAAGAAAGAGAAACTTTTGGTAAGCTAATTTCTGAACACCAGGCAATTCAATTTAAATTGGCAGATATGGCATTAGAAATTGAGGCAGCGAGATTATTAGTTCATAAAGCTGCTTGGCATAAAGACAATGGTGAAGACTATGGCTTATCTGGAGCAATGGCTAAATTAAATGCTTCTGAGGTTGCTATGAAAACAACAGTAGAAGCAGTTCAAATTCATGGTGGATACGGTTATGTGAAAGAATACCATGTTGAACGTCTTATGAGAGACGCTAAAATCACACAGATTTATGAAGGGACTTCTGAAATTCAGAGAATTGTTATCGCAAGAAGTATTCTTAGCTAATTTAAAAATTAAGACATAAAAAAAGGGAAGTTTTAGCTTCCCTTTTTTTATGTCTTAAGATTATATTTATTCATAAGCACCTAAACCAACAGGGCTACCAACTCTATCCATAGCACATCTAAAACCAATAGTTGATGTAGATTTGTTTTCATCTAGAAAACGTCTAGTCCCTGGATTTAAATAGTATGCTCTATCTTGCCATGAGCCTCCTTTAAATATACTTTAGATTTGTCAGAAATAAGCGATGTAGGTGAGCCTGCCACAGCACCATTAGCAGATTCCATTCCACTTTGGTACATTGCCCAATCTTCATTTTTCTTTCCAGTGTTGAAATCTTTTATATTTTCAGTATTAAGATCATTACCAGGATAAAACATTGAAGATTTTAAGTCACCATCTAAGTAGTCAATGTTATCTGCTACTCTATAGTTTCTTCTGTTAATGTTTTCTTCAGCACGAACTTCCCTAGTTTTCAAATTTCCAGGTGTATTCAATATAAAATCTGACAACCCAGATCTTATGATAGGACTAATTTGAAGCGTATAGCCAGCAAATGATGGATCTTGTTGAACTATCATTTCAAAATCATCAAATACATTGTCAAAAATCTCTTGAACTTTAAGAGACGCTTCAACTGATTGTTTCTTTTCTAATAGAATTTTTAGCATCCTTAACAGTGGTTTCAATAGCTATTAATAACTCGTTTTCAAGAGAATCTAATCTATTTTTTTGAGTGTAACCGTACATTCTACCTGCGCCAGAATGTTTTGTTTCAGTATTAGCTTTACCTTCTCTTTCAGATCTAAAGTCAACTAAATACTGCTCAATGCCATATATGTCATAAATTGTTGCATCATACTTTTCATCAATTGCCCCAGTAGGATTAAGAACTTTAGTTTTAAATACATTACCACGAAATGGTCTAAAGTCACTTACATCTTCTGTTGATTAAAGGTCTATAAACATCTAGAACCCATTCACTAACATTACCAGCCATGTTGTATAATCCGTAATCATTAGGCCAATAAGAGTATACTGGTGATGTTACATCTGCATTATCATTTAAATGTCCTGAAACCCCCATGTAATCACCTCTTCCTCTCATGAAATTGGCTAGCATGTCTCCTTGCCATTCGTCTTCAGGATTTCTTACCCAGTGACCATTCCAAGGGTAAATTCTTCTTTCAACTACACGTTCATCAATTGTGTTACCAATTAAACCATAAGCTGCAAATTCCCACTCAGCTTCAGTTGGGAGTCTATATCTAGGTAAGAGAATACCATCTTCCATTCTTACATTTCTAACAGACATGTTTCTAGCTTTAAATTTACCTGTAGTTGGGTCATAACCACCTTTAGATGGGTCCAAATCTGGAATTTGACCTAATGGATTTAAGCCTTGTTCATACTGACCGGCTAAGTAAGCATCAGTATTAAATGGCTCGTTTTGTTGATTAGGATTAATTATTAAAACACCTTCTCTTATTAAAATGTATTCATTAACTCGGTCAGTTCTCCATGCACAGAAATCACTTGCTTGTAACCATGAAACACCTACAACAGGGTAATCTCTGTATGATGGATGTCTTAAATAATATTCAACGTAATTTTCGTTAAATCCCATTTTGTCTCTCCAAGATAAAGTATCAGGAAGAGCTTTTTTGTAGATCATAGGATAATCAGTGTATGTTTCTTCCAACCCAGTATAAATATTCACACCCAGTTGAAATTAGAGGATTTCGGTTTCATCCATATAAAAAGAAGAAACAGTAACTCTTCTAGGAATGTTGTGGTTTTCAAGAGTAACATCTTGCTCAAACTCTTCCCATAGTAAAGGTTCCACCTTCAATAAGTATTAAACCAGGCCCAGTTTCTTGTTCTGGGTATGGAGTTTTTTGAAACCCTCCATTTCTGGGGTTATTATAGTCCCAACCTGTAATGTTAGATCTTTCATAGGCGCATGAGCCCATTAAAAATATTAATGATAATAAAGCGCTTGTAAGGGTTATAAAATTATTCCTCTTCATAATTGAATTGTTTGCGTTAACTACACTTATAACGAAAATTAAAAAATAAGTTACAAAATTAGTGGATTTTTTTTAGAAAGATGGACAACTTAAGGTTCTAAATGTCTTTTTCTTAGGTCTGCAATTAAAATTTATTTGAAATGAAAGTTCGTGAGATCCTGCTGTTGCATTTGCTAATTTAGATATAGTCACATCATAACTATATCCAATTTTAATGTTATCTGATTGAATTCCTATAAGAGTGATAAAAGCATCTTTATTACGGTACCATATACCACCAACTAATGGACCTTTTTTAACATAAAGCCCCATGTTTAATTGTTGAAAATTTTCCTGTCTTCTGTAAATGATGTTAGGAGAAATCATTGCATCTTCAGTTTGATACTTGGATGCAGATCCTGCCAGTGGAATCATAGCTCCAGCATGGGCAGTTAATTTCATTGGTAATTTGCTTTCTTCTTTTATTAGAGATTCATTGGGTTGAGTAAGGTGATGAGCAGCAAACCCAAAATAAAATGATTCACTAAATCCTAAAAATCCAGCAGAAAAATCTAATCCTGCAGTAGACCCCCCCCTAGGTTGATCACCCGTCTGAAGAAACAAAACCCCTTCTAGGGTCAATCATATCTCCAAATGTTAATTTATTCCAATCTAATGTTTTTTGGAAAAATGTTGCTTCTAATCCCATTCTAACTGAAAATTTACGAGAAACTTTAAGTTGGTAAGAATACATACCACTAACTCTGGTTGTTTTTAAAGAATTTGCAGCTTGATCTGTAGTAAATAAAAGACCTAGACCACCATGTAATGATTCTGAGTGTTGATCGAATGATGCAGAATATGTTACAAATGTTCCTGAAATCCCAGGCCATTGGTTTCGCCAATTTAAATTGACTCTAGGGCATATATTAGTACCAGCAAATGCAGGATTTAAATAGATTGGATTAGCGTAAAATTGTGTAAATTCTGGATCTTGCGCACTATTTATGGTTGTGGACAATAATAAACAAATTGTAAGAATTAGTTGTCTTATGGAGAATGGTCTACCACACAATAATAATCTTGCTTTTAATTAAAGTTTAAAATTAATTAGCCACCAATTATACAAAAAAAAGAACAACATTGCATTATTTTTATGTAATAAAAAAATGCAATATTTCATGTTGATTAAGCGTTTAAGCTTCAACATTAATATTACAATGGTTAATTATACATTAATTTACAATTTAAATTTAAATTAAAGTTCATAAATGTTCAGAATAATAATCCTTCTTATAAACTTGTTACTATTTTCTGACTTAATGCATTCGCAGCAATTAAAGACTGTTGAAAAGCATATTACATATTCAGAAACTTACTTTTTATCTATTAACGATAAAAAAGCTAAAAAAGTTTTCCATCCAACTAAAGGTCACTGGAATCACTCAACCAATGTTCCAAACCATATTACATATTTCAATTTTATTGGCAATAGTTCAAATTTTAAAATTGATTTCTTTTCAAGAAGTACCATTAATTGATGAAGAAATAGCATGTTTTTAACAGTAAAAAAAATTCCAAAAGAATATTCTTTTTCTTTGAAGTCTACAGAACTTGACGGTAAAGATCTTATTGTTTTTGCAAGGGAATGCAATAAGATTAGATGCAAATGGAAATTATTTTAAACTCACTAATTTTTCTGGTCTTTTATCAGGGGGCTAGTAATTCTATTAATAATAAAAATTCATTTGCTAACAGCTCTGTTCTTGCAAGTGGAGGCGAGTGGTATAAAATTGCAATAACAGAAGATGGTATCTATAAATTAGATTATCAAACGTTATTTAATAATGGTATTATTAACGGTGAAGTTTCAAGTGAAAGCCTAAATATATTTGGTAATGGAGGTGGGATGTTGTCAACAATTAATGGCGCATTTCGTGGAGATGATTTAAGCATGATAAGAATACATGTTGAAGATGGGGGTGATAATGTTTTTTCAACTGGAGATTACATTTTGTTTTACGGTCAAGGGCCCCATCAAAATAATTTTGATGGTTCTAAATTTACTCATAACACTCATTTGTATTGTGACAGCTCTTATTATTTTGTGAATGTAGGTGGGCCTCATTTGCCATATAGAATTGGTTCTGCAACAACAACATCAAATACAACTACTCATACAGTTAATAGTTTTTTAGATTTTAAATTTATAGAAAAAGATGACATTAATTTGTTAAAATCTGGTTCTCAATGGTATGGAGATATTTACGATGTTCAGGACATCATTTAATTATCAATTTGATTTCCCAAATTTAGTGAACGACACAGTTAGCGTTAAGGCAAAAGTAATAGGGAAATCTGCTGTAAGTAATACTTTCTTTTCTGTTTCTTCATCATCTGAGTCAGTAAATCTTCAAATACCATCTACAGGTTCAGGTTATTATGCTCCAGTTGGAAAAGCAATTATCGGCTATTTAGATTTTATTGCCAATTCTTTCCAATTCTATTTCAATCAATGTTGATTACAATAAAACAAGTTCCCCTTCTTCAAAAGGGTATTTGGACTATATTGAAGTGAATGCAAGGAGAAATTTAATTATCAACGAAAACGATATGATTTTTTCAGACCCTAATTCTGTTGGGGTTAGGTAATGTGTCAGAATTTCAGCTTCAAAATACAGCTCAGCTACAATATATTTTGGGAGATTTCCGATCCGTTAAATCCACTTTCTGTTTCTTACAGTTCTTTTGGGAATTCGGGCTAGTTTTAAAGTTCAAAACGGACAGTTTAAGAAAGTTTGTTTCTATTAGCGGAACTGGGTTTCCAACTCCAACAATTATAGGGTCTATAGAGACCCAAAATTTACATGCTTTAGCAAACGCAGATATGATAATTATTGCTCCAAAACAATTTTATTCAGCCGCTACTGATTTAAAAGTTTTTCATGAAGCTGAAGGTTTGACAGTGCATTTAGTTTCTCCAAGTGAAATATATAATGAATTTTCTTCTGGAATGAGAGATGCTACAGCAATTAAACAATTTTTAAGAATGTTTTATTCAAGAGGAAATGGGATCCCAGGTATGGTTCCTAAATATTGTTTATTGTTTGGCGATGGAACTTATGATAACAGGGATAGAATGGGACATGGGAATAATTTCATACCTGTTTTCGAATCTTATGAATCTCTTAGTATTACCACAACCTATGCTACAGATGATTATTATGCCATTCTTTCTGATGGAAGTTCAATGCTAAATACAGATTTATTAAATATTGCCATTGGTAGACTTCCTGTTTCAACAGTTGAACAAGCGAATGCTATGGTTCAGAAAATTAAAAATTATACAGTTCAGCAATCTAACGATACTGATCAAGCAACATGCTCTAACGGTGAATCTGCATCTGTTTTAAGGGATTGGAGAAATTTAGTAACTATGGTAAGTGACGATGAAGACAACAACGCTTATTTTACTGACATTGAAATTATGGCTGGAAAAGTAAAAGTTAGTCATCCTGAAATTAATTTATATAAAATTCATTCTGATGCCTATGGTCAAGAAAGTACTGCCGTAGGAGAGAGAATTGAAGGTGCTTTTCAAGCAATAAAACAACAAGTTGATAAGGGTTCTTTATTGGTTAATTACATTGGACATGGTGGTGAATCTGGTTGGGCTCATGAACAAATTCTAACTGTTCCAACTATAAACGATTGGAGTAATTACCAACGATTGCCAGTTTTTATGACAGCTACTTGTGAGTTTAGTCGATTTGATGATCATGATAGAACATCTGCTGGTGAATATGTTATTTTAAATCCTGACGGTGGGGGAATATGTTTATTTACAACTACAAGATTGGTTTATGCAACTCCCAATGAATGGTTGAACAGGTATTTTTACGATACTGTATTTGATAAGATTAATGATCTTCCTCAAAGACTAGGAGACATCTACAAAGGCACCAAAAATAAATTTGCTTTAAATAGTGCAGATCCAAATTTCAGGAAGTTTGCATTTCTTGGAGATCCTGCTCTAAAATTTGCATATCCAGAAATGAATATTTTTGCAGATTCAATTAATGGAATTTCTATTTCTGCATTTAACGACACTATTAAAGCCTTAAGTCGTGTTAAAATAACTGGACATATCGCCAATTCAATGGGGCAGAAATTAACAGATTTTAATGGTTTTGTTTACAGTAAAATCTATGACAAAATTTCTGCTCTTTCAACTCTTGGAACTAATCCAGGGTCTAGTCAAGCTTCTTACGAAATGTGGAAAAACCAAGTATATAAGGGCAAGTCTACTGTTTTAAATGGTGATTTTTCTTTTGAGTTTATTGTCCCACAAGACATTTCTTTTGACTACGGTGATGCTAGATTTAGTTTTTATGCTGAGAATGGAATTAAAGACGCAAATGGATTTAATGAATCTATATTAATTGGTGGCATAAATGAAGATGCTGAATTAGACAATCAAGGTCCACAAATTGAGTTATTTATGAATGAAGAGAATTTTGTTTCTGGTGGAATTACAGATGCTCAGCCAATTTTATTGGCTAAAATTTTTGATGAAAATGGTGTGAATACAGTTGGAAATGGAATAGGACACGATATTGAAGCTTATCTTGACGGCAATACAGCAGAGTCTATTATATTGAATGATTATTATGAGGCAGAATTAAATACATATAAAAGGGGAGAAATAAATTATCCATTAAGCGATCTAGAAGAGGGTGTACATTCAATAACACTCAAAGTTTGGGATGTATATAATAACTCTAGTAAATCTACTATAGATTTTGAAGTTGTAAATGATGAAAATCTTGCATTAGCTCATGTTCTAAATTACCCTAATCCTTTCTCTACACGAACTGAATTCTTTTTTGAACATAATCAGCATTGTGATTATTTAGATGTTCAAGTTCAAATCTTTACTATTTCTGGTAAACTCGTTAAGACAATAAACAAAAGAATTCATAGTGAGGGTTACAGAAGTGAAGGTATTCTATGGGATGCCAAAGATGATTATGGAGATAAAATTGCAAGAGGTGTCTATGTTTACACCTTAAAAGTAGCTAGTGAAAATGGTGAAATTGCTGAAAAAACAGAGAAATTAGTAATATTAAATTAACTTAGTTAATGATTATACTAAATCAGTATATTTGTCGTTTGTAAAACACTCACACCTTATTAAAAATAAAAATGAATTATAAAAAAGCTATTAAACAAATCATTTTAGCTCCACTATTTCTATTGGTTGTTACTCCTTTTAGCGCTCAAATAAGCACACAGAATTTATCAGGAAAAAATATAAACACCATTACAACGGCTGTTCCTTTTTTATTAATATCTCCTGACTCTCGTTCTGGAGCTATGGGTGATGTTGGTGTAGCGATTAAGCCTGATGCTAATTCTACATATTGGAATCCAGCCAAATTAGCTTTTATTGATGACTCAAAAGATATGGGTTTTAGTATGTCTTATTCTCCATGGTTAAGAGCTTTAGTTAATGACATTAACCTAGCTTATTTGACTGGCTATAAAAAACTAGATCGTAATTCTGCTGTTGGTGTTTCATTAAGGTATTTTTCTTTAGGTAACATTACATTTACAGATAATTTTGGTACTACTATAAGGGATTTTAAACCTAACGAATTTTCACTTGATGTTTGTTATTCAAGAAAATTAAGCTCCAATTTTGGTGCTGGATTATCTGCAAGGTATATTTATTCCAACCTTACCGGGGGAACTAATGTTGGCGGTGCAGATACAAAGCCTGGTCAAAGTGTTGCAACTGATTTGTCGATGTACTATGTTACAAATGAATTTAAAATTGCAGATAAGAAATCTGATGTTTCCATAGGGATGAATATTTCTAATATTGGAGCTAAAATGGCTTACACTGAAAATGCTGATAGAGATTTTATTCCTACTAATTTAAGATTAGGAACAGCTCTTAATATGGAAATTGATGATTTTAATGAATTTACTTTTTCAATAGATGCCAATAAGCTTTTGGTTCCAACTCAGCCCGTGTTTGCTTTAAATTCAAATGGTGCGACTATTCCTTCTAACAGTAATGGTACTGGATATGAATTTTTTCAGGAAGAGATCCTAACGTAGGAGTTGCTTCTGGAATGTTTGGTTCGTTTAGTGATGCTCCTGGTAATGTTTTCATTGATGACAATGGTGATCAACAAGTTGAAAGTGGAAGTAGGTTTAAAGAGGAGCTTAATGAAATTAATCTTTCTATTGGAATGGAGTATTTATATAGCCAATTGTTTGCAATTAGAGCAGGGTATTTTCATGAGCATCCAACAAAAGGAAATAGAAGGTTTTTATCTTTAGGAGCAGGTGTTAAATACAAGGTTTTAGAACTAGACCTTTCTTATTTATTAGCACTTACACAGCAAAGCCCTCTCGCTAACACCTTAAGATTCTCTTTGAAATTTAATTTTGGTGATGATAAATCATCTGATGATTCTAGTATATAGTTTACTCAGAACCAAGACCTTCATCTACAAACTTACCATCTTGTTCATCAGCATAGTAGTGAATAAATATCTGTGCTGTATCGTTTAAGAAATTGATTTTCCCGATTTCAAATCTTGTTATTTTCAAACCTGTTCTTTTCTCAAGATCTTCTTTAAGCAGGTGATGATTTTCTGGAACTATTAAATCTATTTTTTCGTAGGTAATTACTTTTCTGGATTCATGTTTTAAAAGCCATAATCTCTCCATTCCATAGGTTGCAAAAATGATTACCGAATTAGTTAAAAGAAGCTCAGAGTAGCTCATTTTTTTATTTGCTAATGCATTTATAACAGAAATTCCAATTACAATGAATAAATAAGTCATTTCTTTAATAGGAATAGGGTCAGTTCTATACCTAATAATTCCAAAAATGGCAAATAATCCTAATGCCATTCCTAAACCTAATTCAAACTTTTTTAATGTAAAGCAGATAAAAAAGACTAAAATACTTATCATGATATAGGTAAAAAGGTAGTCTTTCCTTTTTGCTAATGGGTAGTAAATTACTCTGGCTATTAGAAGTATGGCGATTAAATTTAAAAGAAATCTAAATGAGAGCTTAATGAAATCGTCATCATATAGCTTAACATCTAAAAAACTTTTAGCTTCTTTTTTACTAGAGCTTTTAATTTCTTCAATTGTTTTGCCAAGATTGTTGAGTGTTTTTGCAGAGTTTTTGACATCTTTTGATGTTTGTTTCACTGCAAGTTCTATTTCTTGAATATCTTCAAAACTAGGTGATACTTTATTTTCATTGTTTTGAGCAATAAAAACACTTACAAATAGCATTGAGCAAAAAAGTAAAATGAAATGTAGTTGATTTTGTTTTTTCATTATTAGTATTTATTAGGCAGATATTTTTTTTAATTGAATGAATTTCTTTTTAAATCTATTTATTTTTAAGTTTTGATAAACAGAGCCTGCACCTATGCAATATTTACTTATTCGTGCTGGTCTAATTTGTAACTTTTTTAACTTTAAATAAGCAGGGCTTTGTATGTTAACTCTTTCTTGTTTCAACTCACAAATAACAATATTTTTAAGTTGTTTTCTTTCTTTTTTAAACTCGAATGACAAGTTTATATCTATAGTTAGTCGCTCTTTTCTTTTTTCATTGGTTAATGTAATACGATCAAAGCTATTCCAAATTTTCATTTGTAACGGGTTCTTGTTTTGAACAATTTTTTGAATAAAATCTATTGATTCAGTAGAAAGATTTTCCTCAAAGTCATTAATTAATGTTCTAGTTTTAATTGTTCTACCTTTATTCTTGTTTTTTATTTCTAGAAAACAAAGTGAAGAGTCTATATATTTCCTTATTCTCACTTTAAAACGATTGCCTTTCTGATTATGGTGATGATTATAAAATTCAAAGTCTTTAGTGTCATAATATAGTGTCTTATAACTAGCGATGTTTTTATTTTTAATTGTTAGAATTTTATAATCTTTTGAACATGATTCTAAAAATTGTTCTAACGTATTTAGATTAAATACAAATTTTGTGTCAGTTCTATTGAGTAATTTCACATTGTCCATCTCTTTCAATGAGATAGATTCAAATAAAGCTAATATGTTGTTTAATTTCTCCAATTTATTAATACAAGTATAATTATTTAATGTCTTTGATGTGGTAGTATCCGTTAATAATTTAGACATAAATAGTTTAATTAGCTTTAAACATCATTAAATTAGCTCTTTAGAATTAAATTTTTTTAACAGTTGAGTATTTGCCAATGAAAAAAGAAATAAAAATAAATTATAATACATATTCATCAATAAATGAATTAGATGATGTTTCTAAAATGTTGTTAATTTCTGCTCAAGATTGCATGCGAAAGGCTTACGCTGTCTATTCTGGTTTTTATGTCGGGGCTGCATTGCTTTTAGATAATGGTGAGGTGATAACAGGGAATAATCAAGAAAACATTGCATTTCCATCCTCTATGTGTGCTGAAAGAGTTGCTTTGTATTTCTGTAAAGCAAACTTTCCAAATTCAAAGGTCTTGAAAATTGCAATTGCTGCTAGGTCTTCTGAAGGAGTTTTAGATGATTTAATTACACCTTGTGGCGCTTGTAGACAGGTGATGTCAGAATATGAAAGGATTCAGGGAGAAAACATGCAAGTAATTCTAAAAGCAGAAGCTGGAGAAGTTCTAGTTTTTGAATCTGTAACCAATTTACTCCCTTTGGCGTTTGAGTCTGAGGCATTAAACAGGAAGAATAAATAAGATAATTCCAATCAACAAATGGAATTTGAATATTGAATTAATATATATTTGTACGAAATAATTTTAGAAAATGACAACAACTACTGCTGTGAAGAAAAAAGAGGTAAATAAATCAACTGGAAAATCTTCTCTTAAGTATTCAAAAAACAATACTTAAAGTGGTATGAGGATATGCTACTCATGCGTAAAATTGAAGAAAAAGTAGGACACCTTTATATTCAACAAAAATTTGGGGGCTTTTGTCACCTATATATTGGTCAAGAAGCTGTTGTTGCTGGAACCGCTTCAGGTTGCAATAAAGAAGACAAGCACATTACTGCTTATAGAGACCATGCTCATCCAATTGCATTAGGAGTTCACCCTAAATACATGATGGCCGAATTGTATGGCAAAACTACCGGAATGTCTAAAGGCAAAGGTGGATCTATGCACATGTTTCATAAAGAAGTTAATCTTATGGGGGGGCATGGAATAGTTGGTGCTCAAATTCCTATGGGAGCAGGAATTGCATTTGCAGATAAATACAAAGGAAATAAGGCTGTAACTTATTGTTCTTTTGGTGATGGAGCAGCACGTCAAGGAGCTCTTCATGAAACTTTTAATATGGCCATGATGTGGAAACTTCCTGTTGTTTTTATTATTGAAAATAATAATTATGCTATGGGTACTTCTGTAAGTAGAACTACCAATGTTATGAATATGAGTGAAATGGGAGATTCATATCACATGCCTTCAAAACAAGTTGACGGAATGTCTGTTGAAGCTGTTCATGAAGCTATTGAAGAAGCAGCAAATAGAGCTAGAAAAGGAGAAGGACCGACTCTTCTCGATATTAATACATATAGATATAAAGGACATTCAATGTCTGATCCTCAAAAGTATCGTTCAAAAGAAGAGGTTGAAGAATACAAAGCTAAAGATCCAATTTCTTTAGTTTTAGAAACTATAAAAGCAAATAAATTTGCATCCAAAATTGAGCTTGAAAAAATTCAAGCTAAAGTTAAAGACATTGTTGAGGAATCTGTTAGGTTTGCCGAGGAATCTCCAGACCCATCTAAAGAAGAGCTTTATGAAGATGTATACACTCAGAAAGATTACCCTTTCATTAAAGAATAATTAATAAATTAAAATCAACTATACTAATGGCTGAAGTTGTAAAAATGCCCAAATTAAGTGACACCATGACTGAAGGTGTTGTTGCCGAATGGCATAAAAAGGTAGGTGATTCTGTTGAAACAGGTGATTTACTTGCAGAAATAGAAACTGATAAAGCAACAATGGAATTTGAATCTTTCCAAGATGGAGTTTTATTACATATTGGTGTTCAGAAGGGAAAAACAGCCCCTGTCGATTCTATACTTGCAATTTTAGGTGAAAAGGGTGAAGATGTTTCTGCTCTACTAGAATCAGAGAAAAATCAGCCTATAGTTGAAGAGGTTGTAGAAAAGAAGTCCGAAGTTAAAGAAGAGAAAAAAGTAGAAGTTGTCGTTCCTGAAAAAACTGTTGTGACACCAGCTCCTAAAGGAAGTTATCCAGTGGCTAATTCTGTTTCTAATGGTAAGGTTAAGGCATCACCATTGGCAAAAAAACTAGCAAGTGATAGAAATATTAATCTAAACTTATTAACTGGTTCAGGGGAAGATGGTAGAATTATTAAAAGAGATGTTGATAATTATCAAGGGAATACAACAAGTTTTGTAGGTTCAGAAAGTTTTGTTGATGAGCCTGTTTCTCAAATGAGAAAAGTAATAGCACAAAGGTTAGGTGAAAGTAAATTTACTGCTCCTCATTTTTATTTATCAGTTACCATTGATATGGAAAATGCAATGTCTGCTAGAAAGTCTATAAATAGCTCTATTGCGCCATCTAAAATATCTTTTAATGATTTAGTTGTTAAAGCAGTTGCTTCATCATTAAAAGAGCATCCTCAAGTTAATTCTTCATGGTTAGGTGACGTAATTAGATACAACAATCATGTTAATATTGGTGTTGCAGTTGCTGTTGATGACGGATTACTCGTGCCTGTTGTTCGATTTGCTGATGGAAAATCATTAATTCAAATAGGAGCAGAAGTTAAAGATTTTGCTCAACGAGCAAAAGAGAAAAAATTACAACCTGAAGATTGGGAAGGAAACACCTTTACCATTTCTAATTTAGGAATGTTTGGTATTGAAGACTTTACGGCAATAATTAATCCTCCAGATGCTTGTATTTTAGCTATTGGTGGGATTCAATCAAAACCTGTTGTTAAAGATGGAGCAGTGGTTGCTGGAAACACAATGAAGGTAACTTTAAGTTGTGACCACAGGGTTGTTGATGGTGTTGTGGGATCAATGTTCTTAAATACATTTAAAAATTATATGGAAAACCCAGTTTTGCTTTTAGGTAAAGCTGCTATTTAGTTGAAATAATTTAGAATAGCATTGGGGTGAATTTTTATTCACCCCTTTTTTTTGTTTATTTATAGCGTATATTTCTATGAAATGGAATTTTTAAAGACTACAATAGAGTATTTAAAAGGTGTAGGCCCCCAGAGAGCAGAGACATTAAATAAAGAAGTAAGGATTTTCACTTTTAATGATTTACTTCATTATTTTCCATTTAGGTATGTTGATCGTTCAATTGTTCATGATATAGTCGATGTTCCGGCCATCGATACAGATGTTCAGCTTAAAGGTAAAATCACAAGTGTTAAAGAATACGGTGCTGCTAGAAAAAAGAGATTAGTTGCGGTTTTAAAGGATGAGACTTTTTCAATTGAATTAATTTGGTTTAAGGGGATTAAATGGGTCAAACCGACCCTTGTTGTAGGTAAATCATATTTGGTTTTTGGTAAAGCCAATCAGTTTGGAAGTAAATGGAACATTGCACATCCAGATATAGACCTTGTTGATGCTGTAAAATTAATTCCTGGTATGCTACAACCAATATATCATTCGGGGGAGAAACTTACATCTAAGGGTTTAAATACAAGAGGTTTTGAAAGGATTGTTTCTAATCTTTTAACTGTTTCTAAAGGGAAAATTTCAGAATCTTTAACTCCTCAATTAATTAGTGAATTTAAACTTACAGATAGAGATACTGCATTTCAAGATATCCATCGACCAATAAATTCTTCAGCCCTTAAGAATGCTTTATTTAGATTAAAGTTTGAAGAGTTGTTTTTTTTGCAATTGGCAATTAATAAACAGAAAATTAATACTCAACGAAAAAGCAAGGGGTATGTTTTCTCTAAAGTAGGTGTTTTTTTTAATCAATTTTATAAAACGCATTTGCCTTTTGAATTAACAGGTGCTCAAAAAAGAGTTGTCAAAGAAATTAGAAAAGACTTGGGATCAGGGTTACACATGAATCGACTTTTACAAGGTGATGTTGGTAGCGGTAAAACATTAGTTGCCGTTTTAAATATTTTAATTGCAATTGATAATGATTTTCAATCTTGTTTAATGGCTCCTACAGAAATTCTTGCAACTCAGCATTTCCATACTGTTAAAGAACTATTAAATGGCATGGATATTAATGTGAAATTACTAACAGGATCTTCGAAGAAAAAAGAGCGTTCGGTAATACATGATGAATTAATTAATGGATCTATTTCTTTATTAATTGGTACTCATGCTGTACTTGAAGATGTTGTTAAATTTAAAAATTTAGGTTTAGCAATTATTGATGAGCAGCATCGTTTTGGAGTTGCTCAACGTTCAAAACTTTGGAAAAAAAACACTTTCCCTCCTCATATTTTAGTGATGACAGCTACTCCAATTCCAAGAACTTTAGCTATGACTTTTTACGGAGATTTAGATGTTTCATTGATAGATGAAATGCCTCCTGGAAGAAAAGAAATTAAAACTATTCATCGTTTTGATACAAATAGATTAAAAGTGTTTCAATTCATTGAAGATGAAATCAAGAAAGGAAGACAGGTTTATATTGTTTATCCTCTTATTGAAGAATCTAAAACATTGGATTATAAAGATTTGATGGACGGGTATGATAGTATTTCAAGACGATTTCCTTTGCCCGAATACAGAGTAAGTATTGTTCATGGTAAAATGAAGTCTGCAGATAAAGAGCTTGAAATGCAAAAATTTGCAAAAGGTGAAACACAAATTATGGTTGCAACTACCGTAATTGAAGTAGGTGTAAATGTTCCAAATGCTTCAGTTATGATTGTTGAAAGTGCTGAGAAATTTGGATTATCTCAACTCCATCAGCTAAGGGGAAGAGTGGGCAGGGGAGCTGAACAGTCATTTTGTGTGCTTATGACGAGTTATAAACTTTCAGTAGACGCAAGGGCTAGAATGGAGACAATGGTACGTACAAACGATGGATTTGAAATTGCTGAAGTAGATTTAAGAATGAGGGGTCCAGGAGATATTATGGGGACACAACAGAGTGGAATTATAGATTTGAAATTGGCAGACCTAGCCAAGGATAACCAGTTAATTATTTTAGCTAGAGATGCAGCTCAAAAGATTTTAAAAAATGACCCAGATTTAACCAGTACAGAAAACTTGATAATTAGAAAAGAATTAATTAGGCAGATGAAATTAAAACCTAACTGGAGCAGGATTAGTTAATTTCTTTAAGAGCACATTATTTTTATATTTGCCTTTCATTTAAAATAAATTATGGCATCAACATCAGAAATTAAAAATGGATTATGCATTAAGCACAATCATAAATTGGTTCAGGTTGTAGAGTTTCAACATGTTAAACCTGGAAAAGGTCCCGCTTTTGTAAGAACAAAGCTAAAAGGAATTGAAGATGGTCGTGTTGTTGACCATACATTCCCTTCTGGACATAAAATTGATATTGTTAGAATCGAGAATAGATCTTATCAATTTTTATACAAAGAAGGTGATGGCTATCATTTTATGAATACAAGTACATACGAACAGGTTTATATTGAAGGTCACATGATTCAAAAACCAGAGTTTATGAAAGAAGGAGAAATAAGTACAATTATTTTTCATTCAGAAGAAGAATTGCCATTAGTTGTTGAACAAGCACAATTTATGTCTGCAGAAGTAACCTATACAGAGCCAGGTATAAAAGGTGATACAGCTACCAATACGATGAAGCCAGCAACTATTGATACAGGTGCAGAAATAAGAGTTCCTTTATTTATAGATACTGGAGATAAAATTAAAGTAGACATTCACAAAGGTGTTTATGTAGAAAGAATTAAATCATAATGTATACAATCCAAGGAATTCAACATTTAGGAGTAGGGGTGCCTAATCATGAGCAGGCATGGAAATGGTATAGAAAGTTTTTTGGATTGGATATCCCACTTTTTAACGATGAGGCTGAGGCTCCACTTATGACTATTTATACAGAGGGTGATGTTATTTCTAAGCGAGCTGCTATGGTGCTTAATATTAAGGGGGGGTGTGCAATGGAGATTGTTTGTCCTAGTACTTTTGAAGCACAACATGCAAAATTAGAGCACCAATTAGGAGATTTAGGGATAGACATAGGTTTTGTTAAAACCCCTAATGTCTCTAATGCTTATCATTTTTTTAAAGAAAATGGAGCAAATGTAATTTCAGAGATTGAAAAAATGCCCAACGGATGGGATACTTTTTTTATTAAGGATTTAAATGATTTGGTTTATCAAATTATTCCTGCCAACGATTTTTACACCAACCATAATCATGTTACTGGTGGTACTGCTGGATGCTCAATAGGTGTTTCTAATATGGATAAAGCAATGTCTTTTTATGCTCTTCTTGGTTATGATGAGGTTGTTTTTGACAATAAAGGAGTTTTTGAAGATTGGAAGATTTTAAATGGAGGTGAAAAAGAATTTAGAAGAGTTTTACTTTCTCAGAAAAACCCATCTGGTGGTGGGTTTTCTAAACTGGCTGGTAAAAGTTTCATTCAACTAGTTGAAGATTTATCTGAAAGAAAACCACTAAAAATTTACGCTGATAGACTTTGGGGAGATACTGGTTTTGTTCATTTGGGGTTTGATGTTAGAAATATGGAAGCTTTGGGTAAAGCTTTGGCTGCTGCAGGTCATGGTTTTACGTGTGATACTAAAGATGTTCTTTCAATGGGTGAGAGTACTAAAGTACATTGCACCTACTGTGAAGATCCTGATGGAACACTCATTGAAATGATTGAAGTCTATAAAATTCCTATTATAGAAAAGCTGGGTATTTATTTGAATGTTGAAAAGAGAAAACCTTCTCAACCACTTCCAGATTTAATGCTTAAAGCATTAAAATTTACTAGGATAAAGGATTGATAATATTACTCGCCACTTTTTTTTCGAAGTATTCTGTAAAATAAATTCGGGAATAGTCTATTTACAAGTATCCCCCATTTTTCAGATCCGCCAGAAATTATTTCATGTTTGTCTTTTTTGATTCCACGAATTATATCTCTAGCACATTTTTCGGAAGATATCCCACCTTTTTGGTTGTTGTCTAGTTTTGCATGTTTTTGCCCATCTCCTGATAGAGCATTTTGAGAAATGTTTGTGTGCACAAAACCAGGAAATACAATGCTTACTTTAATGTTGTTTTTTTCTTCTTCTAAGCGTAGCGATTCGTAAAACCCTACCAATGCAAATTTAGATGCGGAGTATGCAGACCTTAGAAAAAAACCAAATTTGCCGGATAAGCTACTTATGGCAACTAAATGACCGCTTTTTTGTTTTTGCATAATTGGTAGAACTGCCTTGGTGAGTGCTGCAGCTCCAAAATAATTTACCTCCATAAGTTTTCTGTCCACTTCCAAAGAAGTTTGTGCTGCTTCTGACCTTTGGCTAATGCCTCCATTATTTATAAGAACATCTATAGAACCAAAATGTTCTACTACCTGCTTGGCTAAGTTGTTGAATTTGGATTGATCAGACAAATCTAAAGGTAGTATTAACACTTCACAAGAACATTTTTTAGCGACCTCATTAAGCTCCTGCTCTCTTCTTGATGAGAGTACTAGTTTTGCACCTTCCTTTACCATGGCAAAGGCCAGTGCCTGACCAATTCCTGACGAAGCTCCAGTAATCCAAACCACTTTGTTTTTTAGTTCACTCATTTAGTACAATTCTTTAGCCTTGTTAGCGGAAACAGTAATCCCTTTTATAAATGCAGAACTGAATCCGTTGTGCTCCATTTGGTTGAGGCCAGCAATGGTACATCCTTTTGGAGAAGTTACTTTGTCAATCTCATCTTCTGGGTGAGAGCCATTTACAAGTAGTAGTCCAGCTGCACCTTTAGCTGTTTGTGCAGCCATTTTTAGCGCCTCTGATGCATGAAAATCAATTTCATTTCCACCTTGAGATGCTGCTCTTATAGCTCTTAAGAAAAAAGCTATCCCACACGCACAAAGTGCAGTAGCTGAAGTCATTTTTTCTTCGTTAATAATGGCTGTCTGTCCAACTAAGTTAAATAATTTTTCAACGTTAATTATGTGACTCTCCCAAGAGTGTTCTGTAGAAATACAGGTCATACTTTCTCTTATTGATATGGCTGTATTGGGCATTGCTCTTACAATAGGAATGTTATTTCCAATAATTTCTTTGATCTCAGCTATTGTGACCCCAGATACTAAAGAAATAATTAGCTGGTTGTCTGTTAGGCTATTTTGTATTTCTTGTAATACAGTATTTATCTTTTGAGGAAGTACAGCTAGAATAATGATATCTGCATTTAAAGTTGCTGTAATGTTATTGTTAGTAACATGGTATCCCTCTTTCTTAAATTGATTTAATTTCTCAATTCTTCTTCTTGAAAGGTGAAATTCATTAGGCAAGTACTCTCCTGACTCTACCAATCCTTTAACAAGTGAAAGGCCAAGATTTCCGGCTCCAAGTATTGCTATTTTTTGTTTCATGGTATGTTTAATATGTGTTAAAAATGCTTTTTAAGTAGTTGTTCGTCTACTTTGTTGGGAATAGTTACTTTAAGCTCAGGGTTTCTATTCATCTCTCTTTTAATGGCGAAAATGGCTTCGTCATTTCTTGCCCAACTTCTTCTACTTATGCCGTTATTAACATCCCAAAAAAGCATGTTTTTAAGCTTTTTTTCAGCAGCTGGAGAACCGTCCAAAGTTAATCCAAATCCTCCATTAATAACTTCACCCCAGCCAACTCCACCTCCGTTATGAATGCTTACCCAAGTGGCTCCTCTAAAAGAATCGCCAATAACATTTTGAATGGCCATGTCTGCGGTAAATGCAGAGCCATCGTATATGTTTGAGGTTTCTCTGTATGGGGAATCGGTCCCAGAAACGTCATGGTGATCTCTACCTAAATTTATTGGTCCAGAAATAGTTCCATCTGCAATGGCTTTATTGAAGGCAGTAGCAATTTTTATTCTTCCTTCACTATCAGCATATAATATTCGCGCTTGGGAACCAACAACTAATTTATTTTCTTGAGCGCCTTTGATCCATTGAATGTTGTCAGCCATTTGCTGTTTAATTTCTTGGGGAGCATCAACCATGAGGTCTTCTAATACGCTACATGCTATGTCATCGGATTTTTTCAGGTCTTCAGGTTTTCCGGATGCGCATACCCATCTGAAAGGGCCAAAACCGTAGTCGAAACACATGGGTCCCATTATGTCTTGCACATAAGAAGGGTATTTAAATCCGTCACCTTTTTTATTCATAATGTCTGCTCCAGCTCTAGATGCTTCAAGCAGAAAAGCGTTTCCATAGTCAAAAAAATATGTTCCTTTTGCTGTGTGTTTGTTTATGGCTTCAACATGCTTTATAAGTGTATTTTGAACTTTTTCTTTAAAAAGTTTTGGGTTTTCCGTCATTAGTTTGTTAGATTCTTCAAAAGATAATCCAGCTGGGTAATATCCCCCCGCCCAAGGATTATGAAGAGAGGTCTGATCTGATCCTAAATCAATGTAGATGTTTTCTTTGTCAAATTTTTCCCAAACATCAACAATGTTTCCATCATAAGCTATAGAAACTATTTCTTTATTAGATACTGCACTTTTTACTCTAACACACAAGTCATCTAAATCGCTTAAAATTTCATCTACCCATCCTTGTTCATGGCGCTTGTAAGATGCAGCAGGGTTGATTTCTGCGGTTACTGAAACTACTCCAGCAATATTTCCTGCCTTAGGTTGAGCTCCACTCATACCTCCCAAACCGGCAGTTACAAAAAGCTTTCCTCTAGTTCCTTTGTTGTCAATTTTTCGACAACCATTAAGTACTGTTATTGTGGTGCCATGTACAATTCCTTGTGGACCTATGTACATGTATGAACCTGCTGTCATTTGGCCATATTGAGTGACGCCTAAAGCATTGAATTTCTCCCAATCATCTGGTTTTGAATAGTTGGGAATCATCATTCCGTTGGTGACAACAACTCTAGGAGCATCAGTTGAAGATGGGAAAAGCCCCATTGGGTGTCCACTGTAAATAGAAAGTGTTTGCTGATCAGACATTTCAGCTAAATATTTCATGGTGAGCAGGTATTGAGCCCAGTTTTGAAAAACAGCTCCATTCCCTCCATAAGTGATAAGTTCTTGAGGGTGTTGTGCAACCTTTGGATCAAGGTTGTTTTGAATCATCAACATTATTCCTTTTGCTTGAATCGAATTTCCTGGGTATTCATTTATTGGTCTTGCAAATATTTCATAATCTGGCATTAATCGATACATGTATATTCTTCCATAGGAATTGAGCTCTTCTAAAAACTCAGAAATTAACTCACTGTGTTGGTTGACTGGAAAATAACGAAGTGCATTTTTTAGTGCTAATTTTTTTTCTTCTTGAGATAGAATTTGTTTTCTTTTAGGGGCATGGCTATAAGAGTTGTCAAGGGGTTTGCTTTTAGGAAGTTCTTTAGGTATTCCAGCTTTTATTTGTTCTTTAAATGTCATTTTACTTCTTTTTTAAGCGATCAGTTTTAGGGTCGAAACCATATGGGCAATGTTTGCAATTGCTTTTGCAACAATGACCTCTTTTTAAATGATATTTTTCAGTAAAAACAATGTACCCTTCTTCAGATTTATAAAAATCTTCAGGGTTTAAAGAGATATTTTTAGAAAAAAAATCATCGTTCATGTTGCAAAGATAATTTCTAGATTAAATAAGTGTAATCTTTTATTGAATTTGTTTAATTAAAAAAAATCATCTCTCTAAATAAGTCGTATTAAATTTTCTATACATTTGTTTTTCAAAAAAATTAAACTAATTAAATACATATACTATGTCAAGTTTCCAAAAAGAAATAGATGATTTCATGGCTCAGGTTAAGCTTAAAAATGGTCACGAACCAGAGTTTATTCAAGCTGTAGAAGAGGTTGCTGAGGCTATTATTCCTTTTATTGCTGAGCATCCAAAATACCAATCTGCAAATATTTTATCAAGAATTGTTGAGCCAGAAAGAGTGATTATGTTTAGAGTTCCATGGACTGATGATAAAGGTGGTATTCACGTTAATAGAGGTTATAGAGTAGAATACAATTCTGCAATTGGACCATATAAAGGTGGTCTTAGGTTTCACCCGTCTGTAAATTTATCGATTCTTAAGTTTTTAGGGTTCGAACAATTGTTTAAAAATTCATTAACAACCCTTCCAATGGGTGGTGGCAAAGGCGGTTCTGATTTTGACCCTAAAGGAAAATCAGATAATGAAGTTATGCGTTTTTGTCAATCTTTTATGACAGAACTATCACGTCATATTGGTCCAAACACGGATGTGCCTGCTGGAGATATTGGTGTTGGAGGTAGAGAGATTGGTTACTTGTTTGGTCAATATAAAAGACTAAGAAATGAATTTACTGGTGTGCTAACAGGTAAAGGTATTAACTGGGGCGGTTCTTTAATTAGACCTGAAGCAACAGGTTATGGTACTGTATACTTTGCAGCTGAAATGTTAAAAACTAAAGGTGATGATTTTAACAACAAAATTGTAGCTGTTTCAGGTTCTGGAAATGTAGCTCAATATGCAGTAGAAAAAGTAAATGAATTGGGTGGTAAGGTTGTTACTTTAAGTGACTCTAAAGGATATATATATGACCCAGCTGGAATTGATTCAGAGAAATTAGCTTGGGTTATGGAGCTTAAAAATGTGAAAAGAGGCAGAATAAAAGAATATGCATCAAACTTCCCTGGTAGTGAGTTTCATGAAGGTAAAAGGCCTTGGGATGTTAAAGTTGATGTTGCTCTTCCCTGTGCAACTCAAAATGAGCTAGATGGTAATCAAGCAAAAGTTTTGGTTGAAAATGGATGTTTTTGTGTTGCTGAAGGAGCTAACATGCCTTCAACTCCTGAAGCAATAGCTGTTTTTCATGATTCAAAAATTATGTTTTCTCCTGGAAAGGCTGCTAATGCAGGTGGGGTTGCAACTTCTGGATTAGAAATGTCTCAAAATTCATTAAGGTTATCATGGTCTAGAGAGGAAGTTGATCAGAAACTTAAAGGTATTATGCTTTCAATTCATGAGCAGTGCGTAAAATACGGTACTGAACAAGATGGGTATGTTGATTATGTTAAAGGAGCAAACATTGCAGGTTTTGTTAAGGTTGCCGATTCCATGATTGACCAAGGAGTAGTCTAATTTTAAACTTATGTACGGAAAAATAAAAAATCATCTCGAAGCTGAATTGTCAACTGTTGAGAGTGCTGGTCTTTTTAAAAGAGAGAGAATAATTACATCTGCTCAAGGAGCAGATGTTACTGTTAGCTCTGGAGATGATGTTGTAATAATGTGTGCAAATAATTACCTTGGATTATCTTCACATCCAGATGTTGTAGCAGCTTCAAAAAAAGCTTTAGATACACATGGGTTTGGAATGTCTTCAGTAAGATTTATTTGCGGCACACAAGATATTCATAAAGAATTGGAGCTTAAAATTGCTCAATTTTATGGAACAGAAGATACTATTTTATATGCAGCAGCTTTTGATGCTAATGGTGGCTTATTTGAGCCACTATTTAATGCTGAAGATGCTATAATCTCTGATGAATTAAACCATGCTTCAATAATTGATGGTGTTAGGTTATGTAAGGCTCAGCGCTATCGATATAAGCATAGCGACATGGTAGATTTAGAGAAACAATTGCAGCTTGCTCAAGATCAGCGTTTTAGAATTGTTGTAACTGATGGTGTCTTTTCAATGGATGGTGACATTGCCAAAATGAATGAGATTTGTGATTTGGCTGATAAATACGATGCTCTTGTAATGACTGATGAATGTCATTCTGCTGGATTTATTGGGAAAACAGGAAGAGGTGTTCCTGAATATCACAATGTCATGAATAGAGTAGATATAGTTACAGGGACTTTAGGTAAAGCTTTGGGCGGTGCTATGGGAGGATACACAACGGGAAAAAAAGAAGTAATAGAAATGCTTAGGCAAAGATCTAGACCTTACTTGTTTTCAAACTCGTTAGCTCCATCTATTGTTGGTGCGTCTATAAAAGTTTTTGATTTGTTAAGTAATTCTACTGAACTGAGAGATAAGTTAGAAGAGAATACTAAATATTTTAAAGCTAAAATAATAGCTGCTGGTTTTGATATTAAGCCTGGAGATTCTCCTATTGTTCCAATTATGCTTTATGATGCTGCATTGTCGCAAAAATTTGCTGATATGTTACTAGAAGAAGGTGTCTATGCTATTGGATTCTTTTATCCGGTTGTTGGCAAAGGGCAAGCAAGAATAAGAACTCAAATTTCTGCTGCTCATGAGATAAAACATTTGGATAAAGCAATTAATGCATTTATTAAAGTTGGTAGAAAACTAGATGTAATTGCTTAACATTTTAATTTTTTTATGATGATGGTGTTAAAAAAAATATTAACTCTTGTTTGAATGAAAATTTAATTCTATCTTCGCACCCCGATTTTAGGGAAAGTTATAGATATTTAAAAAATAAATAAAGTGGATACACTTAGTTATAAAACAATTTCAGCGAATAAAGAAACCGTTAATAAAGAATGGTTATTAGTAGATGCTGAAGGTGAGACATTAGGAAGACTAGCAAGTAAAGTTGCCAAACTAATTAGAGGGAAACATAAAGTAAATTTTACTCCTCATGTTGATTGTGGTGATAATGTTGTTGTTATTAATGCTGAAAAAATAACTCTTTCAGGAAATAAATGGGAAGGGAAACAATACATAAGACACACTGGTTATCCTGGTGGTCAAAGATCTTTAACTGCTGCAGAGGTGTTAGCCAAGCATCCTGAAAGATTAGTTGAGAAAGCTGTTAAAGGTATGTTGCCTAAAAATAAATTAGGTAATCAGTTATATACTAACCTATATGTATATGTTGGTGGTGAGCACAATCAAGAAGCTCAAAAACCGAAAAAAATTAATTTAAAGGAAATATAAATTACTAAGATGGATGTAATTAACACATTAGGAAGAAGAAAATCTTCAGTAGCTAGAGTTTACCTTTCAAAAGGAAAAGGTAAAATCACTATAAACAAAAGAGATTACAAGGATTATTTTACAACTGGTGTTATGCAGTACAAAGTAAACCAACCATTTGAATTAACAGATACTTTAGGTAAGTATGATGTTAAAGTAAATGTTAGTGGTGGTGGTAATACTGGTCAAGTAGAAGCTGTTCGCCTTGGTATATCTAGAGCTTTAGTTGAATTAAACGAGGATTATAAACCTCTTCTTAAGGCTGAAGGTCTTATGACTAGAGATCCAAGAATGGTTGAAAGAAAGAAACCAGGTCAACCAAAAGCAAGAAAGAAATTCCAATTTAGTAAACGTTAATATTCTAAAGAAGTGCTCTTGCCGAGTACTTGTTTAGTATCTAAGCTAATTAGACCGATTTTTCGCTACTGATTATGCTGCTGTAAAATGAGAAAAATTCTCACAGTAAAAAGAAAGTAAACAATAAAAAATGGCAAATTTAAAATTCGATGAATTATTAGAGGCAGGTGTACACTTTGGACACCTCAAAAGAAAGTGGAACCCTGCAATGGCTCCTTATATTTTCGATGAAAAGAAAGGAATTCACATCATTGATCTTAACAAAACAATCATTAAAATAGAAGAAGCTGCAAATGCAATGAAACAAATTGCTAAGTCTGGTAGAAAAATTCTATTTGTTGCAACAAAAAAACAAGCTAAAGAAATTTTAGAAACTAAAGTTACTGAAACTAGGATGCCTTTTATTTCTGAAAGATGGCCTGGTGGAATGTTGACTAATTTCAAGACTACTAGAAAAACTATTCGTAAAATGTCTACCATCGATAAAATGATGAAAGACGGTACTGCGGATACAATGTCTAAAAGAGAGCGATTACAAATGACAAGGCAAAGACAAAAGATGGAAAAAATCTTTGGTTGTGTTGTTGATATGTCAAGATTGCCAGCTGCAATTTTTATTGTTGATATAAAAAAGGAACACATAGCATTAGCTGAAGCTAAAAACTTAGGGATTCCAGTTTTTGCTATGGTCGATACGAATTCTAACCCTTCAGGTGTTGATTTTATTATTCCATCTAACGATGATGCAACTAAATCAATTGAACTTGTATTAACTTCTATGTGTGATGCAGTTAAAGAAGGTTTAGGTGAACGTAAAGCTTCAAAGGAAAAAGCTGATGCTGAATCTCAAAAAGCAAAAGTAGCTAAAGAAGAAGCTGAAGCTAAAGCAAAGCAAGAAGCTGAAGCTAAAGCAAAGCAAGAGGCTGAAGCTAAAGCAAAAGAAACTGAAGTAGTTGCTGAAAAAGCTGAAGAAAAAAAATAATTTACAACTAATATTTTAAACAAATTTATTATGGGTATTTCTGCAAAAGATGTAAATGAATTAAGAAAGAAAACAGGATCAGGAATGATGGACTGTAAAAAAGCACTTGAAGAATCTAATGGAGACATGCAAGGAGCTATTGATTTTTTAAGAAAAAAAGGTCAGAAGATTGCTGCTAAAAGAGGTGATAGAGATGCAAAAGAAGGATTGGTTGTCGCTAAAACAACTGAAGATGGATCAAAAGGAGTTTTAGTTTGTTTAAACTGTGAGACTGATTTTGTTGCTAAAAATGAAGATTTTGGAAAATTAGCTAATACCATTGCTACTATTGCTTCTAATAACTCTCCATCTAATGTTGATGATCTTTTAGGTTTATCTTTTGATGGTAATGGTATTTCAATAGGTGATAAGATTACTGAACAAACTGGTGTTATTGGTGAGAAAATTGAAATCTCAGGATTTGAACTTATTGAAGCAGTTCAAGTTGTTGCTTATAATCATCCAGGTAATCAAATTGCTACAATTGTAGGGTTAAATGCTGATGCTGAAGATGAAGGCAGACAGGTTGCAATGCAGGTAGCAGCTATGAATCCAATAGCTTTAGATAAAGATTCTGTTTCTGAAGAAATAGTTGCAAGAGAAATTGAGGTTGGTAAAGAGTTAGCTATTCAAGAAGGAAAACCTGCTGAAATGGCTGAGAAAATAGCAATGGGAAGGTTGAATAAGTTTTTCAAAGAATCTACTTTGTTGAATCAAGCATTTATTAGAGATAATAAGAAAACTGTTCAACAATTTTTGAAAGAAACAAGTCCGGATTTATCTGTTACTGATTTTAAAAGGATATCATTATCCATTTAATAATATTAATATTTATATTTAGAGAGCCAATGGCTCTCTTTTTTTTGCTTAAAAATTAAATAAGACATGAAATACAAAAGAATCCTTCTGAAATTAAGTGGTGAAGCACTAATGGGTAAAAAACAATTTGGGATTGATAATGATCGATTAATGCAGTATGCAAATGAAGTAAAAGAAATATCAGACCTTGGAGTTGAAATTGGTATTGTTGTTGGTGGTGGAAACATTTTTAGAGGTGTTCAGGCTGAACAAGGAGGTATGGATAGAACTCAAGGAGATTACATGGGTATGCTCGCTACTATGATAAATAGCATGGCTTTACAAGCGGCATTGGAGTCTATAGGGGTTTATTCTAGGTTGCAGTCTGCGATTGAAATGAAAGAAATTGCAGAGCCTTTTATTAAACGAAGAGCTGTAAGACACTTGGAAAAAGGAAGAGTTGTTATTTTTGGAAGTGGTACCGGAAACCCGTTTTTCACTACAGATTCAGCAGCTTCTTTAAGAGCTATTGAAATTGATGCTGATGTAATATTAAAAGGAACAAGAGTGAATGGGATTTATTCAGAAGATCCAGAACTAAACCCTGATGCTAAAATGTATGATAATTTAACTTTTAGCGAAGTATTTAATAAAGATTTAAAAGTGATGGACATGACTGCATTTACATTGTGTAAAGAAAACAATGTTCCCATAATTGTTTTCAACATGAATAAACCAGGTAACCTTAAAAAAGTTGTTACTGGGGAAAATGTAGGAACATTAGTAGAGGTGTAATTTTAAAGTTATTTATTATGAATGAAGAATTAGATTTATTAATGAGTGAAGCTGAAGATGGTATGAAAAGTGCTATTGAAAGGTTGAACTTAGAGTTAACAAAAATAAGAGCTGGTAGAGCTACTCCTTCAATGTTAGATACTGTAAAAGTTGATTATTATGGCTCACAAACACCAATATCTCAAGTTGGAAATATTAGCACTTTAGATTCTAAAACTTTAAGTATTCAGCCTTGGGAAAAAGGGATTTTAGATGAAATTGCAAGAGGAATAATTAATGCTAATTTAGGATTGAATCCTCAAAACAATGGAGAGCTAATTATCATTTCTGTGCCAACTTTAACGGAAGAAAGAAGAATAGAGTTGGTTAAAAGAGCAAAAGCTGAAGGTGAAAATGCTAAAGTTAGAATTCGTTCCGAAAGAAAAGATGCAAATGATTTTATTAAGTCATTAAAAAATGATGGGTTAAGTGAAGATCAATCTAAGTCAGCAGAAGATGAAGTTCAGGATTTAACAAATTCTTATACAAATCAAATAGATACTTTAGTTGATTTAAAAGAAGTTGATATTATGAAAGTTTAATCTTTTAAATAGTAGCTATATTCATTATTTATGTCAGTTTTTTTTAGGATAATCAAAAAAATAATAACACATTTGTTTTATAGCTTATCAACACTAATTGTTTGACTGAGCAACAAAAATTGTTTAATTAATAATATTTAAAATTTAAAAAGATGAAGAAATTATGGATTTTACCTATTGCTGCTATGATGATGGTTGCATGTGGTGGAGCAACTGATGAAGCTGCTCATGAAGATGTTATGGAAGATGTTATGGGTGATGTAATGGAAGAAATGGAAGCTGCTGTTGAAGATGCTGCTGCTGATATGGAAACTGTTGAAGATGCTATGGAAGATGCTGCTGCTGATATGGAAGATGCTGCTGCTGCTATCGAAGATGCAGTTGAAGCTCATGATGATCATGATGGACATTAAAATTTGATTATATCAAAAAATTAGAGCTCTCTTAGGAGAGCTTTTTTTATGTCCAAACTTTAGTTCCTTCAGAACAATTTTGGCAGATATCAATTTCTTTTCTATTAGATAAAATTAGAGCTCTAAATTTATTGTAAGTTTCACTATGCCAAATGCTATTAAACGTCTTTGTTTTTAAGTCTCCAATTTTATATTTAGCATCTTTGTCAAAACAACATGGTGCAAGTTTTCCATCAATGGTTACTACACTGCTGCTCCACATTCTCCAACAATGATTGTATAACTTATTCTTTAATTCAAATTCTCCTTTTTTATTTAGTTTGTATCGAGAGTATTTTTTGTTTTTGGGAATTAATTCATTCCCATTTTTATAATCATAGACTTGTGCTGTTTTAAATCTAATTTCATTTACTCCAAGCTTTTTACTTAATGCTATGGCATCGTTAATTTCGTGCTCATTGTGTTTGACAACAAGGAATTGAAAAATTAAATGAGGTGTTTTGCTTTTTAATCTTTTCTTGGCTTCAATGATGTTTTTTGTGCCGGAAATTACTTTTTCTAAAGAGCCATTTATTCTGTATAATTCATATGTTTTCTGAGAAGTTCCATCAATAGAAATTATTAAACGATCTAATCCAGATTCAATTGTTTTGATGGAGTTTTGAGGAGTTAAAAAATGAGCATTTGTTGATGTGGAAGTATATATATTTTTTGAATTAGCTTTTTTAATAAATTCAAATATTAAGGGATTGATAAAAGGCTCTCCCTGGAAATAGTAATTTATATATAATAATTTTTTATTTAATTCATCTATTATTTTGTTATTCAAATCATTTTTTAAGTTTCCAGTTTTTCTAGTGAATTTTTTTAATCCACTAGGACATTCTGGACAACCTAGGTTGCAAGCTGTAGTTGGTTCAATTGATAGTGCTGTTGGTAGCCCAAAAACAATACTTTTTTTTGTGATTCTTGAAAAAATAAAACTTAAATAAAGTTTGAACAAATTAATAATTCTTTGAAGAGTTAATTTGTTTAGAATATTTAGTGTGTCACTTTTAATCATGATTAAAAACAAATGTAAAAAAATCTATTTTTAAAATTGGCTTACTCTTTGATATTAAGCTATAATAATAATAATCTACTTGTATTAATTTTATACTTTAGTGGACTGAATTGACAATTTAAATTCATGTGGCAATATATCGCTAATATAATTCTTAGAAACAGAGCATTAATACTTTCAATTCTATTTGGAATAACCATTTTCTTTGGATATTTCGCTACTAAGGTTGGTATTCAATATGAGTTTGCTAATCTTCTGCCTTCAAATGATATTACTCAAATTGAGTACAAACAATTTAAAAAAGATTTTGGACAGGATGGGATGATAATCGTTATTGCTGCCAATGATGAAAATTTTTATGAGCTAGATAAATTCAATAGCTGGTATAAAATGGGTAATGTTCTCAAAGATTTGAAGATTCCTATTAAAAAAAATAACTCAACAGTTTATTTATCTGCCATTGATTCAGTTTTTTCTGAAGCGCATTTGTTTAATATAGCCAAGAACAGAGTAGATAAAAAATTTGAGCTCAATCGTATTATTAATTCTGAGGTTGGAAGTCAAGAAAAGCTAGACTCCATTGAGTCTGTTATAAAGTCATTGGAGTTTTATAAGGGAATTATAAATAAAGAAGAATCAAATTTACACATTATGATGCTCTTTATAAATAAGGAGATTTTTAATTCAAGTGATAGAGGAACTTTAATTGAGGATGTAGAAAGAATTGCAAGAGAAACTGCACCTTCATTTAGTAAGCTGCATTTTTCTGGTCTTCCTTTTATTCGTTCAGTTACCATGAATAAAGTGAAATCAGAACTACTTCTTTTCGTTCTTTTAGCAATGTTGGTTACCTCTTCATTATTGTTTTTCTTTTTTAGATCTTTTAAAGTTGTTTTGATTTCCATGATTGTTGTTGTAATTGCAGTTACATGGTCGTTTGGAACTATAGGCTTATTTGGTTTTGAGATTACAGTTTTAATGGGCTTAATTCCTCCGTTAATGATTGTTATTGGAATTCCAAACTGTATTTATTTGATTAATAAATACCAACAAGAATACCGTAGTCATGGTAATAAAGTTAAATCGCTACAACGTGTAATTAGAAAAGTAGGAAACGCTACCTTTTTGACTAACGCTACTACATCAATGGGCTTTGGAACTTTTGTCTTTACTCATTCGAGTATAATGAAAGAGTTTGGTATTGTTGCTTCCATTAATATTATCTGCATTTTCTTTATAAGTATCTTGGTTGTTCCAATTATATACAGTTATTTATCTCCTCCCAGTCTTAGACATACAAAGCATTTAGATAAAAAATGGTTAGATTTTTCTGTTGATAAATTAGTTGTTGTTTCAACAAAATACAGAACTGCAGTTTATGTGGTTACAGTATTTTTATTAATTATTGGCTTTTATGGTATGTCTTTAATGCATACTACTGGGAACATTGTAGATGAATTACCTAAAAGTGAACAAGTAGTAAAAGATTTAAAATATTTCGAATCAGAAATAAATGGTGTCATGCCTTTTGAACTTGTTATCAAGTCAAAAGATACAATTTACAATACATTTACAAATCTATCTAAAATTCAAAACCTTCAAACTGCATTAAAGCAAGAAAAATATCTATCTAAATCTCTTTCTCTAGTAGATGCAATAAAATTTGTTTCTCAGGCATATGGAAATGGTAAAGAAGAAAAATATTTTTTAGATTTCAGTAGTTCAAAAGATAAAAAATACCTTTCATCTATTGTGAAGTCTAAATATTTTAAGAACACATTCAATAATGAAGAATTTAAATCTTCTAATGCATTTGTTTCAAGTTTCATTGATTCTTCACATACTAAAACTCGAATAACTGTACAGGTAGCAGATATAGGTACAGCTTCTATGGATAGTCTATATGATAGAGTCAAATCTAAAATTGATGAAATTCTAAATCCTGAGTATCTTCAAATTTCTAATATTGATGGGTTATCTGAATTACAAAAAGATTCTTCTTATTTTAATGTTTATCAAAATTCGTTTTGGATTCAATCCATGGTTCAAGATTCTTTAACTGGTGGAGATGTGGAGCTGATTATGGACTTCCCTATTGAAGAAAATGACATTTATGCACAATACGGAAAAGATAAATTTCAACACACAATAACTAATTCTATTGAAAGTAAATATTTACAAAGTTCTATAACTGGATCCGGAATTGTGTATACAAAAGGAACTAATTATTTAGTGAAAAACTTATTTATAAGCTTGATGATAGCTGTTTGTGTTATCTCTATTTTAATGTCTTTCTTATTTAAATCATGGAGAATGGTAATAGTTTCTATGGTGCCTAATTTATTCCCATTAATTATTACATCTGCAATAATGGGTTATGTTGGTATCCCAATTAAACCATCTACTATTTTAGTGTTTAGTATAGCTTTTGGTATTTCTATTGATGATACTATTCATTTTTTAGCAAAATATCGTCAAGAATTAATTTCTAATCATGGTAACATAAGGAAATCGGCTATTGTAGCCATTAAGGAAACAGGGGTTAGTATGATATATACGTCAATTATTTTATTTTTTGGTTTTTCAATTTTTATCGCGTCAAAATTTGGAGGAACTCAAGCTCTTGGTGTTTTAGTTTCAGTTACACTTTTTATTGCCATGTTAGCAAACTTAGTTTTACTTCCATCTTTGTTACTGACTTTAGAGAAAATGTTGACTACTAAAGCATTTAGAGAGTCTAAACTTGAATTTCTTGATAATGAGGATGATATTGAAATTGAAAAATTAGATGTAATTAAGAAAGAAGAAAAATGAAAGGAATAATACTTGCTGGAGGTTCTGGAACCCGACTACATCCATTGACATTAGGAATTAGTAAGCAACTGATGCCTATTTATAATAAGCCAATGATTTATTACCCCTTGTCTACTTTAATGCATGCGGGAATAAAAGATATTTTAATCATAACAACACCTCACGACCAACCGGCATTTCAACATCTATTAGGAGATGGGTCAAAATTAGGTTGTAGATTTACTTATAAAATTCAATCTGAACCCAATGGTTTAGCCCAAGCATTTGTGATTGGAAAAGAATTTATCGGTAAAGACAAGGTTGCTCTTATTTTAGGAGATAATATTTTCTTCGGTTCTGGTTTAGGTAAGAAATTAAGGAACTGTAATGATCCAGATGGAGGTTTGGTGTTTGCTTATCATGTTCTTGATCCTGAAAGATACGGGGTGGTTGAATTTGATGATAGTAACACGGTTCTAACATTAGAAGAAAAACCAGAAAAACCAAAATCTAATTTTGCTGTTCCTGGTTTGTATTTCTATGATAATGATGTAGTTGCTATTGCTGAAAATTTAACACCTAGCGCAAGAGGTGAATACGAAATTACTGATGTCAATAAAGAATATTTAGCTCTTGGTAAATTGAAGGTTCAGAAACTAGAAAGAGGTGTAGCTTGGTTAGATACAGGTAATTTCAGATCTTTAATTCAGGCTTCTCATTATGTTCAAACTATTGAAGAAAGGCAAGGCTTAGGAGTTGGTTGTATTGAGGCAGTTGCTTATTCAAGAGGTTTTATCGATTCAGATAAGTTGAAAGAGTTAGCACAACCACTTTTAAAGTCTGGTTATGGTAGCTATTTATTGAGTTTAATTCAATAGAGTAATGCTGGAAAAGTATACTGAACAAATAAATAACCAAATAGATGTTTATCTTAAAACCCTTCCAGATAGTGGTATTTACCTGCCCTTTAAATACATAATGAATCTTGGGGGTAAGCGATTTAGACCCTCTTTACTTTTACTAGCAACAGAACTTTTTAACGGATCTACTAAAGAGGCCATTCATCCTGCAATTGGAATAGAAGTTTTTCATAATTTTTCTTTGGTTCATGACGACATTATGGATGATGCACCTTTAAGAAGAGGTAAGTCTCCTGTTCATCTTAAATGGGATTTAAATATGGGGATTTTGTCTGGCGATGTTATGTTTGCTCAGGCAAATTCATTGATTGCTAGCTGTTACCCTCACCATTTGAAACAAGTTGTTAGGTTGTATAACCAAACAGCAATTGAAGTTTGTGAAGGACAAGATTTGGATATGGAATTTGAAACAAGAGATAATGTTTCTTTAGAGAATTACATTGAAATGATTCGTCTTAAAACAGCTGTTTTAGTTGCTTGTGCATTGAAAATAGGGGCTATAATTGGTGATGCAGATTCAAATGATGCAGCATTGATTTATGATTTTGGTATTAACTTAGGAATAGCGTTTCAAATACATGATGATATTTTGGATTTATACGGAGATCAAAAAGTTTTTGGAAAACAAATAGGAGGTGATATTGTTGAAGGCAAACACAGTGTGTTATTAATTACAGCTAAAGCTCAAGCAAATAAACAGCAACTTGTAAAAATTACTGAGCTTCTTAAAAATTCAGATTTAAGTAATGAAGAGAAAGTTAAGGAAGTCTCATTCATCTATAATCAGTTAAATGTCAAGAATCTTGCCTCAATATTGCAAAATGATTATTACAATAAAGCATTAAATGCTGTTGAAGGACTTACAATCTCTACTAAGAATAAAAACATATTGTATTCATTCGCAGAAAATTTAATGAAGAGAGAGGTTTAGCTATAAATGTTTTGAAATGCTTTTTCTATTGATTTAAATTTAAATTTAAATCCTGTGTCTGTTATTTTTTTGTTGCTAACCCTAATTCCATGAATTAAGATGTCTGCTAATTCTCCATAAATACCTTTCATAACAAATGACGGTACATTTGGAAGCCAAATCCTTTTGTTATTTGCACTTGCAAGAGATTTAGTCAATTCTTTATTGGTTATGTGTTCTTCTGCAACGGCATTGTACGCCCCATTTAAACTCTCATTCTTTAAACAATAAATAAATAGATCAACAGAGTCTTCAATGTGAATCCAAGGCATGTATTGCTTTCCACTAGCTATTGGAGCTCCTATACCTTTTTTGATAATTGAAAGTATTTTAGCAAGTGCTCCTTCATTTTTGTCTAGTATTATGCCTAGTCTTAGTTTTACCACTCTAGTTTTTTCATTGAGCAAATCAGCAGCTTCTTCCCATTGAATACAGCATTGAGCAATAAAATCAGTATGAGGAGTGTCTTGTTCAGTATATATTTTTTGATTGGTAATTGCTCCATAATAGCCAATTCCAGATGCTGAGATAAAAGCTTTAATTGGTAAGTTTAGTTGAGTTATCTTTTGATGAATAAGTCTTGCTGTAAGAACTCTACTTTTAACAATAGTTCTTTTTCGTTTCATGGTCCAAGGATTTTCAGCAATTCCAGCTCCAGCTAAATGAATTATATGGGTAACACCAATAAAACAGGCCTCATCTATAGTATTGTTTTCCCAGTCCCATTCATAAGTTTTTACTCCGCTAGCAGAATTTTTTGTTCTTGTGAGATGAACTACTTCAATTTTTTGAGCAATTAATTTTTTTGTAATTGCTTTACCTAATAATCCAGACCCACCAGTGATTAAAACTTTCATGGTAGTAAACATAATGGTTTTTTTAATTTTACAATTATTGTTTAAACTAATTTAAATTTTCAAAATTTATTTTTTGATATAAATAAAATTAATGTTAGTAAAAAAATATAATGGAGTTAGTTTAACCAATCAGAGTGTTTTAATTGATGTGATTTTTCAATTAAACAAAGACCTTGTACTTTCTGGTTTTAATTTTAGATTTGATGTGAATTCCAACTTTGATTTTTTTTATAGTGAATTAACTAAATGGTTAGAATTGGTTATAGTTAAAGAGAAAAATTTATTTTTCTCTTTATTGTATAGGATTGATGTTCAGGAGGGAAAGGTGCTAAGCGTAGCAAATAATACTATAAATAAGATAGCACTTTTAATTATAGAAAGAGAGTTTCATAAAGTAGTATTAAAACAATATTATAAAGAGCAGTCAAATGGATGAAATAAAATTGTATTTCTTCAAGAAATTACGTGAATTAAAATTTTAACTTTGTAATTATTTTTTAATGATGATAATGGATAAACATTCCTATTTAAGCAATGCCAACGGAGAAGTTATTGAAGATTTATACAATCAATATCTTGTAAACAAGAATGATGTAGAAGAAGGTTGGCGTAAATTTTTTGATGGTTTTGAATTTGCTAGAAAAAATTACGATAGTGATGGTGATGAAATCCCATTAAATGTTAAAAAAGAATTCATGGTCATTAAAATGATTGATGAATATAGATCTAGAGGTCATTTATTTACCAAAACTAACCCTGTAAGAGAAAGAAGAAAATACTCTCCATCTCTTAAGTTTACTAATTTTGGATTAGAAGAAAGTGATTTAAAGAAAATTTTTCAAGCTGGAGATCAAATAGGAATAGGCCCAACAACCTTGCAAAATATCATTGATCATTTAGAAGAAACATATTGCGAATCTATAGGTATTGAATATCAGTACATCAGACATCCAAATAGAGTTAGATGGATAAGAGATAGAATAGAGATTAAAAATAGACCGGTTCTTTCTATTCAAGAAAAGAAGCAAATTATGCACAAGCTTAATCAGGCTACAGTTTTTGAACAATTTTTACAGAAAAAATTTGTTGGACAAAAACGTTTTTCGATTGAAGGTGCAGAGGCGTTGATACCTGCTTTAGACGTACTAATTGAAAAAGGTGCAGAACTTGGTGTTCAAGAATTTGTCATGGGCATGGCTCATAGAGGAAGGTTAAATGTTCTAGCTAATATCTTTAATAAAACTTATAAAGAAATTTTCAGTGAGTTTGAAGGTAAAATTTACGATGAGGATAGCCTTTTTGATGGAGATGTTAAATATCATTTAGGTTTTACTTCCGAAAACACTACAGATAATGGAAAAGAAGTTCGTTTAACTTTATCCCCAAATCCATCACATCTAGAAGCTGTAGATCCGATTGTTCAGGGCATTACAAGATCTAAAATTGATCAAGAATTAAATGGAGATGCAGCTAAGATTGTTCCAATTCTAATTCATGGAGATGCTGCTGTAGCAGGTCAAGGAGTTGTTTATGAAGTGATTCAAATGGCACAATTAGATGGCTACGGGACTGGTGGAACTTTACATATAGTAATTAACAATCAGATTGGCTTTACAACTAATTATTTAGATGCAAGATCTAGTACTTATTGTACTGATGTTGCTAAAACAACTTTATGTCCTGTTTTTCATGTTAATGGTGACGATATTGAGGCCGTTGTTCAAACAATACAAATTGCTTTAAAGTACAGACAAGAATTTTCTAGAGATGTTTTTATTGATTTATTGTGTTATAGAAAATATGGTCATAACGAGGGAGATGAACCTAAATTTACTCAACCTAAATTATATAAAGAAATCGCAAAGCATGCAAATCCAAGAGAAATCTACCTTAAAAAACTAATCGATGAAAATGTAGTTAGTTTACAAGAAGGTAAGGCAATGGAAAATGATTTTGACTCAATGTTACAAGATCGATTAGTTGAAGCCAAACAAATTGAAAAAGCAAAGGTTACCGATTTTTTAGAAGACAAATGGAAAGAATTTAGAAAAGGCAAACCTTCTGACTTTTTCCAATCACCAGATACAAGTGTTAATGAAAAAACATTAATAGAGCTTGCCAATAGCATGCATGCACTTCCTGAAGGCAAGAAATACTTTAGAAAAATTGTTAAGCTCTTTAATGATAGGTTGTCAATGCTGAAAGAAGATCGTTTAGATTGGGCCATGGGTGAATTATTAGCCTATGCAACTCTTCTTATTGAGGGTTTTCCGATACGAATCTCAGGTCAAGATGTTGAAAGGGGAACCTTTTCACACCGCCATGCTGTAGTGAAAACAGAAGATGATGAAGAAAGAATAGTTCCGTTAAATCACCTTTCAAAAGATCAGGGAGAATTTTCTATTTATAACTCATTACTTTCTGAATACGCAGTTTTAGGTTTTGATTATGGTTATGCTTTTAATACTCCTAATGGTTTGATTATTTGGGAAGCTCAATTTGGAGACTTCAATAATGGTGCTCAAATAATTATTGATCAATTTATTAGTTCTGCAGAAGATAAGTGGGGAACTCAAAATGGATTAGTAATGTTATTGCCTCATGGTTATGAAGGAATGGGATCAGAGCATTCTTCTGGAAGACTGGAGCGATTTTTACAACTATGTGCTCAACAAAATTTACAAATAGCAAATTGTACAAGTCCATCAAATTATTTTCATCTTTTAAGAAGGCAGCTCAAAAGAGATTTTAGGAAACCTTTAGTTGTTTTTACTCCGAAAAAGTTACTAAGGTACCCTAGAGCAACCTCAAAATTAGCTGAATTTACAGCCGGTTCATTTCTAGAGGTTATTGATGATTCTGAGACTAATAATGCAGATGTTGTCGTTTTTTGTTCGGGTAAATTTTATTACGATTTATTAGAAAAGAGAGAAGAGTTGTCAATTGAAAATATGGCTATTGTGAGGTTGGAACAATTGTATCCATTTCCAACAAAGCAAATAGAAAAATTAGTTGCTAAATATGGTAATAAAGCAAAATATTTATGGGCTCAAGAAGAACCGGAAAATATGGGAGCATGGTCATTTATTTTAAGGTATTGGAAATTTGGCCCAATTACTTGTTGCTCTAGACATTCTTCTGCAAGCCCTGCAAGTGGATCTCCTAAAGTCCATGAAATAAGGCACAATGAAATAATTGATAAAGTAATGAATTACGCACTAAGTGGTTTAAAATTATAAAAGATGTCAGTATTAGAAATGAAAGTTCCAAGTCCAGGAGAGTCTATTTCAGAAGTTGAAATAGCTGAATGGTTAGTAGAGGATGGAGATTATGTAGAGAAAGATCAAACAATTGCTGAAGTTGATTCAGACAAAGCAACTTTAGAATTACCTGCTGAAGAAGCAGGTTTAATAACATTAAAAGCTGAAGTTGGTGATTTAGTTGAGGTTGGTCAAGTTGTTTGCTTAATTGACACATCTGCTGCTCGACCTGAAGGTTCTTCCAAAACTGAAACTGAGGTTAATGACAGTGTCCCAAGCCCCTCTCCAGTCTCACCAAAACAAGCTCCTCTTCCAAAAATAGACTCTTATGCAAAAGGCCATCCAAGTGTAGCTGCTAAAAAGATGATTGATGAGAATGAGCTATCTGCAGAATTAATTGATGGAACGGGAAGAGATGGCAGAATAACTAAAGATGATGTTAAGTTGGCTGTTTCTGCAGGTCTTGCAAGGTCAGATCGAAAGAGTGAGTCGAAGAAAATGAGTATGCTTCGTAGAAAAATTGCATCTCGTTTAGTTTCAGTTAAAAATGAAACAGCTATGTTAACTACATTTAACGAAGTTAACATGAAGCCAATTATGGATCTTCGAAAAAAATACAAAGATGGAGTTTAAAGAAAAATATGGTGTAGGCTTAGGTTTTATGTCATTTTTCACAAAAGCCTGTACATTGGGTCTAGCTGAATTCCCAGAAGTAAATTCAATGATTGATGGTGATCATATGGTTTCATATAATTTTGCTGATGTTGGAATTGCAGTTAGCTCTCCTAAAGGTCTTATGGTGCCTGTTCTAAGAAATGCAGAGAAAATGAATCTTCTAGAAATTGAAACCAATATTAAGCAACTTGCCATTAAAGCAAGAGATGGTAAAATAGCTTTAGATGAAATAACAGGCGGAACTTTTACTATTACCAATGGTGGTGTCTTTGGTTCTATGTTGAGTACACCAATTATTAACCCTCCACAGTCTGCAATTTTAGGTATGCACAACATAGTAGAAAGACCTGTGGCTATTGATGGAAAAGTTGAAATAAGACCAATAATGTATCTTGCCCTTTCTTATGACCATAGAATTATTGATGGTAAGGATAGTGTTGGATTTTTAGTGATGGTTAAAGAAGCCTTAGAAAATCCTTTAGAAAAGATTTTTGATAATAAAGACCCTAAAGACGTATTGTTCAATTATTAATTTTCGTTTCAATTTTACTAAGTAAATTAACTGCTGATTTACTGTAAAAACCATTTCCTTCTATAATTGAATTTAATGTGTTTTTGGATTCAGAATAATCCCCTTTTTTGAAAAGAGATTTAGCTTTATACCAATTAGCCTCTTCTTCAAAAATTGAATAACTATGGGTAATACATGCCTCAAAGTGCTCAATTGCTTTATCTTTTTGCTTAATGTTGTAATAACAAAGACCACCATAAAATAAGGCATTAATATCGTTTGGATATTGGTTTAGAATTACTTTAAAATTTTTAAGAGCAGTTTTGAAATTATTTTCTCTAAAATCTAATAAAGCATCCTTTAAAAAATCATTATATGGAATTTCTTTAATGTTGATTTGAAGGTCCATAGGGTCGTTTTTAGTGTTTTCATAAGCTGCAGGAAGTCCAGAGAGTTCAGCTTTAACTTCTTTTTTCTTAATGTTATTTCTGTTTTTATAATTAAAGATTAACAATTCATGTAAGTATATATGTGGAGAGTTAATAATTGAAATAGGTGTGTTGTAATTATTTTCGACTTCTATTTTTACAGCTTCTCTCATTTTCATTTTAATAACATCGAGCGTTCTTTTTTTGTTTATAGTTGTATTTAAGCGCTCTGTTTGTTCAGCTTTAATTGGCGAGTTTACTATTATTTCTGAAGAAGTAATTATTTCGTTTGTTGGCAATATTTTAGCTAGATCAATTGCAGAATCTGATAATTCATCAATAGTAGGCTTAGTTTCTTTTGTGAAGTTTGGTGTGGTATTAACTTTTTGACTTATATCTTTTTCAGGAAATAAAATTAGAATGGAAATGCCAATAATAAACACAGAAGATAAGGTTAGAAGAATGGCGTTGAAATTAAATTTAAATTTATTTATTCTTGAATTTATTTTGTCTTCTAGTTTTTCAAATTCATTTACACTATTAGGAACACTTTTAAACCCTTCCATCGCTTCAGCTTGAAATGCATCACTTTCTAGTTTGCCTTCAATAGCTCTATTTTCATTTTCGCTAAGCTTGCCACTTAAATAATTCTTAATGTCTTCTTTAGAAAGAGAGTCGTTAGTATTGAATATGTCCTCCATTTTCTTCATTATTTTCCTTTAACTTTAAGTTTAAGATTTCTTTTTCCATTTTGAATTTCACTTTTAATCTTTTTTAATTTCCATCCTGTTTCATTGGCTATTTCTTGGTAAGATTTTTTTTCTAAATAAAATAGTGTAATTCCAATCTTTTGATCTTCTTTTAATTCTGAAATACTTTTTTGAAGCTGTTCAATTTTTTTTTCTTTTAGAACCTTTTCTTCAATTTGATTTGTTTCATTTTCATAGTGATCAATTTCATTAATTGAATCTTGAGGAATAGCTTTTTTTCTAAGCTGCATTAAACAGAAATTTTTAGAAACACTATAAAGCCATGATTTTGGATAGGTAATTTCATTGTTTTTAAAATCTATTATTGACTTTTCAAAAATCTGCATCATAGCATCTTCAGCATCTGCTGGGTTCTTTAAATACTTCAAACAAACACCATAAACCAAATGGGCATATCTGCTAAATATATACCCAAAGAATTTTATATTCTTAGTTTTCTTGTAATGTTTTGCTAATTCACTATCAGAAAGTTTTTTTATTTTTCGTTTATTAAAAATCAAATTTTATTCATAGTTTTTTGCTCGTTCTTCTCTAAGCATGTCAAAATAGCTTCTTGTCTCCAATATTACTACTCCTCCTGTCACATCTCCATACATTGCAGGTACACCTCCAGTGTACACTGATAAAGATTGTATTGCTGCCCCAGGAATTCCACTTAAGCTAGTAGTTTTTACTCCATCTACAAAATATTGAATGGCATCACTTCTGGATCCTCTGACATAAACTTCACCGTTTTCATTTACAGAAATCCCTGGAGCTACCGTTTGTAAAAGCTTACCTATATCTCTTAAAGCAGCACTTTTTTTAATTGTTTTTATACCTATTGTATTTACATGGGCATCTTCAGGATCTATTAAAGGTATTTTGTGCCAAATTTTTGTAAAGCCTTTTAAGGTGCTATCTTTTAAAATCATGTCTTCTAAGATTACTACTTTATTTGGTTTCACCAATGTTCCAAAACGTTTAATTGTTGATTTTCCAGTGTAAGAAATATAAAGCGTATAAGTTCCAGGGTTTAAAGGCTTTAATCTGTATTTTCCATTAATATCAGTAACTGTTCCGAATTTGGTGTCTCCTACTTTAACGTAAACACTAGCCCCTAGGATACCTTCATTGTCAAAATCATCTAATATTTTCCCTTTTATTTCACCAAAGGTGTTTTGTGAGTATCCAATGGTTGAAATAAGTAGTAAAAGGATGATAGTAAGTTTCTTTTTCATAAGCTTAATTTTTATGGTTTTATTATTTAGATGCTAATAATTAATAAATCCACAAAAAAAGCCACAATTTATATTGTGGCTTAAATGATAAAAGAAGTTTAAACTATTTAATAATTAGTTTTTTAGCTTGTGTACCTATCTTAATAAAGTAATTCCCTTTAGGAAGGTTAGAGATATTAATTGTATTAACTCCTCTACTGATTGTTTTAGTAAAGCAATTTTTCCCTATAGCGTCAATTATATTAATTTTTGAATTTTGGTTCAATTCAATTGTTATGAAATTTGTAGTTGGATTTGGATAAATTGAAAAAGATATAGTTTCATTATTAATGATAGCAGTGACTGCATCTATATCATCTATATCTCTAGGGAGAATTTTGAATTCTCCAAAACTATAATCTACTAACCCCGATACATCATATACTTGGTTGGCGATAGGTGTAAATGGAAAGAAAAAATCATCAACTGTTGCCGGTCCAGAGCCATCATTAATTATCCAGTTGCCAAAACCAGCATTGGGGTTTGTGCATATAGCACTGTTTACAGTAACTAGACATCCTTCATAAGCTTCTGAATTTGCAGCATCTGAGCTAACAAAATTACTGCTAAAGTTATTTCCTGAAGAAACAATTACTAAGTTGGATAGGTTTTTCAATTCACTTAATTCATAAAATTCATCAACCTGACATGAAAAAGTAATTGAATCTCCAACTGATACGACATTCAATGTGTCAAACACATATATACCTGACCATGGACCTGTTCCACTGCTTAAATAAAAAGATTTGTCATATCTCACGAAATTAACAATACCACCTGTATTTAATTGCTGACCGCTAAATGGAGAATCAGCAGGAATAGCAGTAGAGTATTGAATATCATAAATTGAGATTACGTTAGGAGTTGTTGCTCCCTCGTTAATAATAATATCATCAACCTCGTAAGTGCTTCCATCAGATGCTCCCCCAAAATACTGAAACGCAATTGTGATTGTTGATGATGATGAGCTAATGTAAGACGATAGATCAAGGTTTCCTGAGCTAACAAATGTCCAGCTATTAACATCAGTGTCCATGGAAAACAAAGAAGTTAGGTCTGTCCAAGTTGCTGATGACGGTGCTCCGTTTAAATAGTCTGTTGAAATTAGTACAGCCAAATTAGCACCGTTGTATCTCTTTGTATGGTTGAAAATTAAATTTGGATTTGTAGCAGTTGAAAGATCTATAAGAGGACTGATCAACCAACTTTCTAAAGGGTCATTTGAACTAGTTGCATTGTCGTAATTAGATATTTTAGCAAAAGAGGAGCCGTTAAAATCGGAGTGAAACCAATCATATCCATTTGGATGTGCAGTTACAATTTGAGTTGTCCAAGCATTGTTTTGATTAAGTGTTCCACCTACAGGTTCGAAGTCTTCTGTAAAATAAGTTTGTGTATATGAGTAAAAGAATGAGCAAATAAGTAATATAAAGGCAGTTGTTGTTTTCATTATTCTTGTATTATTATGTTATCTAATTCCCAAGTAGATCCGTCAAAATCTGATCCGACATATTTAAAAGCAATTGTAGTAGTTGATGAACTGTAAGCAGATAAATCAATGTTCCCACTATTTACAAATGTCCAATCTCCAGATTCTATATCCCATACAGGAACTGAACTGGTAATGTTTTGCCAAGTACCTTGAATATTTGGATTACTAGAACCATCGTAATCTGTAGAAATTAATAATTCTAAAGGATCTCCAGTGTACCTAGTGACATTATCAAAGGTTAAATATGGTGCTGTAGCTGCTGTTAAATCAACTAAAGGAGAAACTAACCAGCTTTCACAAGCATAATTACTTCCATTGTCATAATTGCTTGCTGAAGCTACGGGGTCTGAGCTGCCAAATATTTCCCATTCGCCCCAATTTGTTGTTGTTGTTGTACCTGCCCAAAAGCTTCCCCATCCACCTGAATTAATTAATCCATCGTTAAAATCTTTATTTAATATGTAACCGGAACCTCCACCGCCTCCGCCTCCGCCACCTCCGCCACTGCCAGAGCATCGGGTTTCAGTAAGTTGCACTTCGTTTATATCTCTAATGTAAAGTTGAATGTCATTTCCAAAAACACCTACAATTGCAATTATAGATCCATTTCCATCAGGAACAGTAGTTCCCGCAAAATTAGCATAACCACTAGTTCTAACTAAAATTGTATTGCCGTTACAATCTGTAAGGGTTCTATTTTCACTAAACTGATTAATTGCATCTGCGTAGCTATATCCTAATTCATCATCAATAAATTCAACGTCATTAAGCTCTATTAAGTACCCTTGTAAAGCTGGAGATATTTGGTCTACCGAATAATTAGTTGGACTAATTAGTTTTTGAGTAGCTTGTTTAACAATGTTATTATCAACATCTACAGAGTCTAGCTGAATCATACCGTTGTAATCACTCAAAACGGTTCCGTTTAAATTAATTCTAATAGAGTCACCAATGTATAAGCCACCAGATGCTAACAATCGTAATCTAATTGCTCCTGTACCATCTTGAATATAGGCTTCTTTATAGAAATTCCCATCAGTTTCTTCAGATGTTACGTTAGCATAGATATTATAATCTTCTGTAATGGATAAATCTGTTCCTGGATACATTGCTTTCAAAGCTGAAATGGTAATTACATTTCCTTCAGGAATTACAGTCATTGGTGGGTTGTCATATTTTTTTCTGCAAGAAAAAATATTACCTATTATTAAGGCAGCAAAGATTAAGGGTAAGAATTTGTTGTTTTTCATAGTATTAAAATAAATAGCTTAACATGGCAAAATAGGTTAGGCCATACATGTAACCATATTTGTTTGGAAATCTGTCGATGTCATTAACATCATATCTAAGTTGTTCAAAGCCACCAGTTCTAAATTGAGTGTTATTCAAGACATTATTAATGTTTATGTTCAGCCTTATGTAAGAATTGTATTTATAAATTTTCCAACTCTTTCCACCATAAATGTTTAAAGTAGAGCCGTTATCTAATTTTTCGGGTTCTAATATTTGTCCAACCTGAGGGTCAGAAGAAATATATCCAGCTAAAGATTCTTGAGTTCTTCTATCTGGGTTAGGTGGCATATAGATTTCAGCAAAGTAATTGAAATTGGCACCTATATACCAGTATTTTGGTGCGTTGTATTTTAATCCAATTGAAGCTGCTGTTTGTGGCATTCCCCCAATTTTATAATTTTTTAAATAGATGGTTTTGTTTTCAGCTATTAGTTCTTGTGAATTATCTCTTGTAATTGTAGCAACAGGACGAGAATTATATAAATAATCTCCCATTGTAAACGCACCACTAACTTGCCAAGTACTTGCAATAGTTTTTTCTAAACCGATTTCAATTCCAGTGAAAAGTTGATCTACGTTGGTCATCATGTAATTTACAAATGTTCTGTACTCATCATGGTAAAATGAACGAGCCCATGTTTGATCATTTACTTGTGAATAAAATCCGGAAATTTTTGCTTTGAAATTTGGGTATCTAACATTATAACTAACATCTGCCCCTAAACTTTTGGTGCTTTCTAGATTTGGTACAATTTGATCTCTTGTTCTTGGAGAAACATATGCATTTCTTACAAATGGAGCATCAGTCTTGAACATACCATTTAAAGAGATGAAATGTCTTCCTGTAATTTTATATAACACACCTAATTTTGTTCCATAATTAACAAAGCTATTTTTCTCAGAAGTACCTAAAGAATTTTCTGGAAAACGTCCGTTTTGCATCTTTCCTTCTCTCCAAAATTTTGTTGTAGATGCAGTAACACCTACGAAAAAGTCAATTTTTTTTAATTTACCCTCTAGTTGAGAAAACAAGTTGTTTTTATTAACATGAATATCATAATCATATCCAAATCGATCACCTTTTCTTATGATATTATTAGTGTTTAGTAAGTCATTTTGTGCAATGTTTTCATCTTCAAAATCTTGCTCAGCAAATTGATCAACATCGATCCAAAAGTCTCCACCTAATAAATCATCCATTAACTTGTAATTATGGCTGGTGTAATGATCGATGTTTAAACCAACTGATAAATTTAAAACCTCAGATAATTTTTGATTGTAAATGGAGTTGAGTCCAAATTGTCTAGGGTCTAATCTGTATTCTTCTATTATATATTTTGACCTATTTTGTGTTAGAATGCCACCAACATCGCCATTAGGGTTGTTTACAGTGTAAAGGTTTTTGTAATTGGCATTGTACATTCCGTCCCAATTTAGTTGTGTTGTATTAGGATCATTGGAAGACCAACTTTCTTGAACTGAAGCCATCATTTGTGGGTCGTCAATAAAATAACTGGGTAAGTATTTGTAATAATCTGGCCTTGGGTCTTGAGCATCATACCAGTTTAAATTAGTGTTCCCCGTTTTCCCATACACAGCATATAGTGTTGATGATAATTTGATTTTTTCGTTAATGGTCCAATAATGTGTAAGTGCACTGTAAGGTTTGTGATTGTCTCTTAATCTTGAATTTCTTTTCTTTTGAGAGCCATCTGCTTGTGTTTGATAACCCCAATATGGATTGTAAAAGTTGTTGCCGGTTAGCTCATACGTTTCTTGAATGGCTATTCCTTGCCTTCCTTGAACAGTAGGAGCAGCAAAATTAACTAAGCTGAGACTGTGTTTAGAATTAATTTCTTTTTCAACAGCTAATAAATAACCCATAGCACTATAATAGGTACCGTCAACATATCCTTCTTCAGATGTTCTTGCAGAAAGGCATGCAGAAATGGCCCATCCTTTCTCATTTAATCCTGAGTTGTAAGAATACATTAATCTGTTTCTGTATGCTCTGTTAGTTGATGAATATGAAATTCGATGTCCGCTTCTTTTGGAGCTTGGCCTTAGGGATATTGATGAAAACCCAGAAAGACCACCAAAAGTCATCTGAGAAGATGAAATGCCATTCCTTGTTTCTGGGTATCTAGTCATGTCGTTTAACCCTCCCCAGTAACTCCATATTGCCCAACCGTTTTCTGGATCATTTACTGGAATTCCATTTAAAAGTAGATTGGTGTGTTCAGAGCTATATCCTCTGTAACGAAATCTAGCCGCACTAAAATTAAAACCTACTTGTGAGGCATACACATCTCTTGAAGATTGTAGTAGACCACTAATGTCTTGAGATTGAGACTCATTTTCAAGCAGATTTGCTCCAGTTGTAAAAACAGGAACTAGGTTGATTATGGTGTCAGATGATAGGGTAGAATCTTTTTGAGCTTTAAAAGATGAAATAGATAGAAATGTTAGAAAAAGTAGATTGAAAAATATTTTTATTTTCATGCTGTTTCTAAATTTTGTTTTCATTTTAATTTGTTAACTTTTAATAAAAGCCTAACAAAAATAAGCTTTTATTAATATCTTCGAAATCATGAAAATAAATTATGTCTTACTTCCATTATTACTAATTCCTTTTCTTGGTTTCAACCAAAAGTTAGATAAAAATAAAGAATATCAACTTGCTTGTTTTGGTTTTTATAATTTAGAAAATTTATTCGACACCATCTCAGATCCAGATACAAATAAAATCTTACAAGATGATTTTACTCCTTTAGGTTCTAAAAAGTGGAATTCTAGAAAATATTATTTAAAGTTAAACAACATGTCTGAAGTAATTAGTCAGCTTGGTGTCTCATCTGCTTCTCCAGATGGTGTTACTATGTTGGGAGTTTGTGAGATAGAGAATAAAGCGGTTTTATTGGATTTAGCGTCAAATGAAAAAATCAAATCAAGAAACTATCAAATTGTTCATCACGAGGGACCAGATAGAAGAGGGATTGATTGTGCTTTATTATATAACCCTAAATATTTCAAACTAGAATCTAGTAAATCATTTAAATTAAAAATGCCGAATGATACAAATTTTCGTTCTAGAGATCAGCTGTTAGTTACTGGTAGGTTCATGGGCGAAAGAATGCATTTCATGGTTTTCCACTGGCCTTCGAGAAGAGGTGGTGAAAAGAAAAGTCGGCCTAAAAGAATCCAAGCGGCTATACTTGCAAGAGCCATTACTGATTCAATTAGAGCCGTAGAAAAAGATGCTAAAATCATATTAATGGGAGATTTAAATGATGATCCTGTTTCAGCTTCAGTTAAGGATTTTATTAAAGCTGAAAGAGATATCGAAAATCTTAATCAAGATAATTTTTACAACTGTATGTTTGAAAAATATAAAAAAGGAATTGGATCTCTTGCTTACAGGGATAATTGGAACTTATTTGATCAATTTATTGTTACACCTTCCTTAACTACAACAACAAGTGATTATAAAAGCTTTAAGTTTTTTTCATCGACTGTATACAATAAAAGCTTTCTTAAAAACAAGGAAGGAAATTTTGCTGGGTATCCGTTTAGATCATATGTCGGTTCTACTTTTATGGGTGGTTATAGTGATCATTTCCCTGTGTATATTTATTTAGTTAGAGAAAATATAAAATGAAAAATAAATTAATTCCCTATATAGTTTTAGTTTTAATCTTTACTTCTTTTTCTGGTGTAAAAAGCCAAGAAGTTTTAAAGATTATGTATTATAATTTATTAACCTTCCCTCAGACTCAGCCTGATAGGATAGATACATTGAAAAAAATAACTAATTACATTCAACCAGATGTTTTTGTGGTTAATGAATTGAACTCTTACAGTGGTGGAGTTCAGATTCTTAATAATGCGCTAAATATTGGAGGTGTTCAATATTATTCAAGTGCTGTGTTTTATGATGGTCCTGATACAGATAATTTACTTTTTTATAATTCTAATAAGCTTGGTTTGGTTTCTCAGTTTCAAATTCCAACAGCTTTGAGAGATATAAGTGAATATGTACTTTATTACAAAGATCCTAATCTTTCAAGTACTCTAGATACCACTTACTTGTATTTTTATTCTGTTCATTTAAAAGCAGGAAGCCAACAGTCTGAAATGGCATTAAGGTATTTAGAAGCACAAGAACTCAATAGCTACCTAGTTAGTAATAACAGAACCAATAATTTATTTGTCGGAGGAGATTTCAATATTTATGATAATTCTGAGCAAGCTTGTCAGGAAGTTTTAAACGGTGGGAATGTTACTCTAGTTGATCCAGTTAACAAAATGGGTAGTTGGCATAATAACATTGGTTATCAATCTTATCATACTCAAAGCACCAGGTCAAATACAGGTGGTTATGGAGGTGGGTCATCTGGAGGAATGGATGATCGTTTTGATTTCATTTTTGTGTCTCCAGATATTATGTCAGGTTCTTCAGGCGTTGAATATGTTGATAATTCATATAAAGCAATTGGTCAAGATGGGCAACATTTTAATGGGAATATTAATATCCCTGCTAATAATTCCGTTCCTGCTGATATAGTATCCGCCTTATTTTATATGAGTGACCACCTTCCAGTTGAAATGGAAATTTCAATTGGTGGTGATGTCGGGTTATCTTCCAATTTTGAATTTATTAATCGGGTGTTTGTTAATAATGAAAACAATTTAATTATTTATTTAAAAGATGGAGTAGTCTGTGATGATTTAACTATATATGATATTTCTGGAAAAATAATTTCTCATAATAATTACAGCAATAGAGATTATATTAATAAAGACTTAAGTTCTTTTTCAAAAGGCATCTACATAGGGTCTCTTTTAATTCAGGGAAATTATATTAACTTTAAGTTTTTAAAGTCAAAATAATCTTAAAAAAATAAGCATGAAAAATATTAAATTAAATGTTCCGATTATTTCGGGAATTTTAATCCTTTTAGTGGTAATGGGTTCTTGCAAAAAGAAAAAAACTGCTCCAACATTAACTCTAAATGGCGACTCAGCTATTACTATGTGTGTTGGCGATGAATATATTGAAGCTGGGGCTTCAGCTGTTGATGCATATGGTGATGATGTTGAAGTTATGATTACATATGGGTATTTGGATGTAACTAGTTCAGGAATTTATACAATAGGTTATTCAGCTACAGATAAAAATGAAAATGTTTCTACAGCTGAAGTTACAATTACCGTAGAAGTTTGTGCAAGTAGTATGCTTGGAGATTATACGATAAGCTCTGATTGTCAAGCTTTAGGAATTGACCTTATATCTAATGATCAATCTATTTTGCCTGGTTTAAATCAAAATCAATTCATAATTGATAATTTCAATTTTGCGATAAGTCAAATAACAGCCTCTGTTGAGGGTTCAAATATTACTGTTCCTCAAAACACTTTCACAATTGGTTCCCCACCTTTATCGACTGATGTTACTATTTCAGGAGCTGGAACTGTAAATGAAACAGGTACTGAAATGGTGATTAATTATACATATGATGCGGGTATTGCAGGAAGTGGAACTTGTACTGCTACTTATACTAGAAATTAATAACACAATTTATTTTATAAAAGCCTCCAGTGTGAGGCTTTTTTTTATACAATAAAACTGAAAACTTGTTGGTAAAAATCTAATGGGTTTTCTGCATGTAGCCAATGGCCAGCATTATAGATTGTTTCTATTTCTGAATTTGGAAATAATTCGAACAATTGATCGTAGTCTTCTTCTAAAATGTAATTTGATTTTTCACCTCTTACAAATAGAGTAGGTGTTAGACAAATATCTGAAGGAAGTTCAATTAATATTTCATTCATTTTTGCGATTAAAACTGGGAGATTCATTCTCCAAGCAAGCTGATTTTTATTTTTCCAATAAAGGTTTTTAAGTAAAAATTGCTGCACTCCCTCTTCTTCAATATATTTAGACAATAGCTCTCTTGCTGTCGATCTCTTAGTTATTGTTTTTAAATCAATAGCTTCAAGACCAGTAATTATTTGTTGGTGATGCATAGGGTATTTCTTAACTCCAATGTCAGCAACAATTAATTTCTCAAAATGAAATGGAAATTTTTGAACTGCTCTCATTGCTGCTTTTCCTCCCATTGAATGTCCAAGAATTATGACTTTTTTTAATTCTTCTTTATTGATTATTTCGTTAATGTCTTCTGCCATTAAATCATAAGTAAAATCTGAAGAGTGGGGAGAGTGACCGTGATTTCTTAAGTCAATTAAAAAGACCTCAAAATCATTGCTGAATTTTTTTCCTAATGATTGCCAGTTGTCAGAATATCCAAATAGCCCATGAAGTATAAATAATGGCTTTCCAGTCCCATATTTACGGTAATTTAATTGCATAATTTGCCTAGATATAATTTTATGGTTTTTTCTAATCCATAAATTAATGAATCTGAAATGAGGGCATGACCAATTGATACTTCTAACAAATCAGTAATTTGTGAGTCGAAGTAGTTTAAGTTTTTCAAACTTAAATCATGGCCTGCATTAATGCCAATGTTTAATTTATTTGCTAATTCTGCAGCTTCAATGAATTTTTGAATGGCTTTTTCTTTGTCGGTGTTATATAGACATGCGTAACTCTCAGTATATAATTCAATTCTATCAGTACCTGTAGATAATGCGCCATTAATTATGTCCAAATCGGGGTCTACGAAAATTGATGTTCTTATGCCTTTGTTTTTGAAAACTGAAATTATCTCACTTAAAAACTCTTTTTCTTTTATTGTATTCCAACCATGATCAGACGTTAGTTGGTTAGTATTATCTGGGACTAAGGTTACTTGTTCGGGAACGATATCAAGTACTAAATCAACGAATTTTTGTTCTTTAGGGTTGCCTTCAATATTTAACTCAGTTGAAATATGATTTTTTAAATCATATACGTCTTGATATTTTATGTGTCTTTCATCTGGTCTAGGGTGAACTGTAATGCCCTGAGCTCCAAATTTTTCAATCAACCTAGTAAGCTTAATTAAATCCGGTGAGTTTCCTCCTCTTGCATTTCTTAGAGTAGCTATTTTATTGATGTTTACGCTAAGCCTTGTCATTTTAAAAAGTATTAAGTTTTGACAAAATAAAACTAAAGCTACTAGATTTCGTACTTTTAAACGAAATTTATATTAAATGTTAGCAAGAGATTTAATTAAATATGATGTTCCTCCTATTAAACCCTACGAATCTTTGGAAAAGGCACTTAATTGGATGGATGAATTTAGAGTAAGCCATCTACCAGTTGTTGATGAAGATAAATATTATGGTCTGGTTTCCGATAGTTTAATCTATGATAGTAATCAGCCTAATCTTGCAGTTTCCGAATTAAACCTTGCTTTATATCGACCTTTTGCATTAGAAAATTTTCACTTTTACAGAGTAATTCAACTTTTAATTGAACATAAACTAAGTGTAGTCCCTGTTTTGGATTTAGATGAAAAGTATTTGGGTGTAACTACTGTTTCGCATTTAATGAATTTTCTTGCTAAAACAGCTTCTTTTTCAGAACCAGGAAGTGTTATTGTTTTAGAGATGAATCAGTTCGATTACTCACTTTCACAAATTTCTCAGATAGTTGAAAGTAATGATGCTCAAATTTTAAGTAACTACATTACTTCAGTAAAAGATTCGAAAATATTAGAAATTACAATTAAAGTGAATAGGAAAAATATTGAACCTATTTTACAAACATTTGTTCGATATGACTATACAGTTAAAGCTTCTTTTTCAGAAAATGATTTTGAATTAGACATGAAAAACAGGTATGAGGGATTAATGAAATATTTAAACATTTAATATTGTTACTATGAAGATTGTAGTTTATGGAAACAAATTTAATAAGGAAGCTTCACCTTATGTTGAGCAACTTTTCAATCTTTTAATTGAAAAAGGGGTTCAGATTTCAGTAAATAACTCTTTGTTTGAATTCACCAAACAGTTTTTCCCACTTAACGAAAAGGTCATTGTAAAGAATAAAAAGTCACTTTTAGAGGTTGATACTGATTTTTTAATAAGTGTTGGTGGCGATGGTACAATTTTAGATACAATTACAACAGTAAGAGATAGTAATGTGCCTATTTTAGGTGTTAATACAGGAAGGTTAGGGTTTTTAGCCAACAATACTAAAGATGAAATAGTATCTTCAGTAAATAGCTTGTTAAGCGGAGAATTCAAAATTGATTCAAGAACACTCTTATCTTTAAAATCAAATGTAAATCAATTCGGAGAAGATAATTTCGCTCTTAATGAATTTACATTACATAAAAAAGATTCTTCAATGATGATGACTGTTCATGTCTTCATTGACGGAGAGTTTTTAAATTCGTATTGGGCAGACGGAGTAATCGTTGCTACACCTACAGGTTCTACAGCTTATTCACTCTCTTGTGGAGGGCCTCTTTTAAGCCCTGGTTCAGATAATTTCGTTATAACACCAATTGCTCCTCATAATTTAAATCTACGTCCATTAGTTGTTAAAGATGATGTTGAGATTTTACTAAAAATGGAAGGAAGAGATGCGGAGTTTTTAACCACCTTGGATAGTAGATCTCAAACAGTAAAACAGGATGCTGTAATTACACTGAAAAAGGCGAGCTTTAATGTTAACTTAATTCAGTTTAATCATCAAAATTTCTTTTCTACAATTAGAAATAAGCTTTATTGGGGTAGAGATGTAAGAAATTAATAATAAATTGCTAATATTTTTTAAGGCAATAACGTTAAAGTATTTTAGTGTAAATTTGTCCCTTTATTTAACTCTTCATTTGATATGAAAAGGATTATTACCTTATTTTTAATTTGCTTAACATCAGTTTTCTGTGCCCAGTCTCCTGAAATGGGATTCTTCATAGGAAATACTTATTACATCGGAGATTTGAAACCGTACAGTCATCTTTCTCAACAAGATTTTGTCTTTGGGGGAATTTATAGAAATAATTTATCCAGTAATAGAGTAGCTTTTAGATTAAATTTTTTATACGGTAAAGTAAAAGGAAATGATTTTAAATCTGGAATAGAGCAACAAGTTAAAAGGAATCTAAGTTTTAAGTCTTCAATAATTGAAATAGGTCCTGTTGTTGAGGTTAATTTTTTCCCTTATATACAAGGACAGCATGAGACTAATAAAGAAGGTTTTGGTACACCCTATTTTTTTGCTGGAATTACTTACATGAGGATGAATCCTAAAGCAGAATATGAAGGGGAGTGGATAGAATTGCAGCCTCTTTCGACAGAAGGTCAAGGAACTTCTCAAAATGACAATAAGCCCTATTCATTGAGTCAAATATCAATACCATTTGGTATTGGAGCTAAGCTAAATATTTCGCCTAGAGTAGCCATTTCTTTTGAATATGGTTTGCGTAAAACATTTACAGATTATTTAGATGATGTAAGCGGATTATATCCTAATCAAACTTTACTAGCTCAAGAGGCAGGTGTTTTATCTGCAGAATTGAGTGATCGTAGTAGTAATCCAGAAGGGTTAAATGACTCTAATTTTGGATTGCAAAGAGGAAATCCTAATAATAAAGATTGGTATTCTTTTAGCGGTATGATACTTACTTTTTCACTTGTTAAAAAATCTAGTTGCCCAACATGGTAAAAAATATTTCTTTTTCTCATTAAAAATTAAGAAATTCGCCCCTCAAATTTATGAGCCTTAAAACCCAAATAATTCCTAATAAAGTTCCACAACATGTTGCCATCATTATGGATGGTAATGGACGTTGGGCTCAACAACAAGGAGAGTTGAGAATATTTGGACACACTAACGGAGTGGAATCTGTAAGGTCTGCAATTACTGCTTCTGTCGAAATTGGTGTTGAGTTCTTAACTCTATATGCGTTTAGCACAGAAAACTGGAATAGACCAAAGGAGGAAATTGATGCGTTGATGAATTTATTAGTTCAATCAATTACTCAAGAATTAGATTCTATGAATGAGCAAGGTGTTAAACTTGAAACTATTGGTGATATAGATAATTTGCCAAAGTCTTGTCAACTTGCTTTAAAGGATGCTATTGATAAAACTAAAAAAAATGATAAGCTCACTTTGATTTTAGCATTAAGCTATAGTTCTAGATGGGAAATAACTAATGCCATAACAAAAATTGCACTACAAATTGAAGAAAATAAATTAAGTTCAAATGAAATAAATGAGGATTTAATAAGTTCTTACCTTTCTACTTCTAGTTTCCCCGATCCAGAACTCTTAATTAGAACAAGTGGAGAAAATAGAATTAGTAACTTTTTAATGTGGCAATTGGCCTATACAGAATTGTTTTTTACCGATATTCTTTGGCCAGATTTTGATAAAGAATGTTTTTATAAAGCCATTATAGATTTTCAGAAAAGAGAAAGAAGATTTGGTAAGACGACAGAACAATTGAAATGAGAATGAGATTTTACAAACTTTTAATAGCAATAATTGTATTTATAGTCAATCCTATTTATAGTCAGTTAAATTCAATAGGGTATATGTCACCTAAAGAATATACAATTGCAGGAATTGTTGTTGATGGAGTTAGGAATTTAGACCATAATTTAATTATTCAAAAATCTGAGCTAAAAAGAGGTTCAAGAATAAATATTCCTGGCGAAGAAATTGCTAATGCCATAAGAAAGTTATGGGCACAAAATTTATTTTCTGATGTTCAGATATCTGCTGATAAAATTGCTGGAAGCGATATTTTTCTTGTTATCAAGCTTTCTGAAAGAGAGCGATTGTCTAGATATAGCTTTAAAGGTGTCTCTAAATCTGAAGGAGATAACTTGAGAGAAGATTTAAATTTATTTAGTGGTAAGATTGTAACAGATGATCTTCTGCTTCGTGTCAAGCAATCCACAAAAAATTATTTTGTAGATAAAGGGTTTTTAAGATCTAAAGTTGAAGTAGTAACTACAAAAGATACACTTGTGAATAATAGTGTGCTGATGAAAATTAACATTGAAAAAGGTAATAAATTTAAAATCAATGCAATAACTATTACAGGAAATACAGCTCTTACAGCAGCTAAAATTAAACGGCAAATGAAAGATACCAAAGAAAAGAAGTGGTATAAACTTTCCTTAGGATCTAAATTTCAGTATGCAACTTTTAAGACAGATAAAAGTAAAATTTTGGCTAAATACAATGAACTTTCATACAGAGATGCGGAAATTAAATTTGACACGGTTTACAACTTTGATGATAAATCTGTAAACATTGATTTAACCATAGATGAAGGAAGAAAATATTTTATAAGAAGTATTCAGTGGAATGGTAATTTAAAATATTCCTCTGGTCAGTTAGATACTGTCTTAGGTATTAAAGCAGGAGATGAGTACAACCAAGCTACTTTAGACGCTAGACTTTACATGAATCCAAATGGAAATGACGTAAGTTCTTTATATATGGATGATGGTTATTTGTTTTTTCAAATAACTCCAATTGAAAAAAGTGTTAAAAATGATTCGGTAGATTTAGAATTTAGAATCTATGAAGGTAAACAAGCAAGGATTAAAAATATTACTGTAAAAGGAAATTCAAAAACGAGTGATCATGTTATTTTAAGAGATATGTATACTCATCCTGGAGATTTATTCTCTAGAGATGCCATTATAAGAACACAAAGACAGCTGGCTCAAAATGGATATTTTGATCCAGAAAAACTAGGTGTTAATCCAGCACCTAATCCAAATGATGGAACTGTAGATATTGAATATGTTGTTGAAGAAAGACCAAGTGATCAAATTGAGCTTTCTGGTGGATGGGGAAACGGTAGTATAGTTGGAACTTTAGGTGTTTCTTTTAATAATTTCTCTATGAGAAAGTTATTTAAAAAAGGATCATGGTCTCCACTTCCTGCTGGTGATGGTCAACGATTAAGTATAAGAGCTCAATCTAATGGTTATTTTTTCCAGAGTTACAACATTTCTTTTACAGAGCCTTGGCTTGGTGGAAAAAAACCTAATTCTTTAAGTATTTCTGCCTACCACTCTTTACAAGCTTATGATAGAAAATTTTATGCAGATTCTACTAATGCAGATGGTAAGCGTGTAGAAAATTTGAATCGTAGGGTTATTAAAATTACTGGTGTTTCATTGGGTTTAGGTAAAAGGTTGAAATGGCCTGATGATTATTTCAGTGTTTATTATGAGTTAGGTTATCAATACTATGAATTAAATAATTTTGGAAACGTTTTTAGTTTCTCTGATGGATATGTTAATAATCCATATTTTAAATGGAATTTAACTAGAAGTAGCATAGATCAGCCCTTATATCCTAGAAACGGGTCTTCATTGTCTCTAACTGTTAAAACAAGTGTTTATCCTTACTCTAGAGTAAATGGGTTTGATGATCACAGTGATTTAACTGATCAGGAGAAGTATAAATTTCTTCAATACAACAAAATAAAATTCACAACTTCTTGGTTTACCCCTCTTTCTAAAGATAAAAAACTAGTTTTAAATGCCCGAATGGGATTTGGTTTATTAAATGGGTGGAACCGTAATTTAGGTGCTCCGCCATTTGAAAGGTTTTATCTTGGAGGAAGTGGACTTTCAGGGTTTAGTTTAGATGGAAGAGAAATTATAGCATTAAGAGGTTATGATGATCAATCTTTGTCTACTTCCACTGGAGATCGTTTGATTAGTAAATATACTATGGAACTAAGGTATCCTTTAAGCCTTAATCCATCTGCAACTATATACATGCTAGGATTTGCAGAAGCTGGAAACACCTGGAATGATTATAAAAAATATAATCCATTTAAAGTAAAACGATCTGCTGGTTTAGGAGTTAGAATATTTCTTCCCATGTTTGGTTTACTTGGTTTAGATTATGGATTTGGTTTTGACCCTGTAAATCCTGGTGCTGCTGGTGAAGTGATTCACAACAGTGAAATTCAGACAAAAGGCTATCATGGACAATTTCATTTCACAATTGGTATGAATATTGGTGAGCTATAATTCAAAAAATATAATTATGAAAAAATATTTTGTTTTACTAACCCTTTTGGGGTTTATATCTATGAGTTCTTTTTCTCAGAAATATGCTTTTATAGATACTAAATATATTTTAAGTCAAATGCCTGAGTATACAGATGCTCAAAAAGAAATTGATGATTTAGCTGAGAAATGGCAAAAAGACATAGAAAAAAAGTACAACGAAATCGAAAGTAAATACAAAGCCTTTCAGGAAGAAGAAATTCTTTTACCAGAAGAAACAAAGAAAATTAGAATGGATGAGATAATTGATCTAGAGAAGAAGGCAAAAGAATTACAAAAGAAGAGATTTGGTGTTCAGGGAGATTTGTTTAAAAAAAGAAAAGAATTAATTGATCCTATTCAAGATCAAATTTATAAAGCAGTAAAGCAATTGTCAAAAGATAACAGTTATAGCTTTATTTTAGATAAGAGTAAGAATTCAAATATAATTTATGCAGACCCTAAATATGATAAGAGTGATGCAGTACTAAGAAAAATCAACAATTAAAAAATAAATAATGAAAAAAATAATTACAGTTTTAGCCATAGCTTTAATTTCTTCAACAGGAATCTCTCAAAAGCTAGGTCATTTAAATTCTCAAACAATCATGGTTGAAATGCCAGATTATGAATCAGCAAAAAAGGAATTAGAGTTGTACAGAACTGAAAAAACTAAAGAATTGGAGATGTACCAGAAGCTTTTTCAAGAGTCTTTACAAACTTATGAACAAGAGAAAGGATCATTAACTGCAGATGCAAGACAAAGAAAAGAGACACAGTTAATGGAAAAGCAACAAAAAATAGAGAAAATTGCATATGATGCAGAAAATGAAATGCAACAAAAGGAACAAGTGTTGCTTCAACAGATCATGAAAAAAGTTTCTGAAGCTGTTAAAATAGTTGCCGATAAAAATAACTACGATTATGTTTTTGATTTATCATCTGTGCTATATGCAGGAGGTGAGAATATTGAAGATTTGGTTAGGAAACAATTAAATTTGTCAACTGAAAAATAATTTTAAAAGCCCTTTATAGGGCTTTTTTTATGATGATAAATAAAGGCGCAATAGGAGTATTTGATTCTGGTTATGGTGGACTAACTGTATTGGAAAGTTTACAAGCTGAATTGCCTAGTTATGATTTTATATACTTAGGAGATAATGCAAGAACACCATATGGTTCTCGTTCGTTTGAAGTAATTTACCAATACACTTTAGAGGCCGTAAAGTTTTTATTTAAGCAAGGTTGTCCTTTAGTTATACTGGCTTGTAACACGGCTTCTGCTAAAGCGCTAAGAACTATCCAACAAAACGATTTGGCTTCTTTAGCACCAACTAATCGAGTTTTGGGTGTTTTGAGACCAACTACAGAAGAAATTGGGACTTTGACAAGTTCTGGACATGTTGGTGTTTTAGGGACAAATGGAACGATTAACTCTAATAGCTATGCTATTGAAATTAAAAAGTTTTTCCCAGCGTTAACTGTTGTTCAAAAGAGCTGTCCTATGTGGGTGCCATTAGTTGAAAATAATGAGTTTGATAATGTTGGAGGTGAATTTTACATTAAAAAGTATATCGATGAAATTTTACATCAGGATGATGAAATTGACACTCTTGTTTTAGCCTGTACACATTATCCGATTTTAGAGGAGAAAATTAAAAAACACCTTCCAAAACATATCCGATTGGTTTCTCAAGGTAATTTAGTTGCATCTAAACTAAAAACCTATTTGAATAGACATTCTGAGATTAATGATAGGTTAACAAAAACAAGTGCATTAAATGTACTAACAACTGAATGTAATACTTCGTTTGATCTAGTAGCTTCAAAATTTTATAAAAAAGAAATTAAATCTATTACTGTTAAATTATAATTTATTTATACCAGCCTGTGTATTTAATATATTGATTGGCTAAAGCTTTTAAATCTGTATTTGGGGCTATAGTTTTAATCTTTTTAGCCGGAGTTCCAGCATATATTTCACCAGATTTAACGTGTGTACCCATAGTTAAAACAGCTCCTGCTGCAATTATTGAATTACTTTCAATAATACATCTATCCAAAATGACAGCCCCCATTCCAACTAGTACGTTGTCTTTTATGGTGCATCCATGTACAATTGCATTATGACCAATAGTTACATAATTTCCTATTTCAGTTGGGTTTTTTTTGTATGTGCAATGAATTACAGCACCATCTTGAATATTTGTTCCGTTTCCAATTTTAATTGAATGTACATCGCCTCTTACAACACTGTTAAACCAGAAGCTACAATTGTTTCCACAAGATACATCTCCAATAATAGTAGCATTTTCAGAAAAGTAACAATCATTACCAAATTTAGGGGAAATACCATTTAATTTTTTTATTAGTGCCATATTCAATCTTGTTCTTGTTATTTTTGCTCAAAATTAACTTTTATGAGCAGACCAGTTACAGTTTATGCAGAAATGACTCCAAATCCAGCAACAATTAAATTTGTTGCAGATGTTATGTTAATTAATAATGGAGAATCTGTTGAGTTTCTTTCCAAAGAAGAATGTAAGGACCATTCAAAATTTGCTGATGCCCTTTTTAACTTTCCCTTTGTTAGTGGTGTTTTTATTTCAGGAAACTTTGTTACTGTTACTAAATCAGCTGCTATTGAGTGGAATTATGTTATGCAGTCTTTAAGAGAGTTTATTCATGAGTGGATAGCAGACAATGAAATAATTGTTGAAAAAATTCCAGAGTTAAGAGCATTTTCGGTTTCAGATGAAAAAGGAACAGAACTTGTCTCCGAAGAACCTGAAATAAATACTGAATTAGATCGTATTATTTTTGAGTTATTAGAAGAATATGTGAAGCCTGCAGTTGAAAGTGATGGTGGTGCTATTTATTTTAAATCATTTGATGAACCAAGTGGTAAAGTTACAGTGGTTCTTAAAGGTTCATGTAGTGGATGCCCTTCAAGTACAGCTACATTAAAAGGGGGGATAGAAACGCTTCTGAAAAGTCATGTTCCAGAAGTTGCTGAGGTTGTTGCTTTAAATGGTTAAATAAATACGGTCTGAGAAATTCTCAAACCGTAATATTGAAATAATAACTAATTAAAGTTTATAATCTAGCGTGAGAACCATCGCAATATGGTGGGTTTTTTGTTTGCTTACACCCGCAAATTGCAGCATCTTTTGTTTCTTCTGCAGTAAATACTTTAGGAATGTAATCACTTCCTTGATGAGCACCGTTACACCATGGTTGATTGTTAGATTTACCACATGAGCACCATGCGTATGTTTTACCTTTTTCTAGCTTTTCCATGATTAATTTTAATTAAGTATTAATTTAATGTCAAGTATGAAAATGTCATCTATCGCTTTATCTCCAAGGCTATCGAAGAATGAAGTTGATCCGTATTTGACATCAAACTTTGAACGATCTACATCTATTTTGGCAGTGTATAAATTTTTATTTTTAGTTATGTCAAAAGTGATGTTTTCTGTTTTGCCTTTAATGGTGAGTTCTGCTTTAACAGATGATTTGTTATTGATAAATTTTGAAGCACTTGTAACTTTTAATTTAGCAGTTGGGAATTTATCTACTCCAAAAAAATCATCAGATTTTAAATGACCAACTAATTTCTTATTATAACCTGCATCTTCTAGATCTGAACATGAAATAGAGTTCATGTCAATGTTAAATTCTCCAGCATATAAATTATTATTTTTTAATTCAATGGATCCACTTTTAATATTAATATAACCATCATGCTGGCCACCAATTTTTTTTCCAAGCCAATGAATGGTTGACTTTTCCGTATTTACTTTTTGAATTTGTGCAACTGTACCTAAGCTTATTGTTGTTAAGAGTAGCACTAATAGAGTTTTTAATTTTTTCATTTTATAAGTTTTAAATTCTGTTTTAATTTAATAACAAAAATCAATACTTTTTTATGAGTATGCATTAATCTATGTTAAGAAATGAGTTTATTTTTTGTTATTCTTAATATTGGCACTTTTAACTTTACTTAATGCTTCAGGTGTAATTCCTAAATATGAAGCAATCATTCTTTGGGGAACTCTTTGAACTATCTGTGGGTATGTTTTAATGAAATGATCGTATCGCTCTATTGCAGATGCACTCATTAGCATGATGATTCTGTTTTGAAGAACAGCAATTCGTCTTTCAAATTTTTCAATACTTTTTTCATTTATTTCTGAACCTCTTTCTTTTTCTATTACAATAGAATCTTCAATAGCTTCAATATAAAGCTCAGATTTATTAGGAATTAAAGAAATATCTGCCACAATCCATCCTTTTGGAGCAAACATGAAGATGTGTTCTTTACCTTTCTCATCGATTATATATGCATAGAGTAACCCTTGTTCGACTAAAAAAACTTTTGAATTTGAGTCTCCTTTTCTTTGAAGAACATCTCCTTTTAATAATTTTAACTTTTTCAAAATAATTTTTTAAATCTATTCTAATTTATTTCTTTAAAGGGTTATAATATTTGGGAGGTTATTTTAAATATTTTTCAAGCAAACTAGACACAGTTTCTGAAGTTGATTTTTTGCTTATTTCATCTAATTTTTTTTGATTTATCTCTTTTTTTACTTTTGCTTCAACCATTATTAAAGGTTTTTCATCTGGTGGTTCTGGAAAAATATTTTGTTCTTTAAATAATCTTCTTGTAACTTGAGTTACTTCATATGCTTCAATAAATTCACCTTGTTGTTCCAATAAATAAGCAATAGCGATTAACCCGTAAGCATCTTCATTTTCTGGATCATTCTCTTTTCTTAGTTGATAATATTTTTTTAATAATTGATTAGCTGTTTCGAAATTTCCTTTAGCAATACATACAAATGATTTGTTAAAATGATCTATGGTGTACATTCCTATAGAGCCCGTTTCATAACTAATTTCCATACTCTGGTTGTAAAATTCTTCAGCTTTGTTCATATTACCAATTAAACGCCACATTTCGGCATTCATATGAGCCATGTACATTAGCCATTTTTGATCCCCAGATGCTGCTGATAGTTCGATTAATTCATTACTTAATTCAGCTAATCTTATTGTGTCTAATTTACGTTGAGAGTTTCGACACAATGAAGTTAAAGCTTTTCCTATAAGTGTATCATTATTTGTACTTCTTCCTAGTTCTAAAACTTCATTTGCTAAACGAATAGATTCAACATCATTTCCTTCCTTGAAAAGTTGATATGCCTGCTTTAGCAACTCTTGAGGTGATTCTTTTAACATCGTTGACTTTTCTTGACTAATAATTGTTTTTTCTTCAACTTTTGGGGATGAATTGCATCCTGTAAGTAGTGTTAAAACAATTGAAAAATAAATTGTGTTCTTAACTTTTTTCATTTCAATAAACTGTAAATGTTTTGTGAACTAAGTTATGGCTTTTAGCCATTGTTGTAAACTAGTAATAAAATTATTGAATATTAATTTTCAATTGTATTTCTTTTTTGAAGACACCTTAACTATGTAAGCTCTAGTAGTTAACTTAGTTAACTGAATGTTACATTATAAATGTTTACGGTAATTCTAAAATGAGGATTAATTCAGTTTAGATTTTGTTATATCTAGATTATTTAAAAAACTACAAAGGTGTTATTTATCTAACTTAGATTTTAAGCTTCCAAAAAAATCATTTCTACATTCACTTTTTTTAAAAACACCTCCATATTCAATTGTTGTAGTAAAACTGTTTTTGTCTTTTATGCCTCTTGATGACACACAAAGATGTTTGGCGTTGATAACTATAATTACATCTTCAGTATCTAGTGTTTCTTGTAGATCTTTTAAAATTTGCAAACAAAGTCTCTCTTGTACTTGTGGGCGATGTGAATAATAATCAACTAGACGGTTTATTTTCGAAAGACCAATTACTTTATCTTTGGGAATGTAAGCTATATGCGCGTGACCTGTAATTGGTAGGAAATGATGCTCACAAGAAGAGTCAATTGTAATGTTTTGCTCAATAAGCATTTTTTTATAACCATATTTATTTTCAAATGTTGAAAGCTTGGGTTTATTGGATGGGTTTAAACCATAAAAAAGCTCTTTAACATACATTTTAGCAACACGATATGGAGTTCCAGACAAACTATCGTCAGTTAAATCAAGGCCTAATTCTTCCATGATTTTCCCAAAATAATTTTGAATAGATTCAATTTTTTCTAAATCAGTTTTTTCAAATGCATTTTTTAATAGAGGTGTATCAACATTTGTTGAGATATGATTGTCTCCTATGAGTTCTAATTGTTCTTTATTCATTTTTTGAACAGCATTTATCAGATTTACATTGGCAATATTTTAAGTTGTATAAGTGAACACCAATAAGAGAAAGTGCAGCTGTGTACTTAAAATATTCTGAAAAATAAATCCAATCTGATTGTTCTAAGACAATAGCTGTAAATAAAGCTGCCCATGCAGTCCAAAGTGTTAATCTCATCCATGGTTTTGAAGTTGTTCTTGTTGACCTGTAAACAGCAAAAAAAGAAATAAATAAGAAAATAAAATCAAGCCAAATCCACCATGTTGGAGCTGCTGAACAACAACTTTTTGAGCATGCTGATGCGATAAATAAAAAGGGAGTCGCTATACAGTGAATCATACAAGTGAAACTTGCTATAGCTCCAATTAAATCAGATTTTTGTTTTAGCTCGGCTATCATAAATGTATATTATTTCCCACAACATTTTTTGAATTTATACCCACTTCCACAAGGACATGGATTGTTTCTTCCAATCTTTGGGTTTATTCGAGTATATGTTTCAGATGTTTCACAACAACTAGAATTATTGCAACAAGAATTTTCTTTATTAATTGGTTGGTTTTCTAACATTTCTTAATCAAAAAACAAAATTAACTTAATTTACATTAAACGCAACTATGTTGCATTTAATATAAATGGTGAAATTCTAAAAAAGAAATAATTGAAACAGATATTAGTTATAACGGTTTGGCTATGATTAGTGCGTGACTGAACGAAGGTGTTCAATCTGTGCACGAAGCCTATTGTTTGCTTTTGTTTTTAATTTAGTAAATAAAACCAATTCAAAGAATTGGTGTTGTTGGAAACTTGCACTAACTGTTTTTTTACAACCAAACCCAAGGATTAATTATAACCCTTGTTGGCAACTATTTTTAAAATCTGTGCCCTATAGAAATACCTCCCCAAATTCCGAATTCTGGATAGACAATTGGGATGGCTCCCGCACGAAAAATGAATTTTCCTTTCGGCTTTTGATATCGATAGCCAATTCTAGTAAAAATAAATTGATCCCAATTTTCTCCAAAATCATTAGATATTACAAAATTCGGTGATCCACCAATTCCTAGTTCAATATGATGTTCTTTGAATGATAATAATTGATTTATCGATATTGGAATTATAAACCCTCTCCATGATTTTGTGCCTATATAAGAAAATCCAATGCTTGCTAAAGTTTTTAATTTATTACCGTTAATTATTACTCTTTCATAATTGATAGAGTATAGGCCAGCTGCACCAAGAAGCTCTAAATGGAAATCATTTTTTTGATGAAATATCCGTTTTGAAATTTGGGTGGAATCAACATTAGTTTTGACAGAACCTAAGGAGTCGTTTTCTGTTTGAGATATAGCTGAAATGGAACAGCAAAAAAGTGTAATTAAGACCAATGATTTCATACGTATATTTTTACGAACGTATAAAAATATCATAAGTTGTTTTAGGGGTGTAAATATTATTTAATTGTTGCCAACGGTTTGTATAAGGCACGTTTTAATGTGCTTTATATTATGTTATAGCCTTTTTTATTCTATTATCAGCTTACCAGTGGCCATTATTCCATTTTTATTTTGCAATCGAAAAATGTAGGTCCCCATTGGTAACCCTTCTTTATCAATCATGAATTTAGTTGAATTAATATTGTTAATTGTCCTGACTTTTTTTCCAAGTAAGTCATACAGGATACAATCATACAATTCGTTTGAATAACTTTCAATTTCAATTGTAGTGTTTTGGTTAAATGGATTTGGAAATACTTTAATCTTGTGATTTTGAGTATTATCATTTAAGCCATTAAATTGATCTACAAGACAAGAATCTTCCGTATTTTCTAGGATAATCATCCCCCAATCAGAACCTGTTGAAAATGTGTAACCTAAATCACATAAGTATGATTCTCCTGCAATTTGTGGAGTACCTTCAATAATTATATGAAAACCAATATCTCCTGCATATAGTTGGAATGATGCAGGTATATCTAAAGTATCGCCTTGATATACTGGAACCCATGTCCCTAAAGAATCACGATAAGCAGCATGTGTCGGAGAGGCTCCTTGATTTGTACTATCAACAACTATTTTAAAGTCAACACCCGTTATAAACCCTGATGATATTGAGCCTCCGAAGCCAACACTTCCCATCCCTGTGAAAGGTAATGATCCATAATAGGTGTATATAGTATCATTTTCATATTGACCTTGTTGATAGGTCGGTAAGTCAATGGATTGGGCAATAGCGCTTGTCCATGCTAGAAAGGCAAATATGATTAAAGTTGATTTCATGACTCTTAATTTTTTCGGTTTTAATTGGCTATAACGGTGTGGCTAAACTGCGTTTTAATGCAGTTTAGATTTTGTTGTATTGCGTTTATTCTTTTTTGCTTTTTCAACAAGCACTTTCTCAATATATGCCTCCAAAGCCTTTTCATTTTGCAATGTCTTTTTATTCAAGTATTCCTGAATAATATTGAGTTTCGAAAATGATAACTCGAAGTTTTGAATTATATATTTTAAAACATTGTTTGTTACTTCTTTCCCATTAAATGGTTGTTTAGAAATTATGTCCGAAGAGGCAATTTGTTTAAGAGGTTCTTCTCTAATACGGAGAATTTGGAATCCTTTGTCCTCAAGAGTTTCAGTTTTAAGTTTATCTAATTCTCGCTTTCCTTTATGCCAATAACTACCGTCAAATTCTATTCCAAGGTTTAGTTCTTTGGCGTATATATCAATGCTATAATATCGATTGTTTATATATGTTTTAAAACCTTTTGGGTCAATGTCAAAAAATATCTTTAACTCAAAAGTAATTGTAAGTTCCTGTTTTGATTGAGGTGTTAGTGTACAGTAGGGGCAACCACTTACAAGACGATGAGCAGGCTTAGTTCTCCACTCATGATCATGTCCCTTATTACATTTCCACCATATTTTTTTGCCACTACCGATAACAACGTCCAATGGAGTGAGTTTACCATTTTTTGTTGGGTGCCATTGAGATGCTATTTTGGGATGGGTAGTTGATAAACAATTTGATTGAACGACCATCTTTCCATTACAAATTGGACAACCTACATTGAGTCTTGTCCTATTTGATACGAGAGCCTCCCATTCATGATCTGGGTCCTTTGTTACATTTCCACCATACTTTGGTTTCTGAACCATGATGCATTGAATTAATATCAATATTTTCGTTTTTACTATAATCCCATTCTTTTGCAATTTCAGGAAACATGGTCGGCAAATTATTAGAAGAATTCGTTTTGACGCCCAGCACAAAATGGGCAACCTCTTTTAGCCTGGCCTCTTTTTCCAATAGATGCTTGCCATCTATGATTGGAATTTCTTTCACAAATCCACCAATACTTTTTATTGCCACCTGCATATACTTTATCAGGAGGAAGTGGATTGTTTATGTAATCCCATTCATCAAGCAGTTCAGGATAACAGAACTTAAGGTTGTTATTTACAGAAACTTTTCGACCAGAACAGAAAGGGCAATTTCTACCATTTGTTCTTTTTACTGGTGAAGCTTGCCACACATGGTCAGAGCCCTTCTCACATTTCCACCAAATTTTTTTTGAGCTACCAGCGTGCACTAAGTCAGGGGTAAGCTTACCATTTTTTGTAGGATGCCATTGTTTCGTAAGTTCAGAGTGGGTTGTAGACAAGCAATTGGATTTGTACAACTTTTTTTCCTGCACAAACCGCACAACCAGTCCCTCTGGCTCTGTTCTCAGGAGAGGCTTCCCATTCGTGGTCAGGCCCTTTTTTACATTTCCACCATACCTTTTTAGAATAGGTGCCTAAAATGTTTTTTGGAGTTAAACTTCCGTTCTTTGTTGGGTGAAATTCTTTAGCTAACTCAGGGTGCGTTGTCGACATACAATTAGAGCGCACCACTTTTTTCCCATTGCAAACTGGGCATCCTCTGCCAATTCTTGCATTTGTACTAGCTTCCCATTCATGGTCTGGTCCTTTATCGCATTTCCACCATACCTTCTTAGATGCACTTGGAAAAACATCCCATGGAGTTAAAGCCCCATTTTTTGTAGGGTGCCACTCCTTAGCTAAAGGAGGATTCACATCTCCTAATGATTTTCCTTTTGGCGGTTTTGACATTGTTTTATAATGCAATACAACGAATGAATATACGTATTACGTTTATTCTTGTTATGTATTTACTTTGTTTTTTTATTGCTAAACGTAATTAATCCAATAAAACAGGTGCACCAGCACTTTCCAGCTGTTTTCCAATAGAATTTACCTTTGCTATGTAAGCATTAACTTTAGGTTGTAATCTTTTAAAAAAGTTCGTTAGCCATTTTAAAGCTTTCCATATGAAGTTCAGTCGGTCCATAAGTATTTGGATACCACCCACCTCTTGAATTATAAAGTCTACTATTTAGAGAAACATTATCTTTCTCCCCAACTTCTGCACGAGAAGAACTGCCACCAATTTCTCTTTTTAAGCTGTTCATGGTTTCCACTAAGTCATATACCTCTTTTGTAAGGGTTGTTCTTTGTTCATTAACATAGCCTAAGCTTTTTTTGTAGGCAGCTACACGCTTGTTGGCCTTGTTGAATTTGTGATCGTATGCTTTTACTTTTTTTGTTAGTGCTGCAATTGACTCGTAATATGCTTTGTGCTTAGTTGCCATTGGGTTATTGAGGGTGTTTTTTCCTAATTCGCTCGACTTCAAATTGTTGTTTTTGACCTAAATCTGTAAGAGTTCCATCTACTCTTTTGTACATAGAAACAGTGTATGTTCCAGGCTCTGCTATGGTCCATATGTCTGAGTAGTTGTTTTTAGCTGTTGCGCTTAGAGCAGTAGGTAGTTTAACATTTAAACCCCAGCTTACTCGATTAATCCCTTTTTTGAAGGGTGCAGACATTTGCTCGACAGTTGCTCCACTACTATTTTTAATTACCAATACAATTTCTGGTTTAGTCTCGATTAGTTCGGCATCTAATGCCTCCCAACCAGGAAAAGGGATGTCTTTGCTTTTTTGATCCTCTATTATTTTGATTAATTTATCAAGTTTTTTTAGTTCAATTTCTGTTGTTTTAGCTAGCTCTTCAACATTTTCTTCAAGAATACTGTTAGGAGTTTTGTAGCCTGCTTTTGAAAGTTTTTCCAATAACGAACGATCTGCTTTTTCAGAAAACTCAGTTTTTTTCCGTTGTTCTTTTTTTGATATAAATCCATCTTTAAGGTAATAAGAAAAGAGTGCTCCATATGTTGGGTTTTTTGCACTGTAGGTGGATGCTCCACTACTTCCTGAACCTCCATTCATTTGGTTATACTGAAGTGTCTTTCTTGGACTAAATAAAATAGCTTCTTGTGCAATAGACTGTTCATTAATGCTTCTTAATGGACTGTAATCATCAAGCACATAAAAGCTTCTTCCAAAAGTAGCAAGAACTAAATCATTTTCTCTTTTTTGAATGGCGAGATCTCTAACGGGAATCGTAGGAAGACCAGAAGAAAACTTATGCCATTTTTCTCCCTGATTTAAGCTAACATATAAACCGTATTCTGTGCCTAGAAATAGTAGCTTAGGGTTGATGTGATCTTGTACAATTCTCCATATAAGCGTACCTTCAGGAATACCATTTGTTATAGAAGTCCATTTTTTTCCTCCATCAGTCGTCTTAAAAAGGTAAGGTTGGTAGTCTCCAAATTTGTGATTGTCTAGGGCAACATAAGCGGTGTTTTCATCAAATAAATCTGCTTTTATATCGTTTACAAAAGCAGTCGATGGTGTTTTAGGCAGTTTGTCAACAGTAATTTTCTCCCAGTTTTGTCCTCCGTCTTTAGTACATTGAATAATTCCATCATCTGTTCCAGCATATAACACATTTTCATTCACTTTAGATTCTGCTAGTGAGGTTATTGTATTGTATGTAGACATGGCATATACATCCCACGGATTTTCAAAACTCTGAACTTTACCCATTATAGGAAGCGCTAGTCGTTCTTGGTTCCTTGTTAAATCGTTTGATATGGATTTCCAGCTATCTCCTCTGTTTTCTGACCTCCAAACTCGTTGAGAGGCAAAGTATAATCTTTTAGGATCATGTTGACTTACTAGAATAGGGGAGTCCCAATTAAACCTATCGTAAGGATCGTCAATTCCAGATCTTGGTCTAATGTTTACAACCTCTCCATTGCTTCTATCTATTCGGTGAATATATCCTTCTTGAGATTGTGCATATACAATATTTGGATTCTCAGGTTCGGTAGCCGGTTGATGGCCATCACCACCGAGAACAATTTCCCAATCGGAATTAGTAATGCCGTTTTTGCGAACTGTTCTTGAAGGCCCACCTTGGGTACTGTTATCTTGAGTTCCTCCATATATGTTATAGAAAGGTTCAGCATCATCTACAGCAAGTTTATAGAATTGCGTAATGGGTAGGTTTCCAACAAATTTCCATGTTTTTGACCCGTCAAAAGATTCATATAATCCTCCATCAGATCCTGCTAGTAAATAATTAGGATCATCTTTTTTAAATGTTAATGCATGATTGTCTGAGTGTTTGTTTTTCTCACTCATTGTATAAAATTTCTTGCCACCATTATCCGACACTAAAACCCGAACATTCATAAGGAAAATTTTGTCAAACACATGTGGAGATGCTACTAGCTCTTGGTAGTAATGTGGACCTGTTCCACCTGAAACTGTTTCAGACATTTTTACCCAGCTATTTCCAGCATTTTCAGATCTATAAACTGCTCCTTTTCTTTTGTCTAACTCTATTGCTGCGTAAAGTACTTGTGTTTTCATTGGAGAAATGGCTAGTCCTATCTTTCCCAAATTAGAACTTGGTAATCCTTTATTGATTTTTTTCCAGGAATCTCCACCATCTGTACTTTTATAAATAGCTGTTCCTGGACCACCACCCATAAGTGCAGCTACATTTCTGTGTCTTTGCCAAGTTGCAGCATAAAGAATAGAAGGGTTGTTAGGATCAATTAATAAATCTGTAACACCTGTCCATTCGTTAACTTCTAATGTGTTCTTCCAGGTGTTTCCACCATCTGTGCTTTTGAATAATCCCCTTTGTCCACCTGAGCTCCAAAGCGGACCTTGGGCAGCTACCCAAATAACGTTAGCATTGTTTGGATGTACTATAATCTTTGAAATGTGTTCAGATTTTTTAAGCCCCTTTTCTTTCCAAGAAACTCCTCCATCATTACTGTGGTATATTCCATGTCCGATTCCAACATGTCTTCCTCCAACATTTTCTCCAGTTCCAAGCCATATGGAAGAATTATCAATTGGGTCAATGGTAATGCATCCAGTAGAGTAAAAAGGCATGTTGTCGGTTAAGGGGCTCCAAGTTGTTCCGGCATTGGTGGTTTTCCAAACTCCCCCAGATCCAACAGCTACATACCAAGTGTTTTGATTAATTGGATCTATTGCAATATCAGCAATTCTTCCAGACATAAATGCAGGACCTAAGCTTCTAAATTTAAAGCCACTTAATGCTGAAGAAATAGTGTTTTTTTCTTCTTTCTTTTCTTGAGATAAGATGGGCTTAAAAGAAAAGGTTAAAATAAAACAAAGTGCGATTAGTGATGTTTTTTTCATAGTTAAGGGTTGAAATTTGAAATAAATAGCCAATAAAAATAGCAAAAAATAGTGTTGATTTTAGCAGATAATTTATGGATTTTTTTTTAATAGACTAATCCCTGTAAGCTTTGGATGTCTAGCTATTCTGATTTATTTTTTTCACCATAGTTAGTATGGTTGCTAGGGCAACAGTTTCTCCAGTTTCATCATAAACATCTACTAAAAATTTAACAATACCCTTAGCTATATCTTCTTCATCTCTTTTTTCCTGATCAATTTTTTCTTTTACAGTAAATCTTACTCCAACAGTAGCTCCAGCATATACAGGCTTAGTAAACCTACATTCATCAATTCCATAATTGAGTAAAACAGGACCTTTAGCTGGGTCTACAAATAATCCAGCAGCTTTAGATAAAATAAAATATCCATGAGCAACACGTTCTTCAAAAATGGTTTCATCTAATGATGTTTCATCCATGTGAGCATAAAAATTATCTCCACTTACATTGGCGAAATTTACAATGTCTGTAGTGGTAACTGTATGCTTATGAGTGAAAACAGTTTGTCCAATTTCTAGCTCTTCAAAGTGTTTTCTAAAAACATGGGGTTGGGCTTCTGGTTGATCAGCTCCTACCTGAAATTGTTTGGTAATGGCTGTAATTGTTTGTGGATGACCTTGTATAGAAGTACGTTGTAAATAATGCATAACTCCTCTTTTGCCTCCCATCTCTTCTCCACCACCAGCTCTTCCAGGACCTCCATGGGTAAGTAGAGGCATAGGAGATCCATGGCCTGTACTTTCTTTAGCACACCTAGAATTAAGAACTAGCATTCGTCCGTTCATATGAGCAGCTTCAGTAACAAAATCTGTTGCCAACTTATCATTCGCAGTAACAATGGATGTTACCAAAGATCCTTTCCCCATTTCAATAAGCTCTACTGCCTCATCTATGTTTTTGTATGGAACAATAGTTGAAACCGGCCCAAAAGCTTCAACTTCATGAACTAATGTTTTATTAAATGGATCATCATTTCTAAAAAGAATAGGTGGGAAGAAAGCACCTTTTTCTTTGTTGGCGCCTACCACTTCAAATTCATTCATGTTCCCATATACTAAGTCTTGATTGGTCATTAGGAGCTCAACATTTTCTTTCACCCTATTTACCTGCTCTTTTGAAGCTAGAGCACCCATTCTTACACCTTCTACTGAAGGGTCGCCAATAGTGGTTTTACTTAATCTTCCAATTAAAGCTTTCTGAACATCATCGACTAAATCTGCTGGCACAATAATTCTTCTTACAGCAGTACATTTCTGTCCAGTTTTAACAGTAATTTCTCGTTGAACCTCTTTTATGAAAAGATCAAATTCTTCAGTTCCAGGAGCAGCATCTTGACCAAGAACGCAAGCATTGAGCGAGTCGGCTTCTAAATTAAAAGGTACAGATTCTTCAATTATATTGGGAAGAGATTTCAATACTTTCCCCGTTTTAGCAGAACCAGTAAAAGTTACCACATCCTGATTTGTGACATGGTCTAAAATACCTCTTCCAAGACCAGAAACTAGTTGAAGAGATCCTTTAGGGAGAATTTTAGAAGCTATAATTTCTTTAACCATTAACTCGGTTAAATAAGATGTGAATTCTGATGGTTTTACCACAGCAGGAACACCAGCCATAAGATTAACAGCAATTTTTTCTAGCATTCCCCATATAGGGAAGTTAAAAGCATTGATATGAACAGCAACACCCTTTTTTGGAACCATAATGTGGTGTCCAATAAAAGTTCCTTCTTTGGAAAGCGGAGCTGCAGAGCCATCAACATAATATGGTAAATCGGGAAATTGTCTTCTTAATGATGCGTTAGCAAATAAATTCCCAATACCACCTTCTATATCTATCCATGAATCTATTTTAGTAGCTCCTGTTGCAGCACTTAATCCATAGAATTTCTTTTTAATAGAAGTAAGGTGAAGGGCAAGTGCTTTTAGCATTCTTCCTCTCTCTTGAAAGGTCATTTTTCGAAGTGCTGGACCACCAACTTTTCTTCCGTAATCTAAAATGGCATGGTAGTCTAGACCTTTACTAGAACAGGTACTTATTTGTTCTCCTGTAATAGAATGGTAATGTGTGAGCTCAATACCATCAGCTTCTTCCCAATTCCCTAATACGTAGTTTTTTGTTTTCATATAAAATAGTAAATCATATTTTTTTCTAAGTTAGATAAAATGTAGACCTTAAAAAATAAACATTTATTAGTCTTTATTTGTTGCTAATAATTCAACTATAGGCATTAATGTTTTAATAAAATGTTGATTTTTTTCTCCTATGCTAACTGACCCTTCAACAAAAAATGAATCATTAACTTTTTTAGAATAATTAATTTCTAAATAATGAGGTTTTGTTTTCTTAATAGAATTGATCATAAAAGTTTGAAATAATTTTTTAGTAACATATTCATTTAATCCTTTTTCAAAATCAAATTTTAAGCCCATGGTATGAAACTCCAAAGAAAATTCATCTGTGTCAATAATCTTTGTAGATAAAATTATTTGATTTTCTATTTGAGTAATATAGAATTTTTTATTTAAAATTGTTGAGAGACTAAATTCGTAATGCTCGTTATTTTTTATAAATAATGAATCACTTTTAATTTTTTGCATTAAGATTTGAATACTGTCAACTTCAATCCCTAAAGCCAGTTCAGGAAAGCTGTAGTTTTTGTTAATAATAGATGAATCTTTATGAATTAGATCTTTTTTGTTGAACCCAATTAAAGAAGACCAAAACCTTCCTGTTATGTGGTTTTTAATAACATCTAACTCTTTAGGGAATGAGGATTTTATTGTGGAATTCTCTTTGTTTAATGAAAAAGAGATTCTGCCAATTTCATTTTCGCTTAATTCCATTGGGTTTGCAGAGTAATTGTTGAATGATAAACTATCTTTTAGCGTGAAATTTGTTTTGAAGTTTATCCCAGAAGGAGAGATGTTTATTTTGCTGGTTTGAGCTGTGAAAAATTGACTTATAAAAGTGTTTTCATTAGCTAGATTGCTGCATATTAAAATTTGATTGTCATTGTCATCGTATTTAATTTTTTGGTTTGGGAGTATGTTTTTTAAAACGTACTTCGATAACGTATCAATGTTGATTCTTGCAGAAGATGAGTAAAATATTATACCTGTATTACCTAATTTTAAGCTTGCTAAATTTTCATCATTACTGAGTGTAATAGTTGTTTTGAGTTTGTTAAATGAAACTACCGTGTTTGATTTTTTATTAAAAAGAGCATCAAAAGCTTTATGATCTGCTATAGAAACCACCATTCCAAGTAATGAATTTCCATTAAAATTGTCTTGAAAAACCGCTATATTGTTTATAGGTTTAATTCCATAATCCCCAACTTTAATTAAATTATTATTAGTCTTGAATTCTAGTAAGTATTTCGGATTTTTTTTGATAAAATTTTTAAACTCAGTTGCTAATTTTATTGAATTAATCACCATAACATTTTTTGCAGAGCAGGGTATGTATTTTAAATGCTCATTATCTATTGGCTTTGATGAAAAAAAATAACCAACAACAAACAGTATTAAGATAATTACAGAAATTGTAGTTTTTACTATTTTCTTATTCAATTTCATCTGTTTTTAAGGATTTTATCAGCCGCTAAAAAAGGATTTATTTTTCCAGATTTCACGTCATTCTCACAGGATTTTATAGTTTCTTTTATGTTTGGAATTTCATAGAATTCAATTTTCAATTGCTCTTCAATTCGTTGGTTCATCCAAAAAACATTTTGATTACTTCTGTTTTCATCCAACCAACCATTAGTTACTATTTGTTCTCTATGCTCTTTGATAGTATTCCATATGTTTGAAATTCCTTTTTTTAGGTAAGAAGAACAAACATGAACTTTAGGAATCCATCCGTTAACATTTGGGGGGAACAAATGAAGGGCGTTTTTATAGGTGATTTTTGCTTTTTTTGCTTGAAGTTCATTTCCAGAATCTGCTTTTGTAATGGCAATACAATCTGCAAGTTCCATAATTCCTCTTTTAATTCCTTGGAGCTCATCTCCAGCTCCTGCTAGCATTAAAAGTAGAAAAAAGTCTACCATTTTATTAATGTTTGTTTCTGATTGACCTACACCAACGGTTTCAATTATTATTATATCAAATCCAGCAGCTTCACAAATTAAAATAGCTTCTTTGGTATTTCTTCCAACTCCTCCTAAAGTTCCTTTTGTTGGAGTGGGTCTTATAAAAACATTTTTTTGTTTAGATAACTCATTCATTCTTGTTTTATCTCCAAGAATACTTCCCCCACTTTTTTCTGAGCTGGGATCTATTGTAAGTATGGCTACTCGATGTCCTTTCTTACATAATAACAATCCAAATTCTTCGATAAATGAGCTTTTGCCAACACCAGGGACTCCAGTTATTCCTATTCTTACAGTCTGTTTATTGGGGCTTTTAAGTTTTGAAATTAGTTCGTTAGCAAGTTTACGATGAGTTGGATGGGTACTTTCAAAAAGTGTAATAGCTTGGCTAAGTACAGTTTTGTCACCAGCATTTATTCCAGAAATAAATTCTGTTTCACTTAAGAATTGCTTTGGATTATACTGATATTTATCATTGATTCCATTGGTCATTACAACAAAGTTATAAATTTGTTGAAGTTACTTATGAAGATTAATTGGCATATTAAACATTTTAATGAACTTTCTGCAAAAGAATTTCATGATTTATTACAGCTTAGACTAGAGGTGTTTGTTGTTGAACAGGATTGTGTATATCAGGATTTAGACGGAAAAGATCTCATTTCTTTTCATCTTTTAGGTGCCGATTTAAACGGCAAGGTTGTTGCAACCGCAAGAGTGATTCCAATAAATGAGTTAAAAGTGGAGATTGGTAGAGTTGTTGTAAATAATTCTTTTAGAAAAGATGGTATTGGTCAAAAATTAATGAAGGAAACTATTCAACAAATTGAGCACCTTTTTGGGGCTGTTCAGATTAAAATTTCTGCTCAGAAATATTTACTTAACTTTTATTTAGCGTTAGGTTTTATTGCTACTAAAATTGAATACTTAGAGGACGGAATTCCTCATATAGAAATGAATTTAAACTTAAAAAAATGAAAAAAAATATCTTATTAGTAAGCTTTGTTTTATTAAACATTGTTGTGAGTTCTCAATCAAATAATGAATTGGAAACTAAGAGGGTCGATTCAAATAACGTATTAAAAACTTTGCAATTTGATTATTTGGATTTAGCTACTTTACCTAAAGATGACTTTTATCAATTTGCTACAGGAACTTGGATGAAAAACAATCCAGTTCCGGAAGAGGAAAGTAGATGGAGTAGTTTTAATCAACTTAATGAAGAAAATAACATTGTTTTAAATAATATCCTGGAAAGAGCAGCCGCCCATAATAGTAGAGCTATCAAATCTTTTCAGTTGATAGGTGATTTTTATCAATCTTTTATGGATACTTCTCTAAGAAATGAGTTAGGGATTGCCCCTGCAACTAATTACTATGAACTAATTGACGGTGCTCTTAATAAGAAAGACCTTCAAAATATTGTTGTCAGCTTACAAAACTTAGGTATTTCCAATGCTTTTGGCCTATATGTTTCTCAGGATAAAAAAAATAATTCTAAATATAGAGTTCACCTATATCAGGGTGGGCTAGGTTTGCCAAATAAAGATTACTACTTCAAAGAAGATGAGAGGTCAATAAAAATTAGAGAGAGCTACATAAATTACATGAAAGAAATGTTTAGAGTTGGTGAAATAGCTGATTCTAATGCTGTAGCTAATGTGTATAAAATTGAAGAAAGTCTAGCCAAAGCAAGTAAGTCGCCTGTTGAACTAAGAGAGGTTGAAAAGCAATATAATCCAATGACTATTGCTGAATTAAATACTTTGTGTCCTGCAATTAATTGGGATGATTTTCTTTCTGGTAGAGGTATATATAATGAAGATACAGTGATTGTAGGACAACCAGAGTTCCTCCAAAACTTAAATGTAATGTTCAATGACATTCCTGTTGAAGATTGGAAGATTTATTTTAAATGGAATCTTTTTAGATCAACCTCTAGTGCACTAACTATGGAATGTAAAAGACTAAATTTTGGATTTTACAATACTACTCTTAGAGGGACAAAGAAAATGAAGCCACTTTGGAAACAAGGCATTAGTGCTGTTACCTCTTCAGCTATTGGTGAGGCTTTAGGGCAAGCATTTGTAGAAAATAATTTTAGTCAAACAGCTAAAGACATGGTAAATACTATGGTTGATAACATTACAATTGTTTTTGATGAACGTATAGACGCTTTAGATTGGATGTCTAAAGAAACAAAAATAAAAGCGAAACAGAAATTAGCTTCTTTTTCAAGAAAACTTGGTTTTCCTGATGAGTGGGAAGATTTCAGCTCAGTTTTAATTTCAAAAGACCGTTATTATGACAATAAAATGAATTGCAGGAAATTTGAGGTTGCTAAAAACATAAATAAATTGGGCAAACCAATAGACAGAAAAAAATGGTCAATGTTCCCTCAAATTGTAAATGCTTATTATAATCCACTATTAAACGAAATAGTTTTTCCTGCGGGAATTATGCAGCAACCATTTTTTAGTGAACAATATGAAGATGCAGTTAATTATGCAAGAATGGGAGCGGTAATTGGTCATGAGCTTACTCATGGTTTTGATGATAATGGAGCTAAATTTAGTGCAGATGGTAGAATGGTAAACTGGTGGACAGAAGAGGATAAGAATAAATTTGATGCCAAAACACAAAAATTAGTAGATCAGTACAATTCTTTTGAAGCTTTAGATGGTGTTTTTGTAAATGGTAAACTTACATTAGGGGAGAATATTGCAGATTTAGGTGGGCTAACCATTGCGTATTATGCTTTTATGAAATCACTAGAGGGAAAAGAAAAGAGGGTGATTAAAGGATATACACCAGAGCAACGGTTTTTTATTGCATTTGCTCATGTATGGAAAAATACAATTAGGGATAATGCTCTAGAAGCAAGAATTAAAAGTGACCCGCATTCTCCTGGGAAATACCGTGTTAATGGAACACTTTCAAATATGCCAGAATTTTTTGATGCATTCAACGTTAAAGAAGGTGACAAAATGCGTCAAAATCCGAACAAAATTGCTAGAATTTGGTAAACAATATTATCAAGCGCTATAAAAATTAATAATTTCAATTGATGAGAATTATAATAATTATTCTATTAACTCTTCCTTTTAATATGTTTGCACAGACTAGAAGCTTAGACAACTTCACTGATGCGAATGGGTTAAAACAAGGCATTTGGAAAGTTAAACATGAAAACTCCCAGGCCTTAAGATACACTGGTTCTTTTAAAGATAATAAGCCTTCAGGATTATTTAAATATTACTATCCAACGGGTCTCTTGTCTGCAATTATGAAATTTTCTGAAAATAAGGCTTATGCTACCATGTACCATGAGAATGGAAATATTATGTCTGTAGGCAAGTATTTAAATCAACAAAAAGACAGTGTTTGGTATGTGTTTAGTCAAAGGAATGAATTGTTGAATTCCGAAGATTATGTTGAAGGAAAAATACATGGTAAGCAGTTTTTATATTATCCTGTAGAGGTTAATAAAGACCAGATTAAAATTATGGAAATGTATAATTATAATGAAGGTTTGAAACACGGTTCTTGGGAGCATTACTATGAAAGTGGACACCTTAAAGCTAAGGGTAAATGTAAAAATGGATACAAACAAGGAGAGGTATTCTATTACTTTTCTAACGGACAAATAGATATAAGAGGCTTTTATAAGGATGGTGAGAAAAACGGATTATGGACTTATTACAATGAAGACGGTTCGGTCAAAAAAGAAGCTCATTTTAGAAATGGTAATGTATTAAAAGGAAAAGAATTAGAGTTGTATATTCAACAAAGAAAAGAGAGTAAAATTAAATCCAAAATTGAATAAATTAGCTTTTATATTTTTTATTTGTTTTGTCAGTTCAAGTTGTCTTAAACCAACCAATGAGCTGCCAGATTTTTATTACAATTATTATCCTGTAAATTTAGATTCATGGGTGGAATATGATGTGATTGATATTGTTCACACATCTTTAGGAAGTGATACATTGAATTACTTTTTAAAAGAAATCAAAACGAATACTTTTTACGACAATGAAGGGGAATTGGCTCAAAGAGTTCAACGTTTATGGAAGTTCAATTTAAATGATGATTATGTAATTAAAGACATTTGGCAGGAAAAAGTAACTTCAACTACTGCAGAAAAAGTAGAAGAAAACATTAGATTTACTAAGCTTGTTTTCCCCATTAAAAACGGAGAATATTGGAACGGTAATGCTTATAATGATCAGCTTTTTTGTGAGTATACTTATGATAGTATTCATGAACCCTATGAGCTTAACTCATTTTCTTTTGATAGTACAGTAACTGTACTCCAAAAAGATTTATATACTGCCGTAGATTATCAAAATGCTTATGAAGTTTACGCTAAAAATGTAGGTTTGATTTATAAGAAAGACATTAATCTAAGTATTAATCTTTACAATATTTTAAACATAAATGAAGGTAGAGAGTTGGAAATGACGGTTATAAATTATAGTCTATGATTAGATGCTTAATTTTGTTTCTGTTACTCTGTACTGCTACAATTTTTTCTCAAGATACAATTCCAAGATATTGGATAGGGTTTACTGATAAAATCAATTCTAATTATACCCTAAATAACCCTTCGGGTTATTTGTCTGAAAGAGCAATTTTAAGAAGAGAAAAACAAGCTATTCTAATAGATTCTTTGGATCTTCCTGTTTCTCAATTATATATTCAAAGTGTTTTAGCTGCTGGTGACTTTGAGCTTTGGGCGATTTCAAAATGGATGAATGGAGTAATCATTAAGACACAAGATACATTAGCATTGGATAGCATTGTGAATTTTACTTTTGTTGAATCTTTAGACAAGTTAAAATCTAATTTAAAGCCATTAGCTGACAATAAATTTGATCAAGAATTGTCAAGCAAATCAACTTTACTCTCAATTGAAAACACTCCCTATTTTCCGTTTGGATTAACTTATATGCAGCATCATTTACACGGTTCAGATGTTGTTCAAAATCTTGGTTTTAATGGTCAAGGAAAACACATTGCAATTTTAGATGCAGGATTTAAAAATGTTGATCAAACACCTGCGTTAGAACATCTTATTAATGAAAATAGAATTCTATCAACTTATGATTTTGTTAGGAAAGAAAATAGTGTTTATGAGGACCATTACCATGGAGAGGCTGTTTTGTCAATTATTGCTGGTTATGAGCCTGAATATTATGTAGGGTCTGCTACAAAAGCTAGCTTTCATTTACTTATTTCTGAAGATGTTTTTTCTGAGACAATTACAGAAGAGTATTACTGGGTAGTTGCTGCTGAATATGCAGATTCTGCCGGAGTTGATATTATCAATACCTCCTTAGGTTACACGACATTTGATGATTCTACAACTAATCATACTTACGCTGATATGAATGGACATACAACTATTGCTGCAAAAGGTTTAAATGTTGCTTCAAGTAAAGGCATTCTTTGTGTTACATCTGCAGGAAATTCGGGTGCTAATTCTTGGAAATATATATCTACTCCTGCAGATGCAGATTTGGGTTTAACTGTTGGGGCAGTTGATTCAAATGGAATAAGAGCCCCGTTTAGTAGTCAAGGACCATCTTTTGATGGAGATATAAAGCCCAATGTAATGTCTGTTGGCTGGAACACATATTATATCCCTCCAGGTTCTAGCTTTGCAGATCAAGGTAACGGAACTTCTTTTAGTGCTCCTATGATGACAGGAATGGTTGCTGCTTTATGGGAAGCTATGCCAGAATTGACAAATTTAGAATTAATTGATTTGATTGAAGAATATTCACATTTGTATGAACAACCAGATTCTTTAATGGGTTATGGGATACCTAATATTTATCAATTGCTTTTAGATAATTCAAATCATCAAGAATTGTTTAATTCTACAACAACTATTTTAAATGTTTATCCTAACCCTTTTAATGAAGAATTAATTGTATTGTATAAATCTGATTCCGATAAGGAAATACAAATTAAAATGAACTCTTTATCAGGACAAATTTTTTACAACATTAATTTTAATGTAAAAAAGGGGATAAATAAACTCAGAATTTTTCAGACCAATGAATTAGCTATAGGCATTTATTTACTTTCTGTAGATAATGAAGTTATTAAAGCTGTAAAATCAAAGTAATTATTTAATCTTAGTTTTAAAAGCTTGCTCGTCTTCTAAATAGCCAATCAATTCATCGCCAATATTAACTTTCCCAACTCCTGCAGGAGTTCCAGTAAAAATAAGATCGCCAATTTTAAGTGTCATAAATTTTGAAACATGTGCTATTATTTCATCAAAATTAAATAACATATTTGAAGAGTTTCCCTGTTGAACAATTTCCCCATTCTTTTTTAATGAAAAATTAATATTATTAAGGTTTAAATTTTTCTTATCAATAAAATTTGCTGAAACAACAGCCGACTGATCAAATGCTTTGGCAATTTCCCAAGGATGACCTTTTTCTTTGCATTTATCTTGTAAATCTCTAGCGGTAAAATCAATACCTAATCCAATTTCATTGTAGTAGGTGTTTGCAAAATTTTCATTTATGTTTTTACCTAATTTACAGATCTTAATAATTAACTCTACTTCATAGTGAACGATGTTTGTGAAGTTAGGAATGTAAAAAGGATTTCTTTTAGGAAGTATTGCTGAGTCAGGTTTTAAGAAGAATAATGGTTCTGATGGAACTGGGTTATTTAATTCTTTTGCATGATCGATGTAATTTCTTCCAATACAGATTATTTTCATGCCTTTTGTTTTTTAAATTCATTCCAAATTTTCTTGAAGCACAACTTAGTATTTGTGGTGAAGTCCCCAGATTGAATCCAGGAGTAATAGCTAGGTTCACTTTTGAAAACATCGGTAACTTTTTTCCCTTTGTGCTTTCCAAAGTTTATTAAATAGTTGTTGTCTTTGTCTATAGCAATTCTTTTAGCGAAATCGAGTGTCTTTAGACCTTGAATTGAAAAATCATGAAGAAAATCAATGTTGTTTTCAAGACTTTCATACTTTTCTAATTGAGCCATAAATACATCTAAAGTTGCAGCTGTGTCAGCTAATGCACTATGTGCATTTGTTAAATCTTTATTGCAATAAAATTGGTATGCAGCAACTAGTGTTCGCTGTTCCATTTTGTGGAAAATATTCTGAACATCTATTAATTTCCGTTCTTCAATTTTAATGTCAATGTTGCAACGATAAAATTCTTCTACAAGAAGTGGAATGTCAAATTTATTCGAATTAAAGCCACCAAGGTCACAACCCTTAATAAAGTCTTCTATTTCTATTGAAACAGCTTTGAAATTAGGTGAATTAATTACGTCAAAGTCATAGATTCCATGAATTTCAGAGGTTTCTATTGGGATAGGGATTTCAGGATTAATTCTTTTGTTATACTCTTCTTTAGAAGAGTCAGGGTTTATTTTTATAATTGCAATTTCTACAATTTTGTCTTTCGAGACATTGACTCCTGTTGTTTCTAAATCTAGAAATGCTAAAGGTTTTTCAAGTTTGAGGTTCATTCTAATTTTTTTAAAAGGTAGTTTATCCTAACGGTTTCTTTATCATAAGCAAATGTAGAAACATTAAACTTTCTAAAAATTTCTTCATATCCATTTACTTTAATTTTAATTTTATAATTGCCTGGTTGAAGTATAACTGTGTGGATTTTACTGTTGTTGTTTGATTTATATTTCCCTAAAATTTTATTCTCTAAATTTAATATTTCTATAACAGCTGAATCAAGTTTAATTAAAGAAGAATCTTCTTTTACAGATATCAAATAAAGTACAGGTTTAATTTCTATACTTTCAAAATTTAATCGATAAATGTCGTATGCTCCTAAACCTCCTTTTCTAATAGATGAAATATATGCGTGCTTATTTTCTCTTCCAAAACAAATGGTTTTTTCATTATAAGCCGAATTTATAGGGTAACCCAGGTTTTGTGGTTCAGACCATGATTTGTTTACTGGGTTCCATTTAGTTTTAAAAAGGTCAAACCCTCCCATGCCAGGAAGTCCATTGGAAGAGAAATATAGCGTGCTGTCATAAGAATTGTAATAAGGAAATTCTTCATCTAAATCTGTATTTATTTCCGTTAAATTTTCCGGGAGGCTCCAATTACCACTAGGAAGTTTTTTCATGATGTATATGTCATTGCCTCCAATTCCTTCTTTTCTATTGCTTGAAAAATAGATGACATCTTCATTTTGATTAAAGGTTCCAGAGCTTTCGAAACTTTTAATTTCATTTAATCCCTCTTTTAAAATTTGTTTTTTTTTATAAGTGCTTCCTCTTTTTTTAGATTTAAATAAATCGGTTGCTTTTTTTGTGTCACCATTATTATATGAAACATATATATAACTCCCATCATCTTTTATACCAGTAGTTTCTTCATTTAGGTTTGAATTTAGTGATTTACAGTTTTTAGACTTTGTAAAATTAAAGCCACTGAAATTATTTGTATAAACATCAAGCATAAAAAATCCATTTGTTCCAATTACTCCTTTATTCCCATTCCTATTAGATGTGAATACTAATCTTTGCTCTTTTTTATCAATGAATGGATTTGTTTCAGATGAGCTAGTGTTTACTTTGTTTCCTAAGTTTTCAATAGATACATTAATTGGATTACTAATGGCATTTTGTGAGAAATTAATTTGATTGTATAAAAAAGGTATTTCGGATTTATACTTTCCTGGTTTTAGTTTGTATTTCTCAAGAGTTTCAAGTGCTTTTTCAAAATTTTGATCGTAGATATATGCTTTAGTTAAATAGTATAATATTTCTTTATCATATTTTGGAAATGAGATACATTGTTCAAAATATTTTATTGATTTAGTTTTATCTAGATCAGAATAGAAGTAGCACAACCCTATGTTTTTAATTGCAATTTTATCCTCTGGATTATCAATTAAATATAATCTGTAATTTATAAGTGCACTAGCATAATTTTTTAATTTAAAATTGCTTTTTGCTTCACTTAATGATTGACCATTAGTTAAACCAATAAGTAGAGTGTTTAAAAATAATATTATACACAACTTTTTCAAATTTAGCATTTGAAGAGTTAAAGCCTCTGAGGATGTGTTTCTTAAAAGGCTGTTATTTTAATATACTGATATTTAGCATATTTTTCTTTATTAAGGTAATCTCCTATGTATTTAGGCCCTTGTACTAATGAATTTTCAGAAACAATTTTAAATTTACTTATGTCTACACCAAGTTTTACTAAACGATCGCTCAAAAACTGTTTAGCATTTATTGTTCGTTGATTAGCTAGGTTTTTATTGCTATTGTATGATTTAGTTGGAACCGATGATGCACTTCCTTCTAATTCTATTTGAACCTTACCATTTATAGTAATAATTTCATTAATTCCATCAATAAAAGCATTGAACTTTTCTTGTTCACTTGAAATGCCTTTTTCATTATACCCATAAAATATTTGAAAATTTACAGGAGCTATAGTAGATTGATTGTTTTGAGATTTTGTTTCAGTTTTTGTGTCAATTTCAGGGGATGTAGTTGTGTTGTTTTCGTTATTTGTTATTGTGTTTTTTTGATCTCCACTAGCTGTTGAGTCTTCTTCTGATAAAGGAATGCCTCCAATTGTAATCACTTTATTAATTTCTTGGTAATTAGCTTCACAAGGAAGTTTAAATTCTGTACTATAAAATATTTCTTCATTTTGAGTGTACTCTACTAAATATTCATGACAAGGAATAAGATTAAAAACATAAGACCCATTTCTTCTGTTAGGAGTGTATTGTAATAAATTATCAGCTCCTTCTGTTAAATCATAAACCCATATTACAATTCCAGCAGGAATTTGATCTAGGGTGCCAGGATCAATATACCCTTTCAATATAGCTAATGGTTCAGACTCTTTATCTTCAAGTAAAACTTTATAAATATCTTTTTCTCCATACCCACCCTCATGTGAAGATGCATAGTATCCATTTTTGCCATCTGCATTTGTTGTGAAATAAAGATCATCTTCAACTGTATTCAAGGGATAACCCATGTTCACAGGAAATGTCCATTTACCGTCTTCATTTAGTTCGCTATGGAAAATATCAAAACCTCCCATACTTTCTTCACCATTTGAGCTGAAATAAAATGTTTTGCCATTGGGGTGGAGAAAAGGTGAGTCTTCATCAAAGGGGGTGTTTATAGGAGGCCCGATGTTGTATGCTTGAGACCATTCACCATTAGGTAATTTAACAAGCCTATAAATGTCTCTTCCCCCATAACCACCTTCTCTATCACTAACGAAATACATGGTGTTTCCATCAATTGATGTTGTTACATGTGTTTCCCAAGCAGCTGAATTAATAGCGTCTAGTTTTCTTGGAGACCCATAATTTATATCATCTCTCTCTGAAATATATAAGTCTCCATTTCCTTGGTTGTCATCCTTGTAGAAGTATAAGAATTGACCATCAGCAGAAACACTCACAGACGCTTGATTACTTGTGGGTCTATTAAAATCTGCCAATTCTGGAGTATCCCATTTATTAGTTTTAAAGTTTTTATATGAAACATAAACATCTTCAAAATGTTTACCATCTTGAGGGCTGTAAATGCCTTCATTTGAAACCTGATTGGTATCTGTTCTTAACCTTCTTGATGTGAAAAATATTGCACTTTCATCAGCGGTAATAACAGGACTAAAGTCAGAGTAAGAGCTGTTTATTTCACCTCCTATGTTTTCCAGTTTGTATTTTTTAGGTTTTAAAAGTTGTTTGGTTGCAATTTCACATTGTTTAATATCATGAAAAACCATTTCTTTTAAGAAATGCTTTTTACTAGAGACTTCAATAAATTGATTAAAGTATTTTATAGCTGAATCAGGTTCATAGTTTAAATGAAATGACTTTCCTAGGTAATATAAAACTTCTACTGGAGAACCTTTAACAGAATAGTCTAATGGACTATATCTTTCAATAATATTACTTTTAGCAAAGTTTAAATATTCAAATGCTTCTTTTTTATTGTTAGCTGACTTAAGAAGGCAATAGCCAGTTTTGTAATTTACATTAGAGTTTTCTGGTTGTTCTATTACTAATTCTAACCAAATTTCTTTAGCAAACTCAAAAAGATTATCTTCCATTAGTGAGTTTGCAGCTTCAAACTTTTCTCTAAAAGACGCTTTGTCATTTACTTTTTCTTGAGAATAAAAGATTGATGACCATACACAAAGGCTAAGAATAAAAAGAAATCGAATATTCATATTAGGTTATTAATTTTAAATTAAAACATTTTAAATTTAAATCTCACGATTCAAATCAAAACTTTCTAAATAATCAGCAACTTTTTTCACAAAGCTTCCACCCATAGCTCCGTCAATGTTTCTATGGTCATAAGAGTGAGATAAAAACATCATGTGTCTTATTCCGATGGTGTCTCCCTGAGGAGTTTCTATGACAGCTGGTTTTTTTCTTATAGCTCCAACTGCTAAAATTGCACTTTGTGGTTGATTTATTATTGGAGTTCCCATCACATTTCCAAATGTTCCAACATTTGTAACCGTATAAGTTCCACCTTGAATTTCATCAGGAGATAATTTATTTAACCTTGCTCTGTTTGCTAAATCATTTACTTTTTTTGCCAGACCAACTAGATTATATTGATCAGCATTGTGAATAACAGGAACAATTAGGTTTCCTGAAGGAAGAGCTGTTGCCATTCCAAGGTTTAAATCTTTCTTAATAATTATTTGATCACCATTGATCATGGAATTAACGTTAGGCATATCCTTTAATGCTTTTATAATTGCTTCCATAAAAATAGGGGTGAAAGTTAGTTTTTCACCTTCTCTTTTCAAAAATTCATTTTTCATTTTATTTCGCCACATAACTATATTTGTTACATCGGCTTCTACAAATGATGTAACGTGTGGTGCAACGTGCTTAGACATTACCATATGATCAGCAATAAGCTTTCTCATTCTGTCCATTTGAATAATTTCATCATTGCCACCAATAGGTACATTTGGTGCATTGTGAGTAGGAACAACAGCTTTTTGTATGTTAGCGTTTTGATTTTGTGTAACAACGGTTTTTGGTGAAGGATTTGCTTTTGATTTTATAAATAAAAGCATGTCTTTTTTTGTTACTCTTCCTCCTGAACCAGATCCTTGTATTTGCTCTAATTCTTCATGATTAATTCCTTCTTTAGATGCAATACTCTTAACTAAAGGTGAGTAAAATCTAGAACTTTCTAAAGCAATAAATTCATTGTTAGATTTACCATTTGCTAAAGGTTCTAAAATTTGCTCAGCAATTATTGGCTCTATTTCTTTTATTTCAGTGGTGGAAATGGGTTCTTTAACACCCTCACTAGAATTAACTTCTCCTCCAATGATTGCAAAAGCAGCTCCAACTTGTACCACATCACCTTCGTTATATAGAATTTTAGACAATACACCAGCAGAAGGAGATGGAACTTCGGAGTCAACTTTGTCAGTAGCAATTTCTACTAAAGGTTCATCTTCTTCAATGGTTTCTCCTACAGATTTAAGCCACTTAGTTATAGTAGCTTCAGCAACACTTTCTCCCATTTTGGGTAATAACACTTCAATTTCTGCCATTTTACTAGTATGATATAGTTCTATTTATTGGTGAACAAAAATAGTTTTTTTAGATGATATATTAAGATTTTTAAACGAGAAAGTCTTAAAGAATTGTTTTATTGAAAAACAGGTTAACCTAAGAGTTTTAAATTTCTAATTAAAATCCTTAAATCAGCAATAATGCTATAATCTTTTGCATATACAACATTTAATTTTGTAGCTATATCATCATTTATTGGGTTAATTCCATCTGATACAGAGAGTACATTTTTTTTAAGCTTAGGTAGTTTAGCTGAAGAATTGTTTTTGTAATATCCAACCCAAGTTGATAGACCAAAAAGAACACTTAGCATGTTTTTCAGGGCAATTAAAGGGTGCTTTATAAAAAGAAATAAAAATGGATAAATTGATATTAACAAAATTGATGAGCTAAGATCAAAAAGTCTTTTAGCTCTGATATTCTTAATATTATTAATGGTGTTCATGTCTACCATGTATAAATCGCCACTACTATGAATGGAGTTGCTCCCAATTAAGAAAAGAGTGTTTGGCTGAGAAATTTTAAAGTCAACTTTATGTAATGTTGAAAAAGTTGACATTATTTCTATAGTAGATTGAGCCGAAATATCTTTGGCACAAAAAACTACTTCGTGAATTTTCTTTATTCTAACTAAGTCGTTTAATTGATTGAGCTGAATTTTAAAGGACGCTTCATCTTTTCCAACTATTAATGATGGATTCACAAAATAAAGTTCTTCTATCTGAGCTATTTGTTCTAATAGATTTTTAATTCTTAACCCCTCATCTTGACTACCAACAATTGCAAAAGACTTTTTTTCTTTAATAGTTGTCTTGATTCTTCCCCAACCCATTAAATGAAAAGCTATTCTGTTTAAAAATGATACTCCTATAAAACCAATACTTGATAGTAATATTATAGATCTTGAAAATTGAATTTCTTTGGGCAGTAAAGCATATGCAGATAATATAATAATTGTTCCAATAGTTGCTGATTTTAAGATTGAAAATAACTTGTATGGCTTGTCATTAGCTCCTAATACAACATTGGAGACTACCCAAACTATCGTATAGGTTATTAAAGCTATTGAAAGAATTTTTAATGGGAATGTAATTCCCGTGTAAATTTGATAATATTTTGCAATAAAATAGATAGAAATAGCTGTTCCAAAAGCGTCAAATAAAGAGAGAGAGAGTTTTTTAAGAAATTGATTTGAAATGGCTATGAAAGCTCTTATGTAAACCGCAATATTAATGAAGAATGAAAAAAGCTTAGCATTTTTTTTAGAAAAATGTTTCTTAGCAAAAATGATCATAGCATTGTAAAAAACAAAAACGTAATTTATTGAAGTTTTCTTTGTGCTTTCACCTTTGTAGTGAATGATGCTAGTTTCTGAAAAATAGTAATTTTTATAGCCACCCAAAATGAGTCTGTAAGATAGATCTATGTCTTCTCCATACATGAAAAAAGATTCGTCTAATAGCCCTATTTTATCAAGAGCCTTTTTTCTTAATAGCATAAATGCTCCTGATAATATTTCTATGGAGTGATTTTTATTTTTAGAAAGAAAACCAAGATGATATCGCCCCATTAGCTTTGATTTTGGAAATAAGCTAGATAATCCAAAAATTTTATAAAAAGCTACAGAAGGAGTTGGAAGACCTCTCTTAGATTCAGGTAAAAACTTTCCTTTACCATCTATCATTTTCACTCCTAAACCACCGGAATCAGCTTTATTATCCATGAATTGAAGACACTTTATAAAAGTGTCTTCTTCAACTACTGTATCTGGATTTAAAAGTAAAACATACTCACCTTTAGCCAATTTTATTGCTTGGTTATTTGCCGAAGAAAAACCTACGTTTTCTTTATTTGCAATTAGTTTTACATCTTTAAATTTGTTTCTAATCATAGAAACAGATCCGTCTACAGAATTGTTGTCAACAACAAATATTTCAGCATCTAATTGACCAATAGCTTTTCGAACAGAAATTAAGCATTGTTCTAAAAAATGCTCTACATTATAATTAACTATGACTATAGATAATTTCAAATTATTTATGAGCTAAAATTAATTTCATATGGTGAACGATTCATGATTGATTTTCCTAAAGTAATTTCATCTATATATTCAAGTTGATTTCCAATGCCAATTCCTCTAGAAATTAAACTCATTTTTATTTCTTTATCCAAAATTTTTCGGTAAATAAAAAAATTAGTAGTATCACCTTCCATTGTAGCAGGTAATCCAAAAATGAGTTCTTTAACACTGTTTTTTTCAATTCTAGTTAAAAGACTTGAGATGTTTAAATCTTCAGGTCCTATACCTTCCATTGGAGAAATGACACCACCTAAAACATGATACTTTCCAAAAAATTGGCCAGTAGATTCAATTGCGATCACATCTCTGATATCTTGTACAATACAAATAATTGAGCTATCTCTTTTTGGATGACTACAAATGTCGCAAATTTCTTTGTCCGAAATATTGAAACATGTATTACAGAATTTAATACTTTCTTTAAGTTTTATGAATGAATTTGAGAATTGTTCAACTTCGTGTTGATCTTTATTAAGAAGGTGCAAGACTAATCTAAGAGCAGTTCTTTTGCCAACTCCTGGTAAGGAAGACATTTGAGTTACCGCTTGATTTAATAGTTTAGACTTAAATTCCATAATGCAAATTTAACTAAGCAATTGAAGACTTGAATTGATTTTTAAAATGTTTTTCAACCATTTCAATTAATAGTTCAATTTCTTTCAAATGGGTTCTAAAAGATAATATTGCTACTCTAAGCCAAACCTCATTTTCAATTTTAGTAGAGGAGATAAATATCCTTCCATCTTTGTGCATCTGCTCTAGTATCTGTTGATTTAAGCTAGAAGGATCTTTATTCTTACAAATAAACCTGAAAGTGAAAACTGTAAGTTCCGGTCTAGGACCAACTTCAATGAATTCCATTTTCTCAAATTCATTGTAAATATATTGCGTGAGTAATAATTTTTCTTTTAAAGCATCTTTAAAAACTTGAGTTCCATGAAAAAGTAATGGTAGCCAAATTCTAAGGCCTCTAAAATTTCTGGAAAGTTCTGGTGATAAATCAGCTGGTGATAAATGCTCATGACCTGAATATGCATCTTTCATGTAATTAGCCAAGTAATAGTTTGTTTTTAATAAGTCAGCTCTATCTTTTACCAACACTGCTCCTGAGCCATAAGGCAAAAACATGCCTTTATGAGGGTCTATTACTAATGAATCTGCTTTTTCTATTCCTTTGAACGTACCTTTATGTTCTTCTAATAAGTGAAAAAACCCACCATAAGCAGCGTCAACATGAAACCAACATTTGTGCTGATTTGCTAAATCACCAATTGTATCTAGATCATCAACAACTCCGGTATCTGTAGTGCCAGCAGAACAAATAATTAGAAAAGGTGTTAACCCATTTTTAGTATCTTCTATAAGTTGTTTTTCAAGAGATTTGATGTTTAAATGGAAGTTTTTTTCTAAAGGAATTTCTCTATATATACACTCACTTAATCCACTTATTCTAATGGCTTTGTGAATGCAATGATGCATTTGGGCAGAGCCATAGATAACTGTTTTTTCATAATCAGCTCCTTTAATATTGTGCTTATCTCTTGCTGCAACTATGCTTATTAGATTAGCTATACTTCCACCAGTAGTTAGATTTCCTCCATATCTTTTTAGATTAAACCCAAATAATTTAGCAAACCAGTTTAAGATGTGATTTTCAATATTTATGGCTCCTGGATTTGCAAAGTAAATTCCAGAATATTTATTAGTCATTGCAGCTATGAAATCTCCATAAGCAGCAGTTGGTATTCCTCCGCCTGGGATGTATCCAATATGTGCTCCTGATGCTGGTTGTATACCATTACTATTAACAGCATTTTCAAATAAATTTAGTATTTCTTCAATAGGATATCCGTTGGCATTAAAAGGGTGTTCAAATATTAACTCACTAGAACTAAAGTCGCTTTCAAACCCATTTTTATCTTTTAAATTGTCAATGAAATTATTTAAGTAATTAACAACTTTTTCATTGAAATCGGTTCTTCGATTATCCTTAAGGTCTAAATTCAAAACAGACTGTTCTAATTCAAGTATTTCTTTTCTCATTTTTGCTGTTTTAAAAATTAAAAGTTAATATCTGCAGATTATTATTGTCTACCAAACATAGTAAAAGCTTTTCTTTGTTTTATGAATGCATCAATAATCATTTCCGTTATAGTAATATATTTTTTAGTATTAATAATAATTGCTAAACAGACAGCAGGAAAAGGAGAAAATGCAGCTTTTTTTCTAGGGAATAGAAAATCTCCCTGGTATGTTGTTGCTTTTGGCATGATTGGAGCATCTCTTTCAGGAATTACTTTTATTTCTATTCCTGGGTGGGTTGGAAATGAAGTTAACCAATTTAGTTACATGCAGGCTGTCTTGGGTTATATGTTTGGTTATGCCATTATTGCCTATGTGCTTTTACCCATTTATTACAGATTGAATTTAGTTTCAATTTATACTTACCTTGACAAACGATTTGGATTTTGGAGTTATAAAACTGGTGCAGCATTTTTCTTTTTATCAAGAGTAATTGGAGCATCTGTTAGGCTATTACTAGTTTCAAAAGTATTGCAATTAATACTTTTTGATGAGTGGGGAGTTCCATTTGAATTCACAGTGCTAATTTCAGTTTTACTTATTTGGATTTACACCAATAAAGGTGGTATAAAGACAATAATTTGGACAGACACACTACAAACTGCATTTATGTTGCTTTCAGTAATATTTACTGTTTATTTAGTAAGTGATGCTTTGAATTTAGAGCAGAAAGGTGGATTGGTCTCAGCTATAAGTAATAGTGGATATTCTAAAATTTTCTTTTTTACTGATATTAATGGCGGCAATCATTTTTTGAAGCACTTCTTTGGAGGAATTTTCATTTGCATTGGAATGACAGGATTGGATCAAGATATGATGCAAAAGAACTTAAGCTGTAAAAACATTAAGGATGCCCAGAAGAATATGCTAAGCTTAGGCGGGATTTTAGTGCTTGTGAATTTAATGTTTTTATCCTTAGGAGCATTGCTTTATATGTACGCTCAAAAAACAGGAGTTGGTTTAGGTGTGAAATCTGATTTACTTTTTGCAGAAATTGCTATGAGCGATAAAACAGGTAATTTAATTGGAATATTATTTCTTTTGGGTTTAATAGCAGCAGCTTATAGTAGTGCAGATTCAGCATTAACTTCTTTAACAACTTCATTTTCTATGGATTTCTTGAATATTTCTGAAAAACCGGTGAAAAGCCAAGAAAGAATAAGGAAATATGTTCATGTAGGTATGTCGTTATTAATTATTTCTGTAGTAATTGCTTTAAATTATTGTACAACAGATACTGCCATTGATTTAGTTATGAAATTTGCTGGGTTTACTTATGGCCCCTTAATTGGGTTATTCTTTTTTGGTATTTTAACCAAACGAAAATTAATCGACAAATTGGTGCTGCCAATTAGTTTAGCTGTTCCATTATTAGTTGGTTTATTCTGGTGGTATTCTTTTGGTGGCCCAGGCATTGAAGAAAATGAACCAGGAGTTTTTGGCTTTTACAAATTTGGATATGAGTTAATAATATATAACTCTATAGTTTCTTTTTTATTCTTATGGATGATTAGTAAAAAAGAGGAATCAATTGGCTAATATTTTAGTATTGCTACCAATTTTTTCATTTTTTATTTGTTGATGAATAAAATCCCAAAGTTCTATTCTTAACTTAAGAGCTTCTTTGCTGATTTCAATTACCTCTTTTATTTTATTGGGGTCATTTTCACATAACTCATTAATCATTTCTAATGCCATTGGACCGTGTTCATCACCATCTATATCTATGTGTCTTTGTAGGTAATAGGTTAATTTGTTAAATGCAGTTGTATTACCAGTTTTATTAATTATTTCAAAAAACATATCAGGAATTAAATCTTCTCTTCCAAATGTAAAAGCTGCGGCTATTTTATGGTTCTCATTAGTGGAAATAACATTGAAAGTGAAATTTAAAAAACCATATATTTCCTTTGGTAAATTTAAATTTGTAATTACATCTTTAATTGGTTTTCCAAGTCGAATTTCAGAAACAAGAGAGTTGATTTGTACTGTTGAAGCACCTATTTCTTTCATTGTATCTATGTACATTTCAAAATGGCTTTTAACTTCTCCTAGTTCATTAAAGTCACTTTCTTCTGCTAAAACAATGTCATTAATAAACCTTACAATTTTTGAATTTGAAGCAGGAACCCATGGAACATTCACACAAGTTAATTGTTTTTGAAGGTGTTTAATAAGAGACATAAAATCCCATACAGCAAATACATGAGTTTCCATAAAGTTCTTAATATCATCAATGTTTTCTAACTCTTTGTATAATGGATGATTAGTTAGTTGGTCTCTATATGGAGCAAGCTTAATTTGAATGTCCTTAATTGAATTCATTTATTTTGAAGATTGAATTATTTTAGAATTAATTTTCTTTATTAGTGTTGGGCCTTCATATATAAAACCTGTATATAATTGAATTAAATCAGCTCCAGCATTAATTTTTTCCATTGCATCTTTAACTGAATGAATTCCTCCAACTCCAATTATTGGAAACGATTTGTTAGATTTCATAGAAAGATACTTTATTACTTCGGTGGATGATTTTGATAATGGTTTCCCACTTAGACCACCATTTCCTATTTCATTTACTTTCTTGTCGATAGTTGTTAAGTTTTCTCTAGAAGTTGTAGTATTTGTTGCGACAACACCATCAAGATCTGTTGAGTTTATTATTTCGACAATTTCATCTAATTGAGTTGAGTTTAAATCCGGGGAGATTTTTAATAGAATGGGTTTTCTTTTTTTAGTATCGTTGTTAATTTTAGCAAGAGCATCAGAAAGTTTAATTAAAAAATCTTTGTCTTGCAGTTGTGTAAATGCAGTTACATTAGGACAAGATACATTAATTACAAAGTAATCTACATAAGGATGTAATTCTTTGAAGTTCCGAACATAATCAGCAAGAGCTTCGTTGTTTGGTGTTGTAGTGTTTTTGCCAATATTTCCACCAATAATTGTGCGTTTATTTTTTTTAAGCCTATTAATTGTAGCTGAAACGCCTTCATTGTTGATTCCCATACGGTTTATAATTCCTTTGTCTTTGGGAAGTCTAAAAATTCTTTTTTTAGGATTTCCAGGTTGAGGATTTGGAGTGATTGTCCCAATTTCAATGAACCCGAATCCAAAATTACTTAGCTGATTAAAAAGCATTGCATTTTTATCGAATCCCGCTGCTAAACCTATTGGATTTGGAAACTTAATGCCTAAAACTGTACGCTCTAATTTTTTATTTTCGATTGCATATGAATTTCTAATTAGTAAGCTAAATCCAGGGATTTTATTAATGATTCTAATTAAGAAAAAAGTGAGATGATGAACTCTTTCTGGATCAAAGCAAAAAAGTAAAGGTCTGACTATTGTTTTATACATTTTCTTAAATTCAGTGCAAAGATAAAAAGATGTTTTTAGAGTCTAATAATTTCTTTAATTAAAGTTTGTTTTCAAACTTATATTTTAAATATTTAACACCAGCTCTTACAGAGTTATAGGCGTTTTCTTCAGGGAGAACTTTAGGTATAACTTCAAGATCTTCAAATTGAGTAAGAATGTGGTCGTTAATACCTACAACAATAACTTCAATTGACTTTAATTTAAAATCTGCAATTATCTCTTCTAGAACGTAAATACCAGAGGCATCTATGTATGGAACATTTGACATGTTTATTATAACAGCATCAATGTTATCGATTGATGCAGCTTGTGATTTAAATTGATCGGCAAAACCATAAAATAGAGGTCCATCTAATTCAAAGTCAAATATTTTATCCTGAATTTCCTCTGGAATTTTTAATTTCTTTTCTAAATCTTTTAATGCACCTTTTTTACTTCTTTGGTCAACAATGTCACCCATTTTTTGCATAAAAAAGAAAGAAGAGAAGACCATTCCAACTCCAACAGCAATGAGCAAATCAGCGAAAATGGTAATAATAATAACCAATAGAAGTACAAAAGTATCGCTGTTTCTTAGCTTAATAAGTCTTTTAATTCCTCTAAAGTCAATAATGCCAATACCAACACTGATTAGCAATGCAGATAAAACAGGGATAGGAATTATTTTCACATAATTGGAAAACCCTAAAAGAATTATAATTAGGAAAACCCCTTTTAAAATACCACTCATATTTGATTTTCCATTTGAATTTATATTTGCAACTGTTCCAGTAGTTGAACCGGCTCCAGGAAGTCCACCAAAAAGTGCTGTAACAAAGTTCCCTAACCCTTGACCTATTAATTCCCTATTTCCATTGTGTTTAGTTTTTGTAATGTTATCAGCAACAACAGAAGTTAATAATGTGTCTATTGTTCCTAATCCAGCAAGAGTTAAAGCACTTATTGTAATCATTGAGATATCTTCTAATTTAAGATTAGATAAAATTTCAATTTTAAGACTTGGTAGTTCTGAAGGAATTCTCCCTATAACAAGAAAAGATGTGTGGTCCATAAAGACAGAAATAATAGTTACAATGATTAGGGCAATTAAACCTGCAGGAAGTTTTTTAGAAATGTAAGGAATTAGATAAATTAAAATTAATGTACTTCCACCTAAAATAATTGAACTCCAATGATGATGCATTACAGGGTCTGGAAGATGACTGATAATGTTGATGATTCCTTTTGGTGTTTTTTCTCCAAAAAAATTATGCCATTGAAATAAAATAATAATAATGCCTATTCCCCCCATAAAACCTGAAAGAACAGGGTAGGAGATGTATTTTACATATTTGGATATATTAATTAATCCAAATAGAATTTGGAAGATTCCTGCAAGTGCAAATGTTGCAATTATAATAGGTAGTGCATCATCTAATGAATTGTTGTTGGGTAAGGTTATTGAAGAATGTACAACAGTAGCAGCAACTATAGTCATAGGACCAGTTGGATCACTAATTAGTGTTTTTGTGCCTGCAACTAATGAAGCTATAATAGCTAGGATAATAGCTGTATACATTCCTGCTTCTGCACCTAATCCGCTTTGTAGCCCAAATGCTAGTCCCATTGGTAATGCAATAATTGCAGCAGTTAATCCTCCTGTTAAATCACCTTTAAAAGTTTTTTTATAATCTGATAAACTCATTGTTTAATTCTAAATTTAAAGCGCTAAATGTAATTTATTTTTCAAACCAAATTTTGATTAATAGATGAAAGCATTAAATAATGAGATATAATTCTAATTTTGCATAAAAAAGTTTCATGATCAAGGGTCAAAAAGTTGTTGTCGTAATGCCAGCATATAATGCTGAAGAAACACTAGAAATCACTTATAATGAAATTCCGTTTGATATTGTTGATGAGGTTATTTTAGTGGATGATCACGGAACAGATAAAACAACTTCTTTAGCAACATCCTTAGGGGTGAATCATGTAATTCGTCATCAACAAAACAAAGGTTATGGTGGGAATCAGAAAACGTGTTATAACAAGGCTCTTGAAATTGGAGCAGACATTGTGATTATGCTCCATCCAGACTACCAGTACACCCCTAAACTAATTGAAAGCATGAGCTATTTAATAGCCAACAATGTTTACCCGGTAGTGTTAGGGTCTAGAATTTTAGGAAATGGAGCTTTAAAAGGTGGGATGCCTATGTATAAGTATATAGCTAATCGAATGTTAACTCTTTTTCAAAACATAATGATTGGCCAAAAATTATCTGAATATCATACTGGATACAGAGCGTTTTCTAAAGATGTTTTAAATACAATTTCTTTTAATGAAAATTCAGATGATTTTGTTTTTGATAATCAAATGTTATCACAAATTGTATATAATAAATTCGAAATAGCTGAAATTACTTGTCCAACCAAATACTTTGATGAAGCTTCATCAATTAATTTGTCTAGAAGCATTACTTATGGATTCGGTGTTTTGGCAACTTCTTTAAAGCATTTTCTAACAAGAATAGGTCTTTATAAGTGGTCACTTTTAATGAAAAAGTAATTGAATTATGTTAGCTAAATTAAAAGTTAATTTTTCTAAGCAACCCTATTTTTTTGTAGGGTATTTACTCTTTTTTATTTCAATTTCTTGTGTCTTGTTTATTTTCGAAAAAAAAGAATCCAGTTTTTGGATAAATCAACATGGAAATGAGCTGTTAGATGTTTTTTTTAAATCAATTACTTATTTAGGGGATGGTTTATTTGCTCTTTTTATTATTCTACTACTTTTTATTTTTAGTCCTAAAATTAAATATGGTTTTTATGGTGTAATTGCTTTTATTCTTACAGCCACAATTACTCAGTTGCTAAAGAGAGTCTTTTTTTCAGAATCTCTTCGTCCATCTTTGGAATATTACAGAGAATTTCGTGCAGAATTATGGCGTTTGATTGATGGTGTTGAATTGTTAGGTAATAATTCTTTCCCAAGTGGACATTCAACGTCTGCTTTTAGTGTATTCTGTTTATTGGCTTTAATTGTCAAGAAAAAGTATTGGGGCTTTGGTTTTTTTATTCTTGCTTTTTTTGCTGCTTTTTCAAGAGTATATTTATCTCAACATTTTCTAGAAGACATTCTTGTAGGATCTTTTATTGGATGTTTAGGAACATTATTGGTTTTCATAGCACTGGAAGCTATAAAGTGGCCTTCTTGGGCTAATGATTCAATGTTTAAAAAAGACATTAATTGATGAACTCCGTTAAAATTATATTTCCATATATAGTTCTTAGTCTTTTAGGAATGTTTTTTTTTATGACTTTTACAGGAGATGTTCACCTTTTTGATTGGGATGAAATAAATTTTGCCGAATCTTCAAGAGAGATGTTGGTGACAGGAAACTTTTTTCAGGTTCAGATTGATTTTGAACCTTTTCAAGAAAAGCCCCCTTTGTTTTTTTGGTTACAATCCTTATCAATGAAACTCTTTGGTGTTAGTGAATTTTCCGCAAGACTACCCAATGCCTTTACAGGTGTTTTATCTTTGCTAATTGTTTTTAAGATTGGTGATTCAATTAAAGGTAATCGTTTTGGTTGGATTTGGTCTTTAATTTATCTTGGATCTTTACTCCCTCATTTATACTATAAGTCTGGAATTATTGATCCTGTTTTTAATCTCTTTATTTTCTTAGGAATATACTTTGTGATTTTTTGGGTCGATTCACAGGATTTTAAGAAAAGATTTAAATATTCTTTTTTTTCAGGTTTTTTTATAGGCTTGGCGGTAATTACAAAAGGTCCTGTTGGATTACTCTTACTTATTTTAACAGTTTTTGTTTATTGGTTAATAAACAGAACAAAAAAGATGTTTAAGTTCAATGAAATTTTGATTTTTATTTTAAGTTTTTCGTTTGTATCATTTTTTTGGTTTGGCTATGAAACTATCCAAAATGGACCATGGTTTTTAATCGAATTTATTAATTATCAAATAGAACTTTTTTCTCAACCTGTCGCTGGACATGAGCAACCTATTTATTATCATTTTGTAGTTGTTTTAATTGGCTGTTTTCCCATGTCCTTTATTGCATTCCCAAGATTTTTAAAATCTAGTGAATCTAACGTTGCTAATTTTGAATTATGGATGAAAACACTTTTTTGGGTTGTTTTAATTTTATTTACGATTGTCTCAACTAAAATTGTCCATTATTCTTCAATGACTTACTTGCCGCTTAGTTTTTTGGCGGCTTTAGAGCTTAATAGTTATTCCAAAAGATTTTCGTCAAAATTCTGGATGAATTTTGTGTTGTTATTTTTTGGTTTAATTATAGCATTTGTTTTCTTTATAGTTCCTTATTTAGCACTGTTTCATTTAGAATTTATTAAACTAGTTATTCAAGATGATTTTATTAAAGCTGCATTATCTGTTGATGTTCATTGGCTAGGATACGAATATGTATTTGGTGTTATTTATTTTTTGGCACTTGTTTTATTTGTTTATTTCTTAAACAAAAAACACATAATATCTAGTTTAGTTATTTTAACGTTTGGTTTAGGGTTGACCGTTTTATTTTTTGGCAAATATGTTCTTCCTAAAATTGAAATGTACACCCAAGGGCCAGCTATCGATTTTTATGAATCATTGAAAAACGAAAATAATTACATAACAACTGTTGGGTTTAAAAGTTATGCTCATTATTTTTATAGTGAAATTAAGCCTTTAAATGTTGAAGATTCACTTTATATAAAAAGGAGAGAGTTTAAAAAAGATGCGATGTTAAACCATTCAGTTTTTAATCAAGTTGCTAGAAAAGAAGTTCAATCTAAAATTTTGAATTGGCTGAAAAATGGAAGTGTTGACAGAGACGTTTACTTTGTTTCAAGAACAGATCGAAATCATTTGCTAGATAGAAATAAAAACATTGAATTTTTATATCAAAAGGGTGGTTTTGTTTTTTACAAAAGAAAGTTAATTAAAATTGAATATTATGAATATTAGAAGTTTAGAGCCTACGGTTGTTTGGAATCATTTTGAAGATTTAAATAATGTTCCTAGGCCTTCTAAAAAAGAAGAGAGAGTAATTGCCTTTATGAAAGAATTTGGGGAATCGAATGGTCTAAGTACTTATGTCGATCCTGCAGGAAATGTAATTATTAAAAAACCAGCATCTACTGGTATGGAAAGCAAGCAAACTGTTATTTTGCAAAGTCATTTAGATATGGTTCATCAAAAAAATTCTGATACAAATTTTGACTTTAACACTCAAGGAATTAACATGCTTATTGATGGTGATTGGGTTACTGCAGATGGAACAACTTTAGGTGCAGATAATGGTATGGGTGTAGCGACAATAATGTCGTTATTGGTTTCTAAAGAGTACCTCATCCTGCTTTAGAAGCATTGTTTACTATCGATGAAGAAACTGGAATGACAGGGGCATTTGAGTTAGAAAAAAACATATTAGAAGGAACTATTTTGTTGAATCTTGACACAGAAGATGATGATGAGTTTTCTATTGGTTGTGCCGGAGGAATAGACACCAATACTAGTTATGATTACCAACCAGTTAATACCAATGATTCAGATGTTGCTTTTGGAATTAGTGTAACTGGACTTAAGGGTGGGCATTCTGGTATGGATATTCATTTAGAGCGAGGTAATGCTAATAAAATCATGAATAGATTAATAGGATCATTAGAAAACTATGATGTTCGAATTAATTCAATTGATGGGGGAAGCTTAAGAAATGCAATTCCTAGAGAATCATTTGCCAAAATAGTTGTGAATAATAAAAATATAGCTGAGAATTTAAATGAAGAAATTAAAGTTATTAAGCAGGAATTTTCAATTTCTGACGCTAACCTTACCGTTTCGTTTAACAAAGTTTCAACTCCCGAAAACTCAATGAGTGTTTCAGACACTAAAAAAGTTATTCAATCTATAAGAGCAGTTCAAAACGGTGTTTACAAAATGAGTATGGCGATTGCTGGTTTGGTCGAAACTTCTTCGTCTTTAGCTAGAGTAATTGTTGGGAACGGTTCGTTTCAAACTCAAAGCTTGCAAAGAAGCTCTGTAGAGTCTTCTAAAACTGACATTGCTAAGACTGTAGGTTCTAGCTTTTCAATGATTGGAGCTAACGTTGAGCATACCGGATCTTATCCTGGTTGGGCTCCTAATCCAAATTCAGAAATTTTAGAAATAATGGTTCCGCTTTACAATGAAATGTATAATGATCAACCAAGAGTTCAAGCGTGTCATGCTGGTTTAGAATGTGGTATATTAAATGAAAGGTACCCTGGATTAGACATGATTTCCTTTGGGCCTACTATTAAAAACCCTCACTCGCCAGATGAAAAAGTACACATAGGTTCTGTAAAGAAGTTTTGGGAATTATTATTGGCTGTTTTGGTTAGAATACCCAATAAGAATTAGTAATCCCACTTTCTACTAAATGGATTGTATAGGCTTACTCCAAATTTATAAGTAAGATTTGGATTGTTAAGGTTGTTTTCTGCTGTTACGGCATAAAATCCAAACCTTAAAAGAGTCTCTTTAATTCGTGTAATTCTTTCTAACCCTGCAAATATTTCTCCATGAGCAACATTCTCATTCGGTAAAAGTAAAAAGCCAGCCCCTCCAGCTAAAGAAAGTTTTAAGTAATGAATAATTGGGATTTTGTTTAATATGTTGCCCTCAAAATGATGCATATAGTTTCCTCTTAAATATTGTGAAGATGTGCTTAAAGTGGGTCCAATTAATTGAAATGTTTTGAGAGGGTTACTAAATAAAAATATGTCAGATCCTCTGAAATATTTCCATTCAATTACTCTTAAATTGTTTTTATTTAGAAAACTTCCCATTTGAAAGTTCCATTTAGATGATCCTAATTGAGGGAATTTAATTTCATCATTAATACCAATTTCTAGGTAGTCAAAATTAACTTCACTATTGAATATTCCTGGTAATCCTTTTCTATAGATTAAGTTTAAAGTAGGGTATTTACTTCCTAAAATGATTTTTTTATCTTTTTTATAGTAATAGCGTTGATTTGGTATATATGTAATTTGAAGTCTAATTTCTGTTTTTAAATAATCTTGAAATTCTGTGGGAGTGTTTAAAGAGTCGTCATAATTGATTTGGGTTTCCCAATCGGCAAATTGAAGTCCAGAAAGTGATATCATATTAGAGTATTTAAATTTTGCTTCTGCATATAAGCCATTAAATAGCTCCATTCTTTGGGCAATATTTATAGTTCTCTTTCTAACATAATTACTTCTTGAAAAAGCTGTTGCAACAGAAGCATAGCTATTAATGAGGTCATAGTAGTCTCCAAATTCAATAAAAGTTCTTACAAACTTTTTTGGTACATAAGTTAATCCAATTCCTAATTTTCCTTTTACGTCTTTATTTCTAAACCCATAGTCAATTTCTTGATCAGTTTCCAATAAAAAACCATTTTCAAAAACTTTATTGAAATGAGTGCCTATTCTGTGTCTATATCCTCCGATCCCTAGAAAATTAAACTGACTAATAACTGGTTCAATATAGAATTCATTTCCTTTAAACTGATTTCGATGATAAATTCCTGAAAAAATTATTCTGCCTAAAGAAATTCTATTGAGAACGCTATCCTGAGATAATAAATATTTTTCACTATGGTAAAGTTCTCTTAAACTATCTAATGTTTCTATATATTCAAGTTCCTTGTCTTGAAGTGTAATTGGTCTTACGTTGTTCCAGTACGAAGAATCTCTATCGTAAACACTATCATTATATGTTCTAAGTTCAGCATTGAAAAATTTCTTTTCAAATGTTTTATTTATTTCATAATTGTCATGTGATACTCTAGCATTTCCAATAATTTGATATTTTCCATCTTTAATGGTGTAATTAATTTCTCTTCTAGTTGGTAAATATGAATTTTCATCAATTTTAGTGTAATCTTGAATTAGATTAAAATCTTTACAAAATAACATTGGGCCGCTTATACTTAATTCAAATGATTTAATGGCATAGCTGCTATCTTCAATAAAAAGTATCCCTTTAAATAGTGGCTCCCCCTTAAATAAAGGCGTAACCTTAATTTTGTATACTTTTTTATTATTAATATCATAGAAAGATCCTTCGAAGTCGTATTTGTAGTATAAAGAACCGTTTAAACTTAAGGGAGACATTATTGGTTTATCGACAACAGCTTTAATGGCAATTGAATTTTTATATAAATTGAAATCTCCGGATGATACTTCAGTATATAAAAGATATGGGTCTTCTTGTTCTTGATCATCTGGAACTATTGTATATTCTCCATATCCAAATTCAGCACTTATATCTAATCCATTTTCTTTTTTTGTGTCTGCAAAATCATGAAAGCCTATAAATTCTTCTTTATATTTATTTGGTTTTTTAAAGTTTGTTGTACTATAACTTTCTATTAAATTCAATATTTCTTCTTCTATAGAGTCTTTTTTAATTGATTTAGATATTGTGTCTTTGCTTATTAATTTTTTATTTCTTTTTTTTCTTTTCTTTTTTTTCTTCTGCTCAATAGTAGTTTCTGGTTGGTCATTTTTATTAATTAATTCTTTAATCAAAGAATTTTTCATGTAGGTGTTGCAAGAATAAGATGAAACGGCATCTAGGTATTTCTTCCTGTTTTTTCGCACATTTAACATTACCTCTTTGGCTTTGTTTTTAGTGTTGGAATAAACTTCAAACTCTACTAATTGTGTTGTTTGAGCACTTAAGATTACATCAATTGTTAGTGGCTCCTTTGTCAAGGATACATTATGAATAATTGACTGGTAGCCTATAAAGCTATAAGTGATGGAATAGTTGCCAGGTTTTAATTCTATAAAATAATTACCTATACTATTTGTTGTTACACCATAAGTTGTGTTGTGAATATAAACAGTTGCAAACGGTAATGCTTCACCATTTTCATCAGTGACTTTACCTTTAATATAGCTGGCATATGAAACATCTAAAAAAGACAGACATAGAATTATAATGAATAAAATTTTAAATTTCATTTAACGCAAATAGAGTTAATCAAAATTATAAAGATATTTTTTAGGATTTATTGTATTTAATATAAATAAAGTGTCGTTATAAGATTTAATTATTTTTCAATTAAAAATTTAACTTTGTTTTAAAATTTAAAAGACAATGTCACAACATAAAGAAATTAAAAGAATAACAACTCACGTTCTTCAAGAAATGAAGGATAGAGGAGAGAAAATATCTATGTTGACGGCATATGATTTTTCTATGGCTTCAATTGTGGATCAGGCTGGTATGGATGTTATTTTAGTTGGTGATTCTGCCTCTAACGTAATGGCTGG
>CALSPA010000006.1 GCA_943788115.1 uncultured Flavobacteriales bacterium
TTATACGTCATTTCTTTTTTTGTTTTATAATCAATTAGCTTTTTCCCAGCATGCTTTACAATTGCGTGTCCTGCTGCAGTATCCCATTCCATCGTAGGAGCAAAACGAGGATACACATCAGCTATTCCTTCTGCAACTAAACAGATTTTTAGCGAACTTCCCATTGAAACGACATCAACATTACCATATTTTTTGGAAAGATTGTCAAAATATTCTTTTGTCTCTTCAGATTGATGAGAACGACTTCCAACAGCAACAAAATTTTCATTGTTATTTTCAATCGGCAATTGAGTAATTATATTATCAATTTTTTTAAACGCTCCTTCCTCAGAGGCATAATACAATACTTTTGTCACAGGAACATAAATAACTCCCAATATTGGCTCTCCGTTTTCTATTAGAGCAATATTAACAGTAAACTCTCCATTTCTTTTAACAAATTCCTTTGTGCCATCAAGAGGATCAACAATCCACAACCTGTCCCAATCTTTTCTTTCACTGTAAGGAATTGACCTACCTTCTTCACTAAGGACTGGAATATTAGTTTTATTTAATTCTCTTATAATAACTTCATTGGCATTTTGATCTGCAACAGTTAATGGAGACTCATCTTCTTTTTTAAAGACTTCAAAAGATCCAGCATATACATCCATGATTTGCTTGCCACCAAGAATTGCAGCATCAATAGAAATATCCAATAATTCATTATTTTTCACTTTTTCTATTTTTTATTCCAAAATTAGATTTATACCACAGTCTTTCGTGAAAATAGTATAGAATCATTTTTATTAAAAATTCAGCAATTGCAACACCAGTTGCCTTTTCTTTAGCATATGGGTCGTCTTTAAAAAAAAATAATGCTAATAAAAATGTAGTTAACGATGCTATAATTCTCCAAGTAATAGTTTTAGCGAAATGCCGTTTCTTGCTTTGTTCCAAAATTTGAGTTTAAAAATTAATATCCACTGCCCGAACCAGCAATCTTTTCAATTGGGTGCCAAGTAGTTTTTGTTTCCATAAAATTTGTAACCAAATATGGATTTTCATTTTTATTTGAAGACAAATCTTGATTTTTAAGTACAATAATTCTCTTTAAGTTATCAACCGCTGCAATTTGAATCTCCTTAACTTCCTTGGAATCATTTTTACAATAAAATATGGCATTTACATCCATGTGAGCTAGATAGGTGTGCCAACAATTCAGACGACCTACCAGTTAAAATATTAACAACACCTGAAGGAACATCAGAAGTAGCCAATACTTCAGCAAAAGTTACCGAACAAAGAGGTAATTCTTCAGATGAAATTAAAACAGTAGTATTTCCAGCCACTAGTGGTGGAATTATGGACGACACAACTCCAAGCAACGAATCTTTTTCTGGAGCAACAACGCCAACTACACCCATTGGTTCAAGCATAGAAAAATTAAAATGACTTGAAGCAACAGGATTGACAGCGACCAAAAACTTGATTGATCTTATCACACCACCCAGCAAAATAGATAATTCTATCGATAGAAAGTTCAACCTCTTTTTTTGCAGCATTTTTATTTTTCCCTTGAATTATAATTTCTTCAATAAATTGATCTTTCCTGCTTTCTAAATTCTCAGCAATTCTATACAATATTTGGCTTCGATTATACGCAGATTTACTTGCCCATGATCCGGTAGCTTTTCTAGCTGCAACAACAGCGTTTCGTATATCTTTTCTAGAACTTAAACACATATTAGCTAAGGTAATATTTTTATTAAAAATTTGATAAAATCTACCCGATTCTGTTCTGAGGAACTTTACCATCAATAAAAATTTTATACGTTTTTAAAACTCCTATTCTATCTGACATTATTATAAATTTTAAATATGGTGCTAAGTCCATGTAAACCACCTTCTCTTCCATGACCACTTTCCTTATAGCCTCCAAATGGAGATGTTGGGTCAAATTTATTATATGTATTTGCCCAAACAACTCCAGCTTTCATTTGATTGGTTAAATTAAATATCTTTAGAACCCTTATCTGTCCAAACACCTGCAGACAATCCATAAGGTGTATTGTTTGCTTTTGCTATAACTTCATCGATGGTTCTAAATGTTTGAACAGCTAAAACTGGTCCAAAAATTTCTTCTTTTGCAATTGCTATGAGATTGAGACACATTCGTAAAAAGAGTAGGTGGACACCAATAACCTTTTTTTGGAATATCGCAATGTAAGGCTGATACATTTCTGCACCCTCTTTTTCACCTATTTTTAATATATTTTTGAATGGTGGCTAGTTGCTCTTTTGAGTTAATTGCTCCAATATCTGTATTTTTATCTAAGAGGATTACCAACATTCAAAGACTGCATTCTGTCTTTCAATTTTCTAACACAACATCATATACAGACTCTTGAACAAACAATCTTGAACCAGCACAACAAACATGACCTTGATTAAAATATATTCCATTAATAATTCCTTCAACAGCCTGATCTAATGGTGCATCTTCAAAAATAATATTTGCAGCTTTGCCACCTAATTCCATTGTTGATTTTTTATTGTTCCGGCAATAGTTCGCATAATAACTTTCCAACTCCTGTAGATCCAGTAAATGCAATTTTATCAATATCGGGATGATTTACAATTGAGAGCTCCAGTTGATCCAGCTCCAGTAACTAATATTCACAACTCCTGGTGGAAGATCGGCCTCCTTAATTATTTCAGCTAATTTAAGAGCAGTAAGAGAAGTTGACTCTGCTGGTTTTAAAACCACTGTATTACCTGTTGCTAAGGCAGGAGCTATTTTCCATGCTGCCATCATTAAAGGAAAATTCCAAGGAATAATTTGTCCTGCTACTCCCAAAGGTTTTGGATTCTATTTGGAAAGGCATACTCTAATTTATCAGCCCAACCTGCATAATAAAAAAAGTGAGCTGCAGCAAGAGGAATATCTATATCTCTAGACTCTCGGATTGGTTTACCTCCATCTAATGTTTCAACAACTAGCTAACTCTTTAGATTTTTCTTGAATTAATCTTGCAATTCTGTATATATATTTTGCTCTCTCTTTTCGCTGAAATTTAGACCCCATTGACCATTGAATGCACTCTTGCAGCTTTAACGGCCAAATTCACATCTTCTTACTCTGCAGCTAAAGCTATTTCAGATAACTTGTCTTCGTTAGCTAGGATTAATTGTATGGAAATATTCTTCATTTTTAGGTTGCATGAATTTTCCATTAATAAAAAGTTGTTCTTCTTTTTTGATAGAAAAGTGATCTATACTTTCAATGAGCTGGAGAAAATCCCCACTCTCCAGAAATTTAATGTCTTCTATTTTCGCTCATGTACTTAATCTTTTGAAAAATAATCTATTGGACTGGTAAACCCCAGTTTTTTGCTTTTAAAATTTGCATCAAAACATCATTGGCCAAGCTACTTGCACCAAATCTAAACCAATGTTTGTCAACCATCAAATTACCTAAAGTTTCTTTTACCATTATAAGGTATTGTAAGGGCAAGTTTGGAGTTGGAAATCCCTCCTGCTGGTTTCATTCCTACCATTTTACCAGTATTGTATATAGTGGTCTTTAATTGCTTCCAGCATTACCAGTGTAATGGGAAGAGTTGCAGCTGGTTTAATTTTTCCAGTGGATGTTTTTATGAAATCTGCACCTGCTTTAATTGCAATTTCACTTGCTTTTCTAACCTTAGTCATAATCTCCTAACTCTCCTGTTTCTAAAATTACCTTCAACCTAGCTTTATCCCCACAAGTTTCTTTAATTGTTGCTATCTCATCAAAAACATAATTATACTCTCCAGTATGAAACTTACCTCTACTAATAACCATGTCTATCTTCATCAGCCCCGTTGACAATAGCTATCTTTTGTGTCTTCAATCTTAACATCTAAAGAGGAATTGCCACTAGGAAATGCAGTAGCAACACTTGCTACTTTTACATTGGAATCTTTTAATTCATTTGAAGCAGTTTTTACCATGTTTGGATAGACACAAACTGCTGCTACATTTGGCAATTCTGGATATTCTTCATGAAGATGCCTGGCTTTGTAACACAGTTGCTTCTACACTATTTTCTGTATCGCATCCTTCTAAAGTAGTCAAATCAATCATGCTCAATGCTCAACTTTAGAGCCTTGTAACTTTGCCTCGTTTTTTATACTTCTCTTAGTAATTCGAGCTACTCGGTCTTCTACACCTACTTTATCAATACTTGGAGAGTTCAATAAGTTTAAGGCTGGCTTCATTTAATATGCTTATTAAAAATTATTCTTCACAGAGATAACGATTCGTAGTGTAATGATATATTTTCTAAATTTGTTTTCACATAATATATAGAATTGAAGGCAGAAAAAAATAACATCTTTTCCACATTTGATGAAATATTCCAAAAACTGAAAAAGAAAAGCTTCTAAATCAAAAAGGAGTTACTTCTTTGGCTTACTGGATCTATCGGGTTCTGGGAAAACAACTTTAGGGGCTTTACTTGAAAAAAAGTTAATCAAAAACAACATCATAACTCAGTTTTAGATGGAGATAATATAAGAGTTGGAATAAGTAATAATCTTAAGTTTTTCTGAGCTCAGATAGAATTGAAAATATTAGAAGAATCTCAGAAATATCAAAGTTATTTGTTGCTTGTGGCATTGTTACAATAATTGCTTTTAGTTAGTCCATATAAAGCTTCATGAGACCAGGCAAAAGAAATTATTGGCGAAAAATGTTTCTATGAAATTTTCATAGACACCTCTTTAAAGATTGTGAAATTCGAGATGTCAAAGGCTTATATAAAAAAGCTAGAAGAGGAGAACATTAAAGACTTTACAGGGATTTCATCTCCATTTGAAGATCCAGAAAGCCCCAAATCAGAATATTCCAACTAAAGAAAGTCTATAGAAGAAAATCGTCTGAAGATTTTATTAACTTTGTAATGCCTAAAATTAAATTATCAAATGACAGATTATAACTTATCGCATTTAGAAGAATTAGAATCTGAATCTATCTTTATACTTAGAGAAGTAGCTGCTCAGTTTGAAAAACCTGTCTTGCTTTTTTCCGGAGGAAAGGACTCAATTGTTTGTCTATCATTTAGCACGTAAAGCTTTCTTCCAGCAAATGTCCCTTTTCCCTTAATGCATGTTGATACTGGCCATAACTTTGATGAACTCTATAAGTTTAGAGACAAATTAGTAAAAGAAACCGGATGCAAAACTAATTATTGCTTCCGTTCAAAAATCTATTGATGAAGGTAAAGTCAAGGAAGAAAAAGGAATTAATTCTAGTAGAAATAAACTTCAGACTACCACTCTTTTAGATGCAATTGAAAATCATCAATTTGATTGTGCTATGGGTGGTGCTCGTAGAGATGAAGAAAAGGCTAGAGCTAAAGAAAGATTTTTTTCTCACAGAGATGATTTTGGACAGTGGGATCCAAAAATCAAAGGCCAGAATTATGGAATTTATTTAATGGGAAAAAGAATTTTGGAGAACATTTTAGAGCTTTTCCAATTAGTAATTGGACGGAAATGGATATTTGGCAATACTATTACAAGAAAAAATATTCAATTCCCACTTTATTTTTCACACAAGAGAGATTGTTTTATTAGAAATGGGGTGGTAATGGCAAAACGAGTTTTACTGAAACTAAGCCCGAGAAGAAATTACCAATATGCAAGTACGATTTAGAACTATTGGAGATGCCACTTGTACAGGTGCAACTATTTCTAATGCGGATAGCCTAGAAAAGATAATTGACGAGGTGCACTATCAAGAATTACTGAAAGAGGTGGAAGAGCTGACGATAAAAGATCTGAAGCTGCTATGGAAGACAGAAAAAAAGAGGGCTATTTTTAACCATGAGTAATCAATATTTAAATATGGATCTTTTACGCTTCACTACTGCTGGTAGTGTAGACGATGGTAAAAGTACTTTAATAGGAAGATTGCTATACGATAGTAAATCTATTTTTGAAGACCAAATGGAGGCAATTGAAATTGCCAGTTCAAATAAGGGAGAAGAAAAAGTAAATTTAGCTTTACTTACAGATGGCTTAAGAGCTGAAAGAGAACAAGGAATAACTATAGATGTCGCCTACAGGTACTTTGCAACTCCAAAAAGAAAATTTATAATTGCTGATACCCCTGGACATGTTCAATATACTAGAAATATGGTTACTGGAGCAAGTACTGCCAATCTAGCAATTATTTTAGTAGATGCAAGACAAGGGAATTGTTGAGCAAACTAAAAGACATTCTTTCATTGCTTCATTACTAGGAATTCCTCATATTATTTATTGTATCAATAAAATGGACTTGGTAAATTATGAGGAAGAGGTATTTGAAAAAACAAAAAAAGAATTGGTTGCTTTTAGCTCAAAACTAACTACAAAAGACATTACCGATTTCTACCATTAGCGCTTTAAATGGCGACAATGTAGTAAACAGGATCACTAGGATATGGATTGGTATGAAGGAAGCACCTTATTGCATACTTTGGAAAATATTCATATTGCTTCTGATCATAACCTTATTGATTGTAGATTTCCAGTACAATATGTTATCAGACCTCAAAAAGACGAGTTTCATGATTTCAGAGGTTATTCCGGAAGAATTGCAGGTGGTGTTTTTAAAAAAAATGACGAAGTAGTTTTGTTGCCTTCAGGTTTTACAATCAAAAATTAAATCCATACTTAATTTTGAAATGAAATAGAAGAGGCTTACGCTCCAATGTCTGTAACCATGACTTTAGAAGATGATTTAGATGTAAGTAGAGGCGACATGATTGTTCGCAAAAATCAATAGTCCTGAAAGCACGTGCAAGACATTGACATCATGCTCTGTTGGCTATGGGAAAAAATCCCCTTTCAGACTAAAGGGAAAATATGCTATTAAAGCATACGACTAAAGATGTTAGGTGTATGGTACCAGAACATACTTTATAAGGTAGATATAAATACTTTACACAGAAATGAAGAAGATAAAAACATCAACCGCCAACGACATAGCAAGAATATCTGTTGAGTAACTACGCAACCCTTATTTGTAGATTCATGTATGAATGACAATAGAGCTACTGGAAGTCTAATACTTATTGATGAATGCTACCAACAACACTGTTGGGGCAGGAATGATTATCTAATTCTTGGATTCTAAATTTGACTGGCAGTGTAAACCTAGCAGTTTACCGCAGTTCCTCTTTGTTTTCCAGGAGCCCATTTTGGCATAGACTTTACTACTCTTTCAGCCTGCTTCTCCATCCAATGTTGTGTGATCGTCCCTTCACAACTCTTCACATCCTTTAATAGTCCCGTCTTTATATACAACAAATTGAACGTAAACTCTTCCTTGAATTGCAGTTTTCACGAGCCATTTCTGGATATTTAGTATTCTTTCCCAAAAACTCCATCATGGCTTGTAATCCACCAGGAAATGAAGCTTGTTCTTCAACAACATCAAAAATTTGTTCAACCTCAGGTTCTTCTTCTTCATCGGGAATATCCAAAACAACATTTGTTGCAGCTTCTTGATCTACAATAATAACCTCTGTCTCTTCTCTTTCATCGTCTTCTTCTAAAATTTCAACTTCTTCAGGAGGAGCAGGTGGTGGTGGTGGTGGTGGTGGTGGTGGTGGTGTATTTGGATTAACCTCAATAACTTCCTCATCTTGAATATCAGATAATTTAGAATCAATGGTTGCACCTGCAATATCTACATTGTTATACTCAACCAAACAAAACATAGTTGCCATTATAACAACTAAACCAGTAAGTACATAACCAGTTCTTGTTATTGAATCATCACTATCTACGCTGCTATTTTTTTTTGATTCCATTGTTCTAATTTTTAGTAAAGTTAAAAGATTTTATATAATGATAAACTTCAATGTGATTTAGGTTCAATCAAATTTGATTTTTTTAAATAAAAAAAAACAATTCCTAATACAATTCCAATAAAATCAGCTAACACATCATTAAAATCTCCAGCTCTTCCAAAAATATAGAAATGCTGAATAAATTCTATGGCTGTTCCTAATAATAAACTATAAATGAGCGTAAATAGTATGTGTCTTTTGATTGCAAGTTTATTTTTATTTTTAGAAGAATTCAATAAGAAAAGAGAACACTGAATAAAAAACAAAACCAAATGAACAACCTTATCTAAATGATAACCGGAAAAAAAATTGATTTTAGGTAGCCCATTTGAAGGAATAAGACATAAAACCAATATTAAAAATGACCACAAAAAGGCCCAAAAATAATTTTTTAGAAACTTAGCCAATCAGCTCTGAATATTGAGAAGCACTTAACAATTCTTCGATTTCAGAGGGATTACTAATTTTTACTTTTATCATCCAACCATCTCCATAAGGATCTTCATTTACTTTTTCAGGGTTAGTTTCTAAAAGCTCGTTGAACTCAATTAATTCTCCTGCCATGGGCATGAATAAATCTGAGACAGTTTTAACAGCTTCTACAGTTCCAAACACCTCTTCAGAATCTAATTCCTCATCAACAGTCTCAACTTCAACATACACAATGTCACCTAACTCACCTTGAGCGAATTCAGTGATTCCAATGGTAGCTACATCACCATCAATGCTAATCCACTCATGATCCTTGGTGTATTTTAATTCATTAGGTACGTTCATATCATATAAATTTTAAATTAAAAACTTTACGAACATACAAAAAGAAGTAGATTTTTAATCTTTTTTTAAAAACTTTATTTACTTAAAGCTGAAATCTTAAAGCAAAACCAGCATTTGTATTTGCTGTTGGAAACGAAGTAGAAACAAATGGAGTATTTACAATTCTATCAAAATATAATCTAACCATTAATTGTTTACTTAAATTATAATCTCCTGAAAACTTAATAGAAACCATTCTTTGACCAGCAGTAGCTTGGTTTTGATTTTCTATAATCTTCCTGGTAATTGTTTTATTATCTCTAACTGAAACATCTAATCTTAACCTTAAATCGCTGGGCTCAATGGGTTTGCCACCAAATTTAAATGGTAGCTTTAATTTTCTCCAGGTATATCCAGAACCCAACACAAATTCACTCCCCTTTATTTCTGTAATTTGATTGTTAGATAAGCTTAAAGAAATATTTCTATCTTTTTTCATTTCTAGCTTTACCATAATCTCATTTTTCAACGTAAGATCCATTCCTAATAAAGGCGAGAATTGCTCCAAAATAGACATACTCATTATTTGTTTTTCACTTATGAAATTACCAGCCATATCTAATTCGGTAGCGTTCCCATTAGGGTCGAACCGTCCATTAAGATTTGTAGTATAATTTGACAAAGTAAAATTAGATCTGTATGCATGAGAAAAGGAAAGCGTTTTAATGTGTTTTTTTAGAAACTTAATCTTAGATAACCCATCAAAAGTAATCCGCCAATTTGGAAGCGGGATTTTTTGACTAAAAGGGCTTATATTATCTATAGTTGGATCAATACCTTGATACGCACTTAAAAACGCTCCAATAATTACATCTTGTTGGGAACTTCCGTATCCACCAGCATAACCTGTTTCACTTGCTGAAGTATCTGAATAAGGATTCTGTGAACCTAATAAAGTTGAGACTTCTGTTCTTATCGCTAATAGATTATCAAAAATAGCATTGGTCAAGGTGGAATCTGAACCCTTATCTGCTGCAAAGGCGGTTCCCCATGTAATTATAGAAGTACTAAAAGATCCTGTATATTGATTATTAACTAAAGTAAAAGCATCAAAATCATTGTCCCATCCTAAATTGGAATTTCTATTTTCCATGAAATTTCTATCTGCTGTAATATCAATTCTTAAACTATTAATAGGTTTAATAGAAGCTTTAAAGTTCATGTTTTCAGTATGATTAACTACATACTGAGTACTTATTAATCCAAAGTTTGAAGTATCTACTAACCAGTTGTTTTGATAGGCATGATCAGCAAAAAGCATTCCTGTTCGCTGTCCAATTAAATCTCTTTCTTGATATCCTCCAGCAATAAACTCCCAAGATGGCCCTCCCCACTGTTCGTCCATTCCTAGAACATTGGTGTAGTTAGCATAACCAGGAAGCATTATTCCATCGTTTGTTGTGAAAGTTCCAGTAACAGTCTTTAAAGACATTATTATTCTTGCAAGATGTTCAACAATATTAAATTGATTATCATCTTTATCGCCTTTATTCTTTTTACCTTTCTTCCCCTTATCTTTACCTTTTTCATCATCTTTATCGTCACCTTTCTTACTTTTACTTCCTCCTTTACTTCCACCAGCATTGTTTAAGGCCCTACTTCTACTCCTGCCTCTACCACCTCCATATTTTTTATTTACCTTTTTTAGGTAAGGAACTTTGTTGTATAGTGTTGTGAAATTTAATTTTCCGTTCCAAATTACTGCTCTAGAATTTTGAACAATATTTCCAATATTTAATGTGTCATTTACTAAAGCTAAAGGAGCTCGAGTCCAATCAAAATTGCCAGTATATCTAGTGGAGAGTGTTATCCAATCTGTAAGTGGAAAAGATTTAAAAGGCCATTTAAAGGTGACATTAGCAATATGATTGTAGCTCATGGTTTCACCAAAATTTGAAAAACTATTTTGAACAGAATCACTTGCGGTTTCTCTGTCATAACCAAATATTCCATAATCAACCTGTCCAGGAGATTCGTTAATAAATGCCCTATTCATTGCTTTTATATCAACTTGTAAACTTTTGGTTATATCGTATTTAAAGTCGTAATCACGGTCCCAATTAAAAGTTTTACTGTATTGAGGGATTTCAAAATTCTCACCACCTGGAAAATTATAACGTGTGGCAAATATATTATAGGTTCTATTTATTGAAGATCTAATAGCAACCTGTTTAGGAGACAAGAAGAAGTTAATATCTCTTATTGGTCTTAACCATTTTGATTTTCTGATAAATTTAATTTTTTTAAACGGTTCAACAGGTTTTGGATTGTTGTTAAAACCATAATTAACACTTGCTAAATAATTTCTTTGTAAATCCTGTCGAGTATTAATATCTCTATGGTAAAATTCATTGAATGAGTAAGAGAGACTAAAATTTGAGACGTTCCAAAAACGAGGTTTTTTTTCGTTTTTACCACTTTGCTTGTCAATTCTAACATTTGTAAAATTGATTGATTTTCTTTCAGTAATATCGATACCATCATTTAACCTGTCTTTCCAATCATCAACAACCTCATCGGCATCTTGTTCAAAAATTAAATCAGGACTCAATGGGTCGTATAATGGTTTAATTACGTTTTTAGAATAACCAACAAACATAGGTAAACGAACACCTGATTTTTCCCCAAAAAACTTACCTAATCGAATGGTGCTAGATGCGTCCATTCCATACATGAATTCTTGCTGTCTTTCACCAACTCTTTTCTCTATACTTCCAAATCCAGGTGTAGAATAATTTCCTGAAAGAGAAACATCTGCAAAATCTGCAAGATTAGCATTTACCCTTCCGATAGCTGCCCAACCACCGTTTTCATTAAAATCACTAAGCCTTAACTCGTTCACCCAAACTTCTAGACACTTCTCCATCCCATCGTCTGGTTGCCATTGATTAGCAGGGTCATCATTTTTTGGATTTCTAATTCCAATCATAATGGTTTTTAAACCCTGAAGATTAGGATTACCTATAACGGTGATGTTCCTAGTTAAATCATCGGGATCTTTTTCTGTATATCTTTCAAGAACATTAAGGCCAATTCCATTTCTGTTAACCTTTACGGCTTTTAATTTATTTAAATCTATAACCATGTTGTTAGCATCGGGCCAGACAGAAGATGAGGTATGATCATTCCATGGAGATATTTTAAGTGGCATTTCGTATTCATAATAGTTGGAAATAAAATCTGTACCAAGTCTAACAAAAACTGTTGCTTCATCATCAAACACAGGATTTAGATCATCATTAGATTCAGCATGAACAAACATTTGAATTTTGTTGTAATTTCTAATGTCAAAGTTTACATTTCTATAAGCTGCTCTTGCATCTCCGTCTTGTAACCCACAAACATCTAAAACCAAGCTTTGTTCGTTTTGCTGAGCTAAATTGGCAGTTTGATAGTTAGTTTCCCTTATAATTCCATCTGGAAGAACATAATGTATCGGTTCTCTATTGCCGTTATCTTCAATATTAACTGCACTAATATTAAAAGTAGTATTTGATTCTTCGGGTTGTAGGTATTCACCATCAGTTAATAAAGATCCTAAATAAGATCTCCACTCACCTCTAATTAATTCCAACCTTGCAAAACGAAGAACTACATCTTCACTCCACCCTTGCATAAACATTCTAATAAATCGAATAGATCTAAAATCTTGTATTCCATTTACTCTTTTAGAAAACTCCCTAAGAGGAACTCTAAATTGATACCAATAAACTTGTTTTCCACTTCTTTCATCCGTTGCTAAGATTCTATCGGTAATGTAATTAGAACCTACAACCATATTTTGTGGTTTTAACGCAACCTTGTATTGGAAGTAACTTTCAGTCTCATTTAAGTTATTATCCTGATTTATATCTTCAACATTAGGAAGAGTTGAAGCAGATGTTGCGTATCCATCAGCATTATAATTGGCTGACATTTCTGAAGTAGGTGAATTCCCATCTGGGTTGTTGTAGCTTTTATAACGCTCTCTTATACTTCTTTGTTCATTGTCGTAATCATCGTCTCTAAAATAATTGTAATTATCTGATGATGGATCTGCTAATAAATTAGAAAGTGCCGTTGGATCAGCAACAACTCCTTGAATGTCTGAAATATAGTCATTGAAAAATGTGCTTTCATCAGCATCACCTAATCCGTCTAGACCTACATCCTGGAAAATTCTTGAATCTAAATCATTGTTAAAAGCATTTACGATAACCTGAGTTGTAGGTATAAAACCCCAATCCGTACTTGTCCAGTCATCTGGGCTGTAATCTCCATCAATAGGAAGTCCATTTTCAAACGATTTCCTACCATCTCTTAAAATATCTTCAGAAACATTACCTAAGTTAAAATATAAAAAACCTCCTGTACTGTTAGGCGAATCATCATTTGACGCTGGCTCTCCTAAACTATTTGTTGTTGAGGAACTGAAAGGATCCATCATCCAAAATTGAATAAACTCAATATTTGCAGCTTCAAAATCATTCGTGGTTAATGTTCTCATTATACCCCCCCATCTTGATGATGGATCTTGTAATTCTCCACTTGGATTAACCCCAGCGGAGTAGCTTGAAAAATTTGCATCGTAATTGTAAGGCCCTTTTTCTTTTGGGTAAAATGCTAAATCAAAAACAGGAATATTTTGTAACTGTCCTGTACTTAATTGTTTGTTAGGGAAAACTTCATTAACCAAGACTTGCCTCATGGTATGATTCCATTGCATAGCGTCATTCCCCTTAATATGGCTAGGCGTTAAGTTAATGTCGTTATGAAATAATGGATCAATTACATACCAAGCAATTTTTGCTCTGTTTTTCCCATAAGTTATGTTGTCGTATAAAGCTGCTTCAGGGAAAAGATCAGGCTGCCCCTGAGGAACAGATGATAACACCCATGTGTTAAATGTTCTAATGTCAATCGAACTTTGACTGCCTTCAAAATCATCAATGTATGAAGTTCCATCTTCACCACTAACATTAATAGCTCTGTTGTGTCCAGGAATAAGCGTAGCAACCTCAGCTGAAAAATTAACAACTGACTTTTCTTTAGTTTCAATAAATGGTAATTTATCAACTAATTTTGTTAAAAAAGGAACCTCTTTTCTAAACCCACCATCAAGGCCAAGCATTGTATTGGCAATAGGTTCATCTCCAATATTCACCTTTTGAGTTAATGGTTTTTCAGTTAACCTAATTGCAGTTGCACCAATATTTGCATCCTTATTTATCTTATAATCCAAATGGGTACCCATCAAAGATTTAACTTGAATACTAAATAGTGAATTACTCTCTAAGGAAATCTTTATAGGTGTGCCTGAACTTAATATTCCGTCATCTAAAATCTTTACTCTTCCCAAGTTGTAATCTACTGTATATTGAGCCCCTTCTGTTAACACTTGTCCACCTGCCGTTACGACAACTGAACCTTGTGGAATATTAAGAGCATTTAAAGATATTTCAGAGCTTACAGAAGATTGGTAAACCCCTTTTATTTTATACCTATTAAGCTCAGGAAGCTGTTGTGCTGCTGTTTTTGTACTGTCATACAATTGTTGAAATACTACAGTATTCCTTATTGCTTGAGAAATGCCTTTTTCAGAAAGTTTTTTATCTATTGTAGACCCAAAAGGCTCAATGGTTGTAAAGTACAATCGGCCATTCCTAGGGTTTATGGTACCACCATTTGCTATTCTGCCTTGAACATCTGAAATAGGTAAGAAATCAAAAAGCCCATCAGAGTAAGTTGCTTGTTGTTGATTTAAACGGTCTAAATCCACTAACTGAATAAGTAATTTATCATCAACTCCTGGTTTTGGAATGTAATTGATATCAACAGATGTAGATGGATTGTTATACCATATATCTAACCTAAAATTAGTTGCATCAATTTGATATGCTCCTAAAGAATAAACATTTTTCATCATTAAATCCCATAGCTTTTTTCTAGGGTTTCTAACTGTAGATTTTAGTAGCTTTAAATACAAGGCGTTTTGGCCTGAAATACCATCAGTAGACAATTCACCAACTTGATATGTTTGCCCATTGTAAGTATATTGATAAGCAACACCTAATACCTCATCATTATTTAAAGACTGATTTAATGAAATAAAACCCAATACGGAGTTGTAGGTAAATTCATTAGAGCTTAAAAGTCGTGCATTTTCTAGTTTTTCATACTCTACACTCTGAACCATTCCAAAAGAAGGGCCGGACAATTCATTACTAGCATTTACATAATTTCTTATGTTATTATTATTTTGAATACTTTGATACAACAAATTGTTATTGTTGCTAGGCAAGTTTGCCCCACCAGCATACCAAGCTGGGTTTTCCAAAACATTGGCATTTATTTCTCCCAAATCTGAAAATGCGATTACATTTCTTGTTTCATTAAAATCATTTGTTCTGTTTGTAACCCAAACCTCAATTCGTTGAATCTGAACACCAGACATGACAAGCGGAAGTGTTTTCATTGAATTATCGTATCCATCTCTAAAATAGTAACTCAAGAAAAAATGTCTGTTCTCTTCATAGTTATCTGCAAATATTTCAAAGTCATTAACTTGTGCACCTCCTGCAACTTCAATTTCTTTTTTCTGTCCCTTTTGCTGTGACAATACGGTTGTTGCGGTTAATCGACCAAACTTTAATTCTGACTTAATACCAAACAAACTTTGACTTCCAGAGATAAGAGAACTATTTAATGGCATGCTTACATTTCCTGCTTCTAATTTTTGAATAATATCATCTTCTTCTCCTGAATAATCTAATTTAAGCTGGTTTTCAAAATCAAAAGTTGCTTCAGTATTGTAATTGAAACCTATTTCCATAAGGTCTCCTATTTTACCAGTTAAATTCATTTGAATTTTCTGATCAAAATCAAAAGTGGTAATTCTTCTCTGCTTTTCTGGAAGAACAGGATTATCTGTTCTTGATGAATTCAACCCAAAACTTAGCTCTGCAGAACCTTGAGGTCTAATTTCCACAAAATCACTTCCGAATAGCTTTCTTGCACCTGGAATATTTAATTTTGGAATTACATTATCAGTTTGCCTGTATGCATCAGATTGTTCATCCATCTTATTTTGCCAATAACTATCTAACGATTGATTATTTTGGTAATCAAAATATTCTTCCATTGTCATGGTACTTGAGTAGCGATAGATTAAGGAATCTCCTATGAAAGAGCTAAAAATATACTGCTGAGTTATGGGGTCATATTCCACCTCATTATGAATATTTAATGGGTCTTCAAAATCAATTTGCCCACCCCCACTTTGAGATGGATCGTAAGAATCATCAATCGGAAATTGTAAATCAATTTCGGGAGAATCAAGCATTGTTTTAAATTCTGGAATTGAATGAGAATGAACATCTCCAATACCAAAAAAAACTGCTATAACAGCAGTTAATATGCAATATTTTAAAACTTTAAAGTGGCTCAATTCAATACTAATAGGCTAAATTATAAACTCTTTAGCGTTTTTTTAATTAATTCCTCAACAGTCAATTCATCCGCAGCCTGATTTAGGATTTTATCAATAGTGTTTTCAGCTTTTTTCTTGTCAACACCTAAAACAGCTAATGCTGATAACGCTTCATTTTTAATCGTATTGTCTTTAGCGCTAGAAATTTGATGGGAAATACCAAATTTACTCACCTTATCTTTAAGGTCTATAATAATTCTTTGAGCTGATTTCGCACCAATTCCTTTTATTTTCTTAAGCAAAGCCACATCATCGCTTAATATAGCGGAAACCAATTCGTCTGACTTAAGGGAGGAAAGAATTAACATAGCTGTATTAGCCCCAACTCCAGAAACATTAATTAATGCGTTAAACATCTTTCTTTCTTCTTCAGAAGAAAAACCATATAGTTTTTGAGAATCTTCTCTTACTATAAACTGAGTTAAAAGTCGAATTCTACCTTTATCTGGAACATCTCCATAAGTTTGCAATGTTATGTATAGAAAATACCCTATTCCGTTGACATCAATTATTATGTATGCAGGATTTTTCTCTTCGAGAATTCCGTCAATATGTGTTATCATATATTTTTATTTTCTAGTTTGAACATCTACCACTGCTAGAGTTATCATGTTTAATATTTCTCTTACCGAAGAACCTATTTGCAATATGTGACAAGGCTTTTTCATGCCAAGTAAAATTGGTCCAACTGCTTCTAATTGATTCATTTCCTTCACTAATTTATATGCAATATTGCCAGCGCTTAAGTTAGGGAATATTAATGTGTTTGTCTTCTTGTTTGCTAGCTGAGAAAACGAAAAATAATCTTTTAGCATCTCTTTATTTAAAGCAAAATTCGCTTGAACTTCTCCATCTACCACAATTTCAGGATGTTCTTTATGAAGAATTCTAGTTGCCTCTCTCATTTTTAAAGCATCTTCTCCTTCTGTAGATCCAAAATTTGAATAGCTAAGCAAGGCTATTTTAGGCTGAATTTTAAATCGTTTAATAATCTTATTCACCAATAAAGTTATGTCTACAATTTCTTGAACACTAGGGTTTAAATTAACAGTGGTGTCAGCAAAGAAATAAGGCCCGTCCTTAGTAATAAGAATATACATTCCTGCAATTTTATTTACACCTTCATCAACTCCAATTACTTGTAAGGCTGGTCGAATAGTATCTTTATAGTTTCGGGTTAATCCAGAAATCATCACATCTGCAAGTCCGGTTTCAACCATTGCTGATGCGAAATAATTTCTTTCTCTCATCATTTTTTTACATTCATATAGTGTGAGCCCTCTTCTTTTTCTTTTTTCAAATAAAATTTCAGCAAACTCGAACCTTCTTTCTTCTTGTTTTTCATCTCTTGGATCAATTATTTCACATGATCCAAAATCTAATTCATATTCTTCAATAAGTTGATTTATTTTTGATCTCTTCCCTAATAAAATAGGTTCTGCAATACCTTCTTCAAATGCAACTTGGGCTGCTTTTAAAATCTTATAATGATCTGCTTCTGCAAAAACAACTTTTTTAGGGCTTCTTTTTGCTTTTTCAGTTATGTTCCTAATAAGTTTATTGTCTAGGCCTAATCTAGCCTTAAGCTCTAACTCATATGCATCCCAATTGTCAATTTTAATTCTTGCAACTCCAGATTCAATGGCAGCTTTAGCTACTGCTGGAGCTACACGATAAATGAGACGCGGGTCTACCGGTTTTGGAATTATCTGTGTCCTACCAAATTTTATGTTTTTTAAATCATAAGCTTCATTAACCTCATCAGGGACTGGCTCTTTTGCCAATTCAGCAATTGCATTTACTGCAGCCAATTTCATTTCTTCATTAATGCAGGTAGATCTAACATCCAAAGCCCCTCTAAAAATGTATGGGAACCCTAAAACATTGTTTACTTGATTTGGATGATCTGACCGTCCAGTAGCCATAATGACATCTTCTCTTGCGCTAAGGGCATCTTTGTAAGCAATTTCTGGGTCTGGATTTGCTAAAGCAAATACAATAGGGTTGTCAGCCATAGATTTAATCATATCTTTAGAAACAATATTCCCCTTAGAAAGACCCAAAAAAACATCAGTATTGAACATTGCTTCATCCAAACTAATCTCTTTGCATTCTTGAGCAAAATCCAATTTGTTTTCATCTAAATTTTGTCGGCTCTTTGTAATTAAACCTTTAGAATCAAACATGAAAACATTTTCTCTTTTGACACCCAAAGAAATATAAAGCTTTCCGCACGAAATAGCTGAAGCACCTGCGCCACTAATGACAACTTTAACTTGATCTATTTTCTTTTCGGCAATAAATAAAGCGTTAACCAGTGCAGCTGATGATATAATTGCTGTTCCATGCTGATCATCATGCATTACTGGAATATCTAATTCTTCTTTTAATCTTTTTTCAATTTCAAATGCTTCTGGGGCTTTAATATCCTCTAAGTTAATTCCTCCAAAAGTTGGAGCTATAGCTTTAACTGTTTTAACAAAATCCTCAACATTACTTTGGTCTACTTCAATATCAAATACATCTATATCTGCAAAAATCTTAAACAATAGTCCCTTTCCTTCCATTACTGGTTTAGATGCTTCTGGACCTATATCACCCAAGCCCAGCACTGCAGTACCATTAGAAATAACAGCGACTAAATTACCCTTTGAAGTGTATTTATAAACATCTGAATTATTATTACTTATTTCTAAACAAGGCTCGGCAACTCCTGGAGAGTAAGCTAAAGATAAATCTCGTTGCGTACTGTAAGGCTTGGTGGGGACAACTTCAATCTTACCTTTTCTTCCGTTAGAATGATAATCTAAGGCTTCTTTCTTTAATGATTTCATCAAAATTAATTTTAGCAAAAGTAAAGGTAAAAATATGAACCAATATGCTCCTATTTATAAATTTAAATTAGTTATAAGGTTGGCAATTTCTTATTTTTATGTAAATGAAAAAAAAATTGGTCATTTTTTCTGGTGCAGGTGTAAGTGCTGAAAGTGGATTAGACACATTCAGAGATGATGGAGGAATATGGGCAAATTACGACATTAATGATGTAGCCACTCCGGAAGCGTGGTTGAAAAACCCAAACTTAGTCTTGGATTTTTACAATACAAGGCGAAGAATTGCCTCTGATGCAAACCCTAATATTGCACATAAAGAAATTGCTAAATTAGAAGACATATTAGATGTAACAGTAATTACTCAGAACATTGACAATCTTCATGAAAGAGGAGGTTCATCTAAGGTTATTCATTTACACGGAGAAGTTGACAAAGTTAGAAGCACAGGAACTGATGAAGTTTATCTTCAGGGTGTTGACCCACTATTATTTGGGGATGTTTGCCCAAATGGACATCAATTACGTCCTCATATAGTGTGGTTTGGAGAACAAGTTCCCAACCTAACAATTGCCGAAAAAGTTATTTCAGAAGCTGATTTTTTGATTGTTATAGGCACTTCATTAAATGTATATCCAGCAGCTGGTTTGATTCACGCTGCAAGTGATAGTGCACCAAAGTATTTAGTAGACCCATCAGATAACATTAAAATTTCTAAAATTGAAAATTTAAAAATATTTAAAGAAAAAGCCACTATTGGCATTCCTAAAGTGGCTGAATTAATTAGGAAAGAATTTCGTTAATGCTTTACAATTAATCTTTCTGTTTGAATAGTTGTTGAACCATTTTCTAAGGAAACGATATAGATTCCTTGCTTTAAATCCAAAAGTTCTAGTTCTGCAAAAGAATTCTCGAAAGAAGATATATTTTTTTCAATTACTTTTTTACCAATTATATCAACTATGGATATAGTATAATTAAGAGAATTTTCTTGTATACCATTCATTTCAATCCTAACTATGTCATTTGCAGGGTTAGGAAAGAGTTTAAAATCAGGTTTAGCAAGACTGATTTCATCAGAAACAGAGCATGGTCCAGAAGTGTGAATAAACCTAACAGTAACACTAGCTAAAGGAGTGTTCAAGTCATTTTCATCATACCATTCATATCTCATTAATGAGCACCCATCAATATTCATGGGTTTATAATGGGCAGTAAATGATTTGATAGTATCCAACCCTGAGCTAACACCATTGGCGCCTAAAGTTTCAGTCATTTGGCTACCTCCAACGGTTACAAAAGCAGAAGGATTAACTCCTGCAACATCATAATTCAATGGACATATTTTCCAACAAGTAACATTTTCAGTTCCTGAAAGAACATCCACTTCAATTTTTTTACACTTCAATGTAATTGCTTGAGCTGAGGTATTAATTACCCATAATGATTTATCCAGTTCGAAATCACTTGCAAGTCCTGTTTCATCAAGAGTAAGATTATTAACATCTGCACTGATATTATCAGGCTCAACAATGATTATAGGATTAACAATTTGAGATTGAAAAGGCAAGACACCTACAAATAATGTTACTAGTAAAATTAAATTTTTCATGCTTTTTTTTAATATCTTTAACTAATTAGACAACCTTAACATATTAAAGTTGTCTAAAGGTAAGGTAAATAAGTATTACTTTATTTGTTAGATTAAAAAATCAAACCTAAACTATTTTTAAATAGGATTCCAATAATAAAAGGTTTGATTGTTTTAAATTAGATAAATGAATATTACATTTACGATATATAAATTAAAATGTTTAACTGAATTAACTATTATGAAAAAAATTTTATTCTCTTTAACTGTTGCTTTAGGTCTTTTTGGATCTGTTAACGCACAGTTTCCTGACGGGACACTTTGTCCTGATTTTACTGGTACCGATATTAACGGTAACACGCACAATCTTTATACTTATCTAGACGCAGGATACACTGTTGTTGTAGATATCTCTGCTACTTGGTGTGGTCCATGTTGGAGTTACCACACAGGTGGCGCATTAGAAGATTTATGGATGGATCATGGTCCTACAGGTGGAACTGGAGTTAGCGCTTCAACTACTAATGATGTTATCGTTCTTTGGGTAGAAGGTGATGGATCAACTGGTTTAGCTGAATTAAACGGATCTGGAAATACACAAGGTGACTGGGTATCTGGAACAAACTTCCCGATTATTGATGATGCAGCTATTGCTCAAACATTAAATATTGCATATTACCCAACTATTTACACTATTTATCCAGATAGATATTTAGAAGAAAGTGGTCAAGGTGGTACTACATATGCTAACATCTCTGGAAACATTGGAAATCATACAGGTTCAACTGGTGTTGACGCTGGTTTATTTAGCTATACCGGTGAAACTGTTGCTTGTGGTAACTTAGATGTTGCAGTTTTGGTTCAAAATAAAGGTTCTCAATCTTTATCTGCTGGTGATATAACTGTTAATGTTATGTCTGGTGGTTCAACTATTGGATCTGCTACAAACTCAACTACTTTAGCACAATGGGATACTGAATCAGTAACTATTCCTGTTTCTCTTTCAAGTGCTGCAACAATTTCTATTGAAACTGTTGCTACTGGTGATGTTAATACTGCTAATAACACACTTTCTCAAGCAATTGGATTTGCAACTCCAGGAAACGGAGACCTAACATTTGAATTGCTTTTAGATAATTATGCTTCTGAAACATCTTGGGAATTTAAAAATTCTGGTGGAACTACTCTAGAGTCTGGTGGTCCATACGCTGCTGGAGACAACAATACAACTAAAACTTTTACTTTAGCTGTGCCTGCTGATGATTGCTACTCTGTAACAATTTTAGATAGCTATGGTGACGGTCTTGGTGCTGCACAATGGGGTGGAACTGATGGTTCGTGGACTATTACTGATGCAAATGGAACTACTATTTCTTCAGGATCAGGTGATTTCGGAGATTCTAATACAGACAAAATGGACATGACGTTCTCAGCTGTTGGTTTAGAAGAAAGTGGAATTAATGAACTTTCTATTTATCCAAATCCAATAAACAACATTGCTACTGTATCTTTCAACGTTGAAGGTATGGAAAGAACTTCTATTGAAGTTTTCAATACAATTGGTCAAAATGTTCAATCTATTGATTTAGGTGTTGTTTCTGGAAATCAGTTAGTAAAATTAAATGCTACTGATCTTTCATCTGGATTTTATTTAATAAACATTAAATCAGGTTCTAAAACTGTTACTACTAGAGTTACAGTTAACAAATAATACAACTTTTTGTAATCTTAAAAAGGCGGGGAATCCCGCCTTTTTTTATTACATAAAAGATTTAAAACTCCAACATAATTTCCATATTGAGTTTTAAAAAAGAAAAACATATTATCTAAAACATTATTTTTACGATATAAATAAGTTTGGTTTGATTATTGAATTACGACAAGCAACCATTAAAAAAAAAACATGAAAAAGTATCTTATATTATTATTAATTACATTATTTACGGTAGCTAATTCGACAGCTCAATCAAAAAAACTTCCATCTGTAAAATTAAAAGATTTAAGTGGTAAATCTGTTGATCATGTCTGCTCTCAAAAATGATGGCAAACCTATTATTATTAGCTTTTGGGCAACTTGGTGTAAGCCTTGTAAAGTTGAATTGAATACCATTGCTGAAGATTACGATGATTGGGTTGATGAAACTGGTGTTCATCTTGTTGCAATTTCAATTGATGACGCTAGATCATCTACAAGAGTTGAACCATATGTAAACGCTCAAGGATGGGACTATTCTGTTCTTCTTGATCCTAATGGAGATTTCAAAAGAGCCATGAATGTTAACAATGTTCCTCATACTTTTCTTGTTGACGGAAATGGAAATGTTGTTTGGGACCACAACAACTACTCTCCTGGAGACGAAAAAGAACTGTACAAAGAGGTTCTTAAAATATCTAAATGAAAATAAAATCATTATTAATTCTAGGGACATTAGCAATGTCTAATTATTATTATTGTCAAAACAATGACAAACCTGTAGATGCTGGAACGTTTAGTGGAAACATTCAAGCTATATCTCAATATTACCAAGAAGATTCGCTGATAAATGCTGCTTTACCCGACCACATTATGGGGTTTAATGGATTTACGAATCTCAATTACAATAGAGGTAATTTCTCTGCTGGTGTTAGATTTGAATCCTATCTTAATACATTAGAAGGATACCCTACTACATTTCAGGGTACAGGAATGGGCTATCGTTTTGCAAATTGGAAAAATGAAGACTTGGACATTACCATTGGAAGTTTCTATGAACAATATGGAAGTGGAATGATATTAAGAGCTTATGAAGAAAGACAGCTAGGAATTGATAATGCTCTTGATGGGGTAAAAGTTAAATATAATCCTTATAAAGGAATTTACCTTAAGGGATTAGTTGGAAAGCAGCGACATTTATTTAATGATGGACTCACTAATGGAAATGGTATTATTAGAGGGTTTGATGGAGAAATTGACATCAATGAACTTCTAGATTCTTTAAATGATTCTAAGTTTAGGCTAACTATTGGAGGAAGTTTTGTTAGTAAATTCAATGATGACAACAACACTCCAGATTTCATATTGCCAAAAAATGTTGGTTCTTATGCTGCAAGATTTGGGATGCGCTATTCAAAATTTAGATTTTCTGGTGAATATGTATATAAAATTAATGACCCTTATCCATATAATTTAGATGACCGCTTTAATTACATTTACAAAAATGGTGAAGGATTACTTTTAAACCTTGGGTATTCTAAAAAAGGGTTTGCAGTTGATTTATCGGCCAAACACATGGACAATATGTTGTGGAGGTCTACTAATGTAAGAGTAGGCCCAACTGATCTTATGATTGGATATTTACCAGCTCAATGCAAGCAACACACTTACAATTTGGCAGCAACATTATACCCATATGCAACCAATTTTTTTGGGGAAATTTCTTATCAACTAGATGTTTTATATAAAATCCCTAAAAAGACTCTTTTAGGAGGGAAATATGGCACATCTATTTCCATGAATTTGGCAACTGCATATGTTCCTGAAAGAACTTTTATTGACGACTTGAGTAGTTCTAGAAACAGCTATCAAACGTCTTTATTTTCCATGAGTGATAGTATACTATACCAAGATTTTAACATTGAAATTAAGAGGAAAATAAATAAAAAATTAAAATTCAACATTAACTATTTTAATTTCATTTTTAATGATGATGCTGTTAAGGTTGCAGAGTATTACAAAATGATTTATGCTCAGATAGCAGTAATTGATTTATCTTATAAAATAAATGACCACCATTCTCTAAGATTTGAGACTCAAGCCATGTGGACTCAACAACATAAAGGGAATTGGTTTTTTGGACAAATAGAATATACTTTCAGTCCTCATTGGTATGTGGCAGTTTTGGATCAATACAATTATGGGAATCCTGTTGCTGAACAAAGGCTTCATTATGCACTAGTTTCTGCAGGTTATATTAATGGTCCACATCGTTTTTCTATGCAATATGGGAGACAAAGAGCAGGTGTGTTTTGTGTAGGAGGTGTTTGCAGAGCTGTTCCTGCATCTAATGGTCTAACATTTACCTTAACATCAAGCTTCTAATTATGAAAAAAATATTTCCACTTTTATTTTTGCTTGCTATTGTATTTCAAAGCTGCGATCATATTGAGAATCCTATTCCAGAAACAAGTGCTATAAATTGGGATTTATACCCTTTTGACACCATTGCCAACCCTTACCCTTGGCCGGTTTGGACTAGCAACACAAATACAGTTAAAAGAATATTACTAGAAGATTTCACAGGTCACACCTGTACAAATTGCCCTGCAGCAGCTACAATAGCAAAACAATTAGAAGATGACAACGTTGGTAAAGTAATTGTCGCATCTGTTCATGCAAGTCCAAGTGGAACTTTTCAGGCTGTTCAACTTCCAGAATTTGTTACCGATTTTCAAACAACTGCTGGAAATATTTATGTTAATGAAATGGAAAACTTTCTTGGTAATCCAATGGGAACAGTTAATAGAACATCTAATGGTTTTGCAGGTTCTGTTTGGTTTTTTGACAGTGATTGGTCAAGTGCTGTTACCAACGAATTAGCAGGCTCATTAATTGCAAATATTCAGCTTGAATACAATTATTACCCTCAAACAAATGGTCTTTTCATTCATACTGAATCCGAATTTAACAGCTCTTTAACTGGAGATTACAATTTAATAATTTACCTCATCAGAGATGCTGTTGAAGCTCCCCAAAAACTAAACAATGGTACTACTGAAGAAGAGTATGAACATCATGCTGTATTAACTGACAACATTAATGGAACTTGGGGAGATGCAATAGTGAATGGGAGTGTGAATGCTGGAGATAAATTTTACAATGACTATTCTTATCAGCTAACAGATCCTAATAATGACTCTACTTTTGATATTAGTAATTTATCACTTATTGCCTATTTATGTGATAGAAGTACTTATGAAGTTATACAAGTAATTAAAACCGAACTAACACCCTAACTTAATCCTCTCATTATACCCTTTGTAGAGCTTCTAATAAAGTCAAGTATAACTTGTTTCTCATCTGATTGTGGCAACTCTAATTCAGCTACTTTAATAGCTGTAGATATATTGCTGTTTTGAACATAAATAACCCTGTAAGCATCTTCAATATTCATAATTTGCTGATCACTATAGCCTCTCCTTCTTAATCCAACAGTATTTACTCCAACATATGAAAGAGGTTCTCTTGCTGCTTTAACAAAAGGTGGAACATTTTTTCTAACTAACGAACCTCCTGCAACAAAAGAATGAGCACCAATGTGGACAAATTGCTGAGTTCCAACCATACCTTCAATAATAACCCAGTCATCAATTGTAATGTGACCAGCAAGTTGTGTTGAATTAGCTATTATTACATTGTTTCCAATTATACAATCATGAGCTACATGAACATAAGCCATAAGCAAGCAATTACTACCGACAATGGTTTTATGCCTATCAGTTGTTCCTTTGTGAACTGTAACAAATTCCCTAATCGTGGTATTGTTTCCTATTTCAGTAGTTGTGAACTCACCTTTATATTTTAAATCTTGTGATACAGCAGAAATTACAGCTCCAGGGTAAATCTTACAGTTTTCACCTATTCTGGCCCCATCCATAATAACAACATTTGAACCGATCCAGGTACCATCACCAATTACTACATCAGCAGAAATTGATGCAAAAGGATCTATAACAACACCTTCACCAATTTTAGCATCTTTATGAATATATGACAAATCTCTACTCATTACTCTCTATCTTTTACAACCTGAGCTAACATATCCGCTTCAATACAAACCTCTCCATTTACATAACCCTTACCACCCATATGAACTAATCCTCTTCTTATTGGAGATATTAACTTTAATTCAAAGACAATAGTATCACCAGGTATAACTTTTTTCTTAAACTTTACATTATCTATCTTCATAAAGTAAGTAGAATAAAGATGTGGATCTTCAACCTTAGACAGAGAAAAAATCCCACCAGTTTGAGCCATCGCTTCGATTTGTAACACACCAGGCATTACTGGATTTCCAGGGAAATGACCAGTAAATTGAGGCTCGTTCATTGTAACATTTTTAACACCAATAATAGTGTCGTCAGTAATTTCCATCACTTTATCTACAAGTAAAAAAGGATACCGATGAGGAAGCATTTTTTCAATATCATTAATATCGTAAACTGGTTTTTTTGTTAAATCAAATTTCTTTCCTTGTTTGTTTTGCTTCTTCATAATTTCTTTAATAATTTTCGCAAAAGATATATTACCTGAATGTCCTGGTCTAGCAGCTAAAATATGCCCTTTTATTGGTTTACCAACCAATGCTAAATCTCCAATAATATCTAGTAACTTGTGTCTTGCTGGCTCATTAATGTATTTTAATTCACAATTATTTAATGTATTCCCCTTTATTTGAATATCTAAATGCTCTTTACCTAATAATCTAGCTAATTCATCCAATTCTTCTTGGGCTACTTCTTCTCTTTCAACAAGAACAATTGCATTGTCAATGTCACCACCTTTAATTAGACCAGCTTTTGCTAGGCCTTCTAGTTCTCTTAAAAAAACAAATGTTCTACATGGGGATATTTGCTCTTTAAATTCACCTAAATGATACATACTAGCATGCTGAGTACCCAATGCTATTGAATCATAATCTACCATTACAGTCACCCTAAAGTCATCATATGGTATTGCTAAAATTTCGATTCCTTTTTCTAAGTCTTCAAATGGTTGGTTTTCTTTAAATTCAAAATATTCTCTGTCCGCATTTTGTTCAACAATACCAACTTTTTCTATTTCATTTACAAATAATAATGCACTCCCATCTAAAATCGGAACCTCTAAAGCGTCTAATTTTATAAGCGCATTGTCAACTTGCAATCCAAATAGAGCCGCTAATAAATGCTCTGTAGTACATACTTTTACTCCATTTTTTTCAAGAGTAGTACCTCTTTTTGTATCAGTAACTAAATCTGCATCGGCAGGAATTATTGGGTGTCCTTCAATATCGATACGTTGAAATTTATACCCATGATTTTCTGGTGCCGGTTCAATTGTAACAGTAACTTTCTCTCCTGTATGAAGACCTTGACCTGAAAGAGAAAATGCTTTTTTAAGTGTTCTTTGTTTATCCCCCATTATTTAATTTTTTTATTTCTCCCTGTACTGAATCTAATTGCTTTTTTAATTTAGGTAAGCTTCTAAACAAAACATAACAACGTTTAAAGTCACCAATACTAAAGGCAGGGGACCCTTGAAGAATTTCATTTTCATTTTTAATTGAATTCCCTATTCCACTTTGTGCTGCTATTTTCACACCATCTGCTATATTAATATGCCCCACTATACCTACCTGCCCACCAATCATAACATTCTTACCAATTTTTGCAGACCCTGCAATTCCAGTTTGAGCTGCAATAACTGTATTTTCTCCAATTTCTACATTGTGGGCAATCTGAATTAGGTTGTCAATTTTAGCTCCTTTTCTTATAACAGTACTCCCCATAGTTGCTCGATCAATGGTAGTATTTGACCCAATTTCTACATGGTCTTCAAGAATTACATTTCCAATTTGAGGAACTTTCTGATAATTATTTTCTGAGTTGGGAACAAATCCAAAACCATCAGACCCAATAATTACTCCTGAATGCAGCGTGCAATTTTTCCCAACAATACATTTAGAATAAATCTTTACCCCCGGGAATATACAAGTATCCTTGCCTATATGAACACCGTCCCCTAGATAAGAATTAGGGTATATTTTAACGCCTTCTTCAATTGTAACATCTTTGCCTATATAAGCAAAAGCCCCAATATAAACTTCAGATCCAACCTTAGCGCTATCAGCAATAAAACTGGGTTGTTCAATACCTGTAGGTGATTGAGAAACCTGATCATAATAAGAAAGTAATTGTGCTAAGCTTTCATAAGCATTTGGAACTCTTATTAGTGTTAGATTATTTGGCAATTCTTTAGAGGGAACAAAAGATTCATTCACTAAAGCAATGCTAGATGCTGTTTTGTAGATAAACTCTTCGTATTTATTGTTTGCTAAAAAAGTAATTGTACCTGGCCTTCCTTCTTCAATTTTAGCCATATCACTGACTAAAGCATTGGAATCCCCCTCGATTTTCCCTTTTAATAAATCAGCTATTTGCTGCGCAGTAAATTCCATTTGACAAATTTAATAATATTCAATAATTATAAAGTTTATTCTGGATGAAACAAGTAGTGTTTCTTAACTGGACTAGAAAGGGACTGAATATTAAAATTATCAGAAGCCTCTGTAATGTCTTTTAATGTTCCATCCTTAAACAAGATTTTTATTTCATCCTTATTTGAGTCATACGCATTGTTTGTCATTGAATCCTGAAAAATAAAATACTCTAAATCCTGATCATTAAATTTTAAAGGGTTGAGATATTTATTTTTAAAACCATCAATTTCTTTCTGTGTAAAAGGAGTTTCTTTCTGTTCAACTTTTAACAATTTTCTAGTAACCAACATTCTTGAAAGTTCCGCTAATACAGGGTCTGCATTATTAATCCACTCTTTTATACAAACAAAAATATCCATGTCATCTAACATAGAAAATTTTCTAAGGATAACTGGGTCTCTTAGTTTTTCAGCATCGATATTTTCGAATAAAAATGTTTTCATTGGTGAAGTACAAAAAATACTTCCACCACCCAAAGCTATATGTTTTGCTCTTTTTAGAATTTTCATCAATAAAAATTCAGCGCTCAAAACTGTTTTATGAAGATATACTTGCCAATACATTAATCTTCTTGCGACAATAAATTTCTCAATAGAATAAATTCCTTTTTGTTTTACAACAAGAGAGTCATTTACAACATCAAACATTTTTATTATTCGTTGATTACTCACAACACCTTCTGAAACTCCTGAGTAAAAGCTATCTCTTTTTAGATAATCTAAACGATCCATATCGAGTTGACTGGAAACCAATTGATGAAGAAACTTTTTGTGATATTTATCTGAAAAGATTTCTATTGCTAAATCTAGCTCACCATTAAACTCTTTGTTTAATTCTTTCATGAAAAGAATTGAAACTTCTTCATGCTTAATTCCTGAAACAATACTGTGTTCGAGGGTATGAGAAAATGGTCCATGGCCAATATCATGTAATAAAATAGCTAACGTAACACCTTTTGCTTCTTCAGGAGTTATTTCATGACCTAAGAACTGCAAAGTATTGATGGCTTGAGTCATAAGGTGTGCACATCCTATAGCATGATTGAATCTGGTGTGTAATGCTCCTGGATAAACTAAATGAGACAACCCTAATTGTTTAATCCTTCTTAACCTTTGAAAATAAGGGTGATCAATAATATCTAAAAATATTTTGTGTGGCAATGAAATAAAACCATACACAGGGTCGTTTAGGATTTTTAAATTATTTTGACTGTTGTTCACTGCTTATTCATTAAGTTAGTAACAAAACTAATTAATTCAACGAGGAAATGGCAAGAATACTTTGGGCAGATGATGAAATTGACCTTTTAAAACCACACGTAATGTTTTTAGAGAAAAAAGGTCATGAGGTAACTACAGTACAATCAGGAAATGAGGCCATTGACTTAGTAAAAGAGGATGACTTTGAAATCATTTTTTTAGATGAAAATATGCCGGGTCTAACAGGTTTAGAAACATTAGATTTTATTAAAGCTGAAAAACCCAGTGTTCCAATAATAATGATTACTAAAAGTGAAGAAGAATCTATTATGGACAGTGCTATTGGTGGCAGAATAAATGATTATCTAATTAAGCCAGTAAATCCGAATCAAATTCTTCTTTCCATTAAAAAAAATCTTGAGGGCAAGAGACTTGTAAACGAGAAAACAACATCTAATTATCAACAAAAATTTAGAGAAATTTCCATGGACTTACAAGACCGTCTTGATTTTGATGGATGGGTAGATATTTACAAAAGATTAGTTTATTGGGAGGTACAGTTTGACAAATCTGACCAAAGCATGATGGAAGTACTTCAAATGCAAAAAAATGAAGCGAATCAATTGTTTTCTAAATATGTGGCTAATAACTATACCGATTGGTTTAAGAATGAAGGGCCATTAATGTCTCATGAATTATTAAAAGAAAAGGTTTTCCCAAACATCAAAAATGATAAAACCTTTTTAATTGTAATTGACAATTTAAGGTACGATCAATGGCAAGTAATTAGACCAATACTTATGGAGAGGTTTACCGCCAAGGAAGAATCCTTGTACTATAGTATTCTTCCAACAGCAACTCAATATGCAAGAAATGCGTTGTTTGCTGGTATGATGCCTTCAGAAATTCAAAAACACTTCCCTTCAAAATGGAAAAATGAAGATGATGAAGGATCTAAGAATAAATTTGAAGCAGATTTTTTAAATGCAAATCTTTCAAACAATGGCATTAACTGTAAAACATCTTACAACAAAATAACCAACCTTGAAGCAGGGAAAAAGCTTGTAAATAATTTTAGCAACTTGTTAAATAATGATTTCAATGTTATTGTCTATAATTTTGTAGACATGCTCTCTCATGCAAGAACCGATATGGAGGTTATTAGAGAACTTGCAGATGATGAATCTGCTTACAGATCACTTACTCTTAGTTGGTTTGAACATTCTGCATTAAATGATATTTTCAAGCTAATTGCAGAGAATAATTGTGATGTAATAATAACTACTGACCACGGCACAATTAAAGTAGATGACCCTAGTAAAGTAGTTGGCGATCGAAATACAAATTCTAATTTGAGGTACAAACAAGGCAAAAACCTAAACTACAATGAAAAAGATGTTCTTGCTATTAGAAATCCTGAAGATGCCTATTTACCTAGAATGAATGTAAGCTCGACATATTTATTTGCTAAGGAATCTAAGTTTTTTGTTTACCCAAACAATTACAATTATTATGTAAATTATTTCAAAAACACTTTTCAGCATGGTGGAATTTCAATGGAAGAAATGATAATTCCTTATGTGCATCTAAAATCCAAATAATTATTCGATTACCAATTTTTGAGCTAATTCCACGTAGTTAATTAAAAAATCAATATTTGAATCACTGCAATTAACACAATACTTAATTGATAAATTAATTATACTATTAACTGTTATTTGCTGATCTTGAAGATGTTTGTTTATTTCAATTGATATTAATTCTAAAAAGAAATCAGAACTTTCAAACTCCATTTCTTTGACTTGCTCTTGGAATAATTTAGGGTGATGAATAAAAAAATTAAAAAGCTGTGGGCCTATAGCTCTTCTTTGGCTCTCATTAAAGTTGCGAATTGTTTTAGAAAGTGCCTCAAAATATATTTTTCGCCAAAAGGTGTCATTTGTGATTAAACTATCTGCAATTAAGACTTGAAATTCTATTGACACCTTGTCTGTTTTATTTTCGACAATTAGTCTTGCTGCCTTTTTGGTATTCATTTCACCAGACATATCAGCTAAATATTCAGCGCCATCTAATTCAGAATAAATTTCTTCAAACTTCTGTTCTTTACAATTGGTGAAAAGACATAAAAGCAAAACAATGCTAACAAAATATTTAATTGTTTTCATGAAATAAAATTAATTCAATTTCAGTTATAATAGATATATAAATCAAAAAGTGAAACATTGAAATTAACATTGAATTGTTTTTTAATATCTCAGTTCTATCAAAAAACAAAGGATTTAAACTCTAAATTAGAGAGAATGCAGTTTTTATTTAGTTAATATAAAACCTAATTATATGCTTGAATTCAGCAAACAAATTTTATCGAAAGTTAGTTTTGACAAATCACTTTTCAATAAAGAACTTAAGAAAAGTATTTCTTGGTTAAAGAATGATGAAGTTGAAAAATTAAAAGTTTGGTGCCTTTCTTCTTTTATTTTTTATAATGATTTAATACTTGAAGCATTTGAAAACTCGTATTAATTATTCTTTAAAAATTTAATGTTTCTTTTTAAACCTTCAAATTTTGTTCTTTTAATTGCCGATTTTTTGAATAGTTCATTGAATGTTTCTTTAGATAATTCATCCCACTGTTTTTTATTAATCTGAAGCAATTTAAGATTTGGATTAAACTGTGGTTCTTTGTGTTGCAATGAAAACTTATTCCAAGGGCAAACTTCTTGACATATATCACAACCAAACATCCAATTCTCCATTTTCCCCTTAAATTCTTTAGGAAATAATTCATCTTTTAGCTCTATAGTCAAGTATGAAATACATTTAGAAGCATCTAATTTATAAGGCTGAATAATTGCATTTGTTGGGCAAGCATCTATACATTTTGTACAAGTTCCACAGAAATCCTTGATAGGTCCATCATAATCTAATTCTAAATCAACAATTAATTCACCTATGAAAAAATAAGAACCTTGCTGTTTATTAATTAGATTGGTGTGCTTACCTATCCATCCTAAACCACTTTTTTTAGCCCAAACTTTATCCATAACTGGTGCAGAATCAACAAAACCTCTTGCATTTACATCACCAATTTCATCTTTAATAAAACCATGTAGTCTATTTAATTTATCTCTAATTACAAAATGATAATCTTTACCAAGAGCATACATGGATATTTTAGGGGCATTCTTATCTTGTTGTTTTGAAGTTGAATAATAATTTTGCAACACCGTTATTACTGATTTTGCGTTATCAACTAATAGACTAGGATCTGTTCTTTTATCGAAATAATTTTCCATATAAGACATCTTTCCATGACGATTTTCACTTAACCATTTTTCTAAATCCCTAGCTTCATTTTCAAGAAACTCGGCTCTTGAAACTCCTACAAAAGAAAATCCTAAATCAAAAGCTTTTTGCTTAATTCTTTGAGTAATTAAAGGCTTATTCATTAAAACATTTCTCCTTGTCTTAATCCTGGGTTTAAGTTAAAATGTTTATAGGCTAATTCGGTAACTTTTCGTCCTCTTGGTGTTCTAACTATATATCCTTCTTGAACAAGGAATGGCTCATAAACTTCTTCAAGAGTTCCTGGTTGTTCTCCAACCACCGTAGCTATTGTTGTTAAGCCAACAGGTCCACCATTATATTTTTCAATAATTGAAAGTAAAATTTTATTGTCCATTTCATCTAGCCCACTCTTGTCAACATTAAGAGCAGTTAAAGCTGTTTCAGTTATTTTAGGGTTAATTGTACCATCGCCCTTGACTTGAGCATAATCTCTAACTCTTCTTAATAAAGCATTTGCAATTCTAGGTGTACCCCTGCTTCTTCTGGAAATTTCTCTTGCCGCAGAAGTTATAATAGGGATTGTTAAAATACTAGCTGATCTTTCTACAATGTTTTGAAGTATTGAAGAATCGTAATATTGCAACCTTGCACTTATTCCAAATCTAGCTCTTAAAGGTGCTGTAAGCATTCCACTTCTAGTTGTTGCTCCTATTAAAGTAAAAGGGTTTAACTCTATTTGAACAGTTCTTGCGTTTGGTCCGGTATCAATAACAATGTCAATTTTATAATCTTCCATTGCAGAATATAAATACTCCTCAATTACTGGACTTAAACGATGTATCTCATCAATAAACAGTACATCTCCGGATTGTAAATTAGTTAACAACCCTGCTAAATCACCTGGTTTATCCAGAACTGGTCCCGATGTAACTTTAAAGTCAACCTCCAATTCATTAGCTATAATGTGTGCTAATGTAGTTTTACCTAATCCCGGAGGGCCATGTAAAAGAACATGATCGAGTGATTCATCTCTAAGTTTTGCTGCTTTAACAAATATTTGAAGGTTTTCAATAATTTTATTTTGACCTGAAAAATCTTGAAACAATTGTGGTCTTAATACTTGCTCCAACTCTTTTTCAGACTCTTCATTATTTTCTCCCCTTAAATCATATTCTTCAATCATTTTATAAATATATAAAGCGTAATAATTACTTTTCTTTCAAATCTTTATAGATATCACCAAAATACAATTTTAATCTAGCAATATAAACAGGGGCAGATAACTTTTCATTAATAGCTGTTTTATTATAAACAACAAAACGATATCCTAAACCAAAACCAAGACCTAAATATTTAAGTACCCTATATTCAGCAGTTATTGATTGCTCATAAAAAAAAGCAAAAGAATTTGCTATCCTAATTTTATTCTGCTGATACTGTATATTTCCAATTGCTATTTGGACGTTAGCATTAAATTCAAAATCGTTTTTATTAATAAAAAAATATTCTACAAACGTGGAGACATTATGACTTACTAAATTTACGTTTTCTGCATTATAAATAGGCTGATAGTTTGATTTAAGCCAATTATATCCTAACCCTATTTTTAGTTTTTCATTAAAACATAAACCACCTTTTATCCCATTAATTCTAACGTGTCTATTAGAAACAAAAGATCCTCTTGTATCGAGTTTAATAAAAAAAATAGGCTTGCTATTAATGTTTTTTGAAATTGAATCTAATAGTTGTGCATTAAAATTTAGACCAAATAAATTTAAAACTATTACTAAAAAAAAAGTCCGTACAAATGATAGGTACGGACTAATTAATTTAAAAATAAAAAAGTTATTAATGTTCTTCTTCATCAGCATCTAAAGGCACATTTTGTGGAACGAAATCGTTTTCTTTTCCAGGCTTACTGTAATCATATGGCCAACGGTAAACAACAGGTAACTCACCATGCCAATTGCCGTGAATATGCTCGACAGGTGTTGTCCATTCTAAAGAATTTGCATTCCATGGATTTTGAGATGCTTTAGGACCTTTAAAAGAACTATATATAAAATTAAAGAAGAATATAACTTGAGATACAACTCCAATAGTAGCAAAAATAGATATTAAAACATTGAGGTCTAAGAAGTGATCAAACATTGGGAAGTTTGTATTTTCATAATACCTTCTTGGCATTCCACCTTCACCAAGAAAGTGCATAGGAATAAAAACTCCATAACCACAGACAATAGTAAACCAAAAGTGAACCATTCCCATTCTAAGATTCATCATTTTTCCATAGAGTTTTGGAAACCAATGGTAAACACCAGCAAACATTGCAAGAATAGCCGTCATTCCCATTACAATATGAAAGTGCCCAACAACAAAATATGTGTCATGTTGAGAAATATCTAAAGCAGAGTCCGCTAAAATTATACCAGTAATACCACCAGAAATAAATGTGGAAACTGACCCTATGGAAAATAACATGGCAGGAGTCATAATGACATTTCCCTTCCAAATAGTTGTTATATAGTTAAAAACTTTAACCGCAGATGGAATTGCTATTAAAAGTGTTGTAAACGTAAATACTCCACCTAAGAAAGGATTCATTCCAGTCATAAACATATGGTGTCCCCAAACAATAAATGAAAGGAATCCAATAGCAAGCATAGAACCAATCATTGCTCTGTAACCAAAAATGGGTTTTCTACTCATAGTGGAAATAACTTCAGAAGTAATACCAAGTGCTGGTAAAAGGATAATATATACTTCAGGGTGCCCTAAAAACCAAAACAGATGCTCATATAAAATTGGACTACCACCAGTAGCATCAAGAGCTCCTGAAGAAGTAACAATATCACTCATATAAAAACTAGTTCCAAATCCCCTATCCATTAATAGTAAAACAGCACATGAAAGAAGAACAGGGAAAGAAAGAACTCCTAAAATAGCAGTAATAAAAAAGGCCCAAATGGTTAAAGGTAAACGAGTCATTGTCATTCCTTTAGTTCTAAGGTTAAGAATTGTTACTATATAGTTAATACCTCCGATTAATGAAGATGCAATGAATACTGCCATCGATGACAACCAAAGAGTCATACCAAGCCCTGAACCAGGCTGGAACTCTTCTAAAACACTTAAAGGTGGATATACAGTCCATCCTGCCATAGCTGGACCAGTTTCAATAAAAAGTGAAGCTGCCATTAAAGCACTAGATATAAAGAACAACCAATAAGCTATCATATTAAGGAGTCCTGAAGCCATATCTCTAGCACCAATTTGAAGTGGAATTAATAAATTAGAAAAAGTACCTGAAAGGCCTCCAGTTAATACAAAAAATACCATTATTGTACCATGTAAAGTAACAAGACCTAAATACCAATTACTGTCAAGAAGACCATCAGGTGCAGCATCAGAACCTAGTATTGATTCTAATAAAGGGAATTTATCATCAGGCCATCCTAATTTTAGTCTAAACAAGGCTGATAAAGCTATTCCAATACCACCCATAATAATTGCAGTAACAAGGTACTGTTTACCAATCATTTTGTGATCTTGAGTAAAAATATACTTAGTTATAAAACTCTCTTTGTGATGATGATCATGTGCATCGTGCGCCATAACGTTACTTTTTTTCTATAAATTAATTATTCTGATGCCTTTTGTGCATATGTTGGCTTTTCAGCAATCCATGAATTGAACTCTTCTGCAGTTTCAATTACTACATCCATTTTCATATTTGAGTGAGCTGCACCGCAAATTTTATTACACATAAGAAGGTAGTTAAACTCTACTTTTTCTTCCTTTTCACCCAACTTTTTTAATCTTTCATTATGAATTTCATTGATAACCCTGTAATGCTCAATAACTTCTGGCTTAGCTCGCATTTCTTGAGTGGTTGTGGTAGGAGTGAAATTAAAGCTTGTTTCCATTCCAGGAACTGCATTAATCTGCATTCTCAAATGAGGAACCCATGGACAATGAATAACATCCTTAGATCTAAATGTCATAGCGTAAGGTTGATCTTTGACCAAATGAAGCTCTTGAACTAGAACATCGTCATTAGCAGATTTATAAACAGAATCGTTTTGATCGCCTCTATCAATTGCAGACTTTATTCTATATTTCTGTCTTTTAAACCTTTCCATTCTACCAATAAGAGAATCAACATTATTAGCACTTAAGAAGTATTCACCTTCGACATTTTTTGATTCAGAAAGCAACAAATTAATTTTCTCAACTTCCCCGTCTAAATAATTGTAAGAATTTTGAATGTTTTCTGATGTTATTACACCCAATGGATTTGAAGCCGTAATAAGTTTATAATCTGCCTTTCCCAAAACATTATCGTCTCCAGAATATCTAGTCCACCATCCAAATTGGAAACCGTAAACTTCAACAACTTTGGCGCCTTCTTGGTCGTTAAACATGATGTCATTCCATGTTTTTAAGCCATATATTACAATAGCTGAAAGAGCAACTGCAGGAACAATTGTCCAAATTAATTCTAATTTATTATCATGAGGAAAATATAAAGCTTTACGTTCCTGTCTGTAATAATATTTCCATGAAAAGACAAAAAGAACACCATTAGTTAAAAAGAATACAGGAAGAATAACCCACCAGTTAAACAATAACAATGAATCAATCTCTTGTCATGAACAGAGGCTGCATCAAATAAACCACCATTCATTCCATACTTAAATATTAACCATATTATAAAACCAAAATAGGCAAGCATAAAAACGATTAACATGTTAGCATTAAAGATATTTTCACCTCTGGTAACTTTCTCTTCAGATTTTTCTCCTCTAATCTTTGCCGCAAGATCATATACTTTCATTAATTGCATTAAAGCAATTATGAAAAGGGCAACAACTACAACTATAATAAATTTATTTTCCATGAGAATTAATTATTCCTTTATTTTTTAAAATTCATGATGTTTACTCTCTTCTAAAAATGGGTGATTTTTTTGAAGTAGAGGTGATTTACCTAAGGCTTTAAGAACAGTATAAACAAATATACCTAAGAACATTATAAACATTCCTATCTCTAATAAACCAAAATTCCATTGGTCAAATAACGTACCTGGCATAACCAAGTTAAATACATCTAGCCAGTGACCAATAAAAATAATTAAGCCAATAACAATTAAATATCCTGCAGATCTTTTTGTGTCTCTAGACATTAGGAAAACCATTGGAAATACAAAGTTAATAACAAAGGTTCCAAAGAAAATGAACTTATAATCATTGATTCTACTAAAATAATATTGAACTTCTTCCGGAATGTTTGAATACCAAATAAGCATGAATTGAGAGAACCACAAATAACTCCATAAAAAGCTTAAGGCAAACATCCATTTACCAACATCATGAATGTGACTTTCTTTTACAAATGGTAAATAACCTCCTTTTCTCAAATACAAAGTAATCATCATGACCATTACCATTCCACTTAACCAAATACCAGAAAAAACATACCAACCATATAATGTACTAAACCAATGTGTATCAATTGACATTAAAAAATCCCACGCCATAGTTGAAGAAAAAACTGCAAAGAAAACTAAAAACAAAGCCCCTCTTCTGTACATTTTAAAATGAGATTCGGTTCCACCTTCACTATCTTCTTGGGTAGATTTCTTTTTAAACCACTTCATAAATAAAAAGAAAGTAGCAAAATATGCAACAACCCTTAAGTAAAAGAAAGGTTGATTTAAATATGCTTTTTTACCATAAATCAATTTATCAAAATGACTACTGTTTGGATCCATAACATCTGAATCCATCCAAGGGTAAATATGATGCAAACCTAAAGATCCAGCTATAAAAACAATTAATAATACAACAATCCCTACTGGCATTGCAGACATAATTCCTTCCATAATTCTTAATAGAACAACTCCCCATCCAGATTCAGTTGCATAGTGTAACGCTAAATAAAATAAGGCCCCTAATGCAATTCCAAAAAAGAAAAAACCATTAACTAATAAATTAGACCAAAATCTTCTGTGATGAGTGTCAAAGAATGAAATCTCACCAGAATCAATCATTTCAACAATTGATGCAGAAACATCTTCATGATGACCATGATTTACATGTTCATCTTCATGATTTGATTCAATATGAGCTTCCCATTCAAAACCATGAGAAGAATGACTTTCATCATGTGAATCATGTAAATGCTTATCATCATGGGCATTATGTGAATCATTATGATTAGCGTCATGAAAATCAACTTTATATCCTTTAGCGTTAAGAATAGAATTCATTTCTATTTTTAAATCATTTTGCATCTCATCAGAAGCATCACCATTATATCTTATTGTTAAAGCGTGTTCATTAACATAATCAGCATATACATAGTCCTTCTGATGAAAAAACCCAAGTACAACCATAACAAGTCCTATAGCTGATAAGCCAAGAGTAACTTTTTTTGCTTTATTTGAAATTTGATAATCCATTTCTATTTTGATTTCTTTCAACTAATTAATTATCTTTCATTTGTGTCACCTCATTAGTAGACTTAGGAGTGGTTAATTCACTTAACAACAAATCTCCTCCATTTTGTAATGATCTCACGTACAATGCAACTTTCCATCTCTCATCTTTATTCATTTGAGATCCATGTGGACCCATCGCATTTTTACCATGTGTAATCGTATGAAAAATTGAACCCAAGGTTCTATCTTTTAAAGTAACATAAGCAGGTGGCACAATTAAATCTCCTGAAGCTTTTACAACTTTACCATTACCTTCACCTTTATCACCATGACAATGAGTACACATTATATCGTATAATTTCTTTCCCTCATTCTTATTAAAATCAGCAGTTAATGAATCCTTAATGTATGACTGTGGAATTTGAACCTCAATGCCTGCTCTAATTCTTTCGTCTTCACCAACACCATAATTAAAAGGCATATTAATTGATGCCATATCTTTATTTTCAGTGTAAGGAATAGTTCCTTCAACAGGTATTCTGGCAGAAATAGTAGTTTTCAATTCTTCATGTTCAACATCTGCTACTAAACCATAATCAACATAAGCTTCAATAGCTTGAGAACGATACATATCAGGCATATATTCATAGCCTGGGCTATCTGGATGTTTAACACACGAAACCATAAAGATTAAACAACAACTAATAAGCGATAATTTATATGTATTTAAATAATTCATATTATCCTTTTCTTTTTTACTTAATTACCTTTTCTTCCATTTCTACAACACCTGTTTTCTTAAGCATTGCAGTAATTTCGTTTAATGAATGTTTAGAATTTTCAGATGCATTTATTTCAATAACAAATTTATCATCTGTAGTCCTCGGATCTGGATTTCTAGGAGGCATTCCAGGAAGAGTCTTATTTCTCAATAAATAAGTGATTGCCATTCCATGAGCAGCACAAAGCACTGTAAACTCAAAAAATATTGGAACGAAAGAAGGTATGTTTTCTAGTAATGAAAAACTTGGCTTACCACCAATATTCATTGGCCAATCTATTATCATGAAATACCTTAAACCAATTGCTGCTAGCATAGTACCTGTAAGCCCATATAAAAATGCAGCAATACCAAGTCTAGTTGGCTCAACACCAATAACAGGGTCAATACCATGAATAGGCATTGGAGAATATACATCTGAAATGTGAACACCTTCAGCAACAAGAGCTTTAGCGCCATTTAACAGAACGTCATCGTCATCATACATTGCATATATTACTTTTTCTTCCATAGTTTCCATAATTAATGTTCAGAATGGCTATCCCAATAATCTTTTCCATGACCATAATTCTCCTTATAGTTCTTTCCTGAACTTTTTAATATTGTTTTAAGCTCTGCAATTGGTAAAACAGGAAAATATCTAGAAAACAACAGGTATAAAACAAAGAATATTCCAATTGTTCCCATAAATACTCCAATATCTACCCATGTAGGGTGAAAATAGGTCCAAGAAGATGGAACATAATCTCTATGAATAGATGTTACAATAATTACAAACCTTTCAAACCACATCCCTATATTAATGATAATAGACATGAAGAAAGAGAACATTAAACTCGTTCTAAGTTTCTTAAACCAAAATAGTTGTGGAGATATAACATTACAAGTCATCATACTTGCATAAGCCCACCAATATGGACCTGTAGCACGATTTAGAAAAGCGTAAGCTTCATATTCAACACCAGAGTACCAAGAAACAAATAGCTCTGTTATATAAGCAACACCTACAATAGAACCAGTAACAATAATTACAATGTTCATATACTCAATGTGCTTGACATGTAAATACTCTTCTAGCTTGTATGCTTTTCTTAAAATCAGCATAAGTGTTTGTACCATTGCGAAACCAGAAAAAACAGCTCCCGAAACAAAATAGGGAGGAAAAATAGTGGTGTGCCAACCAGGAACAATTGAAGTGGCAAAATCAAATGATACAATAGAATGAACAGAAAATACTAATGGAGTTGCTAATCCTGCAAGAACAAGAGATACCAATTCGAATCTATTCCATGCTTTAGCATTACCAGTCCATCCAAAACTTAAAACTCTGTATACTCTTTTTGCTAAAGGTTTAGTAACTCTATCTCTAATTGTAGCGAAATCAGGAATTAACCCAATGTACCAGAAAACAAGTGAAACTGAGAAGTAAGTAGAAATAGCAAACACATCCCATAAAAGAGGAGAATTAAAGTTAACCCACATCGACCCAAATTGATTTGGCAAAGGAAAAACCCAGTATCCAACCCATAATCTTCCCATGTGAATTAAAGGGAATAAACCTGCCATCATAACAGCAAAAATAGTCATTGCTTCAGCAGCCCTGTTAATTGCAAATCTCCATTTCTGACGAAATAGCAGTAATACAGCAGAGATTAATGTACCTGCATGACCAATTCCAACCCACCAAACAAAATTGGTGATGTCCCAAGCCCATTCAACTGTTTTATTAAGCCCCCAAACTCCAACTCCAGTACCTAATAAATAAATTATACATCCAATACCCCATGCAGCTAAAACACCTGCAATTAAAATAAGAATGTACCAAGTTCTAGGAGCTTTACTTTCTATCGGTCTTATTACATCATCTGTAATATCACGATAGGTCTTATCACCTAAAATTAACGGTTTTCTAATATCTGCTTCTTTATGCATCAAATACTATTTTATTGTCATTAAATTCTAATGTTCATGCTCTTCATGAACATCATTATTAGCAACTATTTGTTCTTCATCAACATTCCTTACTTTTAATTGGTACCAAATATTTGGTTTAACACCAACTTCCTCTAAAGCTTGGTATGCTCTATTATCTTCGGATTTTTCTCTAATGTCAGAATCTTTATCATTCCAATCTCCAAATGTGATACATCCATTAGGACAAGCATCTGCACATGCAGTAACTACATCACCATCAATAACTGGTCTTCCATCCTTTTTAGCATTCAATTTACCCTCTTGAATTCGTTGAACACAAAAGCTACATTTCTCCATTACACCTCTAGACCTAACAACAACGTCAGGATTAAGAACTAATCTTGCCATCTCGTCTTGAGCTGGAGTTATGTTTTTAAACTTCCTGTAATCTCTGTAATTAAACCAGTTAAATCTCCTAACCTTGTACGGGCAGTTATTACCACAATACCTTGTTCCAATACAACGATTATAAGTCATCATATTTAACCCTTCATTACTGTGAGTAGTTGCAGCAACTGGACATACAGTTTCACAAGGGGCATGATTACAATGCTGACACAACATTGGCATAAACATTACAGAAGGATTTTCTTCAGGAATTTCTAATTTATCATAACTAAAATCACCCGTTGCTCTATTTTCATTCCAATCTTTTCTATTGTCATCTTCAATTGAAGAAAAATACCTATCCATTCTTAACCAATGCATGTCTCTTGATCTTCTAACCTCATCTTTCCCTACTACAGGAACATTGTTCTCTGAATGACAAGAAACAATACAAACACCACAACCATTACATGATGAAAGATCAATGGACATTCCCCATCTATGACCTACGTTCTCGACAGGATGTTCATCCCAAAGTGAATAGTTTGTTGCTTTTTCTTCTGAATGACCACCTTCAGCATGACTGTGTAATACATGAGGTGGATTATAATCTTTTTTAGGAGATCCTTTAAAAGTACCAAAAGAAGTTTCTTTTAATATAGAGGTTCTACCCATTATAGTATGGTGAGTCTGCGTACATGCTAAAGCATATTTCTCATCATTTAAAGTAATAGAATCAACTTTTCCAAAGTACCTGATTTCTCCTGAGTCAAATGAACTAAACTTAAAGACATTAGCACCAATAGGAACTTTCTTGCCATCAGCTAAAATATGTTCTCCAAACTCATCACATTGAAATGCTGACTTACCAATATTTTCCTCATTTTCACCACGGCCATATCCAAAAGATATACCAATAGTACCGAGAGCTTGACCTGGAAGAGGATAAATAGGCAATTTGATATTCTTCCCATTTACAGTAACAGTTGCCACAAAAGCTGGTTCTTCTTGACCAAGATGTATTCCATCCCAAGAAGATTTTTGATCACCTGAATTCATTCCAAACAACTTATAACAATCTGTAGGGGCCATTGTAATGTAATTGTCCCAAACAACCTTAGTTACTGACTTTGGCAGCTCCTGTAGCCATGCATTTGAAGCATATTGCCCAGCTCCTAACTCACTTTGATAAGAAACAAATTCCCATTCACCAGTATTCTTTGCCAACCTATTTATTTCAGAAACATAATCAGTTGAGCTTGTATTAAATGACATAGCTTCAACTAATTCGGTTGTGTTATTAAGATTTGTAAAGCCATTATGAACAGACCAATTCCAGAAATCGGTAAATGAAATATGTTCAGATTGGTTAGGGAAACCATTGGATTTCCAATTCTTTTTAATTTCAGAATGAAACGAAGCACTTTCTTTATCAGCTCTTTCTGCGTTATCAGACCAAACCATCATAGATTCTTGTGCTTGCCTAGTATTGTATAAAGGTCTTATTACCGGTTGTTGGATAGAATAATGACCAGAAATAGGAGAAAAATCATTCCAAGACTCAAGGTAATTGTGATCAGGACAAATGAATTTACAATTACTAGCTGTTTCATCAGCAAATTCAGAAAAAGAAACAGATAGCTTTATGGTCTTTAACGCATTTGCAAATTCAGAACCGTTTGGAAGTGAATAAACTGGATTTGAACCATAGACTAATAAAGCATCAACTTTATTACTGACAACTTCATCAACTAAAGTTTGTAGCTCAGAGTCGTTTCCTTGGTAAAGATTTAAAGCTTTATCTAAATCAATTGTATTGCCATAATTCCCAAGATGATTATTAATTTCATTAATAACTAGTTGAGTTGATTTATTGTTAGAACCTCCTACAACTAATGAATGACCTTTATTTTCATTTAAAGCAACTACAGCTTTATTAACGGCATTACTTAAATTTTGATTTAAATTTTCAACAGTATTTCCTTTAAGTTTATTTAAGATTGCTAATGCAACTAACCCTTCTTCAGAAGGCTTTACTTGTGCTCTTACATCTGCATTTGCACCAGTTAAAGACATTACAGATTCAAATTGAAAATGCTTAGACATCCAAGGATTATCCGGATTTCTAGTTTCTCCATAATCAACACTAAATTTTGTTGGAAGCAACCAATTAGAAATAAAATCAGCATTGATACTTACAACAACTTTCGCTTTATTAAAATTATAATTTGGAATTAAATTTTTACCAAAAGATTCTGCATTTGCTTCTCTAATTGCACTGTATGAAATTGCATCATATTGTATATGCTTCACGCTTGAAGAACCAGTATTAGATTCATCTATTTCGTTTGCAGAACTGGAATATTTAGAAATAAATTTATCTATCACTCCCTTGGTAGATGGAGAAATGATTGTGTTAGAAAGAATTCTAATATTACCCCCTTCTGCTGCAATAGATACTAATTGCTCTTTAATAGCAGAATCAACAGCTTCCCAAGAAGATTCTTGTCCATCAATCGTTGGGCCGTTTAACCTACTACTATTATAAAGATTTAAAGTTGAAGAATTAATTCTTGGTGTTATACCAGATTTAGAGAACCCATCTTTAATTCCTTTTAACCAGATTGGACGACCTTCTCTTGTTTTAACAAGAACATTTGCAAAATCTATACCATCATAAAAAGAAGATGCATACCAATTTGCAACACCAGGAGTTACATCTTCTGGCTTATTAACGTAAGGAATCGATTTAATAACAGGAGTTTCACAAGAGGCTAGAGTTGCAGCTGCAACACTAAAACCCATGAATTTTAAAAAATCTCTTCTTCCGGTCTTAAATTGCTCAACACCTTCTCCACCAACAAATTCGTCAATTGTTAAATCGTCTTGAAATTCTTTAGTATTAGCGTGAACAAATTCAGGAGTTTGATGTTTCTCTGAAAGTCCTTTCCAATATGTTTTCTTTACACTCATAGTCTTTATAAGAATTCTTTAATAATGACACTTAGCACATTCCCAGCCACCTAACTCTTTTGCCGTGACCTTTTTATCTTTAAAAATTTCACTCATGGCATCAGGTCTGTTCTTTAATCTTTCATGAATTTCTTCATAATATCCTGTACTTGTTAAATCAATTTCTTTTTTATTGTGACACTCAATACACCAACCCATTGTAAGAATTGGTCGAGTTAACTTAACAATTCCTTTTTCAATTCCTTCATCTGTCTCTGCATATGCATTAATCTCATCAGTACTGGAAACCCTTCCAAGTGTGTAAGTTTCAACTGGACCATGACATTGTCTACAGTCAATGTTAGCTGTATTTTCATGAACGTGTTGTTGATGACTAAAGAAAACATGATCAGGAAGGTTGTGTGCTTTATTCCAAACCATTGGCTTCTCTATTCTGTTGCCATTTTCATCTTTATTATAAACTTGCTTTTCTTTATTGTATCCAACATGTTCATGAATTTTAGCAATTTCTTCAGTTCCTGATTCTTTCCCTTCATGAACCACTTTATGACAATTCATACATACATTCAGAGACGGTATTCCAGCATGCTTAGATTTAACAGCAGAGTGATGACAATATTTACAGTCTATTCCCATTTCACCAGCGTGTAACTTATGAGAATAAGCTATTGATTGAGAAGGTTGATAATCTTGGAAGATAGCTACTTGGTAAGCTCTATTCCCTAATTCAACACCAGTAATAATAAGAACAGTAACTAAAATTAGTGTGAAAGCAAACCAATTTTTAACCATCCAATTACGAACGTGAACTCCAGTAGGTATGTTAGGATCTTTAGGGCTTCCTTCTTTTTCAGCAAGAGCATATGAAAGCTGTCTTCTAACACCGCTAACAGAGAAAATAATAATCACTAATACAGCCCCAATAATCCACCACCAAAAAGAATTAGATTCCTCCTCGCTGCCTTCTGAAGCAGATGAAACACTAGATACATCAGCAATTGGTGCAGTGTAAGCATCAACGTAAGCAAAAACAGCATCGATTTCTTCATTGGATAGATGACCTTGAGCAGTCATAGCTGTAGGCGAATAATTCCATATTGCTTTTGCCATTTTAGAATCACCACTGTTGTACAATTCTGAAGGGTTTTTAACCCATTGATATATCAAATCTCCCTCTCCAGCATTTATCCACTTTTCTTTAGCACCTTGCATTTTAGGCCCAGTAGCATTTTTTACCGGATTATGACAAGAAGCACAATTTGCTTTAAATAATTTTTCACCGTCTTGCGAAAAAGCGGTTAAATTGATAATCAATAATAAGGGAAGGATAAATTGAATTATCTTATGGATCCAACTAATTTTCATCTTCATAATCCTAATAGATAGCTTAGAGCATATTTTTACAACGACAAATGTAATATTCAATTCTTTTATAGCATATTTTGTTAGGTAAATTGTCTTAGTAATGTCTCAATTTAGAAACATTCTAAATAATGATCAGCTAAAAATAAAGCTTTTTAACACACATTAAGAGAGTTTAAATCTATAAGTGGCATAAAATTAGATGTAATGATTAATTTTGATTAAATATTTTTATGAAAGCTAGTTCAACAACTTTAATATTATCATTACTCTTGAATGCTTATGTTGCCCAAAACGACTGGACTACATATCCATCAAATTCTGACACTATTTTAATTAACAATATAAAAGACTCATCATTTAAAGATTTAGAATTCAACTCATCTAATAATGAAAAAAGTCAACTTGTTGTCGTCAAAGACAATAGAATAGATTTGTTACAGCAAAAACTTAAAAAAGAAAAAAACATTTCAGGATTTACTGTTCAGCTAGAAGTTAGCCAACAGACTAATGTAATAAAAGATGCTCGTTTGAAATTTATAAAAGCATTTCCTGATCATCCTATTTTTGATGAATATATTGCTCCAAACACTTATTTATTTGCTGGTAGGTTTTATGATAAAAATGATGCTCTTGCATTTCAACATAAAATAAAAGCTCATTTCTTAAATACAATGGTGGTTAAAAAAAGAATTGTCCCTCCAAATATTACAGATTAAAGCGCATAAAAAAAGGGAGGTGAAAACCTCCCTTTTTTTATAAATATATATCTGTATTAGAAAATCGCTAGAAAGTCAGCGTTTTCAAAAAATTGTATAAACTCTCTATCTCTTTTAGCTTTTGCTTTAAGATTAGCATCTTTTTCAAAAGCAATCTTTAAATTATCCATAAGCATTTCAGAGTTATTTGTTCTTGCACCAATAAGAGCCTTTAAGTAGTAAGACATTGCCTCATCTTTTGCATTACTACCATCAATAGATTTTGCAGCAGCATCAGCATCACCAGAAAGTAGGTTAGCTAAAGCAGAATTAAATGTCATATTAGTTCCCATATTAGAAACAGCTTCATCATAAAGACCTTGCTGAACTTTCAACAAACCAAGATTGTAATTAGTTTCAGAACTACTTCCAGCTGATGTGAAAAGCTCCATTGCTCTTTCTCTATCACCCTTCATATGAGCTACAGCACCAATGTTATTGTTTACTGTTTCATTTTCACTAGCCTCACTAGCTTTCTCAAAACTTGTTCCTGCAGCGTCTAAATCACCCTGTAAATATTGAACACATCCAACATTGTTTGCTGTTCTCCAATCATTCGGAAATAATCTTAATGCTTCATTATAAACTCTTAATTGCTCACTTAAATCATCATATAATGTAGCAGTAAATAATAACTCTTCAACATTTAATGTATCTGGGTTTGTTTTTGATAAATCTTTCAATTCTTCATCGCTGTATCCAACTTTATCATAAGAAAGTGTCATTTGAGATCTTCTTAATTGAGGAAGAACTTCTTTCTCTAGAAATGTATATGTTTTTGCCATATTTCTAATCTCTTGCTCTCTCTTATTTAAATCTGTGGTCATTTGAAGAACTCTAAGGATTAATTCTTTGTCCTCATGAGTTGTTTTTTCAACTTCAGTTTTAAAACCAGCCCAATCTTCTCCTTTAGGATCGATTGTGTAAAAAGCATCTGCTTGTCCAGCTTCGTACTTCATTTTCTTCATTTTTTTAACCAATGCAGATTTAGCGCTTTCGGCTCTGTCTTTAGCAAGGTTTTCATTCTTGTCAACCTCGCCTTCTGGAGAAGCATAAGATGAAACATTAACCGACTTCAATTCATGTCTAGGGTTAGTTGTTGCATCTAAAACAAATGCCATTAAATCAACTATGTCTTGATCTTTTAACTCACTACTTTTTACAGTAGCCTGACCTTTATTAAAGTTGATAACAGCTTCAGTTTCATGTGAAGTAATTCGTTGAAATGCATCTTTTGCAGAAATAACTTGATCATCCAATTTTAACAAGTATGGAGTTATGATTGTACCATCAGCAATTTTATCTGTAAACATTTCTTCTTCTTTCTTACCTTTTTTGGCAACAACTCTTACCTTAACAATTCCTTCTTCCATACATTTTTGATAAGGTATTGTACTTGAATAAGAGAAAGATGTTCCTTCTTTGGGAACTACTTTTCCATTTCCTGCTGCTTTAGGGCCTTGAAATATTTCTGTTTGAAAAGCAATTTCTGTTCCATCATTACACACAAATAGTGGAGTAACTTCAGCAACTGCTTTAGCGTTTAATCCTTTTTCAACAAATTTTCCGTTAATTTGAAGAGTTACATCATCCGCATGCATTTGAAGTGGATTTTCTGTAACATTATACTCAAGTTCTTTAATTGTAGAACAGCTATTCAATAAAGAAACAACTGCAAAAAACGACATTAAAAAACAACCTTTAAATACTATCTTTTTCATTGTAAAAATTAATAAGTTTCAATTTTTTTAAATTTTGTGCAAGTATAAGTACTATTTTTTACTTAAAAAAGCGTTTATACACTATATACCGATTAAAAAAATTGATAATGAAAATTTGACAACTATTATTTAACGGCTTTCATTAGTTGGTGAAGATTAATCTCTATTTCATTTTTAGAATAATTACCTCTTAAAATAGAAGAAAATGCTTGAGTCAGCTTTACAGGTTTACTCATGTCAATTTGCTTTGCTTTAATTCTCAAAACAGGTTGCTTTAATTCTTTCAGCCATTGATCATATCCGTTCATTATAGATTCAATGTATTTCTCGTCAATAGATTGTTCAAATACTCTACCTCTTTTGTAAATGTTTTCAATTAAATCTTCAACATCACGCTCTATGAAGATAACCAGGTCTGGTTCTTGAAAAGGTTTATATAAAAGATTCGTTAATGATTTAACGGATTTAAACTCCTTTTCATTCAAATTTATTTTAGAAAAAATTAAGCTTTTTTGAGGGACATAATCTGAAAAAACCAATTTTCTAGTATTGTTGAAGAACTCCGCCATTTGTTTACTTCTATCTAAAATAAATTGTAATTCAGCGTGCAATGCAAAATCTTCGCCACTATAAAATGCTTTTAAAAACTGATTGTCTTCAAACTCTTCAAGCAAAAGAGATCCGTTTAATTGTGCAGACAAAAACTTAGCAAGTGTTGTTTTTCCAGCTCCAATATTACCCTCTACAGCAATGTATTTATAGTTTATTTTGGACATCTAACTTCAGAATTATCTTCACACAAAAAGAGTAATTGTTTTATTGTTTTATTAAAACCAGGAACAATATAGTTAGGAATTATTTCATTTAGTGGAATAAGACAAAAATTTCTCAAATGCATTCTTGGATGCGGTATAGTAAGCTCATAATTATTTACAATTTCATTAGAAAACAAGATGATGTCAATGTCTATAGGTCTATCTTTATAACCGTCAATGAAACTCCTTTTTCTACCAAGTTTTATTTCAATATCCAACATGTCCTTTAACAAAACATTTGGTTGATAATCAGTGTTAATGAGTATTCCTAAATTAAGAAATTCATTATTTGATTTAAACCCCAAAGGAGCAGAATAATAAAAAGATGACTTTGTTATAATTTTATATTTCTTAGATATTTCAATTAATGCCAACTCAATGAAATGTTCTTTATCATCAAAATTACTTCCTAATAACAATACAGCCTCTTTATTCATAACACAAATCTAATTTTTTATAGCAAAGTTGAGTCATAATAGATAATTAGCTTTTATCCCAATTATATTGCCACCTATGTAAGATGCAGAAAAAAATAATCAATCAATTCTATTTTTGTTTAAAATAAAATTTACAACTATGAAACCATTTTGGAGAACCTTTTGGGCATCTTCCTTGTCAAGTCTAGCAATCGGGACTACGCTCATAATCATTTTTTTTAGCATCGTAATTGGGATTACCTCCAGTTTTGACAAAAAGCCTTTTAAAGTCAATGAGAATGGAATATTGCATATAAAATTAGATGATGCTATTTCGGAAGTATCCTTTGCAGACTTTGATCCAAACTCACCAGAATTAATAAAAAAACAGCTAGGCATCAAAGAACTTAAAAATGGTTTACAAGAAGCCTCTGATGATGACAACATCAAAGGGATTTTATTAAATATTGACAATATTTCTGCTGGACTAGCCTCTGTAGAAGAAATAAGAAATTCTTTATTAGATTTTAAAGAAAATTCTGGGAAATTCATTTATTCATACTCTGAAACTTACAGTCAAGGAGCTTACTACCTTTCATCAGTTGCAGATGAAGTATATCTATACCCTACAGGTATGTTAGACTTTAGAGGTTTGGGTACTGAACTCATGTTTTTTAAAGGCACTTTGGACAAATTAGGCATTGAAATGCAAATAATAAGAGGGTCAAATAATAAATTCAAAAGCGCTGTTGAACCATTCATTTACAAACAAATGAGTGATGCCAACAGAGAGCAAATGATGCTTTTATTAAATTCTGTATGGAGCAATATGCTTACAAACATTAAAACATCTAGAAACATAACATTAGAAGAAATGAATGAAATAGCAGATTCTGTTTATGTAAGAGATGCAAAGTCTGCAGTTGATTATCAACTGGTTGACAAACTAATATACGAAGATGAGCTCTTCACCATATTAAAAAATGAAACGCAAACAGCTGAAGATGAAGAGCTTAATTTAGTTCCTTTTAATAAATATTGTTCATCAAAATCTAGACTCAAGAAGCTTAAATTTAGTGAGCTAAGTGAAAAAGGAAACATTGCAGTTGTATATGCTGTAGGTGACATTGTAAGTGGTGAAGGTAAAAGAACTCAAATTGGATCTGATAAAATTGCAGGTGCTGTAAGAGAAGCTCGTTTAGATGAAGATATTAAAGCTATTGTATTACGTGTTAATTCTCCTGGTGGCAGTGCTTTAGCTTCTGATGTTATTTGGAGAGAAGTGATTTTAGCTAAGGAAACTAAACCAGTGATTGTTTCTATGGGAGATCTTGCTGCATCTGGAGGATATTATATTTCTTGTGCTGCTGATAGAATTTTCTCACAGCCCAACACAATTACAGGATCTATTGGAGTGTTTGGCATGATCCCCAATATTGGCCCTATGATGGAAGACAAACTGGGGGTAACATTCGATCGAGCAGAGACTAACAGCCATTCAGTAATGTCTTTATCTAAAGCATTAAGTGAAAAAGAAAAAGCAATAATTCAAAAAGGCGTTGATGATATCTACAATGATTTTATTTCTAAAGTTGCAAAAGGCAGAGATGGGCTTAAAGTTGAAGATGTTGATAAAATTGGACAGGGAAGAGTTTGGTCTGGTACAGATGCGCTAAGAATTGGCTTGGTTGATGAGATGGGTGGAATTGAAGACGCCATTAGCTATGCTGCTAAAAAAGCAGGGATAGAAAAAAGTGAAATAAAAACTAAAACTCTTCCTGAGTATAAATCTGACAATCTATTAGAAATAATCGAAATGTTTAATGAGCAAGAGACTAGTATTAAATCTAATCTTAATCCAATTTACACCAACATAAGCAAACAGATAGAATTCTTAAATGATTATAAAACTGCTGACAGAATACAAGCTAGGTTTCCTTATAGTTTTGTGATTAAGTAATTTTAAAAGAGGTTGTGGGATTTTATTATATTTATATTAAATACCCCCTATGAAAAACCTTACGCTAATATTATTTATTACTCCTTTATTTTTTACGGCTCAATTAGATTCATCTTGTTATCTAATTCCTGACCCAGGACCTTGTTTCGGATTATTTCCAAAATATTTTTACAATCAAACTACACAACAATGTGAAACATTTACCTGGGGAGGGTGTGCAGGTGTAGTTCCTTTTGAAACTCTTATCGATTGCCAAAACAGTTGTTCTGGCAGCGTCAATTCAATTGATATTTGTTATAATTTACTTAAAAACCCTGGCGCTGAAGATGGATTGATAGATTGGAATTTTTCTACAGGCCCTGGATCGGACTGGGTCACACAAGGAAGTTCTTTTGGGACTCAATCATTTGTTTCATCATACGCATGGTCTACAAAGAATCAAACAATCGATTTAATCGCCCTTGGATTGTCGTCAAGTTACTTAGACTTGGAGCCAACATTATATGTTCAAGAGCTTTATACAGGTCATGCTGTAAATTACAGCGATGAATATTTTTTGCATGTTGAATTAAGAGATTCTCTTGGAAACATTATTACTTCTTTTGATGACGGAAGCCAATCCTCTCCTTTAATTTCAGATACATCATGGAAAACCTCAAGTCATACTTTCACTAATTATGGATCGGGATTAAGATACATTTACTTTGAATCTGGAGGAAAAGATGTAGAGTTCTGGGCAGGACATTACGGCACTAAAATGGATGAAGCCATAGTTAAATTTGTAATTGATAATGGCATAACAAACAACTCACCAACTTTGTCGGCAAATCTTTCTGGAGCAACATACCAATGGTTAGATTGTAATGACAATTACGCTCAAATCAATGGAGAAACAAACCAAACATTTACAGCCTCAAATAATGGGAGTTATGCTGTAGAAATAACAACTAACAATTGCATTGACACTTCAATTTGTGAATCTGTTAATAATGTTGGGTTATACGGAGATTTAGAAATTGACAACCCTATTATTTATCCCAATCCATCAAATGGCGTTTTTTCAATTAATTTTAACTCTATGCAAGACAATATTTCTGTTGCCATTAAATCAATAACTGGAAGTTTAATTTCAAAATCGACTTATATAAATGTGAAAACTATTCCTGTGAATATTAAAAATGCTGCGGGACTATACATCCTAGAAATTAAAACCAACAGCGGATATATAATATCTAAAATAATTAAGCGCTAGTACTAATGTAATGAGATTAATTATTTGCACTTTTTTAATATCATTTTTAATTTTAGGTTGTTCAAAACCTAATAACTGTGCTGAAATTATTTTCGCGTCTAACTGTTTAGATTCATCAAATATAGATACTAATTATTACTGTATTGAACAATGGGATCCTGTATGTGGCTGTAATGGAACAACATATTCAAACTCATGCTATGCAACCATTAACGGCATTACAACATATTCACCTGGTGAATGTTGTCAATAAAAATTTACTTTCTAAATAGATTGTACTGTGCTTTTATTTTATTAATTTTTATCTTTAACTTTGTATAAAATTTACAAGATGTCTGACAAAAATTTTCACGGAAGTACTGGTATAATTGGATACGTATATGTTTCAATTGCCTTAATTGTAATTTTCGGCTTAGTGTTATTTGGATAACTCCAATTAACTTTAAGGGATATTCTTTTAGTTTATGGCTAACAAGATTAAACACCCCTTTAATTCCATCTTTTCTTGGTACATCAAGAAAAGAATACATCAAATTGACCTCTTTAGGAAATATCCCTCTGAAGTTCAAAACGAAACATTATTCAAACTTTTAGGTAAAGCTAAGAAAACTGAGTTTGGACTTAAATATGATTTTTCATCAATAAATACAATTGATCAGTACAGAAACAGAGTTCCGATAAACACCTATATAGATTTTGAACCCTACATAAAAAGACTAAAAAAAGGAGAGCAAAATTTACTTTGGCCTACTGAAATAAAATGGTTTGCTAAATCATCAGGAACTACAACAGGGAAAAGCAAGTTTATTCCTGTAAGCAGAGAATCACTAGAAGAATGCCATTATAAAGGAGGCAAAGATCTATTAGCATTGTACTACAACAATCATCCAAAAACAAAACTATTTAAAGGGAAACATTTAATACTGGGAGGCAGTTCACAGCTAAATTATTTTAGTAAAGATTCATACATAGGAGATTTATCAGCAATAATTGTCGAAAATTTACCTTGGTGGTGTGAATGGCGAAGGACTCCGAAAAAACAAATCACTCTTCAATCTAATTGGGAAAAGAAAATTGATGAAATGGCCAAAACTACAATCAATGAAGATGTATACATCTTGGCAGGTGTACCTTCATGGACATTAGTTTTATTAAATAAAATTCTAGAAAACTCAAGAGGCAAAACCATAAAAGATATATGGCCAAATTTAGAGCTATATATGCACGGTGGTGTAGACTTTAATCCATACAAAAAACAATTTAATAATTTGATTCCTAGTTCAAACATGAATTATGTTCAAACTTACAACGCTAGTGAAGGCTTTTTTGGAATACAAGATGAAATCTCATCTGACAATATGCTTATGATGCTTGACTATGGGATGTTTTTTGAATTTATTCCAATAGAAAACATTAATGAATCTCATCCTAAAACCTATTTAATTGAAGAAATTGAATTACATAAACATTATGCACTTGTTATTTCATCAAATGCAGGATTATGGAGATATTCAATCGGAGACACTGTTAAATTTTCAAGTAAATTTCCTTTTAGATTCTCTGTAACTGGAAGAGTAAAAAGCTTTATTAATGCATTTGGAGAAGAACTAATTATTGAGAATGCAGAAAAAGCAATTGCTCATGCATCTTCTTTAACAGAAACAGAAATAGTTGATTATACTGTTGGACCTATTTATATGGAAAATGGCAAAAAAGGAACTCACCAATGGTTAATAGAGTTTAAAACTCCACCTTCAGACATGGATTATTTTACCACTATTTTAGACAACGAACTCAAAAAAATAAATTCTGATTATCAAGCAAAAAGAAAAGACGATTTAAATATGACCCTCCCAATTATACAATCCATGCCTAAAAACACGTTTTATGATTGGTTAAAAAATAATGGTAAATTAGGGGGGCAGCATAAAATCCCAAGGTTATCAAATAACAGAAATTTAATAGAAAACATACTTCAAAACAATGACCTTAATTAAAGTACCATTATTATTTGTTTTTGCTTTTACAGTCGCATATTCTTATTCACAGAGCTCATTTAAGTTAGTAAGTAGTTTTTCGGTGCCGGCAAACGTGAATTTTTTTGAAGTTGATCAAATTGGTAATATTTATTGTGTAAATAAAAATGAAATAATTAAAGTTAACCCTAAAGGAACCATTCTTTACAGATATAGTAATATGACTTATGGAACAATTACTGAACTTGATGTGAATAATTCTCTTAGGCCGCTAGTTTTTTATAAAGAACAATCTAAAATTGTAGTTCTTGACAACACTTTATCAGCTCAAGACAATTTCATTAACCTTGCTGAACTTAACCTTTATAACACCAAAACAATCGCCAATAGTAATTTAGATAATGGGGTTTGGCTATATGATTTAGATTTTAAACAAATTATTAAAGTGAATACCAAATTAGAAGTGATTCAAGAGTCTGGTAATCTTGCTGTGTTACTTAATAAAGAAAACCTTCAACCTAACTGCTTGATAGAAAAAAACGGAAGACTATATATGAGCACTAAAAGTGATGGTGTTCTTATTTTCGATTTATACTGCAGCTATCTTCAATCTTTAAACATCCAAGAGGCTAAAGCTCTTCAAATAAATGAAGAGTTTATAATTACATATAATGAAGGTAGCTTATTCTCTTACAACTCTATTTCTCACGAAGAAATTCACATTAATTTTCCTAAAAAATACTTGAATGTTAAAAAACACAAAAATTCAATAATTGCCTTAAATGAAGATACTATTACATTTGATGTTCTTATTGAAACATCACCTTAAACTATGTTTTTCGGAATAAATTAGTTGAAAGTTATTAACAAAATTGAGGTTCATTTATTGATTTTATCTACTTTAGAACTTCTTTAAAAGTCATCATTATGCATATTGCAGTAGCAGGAAATATTGGAGCAGGTAAGACCACACTTACTACATTACTGGCCAAACATTATGGTTGGGACACACATTTTGAAGATGTTGATGAGAATCCTTATTTGTTAGATTTCTATGACGAAATGCAACGTTGGTCATTTAACCTTCAAATATATTATTTGAACAGTAGATTTACTCAAATTCAAGATATTAGACAAAATACTAAAAACGTAATTCAAGATAGAACCATATATGAAGACGCTTTTATTTTCGCCCCCAATCTTCATTCAATGGGTTTAATGACTTCTAGAGATTTTGAAAATTACTTTAGCCTATTTAATCTACTCGAATCATTTATTTCAGCTCCAGACTTACTTATATATTTAAGAGCAAGCGTACCTAAATTGGTTCAAAACATTCAAAAAAGAGGTAGAGAATATGAAGAAAGTATTCGCCTAGACTACCTTAAAAGGTTAAATGAGCGTTATGAAGCTTGGATTTCTACATACGATAGAGGGAAATTATTAATAATCGATATAGACAACAATTCTTTCAATGAAAATCAAGAAGATTTAGGGAAAATTATCAATAGTATAGATGCCGAATTACACGGTTTATTTATTGAAAAATAAATCTTTTTTTGAACTTTAGTTTAATAATATTAGCTGGAGGCAAAAGTTCTAGAATGGGTACTGATAAAGGGTTGATGTTTTTCAAAGGAAGCCCCATGATTGAACACATCACCAATCAGTTTAAAAATAAATTTCAAGAGACTATTATTGTTTCAGAAAACAATAATTATAAACCATACTGTGATATTTTAATTGCAGATACTTATAAAAATACAGGGCCTCTAGGTGGTATTGAAGCTGGTATATCAGTCTCAAATAATGTAAATAACATAATATTAACTTGTGATAACCCATTGTTAAAGTGGGAAGTAATAGAGTATATAATTTCAAATCATTCTGAAAATGAAATTGTTTATTCAAAAAAAAAGTTCACACACCCTTTTCCATCCTATTTTAATTCATCAATTAGGCCTGAGTTAATAAAACACATCAAAAATGGAGTTAGAAAAATAACACAATTAGAAGAGCATTTTAATGTTTTAAATTTAGATTGTTCAAGATTTAGTGAAAACAATTTTATTAATTTTAATTCTCCAGATGATATAGCGCTGTTTCATGAAAATAACACTTAAATATTACGGAGAAATCTCTGAAATTTTAGATAAAAAAGAGGAAACTATTTCACTCTCTACAATAGTATCTCTGTACGATCTTAAAAAACAATTTCTAGCTAAATCAGTAAAATTGAACTCTATTGCAATTAACATTGCTGTAAATAATGAGCTCATAGATCAAGATGTTTACTTGAAAAACAAGGATGTAATCTCCTTCCTTCCTCCATTTGCGGGTGGTTAAATTAAAAACAAAATGATAAGTATTGAAGAAGCAATAAGCGCAGTTAAATCAAATACAGAGCAAGCAAAAGAAATTTCTGTTGAGACAACTAATAGTCTTGGTTACACAACAAGTGAAAACATTTATTCTTCTATTAATATGCCGCCTTTTCAACAATCTGCAATGGATGGTTATGCAATTCATTTTGAAGAAAACATTAATGAATATCAAATTATTGGAGAAATTCAAGCAGGTCAAGACCCAACTTCTATTAAATTAAAAACTGGAGAAGGGGTTAGAATTTTTACTGGCGCTGCTATTCCAAAAGGTTGTTCTTCGGTAATTCAACAAGAGTGGTGTGTTTTAAATAGTAAAAAAATAAGCTTTACAAGAAAAATTAAAAATGAATTAAATATTCGTCTGATTGGGGAGCAGTTAAAAATCAAAGATCTAGTTTTAAGTAAAGGGTCTGAAATATGTCCTGCAACAATTGGTCTATTAACTGGCATTGGAATTGCTAAAGTTAAAGTGTTTTCGAAGCCAAGAATTGGCATTTTAATCACTGGAAATGAATTGATTTCTGTAAAAGAACAATTAAGCCCTGGTAAGATATTTGAAAGCAATTCTCATTTACTTAAAAATGCCCTTTTAAAATACGGATATGAGAGCATCTCAATTTATAAAGCAAAAGATACGTTTAAAGAAACTAAACATATAGCTGAAAAAGCCATCAATGAAAACGATGTACTATTAATCAGTGGGGGAATTTCTGTTGGAGATTATGATTTTGTTTTTGATGCGCTGAAAGAAATAGGGGTTGAAACTATTTTTTACAAAGTGAAACAAAAACCAGGTAAACCTTTGTTTTTTGGGAAAATAAATGAAAAAGCAATCTTTGGACTCCCCGGAAACCCTGGATCTGCTTTAACTTGCTTTTACATATATGTTCTTAGACACCTCTCTGTGTTCAGTAAAACATCGTTTCCATTGAATTTTATTAAGGTTAAAAGCAAAGATAATTACTATAAAAAAGAAGGGAGAGGTGAGTTTTTAAAAGCAAAAATTGAAAATGGGAATGCTACCCTATGTGATTTTCAGAATTCATCCATGCTTAAAGCATTTGTGGACGGAAATTCTTTAGTGTACTTATCCGAAAACACAACCGAAATCAAAAAAGGTGATGTTTTAAATGCTTATTTGTTATTATAAATATTCATTGTTGGAGCAATCCCCTGTAAACAGTATGACTTCACACAGTCTATAGCAATTGGAATTTTTTCTACCACAATTTCAGATTCAATATTTTCCCATTTCCCTAACACATAGTTGACTTGCTGACCTGGAAAAAAATTCTTACCAATTCCAAATCTTAACCTTGGATAAATAGAAGTGCCTAATATTTCTTGGATACTTTTGAGGCCATTGTGTCCCCCATCGCTCCCTTTGGATTTTAGCCTTAACTGTCCAGTAGGTAAACTTAAATCATCTGTGATAACAAGCAATCTGTCACTTGAAATTTTTTCTTTCTGCATCCAGTAGTTGATTGCCTTACCACTTAAATTCATGAAAGTATTGGGTTTCAACAAAATCAATTGTTTGTTTTTCACTCTAATTTCAGAAATATCACCTAAACGTTCCGTTCTAAAACTAGTATTGGATGCATTTGTTAATGCATCCAATACGTTGAACCCAATATTGTGTCGGGTGTTTATGTATTCAGATCCTGGATTACCTAATCCTACGATCAAAAATTTCATTAGAAATGTTATTCCGATTTAGCTTCTGATGACTCAGCTGATGAACCTTCAGCGCCTTCTGCTGTTGCACCTTCCGCTCCTTCTTCTAACTCATCTTCATCCTCATCCTCAATTACTGCTCTTGCTGTTTGAACACCAACAACAACTGCATTTTTAGGATCTAAAAATGTTAATCCTGCCATCGAAATATCATCAACTCTTTTCTTATGACCAATTTTTAATGGTGTTATATCAATAACAATTGCTTCTGGCATATCTTTTTCTAACCCAAAAACACTTAGTTTTCTGAAGTTTTGTCTTAATCTACCACCATTTCGAACGCCTCTAGAAAAGCCTTCTAATCTTACTGGTAATTTAACTTTAAAGGGTTTAGAGTCAGAAATTTCTAAGAAATCTAGGTGTAAGGGTCTATCAGAAACTGGATGCAATTGAACCTCTTGCACAATCGCCTTAGTTTTTTTTCCTTCTATTTCTAATTCAACAACATAAACGTCAGCTGTTACAATTAATTTTTTTGCGTCATTATAAGAAAGAGAAAAATGAGTTTGTTTTTCACCTCCATATAAAACTGCTGGTACTCTTTCTTGCCTTCTTAGCTCATTAGCACCTTTTCTTCCTACGTTCTGTCTAGCAGAACCGCTCAATGATAGTGTTTTCATAATTATTATTTATTTTTTATTTATTGATTTGCAAATACAAAGTGATCACTAATAGACTCAAAACTTACATGTTTCCTCATTACATCTCCAAACATCTCAGCAACGCTAATTACCCTGATTTTTGAGGACTCTTCTTTTAGAGGAATTGTGTCTGTAACCACTAATTCTTTTAATAAACTTTTCTCAATTCTTTCATGTGCTGGACCAGACAAAACTGCATGAGTACAAAAAGCTCTTACAGAGTTTGCACCATGCTCAATAAAAAGTTTCGCTGATTTTGTTAATGTTCCAGCAGTATCAACCATGTCATCTACTATTACAACATCCTTACCCTTTACATCACCTATAATGGTCATGTTCTCAATTTCATTTGCTTTTTTTCTTTGCTTGTAACAAAGAGCTAAATCTACATTTAAATATTTAGCATATGCATTTGCTCTTTTAGATCCTCCAGCATCAGGAGCCGCTATAATTAAATTATCTAATTTCATTTGCTGCAAAACAGGAGCGAACAATGTCGATGCAAATAGGTGATCTACAGGAACCTCAAAAAATCCTTGTATTTGATCTGCGTGTAAATCCATTGTCATGATTCTATCAACACCTGCAGCTTCAAGTAAATTTGCAATTAACTTTGCACCTATTGCAACTCTTGGCTGATCTTTTCTATCCTGTCTAGCCCATCCAAAATATGGGATAACAGCTATAATTCTTTTGGCTGAAGCTCTCTTAGCGGCATCAATCATCAAAAGTAATTCCATAAGATTATCAGTTGGGGGTGGTGTTGATTGGATTAAAAAAACTTCACACCCTCTAACGGTTTCTTTTATTGAAACTTGAAACTCACCATCACTAAATTTTTGAACCTCACAAGATCCAAGAGGATGACCATAAGATTTAGCAATTTTATTAGCTAAATAATCTGATTTAGAACAAGAGAATATTTTTATCTGAGAGGACATAATCTAAAAAATGGATTGCAAATGTAGATTATTTTTCTGATTGAAAAAAATCAATGACTACAATTATAATCTAGAAGTTTTGTTAGAAAATACTCTAATATTTATTAGACTTAAAAAGAACACCAGACTCATCAAAGTAGTTTTCAACTTTAATTACACCTTCTTCATATATGACTTCACTCTCTAAAACACCTAATTTGTTAAAATATTTCTCCCACAAAAGAGATCCCAATGTATTGGTGCTCCAAAATTCTTTTGCTTTGACACCACCTCTTGCATCATAAAACTTCCAAAGACCAACTTTAGTTTGATTTATTAATAACCCCTCATGCTTTATGTGTCCATTAGAATAATATGTTTTAAACCTTCCTTTTCCTTTTTTAAATTTATCTTTTGATAATATTCTTCCTCTAGAATTATAACAAACCCTGCTCCCATGCATTTTACCTTTTTTAAATGATGCTTCAGCAATGAATTGTCCTTTTTTATTTTTCAGAAACCCTAACCCACTAAACTTTTCACCTCTATAAAAATAAAATTCACCTTCAAGACTTAGCTCTTTCATTAATGCATTTTGAGCACTAACAACAACTAAAAAGTTAGTCATCAATAAGATTAAAATCGCTTTTAATTTAAGATCGTAGAAGTATGACTTTAACACATGTAAAACTAAAAATTAAAAGTTTATACCCCAATATTGGTTGGTTTGTTACATTTAAAATGTAAGTTTTTTAAGTTAGATTTTATAAATTTTGTTTGTATAAAAACAAAGTTTAAATTCGCAGACTCATTAAAGCCAAATTAAATGCCGAAGTGGCGGAACTGGTAGACGCGCACGACTCAAACTCGTGTACCTTCGGGTGTGTGGGTTCGATTCCCACCTTCGGTACAATAAATGGTTTTATTCAAATTTTAGCATTGGAAAACAATCAATCAATCAATCAATCTGAAAAGCAAAAAAAATACGATCGCGCTTATTTAAAAATGGCATTAGAATGGGGGTCATTATCTCATTGTGAAAGAAAAAAAGTAGGTGCGCTTATCGTGAAAGACAGGATGATAATTTCAGATGGGTTTAATGGAACTCCTACAGGATTTGATAATTATTGTGAAGATGATGAGGGTTACACTAAATGGTATGTGCTACATGCTGAAGCAAATGCAATTTTAAAAGTGGCAAACAGTACAAATAGTTGTGAAGGAGCTACTCTTTACCTCACGCTTTCTCCATGTAAAGAATGTGCCAAGCTGATTTATCAATCTGGAATAAAAAGATTAGTTTATATTAAAGAATATAAAGACAACTCCGGCCTACGTTTTCTTAAAAAAGCAGGTCTTCAAATATCTCAACTATCTCTAAATAATGACTAAAAAAAGTTCAACCCCTTATTTCCCATTATTACTTTGTTTCTTTACAGCACTAGCTTACCTTATTGGAGTATTTAATTCAAACATTAACTCTTCTGATAAAGCAACAGACACTAATAAAATCAACCACATAATTAATGTGATAGAAAACAATTATGTTGACTCAGTTGATAAATCTGAATTAATTGAGAATTCAATTGTTGGGCTACTTTCAAATCTCGACCCACACTCAGTTTACATTTCTAAAGATGATGTGGAATTTGCAAATGAAGGCCTTCAAGGTCATTTTGGTGGAGTTGGTATAAGATTTATTATATTAAGAGATACACTAATGGTAGCCAATGTTATAAATGGTGGCCCATCACAAAAAGCCGGACTAGTTTCTGGAAATAGAATTATTAATGTTGATGGTGATAATATTGCTGGAGTTGGGATTAAAAATGAAGATGTTTTCAAACTCCTCAAAGGAGAATATGGATCTATTGTTAATTTAACAACATACAACCCTATTAAAAAAATTGAAAAATCAACTGATATAGTTAGAGGTTTAATTCCTCTTCCTTCAATTGACGCATCATTAATATTAGAAAAAAATATTGGCTACATTAAATTAACTAGTTTTTCAGACAAAACACCTGTAGAATTTCATGAAGCTTTAATTAGCTTAAAAAAAATTAGGAATGGGAAAAATTAATTCTTGATTTAAGATCAAATACTGGTGGATACCTTCATGGAGCTATAAGTGTTGCAGATGAATTTTTACAAAAAAAAGAACTCATTGTATACACGGATGGATTGCATCAAAAAAGACAAAATCATTTTGCATCAAACAATGGAGAGTATGAAGATGGTGATTTAGTTATTTTAGTAAATAGTGGTTCTGCATCTGCCAGTGAAATTGTCAGTGGTGCCGTTCAAGATAACGATAGAGGGGCAATTATTGGAAGAAGGACTTTTGGAAAAGGACTCGTTCAACAACCAATTAAACTTGCTGACAACTCAGAATTACGACTAACTATTTCAAGATATTACACCCCTACAGGAAGGTGCATTCAAAAACCTTATGGAGTTGGTGAAGACTATGACAATGAATTGATGAGTCGATATGAAAGTGGGAGAAATGTATGCCCTAGACTCAACTTCGTTTATTAATGAAGAAAAATACATCACACCTAAAGGAAAAATTGTATATGGTGGAGGGGGTGTTTTTCCTGACATTTTTGTTCCCTTAGACAGTTCCCAATACTCACTATATTACTCATCATTGTATTACTCTACCGCATTTAGAAATTTTTGTTTTGATTATTTTTATAACAATTCAAATAATTTCAACTATAAAAAAGTTGAAGATTATGGCAGCTCATATAAAATTTCAGATAAATTATATTTAGATTTTATTCATTATTCTCAAAAAAACAACAGTATTAACATTCCTGAAGAAATTGAAGAAATTACAATTCAAAGAATAAAAAATCAGCTAAAAAATGAATTTGCCACTTATTTATTTAACCAGGAATCAAGGTACTTCCTTTCATATTCAAAAGACACTGACATTCAAGAAGCAATTAAATCGTTTCAAAAAGATTCAACTAAGGATTAAAGTCATCTAAATCATCATGTATTTCTCCATCTGCATCTCCATAGGAATCTATTTCATCTTGGGTCACAATGTAGGTTCTTTTATCTCCATGAACAGTTGAGAACAGTGCTTCGAAATATATAAATTCATTAACCATCATTCTTAATTCTGCAAATTTGTAGTTTTTCTCACTTGTTAGGTCAGCGTTGCATAAAGGGCAAATAAAAATTACACGTTCTCCTTTATCGAAAGAAACATTTGGAGTTGTAGTGAAATCATAATTTCCGGGCTCAGGAGATAAATGAATAACACCTGTCTCATTGTGATTTTGTCTCTTAAAATTTAATTCAACAGAACTATTTTTCATCAGTGATTTTTCACATTTTGGGCAATGATAGTTACAATTCTGAATCATAATTGTGAATTTTTTAACAAATAAAAAACTTGCTGTTCTTCTTTAAATTTAATCAATTTTAACGAAAAAATCAAAGATTTTAAGCGTTAGCCTAATGAAAACAAAGGTTGAACTTCGGAAAAATAAATAGCAATAATTTAGATTTAATATTAGCTAATTAAAGATTACTTTTGGAAACTTTTTTTAAAGCAATTATTTATGTATAGAACACAGACAAATGGTGATTTAAGGCTTAAGCATGTAGACAAACATGTTACGCTTTGTGGTTGGGTTCAAAAATCAAGAGACCTAGGCGGAATGACATTTATTGACCTAAGAGATCGATACGGTATTACACAGCTTACATTTAATGAATCAATAGATAAATTACTTTGTTCTAAAGCAAGAGAATTAAGTAGAGAATGGGGTAATTCAAATTTCAGGATTAGTAAGAGAACGAAGTAGCAAGAACCCAAATATAAAAACAGGTGAAATTGAAATTGAAGTTCAATCCTTAACCGTTTTAAATCAATCTAAAACACCACCTTTTACTATAGAAGATCAAACGGATGGTGGTGAAGAGTTAAGGATGAAGTATAGATTCTTGGATTTAAGAAGAGGTCCTCTGCAAAAAAACATGCTGCTACGAAGCAAGATGAGTCTAGAAACAAGAACTTATTTCAACGAGATTAATTTCATTGAGATAGAAACTCCATATCTAATAAAATCAACTCCAGAGGGAGCAAGAGATTTTGTTGTGCCAAGCAGAATGAATAAACAACAATTTTATGCCCTTCCTCAATCACCTCAAACATTTAAACAGCTTTTAATGGTCAGTGGTTACGATCGCTATTTTCAAATTGTAAAATGTTTTAGAGATGAAGATTTAAGAGCTGATCGACAGCCTGAATTCACACAAATTGATTGTGAAATGGCATTTGTTAATCAGCAAGACATTTTAGATACTTTTGAAGGGCTAATAAAACACCTTTTCCAAAAATTAATTGGGCTTTCTTTTAAAGAAAAATTTCCTGTTATTACTTATGAAAAAGCAATGTTAAATTATGGCTCTGATAAACCTGACATTAGGTTTGAAATGAAGCTCAACTATATTGATTCATTAGCAAAAGGAAAAGGGTTTAATGTATTTGACCAAGCCGAATCAATCGTAGCAATTAGTGTTCCCAATTGTGCTGATTACTCTAGAAAAAAACTAGACAAACTAACTGAATGGGTCAAAAGACCTCAAATTGGAGCTAAAGGTCTTATTTATGTTAAACTCAACTCTGACAACACAATCAAATCTTCAGTTGATAAGTTTTTCAATAGTGAAGACTTAAAACAATGGGGAAATCTTTGTGGATCTAAACCTGGAGACTTGCTACTTATTCTGAGTGGGAACTCTGAAGAAGTTCAAAAACAAATGAATGAATTGAGATTAAAAATGGGTACTGATCTAAACTTAAGAGATCCTTCGGTTTTTAAACCAATTTGGGTTGTCGACTTCCCTCTTCTTGAAAAAGATAATGAAACTGGTGATTTTCATGCGATGCATCATCCATTTACCTCACCTAAATCTGAAGATTTAAAGCTCATCGATGAAAACCCTATTCAAGTTAGGGCAAATGCTTATGATTTAGCCATTAATGGGGTTGAAGTTGGTGGTGGTTCTATTAGGATTCATAACAGAGATGTCCAAGAAAAAATGTTTGCACTGCTAGGTTTCTCTAAAGAAGAAGCCAAAGAACAGTTTGGATTTTTAATGGATGCATTTGAATATGGAGCTCCTCCTCATGGTGGAATCGCTTTTGGATTTGATAGACTTTGTACTCTTTTCGGAGGCAGAGAAAATATTAGAGAGTTCATTGCCTTCCCTAAAAATAATCAAGGCAGAGATGTAATGATTGACGCCCCATCTAAAATAGACATTCAACAAACTAAGGAGCTTGGAATAAGCTTAGAAGAAATTGAAAACTAGATTTCTTTTTTTTGATATTGAATAGCAAAGAGAGAGATTAGGCCTAATGCAACAATGAAGATTGTTTGTGTTGACCACATTAACATACTAAAAGATTTAGCAGTTTCTCCTTCAAAACCATATAGTCCTGTCAACACAGAGGCAACCATAATTGGGTAAAGTCCTATTCCTCCAGGTGTCACTCCAATTGCAATTGCACCAGCTACAAAACAAGCAAAAGTAGCGTTTACGCTAATGTTTTCAACACCTGGCAGTGCTAATGCTGTAAGCCAAAACATAGCTAAGTATGCCGCCCAAATAAAAACCGTATGAAATATAAATGCAGTTTTTTGTTTTAATTTTAAAATTGTTAAACAACCCTCAAGAATACCCTTTACAAACTTAATTAGCTTATGTCTAATTTTCTTTGAAAAGCTAATTGTCAGAAATAATATTGTTATAAAAATTAGAAAAGCTGGAATGATCCAAGGTGGAAAACCTTCAGCTTGAGTAGCTTTTATTTGATTAAATTGCTCTTGATCTGTTTGTAATAATCCTGCAATAAAAATAACTAGACCAAACATTATTAAATCAATTACACGTTCAACTACAATTGTACCAAATGTTTTATCTACAGATGCTTTATGATATTTACTAAAATAACCAGCTCTTGCTAACTCTCCAGACCTTGGAATCGTCAAATTAATTATATAACCAATCATTACACTGTGGTACATTAAGCTGAGCTTTGGTTTATAACCAAGTGGATGAAGTAAATATTTCCAGCGATACGCTCTACTTAGATGACTTAAAAATGCAACAACTAAAGCAACCATGATCCACCAATAATTTGCCCCTTTAAAAGCAGCTAACATGTGCTGCCTTTCAGCAATAGAAGAGTTAGAAAAGAAATACCAAGTCAAGTAAACACCAATAGAAATAGGGATTATAATTTTCAATATCTTTATTAGTCTTTCTTTAATCATAAAATTAATTTAATTCGATGTTATCAATAAGTCTAATATCGCCCAATTTAGTAGCTACAAAAGCTCTCCATTTTGTATTCTTTCCACCAGATTTTGACAAATCATTAGCATTTCTAATTTCAAAATATTCAGGACTAGAAAATTTTGAAAGCTCTTTAAAACATGTATTCTCTAAATCATTAAAATCCATTGTTTTTGCTTTTTGCATACACATACCTAAAACCTTATAAATATTTGGAGCTAAAGATCGATGATGTTTAGATAGTCTAGCATTTCTTGAGCTCATGGCTAAGCCATCATTTTCTCTAACAGTTTTACAAGCAATAATTTCAGTTTTAATTTCCAACTTTTTTATTAATGTTTTTATTATCAATAATTGCTGAAAATCCTTCTCTCCAAAAAATGCATAATTAGGTTTTATAAGATCTAAAAATAATTTAACCACTCTAGCAACTCCTTCGAAATGACCAATTCTATGGAATCCTTCCATTACGTTTTCAATGGATTCAAAAGCAATAGTGTCATAATTCTCATTTTTATATAACTCTTCAGCGCTAGAAGGAATAAAAACCATGTCAACCTCTAGATTTTCTAAAGCTCTTAAATCTTGGTCTAAAGTTGACGGATAATTTACAAAATCATTTTTGTCTCCAAATTGTGTTGGATTAACAAAAATACTTACCACAACTAAGTCTGCCTTTTTTTTCGCTTCGCTTATTAGAGAAAGATGCCCTTTGTGAAGCGCTCCCATGGTAGGAATAAACCCAATTGCTAAATCTTTGTTTTTAGAAACCCAATTAACTACTTCTAAGTTGTTGTAAATCAATTTCATAGATAATTATTGCAGGTGCAAAACTAGTTTATTTATTAGTATTATTAGTTTTTTTAGCTTAATTTTGTAGGCTCTTAACTCTAAAAAGAGGATCAAACATATGGAAAAAAGTAGAATTTTATTTGTTACCCAAGAAATCACCCCTTTCCTCAGCGAAACTAAATTAGCTGAAACTGTTAGAAAAATATCACAAGGTGTTCATGAAAAAGATAAAGAAATAAGAATCTTTATGCCAAGATTTGGCGTTGTCAATGAAAGAAGACATCAGTTGCACGAAGTGATTAGACTTTCAGGAATGAATTTGATTGTTGATGATGCTGACCATCCACTTATTATTAAAGTTGCTTCGATTCCACAAGCTAGAATACAAGTTTACTTTATCGATAATGAAGAGTTTTTTAAGCGCAAAAGAGTTTTCAATGATGACAAAGACAAATTTGCAAAAGACAATGACGAAAGAGCTATTTTCTTTTGTCGAGGGGTAGCTGAAACTGTTAAAAAATTAGGCTGGGCTCCTGACATTGTTCATTGCCACGGTTGGATGACTGCTTTTATGCCACTTTATTTAAAAAGCATCTATAATGATGACCCTCATTTCACTAGTGCTAAAACAATGTTTTCAGTTTATGGAAGTGGTTATAAAGGATCTTTGTCTAAGAAAATTTTAACCAAATTGTCCTTTGATGGAATTGCCACAGATGATTTAGTTTTAGAAAATTCACCTAATTCTGATAATGTAAACATGCTTGGAGTTCAATTTGCAGATGTAATTGGAATTGGAGATCAAGCAATAAATACAGATTTACTTAGTTATATAGAAAATTGTGGGAAACCGATTTTAGGTTACCAAGAAGAAGAAAGTTTAGTTGATGCACATCAGGATTTTTATGACAAAGTACTCACTGAGGATGGTGTTTTTGCAGATTAGGCAGAAAACCAATTACAGATATTATTTTAAAACAGCAGGTATGAAATTTATACCTCTTCTTCTGATAACTATTTTGTTTTCATGTAGAAAAACAAATGACTTTGGTTTGGAAGTACAACCCAATCAAGATTTACTTTCTGTAAATCAAACAGATTCCACTTCAATCATAACATATTCGGTTTTAGAAGACAGCTTAAAAACGGATGAATTATCTGGACCAAATCTTTTAGGTTCCTATACTGACCCCTACTTTGGGTCTTTAAATTCATCTGTATACACCCAAATTAGACTTGAAAGCTCATATGACTTTAGACCTAGTGGAACGCTTACTCTAGATAGTTTAATAGTCGATTCTGTTATTTTATACCTTGCTATGGATGGGTATTATGGTAATTTAGGGAGTCAAACGTTTGAAGTTTTTCAATTAAGTGAAGACCTTCATTTAGATTCTAGCTATTATACAAACTCAACCTTGTCAGCTAACCTGATTAATCTTGTAGCATCATCTAATGGGGAAATCAACCCAAACCCCCAAGTACCTGGCTATGTAAAAGGCGAGCTAGTGAATGAGGCAATATTGAGAATTCCATTAAGTATAACAGATTTTGCAATTCCAATCATGGAACAATCTGGAACAACATCATTAGACGGAAACGATGGAGATGATCAATTTATAGATTGGTTTAAAGGATTACTCATCACCACCAACAATACATCTCAAAGCATAAATCAAGGAGCAATTTATTACACAGATCTCTTAAGCGAATTTTCTAAAATCACTTTATTTTATAGAGACACTTCTGGTACCGCAGCAGATCACGACACCTTATCTTTTGACTTTAACTTAAACGCCAATTGTGCACGCTTTCACAATTCAACAATTGATTACACATCCTCGGTTGTCGAGTCTACATTAAATGACTCTACTTTAGGTCAAGATTTATTCTATGTTCAATCTCTTGGTGGGTGTAAAGGTAAAATACATTTTCCTTATTTAGACCAGCTTATTGACAGCTCTATTATAATTAATAAAGCCGAATTAGTTTTACCTTTCCAATTCTATCTTTTAGATGCTTACGACCCTGCATCATCTCTTATTTTAACAACCGAAAACAGCAATGGAGATGCATCCTTTTTGCCTGATTTTTTTGAAAGTAATCATGGAGGAAGTATCGATTTAATTAATAAAAACTATCGTTTTAACATTACCCGATATATAAATGAAATAATTGCTGGAGAAACTTCCAATTATCCTCTTTCTTTAATTACTAGTGGCTCAGGTGTGTCTGCAAACAGAGGTGTCTTTAATGGTTTCAACTCTACTAAAAAAGACAAGCCTAAATTAATTTTAACTTATTCAAACTATTAATAAATGTGCGGTATTGTTGCATACATTGGTAAGCAAACGGCTTACGATATAATTATAAAGGGCCTTAAGCGTTTAGAATATAGAGGCTATGATAGTGCTGGTGTTGCTCTTCATAATTCAAAAAGCCTTAATGTTTACAAAAAGAAAGGGAAAGTTGCTGATTTAGAAACTTTTATTGATGATAAAGATATTTCTGGAAGCATAGGTATAGGACACACTAGGTGGGCTACTCACGGACCACCAAATGACATCAACTCTCATCCACATCAGTCTGGAAATAAAGATTTCGCATTAGTTCATAATGGAATTATTGAAAATTACGCTGTTCTAAAAGAAGAATTAACACAAAGAGGACATCAATTCCTAAGTGATACAGACACTGAAGTCTTAATTCATTTAATAGAAGAAATTTACACAAATAGTAAAAAAAGTTTAACCCTTTTTGAAGCAGTAAGGATTGCTCTTAATGAAGTAATTGGAGCTTATGCAATTGTAGTTATTAATAAAAACAACCCAAATGAACTAATTGCAGCAAGAAAAAGTAGCCCCTTAGTTGTTGGCATTGGTGAAGGAGAATTCTTCTTAGCATCTGATGCTACTCCTATGGTTGAATTTACAAAAAATGTGGTTTACCTTGAAGACGGAGAGATTGCTCATCTAAGCTTAGAAACTGGATTGAAAATAAAAACTGTTGCTAATCAAGAAAAAACACCCTACATACATGAGCTTGAAATGCATTTAGAAACTCTTGAAAAAGGAGGTTTCGATCATTTCATGTTGAAAGAAATTTACGAACAACCTCAATCTATTCACGACAGTATGAGGGGGAGACTTCGATCAAGTAAAAGCATGGTTTCACTTGGAGGAATTAAAGATTATGAAGAAAAAATTGTACAAGCAAAAAGATTAATTTTTGTGGCCTGTGGGACCTCTTGGCATGCTGGTTTAGTTGGTGAATATCTTTTTGAAGACTTAGCTAGAATTCCTGTTGAGGTGGAATACGCTTCAGAGTTTAGATACAGAAACCCCATAATCAATGAAGATGATGTTGTTATTGCAATATCTCAATCTGGAGAAACTGCAGATACATTAGCTGCTATTAAAATGGCAAAAGAAAAAGGTGCTACAATTGTTGGAATTTGTAATGTTGTTGGAAGCTCAATCTCAAGATTGACAGACTGCGGTTCATATACGCATGCAGGACCTGAAATCGGAGTTGCATCTACTAAAGCTTTTACCGCACAAGTGACTGTACTTACACTTATGGCTTTGATGATTGGAAAGAAAAAAGGAACTATCACCAATCAGAGGTTTAATAGATTACTAGTAGAGCTAGAATCAATTCCAGAAAAATTAGAATCAGTATTAACGCTAGATTCAGTAATTAAAAAAATAGCTTCCACTTATAAGGACTCAAGCAACGCTTTATATTTAGGAAGAGGAATTAACTTTCCGGTAGCATTAGAGGGTGCTTTAAAGCTTAAAGAAATTTCTTACATACACGCAGAAGGTTATCCCGCTGCTGAAATGAAGCATGGTCCAATAGCACTTATTGACGAAGAAATGCCTGTTTTTGTGATTGCAACACAAGACACAAGCTATGAAAAAGTTGTATCTAATATTCAGGAGGTTAAAGCTAGAAAAGGAAAGGTAATTGCAATAATCACAAAAGGAGATAAAGATGTTAAAGAAATAGCTGATCATTACATGGAAATTCCATTGACAGATAGCTTATTAGTCCCTCTTTTAGCAACTGTCCCTTTTCAATTATTAAGCTACCATGTTGCAGTAATGAGAGAGTGTAATGTTGACCAACCTAGAAATTTAGCGAAGTCAGTTACGGTAGAATAACTCTATTTTTTAGTTAAACACTTAATTTATTTAATTAACATTTTTGTTCGACTTGAATAAGATTAAATAAATTGTAGTTTAAATTAATCAAAAAAAAAGTGCCCAAATTGGACACTTTTTCATGAAATACATTTTAATTACCTTTTGATAAAAGCTGCTTGAGAAACATTATTATCTCCAATTAATCTAATAAAGTAATTTCCAGAATCTAAATTACTCACATCAATTGGTTGTCCATTTAAGTTTCCGCCAACAACAACTTGACCATGAATGTTAGTTATGAAAAATTCTCCTTGTCCATTTTCAACATTTAAAATATTATTAGTTGGATTGGGATAAACATTAATTTCTATTAATTCTACATCTTTCAAGCCAGTGATACTTGGCAATAGTACTTTATCTAGAACATGTACAATTCCATTGTCAACAACAATATCAGCTGTTGTAACATTTGCATCATTTATCATAACTCCAGAAGTAATATCAATTGAAATATCTTGACCATTTAATGTAGTTACTGATCCATTTGAAAGTGATGTTGAAAGTACAACAACATCTAGGGTGTGATAAAGTAAAATATCAGTAAGATTTGGGTTAGCTAAAACTCCTGTAATGTCAGTTCCTAAGTCAGTAGCTAAATTATCAAAAGCAACATCCGTAGGTGCAAACACAGTAAACTGACCAAGTGGATTAGTTAAAATTGGTAGAAGACCTTCTTGTATAACTGCTGCTGTAAGTGATGTAAAATTATTATCAATTGCAACATCAATTACAGTTTCGGATGGTAATACAACAGCATCGATTACATGAACTAATCCGTTGTCTGATAAAATATCTGCCGTAACAACTTTAGCTTGATTAGCATACACACCACTAGCATTAACAGACATTTTAATTGTGTTAGTAGTGCTTATTGGTTGGGCAATTTGGCCGTTAGAAATGGAAGTTGAGATAACTTCTGCACCAATAACATGATAGGTCAAAATATCTGTTAAATTTGGTAGTGCTAATAAATCATTAACTGTAACACTTAATGCTGTTGCTAGATTATCAAAAGCAGTATTTGAAGGGGCAAAAACAGTAAAAGTTGATAAAGGGTTAGTTAATACAGGTAATAATTCTTCTTGAATTAAAGCGGCAACAAGAGTTGTAAATCCATTATCAATAGCAATATCTGCAACAGTTTCTACTGGCAAAATAACATCACTAATTACATGAACAACACCATTGTCAGCAGTTATATCTGCAGAAATAACTTGTGAATGATTAACAAAAACATCTCCTGAAGTTGTTTTAGTTAATTTAATTGTATTGGTTGTTGAGAGTGGAGTCACAACATCGCCATTATTAATTGCCGATGCAGAAACATTTATTCCAAGAACATGGTATGTAAGTATGTCCGTCAAATTTGGTAACGCCAGTAAATCGGGAACTGTTAAACCAAAGGAAACTGCTAGGTTAGTAAAAGCGTTGTCATCAGGAGCAAACACTGTTAATTGTGCACTTGAATTTTGAAGAGCAACATCTAAATTTTCTTGTATTAAAGCCAATTCTAAATAAGTATGATTAGGACTTGGCACAATGATATCGTCAAATACGTTAGTTTGACTAGACATATAATTTGAGAAAGATAAAAATAAGAACGCTAATGCAATTCTGGGATAGATTGAAATTTTTTTCATTTTGTTTAATTTAATTTGTTAAAAGTTGAACAAATATATGTTTTGTTTAACAAAAAACAAAAATAATTAAACAAAAAAGAGTGATTTAAACACTCAACAGGTGAAATAAAATTTTATTTTTTTGACAAACGCACAATAAAACTTAGCTATAATGTTGCTTTTATGGAAAATAAAGTAAGAATTGGTGTGTTTCAATTAACACCCATTTGATTGTATTTGTAAGGTTCCATTGGAGTTGTAAATCTTTTGGTCGACAGGAAGACCATTTTCAAAAATTGTTTCTCCTGTTTGAATTAATTTTCCAAATGAATCATAGGTTTTCCAATGAGTTGGAACATCATTTTGTAAATTGGAAACCTTAATAAGTTGTCCATTAACATTAAAATTTTTCCAAGTGCTGACTTTTCTGCTATATAATTCGTTTTCAACAAATTTGTAATATCCGTGTTGTTTTAATTTACCACTTAAATAAAATGACATAAACTCTCCAATAAGTTTTCCTTTTTCATATTCAGAAACCGTCATTTCAGGACCCCTTTCCCAAAAAAGGTCAGTCTTCCAATAATATATACAAGGTCCATGTCTTAACCCATTCTCGTAAGAAATTTCAGAGCATAGTTGACCATTGGGATAGAATGTTTTAACTACTTCTCCAAACGCAAAAAATGAAATCGAAACGAAAAACAAAATTATGGCAACCCTTTTCATTTTATAAAAATATGAAGAAAAAGGGTGTTTATAAACTATTAAAGTCGTTTCCATGGAAACATTTCAACTACTGACAGGTTGTTTTCACCTATTGAATGAAAATAAATAGAAACATTTTTGTTTTCTAAAACATTAGAATTATTAATTAATATTATTTCAAAAACTGGATTCGAGTTACTTTGATGAGGCAATATAATTTTATCAATATATAAAGCTTTCACTGTGTCATTAATTTGAAACAGTATGCTGTCTACTTTAACGGGAAGAAATCCAACATTTTCAACTTCAATTTTAAAATCACCACTATCATTGAAAATAGGGTAAGCATGAATACTATTTTCTTTATTTAATATCTTGTTTACTTGGTCTGCTCTATTGTAAATAGATTTTTCAGAAAATAAAAATTTATTATCCCCATAATGAAACATCTTATCTTCAAATGCATCTTCCTGTGAGTAAATAACATTTAAATTTTCACTCAATCCCTGTTTTATACTTTTCAAAAATTGATCTACCCATTTTTTAGAGGAGTACTTTTTTAAATACTTAATATACATTTCAAAAAAATATTCATCAAATAAAATAGGGTTGTTGAATAATAGACGATACCAGTCATTGTAATATTCCACCCAAAACTTTTTATCTACTTGCATTATTGGTAGGGTTGAGCTTAATTGAGGTGCAATTTTATTATTTATAAAAAACTCATTGTAATGACCATCATAACCAATTGGGTATAACAATTCAGTTTCTGAATTATAATAAAACCGAATGCTTTTCCAAGCTTGTCCATGATGAAGCCATAAAACATCAGTAATCGCAAAGTACTTAGCTAAACTTTTAACATCAAAAACTTCAGATGTAGCTAACTTAGACCTTCTCCATTTTTCCATTTTAGAAATTGCATCGTTTGTAATGTCTGGATAATTAGAAAGCCAAAATTTTGACTGATATGGCTCTACAAATGTGGTGTGCAAATTGTGCCAAGAATAGTCTTCATTAAATCTTAAAATAGGGCCTGTGGGTAACTTTTTATTTTCAATTAATGATTTCTCAAAATGTTCTTCAAAAGCATATAATCCTAATTTCTCACCGTTCAACTCTACATTCAAAAATTTATATTTCAAATTAATCAAATCAATGAAGCCAAGTGCTTGATGGAAAATCCATTCATAAATATAGTTCCTTGCAATGGGATGATGTAGAGAGAATTTTTTCAAATTATAAATAGATCTATTATTTAAAACCTTTATTCTAAACGATAGTTTTGAGGTGTCATTGAAATGGATGGACCTGTCACCTTTCAATTTTAGCTTTATTGGAATACTGTCGTTATCAATTAGACAAATTGCCTCAACATAAGAAAAATCTTTATTCCCTTGAAGTGCTTTCTTTTGCTGAGCAATTATATTTTGCTTGTTTTCTGCAGAAACAAATAGCCTTAAAGAATCGACATCAAATTGTTTAGATAGTTCTGGATCTTCTTCAAAACTGTTTTCACTAATCAGCAGCACTTTTATTTGGCTTAAAACCGAAAACCTATTTTCAGAATATAGTCCAATTACTAAAAACAATAAAGAGAAAATAACAGTATAAAAAAATTGGTTACGCTTCATCAAAACAAATAATTACCCACTTTTATTTCTAAAACATGATTTTCTAACAGCTTATTATTAGTTGTTTTTAATACAGCTAATTTTAGAAAAATAAAAAATTCCCTTAAATTAAAGCTTTATAACGAAATCTCAATGAAGGTATTTTTTATTATTTCTACCCTTTTTTCTTTTAACCTTTTTCATGCACAAACAGTAATTGGAACTCAAGGTAACTCAAGTTCAAATTCTGCTTGCTCATTAGATTATACTATTGGCGAAGTTGTTATTGCTTTTGGCTCAGATAGTTCATCTATTTTGACACAAGGGTTCCATCAACCTGTTTTCGAAATAACAACAGTTGAAACAATAGAAGTCAATTTTGATGTTGTTATTTACCCAAACCCAGCTGTAGATCAACTTAATCTTCGTTTTAAAGAAATAAACAGAGGAGATCAATTTCAGCTTTATGATGCATTAGGAAAACAATTAGTTCAGGAGTTAATAGTAGACTATCAAATGTATATTCCTTTTAGTAATTATTCGACAGGAATTTATTTCCTATCAATTATATCATCTGAAAACAAACTAATTAAAACTTTTAAGATTCAAAAATCACATTAATTATGAAAAAATATTTCTCTCTATTTAGCTTATTTATTTTCTTTTCCTTTGTTTCTTTTGGGCAATCTCCTCCAGAATCTTTCAAATATCAATCTATTGTAAGAGATGCCTCTGGAAACATGCTGCAAAATCAAAATGTGAATTTTCAATTCACTTTAATTCAAGGATCAACTTCAGGTAATACTGTTTACCAGGAAGTATTCCCAGTCACAACAAATAATTACGGCCTCGTAAATTTAGATATTGGGACAGGAAGCTCAGTTAGCGGAAGTTTTTCTGCTATTGATTGGAGTCAAGGACCTTATTTCATACAAACAGGGTTAGATATTACTGGAGGAACTAATTATTCAATAATGTCTACCAATGAATTAATGAGTGTTCCCTATGCTTTATACGCCAAAACATCTGGTGGGGGCCCTCCAGGGCCAGCAGGGCCTGCGGGACCTCAAGGAAGTACAGGTCAGCAGGGAATAACTGGCCTTGATGGTAATTCTGGGGTTGTTCAGCAAACTGTTTTAAACATTGGGAACTCATCCTGTCCTAATGGCGGTCTTTTAATAGAAAGTGGTTTAGACTTGAACAATGATGGTGTATTGTCAAGTACAGAGATCACTTCAACTGGATACGTTTGTAATGGTGACGATGCGCTTGATAATCAAAATTTAACTGGTGCATCATTAACAGGAACTATTCTTCAAATAGACATAGACAATGGATCATCGGCTTTAGTCGATCTTTCAGCTCTTCAAGATGGTGTTGATGATGCAGATAACGATCCTGCTAACGAATTTAATACCAATGCTGTTCTTAATGGTAATAACTTAGAAATTACGGATGGAGGAGGAACTCAATCTGTTGACCTTAGTGCAATTCAAGATGGTGTTGATGATGCAGATAATGACCCTTCAAATGAATACATCACCAATGCTGTTCTTAATGGTAATAACTTAGAAATTACGGATGGAGGAGGAACTCAATCTGTTGACCTTAGTGCTTTAACTGGAACTGGATCTGATGATCAGAACCTTACAGGTGCTACTCTTACTGGAACTTCTCTTCAAATTGATATTGAAACAGGAAATTCTGTTACTGTTGACCTTGTCGCTTTACAAGATGGTGTTGATGATGCAGATAATGATCCTGCTAACGAATTTAACACCAATGCCGTTCTTAATGGTAATAACTTAGAAATTACTGATGGTGGAGGGACTCAATCTGTTGACCTTAGTGCTTTGACTGGAACTGGATCTGATGATCAGAACCTTACAGGAGCTACTCTTACTGGAACTTCCCTTCAAATTGATATTGAAACAGGAAATTCTGTTACTGTTGACCTTGTCGCTTTACAAGATGGTGTTGATGATGCAGATAATGATCCTTCAAATGAATACATCACCAATGCTGTTCTTAATGGCAATAACTTAGAAATTACTGATGGTGGAGGTACTCAATCTGTTGACCTTAGCGCTTTGACTGGAACTGGATCTGATGATCAGAACCTTACAGGAGCTACTCTTACTGGAACTTCCCTTCAAATTGATATTGAAACAGGGAATTCTGTTACTGTTGACCTTGTCGCTTTACAAGATGGTGTTGATGATGCAGATAATGATCCTTCAAATGAATACATAACCAATGCTGTTCTTAATGGTAATAACTTAGAAATTACTGATGGTGGAGGCACTCAATCTGTAGATTTATCCTCTTTTGCAGATGATGGTGACTGGATAGTAGGAACGGGAATTGTTTACAACTCAACTGACAATATTGGTATCGGAACATCTTCCCCAACTAGAAAGCTACATATTGCGGCATCAAGTAACGATTGGCCCTTTATGGTTAGAGATAATACTAGTGGTGTCCAATTAGAATTTTCAAGGAACTCTATTCTGCAAAGAGGTTCAGCGTTTAATTTAGAAGCTAACGAATCTGATATTGTTTTTAAAACAAATCCTAATCCAGGAACAGCGATTACTGGATTAACAGATAGAATAACACTTAAAGCAGCTTCCGGATATTTAGGGGTTGGTACAACAAACCCTTCTTCTAGGCTTCATGTGGTTCAGACTGACGATTTTAACTCATTAGACTTAGAACATTCTGGAAATACAGGAACTATTTTAAAAGCTACAAGCACTAATACTTCAAATACATCACCAGGAATCGATCTAACGATGGATGGAACAGGTATTGGCCTTGCCCTAGTTCACAACAATAATTATGCTGGTGGACTCATAGATTTAGCAAGTACAACTAATGATTATTCAGGACTTCAAATAAATCATGCTGGAACAGGTTTTGGAACATCCGTTTTTCATGCAGGTACGGGCTTTGGTCATTATATAGAGATGTCTAACACAACCGCTGCAAATAGTAATCAAGCAATATTAGGGCTACATAGTGGTGGTAACACTACTGCAGCAATAAGAGTTGGAGATTTTGAATACATTGGTGTGGAAACATATGATCATATAGGTGTGTTTGGTTATTCAAGTCCCGCAACTGGATGGGGTATTGGTGGACAATTTCAAGGAGGCTATATGGGAGTTGCTGGATTTGGAGATGACTATGGAGTTGTTGGATTGTCTGGGACGACAGCTGCAGTGTTTGCCAATGGAGATTTAAGTGCCTCTGGAGTAAAAGCATTTATGATTGATCATCCACAAGACCCAGAAAACAAACTTCTTAAACACTTCTCAATTGAATCAGATGAAATATTGAATATTTATAGAGGTGTTGAAAAACTTGATGCGAATGGAAAAGTTCAAATTGAATTATCAGATTATTTTGAAGATATTAATGTTAATTTTAGTTATCAATTAACGGCAATAGGCACTCCTGAGCAACCTTATATTCTAAAAGAAATTAAGCACAATAAATTCACAATTGCTGGAGCTCCTAATTCAAAAGTATCTTGGTTAGTTATTGCTGAAAGAAATGATGAATACTTAAAACGAAATCCTGAAAAAAGAGCTAATGAGGTTGCTAAGAAAGGTAAAGAAAAAGGTAAATATTTGATGCCTGAACTTTACAACCAACCTAAAAGTAAAGGAATATTTAATGTGCAGGAAAAAGCAAGAAGACAAGAAAATAAGAAGGCAAAAACAAACTCTAATAAAAAGTAGGGGTATTAAATCAATTTAAATATTTGTTTTTTTTTAGCATGGAAAATCTATTTTTCCTTTGTAGCAACATTGGGTATATATTAAAAACTACTGAAAAAATAGTTAATACTATAAAGTCATCAAAACACTCAAGGTATAAGAAAATAAGCTGAGCAATAAAAGTAGTAAAGAAAGAAACCATATGAGATGTTTCAGACCGCTTTGTTTCTTCAATAAAAACTTTATGATAAGCCTTTCCCCTCCCCTTTAAATAAACACGAGTATTTAATCTTTTAAAAAAAGAATTAATTAAAACCAGCCTAAAGATTTGAACTCCCAATAAATTAAACCAAAGATCTGTTTCAATTCTCCTTTTCTCATAGAATGAGTAGGGAAATCTTATGTATTTAAACGCTTGGAAAAAGAAAAAACCTACTAGCATTAAGTCCCAACACAGTAAAAAATTTAATGCTAAGGTGGTCCAAATATTATCACTTGAAAATAAAACATTGCACAACAAGAATGCTATAACTCCAACAACAATATAAATTGCTATTAAAACAAAAATCTTACTTATTAAACTAAAATTTTGTAGCATTCAACTAATATAATAGAAGAAATTTATTCCTGATAAATAATAACAAATGAACTTACTTAAAAACAATGCTATTTCAAGGTTTTGATTTTATTACTTTTGCCCACTTAATGTTTAAGAAATATAAATATCATTTATTATTACACTTTACAATCCTTATTTGGGGGTTCACCGGTGTTTTGGGAAAGCATTTAGCTATTTCAGGAATGAACTCAATGCCAATTGTTGTTTATAGAATGTTAATTGGTTGGGTAACACTTCTAATCTTTATGTTAATTATAAAAAAATCAATTAAAATTGACACAAAGGGGCTATTTAAAACTCTTGGAACAGGTGTAGTTATTGCCACACACTGGTGGGCTTTTTTTAAGGCTATTGAGCTTTCAAATGTCTCCATTGCACTTATTTTTATGTCAACAACCGCCCTTTTCACATCCTTTGTCGAGCCAATTATTACAAAAAAAAGATTTGACTTTAAAGAATTACTAATGGGTGTTATTGTCGTTATAGGAATTGTAGTAATTATTAATGATCTCTATTTCAATGTTAATCAGCAATACATCTGGGCAATAGGTCTAGCCCTATTTTCTGCTTTTTTAGCAGCTGTGTTTTCAATTGTTAATTCTGTATTAGTTAAAGAATATGATTCAAAATTAATTACTCTTTATGAAATTCTAGGGGGTTCAATTGCAATTACAATAGCAACTTTTTCAATAGGTAATTACGAGATTTCTGAATTTATGATAAGTGGGAAGCAGTTTTTGTTGTTGTTTATCTTAGGGTCAGTCTGTACCTCTTTTGCTTTTTTAATCGGTGTTTATATAATGAAGTTTATCCCTGCTTACACTGTAAATCTATCAGTAAATATGGAACCTATTTACGCTATTATTCTTGCTTTAGTGTTTTTTGGTTCAAATGAAGTGATGAGCGTTAATTTTTACATCGGAGCCCTAATAGTTGTTGGAACTATCTTATTAAACGCTTATTTCAAAAGAAAGAAAAAAGCTTTAAACTAAAAAAGTGCCTTTAGCTAAAACTAAAGACACTTTTTAAATAATGATTTTTTTTATTTTGCAGAATTGAAAGTCTCTTCCACTTTATCCCAATTAATAACATTGAAAAAAGCAGAGATATAATCTGGTCTTCGGTTTTGATAATTTAAATAATATGCATGCTCCCAAACATCAAGACCAAGAATAGGAGTTCCACCACAACCAATACCATTCATTAACGGATTATCTTGATTTGCTGTTGAACAAACTTCTACACTACCTCCAGAATGAACGCATAACCAAGCCCATCCAGAACCAAATCTTGTAGCTGCTGCTTTTGCAAAAGCAGCTTTAAAATCTTCGAAAGATCCAAAAGCATCGTTAATTGCATTTGCTAATTCACCAGAAGGTTCTCCCCCTCCATTGGGAGACATCACATCCCAAAACATACAGTGATTGTAATATCCACCACCATTATTTCTAAGAGCACCGTTATTCATATCTAAACCACTCAATATTTCTTCTATTGTCTGATTTTCCTGTGGAGTACCAGCAATTGCATTGTTTAAATTGTTAGTATATCCCGCATGGTGTTTACCATGATGGATTTGCATTGTTTGTGTATCAATATTTGGCTCAAGTGCATCATGAGCATAAGGTAATTCTGGTAATTCGAATGCCATTTTATTTATAGTTTAATTAATTAAAAATCTAAAATCAAACAAATATAACCATTTGAATAGTTGAATTAGCATTGTGAATTTGAATAAATATTTAACTTTAATATTTCAGAAAAAAAAATGATCGAACAACCCTTATCTGATGAGTATTATATGCGTAAAGCTTTACATGAAGCTGAAACTGCTTTTTCAAAAAACGAAGTTCCAGTTGGGGCAATCATTGTTTGTAAAAACAAAATAATTGCTCGTTCTCACAACTTAACCGAAAAGCTTACGGATTTTACCGCACATGCTGAAATGCAAGTTTTTACTGCTGCAAGCGAGTTTTTACAAAACAAATACCTTAATGAGTGTACTATTTATGTTACACTGGAACCGTGCCTTATGTGTGCAGGGGCTTCATTTTGGACTCGAATTGGACGCATTGTATATGGGGCTAGTGATCACAGAAGGGGTTTTAAATCATTCAGTGAAAACGTACTTCATCCTTCAACAGTTATTAATGGTGGTGTCTTAGAAGCTGAATGTAGCTCATTGTTAACTTCCTTTTTTAGTGCTAAAAGAAAATAAAAAAGGCTTCCAAAAGGAAGCCTTTAAGACTTGTTTTTAAAAAAATTATTTTGTTAATGTCCAGCTACTAATTGTAGAGTTAGTCGTTGAAGAACCATTGTAAGTTGATGTATTACTTTCGTTTGCAGAACATACGAATTCGCTTTTGGAAGAACTCTCAACTAATAAAGTTTGTGTTTCTTCACCTTCGTTATATGTGTCCATAGATGTATTAGTATCCTCTGTTGTAACTCCAGCAATTGTATAAGCTGTCACATCAGTAGTGGTTGTTGACAACGTACTTAAAACAATTCTATCATTGGCTTTCAATTCTGCAGATTTATTTTTTCCAACAAAGGACCAAGTTCCAGAATTTTCCATAGTATAGGTAATAATTGCAGTAAACCCTGTACCTGAATAATCAACACTATATCCAATACTTTGAGTCCAAGTACCTTCTTTGTCGAAACTCATAGCAGCAGAAGTAACATTACCAGTTGTTACACTTGATCCGTCATCAATAGAAATAACGTTTCCGTCAATTGTAACTGTTTCGCTTCCAGAAGATGAAGTTGATGTTTCAGTGAAATTAGAAATTGTCCAATCTCCAGAAATTTTATTAGCATTTGTTTTTTTACAAGAAGAAATTCCTGAAGAAATAACCAAAACACTAAATAAGTAAATTATTGTTTTTTTCATGATTTTAAATTAGGGTTTATATTATAAGATTTCCGAAAGTAGATAAAAAACATTTCCTAAACAAAAAAAACTTATTGTTAAAATAATAACTAGTTTTGCAAAAAAATTAATTACATGTATCCAGCAGAATTAGTATTACCAATGAGAGAAGATTTGACAGAAAAAGGCTTTAAGGAGTTTGTTTCTATTGAAGATGTAGATAATTCACTAAACAACTCTAAAGGCACTTCGCTTGTTGTTATTAACTCTGTTTGTGGCTGTGCTGCAGCTAATGCTAGACCTGCGGCTAAAATAGCTTCAGAGCATTCTACAACCCCAGACAATCTTTATACTGTTTTTGCCGGATTCCATAATGACGCAACAAATCAAGTTCGAAAATATTGCCTTCCTTACCCTGCATCATCTCCAAGTATGGCGCTTTTCAAGGATGGAAAGTTGGTTCATTTTATCGAAAGACATCATATTGAAGGTAGACCGGCAGAATTAATAGCTGAGAATCTAACAGCAGCCTTTGATGAGTTTTGTTAAAACCTAATTCTTTCCTAAAACTTTCGGTATTTTAAAGTAAGTAGAATCTTTTGAGGGGGCATTAGTCAATGCTTCTTCTTGTGATATTGTAGTTTTTGCATCATCAGCCCTTAACACATTTACATCTTCGGTCATGTGAATTAAAGGTTCAACATTGTCCGTATCAACCTCCTGTAGGGTTTCAATAAAGTCAAGCATTTGATTCATATCATTAAGAATAGCCACTTTTTCTTCAGTGTTAAATTCAAGTTTTGATAGTTGGGCAATTCTTTCAACAGTGCTTTCATCTAATTTCATCTATTTAGCTCTTTTTTAATTGTATGATAAGTTTGATTCCTCAAAGATATTAAATCTTTATCAATAAAATTATTAGGGAATATAGGCTCATGGACAACTACACGAGCAATTCCTGGTCTGCAGTAACCTTTGAAATCAGAATGATCTGTAAAGAGGTCAAAATTAGTTTTAAAAGTAATGGGAACAATTGCAGTGTTTGTTTCTACAGCAATAATGAATGCACCATTTTTAAACCTTCTTAACTTTTTTGATCGATCTTTCCAACCACCTTCAGGAAAAACAGCAACACTTCTTCCATTTTTCAATGCTTTTTCAGCTAAAACCAAACACTCTTTCAACCTTTTAACACTAAATCTATAAACAGGAATATCAATCCCTCTTTTAAAAAACAAATTAATTATAGGCCACCTTAGCACTTCAGCTTTACCTAAAAATGCAAATTCTTTAGGGACCACTAAATACATAATAATTATATCTAAATAAGATGAATGATTTGGGCAAATAACATAAGAAGAGCCTTTAACGAAATTTTCTTTACCCTTAACTTTAACCCTAACAAATACAAGAATGCAAATTGTTTTTGACCACAGTCTTTTTAAATTGAAGGCAAACTTATATTTTAAGCTACCATTAACTAAAAGCAAAAAGAAAGGCAAAAACAAGATTCCAGTGGAAAAAAAAACAATTCCAAAATAAAGTCTATATATAAACGACAATAAAAGCCCTAAAAATCTCATCTTAAGTATTTAATACAAAATAAATAGAAAATTAACTATGTTTCTGTTTTTTTAAGTCAAACTATTAATTTTGTATAACTTTCGAAAATTAATGGCAAGAATACTAACGGGAATACAAAGCACAGGAACTCCTCATCTAGGAAATATCATTGGCGCAATTTTGCCTGCCATTGAAAATTCAAAAGACAAGAATAATGACTCCTTTCTTTTCATAGCAGACTTACATTCATTAACTCAAATAAAAGATGCTACTGTTTTAAAAAACAATACCTATAGTGTAGCGGCTGCGTGGCTAGCTTTTGGATTAGACCCAAATGAAAGTGTTTTCTACAGACAATCTGATGTTCCTGAATGCACAGAATTGGCTTGGTATTTAAATTGTTTTTTTCCTTTTCAAAGACTAAAACTTGCACATTCATTTAAAGATAAGTCTGATAGACTTGAAGATATAAATGCGGGTTTATTTGTTTATCCAATGTTAATGGCTGCTGATATTTTATTATATGACGCTAATCTAGTGCCTGTTGGTAAAGATCAGTTACAACACCTTGAAATGGCCAGAGATGTTGCCTCAAGAATTAATCATAAATACAAAAATGTATTTATTGTTCCAGAGCCATTAACAACTAAAGATAGCATGCTAATACCTGGAACGGATGGAGATAAAATGAGCAAATCAAAAAATAACACCATTGACATTTTTCAAGGAAATGCTGATATAAAGAAAATTGTTAACAAACAAATTGTAACTGACAACATCCCTTTAGAAGACCCAAAAGATCCATACATTTCAACAGTTTATAAACTTTATAGTGTAATTGCAGATGAAGATTCTGCAGCTCAAATGGCAAAAAAACTACAAGCTGGTGGTTATGGTTGGGGTCACGCAAAAAAAGAGTTAATATCTATAATAGAAACTAAATTTGACAACCCAAGAGAGAAATTTAATTACTACATCTCTCACAAAGAAGAACTTGATATAATATTAGAAAGTGGCGCAGCTAAAGCTAGAAAAGTAGCTAAGGCTACACTAGATAGAGTAAGAAATCAAATTGGCTATTAATTATTGAGGCAATTTTACAATTTTTATAGTGTTACTCATAGAAATAAAGGATGAAAAATTTAACTCTGACTAAAAAAACAAAAAACATGAAAAGGTTAATTCCAGCATTATTATTAATACTATTTTTCTCTTGTTCAAAAACTGAAGGTCCTGGTGGTCAAGCAACAATAAAAGGTAAAGTTAGTGTTGCTAACATTAATGTTTTAGGAACAACAATTGACACCTACGATGCACAAGAAGAAAATGTATACATAAATTACGGTGACATAGACAATACATTTGATGATGATGTTAAAACAAGTCACGATGGAAGTTTTCAATTCAATTATTTAAATAAAGGTAATTATGAAATATTTATTTACAGTGATTGTGTATCTTGCCCTAAAGGACAAGATAGCTTAATTAAAGTAAATGTAACCATTGAAAACAGGGCCGAAGAAGTTGATTTAGGAATTATAACCATTGCTAATTTCATTTAAAAAGCATGTATAAGTTCATTTTCATCTGTTTTTTGACTCCTCTTTTTTTTTATTCTCAAGAAGATTTTGGCACTTGGACTAAAATCAGTTTTGATTATAAACTAAATAAAAAAGTATCTTTCAACTCTAAAACTGAGCTAAGAACTAAAGATAATTCTAGAACCAGAAATCAATTTTATACGCAACTTTCAACCAGGTATAAGTTCAATAAAAAACTTTCTATCAATCTCGCTTATAGACTTAAATCATTAAATGAAAATTATGGCGAAGAAATTCAAAATAGATTTCATTCTGATATTAACTACAAATCTAAAATAGAAGATCTTTCTATTTATTTTAGATTACGGACACAATATAACATCACCTACAACTCAGATAATGACTGGTACGAGAGAACTCGATTAAAATTAAAATACGAATTCAACAAAAAATTAAGTTGCTTTATTTATAATGAGTTTTATTTTCTTATTAATGAAATAGAAAACAATGGTTTTCACAAAAACAGATTTGGAACTGGTCTTGAATATAAGATATCCAAATCTATTTCTGCAGGGCTTAAATACCTCAGAATAGCAGCTGTTAATGTAGAAAATCCTAAAACAATGAATGTAATTGGATTAAGCTTTGCCCACAAACTTAATTAAAGCTCAAACTTTATGCCCTGAGCTAATGGAAGATCTCTTCCCCAATTTATAGTATTGGTTTGTCTTCTCATGTATACTTTCCAAGCGTCAGAACCAGATTCTCTTCCGCCTCCAGTATCTTTCTCTCCTCCAAAAGCACCACCAATTTCAGCTCCTGATGTTCCAATATTTACATTTGCAATTCCACAATCAGAACCCATATGAGATAAGAATTCTTCTTGCTCTCTCATGTCTGTTGTCATTATTGCTGAAGAAAGACCTTGAGGAACAGCATTTTGAATATCAATTGCATTTGAAACCTCTCCACTGTACTTTAACAAATATAAAATTGGAGCAAAAGTTTCATCTTGAACAATTTGATACTTATTTTCAGCTTCAACAATTACAGGTTTAACGTAACATCCACTTTCGTAACCATCACCCTCTAAAACTCCTCCTTCTAATAAAACTTTAGTACCTTCTTTCTTTCCATTTTCAATTGCAGCTAAATACATGCTTACAGCATCAGTATCAATTAATGGCCCCACATGATTAGATTCATCTAATGGGTTTCCAATTTTCAGTTGAGCATATGCATTTACAAGTACTTCTTTAACTTCATTGTATATACTATCATGGATAATCAACCTTCTAGTAGAAGTACATCTTTGACCTGTAGTTCCAACAGCACCGAAAACAATGGCAGGCAGCAACATTTTAAGATCAGCACTTGGCGTTAAAATAACAGCATTATTACCCCCAAGTTCTAATAAAGACTTACCTAATCTAGCACCTACCGCTTCTCCAACTGATTTACCCATTCTAGTTGAACCCGTTGCTGATACAAGAGGAACTCTTTTATCATTAGCCATTAATACACCTATATCAGCACGACCAATAACTAATGAAGAAATTCCATCATGTAAGCCATTTTCTTTTATGACCTGAGCAATTATATTCTGACACGCTATTGCACATATCGGTGCTTTTTCTGATGGCTTCCAAATACAAACATCTCCACAAACCCAAGCTAATGCAGTATTCCAAGCCCAAACTGCTACTGGAAAGTTAAATGCAGAGATAACCCCTACTATACCAAGTGGATGATACTGCTCATACATCCTGTGAAGTGCTCTTTCCGAATGCATCGTAAGGCCGTGTAACTGTCTAGACAATCCAACAGCAAATTCACATATATCAATCATCTCTTGTACCTCTCCTAATCCTTCTTGATAGGACTTACCCATTTCGTAAGAAACCAATTTACCTAAATCTTCTTTTTTCTCTCTTAAAAGCTCTCCGAATTGCCTAACAATTTCGCCTCTTTTTGGAGCTGGAACCATTCGCCAAGATTTAAAAGCATCGTTTGCCTTTTCAATACAGGCCTCATACTCTGTATTAGTGGCCGAATTAACTTCTGCTATTAAGCTCCCGTCTACAGGAGAATAAGATGCAATTGTTTCACCTCTTGTCATGAACCAATGTGATCCAACTGCAGAACCACTATTTTCAGCTTTAATTCCAAGATTTTCTAATACATTTTTAATATCTATTTGTTCCATCACTTCGGTCATTTATATTTATTTTTTGCAAATGTAGGATTTAATTCAAATAAGGACAACCATAGACAAAAAGATAGTTGAAGGAAATACTAATTGATCTATACATTTGAAATACTTTATTCTTCCTTTTGATTTTGATGAGAATCATTGTTTGACAAAGCCTCTTCAATTTTATCTGAAATCATATTCTGATTACTTTTTAATTTTATTGAATCGATTAAAACATCTTTCACTTTCTCTCCTCTGTTCATAATTAAAGCTATTGTCATGATTAAGCTTGTCAAAATAATTGTATGCAGCAAAATACCTTGATCAAAAAATGAAATTGTACAATCAAATTTAGCATTGTAATCATCTAAAAAATCCCCTTGAATATCTACCCAACCATTTGGGATTGAAAAAAACAACAAAACAGTAATTAAACCTCTTGGAGCAATCCATAGCTGAGGAAAAACATCTTTTCCCGAAAAAATTCGAAGTAAAATCAAACGAACAATAAACAAGACACAAACAATGACTAAACTAATTAAACCATACCTCCAATCGAAAAGAGAGCTAATGGAAATGGTAATTCCAAAAACAACAAAGAAGAAAGTCCTAAGAACAAAAGCTGTTTCTAGTGTAATTACATGTAATTCGTGAAGAGATTCTTTTAGTTTTTCACCGACAGTAAACCTCTTCAAAGGACCAAGGAAAAACAATTTGCTATTATTCAATATTAAACCGAAAAATAGAATTATTACTAAAGAAGAAATATGAAACATTTTTCCGATTGCATATAATAAAACAAGAACCGAAAACATCAAAAAGTATTTTGCTTGCATTTTCAGCTTTTGAAATAATATAACCAATAAATAGCTGATAAAAACTGCTATTAATACAGTTGCTCCAATATTAAATGAAACTTCTTTGAAAATTTCTGATGCTGATTCTACGTATCTATTGTCCTTCAAAAAGTAAAAAAACATAATTCCCAAAATATCAGAAAAAGTACTTTCATAAATCATGAATTCTTTTTTCTCTTTCATCAATCTAGAAACAGATGGAATAATTATAGCACTACTCATAATTGACAATGGAACAGCGTACATTAAAGCAGTAATCCAATTCACATTATTGGCCGATTGAGGTTCAAACCATAAGAGCATGAACAATGAAGCTATGGCAAAAGAGGATAGAATTAAAGCAAAAAAAGCGACTATGAAACTTTTAAAAATCATACCAATTTTTTCTCTTCTTAATTTCAGATCAAGAGCTGCTTCTAAAACAATAAAAATAAGACCGACATTCCCTAGAATCTCAAGGCCCATCATAAGTTGAGAATCCTTTGCTTCAGTATTTGGAGCCCAAATTGTAAGCTGAATAATTACTCCTAAAACAATCAACATTAAGACACTTGGAATGTTTGTTTTGTTAGAAATAATATTGAATATAAAACTCAGTATTATGATTAATGCAGCTGCTATAATAATTACATAAGTACTCATTTAATGAAATATTAATTAATCGTCTTTAGTAAGATTCTAAATGTAGTTCCCGCTTTGATTTCAGTTGTAAGAACAAATATTTTTCCATCGTGATGTTCTTCAATAATTCTTTTTGCTAATGACAAACCTAAGCCCCAGCCCCTTTCTTTGGTAGTATATCCAGGCTCGAAAACATTCTTCGTTTTATTTAACGGGATTCCCTTGCCAGTATCCGAAATGTCTATTGAAATCATTTTATTGTCTAAACCAAAGTTAATAGTCAACTTTCCCTCTCCCTGCATAGCATCAACAGCATTTTTAACAACATTTTCGATTACCCATTCAAATAGTGCTTTGTTAACTTCACAATTTAAGTTAACTCCTTTGTTGTTAATCTCAATATTTACCTTCTTAGAAATTCTTCCCTTCATGTAATCTATACAACCAGTAACAAGTTCAACTATGTTTAAAGTTTCAAGTTTAGCAGTAGAACCTATTTTAGAAAATCTTTCCGTTATTGTTTCCAACCTTATAACATCTTTATTCATTTCGGCAATTGAATCATGATCAACACCTTGATCTTTTAAAATTTCTAACCATGCCATTAATGAAGATAAAGGTGTTCCTAGCTGGTGAGCAGTTTCTTTTGCCATACCTACCCAGACTTGATTTTGTTCTGCCCTTCTAAATGTGCTAAAAAGTAAATATGCTACAAATAAAAATAAACTTATAACACCTAACATTACATATGGGAAATACCTTAACTGCTTTAATGTTAGAGATTCGTAATAATATATAACCCCACTTTTTCCATCTCCTAGATCTATTTGAATTGGAACATTTTCATTTTTCATTTTCAACACTACATCTTCAATGTCCTTAGAATTAACATTGGATGCAATTATTTCATTTGTATTTGAATTAATAAAAACCACAGGGACAAGAGCTGAATTATTTATTAAATCTTTATTAAAGGATTGAATTAACGAATCTCTTTTATATTGTAAATCGTAAAACTCTTGAGAATTCGAAAAATACACTCGCTGACTTTTAACTTTGGAATATGAAATTTCAATTGGTGGATTTTTCTCTCTCCAAGTCTTTATCAATGAAGCTAATTTTTTATTCTTAAGCTTTATAAAACCTTGTTCGTCTGTTATATTATTGGAGTTTTTTGCTTTTCTTATTATATTTTCGATTGAATCTAATTCTGGTAAATTCACATAAGAAATAAATTGATCATTTTGATCCGTTAGAATTAAAGGAATGTTGTCATTTTTATATATAGTATCTACATTTTTCTGGATGATGTATAATGCAAACCCATAATCATTTAATGGTTTCTCAAATTCTTTTTCTGCTTTTGCCCAAAGCTCTACATTCTCTCTTTCTTTTTCAGAAAGCGCAAAGAAAGATTGATTTGTTAACTTAACTAAATCAGCTTTTTTACTAATAGCCTGACTCCAAAGCTTTATTTTTTGACGCTCCTCTTTTTGAACTTTACTAGCAATGTGAGATGCGTACCAATTTGTTCCAATAACAATTAAAAAAGCTATTAACCCTAAAAGATACTTCCACCTTTGTTTTTGAGAATATAAATTCATAAATATCTAATCTATGAAATTACAAATGAAATTGTGAATTATTAGCAACTGATTTATAGCCAATTAGTAAAAAGATGAGTAAGGTTGGGTAGCTGAAAACCAAAATCAACAACACTGATTTCATCTTCCTGAGAGTTGCTTAAATTATTTTCAGTATTAACACTGGTAATAATTTTGTCTGAAAGTAGTTCAAGAGAATATTGACCATTATTAAGATCACTAACAAAAGCTATTATTTCATCTGAAGATACAATTTCATTATTATAATCAACTAAAAGTTTTGAAACCGAAAAGTCTATATTGCAGTTAACTACTCCAGTAAATTCTGATATCTTATTTTTCAAATAAGAAGTACACCCTCTTTCACACATCATTCCTTTCACTAAAAATTCACTCTGATGATTAGTAAAAACCTCAACATTATCATTATTTAAATCAATCGAGTTATTTGAACAACCAAAAAACATAAACACAACAAGAATACTTAAAATAATATTTTTCATTTTTTCAAATTAATTTTAACGAAAATAACGATATTTAACCTAAAACGTATTTGTTTAATAATTTATTGCAAACAAACAGTGAAAAGCCAAATTAAATCCTGGGTATTTCTAATTCTTCTTTCAATAATTTGGGGGAGCTCATTTTTATTAATAAAAATAGCATTAATGGATGATGCTGGAAACTTAAGATTATCACCCGAAATTCTTGCAGCATTAAGATTAAGCTTGGCATTTATTTTCTTGCTTCCACTTGCAATAATTCATTTTAAAAAAGTGAAATTAAAAGACACACCCTATTTGTTAATTTCTGGGTTCTTAGGCAATGGCATACCTGCTTTTCTATTTGCTTTTGCAGAACTCGAACTAAGTAGTGCCGTTACAGGAATGTTAAATTCTCTCGTTCCAGTTTTCACAATTATTATTGCAGTTTTATTTTTCAAGTTTATATGGAATTTAAAGCATTTTTTTGGAATATTAACTGGCATAATTGGAACTTTTTTAATTGTTGGAATTGATGTTTCACAAAGTTTCTCTCTCCTTCCAGCCACACCATTAATTATGGTTCTTTCTGGATCTCTTTGCTATGCTATAAGCTTAAATGTAATTAAATACAAACTCAATCATCTTCACCCCAATTTAATCACCTCTATATCTTTTTGCTTTATTGGAATCCCTTCGCTTTTATTTCTGTGGAGCAAAGATTTTTTTTTCGAAATATCAAATGGTGAAATTGAAAAAGAAGGTTTAATTGCTGTTTTTATTTTGGCTTTATTAGGAACCGCAGTAGCTGTGTTAATTTTTAATAGGCTAATTAAAATCTCAAGTCCTGTATTTGCGTCTTCAATAACCTACTTAATCCCAGTTGTTGCGGTAGTCTTTGGATCTTTATATGGAGAAAAAACAACATTTATTCAACTAGCTGGGTTATTTATCCTTTTATTTGGGATTGTTATTATCAATATTGACAAACCATTTCATAGAATTAAACAGGTTTTTATCTTTGACAAATAATTTTCCATTAAATGCATACTAAGAACTACAAGTATTTTCTATTATTCTTAATTCCGTTTATTCTTAGCTGTCAGCAAGAAATAGAATCTATAGAAATAGAAACCCCCGTTATAGAAAAAAACGAAAATGTTACAATGCATCCTAAAGTTGAAACTCCTGTTTTTAATGCGGATTCAGCCTTTAGCTATATAAAAAAACAAGTAGATTTTGGGCCAAGAGTACCTAATTCGATTCCTCATTATAATTGTGGTGAATGGTTAGAAAAAAAGTTGACTGCTTTAAACTTTCAAGTATTGACTCAGAAAGGCAAAGTAATTGCTTTTAATGGTGCAAAGCTTAATATTAACAACATTGTTGCAAGGCATAAACCTGAAATGAAAGACAGAGTTATGCTTTGTGCACATTGGGACACTCGCCCATTTGCTGACAGAGACAGCGAAAGAGTTAACCTTCCAATTGATGGGGCAAATGATGGCGCAAGTGGTGTTGGTGTACTTTTAGAGATTGCTAGAAACATATCATTATTAGATCCGCTAATTGGAGTTGACATTATTTTATTTGATGCTGAGGATTATGGCGCTCCAAATATGAGCGGTCAGTTTTTTGACCTAAACTCCATGAATGATACATGGTGCCTTGGTTCACAGTATTTTTGCAAAAACATTCTCATTGAGAATTACAAACCTAAATATGGAATTTTATTAGATATGGTAGGTGGAGAAAATGCTAAATTTCCCAAAGAAGGAATTTCCAGACAATTTGCTGCTCAAAAACTAAACATTATATGGAAACGTGCGCAGCAATTGGGTTATGGAGATTATTTTGTGAATAAACTTGCCCCACCAATAACTGACGACCACACCTATATAAATCAACTTTACAGAATACCAACAATAGATATTATTCATTACACTCCTAGAACAACCAATGGAAGGTTTGATTTTGGGAAATTCCACCATACTCACCAAGACAACATTGACAACATCCACAAACCAACTCTAATGGCTGTGGGGCAAACTGTTTTACACGTTATCTATGAACAACTTTAAATATGTCTGAAAAAAAACTTTACCTTCTTGATGCCTTTGCTTTAATATATAGAGCTCATTTCGCTTTTGCTAGAAACCCAAGATATAACTCAAAGGGAATGAATACTTCTGCTGTTTTTGGATTTACAAATAGCTTACTTGAAATATTAAACAATCAAAAACCAACTCATTTAGGAGTTGTTTTCGATACTCCTGGGCAAGGGATTAGGGAAGAGATGTTTTCAGATTATAAAGCCAATAGAGATAAAATGCCAGAAGACATTCAGCTTGCCATTCCTTATATAAAAAATCTTCTTAAGGCATTGAAAATTCCTATTGTCTCATTAGAGGGATATGAAGCAGATGATTTAATGGGCACATTAGCAGTAAAAGCTGAAGAATTAGGCTTTATAACTTATTTAATGACTCCAGATAAAGATTTTGCACAGCTTGTAAGCTCAAATACATTCATATATAAACCCGGAAGGTCAGGAAATCCATTTCAAATTTTAGGTGTAAAAGAAGTTTGTGAAAAATTTGAAATAGAAACCCCAAAACAAGTAATTGATATATTGGGACTTTGGGGAGATGCCGTTGACAACATTCCTGGAATTCCTGGAATTGGAGAAAAAACTGCAAAAAAATTAATCAGGCCAATATGGAAGTGTTGAAGGTCTTCTTAAAAACACTCACGAATTAAAAGGTAAACAAAAAGAAAATGTTGAAAATTTTGCAGAACAAGGCCTGCTTTCTAAAAAACTCGCCACTATAATATTGGATAGTCCAATAGAATTTATTCCTGAAGAGTTTATTATAAAACAGCCTAATAAACCAGAAGTTTTAGAGTTATTATCTGAATTGGAATTTAACCGCTTATCTAAAAGACTTTTAGGAGATGAAGTAGAATTAAAACCAACAAGCAGTTCTGGGCAAATGTCTTTATTTGGAGGTTCAGTTGGGGAGAGTATAAAAGAGGAGGTTCAGCCTGTCGAATACAAAACCATTCAGGATTTAAACCCAAATTACACTTTAATTTCTACTGAGTTAGAGCATAAAGAATTCGTCAAAATTTTATGCAACCAAAAAACAGTGTGTTTTGACACTGAAACTTCAGGATTAAATCCAAGAGAATCTTCAATAATTGGGCTAGCTTTTTGTTTTAAAAAAGGAGAAGCTTACTACTGTTCTATTTCTGAAAACCCTAATACTTTAAACATTTACCAATCGTTTTTTGAAGATTCTTCAATATTAAAAATTGCACACAATTTAAAATTTGATGCCGCAGTTCTTAAATCTAATAAGGTTAATGTTGTTGGGCCTTTTTTCGATACCATGATAGCACATTATCTTCTAAAACCAGACCAAAGACACGGTATGGATGTGCTAGCTAATAACTATTTATCTTACAAGCCAATTTCAATTGAAACTTTAATAGGAAAAAAAGGAAAGAACCAGAAAAGCATGCTTGAAATTCCTGCAGATATTATTAAAGATTATGCAGCTGAAGATGCCGATATAACTTTTCAACTTTATCAAGTTTTTGAACCCGCTATTAAAAAAGAAAAACTAGAATCTCTTTTCTATGACATTGAAATTCCTCTTTCAATTGTTCTTATGGAGATGGAAAATGAAGGCATTTGTTTAGACACTAAATCTTTATCAGATTTCTCTATTATGCTTGAAGAGTCGATTAAAAATTTAAAATCTACTATCTATGGTTTTAGTGAAGTTGATTTCAACATTGACTCTCCTAAACAATTGGGCGATATTTTATTTAATCATTTAGCTCTTGATGAAAAAGCAAAGAAAACTAAAACCGGTCAATACAAGACCGATGAACAAACTCTTCTGAAATTAGCAAGCAAGCATCAAATTGTCAAAGAAATTCTTGAATACAGACAACAAAAAAAGTTACAATCTACCTATGTAGATGCTCTACCTAAATTGATTTCTGCTCAAACAAATAGATTGCATACTACATTTATGCAAACAGTGGCTGCTACAGGCAGACTAAGTTCAACCAATCCAAATATTCAAAACATTCCCATTAAAACTGAAATGGGTAAAGAAATTAGAAAAGCTTTTATTTCTAGAAACAAAGACTACTCAATATTAGCAGCAGATTATTCTCAAATTGAATTACGCATTATTGCTGCTTTAAGTGGCGATAAGAGTATGATTGATGCCTTTAAAAACAACATAGACATTCACTCGTCTACCGCAGCAAAAGTCTTTAAAGTAGATTTTAAGGATGTAACTCAAGATATGCGTAGAAAAGCAAAAATGGTGAACTTCGGTATTATTTATGGTATAACCGCATTTGGTTTATCTCAAAGACTAGGAATTAAAAGAGGTGAAGCCAAAGAAATAATTGATAACTATTTTGAACAATTTCCAGATATTAAAACATACATGGACTCTATGGTTGATTTCGCAAGAGAAAATGGGTACGTAGAGACCATAAAAAACAGAAAAAGACATTTAAAAGATATTAACAGTAGAAATGCTCCAATAAGAGGGTTTGCAGAAAGAAATGCAATAAACGCTCCAATTCAAGGAAGTGCTGCAGACATAATTAAAATTGCAATGATTAACATAAGGAAAGAAATGCAATTAAGAAACCTAAAGTCAAAACTTTTACTTCAAGTTCATGATGAGTTAGTTTTTGACTTATTTAACGAAGAAAAAGATGTGATGTTAGAGCTAGTTGAAAAAAACATGTCTGGTGCTGTTAATCTTAAAGTTCCATTAAATGTCGAAATGGGAATTGCAGATAATTGGCTAGATGCACATTAATTTTATACTAGTTTTGTCTATATAACATATTTAAATTATTTTTATGTTATGCGGAAGTTCAAGTGTCCCTACATAATCTTGTTTTTTATTGTTTTTTTATTCTCTTGTAATGAAACTTCAAATTATGAAAAGAATTCTAATATAAACAGTCAGCCAATTGACACTATTATTGAAATTCAAGACACACATGTTGAGAATATATATTTCAATGTTCCTACTCCAATGGAAACAGCCTACATCCTTAAAAAAGCAGGGGCGATTTATGACTTCTCTTTGCCTTTAGATCCAAATAAAGCACAAAACGACTACACATCAGAAGAACAAGCTCTTTTACTTGGATTATACGGTTCAGATTTAAATTACACTATTGTATCTAGTAAGAATCAAGAAACAATGTTTTATTTAAACAGCACAAAGATATTAGGTGAGAAACTAGGCCTTGGAAATATCCTTAATGAAGAGGTTAAAGAAAGGGTTGAAAATAATATTAACAGCAAAGACTCTATGCAAGTAATAATAAGTGATCTCTTTTGGAAAGTTGAAATGTCTCTTAAGGATGATGATCGTGAAAGTATAAGTGCATTAATTATTGCTGGTGGATGGATTGAAGGATTATATATTGCTACTCAGATTTCAAATCAAATGCAAGGCAATCAAGAGATTAAATCAATTATATGTCAACAAAAATACAGCTCTAGAAGTGTTCTCGAGCTGTTGAAAAACAAACGTGTATCAAGCCATACATTTGAAACTGTAATTGAGCCTTTAGAAGAAATAAATTCGGCATTCGCTATGCTTGAATTGGAAGATAAAACAATAAAAAACAATGATAATTTAAGCAGCGGAACCCTTTTGATTAATGATGACGTTATTTCCGATGTTAGATTAATAATTGAACAAATAAGAACTGATATCACTCATTAATTTTTCTTAACTTTGTCCTAACTTATTAAATTATGGAAACAATTTTATTTATACAGAATATAGGAGTGCCGGGATTAGTAATGATTGTTTTAATCATAGTATTACTTTTTGGAGGGAAAAAAATTCCTGAACTCATGAAAGGGCTTGGAAAAGGAATGAAAGAATTCAAAGATGCCTCTAAAAATGACAAAGACGATTCTAGCTCTACAGATTTAAAAAAAGATTAGTTTTTTTTGGACTCTTACAACTCTTTATCAGACATTCAAAGTGCTTTTATTACAGGTAATTTAACTTGTAGTGAGCTTTTAAAGCAATATTTACTTAAGAATTTCGGCTTCTAAAAGCAACGCCTTCATTGAGGTATATTCAGAAAGCGCTTTAAAAAGCGCTCAAGAAATTGATGAAAAGATTAAATCTGGAACCGCTAAAAAGCTAGCTGGTTTAATAATTGGCGTAAAAGACAATATTTGCATTAAAAACAAACCGTTAACAGCAAGTTCCAAAATATTAGAAAACTTTAATTCGGTCTACAATTCAACAGCTATAGAACGTTTGTTGAACGAAGACGCTATAATTATCGGTCGATTAAATTGTGATGAATTCGCAATGGGAAGCTCTAATGAAAACAGCATTTATGGTCCTGTTTTAAACCCACATGATTTGACAAAAGTTCCTGGAGGATCTTCAGGTGGTTCAGCCGCAGCAGTTGCTGAAGGCCTCTGCCTGGCGTCATTAGGTTCTGATACAGGAGGTTCAATCAGACAGCCAGCTTCTTTTTGTGGTGTAGTTGGGCTCAAACCTTCTTATGGGAGAGTTTCAAGACACGGGTTAATTGCATATGGATCTAGCTTCGATCAAATTGGACCATTAACAAATAACATTGAGGATGCTGCAATTATAATGGAAGTTATCGCAGGTCAAGATGATTATGACAGTACGTCTTCAAATGAGCCTGTACCTGAATACTCCAATTCGTTAAAATCTCTTCCCAAATCTCTACACATTGCTGTTCCCTCAGAATATTTAAATTCTAATGCAATTGACAATGAGATAAAAGATGATTTCATAAATAAAATCGCTCAGTTAAAAGAGTTAGGTCATAAAGTGAAAGAAGTTAGTTTTCCGTATGTTGATTCTCTAATTCCAACTTATTACGTTTTAACTACAGCTGAGGCATCCTCTAATTTAGCAAGATACGATGGTGCTCATTATGGTTATAGAAGTAAAAACTCTAAGGACATTGAAACAACGTATTTTAAAACAAGATCAGAAGGTTTTGGTTTAGAAGTGAAACGAAGAATCATGTTGGGTACTTTTGTTTTAAGCGCAGGTTATTACGATGCTTATTACACAAAAGCTCTAAGGGTAAGGCGACTAATTAAAGATAAAACGGATGAGCTTTTTAAGGCTCACGACTTAATTCTTTTGCCTACTGCTCCAACAACGGCATTTGGTCTTGACGAAATTAAAGACCCAATAAAAATGTATCTCCAAGACATTTTTACTGTTCATGCAAATATTGCAGGTAACCCTGCAATATCAATACCCTTAGGCAATCATACTAACAACATGCCGTTCGGAATTCAATTAATGACAAATAAATTTGAAGAAGAAAAACTACTAGCTTGCGCTTCATACATGATGAACGAATTAAACTAATGTCAATTAAAAAATATTTTCTTCTTTCTTTTTGTCTTATTACTTTATTAATTAATGGTCAGGATACCTTATTTGCGGTTAATGATTCTGCAATTAAACTTTATGAAGCTAATATTGCTCTTTTACATCAAGGGACAAAAGACACATACTATAACTCAAATCACTTAAACGATTCCACTGTTAAGCACTCAATAAAAGAAATAGAAAAAAGAATTAATTATTTAAATCATCAAACACCCTTTGATTTTAATTCTTCTGAATTAATATTAAACTACATCAAAACTTATTCTGAAAAAAGAAAGAAATTAACCGCTAAAATGTTTAATTATGGAAAGTTTTACTTCCCAATATTTGAAGAACTGCTAATAAAGCATGAGCTACCTTTAGAACTAAAGTACCTTCCAATTGTAGAATCTGCCTTAAACCCAAAGGCGAAATCTCGAGCAGGAGCTGTTGGATTGTGGCAATTTATGCCTCGAACGGGAAAGATGATGGGGCTAGAAATAAGTTCGTTTATTGATCAAAGAAAAGATCCATTATTATCAACTGAGGCAGCTTGCCTCTATTTAAAAAAATTATTCTCAATTTATGATGATTGGAATTTAGCTTTAGCAGCTTATAATGCTGGACCAGGAAACTTAAATAAAGCAATCAGAAGAGCAGGAGGAGAAACTGACTATTGGAAAGTTAGACCTTTTCTACCAAAAGAAACTCAAAATTATATTCCAGCATTTACGGCTGTTAATTACATGATGAATTACAATTACATTGGAGGTCAAACTGCTGAAGAACTTCCTTATGTTTATTATGATGTTGACACACTGCTTGTAAACGAACGTGTCACTTTTGCAACTTTAGAAGAATGGCTAAGCTATGATGTAGAGAAAATTTCATTTCTAAACCCTTCATATAATGAAGGAATAATTCCCAAAAGCAACTCTAAATATTCATTGTGTTTACCATCATTTTTAATTTCGGATTTTTTGATGCAACAAGACAGTATTTATCATTACTCTTCAATTGCTTTAAATAATAAACACTATGAAGAAAAATTACCTATTTCAAAATTCTACATCATAAAAGAGGGGGATACCATTTGGGATATTGCCGAGAAATACAATGGGTTAAGTGTTGCAGATATTAAAACATATAATAAAAATATAGACATCTCAAATGTAAAAAAAGGAGATAAGATTATTATTAGCGCCCATTAGCTAATGGCTTATATATTATACAAACACAAAATAACGCATGAAGCATTTTCTTGAAAATGATTTTGAATTTGAGTTTCAACTCATCGGCATAAGCTGCCACGAAAAAGATTATAGAATATGTTGGGCTTTAAATCAAGCATTAGGTGTTGAATTAACAAAAACAGAAACAGATTTAGAACTTGTGCTTAAAAAAAGAAAAAAAACTTCTTTTTATTCAGTATTTGAGTATAAAAATGATGACACCTTAAACGAGTATTATTTAATTAATAATCGGAGTACAAACGGTCTACTTATTAATGAACTGCCCCATTTAGATTATTTTGTAATGGTAAAAGAGAATTATCCTGTTGATATTAATGATGCTATAACACATATTAAAAAAATTCCTTTTATTTTAACGGCTTATAGTGTTTCGGTAGATTCACTTGTGTCTAAAGAAAATTTAATATTTTAAAATGGATAGAAAAACTAAAATTATTGCCACTATAGGGCCTGCTTCAGCATCACTTGAAGTCTTAAGGAAATTAATATTACAAGGAGTAAATGTTGCAAGAATCAATTTCTCTCACGGGTCTGAACAAGATAATGTTCAAGCTATTAAAAATGTAAGGAAAATAAATACAGAACTCTCCGTTCACACCTCAATTTTAGCCGACTTACAAGGTCCTAAAATTAGAATCGGTGCTATGCCCGAAGCAGGAGTTGACCTAAAAAACGGTGCTAAATTCACATTAGATACAACAGTTGAAGAAGGAAATGTTAATACTGCAAAAATTAGTTATTTAAACCTTCCTAAAGACGTGAAACCTGGAGAACGTATTTTATTGGATGATGGTAAAATTATTTTAGAAGTAACCCAAACAAATAAAACTAATCAGGTTACTACCAAAGTTATTGCTGGGGGTGTCTTATATTCTCGCAAAGGGGTAAACTTGCCAAACACAGTTATTTCCACCCCTAGTTTAACAGAGAAAGATAGACACGATCTTAAGGTAGCTTTAGAAAACAAAGTAGATTGGATTGGGTTGTCATTTGTGCGATCGGCCAAAGATGTTATTGAATTAAAAGAAGAAATAAAACTCTTAAATGGAAGTGCTAAAGTAATTGCTAAAATTGAAAAACCAGAAGCGGTTAACTCATTAAACGAAATTCTTGAAGTTACAGATGGTGTAATGGTTGCTAGAGGAGATTTAGGAGTTGAAATACCATTAGAAAGTGTTCCTATAATCCAAAAAGAAATTGTAAAAAAAGCATTAAAGCTCGCAAAGCCTGTAATTATTGCAACTCAAATGATGGAGAGTATGATAAATAGTATAACTCCAACAAGAGCAGAAGTTAATGATGTTGCAAATGCTGTTATGGATGGTGCTGACGCTGTTATGCTTAGTGCTGAAACTTCTGTAGGAGATAATCCTATTGAAGTGATAGATATTATGGCAAGAATTATTAATGAAGTAGAAACAAATTATTCTAATTTGTTTAATCAAGAAGCTTTTCCAACAGAAAATCATGCAAGATTCATTACTGATTCAGTTTGTTTTAATGCTTGTAGACTTGCAAAGAGAGTACAAGCAAAAGCAATCATAACTATGACTCATTCTGGATATACAGCATTCAAAATTTCAAGTCAACGGCCCAAATCATCCATTTTTGTTTTTTCTAGCAATAGAAATCTTCTTTCATGCCTATCATTAGTTTGGGGAGTTAAAACATTTTACTATAACAAAATGGTAAGTACTGATAATACAATTGCAGATATTAAAATTTTTCTAAGCAAAAATGGACTTGTTTCTAAAGGAGATTTAATAATTAACACGGCTAGCATGCCAATTGAAGAGGCTGGGAAAACGAACATGCTAAAGCTAAGTGAAATTGATTAAAAAAATAAAAATGAATATACCACTGTTAAAAGAAATTTGTGAAGTAGCAGGAACTTCTGGATTTGAAAATAGAGTTAGAAATTTAATTATTTCAGAAATTGAAAGAATAGGTGCAAAATATTCCATAGACAACATGGGGAATTTGACCGTATTAATTAAAGGGAAGGATAGCAGTAAAAAAGTTATGCTTGGAGCCCATATGGATGAGATTGGATTCATTGTTACACACATAGATGAAAACGGGTTCTTAAGATTTCACACTCTTGGAGGATTCGATCCAAAAACACTTACATCTCAAAGAGTAATTGTACATGGTAAAAAAGATTTAATTGGTGTGATGGGTTCAAAACCTTTACATGTGATGACTCCAGATGAAAAAAATAAAGTTCCAAAAATAACAGACTATTTTATTGATCTTGGAATGGGTAAAAAAGAGGTAGAAAAATTAATTTCAGTAGGGAACCCAATAACTAGAAAAAGAGGATTTATAGAAATGGGCGATTGCTTTAATTGTAAAAGCTTAGACAACAGAATTTCTGTATTTATCTTGCTAGAATTAATTAAGAGACTGAAAAATCCTAGTCACGATGTGTATGCTGTATTTACTGTACAAGAAGAAGTTGGAATAAGGGGGGCTAATGTTGCCACTCAAGAAATTCAGCCTGATTTTGGATTTGGAATTGATACAACTATTGCATTTGATGTGCCAGGAGCTGCTAATCATGAGAAAATAACTGAGCTAGGGAAAGGTGTTGCTATAAAAATAATGGACGCAAGTACTATTTGTGATACAAGAATGGTTAGTTTCATGAAAGAGACAGCAAGTAATAACAATATTAAATGGCAAAATGAAATACTAACTGCAGGTGGAACTGACACTTCTGGAATTCAAAGAATGACACCTGGAGGCTCAATAGCTGGAGCAGTATCAATTCCTACAAGGCACATTCATCAAGTGATAGAAATGGTGCATAAAGATGATGTTGGCAACGCAATAGAGCTATTGCAAAAATGTCTAGAAAATATGAAAAGCTATAATTGGGATTTTAAATAACTAAATGTTAGCTGATTTAAATTGCCCTAAAAATCTTAAATCATTTTCTGAATACAGTCGCAAATCATTTACTTGATATTTGAGTTGAGCAATTCTTTCAATGCCCATTCCAAAAGCAAACCCGGTATATATTTTAGAATCAATTTTACAATTGTCCAAAACATTTGGATCTACCATTCCACAGCCCATGATTTCTAACCATCCTGAATATTTACAAACGTTACAACCCTTTCCCGAACATATAGTACAAGAAACATCAACTTCAGCCGATGGTTCTGTAAATGGGAAATAAGAAGGTCTTAACCTAATCTTAGTTTTGTCTCCAAACATTTGTTTAGTGAAATAACTAAGCGTTTGTTTTAAATCACCAAAAGAAACATTTTTATCAATAAACAACCCTTCTACTTGATGAAAAAAACAATGCGCCCTTGCGGAAATAGCTTCATTTCTAAAAACTCTCCCTGGAGAAATCGTTCTTATCGGTGGTTGTCTCTTTTCCATTTCCCTAACTTGAACCGAAGAGGTGTGTGTTCTTAATGCTATGTCTTTTGATATGAAAAAGGTGTCTTGCATATCTCTTGCAGGATGATTTTCTGGAAAATTTAGTGCAGAAAAATTATGCCAATCATCTTCAATTTCTGGTCCTTCAGAAATAGAAAACCCAATGTTTGAAAAAATTTCAATAATCTCATTTTTAACAATTGATATTGGATGCCTTGATCCTAATTCATAGGGTTGAGGAGGAACAGTTAAATCAATCTCTGTTTTTGAATTAAGCTTCTTTGAACCAATCTGTTCTTTTAACTCAATTATTTTGCTTTGAATTGTTTTTTTCAAAACGTTAAGTTGAGCCCCAAATTCCTTTTTTTGATCATTAGGAACGTTTCTAAACTCATTAAAAAGCAAAGTTACCTTGCCTTTTTTCCCAAGGTAAGCTATTCTGAATGCCTCTAATTTTTCAATCGATTGAGCATTAAAATCTGCTACTTCACTTTGTATTTCTTTTACTTTATCTAGCATTTTTATTTAATTAAAGACATGGAAATAATCTTTACATCTTCTTTAGGGCGATTATTCTGAAAAGTATCCATATTACAAATAGTGTCGACAACTTCCAATCCTTTAATAACTTCTCCAAACACTGTATATCCACCATCTAAATGGGGTGTTCCCCCAATAGTAGTATAATCTATGAGTGCCTGTTTAGAAAATTTAAACAGCTCCATTTCTTTTGTTGCAAAAGGTTTTATTTCTTCAATTGTAATGTTCATACTATCTCTCAAGTTTTCTTTTTGACATTTTTTCAAAAATTTAAATACTCTACATTTTCTTCCTTTTGAAGGAACATTTTGATTGCATCACCTTCTTTTTGAGCGTTTATTCTAGCTTCCATGTTTTGCAACTGATCTTTGGTGTGAACTTTTCCTTGAACAATGTAAAACTGACTACCACTTGAAGACTTAGCAGGATTTATGTTATCGGGCTGCCTTGCTGCTGCAAGAGCTCCCTTTTTATGAAAAAATTTTGGTTTAAACTCTGCCGGTATAGATTCTCCTTCACTGTTTTTACCCAAGGAGCCAGTGTATAGTTCATTTTTAGAATTTGGATCCCCAGCTTGAGCCATGAAATCTTTCATTACTCTATGAAACAAAACTCCTTCATAAAATCTTTTTTCCACTAAATTGATAAAGTTTTGTTGATGAATGGGTGTTTCAGGATAAAGATATAATACAACAGCTCCTTTATTAGTGATCATATGAATTTTAATACTATCTGTCTGAGCATATGAAGATGAAAACAACCATCCTGAACTTATATATAAAATAAAAACAGCAGAAACTAGAAATGATGAGAATAGTCTATTATTTGAGTTCATATTTTTTTTTAACTTTGTTATATTACACAAATTAAGGCATTTGTAAGATAACTTGCCGGATAAAACAAGACAAAAATGACTACAGCTTCAAATTATATAAAATCAGCAATTTTATTGCTGCTTGTTATTTTCACTATTTCTTCTTGTTACAAAAAGAAAGACACCATTGTTATTGTTAATGTATTAGATAGTGTTTCTAACGAGATGGTTATAGGTGCAAATGTTAGGTTAATGTATCTAGCAGGCAACCCAGATTCGACTAGAATAGACGTAACTGCGGCAAGTAATCCTCAGGGGCAAGCCGTGTTTAATTTTAATGAATTATATCAATCTGGACAGGCTGGGTTTGCAGTTTTAGATCTTCTTGTTAATGGAACAAAAGTTTCTGTTATTCAAATTGAAGAAGAAGTAACAACAGAGGAAACTGTTTATATTTAATTAAAGTAATCTATTATTGCTTCTTTAATTATTTGTTCCTGCTCTTTCTCGTTCACATTTGGTATTTTTTTTCTGCTTTCAAAATGTGGCCAACCATCATTATCTAATCCTATATTTTCATAATATCCATAGGGCTCTAAAAGAGTACATATAGCAACATGAATAACTTCTATTTTTTGATCTTTACTTAACCTATCAGCTCTTAAATTTAATTCTTGTAACCCAATCAAAAATAAAATTGATTGTAAATCAATTTGTTCATCAAAGTTTTTTGAAATAATAGAAACTGTTTCTCTCCACTTTTTTTCAAATTCAAAATTCATCTAGCAAAACTAATAGTATTTAAATTGAATTGCTTTAAAAAACGAATTATAGAAAATATTCTATTTCTTTGTTTTAACTAAATTTGAAAGATGAACTATCAAAATATTCTAGCCAATAATGAAAATGGCATATCAACAATAACAATAAACCGCCCTAAACAGCTAAACGCCCTAAACAAGCTAACCATTGATGAATTACATCACGCTATTAATGCAGCACAAAATAATAATGCGGTAAGAGTTCTAATATTAACAGGACAGGGTGAAAAAGCTTTCATTGCAGGAGCCGATATAAAAGAATTTGCTGGATTTTCTCGACAAGAAGGTAAAAAATTGTCTTCTGACGGACATGACAAGCTCTTTAATTTGGTTGAAAACTTGTCTAAACCAGTCATCTCAGCTATAAATGGCTTTGCACTTGGTGGTGGTTTGGAACTTGCAATGGCTTCTCACATTAGAATTGCAGCTGAAAGTGCAAAACTTGGTCTTCCAGAAGTTGGACTTGGTGTAATACCAGGATACGGAGGAACACAGCGATTAGCACACCTAACAGGAAAGGGGAAAGCAATGGAGTTAATAATGACTGCCAACATGATTAATGCCCAAGAGGCATTAAAAATTGGGTTAGTAAATCATGTAGTGTCACTTTCTGAATTAACAGATTTTTCTATAAAAATGGCTTCACGTATAATGAGAAATTCTCCAATGGCCGTAGGTAATGCAATACGTGCCGTTAATGCTAATTATAAAGATGGTGTTGATGGCTATCAAGAAGAGATTAACGCTTTTGGCGATTGTTTTGGCACCGAAGAATTTATTGAAGGAACTTCTGCCTTTCTTGAAAAAAGAAAACCTAATTTTTGACTCTTATTAGTTTCCATTTTTTGTTAAGCTAAAATTGTTGATATTAAGAACGTTTCGAATAATATTCAAAGAATATACTTCGTTACTTTACTTAAAACTTATTAGTATTGAGTGTTTTAAAAAAATTAGCGGGTCAAACAGCTATCTATGGATCAAGTAGTATTATTGGTCGTTTTTTAAATTTTTTACTTACCCCTCTTTATGCTCTTCAATTTACCAATGAGCAATATGGCATAATCACTGAATTATATGCCTATGTTGCATTTCTTGTAGTATTACTAACCTACGGAATGGAAACATCCTATTTTAGATTTTCTACAATCAAAGAGAACAAACCCTCTGATGTTTACTCAAACACTCTTTATTCACTATTTACGACTTCTAGTTTTTTTATTATTGTGATAACTTTTTTTTCACAAACTATTGCCGATTGGTTAAAATATCCAGATCATTTTGAATACATCATTTGGTTTGGGATTATTGTAGCCTTAGATGCTATTTCTTCTATTCCACTAGCTAAACTGAGATCTGAATTTAAAGCAAAGAAATTTGCCTTGGTAAATTTCGCCAATGTTGGAGTTAATATTTCTCTGAATTTATTTTTTATTTATTATTGTAAATCAAATTTTGATGCTGGAAATACTAATTGGTTGATTAATCAATTATACAATCCTGAAATTGGGGTTGGGTATGTTTTTATATCTAATTTAATTTCAAGTGTAATCAAATTTTTATTACTCGTTCCTGAGATGTCTTTTAAAGGTGAATTCCGATGGGAATTACTTAAAAAAATGTTCGCATATTCGTCTCCAATGCTATTTATTGGGTTAGCTTATGTAATAAACGAAACTTTGGATAGGGCAATGTTAAAAAACATCCTGTATAACAGCTATATTGAGGAAGGCTTTAATTCAACAGAATCACTTACAAAGGCTTTAGAGAAAAATGGGATCTATGGTGCGAATTATAAAATCACAATGATTGTAACCATGTTTATTCAGGCATTTAGATATGCCTCTGAACCTTTTTTCTTTAAAAATGAAGCTGACAAAAACTCAAAAACTATTATCTCAAAAATAATGACCTATTTTGTGATTGTATTGGTTTTTATATTCTTAACAATCACTCTATATCTTCATATTTTCAAATATTTCATTCCTAATGAGATCTATTGGGAGGGGTTAGTCGTTGTTCCTATTCTTCTTGCTGCTAATATTTGTCTGGGAATTTACACCACCCTATCAATTTGGTATAAATTGAGTAAACATACAATATATGGAGCTTACATTTCAGGGTTTGGAGCAATTTTGACGCTAACAATTAATTATTTACTTATTCCTATTTATGGATATTTAGCCTGTGCAATTACTACATTAATTTGCTACTTCTCAATGATGGTGATTAGTTATTTTCTTGGGCAAAAATACTATCACATTCCTTATGACTTAAAAAAGATATTTTTATATGTTTTTATTGGGTCGGGGCTTTATGCAATAAGCCTGCCTTTTGAACCTATGGAAAACTATCAGTGGGCTGGTTATGCTTATCATACTTTTTTAATCTTTACTTTTATTTTAATCGTTTATTTTAAAGAAATAAGGAAAGAAAAAATGGTAGTTTTGTGAAATAATTTTAGATATGAATGTGAACATAATTAATTTATCTAAACATCCTCTTCCAGCATATGAAACATCTGGCTCAGCAGGTATGGATATTAGAGCAAATTTGAATCAAATGGTTGTAATTGAGCCGCTTGGGCGTGTTTTAATAAAAACAGGCTTGTTTCTAGAGCTTCCAAATGGCTTTGAAGCACAAATTAGAACTCGTAGTGGAATGGCTTTAAAAAAAGGTCTTTCAGTTCTTAATAGTCCTGGAACAATTGATGCAGATTATCGTGGTGAAATAGGAGTTATTCTTGTAAATATTTCTAATGAAGAAAAAGAAATAAAAAATGGTGATAGAATTGCTCAAATGGTAATTGCAAAGATAGAACAACCGAAATTAATAGAAGTAACAGAACTTAACGAAACAAAAAGAGGTGCAGGCGGATTTGGCAGCACTGGATTTAATTGAAAAATATGAAAATAATAGTTCCAATGGCTGGTAGAGGGTCTAGATTAAGACCACATACACTAACTGTACCTAAACCCTTAATCCCTATTGCAGGCAAACCAATAGTTCAACGTCTAGTTGAAGACATTTCTAAAGTTTGTGATGAAACAGTAGATGAAATTGCATTTATAATTGGTGATTTCGGTAATGAAGTTGAAGAAAACTTAATAAACATAGCTGAATCTTTAGGTGCTAAAGGAACTATTTATCATCAGAAGGAAGCCTTGGGAACTGCACATGCTATTCTTTGCGCTAAAGAATCATTAACTGGAAATGTTGTTGTTGCTTTTGCTGATACACTTTTTAAAGCTGATTTTACTCTTGATAATTCTGCAGATGGGATTATTTGGGTTAAGCAAATAGAAAACCCAAGTGCTTTTGGTGTAGTTAAACTTAACGAAAGTAATGAGATCACAGATTTCATTGAAAAGCCAGAAACATTTGTTTCTGATTTAGCGATTATAGGAATCTATTATTTTAATGATGGTATGAAATTAGCCCTTGAGCTTCAATATTTAATTGATAACAACATTAAAGAAAAAGGAGAGTTTCAGCTAACTAATGCGCTTGAAAACATGAAAGCAAAAGGTGTTAAATTTAAACCTGGTGAAGTAACAGAATGGTTAGATTGTGGGAATAAAGAAGTGACCGTTAATACAAACAATAAAGTATTAACCTTAAATGAAAGCTACAGCAGTGTTCCTAAATCAGCTAAATTTGTTAACTCATTAATAATTCCACCATGTTTCATAGGTGACAATGTCTCCTTAACAAACTCAGTAATCGGGCCACATGTGTCAATTGGCAACAACAGTGAAATTGAAAAATGCATCGTTGAAAACACAATTATACAAGAAGATTCATCAGTTTGTAATGCTATTATTAAAAACTCTATGATTGGTAATAAAGTTTCTTACAATGGAAAAGCACAAGATTTAAGTATTGGAGATTTTACTATAATTGAATCATAACATTTCTGATTGAAAATTTATTGTCATATAATCTTTTATTTCTTGCTAATTGGAAATATATCTTGTTCCACAAGCAAAAACACAGTTAAAAACAAAGACTCGAAAAATATTGTTTCAAAACAAGAGAGTCGAATAAAAAAACTCTTAATAGAAGGAACTACTGAAAAAATAATAGGGAATTTAAATGAAGCTGATTCCTTATTTAAAATGTGTCTAACCATTGACCCTAAAAATGCAGTTTGTTTTTATGAACTTTCAGGTATATCTCTTCAAAAAAAAGAAATTGAGGATGCTTTAGAATTAGCTGAAAAAGCTGCAGATTATCAACCAAAAAATGAGTGGTATAAATTAAATTTAGCTTTAATATTTATTGAGAACAAAAAAGAAAAAGAGGCCATTAAAATATTCGAAGAATTAACTTTTGAACACCCCGAACGTTATGAGTATTTATATTCCTTGTCCGATAGCTATATTAATATTGGAGAATATAAAAAAGCCATCTCCCCTTTAGACAAATTAGAAAAATTAATTGGCAAAAATCCTGAGTTGTTGGTTCAAAAGCACCGACTATATTTACAAATTGGAGAACAAGAAAATGCCATAAAAGAAATACAAAAATTAATAGACAACAATCCTAAGGAGGTTAAGTTTCATGGTTTAATGGCAGAGTTATACGAGTCTCTAGGTGAAGATGAAAAAGCACTAAAGCAATATCAAAAAATACTTGCTATTGATTCTATAAATGGAATAGTTAATATTTCATTGTATCAGTATTATATAATTAAAGGAGACAAAGAAAAAGCATTTACATACCTAAAACCAGCTATAGAATCTAAAGACATAAAATTAGAACCAAAAATAGATGTTCTGTTGCGTCTTTTCAATGAGTTTCAAGTTAAAAAAGAGAGTAGAGAATTTATATTTAATTTATGTGAATTATTAATTTCAACACATCCAAATCAATCTAAGTCTTACTCAATATATGCAGATTATTTATTACAGGATAAACAGGATAAAAAAGCATTAGAATACTTTAAAAAATCTGTTGCTTTAGATCAACAAACATATGCTTTATGGAGCCAAATTATAATTCTTGAAAGTAATTTAAATAAACTTGAGCAGCTAAAAGAAGATTCTAAAACAGCAATGGAAATATTCCCAACACAGCCTACATTTTATTACTTTAACGGATATGCCAACAATCGACTAGGTAATTATCAAGATGCGGTGACTTCATTAAATATTGGAAAAGAATTAGTAATTGAAGATCATTATTTATTAGCTGAATTCTATCAACTTCTTGGAGATGCCTACCATGAATTAGAAGACCATGGTTTATCAGATTTAAATTATGATTTATCTTTAGAAGAACATCCAAATAATCCGTTTGTGTTAAACAATTACAGCTACTACCTAGCGTTAAGAAAAAAATCATTACCAAAGGCAGAAAAAATGATTAAAAGAGCCATTGAGCTTAATACAGAAAATGCGAACTATCTAGATACTTATGGCTGGATTTTATTTTTAGAAAAAAAATATGAAGATTCCGAATTTTGGCTTTTGAAGGCAATTGATTTTGGTGGAGCAAAAAATGGCACAATTTTAGAACATTATGGAGATGTGCTATTCAAATTAAACAAAAAAGATAAAGCATTAAAATATTGGAAATTAGCTCAAGAAAATAATAACACATCACCAACATTAATTCAAAAAATTAATCTGAATTTATACATTGAATAAACTAATAATAATATTACTCTGCATGGCAACTTTAACAAGTTGCATTTTTAAAAAGAAAGTTTTTAGTGAAGAAAAAATTTCAGTTATAGACCCACTTGTGTTGGAAGATTTTTTAATGGAAGGGAAATCAGACTATCAAAATTTAAAATGTAAAGCCACCGCAAAAATTTTAATAAACCAGAATAAAGAAAATTCAGTTAAAATTAATTTTAGAATTACAAAGGATAGTCTTATCTGGGCAAATTTTTCAAAGTCTGGAGTACAGCTTTTAACAACAATGCTTTCAAAAGATTCGATAAAACTTCTTAAAAAGATTAACAAAAAAGAGTACTTTTTTGGAACGTACAAGCAATTAGAAAAAATCGCAGGTACACCAATAAGTTTTCACATGATACAAGATTTAATTGCAGGAGACCCTATTATGTTTAATTCCGAAATAAAATATTACTCAAGTATCAATTTAAATCAACACCTGCTTTCTTCTGTTAAACCAAAAAAAATTTCAAAGCTTCTTAAAGAAAATGAAGCTATGATTTTATACAGGTATTGGATTGACCCAGTAAATTTTAAATGTTCAAAAATTGAGATTAATGATCTTCAAAATAAGAGAACATTGCTGGCTAGATTTGACGATTGGAAATCATTTAACAGTAATTTATTTCCATTAAAATCAGAATTGTCATTTGTTAACAAGGAAGACACCATTAGTATTTCCTTAGATTTCAATCCAAATTTTAAATTTAATTCTACCTTTTCATTTCCTTTCAATTACTCTTCAAATTATTCTCCAATAAAATTACCTGGTAATGAGTAAATCGATTTCACTGCTATTTTTAATATTAATTACAGTTACTTTTTCTGCTTTTTCTCAGAAAAAAAGTGATCAGTTAAAGAAAAAAGAAAGAGAATTACAGCAAAACATTTTAAACACAAAAAATCTTATTAAGTTAACTCGAAACTCTGAACAACTTTCATTGACAGAACTAGGGATTATTCAGCATCAAATCGCCTACAGGGAAGAATTAGTTTCACATTATAATTATCAAATAAGAAAACTTGACACTGAAGTTTCAGATACCAAAAAGCAAATTTTAAGTATTGAGAATACTATCAATAACTTAAGAGAAGAATATAAAAAAATGATTCTTCATGCTTTTAAAAATAGAAATACTGATTTTAAATATTTATACATAATTTCTGCAAAAACCTTTACTGAAGCATTTCATAGAATGAAATACATCCAGCATTATAAAGATTACAGGCAAGATCAAATAAATCAAATAGCGATCAACCAAAATAAATTAGAGGAAAAGATTCAATACCTGGAAGAGAAAATAAATACAAAACAACAAATCTCTTTAGTTCAAAAAACAGAAAAAGACGCATATCTTGAAGATAAAATTAAGCAGCAAGAAACGTATTCAAAACTAAAAGCAAATGAAAATAAGTATAAATCTTTACTCAATGCTCAACAAAAAAAGAAAAGAAAAATAGCTTTAGCAATAAGAAAAGCAATTGAAATTGAAATCGCTGCAACAATAAAAAAATCAGATAATAAATTCACTCTTACTCCAGAAGGAAGTGCCCTATCAAAAACTTTCACTTCCAATAAGGGAAAGCTACCTTGGCCTGTAACAAAAGGAGAAATCACAGGTAAATATGGAAAGCATAGGCATGATATTGTATCAACCGCTACAGTGGACAATAACGGTATTGACATTACGACAGAAAAAAAAGCTAAAATAAGAGCTGTTTTTCAAGGAAAAGTAACTAGTGTGTTAATTATACCTGGAGCTGGTAAAGTCGTTATGATTAGCCATGGTGACTATAGAACAGTTTATTCAAATTTAAAAGAAGTTTATGTTAAAAAAGGAGATCAAGTTAATACAAAACAATTCCTAGGTCAATTACTAGAAAATGAAGGTGGAAATATTTCTGAAGCTCATTTTGAAATTTGGAAAATAACCTCTTCAGGATTAACAACAGAAAACCCTTCTTATTGGATTTCTAAGTAAACTAGTGTATTTCAATAAATAAATCTACTTCATTAAAACAAATCGCTTTAGTTTTAGCATTAAATTGAATAATCCCACGAGAATAACTTTTGTTTAAAAACGCTCTTTTTAACATAGATCTAATACCACTTGAAAGATAACCCAACTTATAACCTTTAAAATAAACTGCAATTGCTTGTTTATCCCAAAATCTTGATGCGTCCTCAACAAAATTGATTTCATCACCAGATTTTATCTTGTTCTTAATGTAAATAAAATCATGAGTTGACAATTCCTCTATTGATGTTATAATTCCTAGCTTAGGCAATCGATTTATTTGCTGATTTTCAAAGTTTATATTTCTCATTAGTGTATGTTTTAGAGTTATTATGCTGATTTTCTGAACGATTCCATAGGTTTTACTATTAATGCTAAATCAATAAATAAATCTTGATTAATTATTCTTTTAGGAGATACTTCATTTATTGGTTGCTCATTGTTAAAAAGTGCCGTTGTGAGTGAGTCTAAATACTCCGTATTTGGAAAAATTTTCGTGATAATTTTCGCAAATTGATTGCATTCAACAGGAATATTGGAAAAATATTCTTTATTATTTTTTCTAAAAACCCCACTAATTAACAAACAGGAATCATTCTTTTCATGAACGATGTAATTTATTTTGAATGTATTTTCTGGATGTATTTGTATAGACTTCATTGCTAAATATTAATGATTACATCACTAAATTCAACAATAACTACGTAAAGTAATTACGTTCTATTTTCTCAATAGGATTGAAGGGCTTATTTCTTCATTAAAAGAAACATCTATTTTTTTTCTAATAATCAATGCTCTAACAACAATTTTTCCGTCAATTTTAAGAACTAACTTTTTTCCTAGTAAGATTCCTAGAGACGAAAGAGCTGCTTTGGACAATGCAGAAAATGAAGTTTTTATTTCTAAAGGATAGGTTTGATCTGTCTGTTTTTTAACCACAATCTTTTTTGATAAAAATGATTTGCCAATAAATTGATCATTTAAAAAAACATCAACATTCCCTTTTTTTAAAATAATATTAAATTGATTTGGATTGTTTATTCTTACATCAAAAATAAGAGGAATATCACTTTGATCTTGTTTTCCAAAGCTAACCTTTTCTACACCCTTAAATTCAACTTCTTTAAAAGAAGAGCATGCATTTAAAAGTATAAAAAAGCTTATAAAAAAGAAATACTTCATTCTTTTCTAACGTTTATTAAGCTCATTAAAGTATTTGTAAAACAAAGGAATTGTCTCAATACCCTTGTAAAAATTAAACAAACCATAATGCTCATTAGGAGAATGAATTACATCAGAATCAAGACCAAAACCTAACAAAATAGTTTTAAGGCCTAAAACTTCTTCAAACAAAGGGACTATTGGAATAGATCCACCGCTTCTTACTGGTATTGGTTTTTTTCCAAAACTATCCTCCATTGCTTTACTAGCAGCTAAAAAACCATTAAAATTAGTAGGAACTACAACACCTTCACCGCCATGATGTGGGGTTACATTAACCTTAACATATTCAGGTGCGATTTTATTGAAATGATCTTGGAAAAGTTGTGTTATTCTTTTTGAGCTTTGATGTGGAACTAGTCGCATGGATATTTTAGCATATGCTTTTGAAGGCAAAACAGTTTTTGCTCCTTCACCAATATATCCTCCCCAAATACCATTTACATCTAAAGTAGGTCTTATTGAATTTCTTTCATTGGTAGTATATCCTTTTTCTCCAAAAACAGACTTAATATCTAAATCTTGCTGATAAGCATCTAAATCAAATGGTGCTTTTGCCATTTCTGCTCTTTCTTTTTCTGAAACAATTTCAACATTATCGTAAAACCCTGGGATATTTATTTGTGCATTTTCATCATGTAAAGAGGCGATCATTTTAGTTAAAATATTAATTGGATTGGCAACAGCTCCACCATAAAGACCAGAATGAAGATCTCTATTGGGTCCTACAACCTCAACTTCAACATAGCTTAACCCTCTTAACCCTACACAAATAGATGGTGTGTCATTTGAAATTATACCAGTATCAGAAACTAACACTACATCAGCGTTTAACATCTCTTTATTTTCTCTAATAAAGGTTTCAAGATTTTCTGAACCAACCTCTTCCTCTCCTTCAATCATAAACTTCACATTACATAAAAGCTCATTGGTCTTGATCATGGTCTCAAATGCTTTTAAATGCATGTACATTTGACCCTTGTCATCACATGCCCCACGAGCAAAAATTGCTCCATCAGGATGTATAGAAGTGTTTTTGATTACTGGCTCAAATGGATTTGAATCCCAAAGTTCATAAGGATCTGCAGGTTGAACATCATAATGTCCATAAACTAATATAGTTGGGAAGCTGTCATTAATGATTTTTTCACCATAAACAATAGGATGACCTTTAGTTTCAAAAATCTGACAGTTTTCAGCTCCAGCTGAAATTAGTTTATTGTGTATGTAATTTGCTGCTTCTCTAACATTATCTGAAAATTTAGAATCTGCACTTACAGATGGAATTTTTAAAAGCTCGATTAATTCCTGTAAAAACCTATCTTTGTTTTGATCTATGAAGTTATTTATTTTTGACATCCTTTTAGTTTTTTAGAGTTTCAAATATAACTATAATCATCAGATTAAAACACCAAGAAATTTTCATTCAAGCAACCATTGTAACCCGAACATTGTCTATCAAGAAAAAATTAAACAAATGAACTTAGCTAAATCTACATTTTTGACTGCTTTTTTTGCATTAACCCAATGTTTTTATGGCCAAATGACTGTTTCAATTAATACTATGACAGTAGAACAGTACATTCAAAATGTACTTTTAGGAGGAGGGGTAACCATTTCTAATGTAGAGTTTAATGGTGGATCTGCTGCAATTAACAACAGTCAAGTGGGTTCTTTTATTGATGCAAATAGTAACATCGGCCTCCCCAGTGGTTTAATTATGGGTTCTGGTGATGTCTCAATGGCAGCTTTAACCAACACTTCAAATGGAAATTCTGTAGGTGGAACCGGCCAGCAAGGAAATGATTCAGATCTTCAAAGCATAACACCTAATCAAATATATGATGAGTGTGTTATTGAATTTGACTTTGTTCCAGAAGGAGACACTATTTCATTTAATTATGTGTTCGCCTCAGAAGAATATCCAGAATATGTTTGTGGAAGTGTTAATGATGCATTTGGTTTTTTCTTAACGGGTCTCAATCCTAATGGGATAAATTACGTGGCTCAAAACATCGCATTGATCCCCGATCCTAATAACCCAAGCATCTACACCACTACCGGGGTGTCTATCAACACTGTAAATCCAGGAGTTGCTGGATCTTCTGGAACGGCTTCTAATTGTAGTAATATTGACCCAAACTGGGCTTCGTATAATATTTTTTATACTGGGAATTCAAGTAATACCTATGAATATGATGGTAGTACAGTAGTCTTAGAAGCCAAAGCAGCTGTTGTATGTGGGGAAACTTATCATATAAAACTTGCAATAGGTGATGGAGGTGACAGTGCTTTTGATTCAGGAGTTTTCATTGAAGAAGGCAGCTTTTCATCCTCTGGAATTAACATAGATGCAGGGATCGCTAATGGTGGAACTTTAACTGCGTTAGATACGCTTTTATATGAAGGGTGTAATCATGCATTTTTTGTTTTCTCCAGAGCAGACACTACAACAGATTTTACAATACAATTGGACATAGGCGGAACTGCAACAAACGGCTTTGATTATGCTCCTATTGCTGATAGTTTAGTGTTGCCAATTGGTGTTCAACAAGACACACTTTTTATTTTCCCAATAGTGGATGGCGTAACTGAAATAGAAGAAACAATTACTATTAATATTTTTTACGTTCAATGCATGGGTCAAGTAGATACTGTCTCTGCAACTTTATATCTTAATGATTATACGCCTCTTTCAATCACTATGCCAGACAGTTTAAACATCTGTCCCGAAATTGATGGTCCTTACTCATTAGAAGGGGTGTGGAGTGGTGGTATTGAACCATTCTCATATAGCTGGTCAACTGGAGACACTTCATCAAATATCATTTCAATATCACCAATGGTTACTCAAGACTATAGCTTGACTATTAGTGATGGATGTGGAGATCCTGAAATTGGCAACTCAACAGTCTGGGTGCAATGTCCAATTGAAGAAATAAATATTTTTACTCCAAACTCAGATGGTAATAATGACTTTTTTATACCCATCAATATTGAACAATATGAAAACATAACATTAAAAGTATTTAATAGATGGGGAAAGATTGTTTATGAACAAATCAACTATAACAATGACTGGGATGGAACACATTACAAGTCAGGAAAGGAATTAAAAGAAGGGGTTTATCTATACATTATTGAAACCAATTCTGAAAAATATGAATACGATGATTCAGAAAAAGAAGAACTGAAAACAACTTTATCTGGATATGTTCATTTAATTAGATAGTTCTTAATTTAAAAAAGTGACTTACCTGTCATTTGTTTTGGTTTTTCAATTTTCATTAATTCTAAAACTGATGGCGCTATATCTGCAAGTTTTCCGTCAAGCACCTTTTTAACATTATCATCAATTACTATTACAGGGACAAGGTTAAGTGAATGAGCGGTATTAGGTGAACCGTCATTATTAATCATAAAGTCTGCATTTCCATGATCAGCAATAATTATAAAAGAGTATCCATTTTCTACTCCCAAAGGAATAACTTCTTTAAGACAATTATCAACTGTTTCACACGCTTTAATTATAGCTGAAGCATTTCCGGTATGACCAACCATATCAGGGTTAGCATAGTTTAAACAAATGAAATCATTGTCGTTTTTCATTATGGCTGCACAAATAGCTTCAGTTAGCGGATAAGCACTCATTTCGGGTTTTAAATCATAAGTCTTTACGTTAGGTGATTTTTTCATTATACGGTCTTCATTAAAAAAAGGAGCTTCATTACCACCGTTAAAAAAATAAGTAACATGAGGATATTTTTCTGTCTCAGCAAGCCTAAGTTGCTTTAGCTTGTTTTCAGAAATTACCTCACCAAGAGTTTTTGCTAAATTTTCTTTATTATAAATAACTTTTATGTTTTTAAAAGTTTTATCATAATTTGTCATTGTCACATAATACAACTTCTTTTTCTGCATATTATGTTCAGGCATATCAATTTGAGTTAACACCTGAGTTATTTCACGACATCTGTCAGTCCTGAAATTGAAACAAATTACCGCATCGCCATCCTCAATTGTACCATTTTCATCAATAATTGATGGTAAAATAAATTCATCAGTAATGTTTTTAGTGTGGTTATCCGAAACAGCATCAGTTGCACTATTATATTTTTCGCCAACTCCGTTTACAAGTAGATCATACGCTATTTTTATTCTTTCCCACCTGTTATCTCTATCCATTGCGTAATACCTTCCGATAACAGTGGCTATATTAATTTTTGTGTCTAGAATAGTTTTCTCTAGCTCTTTTAAGTAAGAAAATCCAGAAGTTGGATTACAATCTCTACCATCTGTAAATGCATGGATAAAACAATTTTGAATGTTATTACTTTCAATGAATTCACACAATGCAGTTAAATGCTTAAAAGAGGAATGGACTCCACCTTTAGAGACTAAGCCCATTAAATGAAGCTTTTTATTTTCTCTTTTAGCATATTTAACGGTTTCAAGAAGTTCTTTTTCATTAAAAAAAGTTTGATCTTTTATCGCGTTGTCAATTTTCAATAAGTCTTGATAAACAATTCTACCTGCTCCAATATTCATATGGCCAACTTCTGAATTACCCATTTGCCCACTTGGCAAACCTACATCCTCTCCGTATGTAACTAGAGTAGCATTTGGGTAATTAGACAGTAAAGAGTCGTACATAGGAGTTTTAGCTAAATGAACACCATTTGAATGATCTTTTTTACCAATCCCCCAACCATCTAGTATCATTAATACTACTTTATTTGTCAACATCTTTTAACTTAATTTAATTATTAACTCACACCCATCTTCTTTAGCTGATACGCTGATTTCACTATTATGTAGTTTCAAAATATTATCTACTAAATATAATCCCAAGCCAGTCCCTTTTGAAGATCTTGTATCCTCATTGTCTAATCGATAAAACATATCAAAAACTTTCCGTTGTTCTTTTAACGGAATTCCCGGTCCCTGATCTTTAATAGAAAAATATTTTTTACCATTAATCATGAAAGATTTCCACAAAATTGTAGTTCCCTTTGGGGAGTATTTTTGTGCATTAGAAAATAGATTTTGAATAACAGAGATAAAATAAAATTCATCAGCCTTAATCACCAATTCTTCATCAACTTGATTAATTACTTTGTGTGTATTTGGGAAGTCATTTTTTACTCTATTTATCAAATCAAATAAATAGACATCTTCAAGAATGAGCTCTAAATCATTTTTAGAAACATTACTTGCCATTAAAATATTATCAACTAAACTTTGAAGCCTTTCTTGATCTAAGTAAACTTTCTTTAGCAACTCAATTTTTTTTTCTTCAGGCAATTCTCTATTTAACAGCGTTTCTAAAAATAATTTACTTGATGCTAATGGAGTTTTCAGTTCGTGAGTTACCGATAGTGTGAAGTTTTTTTGACGTTGTGATAACTTAATTTCTTTCCTAAATGAACGCACAACATATAACACTCCTATAGTTATGACAATAATAAAAACAAAAGCTTCGCCAGAAATCATCCAAATTCTTCTATACAAATACTCTTGATCGTTATTTAATTGCTTTGTTAAATTTATAATGTGATAGCCCCACCATATAAACTGTAAAATGATGTATCCAATAAGCATGTAAAAGATTATTAACAATCTGCTATTTTGAGTAAATGCTTTTTTCATACAAATACAAAAATAACAAATCAATTCTTGTAATTAAGAGAGTATAATCTTAAAGATTAATTTTAATTTGAAGCAACTTAAAATAAAACACTCGTTTTTAGATAAACTTTTTATGCGCTATACATTTCTCTTGCTATCGTTAATCTCTTTTACTTTTTTTGGACAAACAAAAAATGTTCTTTTTCTAGGAAATAGTTACATCAATTCGAATTCTTTACCTCAGCTAACTGCAAATATTGCACTTTCATTCAATGATACGCTAAATTGGGACTCTAATACTCCAGGAGGATATACTTTCCAGCTACACTCAACAAACACAACAACATTATCAAAAATTGCAGCCTCTAATTGGGATTATATAATGCTACAAGAGCAATCTCAAATCGCCTCTTTTCCACCTAGTCAAGTTACTAATGATTGTTATCCATTTGCCAGTATTTTGGTAGATTCAATAAAATCGGCAAATTCATGCGCAGAACCTATTTTTTTTATGACATGGGGTAGAGAAAATGGCGATCAAAGTAATTGTGCTAATTACCCTCCTCTGTGCACATATGATGGAATGCAGTCAAGATTAAGAGAGAGCTACATTGAAATGAGTATAGACAACCAGTGTTCAGTAAGCCCTGTTGGTGCAGCATGGAAATATGTAAGAGATCAATATCCTTCAATTGCGCTTTATAGTTCAGATGGCAGTCATCCAAGTATTTACGGCAGTTATTTAGCTGCATGCGTTCACTATTCAAGTATATATAAAAAATCTCCTGTTGGTTCATCTTATTGTTCATCGATTAGTTGTTCGGACGCACTTTTACTACAACAAGCTGCTGCATTAATTGTTCTAGACAGTTTAGATAACTGGAGAATTGGAGCCAATGAAGTTTCAGCGTCATTTAGTCATCAAATTGTTGGAACTACTGTTGCATTTACAAATAACGGACAAAATAACTTCTCGGCTGATTGGAACTTTGGAGATGGCACCACATCAACAGACATGAATCCCACACATAATTATACAGCTAATGGAAGCTACAATGTTCAATTAATTGCAAATGGAAACTGTGGTTCTGATACGCTAATTCAAACTATAGACATTTCCAACGTTGGAATAAAAGAACTTGATACTTATCAAATTATTCAGCACAAAAACACGATTTGCTTGTTATTTAACAACTCAATTGAAAAAAAAGTCGCACTTTTTAATTTAGAAGGCAAACTTTTATATTTAAATAATAGCTGCTTTAGAGAATTAACAATTCCTGTTTTAAGCAAGAAGTTTTATATTTTATCAATAGTTGATTCTAAAGGAACAAGCAATAAAAAGATTTTTACTCCATAAAAAAAGGGAGCAAAAGCTCCCTTTTTTTGTAATGTGGTGCCTCCAGGAATCGAACCAGGGACACATGGATTTTCAGTCCATTGCTCTACCAACTGAGCTAAGGCACCATCATTTTGGTCGGCAAATATAAAAATATTTTATTTTCTTATTGAACTTATTGAATTTTTAATTCCCTAAAACATAAAACATTATTTTTGTCCCTCATATAATTACCTTTAATAAATATGAAAATTTCTTATAATTGGTTAAAAAGCATAATTCCTATTGATCTTCCTTCAGATGAAGTGTCTAAATTACTAACTGATATTGGGTTAGAAGTTGAAAAACAATTCTCCTATTCTTCTATTGATGGAGGATTAGAAGGGTTGATAATTGGAGAGGTGAAATCTGTAAGTCAACATCCTAATGCTGACCGTTTAAAAATCACTTCCGTTAATGTTGGAGAGCAAGAACCTTATCAGATAATTTGTGGTGCTCCTAATGTTGATAAAGGCCAAAAGGTTGTGGTGGCACTTCCAGGAACAACGATTCACCCGATAAATGGAGATTCTTTTAAAATTAAAAAAGCTAAAATAAGGGGAGAAGTTTCTTATGGAATGATTTGTGCCGAAGACGAAATAGGCTTAGGCTCTGATCATGATGGAATTTTAGTATTAGAAGAAACCGTTAATGTTGGTGTTCTTGCTAAGGATTATTTTAAAATTGAAAATGACGATATTTTTGAAATTGGTCTAACCCCCAATAGAGCTGATGCTATGGGTCATTTTGGAGTTGCTCGAGACCTTCTAGTTGCATTAAAATTTAAAAAGATTGTTCCAGAATCTTTAATGTTGAAACCGTTTAATTCTGAACATTTTCAAAAAAATAACTCCAATTTCACTATTGAAGTTCAATCAACTAAAGATTGCCCAAGATATTCTGGCCAATTAATTACAGGCATTAAAATTGATGAAAGCCCGCAATGGTTGAAGAATAAACTAAAATCAATTGGTCTTAACCCCATTAACAACGTAGTTGACATAACAAACTATGTTCTTCATGATATTGGCCACCCTTTACATGCTTTTGATTTGTCTCAAATTGAGGGGAATAAAATAATTGTAAAAAAAGCTACTCATAATAGTTCATTCACTACACTAGATAGTACCAAAAGAATTCTTGATGAAAATGATTTAATGATTTGTAATGCAAATAAACCCATGTGTATTGCTGGGGTTTTTGGCGGATTAGAATCTGGTGTAACTGAAAAAACATCTTCTATTTTTATAGAAAGTGCTTATTTCAACCCCCATACAATTAGAAAATCTGCCAAGAGACATGGTTTAAACACAGACGCATCTTTTAGATTTGAGCGCGGTGTTGATCCAGAAATAACTCTTCTAGCCCTTCAAAAGGCAGTAGATTTAATCCTTGAAATAGCTGGTGGAGAAATTGCTTCTTCAATAATAGATCATTATCCAGAGCCAATTCAAGAAAAGCTGTTTGACATCTCTTTTTCTAAAATAAATAGCTTGTGCGGAACTTCATTGCCTGGCAATGAAATGTTACGTATCTTAAATTATCTTGAAATAAAAATAATCACTCAATCTGATTCAACCGCAACAGTTCAAGTTCCTTCATACAGGGTGGATATTGAAAGGGAGGTGGATATTGCTGAAGAGATTTTAAGAATTTATGGCTTCAACTCTGTAGATGAGCCTATTAAAATGAACAGCTCTATAAATTTCAACAATGAATTAAACGGGCATTTCATCAAAAATAAAATTAGCAATTCGTTAGTACATTTAGGTCTTACAGAAATATTGTCAAATTCATTAACCTCAAAGAATTATGTCGTTAATGGGGCGCCTTCTACCTTTAACGAAAATGAGCACGTAGCGCTTCTCAACCCCTTAAGCGGAGACACAGCTGTAATGAGGCAATCTTTGATTTTTAATGCGTTAGAGGTTGTTAATTTCAATCATAAAAATGGAGAGCAAAATATAAGAATTTTTGAGTTTGGTAAATCTTACAAAAAGATTGATGGCAAATTTCTTGAACAAGAGCATCTTGTTCTTGCATTAGCTGGTTTACAAAACGAAGAACATTGGTTCAACTCTAAATCTGCAGTATCCTACTTTCAACTTAATGGAATTATTTCTCATGTTTTAGAAACACTTGGGCTTAAAAAAAGAGCACAATATTCAACTTCTAAAAACACCATTTTTGAAGAGGGGATGTCCGTTTCAATTGAAAAAGAATTGGTGATTGAACTGGGAATGGCTTCTGCTCAACTAAAAACAACTATTGGCATTAAAGATGCTGTATATATAGCAAACATATATTGGGATAAATTATTCAATAAAGTTTCTGGAAATGACATCAAATTTAAACCCATTGTTAAATACCCTAAAGTTCATAGAGATTTATCAATGTTAATAGATAATTCTGTTTCCTTTGAAGATTTAAAAAATACTGCATTGAAATCGAACAAGTCGATTCTTAAAGATGTTCATCTTTTTGATATATATAAAGGAAAAAGTACAGGAGATGATAAAAAATCCTATGCGTTAAGATTTGAGCTTCAACACAAGGAACACACTTTAACTGAGAAAGAAATTGATGCTGTAATGCACACTATTCAATCAAATTTCGCAAAACAATTTAACGCAACTCTTAGGTAATGAATTTTAGTTATTGGTTTAAAAATTGGTCATTAAATTATAAACTTGGCTATGGAATTGTAAGAACTGGCGTTAGAACTTTTTATAAAAAATATCAAGTTGAAGGGATAGAAAATATTCCAAAAAATGCCGGAATCTTATTTGCCATAAATCATCAAAATGCTTTTATGGATCCAGTAGTACTTTCATGTCAATTAAATCAGAACGCATACTATTTAGCAAGAGCAGATATCTTTAAAAATAAATTAGCAAGTAAAATATTAAAAAGTATTTACATTCTCCCCATTTTTAGGCAGCGAGATGGCGTCAATACGATAGTTAAAAATGAAGCCACTTTTAATCAGTGTCATGAGATTTTGAACAACAACGGTTATGTTCTCATCTTTCCTGAAGGAAACCATAACAATCAAAAAAAATTACGCCCTATTAAAAAAGGAATTGCAAGAATTGGACTTGGTGCGGCTGAAAAAAAATCCTTTAAAAAACCTTTTTATATTGTTCCTGTTGGATTAGATTATAGTAATCATACAAAAATGGGAGCCTCTTTATTAATTAATATAGGCAAGCCCATTAAGCTCCAAGATTACTATTCTAAGTTTAAAACTGATGCCAATTCTACTATAAATAAATTAATGGTAGATGTTAAAACTAAAATGGAAGACCTTATTGTTAACATACAATCTGAAAACTACTCCACATATACCAACTTAATTTGGATTTTAAATAATGAAATAAATTCAAACACATTAAAAAGCAGTTTGAAAAAACAGCAAAATCTTGTAGCGTCAATTGAAAAAATAGAAAAAAATAATACTGAGGAGTTTGAAAAGCTTATAGATCATTCAAGCTTTATTTGTTCTTTTCTAGAGATTAACAACATGAGGCCCTTACATTTATATAAAAAGATCAGCTACCCTTTATTATTTATTTCAATTACTTTTTTAACAATATTATTTCCAATTCATATAGTTGGATTATTAAGTAATTACATGCCTTACAAAATCCCTGAGCTTATTGTAAAGAAAAAAATTAAAGATGAACATTTTCACAGCTCAATTAAAATGTCATTGGGGGTAATTTTGTTTATTTTATTTTGGACTATACAATCAATAGTGATAATTGGTGTGTTTGGAATTGAGATTGGATTAGCCTATTTAATAAGCTTACCATTATTAGCCATGTTAAATTATCGATTGATGATTTTAAGTAAAAAAATAAAAGGGATGATTAATGCAGTTAAAAATGCAAAAAATGCTGATTTTAATAAAGCTAAAGAAATGTATGTTGAAATTAAAAATCTAGTATAAAATAAACCTATTGAACTCCTGTACCGGCAAATTTACCATCTTTATATACTTCAATTTTTTCTAACAAGCCATTTTCATCATAGATATAGTGTTTACCATCCCACAATTTACCTCCGAGAAACTCACCATCCATTAGAATATCTTTATTTTCATTATAGGTTTTATGATACCCATCTTTAAGCGCCTTAGGAGCTTCTAATTCTAATGCAGCACCTGGGTTAACTTCACCTAATGCAGCTATTCCCTCTCTTTCTTTTTCAAAAATAGGAAGCTCAACTTCAGGATTAACTCTCTCTACAATACCAGAGCTTACACCTTCTCCCTTTTCATCAAACGTGATTTCTTCTTTTAAATCACCATTGGGCCAAAATCTTGAGGCTGTTCCAGCTTCTTTGCCATTGTTGGTGGCAAATGAAAGCTCTAATTGACCATTAGTATGATAGTATTCAACCACCCCTTCGGTTTTCCCTTTTTCATTGAAAGTTTTCTTTTGAGAAAGCGTGCCATCTTCATAATATCTTTCGAAAGATCCAGTATATACCCTACCCTTCCAGTTTCCTTTTTCTTCTAATTGACCGTTTGGATAATACGTTTCAAATTCGCCAGTAGGTCTTCCGTTTATATAAGTTATCTCACTTTTCATCTGACCACCTGGAAAATACTTTCTCCAAACACCTTCTTTACGGCTGTTTTTGAACTGCCCTTCTTCAACAACTTCATTAGACAAATATTCTGGAAGGTTTCTCATGTTTCCATAAATTATCCAATACCCTTGTTTCTTACCCTCAATAGTTTGATTAATGGAATCCATAGAATCCGTTTGCCCTAAACCAGTGTAATCACTAGCTAAAAATGATAGCGGTAGAAGAAAGAAAAAATATGTAAAAATTGATATTTGTTTCATAATAAATGTTTTCAAAACATAACACTAATAACAGCCTAAAAAACTTAATTTGTTACCTTATTTTAACGATTTGAAATGAGAAGTTAAAATAAAATTTGGAATATAATACTATATTATAGTGTAAAAATGACAAAAACTAAACTAAAACAACTTTCAACTGCTTTAACATTATTTCTGTCATCTGTTCTAAATCTACATTGGGTTTCCATCTCCAGTCCTTTCTAGCAACTTGGTCATTAATTTGTGAGGGCCATGATTTTGCAATTTCGTTTCTGAAATCTGGGTTATATGAAACATCAAATTCTGGAATCACTTTTTTAATCTGCTCAGCTATTTCAAAAGGAGAAAATGACAAGCCACTAATATTATAACTGCATCTAACAGAAATTTTACTAACATCTGCGTTCATTAGTTCAATAGTTGCTCGAATTGCGTCATCCATATACATCATTGGAAGTCCCATATTTTTTTCTAAAAAGCAGACATAATTTTTATGCTTGATAGCATGATGAAAAATTTCTATCGCATAATCTGTAGTGCCACCTCCTGGTAAACTTTTGTAACTAATTAATCCTGGGTACCTTATACTTCTTACGTCAATACCAAATTTGTTATAATAATACTCGCACCACCTTTCGCCTGCTAATTTACTAATGCCATATACAGTAGTTGGCTCCATAATGGTTTGTTGAGGTGTATTCCTATTTGGTGTAGAAGGGCCAAAAACAGCAATTGAGCTTGGCCAGAAAATTTTATTTATAACTTTTTCCTTCGCTAAATCAAGAACATTGAAAAGCCCTTCCATGTTCAACTTCCATGCTAGATCTGGTTTTTTTTCTGCAGTTGCAGAAAGAAGAGCAGCCAAAATATAAACCTCATCTATTTTATACTTTAATATAACTTCCTTTATTCTAGCCTTATCTAGTACATTTATTTCCTCAAAAGGTCCTCCAAATAAAACCTCATCAATAGGCTTTCTTATGTCTGCAGCAATAATATTATCACTACCATGAATCTTTCTTAATTCGATAACTAATTCAGTACCTATTTGCCCTGATGAACCTATAATTAATTTTCTTGACATTACTTGCGTTTAATAGTTGAAATATGTAGAATTATAAGGAAATCTCTTCATGTGAATTACTTTTACTTTTTTAAAGATATTATCTTTTAATTCTTTAATGTTTGTCTTTTTCATTGCAGAAATAAAAACACTGTTGTTGTGTTTCTTAGACAGCCAATTCTCTTTTATTTCAAGAAAATTTTCTGCATCTTCTACTTTTACATTGTCAATTTTATTAAAAACTAAAATTGTTGGTTTAGGTTGTTCTAGTATTTCATTTAATGTTTCGTTTACTGTATTGAATTGGTCTTCAAAAGCATCGTGGGAAACGTCTATTACATGAACCAAAACATCAGCCTCTCTTACTTCATCTAATGTTGACTTAAAAGACTCTATTAGCTGGTGAGGAAGTTTTCTTATAAAACCAACTGTGTCAGACATAAGAAAAGGTAAGTGATTTACAACAACTTTTCTAACTGTTGTATCAAGAGTTGCAAATAACTTATTTTCCGCAAAAACATCTGCTTTTGCTAATAAGTTCATTAGCGTAGATTTACCGACATTAGTATAACCTATAAGCGCAACTCTAACCATGCTGCCTCTATTGTTTCGTTGAGCAGATTTCTGCTTGTCGATTTTAGCTAATTTTTCCTTTAAATTACTAATTTTTTGACCAATTATTCTCCTATCGGTTTCAATCTGTGTTTCACCTGGCCCTCTCATTCCTATTCCGCCTTTTTGTCTTTCAAGGTGTGTCCACATTCTTGTTAACCTTGGAAGCAAATACTGATATTGGGCTAACTCAACCTGAACTTTTGAGTGGGCAGTTCTAGCTCTGCTAGCAAAAATATCTAATATCAAATTACTTCTATCTAAAATTTTACAACATAAAATACGTTCAACATTTCTAATTTGGGTTGGACTTAAATCATCATCAAAAATAGCAATGTCAATTTCATTTTCTTGAATGTACTCTTTAATCTCATTTATCTTTCCTTTACCAACAAATGTGGCGGGGTGAGGATTAGCCAAACGTTGAACAAACCTTTTCATTGTTAAGGCTCCAGATGTTTGAGTAAGGAACTCTAATTCATCAAGATATTCAAGTGTATGCTTTTCATTTTGATTTGCACTAATGAGTCCAATTATGACCGCTTTTTCCGATGGTTTTGAAGTAGATATCAATTAAGCCCAATTTGAAACTCCTAAAGCCTCTCTAAAAGGCCATGGAATTGATGCGAAAATTATAACTAAAGCAATTAAGTAAAACCAAAAAACTCGATTGTGGTTGTTTTGCTTCTTACATTTGATGTACCCAATAGTAATTAAAGCTATAGCTATTAACATCCCCAAAGAATGTTCTACAGTAAAAAATCTAGCTATTTTATCTGCCATGGTAGCACTTGAAAAAACCACCTTTACTGCTAATGAAAAAATAAAGAATTAAGCCAATTAGTAGCTGAATATGTGAAAAAATAAAAGCCGATAAATAAATGAGCTTTTGTTTCTTTTCCAACACACTACTTGATCTATTAGCATAAGAAACAACAATTGAAATAATTATTGTCAACAACAACAACCATCTTAATCCAGAGTGAGCAGAAACTAAAGCATTCATACAACTAATTTTCATCAAATCTATAAAGATGAATTCAAAAAAATTAGAAATGAATTGATTTTTTTTTGCATATTGCTCGTCCAGTTATGAAAAAAATTCTCGTTTTTATTGCCCTTACAGGTTCCATATTAAGTCATTTCTCTCAAGAATATGCGCCAACTAACGGCATAAAAGATGTCAACAACACTCCTACCTTTCTTTAGTAATGCTATTGTTCATGTTGACTCTAAAACGATACTAAACAATTGTGATGTACTTATTCTAAATGGAAAAATAAAAGCTGTTGGGGTTAATTTAAATGCTCCTAAAAATGCTTTTATTAAAGATCTATCGGGGAAACACCTATACGCCTCTTTTATAGACTTATATAGCTCTTTTGGTAGTTTCTTCACCCAAAAAGAAAGCCAGACCTAATTCACCACAATACGAATCTTCTAATAAAGGCCCTTATTATTGGAACGAAGCCATTCATCCTGAATACAAAGCTATTGTTGATTTTACATTTAATGAAAAATCAAACAAGGAATTACTAAAAAAGGGATTTGGAGTAGTTTTAAGCCACAGAGAAGACGGTATCGCTAGGGGTTCAGGATTTGTTTCAACATTAAATACATTTTCAAACAAAAGTCTTCTACTTAATGATGCTGCTTGTTTTTATTCTTTCAAAAAAGGAAGTTCTAACCAAGTTTATCCATCATCATTAATGGGATGCATAGCTCTTTTAAGGCAATTCAATTACGATGCAGATTGGTATAATAATAGTACTCCTGCATTTAAAGATTATTCGATAGAAACCTATTTAAATTCATTAAATAAACCTCAATTATTTATCACAAATAACAATTTAGACTTGTTACGCGCTGCTAAAATTGCAAATGAATTTAATTTAAATTATGTAATTAAAGGTGGTGGAGATGAATACGAAAGAATTAATGAAATCAAAAACACTGGAAAGACATTCATCATTCCTCTAGTTTTTCCTAAAGCTTATGATGTTGAAGATCCTTACGATGCGTCTAAAATATCTACAAGAAAATTAAGACATTGGTTAAACGCTCCCTTAAACTTATCTATTTTAGAAAAAAATGAAATCACTTTCGCTATCACTTCTAAAGGATTGGGGGCTGAAGCTTTTCTGAAAAATATTCGACTTGCTGTTTCAAAAGGCCTTTCTAAAGAAAGTGCTTACAAAGCATTAACTGAAACACCAGCATCTATTTTAATGATGAGCGAAGAAATAGGGAAGATACAACCTGGAAAATGGGCAAATCTCATTATTTGTTCCGATGAGTTTTTTGAAAATAAGGGTGTAATCTTAGAAAATTGGGTTCAAGGAAATCCAACTATTTTATCTATTTCTAAAGAGATTGACATTAGAGGGAAGTACAATTTAAATACCAACCAAAACATTAGAACTTTAATTGTTAATGGTGACAGAAATAAGCCTAAAGCAACTATTCAATACAATTTAATTTCTGATAGTATAACAAATGGGGATCTAATTTTAGACCCTGTTACTGGTAAGCCTTTTAAAATTACTAAGAAAAAAATAGTTCCTGTTTCCATCTCACTCGAAGACAACAAAATTAATTTGTCTTATCAGCTAAATAATGGTGCTTTCATATTGTCTGGAGTTGTTAATTTTGACAGTGGATCATGGGATGGAAATGGTCAAAACCCTAATGGTAATTGGATACAGTGGACAGCTATTAGAAATGAAAAGTTTGAAGTAAAAAAGGAAATCAAAATATTCACAAATGATTCAACGATTTACTCACCTATTTATCCATCAGCCTCGTTTGGTTTTGACACTTTACCTGTAAATCAATCTTTTTTAATTAAAAACACGACTGTTTGGACTTCAGAAAATGATGGAATTCTATTCAATACGGATGTTTTAATTAATAATGGTGAAATTAAATACATCGGAAATGTTTTGGATTTAGTTGATAAATCAACAATCATAATTGATGGTTCTAATAAACATTTAACTGCCGGATTAATTGATGAACACTCTCATATTGCCATTTCAAGAGGAGTAAACGAGGGTTCACACTCAGTTACAGCTGAAGTTCGTTTATTAGATGTTATTAATCCGAATGATGTTAATATTTTTCGACAAATAGCTGGAGGTGTCACCACTTCTCAATTACTACATGGTTCTGCCAACCCCGTAGGAGGTCAAAGTGCACTAATTAAACTTAGATGGGGTGCTAACGCAGATCAAATGAAATTTGAGAATGCCCCTGGATTTATAAAATTTGCATTAGGTGAAAATGTAAAACAATCAAATTGGGGAGATAGAAACACTACACGATTTCCTCAGTCAAGAATGGGGGTTGAACAAGTATATTATGATGCTTTTACAAGAGCAAAAGAATATGGGGAAAGTTGGAAACTTTATTACAACACTAAAAAAAAAGGGAAACATATTCTCCCTCAACCTAGAAAAGATCTACAATTAGAAACATTATTAGAAATTTTAAATTCAACCCGCTTTATTACATGTCATTCCTATGTTCAGTCCGAAATTAACATGCTAATGAAAGTAGCTGATTCTATGGGTTTTAAATTAAATACATTTACACATATACTTGAGGGTTATAAAGTTGCTGATAAAATGAAAAAACACGGAGCTGGTGGTTCAACTTTTTCTGATTGGTGGGCCTATAAATATGAAGTAAAGGAAGCTATACCTCACAATGCTTCACTATTAAATGCAATGGGGATAACAGTGGCAATTAATTCAGATGATGCAGAAATGGGTAGAAGATTAAATCAAGAAGCAGCAAAAGGAATAAAATATGGTGGAATGAGTGAAGAAGATGCTATAAATATGGTAACTATTAACCCAGCTAAACTTCTTCACATTGATGACAAAGTAGGAAGTATTAAAGTAGGGAAAGATGCGGATTTAGTGCTGTGGACTGAAAACCCTTTATCTATTTATTCAAAAGTTGACAAAACTTTTATTGATGGGAAATTATATTTTGATTTAAATAAACAACCTGAAAAAGAAAGAGCATTAAGAAAAGAAAGAGCAAGTATAATAAGCAAAATGATTGCCTTTAAAAATGCTGGTGGAAAAGTTCAAAAGGTTAAGCCACCAAACGAGATCTTACACAATTGTAGTTTAATTAAAGATGATGGGAACTAATGAATAAACTTTTATCAATTTTATATATTGTTTTTTGTAGTACCATAATCTCTCAAGAAACACCTGGGTCGATACAACAAAAAAGCATTCTGCTACTCGATGGGACTGCTCATATTGGGAACGGACAAGTAATAAAACGTTCTGCTATTGGAATTGAGAATGGAAAAATTACAATGGTGGAAAATTCTCTTGTTAGAACAATTGACACCTCCAATTATGATGAAATTATTCATATAAAAGGGAAACATGTATACCCAGGATTTATAGCATGTAATTCAACTCTAGGTTTAATGGATATAGGCGCTGTTAGAGCATCTAGAGACTTGTATGAGGTTGGCGAGTACAATCCAAACATTCGTTCAATTATAGCATACAACACAGATTCTAAAATAACTACAACTGTTAGAACCAATGGCATACTTTTGGGACAAATTTGTCCAAAGGGAGGGGTAATAAGTGGCAGCTCATCTTTGGTTCAGTTTGATGCCTGGAATTGGGAAGATGCGCTTATAAAAGCTGATGAAGGAATTCATTTAAATTGGCCTAGATATTACAATCGCTCAAAAAAAGATAAAAGCCAATTATTAAGTAATTATCAAAAAAGGGGGAAAGAAATTGTTGAATTCTTTAATCGTGCTTTTGTTTACCAAAAAAATTCTAAAACCGCAACTACAAACATTAGACTAAAGGCTATGAACGGTCTTTTTAATGGAACTCAACAACTATATGTACATGCTAATTACGTTAAAGAGATAACAGATATAATAAATTTCAAAAAGGAATTTAACATCTCTAAGCTTTGTATTATTGGTGGGTATGATTCGTGGATGGTTGCAAAGCAGCTTAAAGAAAATAATATCAGCGTTATGTTGCCAAGAATACATAGTCTTCCTAAAAACAATCACGACAATATTCATTTACCTTATTCACTCCCATCAAAGCTTGCTGAATCGGGTGTTCTTTTTTGCATTCAAAATTCTGGAGACATGCAGGAAATGATTACAAGAAATTTACCCTTTATGGTTGGAACTGCAATTGCTTATGGCTTAGACTATGAAACTGGTGTAGCTTCCATCACATTGAATGCAGCAAAAATATTAGGGGTAGATGATAAATTAGGCAGCTTAGAGCTAGGGAAAGATGCTACTTTATTCGTCTCAAAAGGTGATGCTTTTGACATAAAAACAAACAAAGTAGAAATTTCTTTAATAAACGGAAGACTAATTTCCTTAGACAACGATCAAATAAGAAATTACAATAAGTACAAAAAAAAGTTTAATATAGATTAACTCACTTCTGTATTCCATTTTCGTACCAGAAAGTATTTATGGGCTTTTGTTCTTTATTATAGTATATCCACTTTCCGTGCTTTTTCCCTTCAACATAAAACCCTTGGTAAAGTAGTTTTCCGGAATTTAAAAACACCTCAATACTTCCGTTCAATAATCCATTTTTGTAATGATGCACGCTTTGTTTCGTACCGTTTTCAAAATATGAAATCCACATGCCATCTCTTTTATTTTTCAGAAAACAGCCCGAAATCTTAACATTACCATTATTATAATAGTCAATTAAAGTGTCTATTTGATTATTAGCTTCAACAACAACATTGGAAGTGACAAGAGCTTCTTTAGCATTATTAGCACAACTACTAACAGCTATAAATAGAATAAACACTTTTAAAATTTTCATAGTCATAAATATAATTTAAAAATTATTTTCCGGCATACTTATTGTAAATGTTTAATCATGAAGAAAATTCTAATGCTAATAGTCTTGATTATAGGGTTTAATTATAAGACCTATAATGCTTCATATGCAAACAATCAAGAATACTTACATTTCAGGAAAATAAAAAATGATTCATTTAAAATTGGTGAGAAACTAACATACAGAATGCACTATGGTATAATTGATGCTGGAGAAGCGGTCCTGGAAGTACAAGAAAGTAAGATTAGGGCCAAAGGAAGGAAATTGTTTAAAGTAGTTGGAATAGGGCGAAGCATAAGAGCTTTTGATTGGTTTTTTAAAGTACGAGACCGTTATGAGTCCTATATAGATACAGAAAGTATTATTCCCTGGTTTTTCATTAGAAGAGTAAATGAGGGCGGATTTAAAATAAAACAAGATTATACTTTACACCAAGATCTTAAATATGTAGACGATGGAGAAACTAATATTAAAACCCCAGAAAACATTCAAGACATGCTTTCGGCATATTATTATGCCAGAACATTAGATTTTCAATCTGCGGAAATTGGCGACACTTTTGAATTCAACACCATTGTTGATGAAGAAATATTCCCACTGAAAATAAAATTTTTAGGAAGAGAAGAAATAAAAATAAGAAGCGGAAAATATAAAGCTCTAAAGTTTTGTCCAATCATACAAACAGGAAGAGTTTTTAAAAAAGAGGAAGATTTAACTGTTTGGATATCAGATGACAAGAACAAAATTCCTCTTTATGGGAAAGCTAAAATACTATTTGGTTCAATAAAACTAGAGGTTGTAAAGTATGAAGGATTATTGAATCCTATTGCCAAATTGTAACCCTGAAACTCCTCTGTAAAATAAAACTTATTGTTTTTTAGATGAAAAAATAGGATTATTCGAAGAAAAATTAATATCTTCAACATTATAACATAAAAATTTATTTAGATATGGGTTATTCACACACAAACAGTAAAGGGAAAACATATTTCCTTCATTCAAAAGATGTTCAGCTTAAAGGCGGAAGAAATCAAACAATTTATTACTTTGCTAAAGATGAAAGAGCGGAAGCTTGCGATCTTCCTGACAACAAAGTTGTTGTAGAAAGTCCAAAAACAGGACTTCCTTTCTGCAAAGGGAAATAAACATTTTTCTCCGTTTCGGAACGCTAATAATTTTTCGGCACGGTACTTGTTTAAGTATTCATGTAACTTAATATAATGAGACATGAACACTACAATAAATAATTACGGAGCCCTAAAGTCTTTAGCTAAAGAAATGATGAAACGAGGAAATATTGATGAATATTTTTATATTCTCAATAAAATTTTATTGCTGAAATGCCAGAAATTAAGAGTTAATTAAACGCTTAATTTTTCTGGCATTTTTTTTTCTAACTTTATCCTTTAGATAAAGGACATGACAGTTAACATTATAATTAATGGTATTCTATTTGGGGTTTTTCTCAGCTTTTTTTTCGGACCGGCCTTTTTTATATTAATAAATACAAGCATAAATAAAGGGTTTAAAAAAGCCCTATTTCTTGACATTGGGATACTCTTTAGTGACATTCTTTATCTTTGCGCAGCATATCTTTTTGCTGAAAAAATCAATGAATATATTTACAACAACATTTATTTCAAATACATTTTTGGTGGGGTTTTTGTTATTCTTGGTATAATTTATCTAGTTAAAAAAGATAATCCTTCACAAAACACACAAACATCAATTGATTTATCGTCTCAAAATGAAAGCACAAAAAACCTAATGGGGTTAATTGCTAAAGGAATTGGAATAAACGCAATTAATCCAGGTGTTCTGCTTATCTGGATAGCAGCGTGTACATATGCGACAGAGGAACTAGAGATAAAAGAGTTTAATTTGATATTTTATTTTATGTCAACCATACTTACCCTTTTTATTGTAGATCTAATTAAAATATATTTCGCTAGCAAGCTAAAAAGTCACCTGAACAATAAAACTCAAAACATCCTAAAAAATATTCTCGGAATAGGCTTAATTGTTTTTGGAATAATTATGTGTTTAAAAGGTTTTGATGTTTAAAGTTGATTTTATAATTTTTGGACAAGGCCTTGCTGGAACCAGTTTAGCCCATTCTCTTGATTTTAAAAACAAGTCTTATGTAATTATTGACAATTGCTCTACTGAAACAAGCTCTTTTGCAGCCGCTGGCATTTACCACCCCATTTCTTTTAAAAGATTATTACTTGCATGGAAATCAAATTTACTAATCCCATTTGCTGAGGATTTTTACAAAAAAATAGAACTAAATTTAAATACAAAGTTTTTAAAAAAACACAGCCTATTTCGAATTTTTTCATCTATTGAAGAACAAAATAATTGGTATTCTAAAATTGATGAGCCCAATTTTAAAAACTACATTTCAGAATCGAATAAAGAGCTAAACAACAACTCTATTAACTTTCCTTATGGTTATGGAAAAGTTTCTAGCGCAGGTCGCTTAAATGTTTCGAAATATCTTTTAGAGAGTAGAGCACACTTTATTGAAAAAAAATCTCTTAGAAAAGAAAACTTTGAATTTTCATCAATTAAGAAAACAAACAGTGGGTTTAGCTATAAAAATATTAATTGTGCTCATCTGGTGTTTTGTGAAGGACAAAACTATGTTAAAAATCCATTTTTCAACTATTTACCCAGTAAACCTAGCAAAGGGGAAACAATAGTTATTGAATGTGACCAATTCCCCGAATTATTAATCAATAAAGGATGCTTTGTTTATCCATTGTCAAAAACTAATTTCTTAGTTGGAGCTACTTACAAACACAATGACTTAAGCTACCGAAAATCTAAAGAAGCCCGAGAAGAGTTAATTAGTAAGCTTATGAATATTGGTGATTTTAAATTCAAAATAATTCAGCAAAAAGCAGGAGTTAGACCAACAACTTATGACAGAAGACCCATTGTGGGAAATCATCCCAAAATAAACAACATGCACATTTTGAATGGGCTAGGTAGCAAAGGAGTAATGTTTGCTCCATACTTTTCAAATCAATTACTAGCGCAGATTTATGAAGGTAAAGAAATAGATTCAGATGTTTATGTTGGCAGGTACTCAAAGAAGTATTTTCAAGAGTTAAAACAGCCTTAACCGCACCGTAAATCATCAATGAAAATTTCATTCATAATAAAAGAAAACCGAAAAAGAGAAAAAGAGTTAACCTCTTTGTTAAAACAGGCTAAAAATCTTATTGGATTTAGTGAAGTTGCTGTTTTAAAAACAGAATTTGCTGGTCATGCGATTGATCTTGCTTCAGAACAAGTAAAGAAAAATTCAAATATTATTATTGCTGTCGGTGGTGACGGCACATTAAACGAAGTGTTAAATGGTGTTTTAAAAACACCTTATAAAAACACTATTATTGGTTATTTTCCTCTTGGCACCGCCAATGATTTCCAAAAAACTGCTGGGGAAATTCGTTCTGTAGAGCATTTTATAAACTGTTTAAATAATATTTCAACTAAAAAAATAAATATTGGGAAGCTTACCTGTTATTCTTTAAATGAAAAAAACATACGTTATTTCATAAACATTGCTGATACAGGCCTTGGGGGTTTTATAGCCAAAAGGATTACTCAGGATTCCAAAAATTTAGGTGCTCACCTCACCTATTTGAAGCACACAATAACAGGCTTTCTTAGTTACAAGAAATCAAAAGTTAACGTTAAAATTGACAAACAGGATTACAACGGGAAATTATTAAGTATTGCTGTTTGTAATGGCAAAGTGTTTGGCAGTGGTCTAATCATATCTCCAAATGCAAAACTAAATGACGACTATTTCCAAGTTACATTGTTAGGTAATGTTTCTATTTGGGATTACATAAAAAACTTGAAAAACTTAAAAAAAGGAAATTTAATTAATAATGAAAATATTCATTATTATTCAGCTAAATCTATTGTTATCAACTCATCTTCTACTATTGAAACGGAAGCGGATGGAGAATATATAGGTGGGGGAAAAGCCAGTTATGAATTGTTACCCTATTCTTTAAATTTATTAGACACAACCAAGGAATAACTTAATAATAAATTGTCTAATAAAAAATATTGTATATTTTTGAAACTATTGCTTGTTTATTCTGTATAAAGCAAATCAGAACTAAATTTTATTTAATGAAAACATTTACTATTACAGCTATTTTATCCTTTTTTATTTGTTTCAATTCTTATTCTCAATGCATTAAGGGAAATTGTTATAAAGGACACGGAACTTTCCAGTGGGAGAACGGAGACATGTATATCGGCTCATGGGTTAATGGTTTGCCAAACGGTCAAGGTAAATTCATATGGGACAATGGAGATAATTACACGGGGGCATTTAATGCTGGTAAATTAAGCGGTAAAGGTACATACAAGTGGGAAACTGGTAATAATTACAATGGTATTTGGTCTGAAAATAAGATGAACGGAAGAGGAACATATTACTGGGCGAAAGAAGGTGCCTCTTATGATGGTTTCTTTCAAGATGACAAGATCGTTAATATTGAGACTGACGACTCTCAAGATGTTCCAGAAGGTAAGGATTAAGCAATAGCTAAAACTGCTATACTAATTTTAACTTTTCCATATTTCCTAATTGCCTTAACACACGCTTCTATTGTAGCCCCTGTTGTTATAACATCATCAATTATTAGCACATGCTTGGCTTGTAGCTTACTATTACTCTTAAGTGAGAAACTACCTTTTACATTTAACCACCTTTCATACTTCTTTTTTCCTGTTTGAGAGTTTCCTTTTTCACTTTTTCGTAAAATTTCTTTAATCGGTGCGTGTATTATTTTAGCTACACCTTTTGCTATGTAATAGCTTTGATTATATCCTCTTTTACGCTTTTTATTTCTATGAATAGGAACAGGAACAATTAAATCAATTTCTTCATACTTATCATTTCTTAAAATCAATTTACCCAGTTCGATTCCCAAGACTACACCAACAGAAGATTTCCCATTGTATTTTAAAGCATGTATTAATTGTTGAATTAAATCGTCATTAAATTTATACAAACCAATAATGAAATTATATTCTTCTAAGCCTATTAAAATACTACTTTGAGCATAGAAATTTGATTTTGGGAGATCAGCAAAACAAGACAAACAGATGAGGTTTTCATTAGAAACTAAAATTGTTTCACAACCCAAACAAATCTTTGGGTATATTAAAGACAAGAAATCCTTCCACATTTCGTTATGAATACAAAATCACATCATAAGGTAATGATAAAGCTATTTAGAATTACCTTTGAGTTTAGAATATAATAATTATGGAAAATTCAGAGCAAGCAAAAAAAAGAAACTTGTTTTACATGTTGGTTGTTTTTGCCTTACTACTAATAGTTGGCTATTTAGCTATTCAAATTAATTCTGCGAATAAAAAGAATCATGACTTTGGTCAAAAAATAAACTTACTAAACTCTGAGAAAAATGAGTTGAACTCTATATTAGAATCTTCTGGTATAATAAATGAGCAAGACAATAAAAATTTAAGAACTAATCTTCAGAACTTACTTTCAACATATGATACATTGAAATTTGACAATGAAAAAATTAAGGACAGCATCGAAAATCAGAAATTAGTAATAAACAATCTATTGCTAGAAGCTGAGCAACTAGAGAATCAAAAAAAGAAAGATTGGGGAAGAATTTATAAACTCAAAAAAGAAACCGAAACACTAAGGTCTATTATGAAAGGGTACATTCAAACTATTGATTCTCTTAACACTGAAAACATTAATTTGACCAACTCATTAAACAAAACAAATAAAGAGCTCTCTCAAGTTCAATCCGAAAACAAAAACATTAAAGATGAAAATCAAGAACTTCAACAAACTGTTGCCTTGGGCTCAATCTTACAAACAACTAATTTCATAGCTCAAGCGATTAGAGTTAAAGGTAACGGGAAGCAAACAGAAACTTCTAGAGCAAGTCGAACTAACATGCTAAAAGGATGTTTCACCATTCTAGAAAATAAAATTTCATCTGCAGGAAATAAATACATCTACTTAAGAGTACTAGATCCTAACGGAAAGGTTCTTTCTCAAAACAAAAAAGAAGTTTTGTCATTAGAAAATTCTGAAGAAATTGAAATCAGTGCTAAAAGAGAAATTAATTACCAAAATGAGAATACAGATGTTTGTGTTTATTATGAAGTAGAAGATGCTATAAACCCTGGTAATTATGAAGTAGAAATTTATGCTGACAATAATAAAATTGGCATAACTTCTTTTGCTTTAAAATAGTGATTATAAAATGATAAAAAGCCCAATTAAAAATATTAGAACAATTAAAAGATATTGCCAAACATCTAAAAAATAAGGATAATAATTTTCCCAAAATTCTTTAAACTTTTTCATACTAAAAATAAAATTTAATGTCAAAGCTATACAAATCAATTGGTTTAATTTGTTTTTTAATTCTATCAATCCCATTTACATGTCAAAACATTGGAGACACGATAAATATTGAAATGGGAGGGTCTAAAGTTTTAATTATCAATAAAAATATTGAGCAGGGTTGGGATTTTGAAGATGAAGATGTGAATCTAAAAAAACGATCATTAGGGTTTGAATTCATTTTGGGTAGCAATGGATGGGTTAATTGGCCCATTTCAAAAATTGAAAACTCTTCAAGCTATTGTATAAATTATTTAAACTCAAACAAAGTTGGTGGTGATTTTTTGCTAAAAGGAATAAGTATTAAAAGTGAAAGGATGTATTTATTGCCAGGAATTGGGGTTAGTTGGAATAATTATGTTTTTAAAAACAATGTAAAAGTAGAATCTATAAACGGGAACACAGCTATTACCATAGACACTCTAAACACTTATGTTAAATCTAAATTACGTACAACTTACTTACAAGTTCCTTTATTGCTAGGTTTTCGATTTGGAAACATTAATAAAAACCCCTTTGGGGTTCAAATTGGTATTGAAGGTGCTTATCAAATGCAAGCAAAATCAACTGTTAAAAGTGAAAATGGAAACACTCAAACCAATAGAAGAAAAGATAATTTCAGCTTAGCTCCCTTATAAACTATCGGCTTTATTGCGCTTAAGCATTGGGGGTTTTGGTTTGTTTGGAAGTTTCTCAATAACACCCATTACCACAAACAGCTTAGACTATTTTCCAATAAGTGCTGGTATAATAATTGCTAGTTTTTAATTAAAACAGATAAAACATGTTTAAACATTACTTTATAATTGCTGTTGCCTCTTGCTTGTTTTGGCTGCAGCGGTGATGACTTTGATCAAGACATTCTCAAGCCTGAATCAAAAAAAAACATGGGGGAACTACTTGTTGTATTGGATAAAAAATACTGGGAAAATTCTAACATTTCATTTGCCATTAAAAATAATTTCGCACAGCTTGTCACCTCTACTCCGTTACCATATGAACCTGAATTTAATGTTGAATTTGTAGATCAAGCAGGTGTGAATCAAATGATCAAAAGACATAAAACTATCTTAATAGTTAATATCAACCCTTCTGCAAATATAAACTCAAAAGAACCTACCTACTCCAATTTTTGATTTATGGGCTAAAAACCAAATCGTATACAAAGTCAATGCCTCTTCAGAAAAAAATGCTGTTACAATAATAAACCACCATGCCGATTCAATTAAGCTCGGCATAAATCAGTTTTACTACTCATCAATTTTGTCTTTTGCCGGTGAAAACAAAAAAGCCAACGCCATTTTAAATAAAAATCACTCCATGGAATTAACAGCTTCCAAGCAACATGCTCCTAAAAAAATCTGCCTCTAATTTTACATGGCTAAGCAGAACTAAAATCAAAAAGGACAATAATGGTCGTCACGAGATTCAGCAAGGCATTCTGGTATATAGTTACCCATACCTAAATGAAAATATTTTTTCTTTAGAAAATCAAATTAAATTGAGAGATTCTTTACTTAAAAAGCACGTCCACGGTACATGTTGAAAATTCATACATGACAACCAGAAAAGATGATGCTTGCAAATAATCAATCACAAGCTCAATTAATTGACAATAAATATGTCTTTACTTTAAGAGGGTTGTGGAGAGTTGAAAACGACAAAATGGGAGGCCCGTTTATTAGTTTATCTACTCTTTCAAAAGATCAACAAAGAGTCATAACAATTGAAGGTTATGTATATGCCCCAAATTTTAAGAAAAGAGAGCTGCTTAAAGAATTGGAAGCGGTAATTCATTCCTTTGAACTCACTCGTTAAGATGAGAAGTAAATATTTCTTTGAAATGCATTTTCTTTTATTTTAGATTCAAACGATTTCTTGTCTTTCTCACTAATTAAATCTAAATCAATCAATCTAACTTTATTGTTTTTTAACTTGAATTGAAGATCATTATGTCTTAAAGTAATGGTAACAATATCATTCCAAGAAATAACTAACAGCGCATGATTAACTAGGGTAATAGCATTTTTTGACATAACAATTTTGTAATTACTTTTCCCAATTAATAAATGAAATAAACTTTCAATTACATACAAAAGTAAAACTACCTTAAAAAGAAAACCCACCTCAATGTAAAGGGCCATAAATAAAACTATTAACAAATTAAAAACCCATAACACTGATTCATATGTAAAGCTTTTTATCCACCCTTTTTTACTTAGTAAAAGTCCGGTTGTGTTTTTTATTCTAAATACAGCTACCCACCTTATTAAAGCTCTAACAATTAAAATAAACAATAAAAATATTGCAATAATATCTAACCATTTAGAAACCTTATATAAAGTGAAATCTATGTGATAATTGAAAGATAAGAAACATAAAACACCAGTTCCTATGCTTGTAAATAATGCTATTCTAGAGTATAATGTTATCATTGATGATTAAAATGGTTGACATTCAAAAATAAAATCACAATGATCATATATTTCATCTTGAAGGCTTAGTAAAGCAGCTATAGCTACTTGTGTGTAATTTTGTGAAGCATTTTTAAATCCGCCCCATTCATTTTGCCAAATCCAAAGAATAAGTGCTTTTCCAGACAATGGTGATTCTTGTTGTTTAAGCAAACCCTTCAACATTTCCCGCTCCGGCATGGTATATATGAAGCACTAGAAGTTTAAACCATAAATCATTTTCTGAATAACTCACCTCTAAGCTTCCTAAGATTCTTCTTGCTTCCACAATGCATACAGAAGATAATAGAGATGCTGCTGCTTTTGCTGATTTATCAAAATCCTTTCTCTCATCTATTGTTTTATTTACAATTAGCCCGTGAGCTTTCGCAACAGATTTCATCAATTGAAAGGGGCCAAAAGCTCCTACATTAGAATACTCTAACTTCTTAGGGCTTTCGATTAACAATATTGCTTGGGCATACCAAGGATCAACTTTATTATCATCAAAAATATTGACGGCCTTGCTAATGCTGGGCATTGTTTTGTTTACCAAATAAAAATCTCTCTTCCCAGATGTAACATAAATTTTACTATCATCTTCAAGACAATTTAATAACCGTAAAGAGTCTTTATATTTTAATTTTTGATCTTCCGTTTGGTTTGACCAGAACTCTGTATTTTCAAAACATAAAATTTTTCTTGAAGAAGCAATGTTAATAATGCATGTATCTGGACCTAACTTCATTATTTTCTTCCAAAATAATGGTTGGGCTAAAGTATCCCATCTTTCGGAAAATAAATCATCAACGTCTACAATTGTGTATGAGCTTGAATCTCTATCTGAACAAATATCAAGCAGTTGGGATTTTTGCCCAATGCAAAAGACACAATTAAAAAAAAGACATATGAAAATACCGAACCTAAACATTTATCAAAATTAGAGAGTATTTGAATTTAAACTTCATTCTTGCTGTATTAAATCTTAATAAATAATTGTGAACAAACATTATATTTTGGTTAATATTTCCCCGGCTAGTCGAAGTGTTTTCTCTTTTTTAGCAAAACAAAATCTTAATACTTTTTCGTCTAATGGCGAATTATAAAATCCAGAGACAGGAATAGCAGCTATTCCATGGTTCTGCACGAGCTTTACAGCAAAATCAGTATCAATTTCATCAGTTATTTCAGAATAATCAAGCAATTGAAAATAAGTTCCATGACTTGGAATAATTTTAAATCTTGAATTACTAATAGCGTCTATGAATACATCTCTTTTCTGTTGATAAAAACTTCCTAATGACAGATAATTATCTGGTTCTTTTAAATATTCAGCTAAAGCGTGTTGTAGTGGATGATTAGTTGAAAAAACATTGAATTGATGAACTTTTCGAAATTCAACCATTAACTCTTTGGGTCCTATGCAATACCCCATCTTCCATCCAGTAATATGAAATGTTTTTCCAAAAGAATATACTGCTAAGGTTCTGTCTGCAAGTCTTTTATTATTACAGATACTAGCATGTTCAATTTCATCAAACACAATGTGTTCATAAACCTCATCACTCAAAATAATTATTTCTGAATCGGCAGTTATTTTATCAAGCTCTTTTAAATCTTCAATTGAAAGCAATGTGCCAGTAGGATTATGTGGGGTGTTTATAATAATCATTCTAGTACGTTGAGAAATCAACTTTTTCACTTCCTCCCAATTCACCTTATATTCTGGAGATTTCATCTGAACAAACACTGGCTTACCACCTACTAATTCTATTGCAGGCTGATAGCAATCATATGCTGGTGTGAAAATTATAACCTCATCTTCCTCTTTAACAAATGCTGCAATAGCAGTAAATATTGCTTGTGTTGCACCAGAAGTAATGGTTATTTCAGATTCAGGATCGTATTCGATTTGATATTGGTTGGAAATTTTATCAGCTATTCTCTCCCTTAACCGCATTAATCCAGGCATTGGAGCATACTGGTTAAAACCAGACTTCATACTCTTCTCAACCAATTGAATGAGCTGATTATCTATTTGGAAATCTGGAAATCCTTGAGACAAATTTAGTGCTTTATACTCAGTTGCCATTGCAGACATTTTCGTAAAAATTGTAGTCCCTACTTTAGGAAGTTTTGAAAATATTGAGTTTTTATATTTTGGCATTTATTAAAAAAACTTGGTTACTGAATCATGTGATGGCTCTTTTACAACCAAGGATTATTAGACTGTTGATCTGCAAATGTACATTTAATTTCTGTTGCCATACCTTCGAGGGGGGGTGTGAAATCAGCTTTGTTTATCTTTATTTTTTTGTCTTTGTATACGTTTCTCATGAAATAGCCCCAAATAGGCAAAGCTGTATTTGCTCCTTGACCATTTGTAGTTGTCTTAAAGTGCACCGATCTATCTTCTGCTCCTACCCAAACTCCAGTGACCAAATCTGGGGTATGTCCCAAGAACCAACCATCTGAGTTGTTTTGAGTTGTGCCTGTTTTACCTGCCATAATTCCAGTAAAAGAATATGGTTTACTGCCTTTCAACCTTCTTGCAGTCCCCCCTCTTGCTCCAGTAATCGGGTTGGTAACTCCAGAAACTCCCTTCATCATTTTTAAAACATTAAATGCTGTAACTGGATCTAATATCTGTTTTACTTCTTGCTTAGGTTCCCATATTAGGTTGCCATATTTATCTTCGATTCGAACAATACTTATTGGTTCTACAAATAAACCGTTATTTGAAAAAATACAATGTGCTGCCGTTTGATTCAATACAGAAAGGTCACAGACTCCTAATCCAAGAGAAGAAACCTCTTCGATAGATTTATTCCATAGACCCATACTTTTAAAATAACTTACAACTCTAGAGTTTTTACCTCCAGTTTCCTTAATAACTTGAGCTGTTATGTTATTCTGTGAATTTGCTAAGGCAAAATATACTGGAACTTGGTCTCCAGAATAAACTTTTTGACCTCCAGGACACCATTGTTTTGTTAATTCTCCAAATGGTATGTCAATACAATATTTAATGTCAGGATAAGTAGTACAAGGTGTTATTTTACCACTCTCAATTGCAGCGGCATATACAAAAGGTTTTATAGTAGATCCAACTTGTCTTTTTGCTTTGCTTGAACAATCAAATTTAAATTGTCGATAATTAATTCCACCAACCCATGCTTTAATAAACCCTGTATGAGGGTCTATTGCAATTAAACCAGCTCTTAAGATAGACTTGTAATATAAAATTGAATCAAGAGGTGAAATTTGAAGTTCTTTTAGCTGGCCTTTACTTTTCCAATCAAACACCTTAATGGCCTGTTTCATATTGAAATTTTCCTTAATATCATCTTCAGACCAACCTTGAGTTTTCAATTTTTTGTACCTGTCAGAGTTTTTTATTGCTCTGTTAATGATGTTTTGTCTTGTTTTTTTTGATGTTTCATTGCTAAAGGGCCAATTCTTATTTCTTTTTATTTCTTTATTTAAGAGTGCCTGTAAACTATTTTTTAAATGTGTTGTAACTGCATCTTCTGCATGCTTTTGTATTCTTGAATCTAATGCTGTATAGATTTTAAGCCCATCTGAATAAAGATTTGTTGGCTTACCAAACTCATTTAGAATTTCATTGTCTTTAATTATTCTTTTGGCCTTTAATCTAATATGTTCTCTAAAATATGGGGCTAATCCAGTATTGTGTGTTTCTGGATGATAGCTTATCCCTAATGGCAAAAGTCTTATTGAATCGTATTGATTTTGATTAAGAATTTCATTTTTTTTCATTTGGAACAAAACCACTTCTCTTCTTTTAATGGTTTTTTCTGGACGTCTTATTGGATTGTATATTGATGGATTCTTTGCCATTCCAACAAGCATTGCCGCTTCTTGAATAGTTAATTCATTTGGAAACTTATTAAAATAAATACGAGATGCAGAATGAATACCAACTGCAGTGTTTAGAAAATCGAACTCATTGAAATACATCGAAATAATTTCTTCTTTTGTATACCTTTTTTCTAATCTTGAAGCAATTATCCATTCAGCAAATTTTTGCAAAACTCTTTTTAACTTAGATTTTGGCCTTTCATGAAACATCATTTTAGACAATTGCTGAGTTATAGTGCTTGCTCCACCTTTGTTCTTTCCAATAAAGACACCAAAGACCGCTCTAGTTAAAGCTTTAACGTCTACACCATAATGGTCTCTAAATCTCACATCTTCTGTTGAAATTAAGGCGTCAACAAGATGAGGGGAAAGGTCATTATAATCAACCTTAGTTCTGTTAGAGATGTAAAAACTTCCTATTTGATTGCCATCAGATGAATATACAGCACTTGCTTCGTTACTTCTTGGATTTTCTAGCTCATCTATAGAAGGAAGACTTGATTCAGAAATAAATAACATTATGATAGCAATGACAAAAAATGGAGAAATAAATAAGCTCCATAATAAAAGAATAGTTCTGTTTTTAACTTTCTTAGAAACGATTGTGGAATCTGTTTGTTTTTTAGCCACTTATCAAAGCTTTATTGCTGAAGTTCAACTTTTTTAATTTTTATACCAACATCCATAACACCCTTTAGATCAAGATCTCTCATCGCTTGGTGAACAGTGAAATAATAGTTACCTTTTAATGGGAAATTAACCTTTTTATTATATAGCTTAATAGAATTTTCAACTGTAACTCCAGATTTATTTCCATGCCATTTCCCATATTTATCTGCTAATTCAAACTCAAAAGTGTCTCTTCTAGATTTTTGATTTGGGAAAGTTAAATCTGAAAAAACAAATATATTACTCCAGTTATAACCAGTGGTTGTTCTTAGCTCAAGAAATACATCATAAGACGATATCGTATCTGTAATTTCAAATTCAAACCCGATTGAATCACTTTGATTCCATAATGAATCATGAATTTCTTTATATTCTAAAAAATGAACATTTTTTTCTGTACAAGAGGAAAAGAAAAGCATTAAAATAAAACAAAAAATTGGAGTAATTTTCATCATTTGTTCGTGAGGTTTTTTGCCTTATTTTTATTTCTATTGTTTCGTTTATTATTGTTACGCTTTTTTGACTTTTTCTTCTTAAAGACTTTATCAAATCTTGTTAAATCATCTTGCCCTACTACGTTGTCATAATCTGGAGTAGTTTCTTCTATTTTTAAGTGAATAAACTCATTGAAATTATCTGGTTTTTCACCATTTTTATTCATTTTAATAATCTCGTGAACTCTATCTGTTGTGAACTCAGATACAGAATTCATTCCAGCTTTATTTTCCGTAAAATAATACATTACGTTTTTAAAAACATCCGTTTTAAAATGAGTTGCTTTTCCTGTTTTAGATTCTAAAACTTTTTTCGGATTAGGAAACTTTTTAACCTGTTCTACATATTGATCCAACTCAAAATTTAAACAACATTTAAGTTTACCACATTGGCCTGCTAGTTTTTGAGGGTTTAGAGAAAGCTGTTGATACCTAGCAGAACCTGTTGTTACTGATCTAAAATCACTCATCCAAGTAGCACAACACAATTCTCTTCCACAAGATCCAATTCCTCCAAGCCTAGAAGCCTCTTGCCTAGCACCGATTTGTTTCATTTCTATTCTAATCTTGAACTCATCTGCCATGAGTTTAATTAGCTCCCTAAAATCTATTCTTGATTCTGCAGTATAATAAAAAACAGCCTTAGATTCATCCCCTTGAAACTCGACATCGCTGAGTTTCATGTCTAACTTTAGCTTAATCACTATTTCTCTAGCTCTGTGCATTGTATCATCCTCTCTAGATCTTGCCTTTTTCCACTTTTCAATGTCACTTTCGTTAGCCTTTCTTACAATTTTTCTTAACTCTCTACTTATGGTTTTAACTTTCTTTCTAGCCATTTGATGTTTCACCAATAATCCTGTAAGAGAAATCATACCCACATCTTTTCCTGGTGAAGATTCTACTACAACAGCATCACCAACGTATACAGGGATTTGTTTTTCATTGTAAAAAAACCCTTTCCTGCCATTTTTAAAACTAATTTCTGCAACTTCAAAATTATTAGCGGCTTGATCAAGATTATTTAACCAATCGAAAGAAGACATTTGACTGCACCCTCCAGAAACACAATGGCCGTTACTTCTGCAACCATTTGGTTTACCGTTTATATTGTTAGAACAATTAGCACAACTCATAATTGATTGAACATTTTAGAATAACAAATTTATTAAAAATAAGCTTTAGGTAAATTATACTTTCTTTAATAAAGAATAGAATTTTAAAGATACGTCTAAAAGTAAGATTTTAGGATTAGCGTTTCGCTCTAAATGATAGTACGCATTATTAATTGTTTCATCTAATCCAACAATGTTTAAATGATTAATAAAAGGAGAGAATTTACTTAAAAATTGATGCTGTTTATCATTTAATAGCGTTAGCGTTTCTCCTGAATAATGACCAATTATACATTGCCTAAACATTTCTAATGAAAATAATAAAAACTCTTTTTGTTGTTCTCTTCCTGTGCTAGCCATTTCATCTACCCAGTCTATTGTATCAGAAATATTACGAGAATAACATAACCGCATCCAATTTACAAAGGCTGACAAATAAAAGTTGTCATTTTCATTTGTATTTATACTTTGTTCAGCTTTATGAAAATTACCATCAGATAGATTAGCACAATACTCAGCTTTTTCATTGCTAAGTTGATGCCTAGAGATTAAATTCGTTTTAATTTCTTCTGCTTTAAGGCTTAAAAAATTAACCTTTTGAGTTCTCGATAAAATAGTGTCAATTATTTTATCAGCAGAATCTGCAACTAAAAGAAAAACTGTTTTTTTAGGAGGCTCTTCTATTAATTTTAAAAGCTTATTTGCAGCCTCTTTGTTCATGAATTCAGGAAGCCACATAATTAAAACTTTAAAGTTTCCTTCAAAGGCTTTTAAGCTTAACTTTTTTATAATTGCTTCGCTTTCTTTTACAGCAATAATTCCTTGTTTGTTCTGATTTCCTAAAAATTCATTCCAATGACTTATTCCAATATATGGACTTTGGCTTATCATTTCTCTAAACTCTTTAATCACATCATCTGATTGTGTTATTTTATTTGTTTTAGATAAATGAACAGGGAAAGAGAAGTGAACATCAGGGTGAGCTAATTGTTGGATTTTAACACATGAAGAACAATTTCCACATGAATCTTCAGCTCTATTTTGACACAATAAAAACTGAGCATATGCAACCGCCATTGCAAAATGACCGCTTCCTTCTTGGCCACAAAAAAGCTGAGCATGACTTACCTTGTTGCTCTTAATTGTTTTTATTAATTGCTCTTTAAGCTCTTTTTGAGCTATAACATCTTGGAATAGCATATGCACCAAAGTTAAAACAAAGTTTGTTTTAATTACATGTATAAAAAGAGAAAATAGTTTGTTTTAATCTTGAGGCTTTATTTTATTATTGGGTTCATAAAGCTTACTACTTTTTATAGCAGGGATTAAAACATTAGGGAGGTCAACAAGAGGCTTATAAATAAGTGAGCTTTCTGAAAAATTTTCTGGCAAAAAATTAAACCGTTGATTGTACCTATCTGTAATGAACAATAGGACAGAAATAATTAATCCAAATTTTAATAGTCCAAAACATGCACCAGCAAGTTTATTAATGAATTTTAATTGTACGATATCAATAATTTTTTCAAGTAATTTACCAAGAAAATAAACCACCAAAACAATTACCAAGAAAGTCAACATAAATGCTGTAATTGGGATGTATTTATCATCGACTTTCTCAACAATTAAATTAACTGCGTAATCAGAAAAATAAATCCCTCCCCATATACCTAGTCCCAAAGCAGCCAAGCTTACCACTTCGATAATAAGCCCTTTTTTATATCCTTTGAAGGCCCCCCAAATTAAAGGAACAATAAGAAAAATATCAATGTAATTCATGAGAATAAAAGTATACTTTATGTGATTCGAGAGTTAAGTAATCTATGAAACATTTCAACAATTAATTGCTAGAAAACAACTTAATTAAGCACTAAAATCTTAGTCTTGGTCTTTTGTGTTCCATCTTGACTAGTTGCAAAAACATAGTATACTCCCGATTTCACTCTATTTCCGTCCAGAGTGTTTCCACTCCAAGTGGCTTGCCCACCAATAGAAACGGTACTATAAACTAAATTTCCAGAAGCATCTGTGATTTTCACTTCCGATTTCTCCATAAATCCTTTTACTGCAATATTGCCTCTGTATTCGGGTCGAACAGGATTTGGATAGGCGTAAATATCTGCAAACTGCGTTTCAGGGCTTGTTGCTTCTGCCTTAAAGCCCATTAACCCCTCTGAAGTAGCAATATACAACTCACCTGTATTTTCATTCATTGCCAGGGATGATATACTATTGCTAAATAAAGGACTATTATCTTTATTAAATGAATAAATCATTTCCGTGCCATCTTCAGACATTAGAAACAACCCACCGCCAGCTGATGATAACCATTTTCGATTTCCACCGTCAACAAGAATTTCGCTAATGTTCTCGTTTTCTAACAAAAGTTGAACAGACCCGTCTAGATTTAGAAGAATTTGTTGTGCATCAATATCATTTGAGCTAAAAATATCATATACATTGTAAATAACCGCAGGACCTTGTTCAGTTCCAATCCATATTTCACCGTCTCTATCTTCTGTAATAGTATTTACAACATTGTTAGGCAATCCGCCTTGCCCTGTATTTGAATTTAGCACTTTGTATTGATCATCTGATGCTATTAATGGTGTCTGATTGTTATCGTAAACAACAATTCCCACATCTTTAACGGACAGCCATATGTAGCCCATGGTTTTGTCTATGTACAAATCTGTACATAATTTATCAGATGCACTTGATCCACATGTAAAGGACATCCATTCTCCCTCTGGCGTCAAAATAGACAATGGTTCACTAACAAATGAATTACATACCCAAAGGTTACCTTCATTGTCAAAACAGGTTCCAGAAACAAATACATTTTCGCCCCCTTGATTAATTCTAGTTTGTAAGCTGGAATTATAATAAGTGTGTCTTTTAATCATTTCGCCAGACAAAATCTCTACGAGTCCTCCCCTAAAAGAAGATAAAAAAACATGCTCAGTATTTGAAGGGTCAATAGTAGTCCAGATAAAATCTGAAACAAGATCTACACTATCTGCTAATTCTAAAATAGATGTTCTATTAACTGCTTCCCAATCGAATTGATTGAAATGAAAGCAGCCCCTCCAATTGTATGTGTTGTTCCAATTGGAACCAGTTGTTCTACCTGCAGAAACCCACAGCTCATTTTCTAAGCAAACTAAATGAACCCCTTCATTTGAATAAGGCCCACTTATAGGGTATTGATTCGCTTTCCAATTACTTTCAAGGGCAATTAGTCCTAATTTCCTATCTCCTACCCAGTATTTATTACCATCCCAAACTGCATGATTTGGAGCAATGTTACTAACTCCCGAAAATGTAAATAAACTCTCTAAATCATTAAAAGTCCAATCATATTCAATAACACTTCCATTTTTGGAAACAACTAGATTGGAAGCATTAAGTTCAATAGAATTAATTTCATCGCTATTCAATTCAGCAGGTGAATTCCAAGAGTTGTTTTCGTAACAAAATCCAACATCATCATTTAAAGAAGATCCCTTTTGAATAACAACTAAACGCTCAGAGCTTGCACCATTAATATATTCAATTAATTCAAAATTAGTAGCCGAAGTTAATGGAACAATTAGCTCCGACCAAGATGCAGGATTTGCCAGAAAAGGGGTGTTTTCGTTTGCAAATATAACTCCTAAATCTGTAGCTGCATAAATATACCCTCCACCAATTGTTATGTCATTTACTTTTATTTGTTCACCATTATTTCCAATATAATAAGTGTCTTTTATTTCTTCTTTATTAACATCTAATACAACAATGCCAAAACCTGTTGCCAAGTATGTGAAATTATCCTTAGAATACATTCCGTAAATTTTCCTATCTCCAATAACACTGCTATTAACTATTGCTGAAATATTTATTATTTGATCTCCCTTAACAATGTCAATGTTTCCGGAGTTGTATCCTACCACAAGTGCATTATTTTGATGATTTGGGTGAATGATAGATACGCCTAATTCAGACAAGCCATTAATAGTTGTTAATCTATTTACAGAATTGTCCTCTAAATCATAGTAATACAAAGAATATGATGTTGATGCATAACATTTGTTATTAATCGGAACTACATATTCAACATTTGAATAGGGCAAATGATCTCTCCATGATCCAACACTGAAATCTTGAGAAAATAAAATAAGTGGCGATAGTATTATAAATAAGATTACTTTTTTCACTTGAACTAAAAACTTACTTTAAAAAAAAATATTGCACATGTGGCTAATTGCTATCGATAAAATTAACATAAACGTGCTGCTTTATGGTGTCTTTAGTAATAGAATTAATAAACATTACTTTTTTTTCATTAAAATGATTTACACCTATTTTAAGCTCTTTATTAGATTGAATTAATTTTAAATCTTCTGTAAAGTTGATTCCAGAGTGGTTTGCAAGCAATAATTTGTCGTTATAATAAACATCAATCGGACAAAAAGAATCGGCATTAAAGCTTAATTGCTTTTTAGATTTGTCGTAAGTACAATAAATGTGTGCATAATTAAGGTATTTGCTTATTAGACTAAAAGCTGTTTTAACAATGTGTTTTTGTCTTTTCGCCCTGTTTAAATGAATGTACCTTTTATCCTCTTCTATAAGATTCATTACAGCGCTGTTATTATGATGAATATTTTCTATTTCTCTAATTATATTTTCTTTATTGTTTAAAAATTGATATAAATATTTATCTCTTTTAATTCTAAATTCAGTATCTGAAATTAATAGTGAGAAAAACTGCAAAAAAGGAGCTTCTGAATAATGTTCTCCTTGAGAGTGAAACAGAAATCTATTAAGTTCTATAAAATTTGTGTCTAAAAAAGACTCAAAAGGAATCCCCTCAGATTCTATTCTAAAAAGAGGATAAAACTTTTCTTGTTCAAAATCATACAATAGTTTTAGGTTATCGCCTGACATAAAGTGTACATCGTTGAAGATTAAAGCAAGTGCTAAGTAGTTAGCCATATAATCTATATCAACCTTTGCTTTTAAATTACCAATGTTCTTTTTAATTATTTCTTCAGACAATAGTTTATAATGATGTAACGCTTTAGGGAAAAGAGGGTTTTCATTGTTCTCTATATGCCCCATAAACAAGTCATTTTTACTCCAATGAGATGGAAATTTACCGTTTCTTTCTTTTCTAGACCAATCTGAAAAATGAGAGAGAATAGCGAACTTTTCATGCTTAAAATTTCTTTTAACATTATTATGCTTAAGAGGTTCTACTAAATAATATACCCCCTGATTTAATCCGTTTATTATACCTATTCTCATAGAACCTGACGAGCTAATAAGTTTGTTGTTTAATGCGATGTGGTTTATGGCAGCTATTGCAGGAAAAGCTTCTTCCGACTTAATAAGTTTAATGAAATTTAAACCTAATGAATCTTCCCATTTAACAGAATAAGAGTATTTATTATCTTGGTAATGTTTAATGCTAGTACCGTGAAATTTAATTTGAGCATCGTACTTATTTCCTTTGAAAGTGATGTTTCCTTTAACCCATTTTTTACTTTCACTATTCATAAAGGGATTGTCCAAATTTGTAAACGCAAGCTTTTTAATTGAGTCTAGTTTTTCTTGCTCTAAAACATTTAGATGCACATAAAGTGAATCATGTATAATAGTTGTTTCATTAATGGTGTCATTTTGCTCCTTTTCAGAAACTTTAAACACAACATCCTCAGTTCCTATTTTTGTTTCTGAACAAGAAATTAATACCACAACAAACAAGAGGATGACGTATTTCATGAGCTCTAATTAAAAATTTAACTAAATATATCATTTATAATTTTATAAAAATTATGGTTTTTTAATTCTACTTTTGATAAATGGCCTCGTGGCGCAACTGAATAGCGCACTGGATTTCGGCTCCAGCGGTTGCAGGTTTGAATCCTGCCGGGGTCACGAAAAAAGCTCAACACATAGTGTTGGGCTTTTTTATTTTAGAGCATAACAACCATTTCGAAAAGGATCATTAGCGATAGCGAGTTAATCCTGCCGGGGGTCACAAAGCTCCATTCCGAATAGGTATGGGCTTTTTTAGTTTCCCATTTATTTCATCCCAAAAACAATGGGTTTCGTCACAGCAAATATTTTAAGTATGTCATTTAATCACTAAAATAGCTGCTTTCACAACATTACCAGCCTAAAGCTTTTATATCGCTATTAGTCTTATGATTTTAGTTCAAAATAAAAATTTAAACCATGAAAAAAATTACAAGACTATCCCAAAAATTTAAAACCTTATTGCTTGGTTTTATATTAATTACACCCAGTATTTATAGTGCGCAAAAAGGAACTGTCTGGGGAAGTGTAAAAAACTTATCAGAATTAGAAAAAGCAACAACTTATATAAATATTTCCGAAAAATTAAACATTAACCATAATCAAGCTTTACCAAGTTCAAAAAAGCAACATTTATTAAACGTATATGAATTCAGCTGTAATTGTAATGAAGCCGAACTTTACACCGCTCTAAGTAATATTAGTGAAATAAGCGGACTTGAGTATGGCCCAAAATATGAACCATTAGCACTTCCAGATGACTACAACATGATTTTCAACCCAATGTGGTCATTGGATTTAATAAATGCAGAAGGAGCTTGGAATTATACCCATGGTGATCCTAGTGTAAATATTGCTGTTTCTGATCAAAATATAGATCCAACTCATGAAGAGTTAATTGGTGCAATAAATTATTACGATGCATCAAATACTTCTTCTACAGGTCACGGCACTGCAGTTGCTTGCTTAGTTGTTGGAAACACCAATAATTCTATTGGAATGAGTTCTATTGGGTGGGATATTACTGGGAATTTTTACAGAATGAATTACAACGAAGTGCTAGATGCATCTAATGCTGGGGCAAGAGTAATTAACCTTAGCTGGACTTCCGGATGCACGTACAATCAATACATTCAAGACGCTATCAACGAAGTATATGATAACGGAACTTTTATTGTTGCTGCAGCAGGAAATGGATCAACATGTAATGGCCCCAACACTTTAGTTTATCCTGCTTCTTTTGATAATGTGTTTGCAGTAACAAGTATAGGAGCTAATGACAATCACGAAAGAATTAGTGGAGATCCTACATCAACTCACCAGCATAATAATACTGTTGATTTAAGTGCTCCAGGCTATAATGTTCCAATAACTGCTGCGCCAACTTGGTATCTTACTTCAAGTGGTACATCTTATGCGTCTCCAATAGTTGTTGGAACCGTTGGATTAATGCTATCTGTTAACCCCTGCCTTTCTAATTTGGAAATAGAAACATTTCTTAAACAATCATCAGTTGATATAGACGCCTTAAATCCAAATTATGCTGGGCTAATTGGTGTTGGAAGATTAAATGCAGAAGGTGCTGTAGCTTTAGCAGTAAATAGTCTAACAAACTCGGATGCTTTTTTTGACTTTAATGATTTTTGCGAAGGAACAAATAACATGGCATCTAATATTGTAACAAATGGCGGAACTTTCTCTTTTGATCCTTTGCCATCTTCAGGAGAATCCATAAACCCAATAACGGGGGAGATTACAGGTGGTATTGGTGGAACAACTTATACAGTTAAACATGTTACTTCAGGCTTGTGTCCAAGTTATGCAACTCAAACGGTAACAGTAAATGACTTGCCAACAGTAACAGCAGGGACAGATCTAACAATATGTAACGATGGAACTACAGTAACCTTAAATGGTTCAGGAGCTGCAACTTATTTATGGGATAATGGAGTTTTAGATGGCATATCATTTACACCAACACTAGCTCCGCCAGTATTAACAACAACTTATACAGTAATTGGAACAGATGCTAATGGTTGTTCAAACACCGATCAGGTTGATGTAACAATAAATAAACTTCCAGAAGTATTGGCAGGAACAGATCAAACAATATGTAATGATGGAACTACAGTAACCTTAAATGGTTCAGGGGCGGCAACTTATGTTTGGGATAATGGTGTTTTAGATGGAGTTTCATTTATACCCCCCTTAGGAACAACAACATACACAGTAACAGGAACCGATGCTAATGGTTGTTCGAAAACAATTCAGGTTGGTGTAACAGTAAATGACCTACCAACAGTTTGGGCAGGAACAGATCAATCAATCTGTAACGATGGAACTTCTGTAAGCTTAAATGGTTCAGGGGCGGCAACTTATTTATGGGATAATGGAGTTCTAGATGGATTATCATTTATTCCACCTTTTGGAACAACAACCTTTACAGTAACAGGAACAGACGCTAATGGGTGTTCGAATACCGATCAGGTTGATGTGACAATAAATGATCTACCAACAGTTTGGGCAGGACTATGTCAAACAACATTTTGGGGATATACAGATGATTATGCAGAAGTTAATTTAAATGGACTAACATCAGGAATTGGCTCTTTAGCAAGTGTTTGGACCGATCAATTCGGTAATGTAGTCGGGAATGGTGCCTCTACTTCTTTTCTAACTAACGCAGCTACAGTTGGTATGGGTGATTATACTACATCAACTTATACCCTAACAACTACAGACCAATTAGGATGTTCTGAAAGTGATGAGGTAGAAGTTACAACGTATAACGTAATCTGCTCTAAACCTAATGCAGTTCAAAATGTTATTAGTAAACCATCTAAAAGAAAGATTATGGTTTGTTCTAAAGGAGGCTTTAGATGTGTTCCTTACAATGCTGTGGCAAATGTTTTAGCTGCGTGCCAAAATTGCAAATTAGGTCCTTGCGATGCAATAACCGATTGTAAGGGGTTTGCTGGGAAATCTTCAACTGAAATTTCGTTTGAAAAACCCGTCATCAAGGTTTATCCAAATCCTTCTAATGGTATTATAAATATTGTTAGCCAACAAAACGAGCTAATGGATAAAATAGAAATATATAACCATATGGGGCAACTTATTTTAACTAAGCACAATGAATATAATTTTCAAATTAATTTATCAAATCAAAGCCCTGGAATCTATTACGTAAAAGCATATCTAAAGGGAGAGGTATTGTCTTCAGCGGTGTCTTATTTTTAATATGGTTTAAATATAAAATTCATCCTGATTAAAAAGCCCGGCAATAGCTGGGCTTTTTTTAGCAAGAAAAAATATAAGTTTAATATTTAAAAACCATGAATCCATTTGAGTTGCAATTTTCTTCTTTAAAATATTGTTTTTTTATACCTTGTTAGAAAACTTTTAATTCTGAAAACTGAATGAGAACTATTCAAAATTTGTTTTTATTACTTTTTTATACTTTAATAATTTCTTCCTGTAGTGTCTATTACAACACCTCAGAAATAAATAGCAACTTATCACAATTTGTGAATCAAGTTAAAAACAACTACAATACTGTAGAAGTTGGATTGAAAAAACTAGACTTTAGCTATAACCAACTCAATTCGATAGACGAAAAAGATCCTTTTAAAACCGCAAGAACAAAGCTAAATGCGTTAAATCAACAATTAAGCTCAATAGCTGTTTCAAAAAATGAAATTGAATCTGAATACGAAAAATATAAACACTACTCAAAAGGTAAAAATAAAATTAGTTCAAATAGCGAAGAATGGGATCTTTTAAAAGAAACTAAGAAAAAAATGAAGCTTCTAAATGAAAAAGTTAAAACACAAGCAGAAACATTTAATAAACAAGCTGAGGAATTTCAACTTTTTTTTAACACCAAAATAAATCCACTAGTTAAGCGATTTAAAACCACAGATTATAAAAATCAGTTTATCTCGTTAATTGAAAAGTCTAAAAAATTGAAAGAAGACAACTTAATCGCCATCTTACAATATAAAGTTATTTTAGAAGAAATTGAAGAGAAGAAGATTTCATCTCAAACAAAAAATATAGCACAATTAAAATCTTTACTTGCTGAAATAGCTATGAAAATAAAATTTATTGAAAAAAGTGAAACGACCATTGTAGCGTTAATGAAGCGTTTTAGCAACACAACAAGCAACGTCTCTGAATTTTATAACACTGAGCCTATATATAAAGAAATTTCTCAAATAGAAAACGAGCTTAACACATGTACTAACGCTATTGAATTGAACCAAAAACAAATCGAAAATAATTACTTAAGTTTTCAAAACATATCCAAGCAATTAGAACAGAAATAGAGCTTTACATTAAGTTGTAAAATCACTTTATATAAAATAATTCTACCCTAAATTCATGTACAATCAACATTTAGTTTGATAAATTAGTCAAAAAAAAAATTCATGTTCATTCGTTTAGCATCTAATCAAGATGAAAAAACAATTATTGCGCTTGCTAATCAAGTCTATTATACATCTGAAAAAGACTTTTGGAAAGATGGATATTATAGAATTGACAAACAAGAATTTGATTTACACCTATCAAAAAACCAACTCTTTGTAGTAGAGCTAAAAAATGAAATAGTTGGGTGTGTCTTGATGAAGCAAGTAAACAAAATAACAGCATCTTTTTCAATGCTAATTTGCCACCCCAATCATAGAAAAAAAGGAATTGGAAAAACTCTAGTTAATCATGTGTTTTTTGAAGCTGAAAAAAAGAATTACAAAAAAATGCAACTGGAAATATTATCGCCTTTAGAATGGGTTCATCAGGAGAAAGAATTTCTTAAAACTTGGTATAAATCTATTGGCTTTAAATTAATTAAAGAAGTTAATTTTCTTGATTATTATCCTACTCACGATAAATACATGAAATGTCCTCTAATTTTCTCCCTCTATGAAAAAGATTTAGCTACTTAAATCTTTATGGTTTCTGACTTAACTGAAAAAGTGCAATAGATTTTTTACTTTTAAAAAATATTTAAAAATCATGGGTAGAGCATTTGAATTTAGAAAAGCAAGGAAGTTTAAAAGATGGGGTCAAATGGCAAAAGTATTCACCAGAATTGGTAAAGACATTGTTATGGCTGTTAAAGATGGTGGTCCCGATCCAGATTCAAACTCTAGATTAAGAGCGGTCATTCAAAACGCAAAGGCAGCTAATATGCCAAAAGACAATGTTGAACGAGCCATTAAAAGAGCTTCAGATAAAGACACTAGTGATTATAAAGAAGTTGTATTTGAAGGATATGCTCCTCATGGAATTGCAGTATTAGTAGAAACAGCCACAGACAATAACAATAGAACTGTTGCTAACATCAGAAGTTATTTTAATAAAAATAACGGAAGTCTTGGAACTTCAGGATCCGTAGTGTTCATGTTTGATCACACTTGCAATTTTAGAATTGCAGATGATGGAACCGACCCAGAAGATTTAGAATTAGATTTAATAGATTATGGTGCTGAAGAAGTTTTTAAAGATGAAGATGGTGTTTTAATCTATGCCTCATTTGAAAATTTCGGAGACATTCAAAAATATCTAGAGGAAAACAACAAAGAGATTTTATCTTCTGGGTTTGAAAGAATTGCTCAATTAACAAAAGAGTTATCTAAAGAACAAGAAGAAGAAGTAAACAAGCTGTTGGAAAAAATAGAAGAAGATGATGATGTTCAAAATGTATATCACACAATGAAAGACTCTATTGAAGAGTGAATTCCTTATTAAATATGGCTGAATTAAGCGTAGCAAAATCAACAAAAAATTATTCGTTATTACACCAAGAAATCAGTGCTCTTATTGAAGGTGAAAACAACATGTTTGCCAATATTGGCAACATTTTAGCCGCTATAAAGTTTAGAATGAATTGGTTTTGGGTAGGATTATATAAAGTGGAAAAAGAAGAGCTGGTTCTTTTTATGTTTCAAGGACCTCACGCTTGTACCAGAATTAAAAAAGGGAAAGGTGTTTGTGGTACTGCATGGCAAGAAAACCGAGCAATAATTGTTGAAGATGTAGAAAAATTTGATGGACACATTGCTTGTAATAGTAATTCAAAATCTGAAATCGTAATTCCAATAAAAGATAAAAATGGTGCCATAACATATGTTCTAGATATTGATAGTACTGAGCTGAATACTTTTACAGAAATTGACGCAATAGAGCTAAATAAAATTACAGCTATAATCGAAACCTTAATTTGAAACTTTTCACAAATATTATATTTATTCTCTTACTATGCTCTTGTGCTCAGCAAGCTGCATTAACAGGGGGGAATAAAGACACAACTCCTCCAAGAATAATTGAAGATAAAACAATTCCTGAACCACTTTCTACTCATTTTAAATCCAAAACGATAATACTAGAGTTTGATGAATATGTAAAGTTGAAAAGTATTAAGAAGAATTTTTTTGTAAACCCTCAAATAAAAGAAATAGAAGTTGAAGAAAGAGGCAAAACAATAGTTATTTCTATAAATGAGACATTAAAAGACAACACCACATATACATTTAATTTTGGCAATGCTATTGAAGACATTACGGAGAACAATATTTTAAAAGGCTTTAAATATGTAGTTTCAACCGGATCATTTATAGATTCCAATTTCTATGAAGGAACTGCAGTTGATGCTTTCACAAAGAAATCTATTGAGAATTCAAAAGTGTTTTTGTTTGATGCTAAAATTGATACTTTACACAAAGATATTGTTCCAAAATACATTACAAACGTTAATGAGAGTGGTTATTTTAAGTTTGCTAATTTAACAGAAAAAGAATTTTATTTAATTGCAATTGAAGATGTTAATTCTAATAACAAATTTGAAAAAAACACAGAAAAAATAGGATTTATAGAATCCCCCATAATTCCTGTATCAGTAAAAGATTCTAACGCCTTAGTTTCAAAAACCTTGTTATTTCCACAAATAAAAGAATTAAAAATAATTGAAAAAAAATACACTTTTCCGGGAAAGTTATTACTAATATTTAACCAGAAAGTAGATTCTGTTTCGTTATTATCTTCTGCAAGTAAGTTTATACCTGTTCACAGAAAACACTTTTCAGATTCGATAGAATTTTGGACAGCGGCTTTAAGTGATCGTTTATTGAAATTAGAAGTCTCGTCACCTTTATTTGACTCAATTAAAACAATCTCTTTAACAACTTCATCACCAAAAAAAATTGATAGCTCGTTTTCTTTCAAAGAAAAAAACCTTTCTAATCTTAAGCCTGGAATGCCCTTGATTTTAGATTTCGATCACCCCATTAATACCATTGACACCTCTAAAATGTCGCTTTTAATGGACAGCACAAAAAAGAATATTGATTGCAGTGTAAAAACAGAAAAGTTTAGCTTGTTTTTCCCAAATAACAAGCAAACTAAATACACTTTTATTGCAGAACCCGGGGCCTTTAATAGCATATATGGATTTACAAATGATAGTATTAAAATTTTAATCACTCTTAAAAAAGCAAATGATTTTGGGTCCATTTTATTAAACCTAACAACAAGTGACAGCACAAAATTTATTACCCAACTATTAAAAAACAACAGCTTAGTTCATACATTTTCACCCTCTCGATTTAATCTAAAAGAAAAAACTCAGTTCTTAAACCCAGGTAACTATAACCTTAGAGTAATAAAAGATAATGACGGAAATGGAAAATGGTCTTCTGGTAATTTTAACATAAAAAGACAACCAGAATCAATTGCTTACTACAATAAACCCATTGAAATAAAAGCTGGATGGGACATTGAAGTAATATGGGATTTCAAATGACTTCAAATGAGTCTGCATCAAGGTTAGCTGGAAATTTTTTTCTAAAATCGTTTAAAAACTCTTTATCTAGTTCTACAAACTGAACGCTTTCTTTGTTTTTTTCAAAAGAGTCTAATCGTTCCCCCTTTGGGTTGAAAATTCTAGATTCTCCACAGTATTTAACATCATTTCCATCTATTCCAATTCGATTTACACCAACAACATACGCTTGATTCTCAATGGCTCTTGCTTGCAACAAGCTAACCCAAGCATTTATCCTAGCTTCAGGCCAATTGGCGATGTAAATTAAAACATCGTACTTAAAAGAAAAATCAGAATTTATGTTTCTAGACCATACAGGGAATCTAAGGTCGTAACAAACTAAAGGACAGAAATTAAACCCATTTTTATTTACAATAAGCAAATCGTTTCCATTTTTATAGTGATTATGCTCATTTGCCATTCTAAATAAATGTCGCTTGTCATAAAAGAAATATTGTCCATTTGGCTCCACCCAAAAGAGTGAGTTATAAAAACTTTCATCTCTTTTTATTGCAATACTCCCTATTATGTTTGCCTGTTTTTCTTTGGCTAATTTTTTCATCCAAGAAAGCGTAGGTCCATTATAATCCTCAGCTATTGGTACTGGATTCATGGTAAAACCTGAATTAAACATTTCAGGTAAAATGATAAGATCAACATTTTCTAAACTATCAGTATGATGTTGGATATGCTGAAAATTGGCAGCTCTATTTTCCCAATGTAAATCTGTTTGTACTGCTACAATTCTCATTCCATAAAAATATTCATTCTTTTTGTTAGTCTATTAATAACTTTCTTGAAAAGTTGTTATAACACCTCTTTTTTTTGTTCTAAATTATCATGTAATTTGAAATTAATTTGACAATCCATACGTTAGGAAATTATATATACGCTGCATTTGATTAAAAAAATATGTTTGTGAATAATTAAAAAATGAACTATAAAAATGAATTTTAAGGTTGGCATTATCACCTCTTTGTTTCTAATTGGATCTGTTTTAATACCGGTTTATTCTCAGGCAGATACTATAAACAAAAAAAACCCTGACAATGGAAGGAAAGTTGGGTATTGGGTTATTCTTGGTAACATGTCTAAAGAAAAAGGATATGATGCAGATGCTAAAGTAGAAGAAGGAGTATATAATAACAGCCGAAAGAATGGGATTTGGAAGAAGTATTGGCCTAACGGAAAACTTAAAAGTGAAATTATTTATAAAAGAGGTCATTCGACTGGAGCTTATACTACATATTTTAAAAATGGCAATGTGGAAGAAAAAGGAACCATGAGAAATGGCTTTCTTGTTGGAGATTATCAGCTAAACTGGGAGAATGGGAAAACCAGACAATTAAAAACTTTTAATTCTCTGGGCGCAACAGAGGGCGTTGTTGAATTGTTTTACGAAAATGGTGCTACAGAGCTTGTTTTTAACACTGTAAATGGGATTGAAGAGGGGGAATCAACTTGGTTTTTTGAAAATGGTGATGTAAAACGAAAAATGGCTTTTAACAATGGAGTCTCGGACAAAACTGAGGATTTTGAAAGAATAAATCCAGCTTATAAAGATTTCAATGAAAAAATTGCAGATAAAGGACCGAAAATTAAAGGAGACTTTAATGCCGCAACTGTTGCAATAAAAGACGGTTATGGAAAGACTTACAACAATGACAAAAGCATCTTAATGGACGGGGAGTTTAAAAGTGGAATGCTATTTAACGGTAGGCATTATATTTATGATGAATTTGGCCTTTTAGACCATATACAAGTATATCAAGACGGAATATATGTTGGTAATGGTATAATTGGGAAAAAAGATAAATATTAATTTATTATAGGAGATGTCATTATCTAGGGCAGATAAAGTTTACTTAATTCTAGCTAGCTTTTTCCTTGGTTCTCTTACCATGTTAAATATTCTTGGAACTTCTCGTTTTATCGACCTCTCATTTTCTATTTTTAATACTGAAATTCCATTTGTATTAGCAATTGGTGTCTTGCCATATCCAATCACTTTTTTGTGTACCGATTTAATTAGTGAACTTTTTGGAAAGAAAAAAGCAAACTTTATTGTTTGGCTTGGGCTTGCTTTAAACATTTGGGTCATTTTTATTGTTTGGTTAGCAGGAATTATTGACGAACCGGTAAATCTTGTAAATGGAGAATTGGTTTTAGAGCTTAAGAATGGGAAAGCTCATGCTCCACATGGATATGAATTTTATCACATTAGAAAACTAACTCTCGGAGCTACATTTGCTTCAATGGTAGCTTACATGGCTGCTCAGTTTATAGATGTTCATGTTTTCCATTTTTTAAAAGAAAAAACAAACGGCAAAATGCTTTGGCTAAGGAACAATGCCTCAACACTAATTAGCCAGTTGGTTGATACCTCCGCTGTTATTTTAATAACTTATTATTATGCAAACGGACTTCCATTAGATGGCAATGGAGTGCTCACACACCCTTTAATCTATTTTGTGTTTTCAGGATATATATTTAAGGTCGTTATTGCCCTATTAGATACCGTTCCCTTTTACGTAGCAACTAAATATCTGAAAAATTACATCTCTAAATAGAGGACAACAAAAAATCAATATCAGTAATTAGCTCTGAAATTTCTGCTGGAGATGTGCCATCGTAAAATCCTCTAATTTGCCCTTTTTGATCAATTAAAACTACATTCTCAGTATGAATAAAATCTGCATCTGAACCGTGTTTGAAATTTGGGTCTTCAATATCTGGAATAACTAAATAACTCTTTCTTGCCATCAAATAAAGTTCTTTTTTATCTCCAGTCAAAAAACACCATTTATCAGCCTTTGCTCCATATTGATTAGCATATTCATTTAAAGCAGCAACAGAATCAACTTCTGGCCAAACAGTATGTGATAATATAACAACATCATTATTGTGCTTTTTAAAATCATAATCGTGTATTCTTTTTAGCTGTGAAGTCAATACCGGACAAATAGATGGACAAGAGACAAAGAAATAATCCACAACAGCAATTTTATCTTTCACAAACTCTTGAGTAATCACATCTCCATTCTGATTTAGAAAGCTAAAGTCACTTATTTTGTGTCCAATACATTTGGATTGAATAGACGTATCAACAAGTATTGGGTTAACATCACAAGGATTTAAAATAGGAAGTGCCTTTTTATTTTGAGCTTCATGAATCATAAGAGAAGCAATACCAATGCCAACAAGTAAAATAATAATAATATAGCCAACTTTTTTCATCGATTTACCACTTAACAATGACTTTGCCTACAGATTTTCTACTTTCTAAAAAATCATGTGCTTTATCAATATCATCAACATTAAAGTCACCACCATTCATTGGATTTAAAGTTCCATCCATTGTCATATCAACTACTTTTTCCAAACATCTTTTTAACGTCTTGGGTTTATAATCTGCTATTCGAAGCATATTAATGCCAATAATAGATTGTGAATTTATAAGCACCTTTATAGGGCTCATAAATCCGAATTTCCAAACCAACTGAAGTGTTCCTAAAACACCTTTGCTTAGGGAGAGTCGATCTGCAACACCATATAGTATAATCTTTCCTCCCTTGTTTAATAAAGCACTGTCTTTCTTGTAAGTTGCTCCACCAACAGAATTAAAAACAACATCTAACATTTGATCTCCTAAGTGCTCCTTTAATTGCTGATGATAGTTACCATTAACACTTACAATTGGAACATCAACACCATTGTTTTTTAAATACTCAACTTTTTCCTCACTACTTGTAATTCCAAAAACTTTACATCCTTTTAGCTTTGCTAGCTGAGTAATGGCGGTTCCAACCCCACCAGCAGCGGCATGAAGAAGAACATTATCGCCTTCAAATAAGTTGGTGGTTTCATAAGCACCATAATAAGCAGTACAATATTGTGTGGCAAGGGCTGACGCTTTATAGGCAGGCATTTGAGTTCCTATTTCTACCACACCACTTATTTTAGTTTTTGCGTATTGAGCATACCCGCCAAATCGGGTCATTGCAACAACTCGTTTGCCAACTAAATATTTTCCATTTTCCCCACCACAATCAACAACTTCCCCCACAACGTCATATCCTAAAATAGCTGGAAGGGGTGGAGCATCATTATACATGCCTCTTCTAGCCATTACATCTGCAAAATTCAACCCAAAAGCTTCCACTTTTATTAATACCTCCTCGGCTTTTAAATTTGAAGGCATTGGAACCTCTTTAATGCTTAACACTTTTTTTGAATCCCCAAAAGATTCTAATACTACAGCTTTCATATTTAAAATAATTTATCCTCCGAACTTGGTTTTTCAAATCCCAAGTCTGGCTTAAGGTCACCTGATTCAGCTGCCATTACTGCAAGTTCATCACATTTTTCATTGTATAAATTACCAGCATGTCCTTTGACCCAAGTAAACCCAACATTATGTTTTCTAAATACGACTAGAAATCTTTTCCATAAGTCAATATTTTTCTTTCCTTTAAAGGCTTTTTTTTCCCAGCCAAAAACCCATTTTTTCTCTACAGAATCTACTACATATTTAGAGTCAGAAAATACTTGCACTTGCATTCCTTCTTTTTTTAAGGATTCCAAACCTACTATAACAGCTAATAATTCCATCCGGTTATTAGTTGTTTTAATAAAACCTTCGCTTAATTCTTTATAATGTTTACCAGATATTAAAACAGCTCCATAGCCACCAGGACCAGGATTTCCTTTTGCTGCACCATCAGTGTATAGCGTTATTTTCATGTTTCTGTAGGATTTAATTCTGCACCACAATGTTTACAGTGTTTTGCATTATTCTCATGTCCTTCTTTAGAACAGCTAGGACAGCTTTGGGTGTTCATTTTTTCTGAAAGGGCAAGTTCTACGGAGATCATTCCAGTTGGGACAGCTATAATAGCATAACCTAGAATCATAATAATAGATGCGAAAAATTGCCCAAGCACAGTTTGAGGTGCAATGTCGCCATAACCTACTGTAGTTAAAGTAACAATGGCCCAATAAATACTTCTTGGAATACTTGTAAAACCATCTTTAGGATCTTCAATAATGTAAATTATTGTTCCCATGATAGTAGCAACGGCTAAAACTGCTAAAAGAAAAACAACGATACGCTGTCTACTTGCAATAAGAGCTTGTTTTAAAGTGTTTGCCTCCTTTACATACCTTATTAGCTTTAAAATTCTGAAAACTCTTAGTAACCTAATAGTTCGAATTGTTTTAATTGAAGAAATAGACCCAGAGAACATAAATAACCCTAAATATGTTGGCAATAAAGACACCAAGTCAATTAACCCATAAAAGCTGAAAATGTATTTAAATGGTTTATTAACACTGAAAATTCTAAGCAGGTATTCTAAAGAAAATATAGCAGTAATTATCCACTCAATAATTGTTAATTCATTGTTGTATTTGAAGCTATATTGCTCCACACTTTCAATCATAACGGTAGCTACGCTAAATAAGATTAAAATCAATAATGAAATATCAAAAAGCTTACCTAAAAAGGTATCTGCTTCAAAAATTATTTCGTGTGTTTTTTTTCTAAAATTCTTAATCATGTTTGAAACAATTAAAACAACTCTTTGATGTTGCTGCTAAATAATTTTATTGCTATTGCTAATAAAATTATTCCAAATACTTTCTTTAAAATAGCTATTCCAGCATCTCCTAAAATTCTTTCAAATGTTGCTGTTAATTTTAAAACAATCCAAACAACAACTAAATTTAGAATTATAGCCACTAATATATTAATAAGCTCAAATTCTGCTCTAAGAGAAATTAAAGAGGTCATGGTTCCCGCACCAGCAATCATGGGAAAAGCCAATGGAACAACAGATGCAACCTTTGTAGAGGTTTTACCATTATCTTTAAAGATGTCTACACCTAATATCATTTCTAATGCCATAAAAAACAACACAAAAGAACCAGCTACAGCAAATTCATTAATGCCTACACCTATTAGCCCTAAAATACTTTCTCCTACAAATAAGAATCCAACTAGAATAAACAATGCAACAGCAGCAGTTCTTAAAGGAAAAATTTGCCCTGTTTTTTCCTTTAAAGCAATAATAACAGGTATAGTGCCGAAAATATCTATCACAGCAAAAAGCACCATAGTTGCAACACCAATTTCTTTTAAACTAAAACCATTCTCCCATAAAACTGCTCCTATCATAAGATTATAACTTGTTTGTTAATTCCTCGATTGTAATTGGAAAATATGTTTTTTCAAGCAGTTTAATTTTTTCTTGAACAGATTCTAAATTATCAGATTCGGTAAGGGCTGTTTTAAATTGCTTAATAACAGCTCCTTCATCATAATTTTCATTTACATAATGGATTGTTATTCCTGTTTCTAATTCATTGGCAGAAAGAACCGCTCTATGAACATGAGCTCCATACATGCCTTTACCTCCAAATTTAGGCAATAATGAAGGGTGTAGATTTATAATTTTACCCTCAAATTTGCTTATAAATAATTTGGGAATCTTTAAAAGAAATCCTGCCAATACAATAAGGTCTAAATCATGATTTTCAATGCTTTTAAACAGCTGATTTACATCATTTAACTCTTGATTACTAAAAACATAAGTTGGAATTTCTGCTTCAATTGCGTGTAATAATGCTCCTGCATTGGCTTTATTTGAAAAAACACCAGCAATTTCCACATTTTTATTTTTTTCAAAATGTTTTATAATGTTCTTAACATTACTTCCTGTTCCGGATGCAAAAAGTGCTATTTTCATTGCTCTAATTTGGAACAAAAATACGTTATTCCCTCTGAAAACTCACACATTATTAAACTAATTAAAAAGGAATATTGAGAATTATATTTAATTAAAAATCACTTTTGCTTTAAAATGAAGGGGAACTTTAACTAAAGATTATTCATAAGTTTAATAGAAAGTATTTTGTTGCGTAGTGGAAAAGTTTTTTATTTGCATCAGAAATCAAAAAAAACAAAGAATATGTCTGACATAAAAACAAAAGTTGTCGCTATCATAGTTGATAAATTGGGTGTTGAAGAATCTGAAGTTACTGCTGAAGCAAGTTTCACTAACGACTTAGGTGCTGATTCACTTGATACTGTTGAATTAATTATGGAATTTGAAAAAGAATTCAATATTGCAATTCCAGATGAACAAGCAGAGAACATCCAAACTGTAGGTATGGCTGTTTCTTATATTGAAGAGAACGCTAAATAATATTATTCACTTAATTAAATAAGCTTTATAAATGGAAAAGAAACGTGTAGTTGTTACTGGACTTGGCGCTTTAACTCCAATTGGAAACAATGTTTCTGATTATTGGAGTAACTTGATAAAAGGAGTTAGTGGTGCAGATTATATTACACGCTTTGATGCCAGCTTATTTAAAACACAATTCGCTTGTGAAGTGAAAGGGTTTGACCCTGAATCAATTATGAATAGAAAAGAGGCAAGAAAACTTGACCTCTTTTCTATTTTTGCTATGGCGACCGCTCAGGAAGCTATGGAAGATTCTAAAATAGATTTAGAAAAAATTAACCTTGATCGAGCGGGTGTTATTTGGGGCTCTGGAATTGGTGGTTTGAAAACTTTCCAAGAAGAGTGTTTCAATTACAAAGATGGAGATGGAACTCCTAGGTTTAACCCATTCTTTATCCCGAAAATGATTGTAGACATTGCAGCTGGTCATATTTCCATGAAATATGGATTAAGAGGCCCAAACTATGTTACAGTTTCTGCATGTGCTTCTTCAACAAATGCTATGATTGATGCCCTTATGCTTATTCAGCTTGGTAAGAGTGATATCATTGTAACTGGAGGATCTGAAGCTGCAGTAAATATTTCAGGAATTGGTGGTTTTAATGCACTAAAAGCATTGTCCACTCGTAATGACTCTCCTAAAACTGCTTCTCGTCCATTTGATTCTACTAGAGATGGATTTGTCCTTGGTGAAGGTTCTGGTTGTTTAATACTAGAGGAGCTTGAGCACGCAAAAGCTAGAGGAGCAAAAATATATGCAGAAGTTGTTGGTGGTGGATTAACAGCAGATGCTCATCACATGACAGCACCACATCCTCAAGGTTTAGGTGCAATTAATGTAATGAAAATGTGTTTAGAAGATGCAGGGATGAGTCCTGAAGACATCGACTATGTTAATGTTCACGGAACTTCTACTCCACTTGGAGATGTTGCTGAAACTCTTGCCATTAAAGAGGTTTTTAAAGAGCACGCTCCCAATTTAAATATTAGCAGTACAAAATCGATGACTGGTCACCTATTAGGTGCTGCCGGAGCCATTGAAGCCATTGCTTGTGTAAAAGCTGTTCAGGAAGACATCGTTCCTCCTACTATTAATTTTGAACACGAGGATGAAAATATTGATTACTCTCTTAACTACACGCTTAATAAAGCTCAAAAAAGAGAAGTAAGAGCCGCTCTAAGTAACACATTTGGTTTTGGTGGCCATAACACATCTGTTGTTGTAAAAAAATACAATGCTTAATCGTTTTTTCAAAAAACGTTACTCCTCTATTCCTGCTGATCTAATCTTACTTTTCAATAAAGAACTGTCTCTAAACCCTAAAGATGAGTCTTTGTATATCGCTGCTTTCACCCACAAATCAATCAATAAAAAAGGCATTAATAATGAACGTCTAGAGTTTCTTGGAGATGCTGTTCTTAGTTCAATAGTAGGAGAATATTTGTTCAATAAATATCCTGATAAAAAAGAGGGGTTCCTTTCACAAATGAGAGCAAAAATTGTAAGTCGAGAAAACTTAAATTACTATGGTGAATGCCTAAATTTAGAACCGCATATTAATTACAAAAGGGGAAATGTTGTTTACAAATCATTGTTAGGCAATGTAGTAGAAGCATTATTTGGAGCCATTTATTTAGATTTAGGATACAACAAAACAAAAGCTATTTTCATTAACGAATTACTACTCAAAAAAAGTGATTTAGTGTCTCTTGAAAAAGAAAATGCCGATTATAAGAGTCGTTTAATTATTCATTGTCAGAAAGCAAAAATTTCACTTGCCTTCAAGGTTGTAGAAGAAAAAATAGAAAAAGGAAAAAAGTCATTTACAATTGGTGCCTACATAGATGGTGAGCTAAAAAATACTGCTACAGGATCCTCAAAAAAAGATGCTGAAAGAATGGTTTCAAAAAAAATCATTTTGGAGCTTTAAGCATCTTTAAAAAACCTATTTCTCGGTTAGATAAAAACCTGCATCTTCCTCTTGTTAATGGTCCTTTTTTAAGGTGTGCGTATTCAACTCTATCGATTGAGATAACTAGCAGCTTTTTTTTATCCAATACAGACAAGATTTCATTTCCAGCATTAATAAAACTTGTTGTAATCAAAAGCTGATTAGTCTTTTTTGTTCTAGGATTTAAAATTACTTTTTTAAACTTTTCATTTAACGCTTTTAAGACCTCATTGTCAATGTCATCTTTTAATTCTACTGCGTATTGGTTGTGAATAGATAATTCTGGCAATGACAGCTTTTTTATTAGCGCCTCATCGTTTGTAAACAAAAACAATCCACTGATAGAATTGCTGCCAATTTCAATTGGGGTTATGGCTTCTTCACAAAAAGTTAAAACAATAGCATTATAATCACTTAAAGATTTATTTTCAGACGGCTTATTAAAAAGAACATATTGCAAACGCTCTCTTACTAATGTTTTTCCTTTATAAGTAACTATAGATTCTGGCTTAACTAAGGCCCCCAATTTATTGACAACACTTCCGTTTACAAGGATTTTTCCTTTTACAATTAGCTGATCGGCTTCCCTTCTATTGCACAATCCAGAGTCAGCGATGTATTTGTTTAGTCTAATCAAGTGTAGGGTAAAAGGCGTTATTAATGTGTTCCAAATTTAATTCATTTTTATCACTCGTTATGGCAATAATATCAAATCTAATTTCTAAATCGATTTCATTATTAACAATGTATTGGTGTGCTGCACTAATGATTCTTTTCTCTTGCTTTTTACCTAATGAAAATTCAGGTGAAATGGCGCTATTTGAAGCTCTTGTTTTTACTTCAACAAAGCACAAAACCTGCTCATGTTGAGCAATTATATCAATTTCAAAGTGCTTGTACCTCCAATTTCGCTGTAAGATTACATATTTATTAGCTAAAAGATAATTTACCGCACAATCTTCTCCTAAAGATCCTAATGATATGCTATTTTTCTTAAGTGTTGGTATAACTTTTGTGTTTTGATAAATTTGTAACTTAAATCTCTAAATTAGCACTAATTAATTTGTATACATATTTGTAATGAAAATTCGTAGTTTATTTTTTTATATCTCCTGCTTAATAATTTGTTCTTATGGAGCTCAAGAGCAGGATTCTAGTACTGGTTCTTTTGAGGGTAAAATTAACTTTAAAAAAACTGCAGGATCAATTGAAATGAAGTACAATTATTTTGTTAAAGGTGATCATGTAAGAATTGAAGAGCTTAACGAAACAAATGATGTGGTGGGTATTCAACTGGTAAACATTAACAACAAAAAGTTATTTGCAATTAGCCCAGAAAGAAAACTTTACTTAGAGGCTCCTACAAGAAGAAGTGGGGCAAATTTGGATGTTAAAGTTTTAAAAACTGACAGGAAAAAAATAATTAATGACGTTGAGTGCTCTGAAATTATTGTTATTAATAAAGCTCAAGATAGAAAAGTTCGATACTGGGTAACAAAAGGGAATTACTCCTTTTTTAAACCCCTATTACTAGTTTTAAATAGAAAAGAAAAGCAAGCAATGTATTTTCTGAAAATCAAAGATTTAGAAGGCTATTGGCCTATGAAAAGTGTAGAACTGGTTATTTCCACTGGAAAAGTCGTTTCTAAATTAATGACAGTATCGATTGATGTTTCTAAGCAAAAAGATGAATTATTTGAAATTCCTGAGGGTTACACAAAATTTGAGGACTAAATACTCAAACAAACTTTGTCTTTCTCAACCGAAAGTTCTGCACTAACCCCAAAAGGAATAGCGCAATTGTTATTAAAGTGCCCTGCTGGAAAGTTAAAGCAAACAGGGTAGTTGAATTCCCTTACTTTTTCTAAAACTATCTCTTGTATTGACTTACCAAAAGGAGTGTCATTGTCTTTTAAATTTGTGAAGCCACCTACTATTAAACCAGAAAGCTGAGACAGCTTTCCAGAAAGTTTTAATGTCCAGAGCATTCTATCAATGTTGTAATAATATTCATCTACATCTTCAATAAACAAAATATTACCTTTTGTATCAATGTCGTATAAAGTTCCTGATAAGCTTTGTAGAATGGCTAAATTTCCGCCTACAATAGGTGCATTGCATTTACCCAAAACATTATTTGAGCTCGCATCAATAGTGTAATTAATTTTTTGATGAAATAGGAATTCTTTTAGGCTCAATAAAGCCTTGGAAGTATTTTCTTTATAATTAATTGGCATTGTTGCATGTAAAGAAGCTGAATTGCATTGACTGTTCATGTAATTATGTAGCGCTGTAATGTCTGAGAACCCTATTACCCACTTGAGGGTCTTTTTAAGAATAGTATTCTCTAACTCATCTACTATTCTAACACTTCCATAACCCCCTCTAAAACAAAAAATTGCTTTAATTGTAGGATCATCAAAAGCCCGTTGTAAGTCTGCTCTTCTTTGCTGGTCTGACCCTGCAAAATTATGCTCTTGTTGTAATAAATTTTCTCCTCTTGTTGGGTTTAGACCCCAACTTTTAAACACCTGTTCTGCAAATTCAAGTGCGGCACTATCTACATACCTAGCAGTAGCAACAATAGCTACCTTATCTCCGTGTTTTAAAGCAGGCGGAACAATTGAAGAATTAGTTTTAGCCATGGGTTTAAAATTAAACATTATTAAAGTTATCTTTGCACGCAATTAAAGAAAATAGATGAGCACCAATAAACGACATACTATAACAGCAGCTTTACCTTATGCCAATGGTCCCTTGCACTTGGGTCACCTTGCTGGAGTATACATTTCTGCAGATATCTATGCTCGTTTTTTGCGTTCTGCTGGTGAGGATGTGGTCTTTATTTGTGGATCTGATGAGCATGGTGCAGCCATTACCTTGCGGGCAAAAAAAGAAGGCAAAACGCCAAAAGACATTGTAGACACTTACCACAAGTCCAACAAAAAGGTTTTTAATCAGCTGGGGGTAAGCTTTGACATTTACGATAGAACCTCTGCCGATCACCACCACCAAACTGCAAAGGAGCTTTTTTCTGTTTTAGAGAATAAGGGAAGCTTTATAAAAGAAGAGTCTGAGCAGTACTACGATAAAGAATTTAACCAGTTTTTAGCCGACAGATACATTACTGGCGGATGCCCAAAGTGCAATTACGACAATGCCTATGGTGATCAGTGTGAAAAATGTGGCGCTGTACTTAGCCCTACAGAGCTGATCAATCCTGTTTCTACCCTTAGCGGAAAGGTTCCTGAGCTTAAGAAAACCTCTCATTGGTACTTACCCTTAGAAAGACATGAGGCATGGCTTAAGCAGTGGATGAAAGATGGCGTTTATAAAGGGGAGCAGCTTCATAATCCTAAAGATTGGAAAAACCAGGTTGTGGGTCAGTGCATGAGCTGGATAAATGCGGGGCTAAAGCCAAGGGCCATTACTAGAGATTTAGATTGGGGGGTAAGCGTTCCTTTAGAAGGAGCAGAAGGAAAGGTCTTGTACGTTTGGTTCGATGCTCCAATAGGATATATATCGGCAACTAAACAATGGGCTGCAGATAACAATAAAGACTGGGAGCTCTATTGGAAAGATAAAAATACGGAGCTAGTTCACTTTTTAGCTAAGGACAACATTGTTTTTCATACCATTATTTTTCCAGCTATTCTTGCTGAGCTTGAAGACTACGTACTCCCTAAAAATGTACCTGCTAATGAGTTTCTAAATTTAGAAGGGCAAAAGCTCAGTACTTCTAGAAACTGGGCCGTTTGGGGAGAAGACTATTTAACCGATTTTCCAGGAATGGAAGATGTGCTTCGTTACGTACTTTGCTCCATTGCTCCAGAAAATAAAGACAGCGATTTCTCTTGGAAAGATTTTCAGGCTAGAAACAACAATGAGCTGGGAGCTATTTTTGGCAATTTTGTTAATAGAACATTGGTACTTACCCACAAGTATTTTGATGGTGTAGTTCCTGAATTAAATGCTTTAGAAGAAGCCGACAAGGCGGTGCTGGATGTGCTTAAGCAAACGCCACTAGCAATAGAAAAAGCCATTCGTAGCTTTCGTTTTAGAGATGCTCAGGCTGAGGCCATGAAGCTGGCTAGATCGGGTAATAAATACTTGGCTGATACAGAACCTTGGAAACAAATTAAAACCAATCCTGAGCGCGTTCAAACCATACTTAATATTGCGCTTCAAATTACCGCTAACCTTGCCGTTGTATTTGAACCTTTTATGCCGCATGTTTCTAGCAAATTATCTGCTATGCTAGGTATTGATCTTCCTAAATGGGACGCTGCTGGAAACAGCGCACTTATTGCAAGTGGACATGTTATTAACAAGCCAGAAATTCTATTTGCTAAAATTGAAGATCAGCAAATTGAAGTGCAGCTAGAAAAGCTGAAAAAGACGACCGAAAAACAATCAAAATTCCCTCCTATGAAAGACGAAATAACTTTTGATGACTTTACCAAGCTAGACATTAGAGTAGCTACCATCACTGCTGCTGAAAAAGTAAAAAAAGCAGACAAACTGTTAAAGCTAACTGTGGATACCGGAATAGATACTAGAACCGTAGTTTCTGGAATAGCAGAACATTATTCTGCTGAAGATGTGGTAGGAAAAAAGGTGAGTGTTTTACTAAATCTAGCGCCAAGAAAAATTAGAGGTGTTGAGTCTCAGGGAATGATTCTTATGGCAGAAACAATAGAAGGTGAATTGTGCTTTGTATCTCCCACTAAAGAAGATTTTGAAGCGGGAAACACCATTCGCTAAATACATGCTTCCATAGTTCAACAGGATAGAATAACCGCCTCCTAAGCAGTAGATCTGGGTTCGAGTCCCGGTGGAAGTACTAAAATACCCCTTCTACAGATAGAGCATAGTAAATTGTTCTAACAACTGTTCTAACCTGTCAAATAATTAGTGTTTTTTTATAGCACTTTTTTATATTCTATTTTCTTTTAAGTGCAGAATATGCTAACCAACCACCTATTAAAATAATTCCAGTATTAACCAACAGAAAAATCATAGGTAATGAAGGACTTGGCTTAATAACACCTTCTGAAATTAAATAAGGCAACAGGTTGGTAACTAACCCATAAATAATAAATGTAACGGTTAAAATTTTAACAGCATCTGCTATATCTTCTTTGTTTGTGTCTTTATTTTCCATTGTATTGTATTTTATTTAATTAAATATACATACATTTCTACATACATTCACATACATTCTTTTTCATCTATTATAGAAATCTTTGCTACTTATTAATCTAAAAAATAAGTAAAGATGAAAAAGAATCAAGCAGTATTATTAATGAATCAAGAATCATTTATAGATGAGATTCAACAGGTTTTATCACAACATAAAGCAGAAATTGTAAAAGCACTAAGCAAAAGGAATGATGCACCATTTACAAGAGAAGAAATAGCTAAGTATCTAAAGGTATCTCAGCAAACTATAATTAATTGGAGTAAGCAAGGTATTCTCAATCCAGTGTTTATTGGTAGCAGAGTTTACTATAAATCAGAAGAAGTAAATAATCTTTTAAAATAGTAGCTATGGAAAGTGAAAACAAAAGCATAAAAAGTGGTGAAAATTTTAAGTGGATAAAGCTACATATAGATGAAACTCTTATGACAACAACAGTTACTATAGGAAATGATGCACTTAAATGGAAGTATATTTTATTGCTGTTTTATTATGGTAAAAATGAAACTAAACTGAGCTATAAAAAAGCTAGTTCTATCATTGGTGAAAAAGCATTGAAAAAGTTAATTGAATATGAAGATGTTTTGCTAGTAGAAGAAATGATTAGAATACCACAGGGAGATAATAACTGGAAAACATTTACTAAAACTAAAGATGGCAATTCAAGAGGTGGCTTACAGAAAGCAGAGAATGATAGAGAAAGAGCTAAATACAGAGCAGAAGATTTAATACCTGACAACTTAAAGAAGATGAAAGAAGATGAACTAGAAAAAGTTATTAAGCTATTTCCCCATTTAAAATCAATAGATACTGGTATGATATTATAGTCAACTATTAGTTAACTACTAGTCAACCATTAGTAATAAAGTATATATCTATTCTAATCTATTATTCTGTTATTTATTATGAATATTCTCTTCAGTATTTTATAGTGTTTTATAGTATTGTTTTATTTAATCTAATCTTATTTACCTCTGTTGACAATTCCTTAAGTATAACACTTTGCTTAAAAAATTGCATTAGTAGTATAGAAAGTGTAAAACAGAATTAAAAATGGATAGTAATATAAACATCAGAATAGACAAAAGAACAAAGAAAAAATACTTTGCTCTAGCTAAGAAAAAACAAAGTAGAGTTTCAACATTATTGAAAAACTATATACAAAGAACAATTAAAATCAATAGTAATGGCAAATAATTTAATAGATAAAATCAGCTTAAATAAGAAATTCACACTTATTAAAGCAGATGAAAAAAAGGCAATTAGACATAAAAGAATACAGGCAAAGTTTAAGAGAGATTATGAAGATTATCAAAAAAGCAAAAGGTTAAAACTTAAACACCAAAAACAAAATAATAACCACTACCAAACACTAAAAGCAATAGCTAAGATTGTAGGTATAACATTGAAATAATGGAAACAATAGAAAGGAAAATAATCAGTACAGATACTGGTAGTTACAATGTAAGTGTTCAAAGGTATTCTACTAAAAAAGAACTTGAAAAAAGAATTATAAAAGAGGTTAAGCACCTTGTAGAAAAAGCAGTTATTCCTAAAGATTTTTTTAATGACATAATGAACAACTTTTATAAAGTAGTTGAACATTCAGTTAGAGATAAAAACTTAATGGAAATTAAAGGTTTAAAACTAGTTACTTTATTAGAGATTGATTTTAGCAATTTGTATGCTATGAGTGAAAGATATATGAAAGTGAAATCTTCATTGAAACCTAATAAAGAGCAGTATAGTATTTATGCAGAAACAGAAAAAGAAATCAATAGATTATCTATGTGTGAAAAGATTATAAACCATTTAAAAGATATTAAAGAATTAGGTCATACAATTTATCCAGTCAATATACAACAGGCATATAATGGAATGTTAATTTTTGACATTAGAAACTCAGAAATAGCACCTAACCCACAATGGATAAAACAATAAGTAATTGAAGTAATCTGTCATGCATAGCATGATCAGATTTACTTCTTATAAAACATTTGAATAATCAATTTTAATCAATATGAAAAGAGGAGGTAAAAGAGTTGGAGCTGGTAGAAAGTCAAAAGCAGAAGAACAAAGTTTAATTGAAAAATTAACACCCTTAGAACCTTTAGCATTTGAAAGTTTGAAATATGCTTTAACACAAAAAAAAGAATGGGCAGTTAAAATGACATTTGAGTATCTATTTGGGAAACCTAAGCAATACATTAGTGCAGATATTGAGCAAACACTTAGCACAAGTCAAATAGATGACTTCTTAGCACTTTCTGAACAAAACATAATTAGTAACCTCAATGAAAATAAAACTAGCAAATAAGCACATAGAATACTTAAATGAACAACTAACAAACAATTCTATACTATTTGGAACACCTGTATATAAAAGTATCAATGCTTGTGTTCTAGCTTCATTAGTAGGATTTAAAGAAAATTACAGAAGTGCATATATTAAAAACAATGATAATATTATGGTGTTTGCTTGTGGCAAGTTATTGCCTATTCAAATTACTAAGTAAAAGATAGTTGCTAACATCTTCTAGATGTTGTTTTCAGGCAATAGGGAGTGAAGTTTAGTAGCTCCCTTTTGTTTTTAAATTCTTAACTTTCATTAAACATCTAAAACATACATTATGAAAGAAACAATTAAAAATTCAATTATAGGTGCATTTGCATTGTTTGGACTCTTTGCAGTTATTTCTGCTGCTACAACTCAAAACACTAATGAAACAACTTGTGGCACACCTGAAAGTCACGAATGGGAAATTTATAGGCAAACGGAGAGTCACTATACTTATTTACTAAACAAAAGAACTGGTGAGGTTAAAAAATTTGAAAATAGTTCAAGTTATTATGTTATACCAAAAGAAAGGATAAAAAAATAACCTCTTTTTGCAGTTAAATTAGAACAGATGTTAGAACAATAACACACCTAACAGATAGAAAACTTAGTTCACTAGAAACTATTTATAGATTGAATAGCTTAAATGAATCTTAGTATTTGATTGATTCCATAGCTCATTAGCTTTCTTACAGATTTGTATTCTTCTAACTTGATTATCATTATTATCAAACCTTTCTTTATTAGCAATAGATTTAAGTTGAACATATTCTTTATATGCTATTTGTGTTGTAATCATATCATTAGCTTTAAGCAGATGATATAAGAAATCATACACAGTTCTATTAAATTGATTTTCCTTTTTGTAGCAGTTAATTAAGTGATTAAAGAATTGTTCATTTAGTTGTGTTTTAAACACTTTGTGTTCAATCTCTGCATAATGTGTGCCTTTCCAGTATTTATCCTTTCTAGATAGCTCTAAATAGCTTAGATACTCTTTATATCCTGAATCAGTAGGTTCTAAATTAGTAGCAGTAAAATACTCTTTGATTTTATGTTGAACATTAAGAGCAAAAAAGTTCTTTTCTTCATCATTTAAAGTGCTATAAAACTCTTTTAAAGCAGTTTCAAGTTCACTTGCATTGTATGGAATACTATCCCCCCACTTTAACCTTTTGTGCTTAGATTCAAACCTACTAAAAATGCTTTTATATTTATTCCAATCACCTTTCTTTTGCATTACTAAACAGCTTTTAATTTCAGTAAATTATCTAAATCATTAACAGATTTGAAATACTCTGTTGTAAGCATTCTATCTGCCATTTGCTTTCTTGTTTTACCTATATATCCAAGAAGAATATCAGGTGATTTGTGTCCTGACAAACTCATTATTTGAATTAAATCTGTATTCAAGTCCCAAGCATTAGTACAGAAACTTCTTCTAGAACTATGATTAACCATTAAATCATATCTTCTTTTTTTCTCTATAACCTTACCATCTAAATTCTTATTCTCTATCCAATTATCAAAACCTAAAATCATACCTAACTTTTTTAAAATTTTATTGCTTTTTTGTTGGCTACTGAATCTAGGAAAACCATTATGTTTTTTTATTAATTCAACTGCAATTTTGTTAAGAGGTGCTTTTACATCACTACCTGTTTTAGATTGAGTAAACTCTATGTACTGAATCTTTTTACTATTAACCATTTCAGTAGTTAAATTATCTTTTGTAAGTCGTTCATAATCGCCTATTCTAATACCACAAGTAAAAGCAATAAAACAATAAGCATCTCTTACATTATCATATTCTTTTTCATATCCTGATAAATCTAATTTTAACAAAGTGTTTAACTCTGATAATGAAAGATAAGTAGAAAGTGTTTTTTCAGTAGTTAGCTTTTTCCATTGATTGCTATTGTAATTCTTAAACTCAATTTGTAAATCTTTTTCTAAATAGTTTTTTATAGTAGTTTGAAATCTTGATAGCATAGCACCTATATATCCATCCTTAAAACCATCTTCTTTAAAGAAATTTTTCATACTATCATATAGCTTAGAATCTACTTTATGAGGTTTGATTTTAGGATTTACTTTTTCATATTTTTTAATGTTTTCAATAAGAGATTGATAACCTTTAATAGTGTTTTTTCTGTAAGGTTTTCCATCTTTTGGATTAGTTTTCTTGCCTGACTTAATTAGCTTAACATATTCTTCTAAATGCTCAGTAAAACTAAATTCATACCTCTTTCTTTTGCTTATAGTTGAATCCTCAAAAGTGTTTAAAATCATACTAACATTAACTTCATTAACTTCTAATTGATTCTTTTGAAGTTCTTGAATTTCCTTAACTATATTACTCTTATGATTGGCTAAATAGTTGTTTATAGAATTAGCAAAAGGTTCTTGTTTACATTGAGAAACTTTGTGTTTTTCAGCTATCCAGTTACTAGAATTATTTAGCTTTTTTTGAGTACTTCTTTTAATCTGAAATTCTCTGCCTTTAGAAACTGAAAAATAAATTGTATTAGTGCCTGACCTTACAAAATATGAAATTGAAACCATAATGTTTTTTTTATCAAAGATAACTGTTCTAACAATTGTTCTAACAATTACTTGTATTAATTTTAAAACATTATAAGCTATTTTAAATTATCAACAGATAAAGAATAGGTGAAAACTATATAATTAATTAAAAGCACAGATAGTGCTTAATTAGTTCCGGTGGAAGTACTAAAACAACCCTCTATACAGATATAACATACATTCAAGTGCATATATAAGTACATATATCAAATACCTAAGCATCATTCTTAATAGCACTTAATCAAACTTCTCTCTTTGTTAATAACTTCTAATAAAATAGGGTTAAAAACTGTATAACAAAAACACTCTAAAACTGCATTACTATTATAAACCAATAATAAAATGTAAAATGAGTGAAATAGTAATAATACAGAAATCAGAATTAATTGAGCTTTTAAAAGAAATAGTTAAGGAGAATTCAAAAGAAAATTTAGATAGTTACAATGAGGGCTATTTAACAAGAAAAGAAACAGCAAAACTTCTAAAAGTAAGTTTAGTAACACTTCACAATTGGAACAAGTCAGGAGTCCTTAAACCTCACTATATAGGCAATAAGGTATTGTACAAACTTGATGAGGTAAAGCAAACAGTAGAAAACTTTTAAATCGTTAGTTATGAAGAAAGCAGATTACTATAAACAGTTTATAAGTGAAGTATTGTCAGGAGATATAAGTTTAGAAGAACCTATAATCTTTAAAATATTTATTCAACTAAAAGCATTGTGTTTTCAAAGTGAAATAAAAGAAAACCCATATAAATATAAACAGGCAGTAAAAAGGTTTGACGAAGTAAACATTAGTTATTTAATTGATGAAGGGTATGTGTTTAGAATTAATGACAATGGTTATGATTTCTTATGTATTCCAGAGATTACAGATAATGTTTTTGAGGTTGTTGATTATTCAGAAATTAATTCATTAAGAGGTAAGTTAGGAATTCAAAAAGGTAAATTAAAGAAACTACAAGAAGCTGGTTTAGATACTTCAGAAGTTGACAATAAAATACTTGAATTAGAGATGTTACATCTTGAAGAAAAGAATAAATCTAACACCCGCTTAAACACCCGTTCAACCATTAAGAATAAGAGTAATAGAATAGAAAATAAGAATAATAGAAAACAAGATTTAAATAATAGAAAACAAAACCTAAACAACAATATAACTACAGAACAAGAAGAGTTAATTAAGAATGAATATAGAAGTAAAGGTTATAGTGATAAGGTATTAAAACAAGCTAAAGAAATGGGAGTTAATTTAACTTAAGCACTTATAAAAATTAAAGAGTATTTGTAGATTATTTAGGTTCTTCTAATAGAACTTTGTCAAAGTTTACAAATTTATCTTTTGTTTTATAGCTAAATCATAATTAGATTTGTTTTACACATTTTTAACACATAAAAATAATTAACGTGACATCAACTGATTTTTTTCCACCTCATATTGTAGATTATTTCGGTATTGGATTAGTGACTTTAGCAGTCCTAAGTTTTATTCTTATGTTTATTTTTAGGGGTAAAAGAAGAAAAGTAGTTGTACTATTCTCATTAATTTTTGCTTCATTATCCATTTATTTTTGGCGAGATATAATCGGCTACAGAATAGATAATTTATATTGCGACATTTTTGATTGTAATGAAAGAGGTAAAGGCAGTAATAGACTTGATTTTACCAAAACTGAATAATCCCATAGTCATAAATTTTACACTAATATAAGCACAATGACCAAACGAAGTTTGGATCATGTGCCCTTAAGTATAACACTTTGTTTAAAAAATTGCATTAGTAGTATAAACACATTAAAAAATTATTATCTAATGGGATTTGAAAAAGGACATAAGCTATCTAAAGGAAGAACTAAAGGTTCACAGAACAAACTAACAAAAGAAACTAAAACACTCTTAAAAGAGCTGTTATTTAATCCTATTCAACTAACTAAAGATTTCAATAGTTTAGATGTTAATGGTAGAATGGAATTTAGATGTAGAATGGCAAAGTATATAATGCCAGAACAAAAGCATATTGAGTTTGATGAAACTAACTATGAAAGTAAAAGCATTGACTTTAATGATTTAATCTCTAAGATTAGAATGAAGGGTTAGGGGTTATTTGAGATTATATTCCAATAACAATAGTATCAGTATAAATTCGTTGATTGTTTTGCTCGATATAAGTTTTTTCATAAAAATAATCTTTGGGCTCTGAAAACCAACTTCCTGAACTCCAACCCCAATAACTGCCAATATCATAATGCCCCATAGAATATAAATCAAAATCAGCCGATGGTATATCTATTTGATGTTCTACTATCAAAGGATTTGAAATTGGAGGGAACACATTATAACTTACAGAACCTTGATTAAATACAGTGTCTTCAAAAGATGTAAACCAAATTTCTTCTCCTTCAGGATAAGAGGGGTTATCTTTTAAAATACCAGGTTGAATTTTTTGTACTCTTGTTTCAGAATTATTATTAAAAAACTGCCCAGTATTGTAAATCACCCAACGGCATTTAACATCAATTGAATTTGAATTCTTATTACACCCTACAAGTGCAACACAACAAAACAATGCTATAAATATCTTTTTCATATCTAAATATACTAAACTCTGAGAGTTGGATTAATCTCTAAGATTAGAATGAAGGGTTAGGGTTATTTAACTGCTTGTCCATTAAGCCACAAACCACTATGATAGATACTTCCATCAGCATTAGTAGCTGTTCCTTGTCCATTCCTTCTACCAGCCTTATAATCTCCTACATACTTATCTCCATTAGCTAAGGTGTCAGTTCCTTGTCCATTCCTTCTACCAGCCTTAAATTCTCCTATATAGTTACCTCCATTAGCATAACTATAAGTTCCCTGTCCATTCTTTTTACCAGCCTTAAATTCTCCTACATAGTTACCTCCATCTGCATAACTATAAGTTCCCTGACCATTATATTTATCATCATTCCATTCTCCTACATAGTTACTTCCATCAGGATAGAACTCACCCCCAACACCATTCTCACAATCTCCATAACAAATACCAACAATAGGATTATCTCCCATTTCTGCAATGATTTCATCAATCAAAAGTTCAGTTTCTAATCTATTTTTTTCTTCTTGTAGTGCTTGTTTTTCTTCTTCTAAAGATTGCTCAAGAGCTTTTTTCTCCTTCTCAAGTTTCAGCATTTCTATCTCCTCTTGAAGCACCTCAATATCAGATTTACACCCTACAAGTGCAACACAACAAAACAATACAAATAATATCTTTTTCATAATCTAATATACTAAACTCTGAGAGTTGGGTTATTTAACTGGGTTACCATCCTTCCATAAACCACTATGATATATGGTTCCATTAGCATTAGTTAAAGTTCCTTGTCCATTCTTTTTCCTATCCTTAAATTCTCCTACATAAGTTCTTCCATCTTTCCACAAATAAAATCCTTGCCCATTAAATTCATCATCCTTCCATTCTCCTACATACTTATTTCCATTACAAAAAGTAATAACTCCTTGTCCATTTTTTTTATCATCCTTCCATTCTCCTACATACTTATTTCCAATCTTATACCAATAAGTTCCTTGTCCATTCTTCCAACCATCCTTAAACTCTCCAACATACTTCTCTCCATTAGCATAATAATCAATTCCTTGTCCATTGGGTTCGTTATCCTTAACTTCTCCTACATACCTATCTCTATTTCGAAAATTTATAGTTTGCTCCATTTGTGAATTTTTCATAAGCTAATATACTAAACTCTGAGCGTTGGGGGAAGATTAGAATGAAGGGTTAGGGGTTATTTAACTGGTTCATTATTCTTCCATAAACCACAAGGGTATATAGCACCATCAGCCCTAGTTAAAGTTCCTTTTCCATTTCTTTTGTCATACTTAAATTCTCCTACAAACTTATTTCCATTAGTGTCAGTCCAAGTTCCTTGTCCGTTCTTCCTGTCATCTTTCCATTCGCCTACATACTTATCTCCATTAGCATAACTATAAGTTCCTTGTCCGTGCATTAAACCATCTTTCCATTCGCCTACATACTTATCTCCATGACTTATCCCTTCCCCCCAAGTATAAGTTCCTTGTCCATTGCATTTATCATCCTTAAATTCCCCTACATACCTACTTCCAGAACGATAGGAATAAGTTCCTTGTCCATTCACACAATCACCCTCAACACAACCAGTATCAGGTTTACAACCTACAAGTGCAACACAACAAAACAATGCTATAAATATCTTTTTCATATCTAAATATACTAAACTCTGAGAGTTGGGTTATTTAACTGGCCTATCATTCTTGAACAAACCACTA
>CALSPA010000007.1 GCA_943788115.1 uncultured Flavobacteriales bacterium
GAAAATTCAAAGTTTGGACCTTGAACGATTGCATCTACAGGACAAGATTCTTCACAAAGACCACAGTAAATGCATTTCATCATATCAATGTCATATCGTGTAGTTTTTCTGCTACCATCTTCTCTTTCAGAGGATTCAATAGTAATAGCTTGAGCAGGACAAACAGCCTCACATAATTTACAAGCTATACATCTTTCTTCACCATTGGGATATCTTCTTAAAGCGTGCTCACCTCTATAACGAGGAGAAATTTTTCCTTTTTCAAAAGGATAATTAATTGTTTTTTTTGATTTAAAAATTTCTTTTAAAGCAATTATTAACCCTCCTAAGAAGTCTAATAAAAAAATTGTTTTAAATATTCTAGATATTTTCATAATTAGTTTGTTGGTAATAAATTGAAGTAAAATAAATAGCTAGCAGTTAAAACTACCCAAGTTAGTGACATTGGAAGAAATACTTTCCATCCTAAACGCATTAATTGATCATATCTATATCTAGGAACAATAGCTTTTACCAATGCAAATAAAATAAATAATAACAAAATTTTTATTATCAACCAAATTGCACCTGGAATTAAGTTAAATGGATAAAGCTCAATTGGAGAAAGCCATCCTCCTAAAAAAAGAATAGAACCCATGGCACACATTAAAAGAATATTTGCGTACTCACCCAGCCAAAACATTGCATACATCATTCCCGAGTATTCTGTTTGATATCCGGCAACCAATTCTGCTTCTGCCTCAGGTAAGTCAAAAGGTGGTCTATTTGTTTCTGCTAATGCTGAAATAAAGAAAATTACAAACATTGGAAACAAAGGTATTACAAACCATAGATTTTCTTGAGCCATTACAATGTCGTTTAAGTTTAACGAGCCAACACATAACAAAACATTTATAATAATAACACCAATAGAAACCTCGTATGAAACCATTTGTGCTGCTGATCTAATCGCTCCCAAAAAAGGATATTTTGAATTAGAAGCCCATCCTCCCATAATAATTCCATAGACACCTAAAGATGAAACAGCAAAGAGATACAAAATTCCAACATTAATATCTGCTAAAACTTGTGTTGCACTAAAAGGTATAACAGCCCATGAAATTAATGCTAATGTCATAGTTACGATTGGGGCTAAAATAAAAATTACTTTATTAGAGCTTGAGGGAATAATAACTTCTTTAAAAATGTACTTTAACGCATCAGCTAAAGACTGTAATAAACCAAAAGGTCCCACAACATTTGGTCCTTGTCTTTTTTGAACAAAAGCCCATATACGACGATCTAACCAAACTATCATAGCTACAGAAACCAAGACCGGAACTAATAAAAATAATATTTTATAAGTTTCAGAAAGAATTATATTTAAATATTCCATGTTTATCCTTCTGTTCCTGTAGATTTGAAATTAGTTTTAGCAGATTTGCATTCAAACATGGTCTTGGATGCTCTAGCTATAACATTAGAATAATAGTAGTCTTCATTAGTAATCTTTAAAATTTCATTTTCAAATATTAAATCTTTAATTTCAGTTGAAATAACTAAATTATCTTTTTCTATATAAAGATTTAGATAATTAAGCATGCTACTATCAAGTTCATCTTTATCATTGAATAATTTTCTATGATTCATAGCTTCAGCTAACTCATTAATTATTAACCAATCTTCTTTTGCTTCTTCAGGTGGATAAGAAGCCTTATAGGCTTTTTGTAGTTTCCCCTCTAAGTTTGTAAAATAACCATTCTGCTCTGTATAAGCGGCACCTGGCAGTATAATATCAGCAATTTCTGCACCTTTGTCACCATGACTACCTTGATAAATAATAAACTCATTCTTTTTTTTAAATTGAAAACTATCTAGACCTAATAAATAAACAATTTCAAATTTATTGTTATTTAGATCTTCTAAAACTTTGTTTGAACCATCAGTAGTTTTATATAATCCTAAATCTAAACTTCCAACTGTTGAGGCATTATCTGAAATTACATTAAGCGAATTCCATTCATTGGAAATCTTATTATTCTTATTTAAAAAACTCTTCATAGTCTCAAATATATATTTTGCAGATTTTGATTTAAAAGCAGATTGACCAAATACAATTAAAGGTTTTTTAGCTTCTTTTATTAACTTTGAAACTTTATGACTATCCTCTGATATTTCTTTAATATTATTAATTTTACCATCAAGAAACTCGTAAGGGTATGTAAGGTCTCCAACATTATTTAAAGAAATAATTTTTGTTTTATTTTGGACATAAGATTTTCTTATACGTGCATTTAGAATAGTAGCTTCATATCTAGGATTAGTTCCAATCAGAAAAATAAAATCTGATTCCTCTATCCCATTTATTGATGAATTGAATAAATAATTTTCTCTTTTCTCTGCATTTAAATAAGTATGATCATTTCTAGACTCAACATTTTGTGAACCAAGTGTCTTATTAAAGAATTCTTTAAATATATATAGTGTTTCCATATTTACTAAATCACCTGTTAAGCCACAAATTTTATTTTTATCTGTATTATTAAATTTTGATTTAATTATATTAAAAACTTCATCCCAAGATGCTTTTTCAAATTTATTATTATACTTTACATAAGGTGTATCTAAACGCTGATTTAATAAACCATCACAAGCATATCTACTTTTATCAGATATCCACTCTTCATTAATGTTTTCATTAATTCTTGGAAGAATTCTTTTTACTTCCCATCCATAAGTATCAACTCTAATATTGGAGCCAATTGCATCCATTACATCTATGGACTCTGTTTTCTTTAATTCCCAAGGACGAGCTTCAAAAACATAAGGTTTTGATGTAAGTGCACCAACAGGACATAAATCAACAACATTAGCTGACAGCTCAGATTGCATAGATTTTTCGAGATAGGTTGTAATTTGCATATCTTCTCCTCTGCCTATTGCTCCTAATTCTGGTACTCCTGCAATTTCAGTTGCAAATCGAACACATCTAGTGCAATGAATGCATCTAGTCATTTGTGTTTTAATTAATGGTCCCATATTTTTTTCTGGAACTTGTCTTTTATTTTCGTTGAATCTTGACTTGTCTACTCCGTAGAACATTGATTGATCTTGAAGATCGCATTCTCCACCTTGATCACAAACTGGACAATCTAAAGGATGGTTAGCTAATAAAAACTCCATAACACCTTTTCTAGCTTTTTCTACAAAAGGAGTGTTGGTTTTAATATTCATTCCTTCTGCTGCTGGCATTGCGCAAGACGCAACTGGTTTAGGTGATTTTTCCATTTCAACAAGACACATTCTGCAATTTCCAGCGATTGATAATTTTTCGTGGTAACAAAATCTTGGAATTTCAACTCCAGCTTTCTCACAAGCCTGCAAAACTGTTAAACCCTCTTCAACCTCAACATCTATATTATTAACTTTTAATTTAAGCATTTTTTTTATCCATTAAATGTTGATCCACCAAATATGGAATATCTTTTTTCTTTTTAATTGAGGGATCAAAATTATTTCTTTGCTCTATTTCTTTTTTAAAATGTCGCAATAATCCTTGCACTGGCCATGAAGAACCCTCACCAAAAGCACATATTGTGTGACCTGCTATTTGGTTAGTAACATCTCCCAACATATCAACCTCTTCTCTTGAAGCTTCACCTTTTGCCATTCTTTCAAGCATTCTCCACATCCATCCAGAACCTTCTCTGCAAGGTGTACATTGACCACAGCTTTCATGTTTATAAAATCTAGCAATTCTTGCCATACATTTAATGATATCTTGATCTTTATTTATAACAACTATACCAGCAGTACCTAAGCCACTTTTTTCAGCAACTAAAGAGTCAAAATCCATTGTTAAAGTTTCACAAGTTTTTTGAGGTATCAATGGCATTGAAGATCCACCAGGTATTACTGCTAATAAATTATTCCATCCTCCCACTACTCCTCCTGCATGAACTTCAATTAATTCTTTTAGAGGGATACTCATTTCCTCTTCTACATTACATGGTTTATTAACATTACCTGAAATACAAAAAATTTTAGTTCCTGTATTTTTAGCTTTGCCTAGAGATGAAAACCATTTTCCTCCTCTTTTTAAAATTGTTGGTACAACTGCTATTGTTTCAACATTATTAATTATTGTCGGACAACCATATAGACCTATAAGAGCTGGAAATGGTGGTTTCAATCTTGGTTGGCCCTTTTTACCTTCAATACTCTCAAGTAATGCAGTTTCTTCACCACAAATGTAAGCACCAGCTCCGTAGTGAATATAAATGTCTAAATCCCAACCAGTACCAGCTGCATTTTTGCCAATTAAATTTTTTTCATAAGCTTCATTAATTGCTGTTTGAAGTTTTTGACCATCTACAAAATACTCGCCTCTAATATAGATATAACAAACGTGTGCCTGGACAGCATATGCTGCAATCAAACAGCCCTCTATTAACTTGTGAGGTTCAAATCTTAAAATATCTCTATCTTTGCACGTACCTGGTTCAGACTCGTCACCATTAATTACCAAATAATGTGGTCTGGAACCTAACTCTTTTGGAGCAAAAGACCACTTTAAACCAGTTGGAAATCCAGCGCCTCCTCTTCCTCTCAGCTCTGAGGTTTTAACTTCATTAATAATCCATTCTCTTCCTTTTTTTATTAAATCTGCAGTACCTACCCAATCACCTCTTTTTTTTGAAGAATCGTAATCAGATCCTCTATCGTTATATAAATTCTGAAATATTCTATCTTCGTCTTTAAGCATTTTTTAAATCTAAAAGTGTTTTTCTATTATTTTCTGGTTCATTATTAATTCTGCCTCTATAAGAACCTGGTTTTGGTGTTTTGTCATTTAATATATCATCCAGAATTTTTAAGGTTTTTTCTTTATCAAGATCTTCATAATAATCATCATTAATTTGCATCATTGGTGCGTTAACACAAGCTCCCAAGCATTCAACTTCCATCCAAGAACACATTTTATTTTGAGACAATTCATTTTCATTTTCAGAGATTTTTTCCTTACAAGCTTCGACTAATTTGTATGCTCCTCTAATCATACAGGGTGTTGTAGTGCAAACTTGTACAAAATGTTTACCTACAGGAGAAAGGTTATACATTGTATAAAATGTAGCAACTTCATAAACCTTTATATAAGGCATGTCTAAAAATTTACCTATGTATTTCATTGCTGCTAATGGAATCCAATTTTCATTTTGTTTTTGAGCAATATATAATAATGCCATTACTGCACTTTGCTGCTTACCATCGGGATAATTAGAAATAATTTCTTTTGCAGCAGCTAAGCTTTTTTGATTGAATTCGAAACTCTCTGGTTGATCTTTAGCAGGTTTTCTTAAACTCATTATCTGTCTACCTCACCAAAAACTATATCTAAAGAACCTAATACTGCTGGTACATCAGCTAACATATGACCTTTAATTAAGTAATCCATCGCTTGTAAATGAGAAAAACCAGGGGCTCTAATTTTGCATTTATAAGGTTTACTTGAACCGTCAGAAATTAAATAAACACCAAATTCTCCTTTTGGTGCTTCAACTGCAGTATAAATTTCATCATTAGTTACACGATAACCCTCTGTAAAAAGTTTAAAGTGGTGAATTAAAGCCTCCATGGACTCTTTTATATCTTTTTTTGGTGGGGGGCTAATTTTTCCATCTAAGGATTTAATTGGTCCTCTTGTCATTTTTGCTAAACATTGTTTTATTATAGAAACACTTTCTCTCATCTCTTCAATTCTACATAGATACCTATCATAACAATCACCATTTTTTCCAACTGGTATTTTAAATTCAATTTGCTCATAACAATCATAAGGTTGTGATTTTCTTAAATCCCACGGCACACCAGATCCTCTTATCATCACACCACTAAAAGAATAATCTAACGCGTCTTCTTTAGTAACAATTCCTATGTCTACATTTCTTTGTTTAAATATTCTATTGTCAGTTAATAGAGTTTCAAGATCATCAATTATTTTTGGAAAGGTTTCACAAAATTTTGCAATATCGTCTTCAAGCCCCATTGGTAAATCTTGATGAACACCGCCTGCTCTAAAATAATTAGCATGAAGCCTTGATCCCGAAGCTCTTTCATAAAAAGTCATAAGTGTTTCACGTTCTTCAAATCCCCATAAGGATGGTGTTAATGCCCCAACATCTAAAGCTTGTGTAGTTACATTTAGTATATGACTTAATATTCTTCCAATTTCACAAAACATTACTCTTATAAATTGAGCTCTAATTGGAACATCAATGCTTAAGATTTTTTCAATTGCCAAAGCAAATGCGTGTTCTTGATTCATTGGAGCCACATAATCCAACCTATCAAAATAAGGTACAGCTTGCATATAAGTCTTGTTTTCTATTAATTTTTCTGTTCCACGATGTAATAATCCAATGTGAGGATCAGCTTTCTCAACCACTTCACCATCTAATTCCAAAATTAACCTTAAGACTCCATGAGCAGCAGGATGCTGAGGACCAAAGTTAAGATTTAATGTTTTAGTTTTTTTTGTCATTTTCTTGATCTGTCTGTTTCTTAATATACTTTGTTCCTTCCCATGGACTCTCATAATCAAAATTTCTATAGTTTTGTTCTAATTTAACTGGTTCACTAATAACTTTTTTTTGATCTTCACTATATCTAACCTCGGTATGCCCAGTCAGAGGAAAATCTTTTCTAAGCGGATGACCTTCAAACCCATAATCTGTAAGAATTCTTCTTAGATCTGGATGATCTTTAAACTTAACACCATACATGTCAAAAACTTCACGCTCCATCCAGTTTGCAGCAGGAAATATTGATGTTAATGAAGGAATCACTTCATTTTCATTAATTAAATAACTTAATATAATTCTTTGATTAAACTCATGACTTAAAAATAAATAAACAACTTTAAACCGTTGAGAGTTTTCTGGATAGTCAACAACTGTTATATCAATTAATTGTCGAAATTTAGTATTTTCATTATTTTTT
>CALSPA010000008.1 GCA_943788115.1 uncultured Flavobacteriales bacterium
GCAGTTAAAGATTATTATGAATCTGAATTATTAGTTGAACATCTGATTGAAAATGAAGGAATGACGTTTAATGAATTAATGAACGATTCAATCACTTACAAACACGCGTTAAAAAATTTAAACAATAGACTACAATAAATATGTTAGGGATTATAGTTGGAATAGCAATTTGGCTATTTGTAGATATTTACTTAGGAATAAAAGTTAAAAATATTAGCAATTCAAGTAAGCAGAGAGGGCGAAAATTCGCATTAATTGGACTAAATGTAGTTTTAGGAATTGTAGCAATTTTTATTGCTCAAACAATATAAACGAAATGCCAACAATGGCTATACGTAATGCGGGTTTTCTGCTAAACGAAAGGTCAGTGCATTTAATGAAGTCCGCCAATACTTTAATTTGGTATTTAAAGTGAATAAATTAAAAACAAAATATAAACTCTTGGCTACGTGCAAATTTGAAAACTCCGCTTTTCAAATCCCGCACTACGCATAGCCGGGTCGTTGTAAGTAATTAGAAAATAATCATTGCAGAACTTAATCAACAAAATAAAAAATTCGATTTCCCTATCTTCAGAAGCTGAGAAATATATCTATTCTATTGCCAAAGAAAAATTGGTCTCGAAGGGAGAAATTTTAATCCGAGAAGGTCAAACTGTAAACAAGACCTTCTATGTTGTACATGGCAGCCTTCGCTCGTTTTGTATTGATAAGGAAAGCAAGGAACATACTCTACAATTTGCAATTAAAGATTGGTGGATTAGCGATTTTATGGCAATTTACAATAATGAGCCTGCTTCTCTTACAGTGGAATGTATCACTGATGCAACCGTAATTGAATTTAATGCTCAAAAATTAAATGAGATCTACCTTCAATTTCCAGAATTTGAACCTTTTCAAAGAAAAAACTTAGAACGGCATTTAGTTAGTTTGCATAAAAGAATCCTAAACCAATTGCAATTAAGTGCTCTGGAGAGATACAATTTGTTCCTTGAACAATACCCTAATATTGAACAACACATTGCCAATTACCACATAGCATCTTATTTAGGTATAACTCAACAAAGTCTGAGTCGAGTGCGAGCAGAAATAGCAAAAAAATAGATTTATTATCATAGGGTAATTTTTATCCAATAACACTCTCCTACTTTTGATATTGAAATCAAAAAATACAAAAGTTATGCTTAAAAAAATATTGGGTTTTGCTCCAAAATTGGAATCAGACGGATCATACAGCCCATCCAAAATGGCTTTAAAGATGGGAGTATCTGACAAAACAGATTTTAAAAATATCACTTATCAAAAATACCATGGTAAAAAATCAAAAATTCTGGTCATTTTCACAGAAGAAAAGAATTTAAAAATGAAAAACGGTAAATTTTTCTCCACAGGAAATCACCCAGTAGAAGCTTTGTTACCTATGCTTCATTTGAAAAATGCAGGATTTGAATTTGAAATTGCCACTCCAACAGGAAAACCTGTAGTTTTTGAAATGTGGGCTTTCCCTGAAAAAGATGAACATGTAAATGCCATCTACAATGAAAACAAAGCAAGCTTTGAAAAGCCGCTTAAGCTTTCTGAATTCATTAAGTCTTCATTTGATCATTCAGAATCGTATGCTGCTGTTTTTGTTCCAGGTGGACATGGCGCAATGATTGGTATCCCTGAAGATAAAAATGTGGCGACAATTCTAAGGTGGGCAAATGAAAAAGATTTATTTACAATTAGCCTATGTCATGGACCCGGAGCATTCTTATCAACCACTTTGAATAATCAAGAGTTCTTATACAAAGGATATAATATGGCCGTATTTCCAGATTCAGTTGACAATAAAACACCAATGTTCGGATATCTTCCTGGAAAAATGCCATATGGCCTAAGTGAAAAATTAAAAAATCTCGGTGTCAATTTGATGAACACTAAAATGGATAAAACCGTTTGTGTTGATAGAAGGTTAATTACTGGATCCAGTCCACTAGCATCAAATGAATTAGGGAAACTTGCAGCGAATACTTTATTGAAAGAATTAAACTAAAAAATGGAATTACTAGATAAACTCAACTGGCGTTATGCCACAAAGGCCATGAATGGTCAAAAAATACCTCAAGAAAAAATTGATAATATCATAGAAGCGATATCACTTGCACCAACTTCAAGTGGTTTACAACCTTTTGAAGTATTTGTTATTACTAATCAAGAGGTAAAAGATAAAATTAAGCCAATCGCATGGAATCAGTCTGTGGTCTCAGATTGCTCTCACTTATTAGTCTTTGCGGCTTGGGACACATATACTGAAGAGAGAATTAACAAGATGTTTGACTTAGTTAATGAAGTTAGAGGGTTTAAAAATGAAGGATGGGAAAATTACAGGCAGATGCTTTTGAAAGGATATCCTTCAAGAGATCCTGAAATAAATTTCAATCATGCAGCAAAACAAGCTTATATCGCTTTTTCACAAGCTATTACAGCTGCAGCATTTGAACAAGTTGATGCTACACCAATGGAAGGTTTTGATGCTAACGCATTGGATGAAATCTTAAACCTAAAGGAAAAAGGATTAAGAAGCTGTGTTTTGCTTCCCTTGGGATACAGGGACACAGAAAATGATTGGTTAGTCAACCTTAAAAAAGTTAGGAAAAGTAGAGAAGATTTAATTACTGAAGTAGAATAAAAACTACTTACAACAAGGTATAAAAGCAATAGCGGTTTGGGAGTAATCTCAAACCGTTTTTTCTTTTAATTCACTATTTTTGTAACTAAAAGTAAGTGCACATAAATCCGCAACTGCTTTTATACAAACCGTTAGCTCCAATTCCACTTTGTGGAACTTAAATCCTTTCAGGCTATCGCCTTCTCAGTCTTCAAGTAAATTGGAGCTAACGGCCTTGCAAACCAAATTGCCAATCTTAATGTTTCTAATCCACAAAGTGGGACATCGAGTCAAAACTCTAGCTAACATAATGCAAACGTAATTTGGAACTTGTCTTCGTACTCTTTAAATTAATAAATGATGACTTGATCCTTTCATTACATGAAAGGTCAAGATAGCCAATACTCATGATGCTGTCTATTTTTTATCATTTCGCATTGTCATTCATCTTTTGTAATTTCCGTACTCAAACAAGAACTACGTTTGCAAGGCCGTTAACCTAGAAATATAAATGGATTCAGAAGCAAATTATATAGATATAAACCGTCACTCATGGAACAACAGAACGGATGCTCACATTAAATCGGAATTTTATGATCTTGAAGGATTTTATAATGGAAGAACCTCATTAAATGGCATAGAGTTAAACTTGCTTGGAGATTTAAATGGTAAATCAATTTTGCACTTACAATGTCATTTTGGTCAAGACAGTATTTCATTAAGTAGACTTGGTGCAAAAGTCACTGGTGTTGATTTATCAGACAAAGCAATCAACAAAGCAAAACAAATAGCAAGAGATTTAAAAACTAACACAAATTTCATTTGTTGTGATATTTATGATTTGCCAAATCAGTTAGATGAACAGTTTGATATAATATTCACAAGCTATGGTGTTATAGGATGGTTACACGATTTAAACAAATGGGCAAAAATAATTTCTAGATTTCTAAAACCGAATGGACAATTTGTCTTTGTAGAGTTTCACCCTTTCGTATGGATGTTTGATGATAATTTTAAAAAAATAAAATATAATTATTTCAATTCTGGAGCAATTATAGAAAGTGAAGACGGCACTTATGCAGATAAGTCTGCAGATATAAATCAAGAATATGTAATGTGGAATCATAGCTTAAGTGAAGTAATAAATAGCTTGATCCAAAATGAACTTGAAATAAATTCTCTTGATGAATTTGATTATTCACCTTACAATATCTTTGACAATAGTTTAAAAATTGAAGAAAAGAAATACAGAATAGAACATTTGGAAAACAAAATTCCTATGGTTTATTCAATAATAGCTGCAAAAACAGCTAACACAGTCAAAACTAAATTGAATAACTTAGTTTAGACGCAACGTTAGCTTCAAGCCACTAATGAAAATAAAATGCTCTTTAATTCCATTATTTTTTTCATCTTCTTATCAATTATTCTTCCCATATATTACTTGTTACCAAGGAAAATTCAGCGAAATAGCTTCTTACTAATCGCTAGCTACTTTTTTTATGGATACTGGGATTGGAAATTTTGTCTACTTCTAGCTACATCCACCATAGTAGACTATTTTCTAGGAATACAAATAGAGAAGAATAAAACACAGTTAAAAAAGAAAGCCCTACTAATTGTTAGTTTAGTAACCAATTTAGGAATATTAGGCTTCTTTAAATATTTCAACTTTTTCATAGACAGTTTTAGTGAAATGGTTGGACAATTCGGTTATAGTCCTGATTATTTACATTTAAACATTATTCTGCCGGTTGGTATTTCCTTTTACACCTTTCAAACGCTTTCATACTCTATCGATATATACCGAGGAAGTTTAAAGCCAACACGAAACTTTATTGACTTTGCTCTTTTTGTTGCTTTTTTCCCTCAATTAGTAGCTGGACCAATTGAAAAAGCCAGAGACTTATTACCACAAATAAGTAGCAAGAGAATCCCCACAAAAAAGCAACTATCGGAAGGAGTCATTTTAATAGTGACAGGGCTTTTTAGAAAAGTAATGATTGGAGATGTAAGCGGTAGATATGTTGACAATATCCTAAACGATATGAGCTACTATCATTCAAGTGAACTGCTTTTTGCAATGTTCTTATTTTCCATACAGATATATTGTGATTTTTCCGGTTATAGTAAAATGGCAAGAGGATGTGCAAAACTATTGGGGTTTGAGTTATCCATTAACTTCGAACAGCCATATTTATCAAACAACATCACTGATTTTTGGAGAAGATGGCACATTTCACTTTCATCTTGGTTAAAAGAATATTTGTACTTCTCTTTAGGAGGAAACAGAAAAGGCCCTGTAAGAACAAAATTTAATCTATTTACAACAATGCTACTTGGAGGATTGTGGCACGGAGCAGGAATGAACTTCATTATTTGGGGAGGACTGCATGGTATATACCTTTCAGTTCATAAATGGTATATGGGAAACCTAAATGTACCAAAACTTCCAAACACAATTCCTATTAAAATATTGAAAGTAATCATTACACTATTTTTCGTACAATTTGCTTGGGTCTTCTTTCGATTATCTAGCATGGATGAAATCTTCTTTTTCTTTCAAAAAATAATTTATTGGGAATCAAGTGACTTAACTCCCAAATTATTATCTATTTACCTTACTTTTTCTATTATGGTATTGACATTGGACATAGTAGAATTCAAACTAAAAAATCATACTTTTTTAATTCTTGCCAACCCATTATTGAGATACGGAATATTAATCATTCTTTTTACAGTCTCATTGTTATATATATATCAAGTTGAGGCCCTTCCATTTATTTATTTTCAATTTTAATCTAGTTAGACATGAAAAAAGCACTAGCAAATATTGGAATAATAGTAATAGTCATAGTATTAATGGATATCTACCTTAATAAAGCAGGTATCGTTTCTTTAAGCGAATATGAGTTCAATCCTAAAACTGGAATTAGCTATAGAGATATGGATTACAAAGTTATTTTCAATGAAGGCTTCTCAATAAAATCATACAACCGTAAAGAGTTATATTCTGTTTCTGACAGCACAAATAGTTCATTTAAAATCGCACTTATTGGTGATTCATACGTAAAAGCCGACCAAGTATTTAACCGTCAGCATTTTGGGCAAATAATGAAATCGCACCTAAATTTAAATAGTGAAGTTAAGGTGATTAACTACGGATATAACGGAAGTGATCTAAAACAAATGTATGCTACTCAAAAATTTATAGTTGACCCAACCGATCCTGATTTAATTCTTTACTTTTTGTCCAATCAAGATTTTAGTTACAATAAGTTTATTGATCCACTCTTAGCTCATATTGATGACTCAGGAAACAATTTAAACATCATTAATGAGTTTGAACAAACTAAGATTAATTCCTATAAGATTACCAGTATAATCAAACAAAATTCCTCAATAGTTAACCTTCTTTTAAATAGCGTTAAACACTATAAAGAAAAAGGATTGCTACCCGCCCTGGCTGGGAAGTTTTATTCGCAAAAAAGTTCATCAAAACATAATCAATTATCCGAAGGCTCAAAAACCCGGAAGAACCTAATGACTAAGACACCACCTACTATTGAACAGATTTTAAAGACTATTGATGAGTCTAAAGTTATCTTTGTAAGTATAGATCAAAACAAGTTATCCAGCGAATTTACTTCGTCAATTAGAGAAAATAATATACGACTTATAGAATTAAATCCATTACTAGATTCTTTAAATAGTAATCAAATCAACCCATATTACTGGAAAGTCTCTAGAATGTCTGGGCACTGGAACAAAAAAGCACATCAAGAAATTGGCATTTATCTCGCCTCAGAATTAAAAAAAATATTAAGTACAACAAAACCTAAAACGCGTTAAAGCACAGTTTAGCATGAACGTTGAATTTAATTAAGTGAAATCTTGATCCTTTGATTTCAATCACAATCTACACTTGAAATCTGAATTTCACTGCCTGAGCCATCAGTATATACAAAACAGACAAATGACTTATTGTGTTCTATTTCAATGCCTTGAATTAACCACTTGAAGCGGCAACTTTGTTTATCAACGAGCCTAATATCAGTAACCATGTAATTTAGCTCCTTACACATTTTTCGCACCTTCATTTTTGATTTATTCTCTGAGCACATCATCTGGCGTTTCATTTCTTCACGCTGTTTATTAGACATGGGTTTAAGATCTCTTTCAATAGGGGGGCCTAGCCCACTCCATCCTGGTTCCAACACCATGATACCTGGATAGCTATTCTTGACTACGGCAGTAGACAAATTCAATTCTTTAATGCCAATACTTGATCCATTGATGTATACTTCTCTCAAGCTGGTCCTGAGTTCCGTCACGTCAGGCGGTCCAATTAACCCACAAGCTTTTGCCAATAAGGACATATCTTCACCTGGTCCAATACTGAAATCAAGAACGCTTTGAAGGCATGTGATTTTTTCATCTCCACTCTTCGGACCAACCCATAGTTTGACTCGTAATTCATCTGTTCCGGTATTACGAACATTAACAAGATAAGCATACTGGTTTTTCTGATGATAAATTGTACGCTGTACGTCTTTAATCGAAATGATGATAGGCACATCATATTTAGGAGTTGTTTCTACACAGCTCGAGGAAAGAATAGTGAGAAGGATTGTAAGAGAGAATACTAATTTCTTCATGATATAGTTTAACTTATTTAAATACTAATAAAGTCATTTTTTTAAAAGGAAATACCGAGTGGAGAAGATGGGAGTCGAACCCACGACCTCTTGACTGCCAGTCAAGCGCTCTAGCCAGCTGAGCTACATCCCCATAAAAAATTAACCACCTTTAAAAACACCATTTTCAAAACGTCCTTTTTGTGTTATTTGACGCTTACCACAATAATATTGCAACATACCTTGTCCGTGCATTTTTCCATTCTCCCACTGTCCTTCATATTTTTGGCCATTAGCAAAGTTCATTGTTCCTTGTCCACACATTCTACTGTGCTTAAACTCTCCTTGATAAACATCTCCACTTTTCCAGTACATTTTTCCATTTCCAGTACCTTCACCATTTACATATCTCCCTATATATTTATCGCCATTTTTAAAAACATAAGTTCCTTCTCCATGTAAAACACCATTTCTCCACTCACCAACATAGCTACTTCCATCGTAATATTTATAGGTTCCTTGGCCATTTTTACAATCTCCCTCTATACACCTTTTATCATGTTGTCCATAAAAAATTGGCGTTATTCCAATAAGTAATAATGTTAAGAGATATTGCATTTGTTAGAATTAATTCTTGACTACTCTTTGGAATATTCTATTGTTATCATTTTGAATTTCAACAATATATATTCCCGTACTCCAATCTGAAGTTGATAGATTTAAGTTACCATTAATTGACTGATTATGTACCAACTGCCCAGCAATGTTGGTTACTCTTAAAAACCCTTCACCTTCAAAGCTAATTGAAATAAAATCATTAACAGGATTTGGAAAAACAAACGGACTTACAACTGTATTTAATTCATTAAAACCCGTAGAACTGCATAAACTCCTTAAACCATCGAACCAATAATAAGCAGCTGTTAAAGCTGGTAAAACACAATCATTATGGTTACCACCTCCCATGTTTACTGCTTCAACGTTTGATACTCCATTAGATAACATTGCGGATTCTGCAGAAATTGCATTTTGAAAAGTAACCTGCTCATCTCCTGTACAGTAATACATTTTAATAGGACGTTGAGGAGTCCAATCATGATTATCATTTGCAAGTAGATTTGTCCACAATGGATGTCCAAAAGTGCTCAAAGAATTTGAGAAATTAGCAACAACAGTATCAACCATAAGAGTATCAATATAACCAGAAAGCAGACTATTTAATGTGCCCATCCCTAAAGTAGTGTTATTACCATCGAAAAATGGTGGCACTATTGTATCGTAAGGAGGGTTAAGAATATCCGAATAAGAAGTATAAAGGTTACCATATACCATTTGATAAGATGACAACAAATAAACCAAATAACCAGGATTAGAATATGGATAGGGAGATAAAATAGTATCTGCCATTGCACCGGACATTTCATATGGTCCAGAACATGGAGCAGAACCTAAAACATTGAATTCGCCTAAAAGGTTATTATCTTCTATATACTTATGAGAGGCCATTGCAGCATGACCACCTTGAGAATAACCTGTTAAAAAAAGTTCACCATTATCAATCATCTGTAAAGAATCGGCAATAAATTCTCTAGCTGCTCTAATCATATCTCTAGTAGCAGTTGCTTCAGATTCAGCATGGCAATAAGGATGTAACCCAGGGCTATCTCCCATTCCAATATAATCAGGCATCACAACAAAATATCCACCTGCACCAAAAACTCTTCCAATATTAGTTTCATCAACATCATTCGATGGAACATCTATTTTCCTAAGACTTGTACCATGGTGATAAGCCAACATCGGAAAGTCTGTACATGAAGTGTTTGAAGGTGCTAAAAATGCACCAGATGCAATTGTTGGTTGCCCTAACGCATCAACAGTATTATATACCATTTTATACATATCAATATCATAATTCAATGTTAAACCTGTTGCTAAACTTAGTCCTAAAGGGTTAGTAGTATTAACATAGGTTACTGAAATTAAATATTGTGCATGAGCAAAATTAATTAATGAAACGAATGACATTAGTAATATTACTTTTCTGAAAAAATTATTCATATCTAAAAATTTTAGAAGCTTAATTTACTTTTTTTTTTAAACTTTATTAATGTTTCTATTTTATAAAACTTTAAAAAAGAGAGAAATATCAATTAAAATAGTTGCCTTTTATGATTTAAATAAAAAACTTAATTCAAAATTAAAAATGAAAACCTCCACTTAATCAAGTGGAAATTGTTCATAATACACTTTTAATAAAATTAACTACACAAACCTATTATGCTAATTAGATTAATTTAAATTTGTAGCGTTTAAAAAAAAAAAAAAATGACTCCTTTATATTGGCTTATAATAATTGGAATTCCAGTTTTAATTGGACTAGTCATACTTGAAAATATTGTTGCCAAGAGAAGAAATCTCAAGCTTTACACTCTTTCCGATAGTATCACTAATCTTTGTTGTGGACTCTTAGAAAGAGTTTTTGATATTTTCTTCTCTGTTATAGCACTTATTGGCTTTAATTACATTTATGAAAACATTGCTCCATTTCCAATTGAACTATCTGCCATTTCCTGGATTATTGGACTTTTTGTTGCCGATTTTATAGCTTATTGGTTTCATCGTTTAAGTCATGAAATTAACTTTTTATGGGCTGCTCATATTGTTCACCACCAAAGTGAAGAGCTTAATCTGACCACCGTTTTTAGAGTTTCATTTTTAGCTGTTATTTATAGAGCTTGCTTTTTTATGTGGATGGCATTGGCAGGATTCGATGTTTTCACTATTGTTACCACTTCTGTTTTTCTAGGTTTTTATCAATTATTTACTCATTCAAGAGTAATTGGAAAGCTCGGAATCATAGAAAAATTCATGACCACACCATCTCATCACAGGGTTCATCACGCAAGAAATGAAAAGTATATGGATCAAAATTATGCTCATATTTTCATTTTTTGGGACAGATTATTTGGAACATTTGTTGAAGAAAAAGAAGAACCCGATTATGGCATAACTTCTGGGTTTGAAAGTGCAAATGCATTCAATGCAACTTTCTCCTATTGGAAAAATTTAATAAAAAGGGCGAGAAAAACTAAATCACTTAGAAATAAAATTAATGTTTTCATTAAAGGCCCTGAATGGACTCCAAATGATGTAGAGCACCTACCAAATCAATTTAAGACAGATGTTAATGGGGATAGAATTCCTCATAAAATACCAGTAAACAATGAAAAAAGAGCTTATCTACTTTTTAATATACTCATTACCGCAAGTAGTTTTGTTGCGCTGCTTTACTTTAAATCTATTTTAGGTAAAGAGATAACTCTTATAGAACTAATATCCAATAAAAGTGTGATTTCTTTGGCTGGAATTATATTAATATCTGTTTTTGCTCATTCTAGAATAATTGAAGATAAAAAGTTTGCAATTCTTACTGATGGCATTCGTTTAGGAAGTATTATATCACTAACTATTTTTGGATTTTCATCTTTCTCAATATCTTATTGGTTAATTCCTCTAGTGACTGTTTATTCATCATTAATGTTCTTATGGCTAATTAAAATAAACATCAAACCTAGAAGGAAAATTTTAAGAGCTTAAAATTAAGTAATGGATGAAATTTTAAATCCAACAATCTATCTTGGTAATTTTGAATGGAGAGAACCAATTACAACTCTAACTGATTTCATGGTAGCAATAGTTGCCAGCTTTGGTTACTATAAGTTTAAATCCTATAAAGGAATTAAATCATCAAGCTTTACATATTTTAAATTTTACTTTTTATGCTTTGCTGTTGGAATGACATCAGCTGCATGGCTTGGTCATGGACTGCAATCATATGTTGGGCCAGAATACAAAAGGATTGGCTGGATTTGTGGAGCTTCCGCTCTATTATTATTAGGAATTGGATCTTTTGAGTTAATTAAAACTCAATTTAACAAAACTGTTTTCAAAGTACTTAGGGTTTTATTTGTTGGGCAATATATAAGTTTAACTTTTTTAATGCTTAACCCATCCACTAGTGATTTCATACTTGCTCAATTGAGTTCGACTATTTCTTTAATATTATTTATATTACCAATACACTTATACAATTACCTAAAAACGAAAGACCTAGGTAGTGGTTATATTCTTTTAACCATTTTTTACAGCATCATTCCTGGTTTCATCTACAATAACCAGATAAGTATAAACAAATGGTTTAATTATCATGATATTAGCCATGTTTTAATGGCTGTTTTCATGTTATTTATGATTGTTAGCACATCAAAACTATCAATGATTAAAACAAATGAACATAAATAAAAAGTTATGACTGAAAATTCAAATAACAATCTAATTATAGCTTATACTGGCAATGAAATATCTACTAATTTTTTAAAAAATGATTTAGAAGATGCCGGAATATTTTCTCTAATTAAAAATGAACGAGAATCTGCAAGATTAGCTGGTTTTGGCAGCAACATTAATTCTGGGTGCCAATTATTTATTTATGAGCAGGATATTGAAAATGCTAAACCAATAATTACAGAATTCCTTAACAGGTAAATACATTTTACAAAAAAATCATTTCCCATTAACTTTGATTGTTAAAATGCAATAAAGTTGATTTTATTTAGTTTTGTTTCAAAATAATCATTTAATCAAATGAAATACTTAATTCTAGCATTATTAACGATACCATCCATTTTTCTTTCTCAAGAAAAAATCACAATAAGCGGATACATAGAAGAGGAGCTGACTGGAGAAAAACTAATTGGAGGTACAGTTTATGATTTGAATTCTCAAAAGGGCACAATAACAAATGATTACGGTTTTTACAGTTTAACCCTAGCTAAAGATTCTGTTAAATTAAGAATTAGTTTTTCTGGGTTTGAAACTCAAATTATTTCTGAATTTTACCAAAATGACATTTCTTTAAATTTCAAACTTAAAGATGTTCTTTTAAACGAAGTTGAAATCATTGGAAATAATGAAGAACAAGTGCATTTACGATCGGAAATGAGCACTATAGATTTATCAATGTCTAAAGTAAAAACACTTCCTGCTCTTCTTGGGGAGAATGACATAATGAAGACCATACAACTACTTCCAGGTGTTCAATCTGGAAGTGAAGGAACATCAGGTGTTTATGTTAGAGGTGGAGGACCAGATCAAAATTTAATACTTTTAGATGGGGTTCCCGTTTATAACGCATCACATCTTTTCGGGTTCTTCTCTGTTTTTAATGCTGACGCAATTCATTCCACAAAACTCATTAAAGGAGGTTTTCCAGCAAGATATGGAGGTAGACTTTCTTCAGTAATTGATATAAAAATGAAAGAAGGCAACATGAAAGAGCTTCATGGAGAGGGCTCAATTGGGCTTATTTCATCTAAATTAACTCTTGAAGGGCCAATAAAAAAAGATAAAACTTCGTTTTTAATCTCTGCCAGAAGAACCTATATAGATATTCTTGCTCAACCATTTATTAAAATGGCTCAAAACAATAAAGGCGACAATCCTAATTCCAGTTCAACAAATAGTGGTGGTTACTATTTCTACGATGTTAATGGTAAAATAAATCACAAATTCTCTGATAAAGATCGTCTTTACTTCAGCCATTACATGGGAAGAGATAGAGCGTATTTAAATGCAACAGATCAGTGGAATACCGATTCAACTTCAAACGCATCATCAGCTGAAGCACAACTTCGTTGGGGGAACATTATAAGCTCATTGAGATGGAATCATATGATCTCTAATAAAATGTTTATGAACACTACTGTTAGATATAGTAAATATGATTTTTTAGTTGGCTCTAGTGCAAATGAAACAGCAACTCAAAATAATATTGAAACCACCCAAAATATTTCATTTGCATATACTTCTGGTATAGAAGATTGGTCTGGAAAAATTGATTTTGATTACATGCCTAATCCAAATCATTTCATAAGGTTTGGATTGGGAGATATTTATCACACATTTACTCCTGGAGTTAATCAATTCACACTAGAAACATCTGGATCTAATTCGCTAGATACAACATTTGGTTCTCAGCTACATTATGCTCATGAATTATCTGCTTATGTTGAAGATGAATTTAAGATGGGGAGTAGAATTAAAGGAAACATAGGACTACATCTTACAAGTTTTCTTGTAGGAAACACTAATTACACTTCACTTCAACCAAGGTTTAGCGCTAGATACCTTTTAGACGACAAATCTTCGTTAAAAGCTAGCTATGCCTCAATGACTCAATTTCTTCATTTACTTACTAATTCCGGAATTGGACTACCTACAGATTTATGGCTACCAGCAACAAGTCAGGTTGCTCCTCAATTTTCAAAACAAATAGCATTGGGATATGCAAGAACATTTTTCAAAAAATATGAATTGTCAGTTGAAGGATACTATAAAACAATGGATAACTTGATTGAGTATAAAGATGGAGCTTCATTTTTCAACACTCAACTAGACTGGCAAAGCAAAATACAAGCAGGAAGAGGATGGGCGTATGGTGGAGAATTATTAATAGAGAAAAAAATCGGAAAAGCAACTGGCTGGATTGGCTATACCCTATCATGGTCCAACAGACAATTCGACTCACTTAATTTTGGCGAACCATTTCCATATCGTTACGACAGAAGACATGATATTGGTGTTGCTTTCACCTATGAATTCAATGACCATGTCAATATGGGAATAGTTTGGGTTTACGGAACGGGTAATGCAGTAACCTTAGGACAAGAAAGATACCTTTCTTTGGATGAAGTTCAAATGAGTTTAAATAATGGAAGTTTTGATTCATATTCACAGGGAATTGAACACATAAGCTCTAGAAATAACTATCGTATGGCAGCTTATCATCGATTAGATCTTTCTGTGAATTTCACAAAGCAAAAGAAATGGGGAGAAAGAACATGGAGCTTTGGCATTTATAATGTTTACAACAGACAAAATCCTTTTTATTTAGAATTTACCAACGACAACAATGGTAACCCTCAATTATCTCAATACAGCTTATTCCCTATTATTCCGTCATTTAACTATTCATTTAAATTTTAAAATGAAAAAATCAATAGCCATATTATTATTAATTTTCACACTATCATCTTGCGAAAAAATTATTCCATTTACTGGAGAAATAACTCAACCAAAATTAGTTGTTAATTCTCTTTTTGAGAATCAAAACAGGTGGAGTGTTCACATAAGTCAAAGCTTAAGTGTACTTGACACAAGTTCGTTATCAAATATTGAAAATGCAACAGTTAGAATAATGGATGATCAAAACAATTTAGTTGAAATCCTAACCCATGACTTTGGAGGACATTATACTGGAATTTCGTTTCCTATACTAGGAGAGAATTACAGAATCGAAGCAGAAGCGTCAGGATTCACTGCTGTATATTCTGAAAATAATTTACCAAGTCCAATTTCTATAATTTCAGTTGACACCAACACAACATTTGTGGATGATGAAGAAAAATTAGAAATGTCAATTACATTTTCTGATCCTGTTAATATTAACAACTATTATTTAGTATCAGTAGCAGCAGGTGGATGGTTTATCAATGATTATTGGAACGGCTCAAGTTGGGTAATTGACAGCACATTTGAAGAGTTTAGCATACCTATACAAGTTGATGACCCCACATTTGAAAATTACGGATCTAACCGCTGGGAGGATAATGGGATATTCACAGATTTTTCTTTTGATGGACAAAATAAAACTATTGATATTGCTATTAACAGCGGAGAATATGAATACAAACTTGATGACTTAGAATATTTTGAAGTAAGAATAAATAACATTACTGAAGCTGCATATCTTTACAATAAAAGCTATAATTTATATCAAAATGCAAGTGGAAATCCGTTTGCTCAGCCAGTCCAAGTTTACAGTAATGTTAATCAGGGGTTTGGAATTTTTGCAGGATCTCAACTTAATGTTTTCTCAATTCTATAATTCACTTATTAACATTTAATTGAATTATTTCACAGTATTTAACAATTCAACAGACAACTTTTTAAAAACACCACTGTTTATAATACTGATTTACAGATAATTATATTTAGTTTATTTCAAATTAAATCCACTAAATTTTTATTTAAAATCACCTATAAAAAAGTGTGTAAATAATTAACCATTAACTTGACTTGACTTGCCGTTTAGATTACATTTGCCGCACACTACAGACAGTAAGTATTTCAGATAAAAAGAGTAGATAAAACATGAGACAATTAAAGATTACTAAATCCATTACCAACAGAGAAAGTCAATCATTAGATAAATATTTACAAGAAATAGGTAAAGAGGACCTAATAACTGCTGAACAAGAAGTAGAATTAGCTCAACGAATTAAACAAGGAGATCAAGTTGCTCTTGAAAAATTAACAAAAGCAAACCTTAGGTTTGTTGTCTCAGTAGCAAAACAATACCAAAATCAAGGGTTAACACTTCCAGATTTAATTAACGAAGGAAACTTAGGGCTAATTAAAGCAGCTCAAAGATTCGATGAGACAAGGGGATTTAAGTTCATTTCTTATGCTGTTTGGTGGATTAGACAATCCATTTTACAAGCTTTAGCAGAACAATCAAGAATTGTAAGGCTCCCACTAAATCAAGTTGGATCTATTAATAAAATCAACAAAGCATTCTCTAAATTAGAACAAGAATTTGAAAGACCGCCAAGTTCAGATGAATTGGCAAAAGCACTAGACCTTTCAGAAGATAAAGTTAATGATTCACTTAAAGTAAGCGGAAGACATATTTCTGTAGATGCTCCCTTTGTAGATGGTGAAGATAATTCATTGCTTGATGTGATGGTAAATAACGATAGCCCAAAAGCAGATCGAGAATTAATGATGGAATCGCTCCAAAGAGAAATTGGCAGATCATTATCTACTCTTACCGAAAGAGAAAGAGACGTTATTCAATTATTCTTTGGCATAGGACTACAACACGGTCTTACCCTTGAAGAAATTGGAGCGAAATTTGACTTAACTAGAGAAAGAGTTCGTCAAATCAAAGAAAAAGCAATCAGAAGATTAAGACATACATCGAGAAGTAAATTACTAAAAGCCTACTTAGGATAAAACAATAAAAATGACAACAACTGAAGCAAAAACAGGCTATGAAGCTGGTTTAAATGAATATGTTAAACAAGAAAAATCTGCTGTAGAATTAATCACAGCTGTTGGTAGGTTAATGTATGAAAAAGGGGTCGAATTGGTTTTTTACAGAAATCACCTTGTTGACATTAGCTCATCTGAATTAATTAATTTATTTGATTATGCAGAAAAAGTTTTAAATAAAACCATCGACATTTATAATGTTGCAGAGGTTGCTAAAACATTGAGCACTTTAGATTTAGCTCCATCTAAATTAGATGTTGGTAAAATTACTGGAGAATACCTTACAGTAAAAGATAAATACAACTCTATTACAGATTTTTTAAATGACATTTTAAATGACTTTTTAGGCTCTGAAAAGCACAACTTCAGCCCTCAAGATGTTGTTTTATACGGTTTTGGAAGAATCGGAAGGTTAGCAGCAAGAGAGTTAATAAAGCAAGCAGGAAAGGGTCAACAATTAAGACTTAGAGCAATTGTTATTAGAACTGTAGATGATTCTCAAATTAAAAAAAGAGCATCACTTCTTAGAAATGACTCAGTTCATGGTTCATTTAAAGGTTCTGTTATTGAAGATTATGAAAATCGAGCATTAATTATTAATGGTCAACAGGTTAAACTTATTGAAGCAAAAAATCCAGAAGATATTGATTACACATCTTATGGAATTAATAACGCTTTAATTGTTGACAATACAGGTGTATTTAAAGATAGAGAAGCTTTAGGCAGACATTTAAAATCTAAAGGTTCTTCAAAAGTACTTTTAACTGCCCCTGGAAGTGGTGTTCCTAACATAGTTTATGGAATTAACCACAAGGAACTAGATCTTGAAAATGAAAACATATTTTCAGCCGCCTCTTGTACAACTAATGCAATATCTCCTGTTTTAAAAATTGTTGAAGATAATTTAGGTGTTAAAAACGGACACATTGAGACAGTTCATGCATATACCAATGATCAAAACTTATTGGACAACATGCATAAAAAACCAAGAAGAGGAAGATCTGCAGCTATTAACATGGTAATTACGTCAACTGGAGCTGGGAAAGCAGTTACGAAAGTAATTCCTTCTCTAGCTGGTAAATTAACAGCTAATGCTGTTAGAGTACCTACTCCAAATGGTTCGTTAGCCATAATCAAGCTCACATTAAACAAGCAAACATCTTTAGATGAATTAAACAATTTAATGAAGGGTGCTGCATTAGAAGGTGAGCTCGTTAATCAAATAAAATATGAAATAAGCAACGAACTTGTCTCAAATGATATAATCGGGAATGTATGTGCATCTGTCTTTGACAGTAATGCTACTATAGTTTCTGAAGACGGGTTAAATTGTGTATTATATTCTTGGTATGACAATGAATACGGTTATACTAAACAAGTTATAAGAGTTGCAAAATACATATCTAAAGTCAGAAGATTAATATATTACTAAAACTTCAATTGTTATGGGCGAAAACAAAGAATTAAAGACTAAACTTGGAAAAGATGGTAAAGCCATAAGTCCTATTCTTAATGAAGATGTCATTAACTATTTAATTGATATTGATGGCACAATAACTGAGGATGTTCCTAATGAAGAGCCAGAAAGAATGTTAACTTGTATTCCTTTCCCAGATGCTTTAGAAATACTTAACAAGTGGTATGATGAAGGTCAAATTATCACATTTTTCACATCAAGAACAGAAGAACACAGAGCTTACACAGAAACATGGTTAAAAAAGCATGGTTTTAAATATCACGGTTTGCTAATGAACAAGCCAAGAGGTGGAAATTATCATTGGATAGACAATCACTTAGTTAAAGCTACTAGGTTTAATGGGAAATTCACTGATTTAATTACTGTAAAAAAAGATATTAAGGTATTTGATGATTAATTAATTAATACATCTAGCCTTATTTACGTTATTTCGTTGAAGTATTTTTTTATATTAGCTTAAAATTATTTTACTAATAAATATGATTATTAAAAGTTTCAAATACGCATTTATTCTAATTCTTTCTTCTTCAATAATTGCTTGTCAAAGTAATGCAAGTGAAGCTGAGGTTAAAGAAGTTTCTAATGAAAATGATGTAGTTTCTGAAAATGATGCTGCCCCCCAAAGTGAAGAACAGGAAAACGACTTTCAGTTTATTCCTCCTTCGCCTATACAAATTGGTTTAATATTAGAAAAAGCAGGTATGGAATACATACCAAACGTTGCAAATCCAGCGAGTGATGTAGATAACTACACAGATAAATTTAGCCAATCAATATGTTTTGGTGTTTATTCTTGTGATTTAGCATATACAGTACTTAACAACCAATATGATGAGGCTAGTGAATATTTAAGATGTATTAAGAATTTAGGCTCAAAAATCGGCTTAGAAACTGTTTTTAATTCTGAAAACATTATTACAAGGTTTGAAAAAAACATTGGAAACAAAGATTCTATAGTTGATATCTTAATTTATGTTCAAGAAAATACAGATGCATACATAGATGATAATGGAATGAACGACTTATCAGTAGTGTATTTTATAGGTGCTTGGGTTGAAGGCATGTATTTAGGTGTTAAAACTCTTGATAGTGAAACTGAAAAGAACATTGGTATTCTTTTGTCTGAGCAAATGGGGATACTAGAAATACTTTTAGGTGGCTTAGAACATACAACTGAAAAATCTGATGATATTCTAGAATTAAACAATTCTATATCAGAACTTTTAGACATGTATAACAATTTAGGCTCTATTCAATCATCTGCTGAATTTAAAGACAATTTAGATATTGAATTAACTGAAGATGAGATTGAATTAATTTCTGGTAAGATAATTGATATACGTCAATCTCTAGTACAATAACAAATGAACACAACAATGAGAAAAATATTTGCTTTACCTCTTATTCTAATACTAATTTGTTCAAGCTTTTCTGCACAAAACAGAAATGACATTGATCCTTATTTAGAATTTCTTTCAGAATTATCTGAATATAGAAAAGTGTGTAGAAATGCACTTAAACCATACAGGTATGATGGCTCCAAAACAACCCATTTTTCTTACAAAGAATATGATTATAGAAAAGAAGTTGAAATAGGAACTGTTCAAGATTCTGAATACAGACTATCATTTAATTCAAATGGCATTAAATATGATCAGATTAAGGTTGAAATCTACGACAAACCAAGTAAATACAATTCAAGAGTTTTACTTTATGAAAAAGAAGGTGTTGGAGGCAATGAATTTACAGTTGAAACAGCACCAATGATTGAAAGACTTAAAGAAGTTAAAAGAGAAAAAGGTGTTGACGAAGAAATCATAGTAAGAATGCGTCTAAAAAAACTTTACATAAGCTATATTATTCCTGCTATTGATAGAGAAATAGAAATAGATCCAGAAACAGGAAAAGAAATTAAGGTAATTACTAAAGGAGCAATTGTTCTTGCAATTGGTTATAGCAATATCTAATATTTATATTGAATTATTTCGTTAAATTTATCTAATTCAAATTCAACTTTATATTTACTTTCTTCACCCGGATATCTCCCATTCGCTACATTAAAAATCAGAGTATCTATTACAAGCTTTTTACAAAAATCTTCATTGAAGTTATGTTCCAAAAAAAGTTTTAATCTAGGTGGACTCTTTTTTTGAAATAAACCACTGGTAAATAATTTGAATTCGTGTTCTTTACAACCTCCTCCATATTGTACAATTAAGGTAAGGTTATCTTTTTTCAAATCTGCAGACATAATTGTAAATGCTGCATTGTCTTTGGATAGTAAATAGTTGTCTTGAATAATTAAACTTGGAAAAACTTTTTTAGGGCTATTTTTAGTTAAACTACATCCACTAATCACAAACATTAATATAAAAGGTATTTTTTTCATAACTATCAATAATAATCACAATTCATTCCAAATTTAACTGAACTTATCTAAAAGTATTTTCTTCAACGAAAACAATTCATCTCTTAAGTGAGCAGCTTCAATAAAATTTTCTTTTTTTGCTTCTCTTTTCATCTGATCCTTAACTCGTCTTATTGAAGATTCAAGTTCATCTCTATTCATATGCTTAATAACAGGATCTTCAGAAATTGACAAGTCATTATCTACCTTATAAACAACATTATCATTATCAGATTTTTTATCTGAAATCAATACATTTTCTTTTGTTTTGAATATTTGAGTTGGGGTAATGCCATTTTCAACATTATATTTTTCTTGAATATTTCTTCTTCTATCGGTTTCATTAATTGTTTTATTCATGGACTTAGTCATTTTATCTGCATACATAATGACTCTTCCATTAATATTTCTTGCTGCTCTACCAACAGTTTGGACTAGCGCTCTTTCGGATCTCAAAAAACCTTCTTTATCTGCATCTAAAATTGCAACTAGAGATACTTCAGGTAAATCAAGTCCTTCTCTTAATAAGTTGACCCCTATTAAAACATCAAAAACTCCATTTCGTAAGTCTGCAAGAATTTCAACTCTTTTTAACGTATCTACGTCTGAATGAATGTACCTTGTTCTTTTACCGAGGTTTGATAAATATTTATCCAATTCTTCTGCCATTCTCTTGGTCAGTGTAGTAACTAAAACTCTCTCTTCTCTTTTAATAACAATCTCAATTTCATTAATTAAATCGTCTATCTGATTTAATCTTGGTTTTATAATAATTTGAGGATCTAAAAGACCTGTAGGACGTATAATTTGTTCTACAATAATCCCTTCAGATTTTTCAAGTTCATAATCAGATGGGGTAGCACTTACAAAAATAGATTGCTTCACCATAGTTTCAAATTCTGTGAACTTTAAAGGTCGATTATCTAAAGCAGCCGGCAACCTAAAACCAAAGTCTACTAAATTCACCTTTCTAGAGTGATCACCACCATACATGGCTTTAATTTGAGGTAATGTTGCATGAGATTCATCAACAACCATTAAATAATCATCTGGAAAATAATCTAATAAACAAAAAGGCCTATCTCCTACTTTTCGCCTGTCGAAATAACGAGAATAATTTTCTATTCCCGAACAATAACCAAGTTCACGCATCATCTCTAAATCAAACTCCACTCTACTTTTTATACGTTTTGCTTCAAACGGTCTTCCTGTTTCATTAAAATAATCTATCTGCTTTAATAAATCTTCTTGTATTTCAATTATAGATCTTTGAACAGAATCTTTACTTGTTACAAAAATATTTGCAGGGAAAATTTGAAATTGTTCGTATTCTTCAATTGAATTCAAATTTACAGGGTCAATCTTTTGAATAGACTCTATTTCATCACCCCAAAAGTTGATTCTAACAATAAAATCATCATAGGCTAGAAAAACATCTACAGTATCTCCTTTAACTCTAAAATTCCCTCTAGAGATCTCCGATTCAGATCTAGAGTACAAATTATCCACTAATTGATGTAATAATTGATTTCTTGCAATCACCTGACCTTTAGTAACCAAAGTGATTCCCTCATTAAAATCGGCAGGGTTTCCAATACCGTAAATACAAGAAACAGAAGAAACAACAATTACATCTCTTCTACCAGAAAGTAAAGATGATGTGGTACTTAATCGTAATTTTTCAATTTCTTCATTAATGGCTAAATCTTTTTCAATGTAAGTGTCTGAAGTTGGTAAATATGCTTCAGGTTGATAGTAATCATAATATGAAACAAAATATTCTACAGCGTTGTCAGGAAAGAATGATTTAAATTCTTGATATAATTGTGCAGCAAGAGTTTTGTTATGTGAAAGGACTAAAGTCGGACGATTAATTTCATTTATTACATTAGCTACAGTAAACGTTTTTCCAGACCCTGTCACACCAAGAAGTGTTTGACTTTCGGCACCACTTTTAAGTCCTTCTACAAGAGATTTTATAGCTGCTGGCTGATCACCAGTGGGTTTGAAAGAAGAATCAAGATTAAATTCCATGAAATTTATTATCATTTTGACACCAAATCTCCCAAGATTTTAATGCTTGATTAATCAACATTTTTTCTCCGTTCAAAATTTGAGCACCATTTAATTTACTTCTTTTCAAAAATAAGGTTTCTTTTGGATTATAAATCAAGTCTATAACTAGGTGATTACTAGTTAAATATTCATAAGGAAAAGGAATTGCTAAATTTTCGTTAGGAAACATTCCTAATGGTGTTGTATTCACAATAATACCATGATGCTTTACCATGTTATTATTAAGCTCATCCCAAGAAAAATTAGTAGGGGAATTCTTAGTTCTTGAAATAAAATTAACAGTAATTCCATATTTTTTAAGCACATATTCAATAGATTTAGAAGCCCCACCTGTACCCAAGACCAATGCTTTTTGGTGATGAGATTTTAGTAATGTTCTTATAGATTGATGAAACCCATATACATCTGTATTAAATCCCTTAAGAATATGAGAACCATCTTTAAATAGAGGGACTACAGTGTTTACAGCTCCCACGGAAGAACTAATATCATCTAAATCATCTAAAAATGGAATAACCGCTTCTTTATATGGAATTGTAACATTTAATCCATCAATAGTATGATTTTTAAAAAGTTTTGGGAATTCCTTTATGGAGCTAATTTCATAGTTAGTATATTTTGCATCAATACATTCACTGTTAAATTTTTCAGAAAAAAACTTTTTGGAAAAAGAATGCGATAACGGATAACCTATTAGACCAAAATTTTTCAACTAGAAGTTAGATTAGAAGAAAATAAAGAACCTAACTTTTCAATTCCCCAGACAATAAATATTCCCAATAAAATCATCAATAAAGCATAACAATTTTCTATTTCAATAAAGTCTGGAATTTTCCAATTATAAGAAACTACTTTTTCTTCTCCATTTCTACCCAAAATAGTTTCTGCGGGTTGTTTCCACGGCCAAATAACTAACAATGAGCCTATTACAAAACCTGTGAGAAGAGAAATAGTAGCATTATAAAATCTTTTTAAAACAAATGCAATTCCATGTGACAACCCTAAAAACCCAAGAATAGCTCCAATAATAACAGGTAGCAAAACAGCTATATGATTAAAAGGATCAGAAACAGATGTTAGCATAATTAGCTGGTAATTACCTAATAAAATAAGCACATAAGATCCGGATAATCCAGGTAAAATCATACTTGAAACAGCAACAACCCCACAAATTAATAAATACCATGTAGCAGTATTTTCAGATGCGGGTTCTAAAAAAGCAATACCTACAGCAACAGTAACTCCAAATAATAAACTAATTGCATTAGAGATATTCCAAACTTTCACCAACCTTCCAACATAGTAAATAGAGGCTAAGATTAATCCAAAGAAAAAAGACCACACAAGCAACTCGTTAGTTTCAAAAAAGAATTCCAATAGTTTGGCTAAACTTACGATGCTTACAGCAATTCCTAAGAATACTGCAATTAAAAAATTAAGATTAACATGAGCTGAAAAGTCTTTAAACTTAAACTTAAATAGTAATTGAACAGCAGTTAGATTAAATGCTTTTAAAGAATGTATTAGCTCTTCATAAATTCCTGTAACTAAAGCAATTGTTCCACCTGAAACACCAGGAATAACATTTGCAGCACCCATTCCCATACCTTTTAAAAACAAAAGGCCGTATTTACTAAACAACTGATACATAAATAATTACAATTCTTTCCAAGCAACAATACCACCAATTAAATTGTAATAATTATCAGCAAGCAGGTTATTAATTTTAAGAAAATTCAAAATGTTTTCAGATCTTTTTCCTGATCTACAATGAAATACAACTGGACAATCAGTTTTTATTTCATTCAACCTATCCATCAGCTCTCCCATAGGAATATGTAAACCACCTATTTGGCCTTCGGTTTCCAATTCATAGATTTCTCTAATGTCAATTATCTGCACAGCTTCATCGGCATCTAGCATGCCCTTTAATTTCACCACATCTATATGATTCATATCGAAAATTTGAAAGTATTTAATTTATTTATTTGCTTTATCAGCAATAGGTTTAGTTTCTTCAACAATTTTATCAGGCAAAGAATTAAAGAAAGTATCGCCCCTAAGACCAAGTCTTAATGTCTCTAAAGGAATAACTTCATTTTGTGAAATATTTCCTAAATTAACATTTGATCCAAAAAGATTGATAAACCAAACTTGTTGCTTTTTTGCAGGAGCTTCCCATAAAATTTGCTCTGGCTTCACCTTAGCTATTATTTTATTTATAAGAATGGTATGAGGAGTTCCATTAGGTCTAAAAATTCCAACCGAACCACTTTCTCTCCCTTCTGCAATAACTTTCCAAGATCCAGCCTCTAATTCTGTAGTCATCATACGAACCCATTTAGCAGGGCTAATTAGAATACCTTCTTCCTTAGAGCCCACTTCGCTCATAACTGTACATTGAGATGAAAGTTTTCTAATAAAATCACATTTCAAATCATGAGGGATCGCTATTGAACCATCCGAAACCTCAGCTAGATCAAGATCATATTCATCTATAAGTTTCCTGTATTGATTAAATTTCTTCCTAACTGCAAAGACTTCAAATAATGTTCCACCAAAATAAGGACGAATTCCTGCACTTTTATATAACTTAATCTTTTCTTTTAAATTGGTTGTTACTGCACTTGTTCCAAATCCAAATTTTACAATATCAGTATACTCAGATGATGTTTCTATAAAATCTTCTACTTGACGAATACTTAAGCCTTTATCCATCATCATGGTAAGACCATTGTTACGGGGCTTTTCAGTTCTTTTAGGAAGGTATGTGAGGTTGAAATTCATTGTTACTAATCTTTATATTGTGCAATGATATCAACAATTTCTTGAATATCTCTAGCTTGTGGATATATTTCGAATAGTTTAGTAATAGTTTTTTTATCTTTTTTCAAAATGTGATGCAATTTGATAGACGCTTCATTTAATTTATCATCTGCCAATAATAAAGCTATCAACCTAAAACTCAAATCTTCTTCCTCTCCATTATTTTTAATTGCTGTTCTTACAGTATTTATTGCCTTTTTGGGAGCATTGTTTTCAAATAAAAAGTTAGAATAGTCTATCCATGCATCAACATTATTAGGTTCTAATTCAACAACCTTTTTAAAAGCATTTTCAGCATCATTAGTTCTTAATAATTTTTGTAAAATTTCTGCATATATGTACCAATATTCAGCATTTTCGGGATCAAATTTAAGTGCCTTTTCAATGAATTTAATTGCATCAATAGATTGATTCTTCAAATCTTTCACAACTCCTATTCCAACCCATGCATCAGTCTGGTAAGAGTCCAATTCTATGCTTTTTTCATAAAAAGTTAATGCTTTGTCATACTCACCAATCTTCTCATAACATTCTCCAATGGTACAATAAGCATAAGAATGGGGTTGTTCTATTTTAAAAGTTTCATTAAATAAATCAATTGCTTTTCTATATTCTTTTTTCTGAATATGAACATTTGCTTTCCCATAGTAAGACGCACTAAAATTTTCATTAATAGCAATGGACAAATCAAAAGCAAAAATTGATTCGTCAGCATAAGACAACCTATTATAAATAGTTCCAAGATTAAACCAAGCTAGGTATGAGTAAGGGGTTTCGTTAACAAGTTCATTAAAAAACAATAACGCTTCAGAATCTCTATCAACTTCATTGTAGGCCACTCCTAACTCCAACAAAGTAGATTCGTTATTAGGGTTAATCAATAACAGGTCTTGCATTACATCAATAGCCATTTCACAATTACCCATGTTTTGAAATTCATAAGCTAACTCCATGAGCAACCCTTCAGTTTCCTCTTCTAAACAATCCGATGAAGAGTAAAATACTTCAGTAAAATGATTTGCAGCAATTTTATAATACCCTTGTCTTGAGTTCAGTCTTCCAAGAGCCATTAATAATTCTCTATTTGATGGGTTCATAGTTAGAATACCATTCAAAAGATCGATACCTTTTAAATACAATTTTTCAAGTGAGTAAAACTCTGCTAGAATTAATGATAAAGATAAATTTTTCGGATGCTGAATAAGACCTTTAACAACAGCTAAACGTGCTTTGTCTTTAAATTCTATATCTAAATAGTAATTGATAATAACTTCATAGTCTTCAACGTCAAAAAATGAGAAAGACTCATTTTCTATCATTCGTTCAAACTGAACAACTTTATCTAAGGAAAAACTATCATTACTTTCTTCTTCAAACATAGTTTAATATATATCTATGCTTAACAAAATTATTCATATACAAACACCCCCGACACAAACCCGCCTCACCTTTTCCACAATTAAATTAACACTACCATTTAAGTTGTTGTATATCTGCACATTAAAAAAAAATATTTTATTTAAGTTGGTCAATTCATTATGATTATATTCGGAAAAAATTTGAATCACACATAAAATGACACTAATAAAATCAATTTCTGGAATTAGAGGCACCATTGGAGGTAGTCCTGGAAACGCACTTACCCCAATAGATATAGTTAAATTTTCTGCAGCATTTGGAATGTGGGTTAAAAGTAGATTTCCAAATCAAAAATCTACAATTGTGATTGGAAGAGACGCTAGAATATCTGGTGAAATGGTAAGGAACCTATGCGTTTCCACATTAACAGGACTTGGAATTAACGTTATTGACCTTGGCCTCTCTACCACTCCAACTGTTGAAATAGCAACTGCCAGTGAAAATGCTCAAGGCGGAATAATCTTAACAGCAAGTCACAATCCCAAACAATGGAACGCATTAAAGCTTCTTAATGAGAAAGGTGAGTTTATTTCTGCAAAAGACGGTGAAAAACTTTTAAATATTATTAAAAAAGACATTTACTCCTTTAGTGAAGTAGATGACTTAGGTACAATTAAAACTGACAATACTTATTTTAAAAAACACATAGATGAAGTATTAAATCTAGACTTAGTAGACAAAACACTAATAAAAAAAGCTAATTTAAAAGTAGTTATTGACTGTGTAAACAGTACTGGAGGAATTGTACTCCCTCAATTATTACAAGCTTTAGGAGTAAAAGAAGTAATAAATTTATATTGTGAACCTAACGGAGAATTTCCCCACAACCCAGAACCACTTCCCGAAAATCTTTCTGAAATAAGCAAAGTTGTTATCGAAAATAAAGCTGCAGTCGGAATTGTTGTAGATCCAGATGTTGATCGTTTAGCAATGGTATGTGAAGATGGAACAATGTTTGGTGAAGAATACACGCTTGTCGCTGTTGCTGATCACATTCTTAGCAACACTCCTGGAAACACAGTATCTAATTTATCTTCCACCAGAGCTTTAAGAGATGTAACTGAAGCTCACCAATCTAATTACCAAGCATCAGCTGTAGGAGAAGTCAATGTTGTTGAAAAAATGAAAGCAACAAATGCAGTAATAGGTGGTGAAGGAAACGGAGGTATTATCTACCCTACATCTCATTACGGAAGAGATGCTCTAGTCGGAATTGGTCTATTTTTAACATTGTTAGCTAAAAAGAATATTAAAGCCAGTGAATTAAGAGACAGCTATCCAAAATATGTTATTTCCAAAAACAAAATTCAGCTAACTCCAGAAATAGATGTGGATAAAATCTTAGTTGAAATGAAAGCTAAATATGCTAAATACCCAGTAAACACAATTGATGGAGTTAAAATTGAATTGGAGAACGAATGGGTTCATTTAAGAAAATCCAATACAGAACCTATCATTAGGATTTATGCAGAAAGTTCATCATCCACAAATGCAAATGCCCTTGGAGAACGATTTATTAATGAAATTAAGAGCCTTATTTAACTTACTTTTTTTTTAAAATACTTGAACTAACTTTACACAAAATTCATTAAATGAAAAATATTTATTTAGATAATGCAGCTACAACTCCTTTAGCTCCAGAAGTTCTAGAAGCCATGCTTCCTTTTCTCGAAAATGATTTTGGAAACCCTTCAAGTACTCATTCTTTTGGAAGAAAAACTAAAAACGCCATTGAGATAACAAGAAAAAAAATTGCTGACTACATTAAAGCTGAACCTAGTGAAATAGTTTTCACTTCCGGAGGAACTGAAGCAGATAACATGGCTTTAAGATGTGCTGTTGCTGACCTAGGAGTTAAAAGAATTATTACCTCATGCATTGAACACCATGCTGTAGGCCATACGGCTAATCATCTAAAAGATTCTTGTAACATAAAAATTGACCTTGTTAAAATTAACGACAACGGACATGTAGACATTGAACATTTAGAAGAGCTTCTAAAGGAAAGTACAATTACGATTGTATCTCTTATGCATGCAAATAACGAGATTGGCAACCTTCTTGATTTAAAGAAAGTTAGCCTACTATGTAAAAAACACAACGCATATTTCCATTCTGACACTGTTCAAACCATGGGTCACTACAACTTCGACCTGAAAGATTTAGACATTGATTTTATAACTTGTGCAGCTCATAAATTCCATGGCCCAAAAGGAGTTGGTTTCCTATACATAAAAAGAAACACACAAATCAATCAACTAATAACAGGAGGCTCACAAGAAAGAAAACTAAGAGGTGGCACAGAAAATCTTTATGGAATTGTTGGTATGGGAAAAGCAATGGAATTAGCATACTCAGACCTTGAAGAACACCAACAACACGTTCAAGAGCTAAAATCTTACATGATTAATGAATTATTAAAAATAGATTCTTCTATAACTTTTAATGGAGACATTGCACCCGAAAACAGTTTATACACAGTATTAAACGTTTGCTTTCCAATTACTCAACAAAGCAGCATGATGCTGTTCAGTCTAGATATTAGTGGAATTGCAGCCTCTGGAGGAAGCGCGTGCTCATCTGGTGCCACTGCAGGATCTCACGTACTCGCTTCGCTTCCCTATTCTGACAAATGTCAATCCATAAGATTTTCTTTTAGCCGATACACAACAAAAGAAGAAATAGATTTTGCTTTAGATAAAATAAAAAAATTAACAACTATAAGTGCCTAGCGATAACTTAATAGTAAACTTTTTAGGAACTGGAACATCCCAAGGTGTTCCTGTAATTGGATGTCATTGTGACGTTTGCTCATCGACAACTGATAAAAATAATCGTTTAAGGTCTTCTATCCATATATTAAAAAAAAACACTTCTATAGTCATTGACACAGGCCCAGACTTTAGACAGCAAATGCTAAATAATAAAATCGAAAAATTAGATGCTGTTTTATTCACTCATGAACACAAAGATCATGTTGCTGGACTAGATGATATTAGAGCATTTAATTTCCTTCAAAAAAAACCAATAGACATATTTTGTAGCGACCATGTCTTTGAGTGTTTAAAAAGGGAGTACCGTTACATCTTTGATGATGATTTTAATTACCCTGGCATTCCTAAAGTGAATAGATTTAACTTAGAAAACACAACTTTCAGCTACAAAGATTTAAAGATTCAACCCATTCAGGTGATGCATTATAAATTACCAGTTTTTGGATTTAGAATTGAAAAATTCTGCTACATCACTGATGCCAGTTTCATTGATTTGAAAGAAAAAGAAAAATTAAGAAACCTTGATGTACTTGTAATTAATGCTCTTAGAAAAGAAAAACACATTTCTCATTTCAATTTAGAAGAAGCATTAAATCTAATAAAAGAACTCAAACCAAAACAAGCATATTTGACTCACATATCACACCTTCTTGGTTCTCACGAAGAAATATCCAAAGAATTACCAAAAAACGTTTTCCTTTCATACGACAACTTAAGCCTAACTTTATAATTATGAGAATAGACATCCTTTCTGCAGTACCTAGTCTTCTGGAGAGCCCTTTTAATGATTCTATTTTGAAAAGAGCTCAAGAAAAAAAGATTGTAGAAATTAAAGTCCATAATATTCGAGACTACTCTACAAACAAACAAAAAAGTATTGACGACTATGCTTTTGGAGGAGGGGCAGGAATGGTTTTATGCATAGAGCCTATTCATAAATGCATTTTAAAATTACAGGAAGAAAGAAAATATGATGAGATTATTTATATGAGTCCTGATGGTGAGTTATTGAATCAATCGATTTGTAATCAAATGTCATCTTCTTACAAGAACATTATTATTATATGTGGACACTATAAAGGAATAGACGAAAGATTAAGAGATCAAATTGTAACAAGAGAAATATCTATAGGAGACTATGTACTTTCTGGTGGTGAATTAGCTGCCGCAGTACTAACAGATGCCATTATAAGACTAATACCTGGAGTTTTAAACAATGAAACATCTGCTTTAACCGATTCTTTTCAAGATAATTTACTTGCACCTCCAGTTTACACAAGACCTGCAGTTTATAACAACTGGAAAGTTCCTGAGATTTTAACTTCTGGAAACCTAAAAGCTATTGAAGAATGGAGACATGAAAAATCAATCTTAAGAACTAAAGAGAAACGTCCAGACTTACTTTAGTAAGTTAAAATTACTTATCAATTTTAAAAGCAGTTTGTTTATTAATTGATTCCTGATGGATAGCAGAAAAAACTTTAGAAATAAAACTAGAGCTTAAACCCTCTCCAGCCCCTAATTCCAATGTCCTTTTAACTATTACCTCCCACCTTTTGGGTTGTAAAATTGTTATATTATTTAAACTTTTATACTTACCGATATGATTAGCTACTTTCATTCTTTCACCCAAAACATTTATTAATTCCGAATCAAAATGATCAATCTGGTTTCGTAACACCTTTAATTCATTTTTTATTTCAAGATTATCAACCTCAACAACTTTGAGAACTAGTTTTTCTAAAATAATTTTTAATTGAGCAGGCGTTATTTGTTGTTCCGAATCACTCCATGCATTATCAGGATCAATATGACTCTCAATCATTAACCCGTCATAATTCAAATCCATGGCCTTTTGAGAAATTTCTTGGATCATACTTCTCTTTCCTCCTATATGACTTGGATCACAAATCATGGGGATTAAAGGCATTCTTTGCCTTAATTCAATGGGTAGCTCCCACATTGGTTTATTTCTGTAAACAGATTTATCGTAAGTTGAAAAACCTCTGTGAACAGCCGCAATTTTACTAATCCCAGCACCCTGAATTCTTTCAATAGCACCTTGCCATAAATCTACATCTGGATTAATTGGGTTTTTAACAAAAATCGGAACATCAACTCCTTTTAAAGAGTCTGCTATTTCCTGAATAGAGAATGGATTCACACTTGTTCTAGCACCAATCCATAAGATATCAATATCAGAATTAAGGGCCTGATCAACATGCTTTGAATTGGCAACCTCAATGGCTGTTTTAAACCCATACTCCCTTTTTAGTAATTGTAACCAAGGCAGACCTATTGAACCAACTCCTTCAAAAGAATTTGGACGAGTTCTAGGTTTCCATATACCAGCTCTAAAAACATCTACCCCCAGATTTTTTAGCTCTTTTCCTATAGATAAAATTTGACTTTCAGATTCAGCACTGCAAGGACCAGAAATGATTAAAGGTTGATTATCTGAGTTAATATTCCAATTGTCAAAAATTGTTTCTTTTTTATTATCCATGGATATTTCTATTAGGAACTTTATTCACTATTTCTTTTTAAATGATTATTCAATTATAAAAATAGAATCATTTTCTCATAAAATGACAATACAATAATAAATAGACTTACTTTAATAATAAAGTACATTATAATACTTTTACCAATAACTTTAAAAAAGAACTCTTAAATCACAAATCAATTTGGTTTTGGACAAAACAATTAAACCAGCAAATAGAATAAGTGGAATAATCAACATTCCATCAAGCAAGAGTCATGCACAAAGAGCAGCCGCTTGTTCATTAATATCTAAGGAAGCAACAACTATCCTCAATTTCGGAGATTCTAAAGATGAACTAACAGCTCTCCAAATATTAAAGCAATCAAATAAGATTATTTCTCATGAAAAAAAAATCATAAAAATAGCTTCATCTTCGAATTTCGACTTTAAAAACAAAAACATTTCTTTCAATGAAGCTGGTTTATCATGTAGATTATTCACGCCTATTTTAGCAAATTCAGAACAACACCTAATTCTTAATGGAAATGGTTCTTTACTCAAAAGACCAATGGAAATTTTTAATTCAGTTTTCAAAAAACTTTCAGTTAATTTTTCATCTAAAAACAACAAACTCCCTTTTACAATTAATGGTCCTATCAACCCTAAATCAATCTCGATAGATGGAAGCCTCAGTTCTCAATTTATTTCTGGATTAATTTATGCTTACGTTGGTTCAGACAAACTAAAAACTGAAACAATAAAAATTAAAAACCCTAAATCAGTTCCATACATTGAATTAAGTCTTGATGTTCTTAAAAGCTTTGGAGTAGATTTAAAACTAAATAAAAACACCATTCACTTTAACGGCCCCTACAACTTAAAACCTACCTCAATAAGTATTGAGAATGACTGGAGCAGCGCATCTTTCTTTATTGTTGCAGCAGCTATTCTTGGAAACATTACAATTAAAAATATAAATCCAAATTCGAAACAAGCAGACATTAAAATTCTTTCAGTAATCGAAGAATTTGGAGCAAATGTTTCATGGAATAAAAACGATTTAAACATTAGTAAAAATCAATGCTTGAGTTTTGATTTTGATGCCAGCAACTCTCCCGATCTTTTCCCTCCACTTGCTGTTTTAGCAAGTTTTGGGTCAAAAACAAGCTCAATTAAAGGTGTTGAAAGATTATACGCAAAAGAAAGTAATAGAGCTCAAACAATAAAAAGTGAATTATCAAAGCTTGGAGCAAACATCAAAATAAGCAAAGACACGATGATGGTTTCACCTAGATCAGCACCTGTAAATTTCAATGTTAGCTCTTGTAATGATCATAGAATTGCAATGGCTGCATCAATATTCGCATTAATGCTAAATAAACCAACTCTAATAAAAGATTCAAGTGCTGTAAATAAATCTTTTCCGTCCTTTTATAAACTTTTAGATTCTGTAACTTTGTAGATATGAATACATTTGGCAATAATTTTAGGGTAAGTATTTTTGGAGAGTCACATGGGAAAACAATGGGTATAACCATAGATAATGTGCCTCCAGGAATTGATATTGATGCAGATGATTTCATGAAAGATATTGACAGGAGAAGACCAGGGAAAAAAGGAACTACAACGAGAAAAGAATCTGATCAACCAATTTTTGCATCTGGATTATTTAATGGTAAAACCACAGGAGCTCCATTAACAATTCTAATTGAAAATTCCAATACAAGATCTTTAGATTATCAAAAAACAAAATCATTTCACAGACCTGGACACGCAGACTTTGTTGCCAATGAAAAATTCAAGGGGTTTCAAGATTATCGAGGAGGAGGGCATTTTTCTGGACGACTTACCGTGCTTCTTGTTTGTGCAGGCGTAATAGCAAAAAAAATACTAAATACAATCTCTATTAAAGCAGAAATTATTGAAATTGCTGGAGAGTCAAACATTCAAAAAGGACTTCAAAAAGGAATTGAGAATCAAGACAGTGTTGGGGGAATTGTAGAGTGTAAAATAAAAGATGTCCCTACTGGATGGGGAGAACCTTTTTTCGACTCTGCTGAATCAGTTTTAGCTCATGCTGTTTTTGCTATTCCAGCAGTAAGAGGCATAGAATTCGGAACTGGTTTTAAAGCAACTAAATTGTTTGGATCTCAGCACAATGACACCTATTCAGACAAAAATGGAACTACAAAAACTAATCATTCTGGAGGGATTACAGGTGGAATAACAAATGGAAATGAGTTGGTTTTTAGAATCGGCATTAAACCAACCTCAAGCATTGGAAAAACTCAATCTAGTTGGAACAACGAAGACAATGAAATAAAAGATTTTAAAATTCAAGGAAGACACGATTTATGTATTGCTTTAAGAGTTCCTGTTGTACTAGAAGCTGTTGCTGCAATAGCCTTGTTAGACCTGAAAATGCAGTCAGTTAGATAATTTCCTAAATGTTTTCATTTATTTACATTTTTTCTTTGTAATATTGCAACCCGAATTAGGATTGAAGAAAAATTACACCATGGACAAGATAAAAGAATTAGCTAACGAATTAACACAAGTCAACGAATGGCCTGAATTCGGTGCTGGCGACACATTAAACGTTACTTATAAGATTAAAGAAGGCGACAAAGAAAGATTACAGTCTTTCAAAGGGACAGTTATTCAGAGAAGAGGAAGCGGAACTACTGAGACTTTTACCATTAGAAAAATTTCTGGTGGAACTGGTGTTGAAAGAATATTCCCACTAGCATCTCCATTTTTAGAAAAAATTGTAGTTGAAAAACAAGGTGCAGTTCGTAGAGCTAGAATATTCTACTTAAGAGATAGAACAGGAAAATCTGCTCGTATTAAAGAAAGAAAAAAATATTCAACAAAATAATTTAAAGCGGTCAATGACCGCTTTTTTTACACCCTTTTTTGTAATTGATTTAAAAATAACTTTGCTGCCTCTTTTAACTGGTTTATCCCTGGCTCCTCCATCGGAATATGACCACAGCCTTTTAAAAACACAACTTTTTTATCACAGTTTAATTTCTCGTAGAATGGAGCAGATATTTCCCATGGAATAATGTTGTCTTTTTCAGGTTGAAAAAATAGAACCGAGCAATGATCAAAATCTTCAGGTTCAACTGCAGGTTGAGCATGAAGCAAGGTTCTTAAGAATTTCAAATAAACCCAGCTTCCGGACCCAATTTTATCTTGTTTTAATTTCTTTACAAAAGAAGGGTTATTTGCCATGGCCCACATTTTAGTGGTGTGTTTTATTGGAACTTTAATTGAATCTGTAATTGATTTAGAGAAATTTAAAAAAGAAGGTGACAACTTGCCAATTAATTTATTTTTTGACAACTGCTGCTGAACTGCGAGTGTTCTTGTATCAGCTAAACTTGATACCATTATTGCAAATACGCTTTTATTTTGACAAGCAACATGATAGCTTAACATTCCACCAAGACTTATTCCACACAAAACAATTTTCCTACTATCCTTTTGACTCTCTAAATCAACAAGATGATTAATTAAACTCACCCATGTTGAATAAGATGTTGGAGAACTCTCTCTACTAAGACCAAAACCTGGTAAATCAGGTGCAATACATTCAAATCCTAATTTTAAAAGTGCAATACCAATAGGTGAAAGTAATCGACCATTACCCCCGCCTCCATGAACTAAAATTAATTTTATTTTTTCATTTATTTTTTTTGGAAAATAGTGATCTATGTGAATATTTGAATCGTTCCACTTTAAAAAATATTCATCAGGAAAAAACTCATCATTAATTCTATAATCCTCTGGAAAATAAGCTTCTAACTCTCTCCACTCACGATAATTAAGGTACGAATCTTCAGATTTTTTCATTTCTTTTCACAAGTTAATAGTGTTAAACTGAAATACAAATCAAATATCAATCAAAATTTTCTTGTTTATAACATCTAAATAACTTCACCTTTAATTCTTTCATTTAACCGGCTAGTTTATTAAATTTCAGAAAAATTAACACAATGAATATTCGATTTTTATTCATCTTGTCTTTGCTTTTAACAAGTTCTTATTCAATAAAAGCCCAAGCTCCTACATTAGCATGTTCTAGCGACACAACATTATACAATTCTAGCACATGTAAAGTTACTTTCTCATATTCTATTACATGTTTTGCAAATTGTGTAGGTTCGTCAATATACCAATCAGATATTTCTGGATACACATCTGGAGATTTATTTCCTCTTGGCACAACATTTCAAGAATATACAATAACAAATGGAACAGACTCAAGTACATGTACTTTCAATGTTAATGTTGTAGACACCATTTCACCAAACATCAACTGTTTAGGAACTCAAAATGTAAGTGCTAATTCGAATTGCCAAGCCATTTTAGGTGATTATTCAAGTGTTGTTAGCAGTACTGATAATTGTGATATTCCATCAATCACTCAACATCCTATACCGGGAACTACAATTACAGGATCTGAACTAATTACAATGTATGCTGCAGATGTTTCTGGAAACACCGATTCTTGTTCTTTTCTTATTTTAGTTGATGACAACCTTCCACCAACAATTTCTTGTCCGACAGATTCAAATGTATATATAAGCCCCAACTGTATGTATTCACTTGATGATTTAACAGGTTACATTTCTATTTTTGACAATTGCGATCCCAATCTAACTGTTATTCAATCTCCAACAACAGGAACAATGTTTAACATTGGAGATGATCCATTTATTTCTTTTAACGTAACAGATATTTCAGGAAATTCAAGTGTTTTGTTCATACAGAATTAGTGTTATAGACAGTACACCCCCCTGTTATTAATTGTCCAGCTAATCAAGTTGGTTATTTAAAATTCAACATGTGAGGATGTTTTTACCTGACTTCACAAACCTAGTAACTTCTTTAGACAATTGTTCTGGTTCAGTATTTATTCTTCAATCTCCAGTTGCGGGGGACACCTATCTTAGGGACATCTGACAATACAATTACTTTTACATCTACAGATGCTTACAGCAATTCAAACACTTGCACAATTACTTACAATGCTTTAGACACAATAACTCCATTAATTTTATCTTGTATAAACGATACGGTTAGGTTTTCAGACTCCAACTGCACTTATTTTCTTGAAGATTTCAGTTCTTTAATTCAAATAGAAGACAATTGTGAAAACAATTACATTTTCACTCAGACTCCAGCTGTAGGAACCCCTTTAGCCATTGGAACTTCAAATCAAATAACTTTACTTGTTGCAGACTCAAGTAACAATAGCACCTCTTGCTCATTTTTAATTGATGTTCAAGACAATAAACCACCTCTTTTAATTTGCCCTTCTAACCCTAATGTTATATTAGATACTAATTGCATTTACATTATCCCTGACTTTGAAAACTCAATAAACCTAGTTGACAATTGTGATCCAAACCCCTCATACACTCAAAGTGTGAATTCAGGTGATACGCTTACCGGAATTGGTACTCAACAAAACATTATTTTAACTAGCTCTGACATGTACGGAAATGCTACTAGTTGTAGTTTCACCATTACACTTACCGACACAACTAGTCCATCAATAACCTGTCCTGACACTCAATACATCGACTTAGGTTTAAACTGTCTTTACATTGTACCAGACATAACTTTACTTTCCACAAGCAGTGATTTTTGTGATATGAACACACAATTATCTCAAAGCATTCCTCAAGGAACTAATACTGGAGGAATTAACACCATAAACATTGTTGCTACTGACAATAGTGGAAACACTTCTACATGTCCAGTTATACTGATGCCTAATGATACAGTAAACCCAATTATATTTTGTCCAGATAACATAGAATCTTGTGATCCAATTATTTCATTTATTTCCCCATCAGCAACAGATGATTGCGGCACTATAAATTTGTTTCAAACTGACACTACTAATCTTAATTCTGGGAGTGTCTTCCCTACAGGAACAACAACATTAAGTTTTCTAGCTGAGGATTTAATAGGAAATCAAGCTAGCTGTAATATTGAAATCGTGATATTTGAGCCACCACTTATTGACGCAGGAAATGATGTGTTTATTGATGAAGGAAGCTCAATAACAATTGATGCAACAGCAACAAATTACGCAACTTTACAATGGACGCCATTGTATAATATTCAAAATGCCAATAATGAAGACCCAACAGTAAGCCCACTAAATTCAATCACTTATTTTGTAGCTATTGAAAGTGCTGATGGCTGTTTGGCTAGTGACTCTATAGTAGTTTTTGTTAATCAAATTACAGATATTATTATTAATAACATCATCACGCCTAATGGAGATGGTAAAAATGACACTTGGGATATAAACAAACCAAGTTTTATTTCTGGATGTCCTGTTTATATTTTCAATAGATGGGGTAAAATTGTTTGGGAAACTACCAATTACAACAACAATTGGAATGGTGAAAATTTAGATGGACAATTATTACCTGATGGAACTTACTATTACACTATTATTTGTCAAGGTGATGAATATAAAGGTTCAATTCTTTTAATTAAATAATTAGATGAAAAATATAATCTCAATAATACTGATTTTCACATGTGTTTTCTATTCTGCTCAGCAGATTCCTCTAAATTCTCTATACTTTCAGAATTTATACATGATTAACTCTGCAGAAGTTGGAAAAAGTAACCAATTGAAATTTAATCTATCTCACAGACAACAATGGGTTGGTTTTGAAGGAGCACCTACAACAACATGGTTTACAGTTCAAAAAAACATAAATAGAAATTTAAATTTTGGGATTAGATTTAATTATGATCAAATTTCATTTTTTGAAAAATTACAATTTGATGCCTCTAGCTCATATCTTTTAAAAATTGACAAAGCAAACGAACTTACATTTGGACTATCTTTAGGAATGATACAAGGATCATTAGTTATGAATAACATGATTTCTACGGATAATTCAGATGAAATACTTTTAAATAATGGTGTAAACGGGGTTGGATTTCATTCAGATTTCGGCATTGCATATTCTCTAAATAAAAAATTAAATATTGGAATTTCATTTCCTAATTTATTTACAACATCAATGAACATAGAGCCAATGAATGCAGATCAAACTTATGACTACAAAATGCATCGAATTGCATATTTATCTTACGAATTAGATATGAGCTCTGACGTTAAATTTACCCCTATAATTTTAATAAGAAAAGCTGCGGGTCTAAGTAATCAAATCGATTTAATTGGGAATTTTAATTTCCAAAATAATTATTGGGGAGGATTAGGATTTAGACAACAAGGAGGTTTCCTAGTTAACGTAGGATTCTCTCCTATAGAAAATCTTAATTTAACATATTCTTATGAATTTAATAATAGTAAGATTGCATCATTCACTTCTGGATCACATGAAATAATGTTAAGCTTTGCATTGAAAAACAAAACAAAAGAGAATTCACAAACGGAAGATAATCAAGAGAAAAACACAACAGATGATCAAGAAAAAGAATCAGAAATAAATGAATAATTACATTTTCTGAGGAACTTCAATCCCTAAAAGCTTCATAGCACTTTCAATAACTAATGAAATTTTTTCTGAAAGTACTATCCTAAAGGCCTTTAATTGCTCATCGTTCTCTCCAAGGATTGGAATTGACTGGTAAAAAGAGTTATAAGCCTTTACTAAGTCATAAGAATAATTTGCGATTAATGCTGGAGATAGGTTTTTACCAGCCTCAGAGACAACATTTGGATAATCTGCTAATAATTTAATTAAGTGAAGTTCAGAAGATGAAAGAACAATGTTTGTATCAATACTTTCGATAGAAACCTTGCCTTTTCTCAAAATACTTTGAATTCTAGCATAACAGTACTGAATAAATGGTGCTGTATTGCCATTTAAATCAATAGATTCAGCAGGGTTAAACATCATTTTTTTCTTAGGATCTACTTTAAGTAAGTAATACTTCAAACCACCTTTACCTATGGTTTGGTAAAGCAGATTTTTATCATCTTCGGACATACCTTCTAACTGACCCCTTTGTTTTGTCATTTGCTTAGCATCATCAATCACACTAAGAATTAAATCATCAGCATCAACAACAGTCCCCTCTCTAGATTTCATCCTTCCTTCAGGCAATTCTACCATGCCATACGAAAGATGAAAACACTCTTCAGCCCAAGAATAACCAAGTTTTTTTAATATGGTAAACAACACTTTAAAGTGATGGTTTTGTTCATTTCCAACAGTATAAATAAGGCCTGACAAATTATTATAATCTTTATACCTTTCAATAGCTGTTCCTAAATCTTGAGTCATGTAAACAGATGTGCCATCGGCTCTTAGCAGTAATTTATCATCTAGTTTATCTTCAGAAAGATCACACCAAACAGAACCATCTTCTTTTTTATAGAAAATGCCTAATTCAAGACCACTTGAGACAACATCTTTACCTAAAATAAATGTATCAGATTCATAATATAGTTTATCAAAATCTACCCCCATCAGCTGGTATGTTTGATTAAAACCTTCGTAAACCCAGTTGTTCATTCTCTTCCATAGATTATAAATCTCAGGATCTTTGTTCTCCCATTTTAATAAAATATTCTGAGCTTCTTTTAAAATTTTAGTTTGCTTTTCTGCATCATCTTTAGAAACACCACTCTCAATTAACTCAGAAACTTCTTGCTTATAAGCTTTATCAAAAGCAACATAATATTTTCCTATTAAATGATCTCCTTTTAAATTAGCAGACTCTGGAGTTTCTCCATTACCAAACTTCTGCCAAGCCAACATAGATTTACAAATATGAATGCCTCTATCATTTATAATTTGAGTCTTAACAACATTGTGACCATTTGCTTTTAATATTTCCGAAACAGCATACCCTAAAAAATTATTCCTAAGATGACCTAAATGAAGCGGTTTGTTTGTATTTGGAGAAGAATACTCAACCATGTATGTTTTACCCGATTTATTGAGATTAAAACCATATTTCTTTAAAGTCAAAGATTTATTAAACGTTGAAATCCAAAAAGAAGATTTTAAAGAAAGATTTAAAAAACCTTTTACGACATTAAAATCAGAAAATAATTCAGAATTAGAAATCAACCAATTCCCAATTAAATTTGCTGATTCTTCTGGAGATTTTTTAGTTATTTTAAGTAATGGAAAGACAACTAAAGTTTGATCTCCTTCAAATGTTAGTTTTGTTGACTCTATTTGAAAAAATTCGGCATTTAACTTTTCACCATAAAGAGAAGCAAAAGCTTTTGAAACTTCCTGACCAACTTGAAATGAAACACTCATTAATTATCCTCTTTTTTCGATTATTGAAGTAGCACTTTCTAATATTCTGAATGCAGTTTCAGCCATCTTGTTTTGTTTGTTATCCAAACATGGATTAATTTCTACCATTTCAAAACAATTTGTTCTTTTATCAATAAGCAAATGATTTATTAAACTGCTTGCCTCTTGTTCGGTAAGGCCATTCTGAACTGGAGTTCCTGTTCCATAAGAAACCAAATCACAATCCATACTATCTACGTCAAAAGAAATGTATATAAGATCGCAACTTTTAAGATATTCCAAAACATCTTGAGCAACAGATTCAGCTCCATTTCTTCTTAAAGTTTCTACATCAACATTTTTAATTTCATTGTTTGAAATATAAAAATCTTCAGGCTCTTCAGAATCTCTTAGTGCTACATATACCAAATCTCTTGCATTGATTTTTGGATATATATTGCCAAACTCTTTTAATTTCTTCCACATTTCATTAGTGACCGAATCTATTTCTTGAATGCGATGTTCTTGGTTATCGGAATTTAAAGCCGTAGCCAAAGACATTCCATGGATATTTCCTGTAGGTGTAGTATATGGTGAATGTAAATCTGCATGAGCATCAATCCAAACAACTCCTAATCTCTTTCCAGGGTAAGCCATTTTAATGCCTGCAATAGTCCCACCAGCACTAGAGTGATCACCTGAAATAACAATTGGGAAATTGTTTTTAACTAATTGATTATTTACTTCTTGAGAAACAGCATTAAATATTTCAATAACACCTTCAATTCTAATTGCTTTGGGATATTTAACTTCTTCAAAAAGAAGGTGATTAAAATCTTTAATTATAATAGATTTTAATCTAGAGAAATATGAAGACTTCATATTAAATGAAGCAACCTTTAACGCCTGAATACCTAGGCTAGACCCCCTAGTTCCTGCGCCAATTTCAGATTTATTTTCTATGATTTTTACTCTGTTTTTCTGTTCAGCCATTAGAAATTAACTAAAATAATTGCGAGTTTAAGGAAAATCAATGATTTCACCAATAATAACAACACTTAATAGAATACTACTGATTATTTGCTTGATACCTTAATTTAAGATTGCCCATTTTATCTTGCAACTTTTTGCAATGGTTTTTTATACTTATAAACACCTAAAGTAATTGCTTTATTAATATATAGGTCAGCTTTATCAAATTCATCAACCCACAAATAGGCTTCAGCTAAATTTGCATATAACAAAGCCGTAGATTTTTTATTTATTCTTGATTTATTATCTGAAAGATCGCTTTGAGCCAATTGATCAAGCCAAATATTAATGGCTTTAGAAATGTTTTCTTTAGCATTACTTTTATCAACATCATTTACAAAACCTTCATAACCAATTTTTGCAAACGTCATTGCATCTACAAATTCGGAATAAGAATGATTTTTATACTTTTTTATAACATATATCTCATTTTGACTTGATTTTACAGGATAGCCAAAAGTGGTATTCATGTAGCTATTTAAATTACTAAGAATATTGTTTAATAATTTTGTCTGAAGGGATTTCCAGTATTTATCATTATTATCCAACCACCAAAGCTGATAATCGTATTGACTTTTATCATCCCTAATTAGTTCTGACATCTCAGAATTAAAATAGGTTTTAGAATAAACTAAACCCTGTTTCGGAGCATCTATCTTAATTTCTACTGGCATTTTATAATGTGCTGTATATTTATATTTTTTCTGAGCACCAGCACCTGTAATTTTAGTTGAAATTCTTGAAGATTGTAAACCGTGATGGATAATGGTCACGACAACTCCGGACTCACCCTTGGTGTATCCTGCCAAGTTAATTTTTTGGCTACAAAAATCATTTGACACATCTTCAGTAAAAATCGGCAATGAGACCTCTCTTAAAACAGGATAATCGGGATATGGCATTTTAACAGGTTGGGCTAAAGTAGTATTTCCAGAATTAATTGCTTTCTCCCAAATCGCCATTTCAGTAAGGTATATTCTATCAATTCTCAAACGATCTTCGTTCCACACAACTAATAAATCTCCCTGCTCTTTCTTAGCATTTTCTAACCTGTTTTCATAGGCTTTAAGCGTGTCCTCGTTTGCCTGTTCAAAATTATTTTCAAATACAATTTTGTAGTTTAAAACTGAAGCATCAAACGGCTTTAAAGGAAGTTGAATATATTGAAAAGGCACTTTATAATCTTTTATTGTTTGAGAGCAAATTGAAAAAGAAACTAAAGAGATAATTACAGCTAATAATAATGATTTTCTCATATGATTTATTTTAATTTTTCTTGAAAAACTTTTTTAAACTTTTCTATTTTAGGTTGAATAACATATTTACAATAAGATTCACTTTTGTTCTGTTGGTAATAATTTTGATGATAATTTTCAGCTTTATAATAATCCCCTAATTCAGAAATTTCTGTCACAATTGATTTATCCCAAGCTCCAGAATTCTGCAATTGGTCTTTATAAAAAGTAGCTATTTTTTTCTGAGTTTGATTTAAATAATAAATTACTGATCGATATTGGGAACCAACATCGTTTCCTTGTCTATTTAATGTAGTAGGATCATGTGTTTTCCAGAATACTTCTAAAATTTCTTTGTAAGAGATTACTTCCGGATTAAAAACAATTTTAGCTACTTCAGCATGACCAGTAGTTCCTGTACAAATGTCTTTATATGTAGGGTTTTTTAAATCTCCACCAGAATAACCAGACTCTACAGACTCAACACCATTAAGAGATAAAAAAACTGCTTCGATACACCAAAAACAACCTGCTCCTAGGACAGTTGTGTCTAACTTATGTGGAACTACTGACATTGTATTTAAATTATTTGATAAACATGTTAATGAAAAAAACAGAAAAAAAGATAAAAATATTCTAGAAAGTGAAAATAATTGCATTGTTTTATATTTTTTTCAATGATTTATTAAATATACTACATCTTTAAACTCGAAGCTCATTTGGATGAAAAGAATTGGTTTAATATCGGATACACATGGATACTTTGACAAAAGGTATGCCAAATACTTTTCAGCTTGTGATGAAATTTGGCATGCTGGGGATATAGGAAATATTGAAATCATTGATCGTCTCAATAAAATAACTAAAACAAGAGTTGTATATGGCAACATAGATAACCACACTATAAGAGCAGAGTTTCCTCTAAATCAAAGCTTTAAAATTGAGGGAGTTAATGTTTTTATGACTCACATAGGAGGCAAACCTTATAGCTACACAAAAAGAATTACTAATTTCTTATCAGAAACAAAACCCGATTTGTTTATTTGCGGACATTCTCACATTTGTAAAATTCAAATGGATAAAAAACTAAATATGCTATATATGAATCCAGGTGCAGCTGGAATAAATGGGTTTCATAAAGTAAGAACCCTTATTAGGTTTTCAATTGAGGGAAAAAAAATTTATGACTGTGAAGTAATAGAACTAGGAAACAGAGTTAAATCATCTTAATCTGTCCAATGATTTAACCAATGCTTCATCTTTTTTGATGGCTCTATTGGCAAGGAAAACAAGCGGAAGAGAACAAACAATAAAATAAGTTCCCCAACCATAAATTGGCAATCCGTTATCTTTCAAGAACTTTTCAGATAGAAAATCTATATCAATTAAAAGAAGAACTAATGTTAGTAATATTAAAATGTAATTAATCTTACCAAACAACAACTGACGCTTTCTATTTTTAAAAAGTCCAATTGAAGAAACAGAAACACCAATTATCATAAACAAACCAACATAAATAGGAAACCTTACTGTTGTTTCAGTTTGAGTTGGATCTAAACCAAATGCATTAATTTTAACAACAACACTATCGTTAATAAAAGTGGCATATGGAAAAAACATGGATAGTATTACAAATACAACAACTAATACTAAATAAACAGTTTGAATTCTCTGGAGCATATTTTTTTTCACAAATATAAAACCAATGTTACAACTCTATTGACAAAGACACTATTTTATTAAAAATTTAATCTTTTTTAAATTAAACCAATGAATTATAATATCATTTACTATATTTGGAATGATTATAAAGTAATCGTCCTGATTACATAACCCATTTCATACTTAATTTAAAGTAACCACCATTTCATATTAATAAATTATTATTCTATCGATGTACGACATTTTAGATTTAAACAACAAAAAAGTTGCTGAACTAAGAGAAATTGCTGATACCCTTAGCATCTCAAAACCAGAAAAATTAAAAAAGCAAGATTTAGTTTATAAAATACTAGACGAACAAGCTTTAAACCCTCCTAAAAAGAAAGTCAATAATCAAGCGGAAGAAAAAAAGACTGTTACAGAAACTGTAAAAGAATCAACAACTAACACGAGTGATAAAGGTTGAGAAAACTGATCAGAACAAGAAAGATTCTTCTGAAAAAAGAAATCAACCAGTTTCAGAAAAAAAAGACAATCATCCTAAAAGAAATGTTTCCTCTAATGACAAAAAAGAAGGTGACAAAAAAGAAGGTGACAAAAAAGAAGGTGACAAAAAAGAAAGTGACAATAAAGAAGGCGACAACAAGCAAAGAAATAACAACAATAATAATTCAGATAGAAACAGAAATAACAACCATAGAAACAGGAACAACAACCACCGAAATAGCAACAGGGATGGCAATAGGGATGGAAACAGAAACGACAACAGAAAAGAGCATCCTTCTCAAGATTTAGGATATAACTTTGATGGTATCATTGCTAACGAAGGGGTTCTAGAAATTATGCAAGATGGTTATGGCTTTTTAAGGTCTGCCGATTATCATTATTTAAGCTCACCTGATGACATTTATGTTTCACAGTCTCAAATAAAATTATTCGGACTTAAAACTGGTGATACAATAAGAGGAACTGTAAGACCTCCTAAATATGGTGAAAGATATTTCCCTTTAATACAAGTAGATAAAATTAATGGTCGCGACCCTGAAAACATTAGAGATAGAGTTCCTTTTCAATTTTTAACACCTCTTTTCCCGTCTGAAAAATTTAATCTTACAGGACACGCTAAAGAATCATTATCAACAAGAGTTATGGATCTTTTCTCTCCAATTGGAAAAGGACAAAGAGGAATGATTGTGGCTCAACCTAAGACTGGTAAAACTGTACTACTTAAAGATGTTGCAAATGCAATAGCCGCAAACCATCCAGAAACGTATCTAATTGTTCTTTTAATTGACGAAAGACCTGAAGAGGTTACAGACATGCAAAGAAGTGTCAATGCTGAAGTTATCGCATCTACATTTGATGAACCTGCTGATCGTCATGTAAAAGTTGCTAATATTGTTTTATCAAAAGCTAAAAGACTAGTTGAATGTGGCCATGATGTTTGCATCTTACTAGATTCTATTACAAGACTAGCCCGTGCCTACAATACAGTCATGCCTGCTTCTGGAAAAGTTCTTACAGGTGGTGTTGATGCTAATGCGCTTCACAAACCTAAAAGATTCTTTGGTGCAGCTAGAAAAATTGAAAATGGAGGGTCACTAACCATTCTATCTACAGCCCTAACAGAAACTGGTTCAAAAATGGATGAAGTTATTTTTGAAGAGTTTAAAGGAACTGGAAATATGGAACTTCAATTAGATAGAAAAATTTCTAATAGAAGAATCTTCCCTGCAATAGACATTTTAACCTCTGGAACTAGAAGAGAAGATTTACTTATGGATAAAGAAACTCTACAAAGAGTGTGGCTTTTAAGAAAACATTTAGCTGACATGAATCCAATTGAAGCAATGGAGTTTATGAAAGATCGTCTTCAAAACACTAGAAGTAATGAAGAGTTTTTGGTTTCTATGAATGGCTAAACAAAGTCTTATCGTATGAAAACATCGTTAAAAGCTGGACTTTTTGGAGCTTTAATTTACATCATTTTTGAAATAGTCTTTTATTTACAAGGATGGAATTATTTAGATTTTAAGCACCTTCTTTCTTTTGCAGTTAGCTCACTAATCCTTTTAATCGTTATTTCTTATTCAATATTAAAAGAGTTTAATAGAGTAAAGGGAAATTCTCCAAGCTTTATATTTGATCTTAAAAACGGCATTCAAACAGCTTCAATATATGCTCTTATAATAGCATCATTTTCTTTTGTTTACTACAAATGGATTGATGATTACGCAGACAGAAAAAAGGAGCAATTGATTGAAATGACAATGGATGAAGATGCCATGCTTGAATTAGCAGAAAAACAAATCGAAAGTAATCCAGATTTTTATTATGGAAAATCTCCTGAAGATTTAATTGACATGCAACAAGAAAACATTAATGCTAATTTAAATCCAAATGTAGTATTCCCTTTTACTTTATTTACTCAATTACTATTAGGAATGATTTTTTCTTTTGCTTTAACGGGATTAAACAGACTAGTTCTATCTAGACTCATCAATTAACCAATTATTTTATTTGCTAAGTCATCGAAGTTTAACCCATCAAAATTACCACTACTCATTAATAGTAAATTTTTATTTTCCCATTTCATATTTAAAAGTTTACTAACCAAAACAGAAGAATCTGTTAGCACTTCAACATTATTAGTAGCAAACGCTGTTAACACTTCATCAATAGTAATACTAGCAAGTTTTTTATGTTTCAAGGTCTCAGGATTAAAGTAAACAAATGCCTTGTCAGCACTTTCCATTGTTCCTTTATAAAGCTTTAAAAAAGAGTGATTAAGACTACTAAAAGTATGAAGTTCCATACAAGCAATTAATTTCCTTTTAGGAAATTGATCACTTAATGCCTTAGTGGTTGCTTTTAGTTTAGATGGAGAGTGAGCAAAATCTTTATAGATCACACAATCTTTTGTCTGCTTAACAAGCTCTAACCTTTTTGAAGCTCCTTTAAATGATTGTATTGCATCATAAAAATTTTCTTTTGTAATGTTCAATTCCAAACATACTTTTAGAGCACCATTTAAATTTTGCAAATTATGCTGTCCAAAAATTTGAATTGGCAGCTTTTTATTCGAATCAATTAGGTAAGTTACACCTCTTTCTAAAACATGATTATGAGTGGTGTAATCAATAGTTTTCAAATTACTTTTCAACCCTATACCTATATCACTAACCACTTCATCTCCAGAAAAATAAACTAGACTACCTAAATTATCAATTGAATCAGCAAAGATCTTAAATTGCTGAATGTAATTTTCAAAAGTGGGGAAAACATTTATATGATCCCAAGCTATACCACTAATTAAACCTATGGTAGGTTTATAGAGATGGAATTTAGGTCTTAAATCAATTGGGGAAGACAAATATTCATCCCCTTCTAAAACTGCAATCTCTGCATTTTCTGACAAACTAACCATACATTCAAAACCTTCTAATTGGGCACCGACCATATAATCATGCTTAATATTACTAACCCTTAATACATGCAAAATCATACTTGTTATTGTTGTTTTCCCATGGCTACCACCAATAACTACACGTGTTTTATTTTTGGTTTTTTCATATATAAATTCAGGATATGAATAAATTTTAAGACCTAATTCTTGAGCTTTCAATAATTCAGGATTATCTTTCCTTGCGTGCATTCCTAAAATTACAGCATCTATGTTTGTTGAAATTAAATTTTCATTCCACCCAATTGTTTTGGGTAAAAGTCCGTATTTCAACAACCTTCCTTTAGAGGGCTCAAAAATTTCATCGTCTGAACCAGTAACATGATCTCCTTTTAAATGCATGGCTATCGCTAAATTATGCATAGCACTTCCACCGACAGCTATAAAATGAACATTCATAATTAAATTTTAAATTGAATTTATAGGTTTAAAACAAGGTTTAAGCATCAAGTATAAATTAGTTTTAAACACTAAAAAATTGAAAAGAAATCAATAATGTATTATTAAACAGCATCACATACTATATTGATTATTTTTGTTAGAATGATTACAAATCTAAGCATACCTTTAGCTGAAAGATTAAGACCAAAAAGTCTTAATGATTTTCTTGGTCAAAAACATTTAGTTGGTCAAAATAGCCCTATTAGAAAATGTATAGAAACAGGAAGCATACCTTCGATGATTTTCTGGGGACCACCTGGTGTTGGGAAAACAACTTTAGCTGAAATAATTTCTCATGAGTCTGATCGACCTTTTCACACCTTATCAGCTATTAATTCAGGTGTTAAAGACATAAGAGATATTATTCAAAAAGTTAAAAGCGGTGGCATGTTTAACAAAGGAACTGCCATTTTATTCATTGATGAAATTCATAGATTTAGCAAATCGCAACAAGATTCACTTTTAGGAGCTGTCGAAAAAGGCATAGTCACTTTAATTGGAGCAACAACAGAAAACCCATCTTTTGAAGTAATCTCTGCTCTTCTTTCAAGGTGTCAAGTGTTCACATTAGAGCACCATTCAAAAAACGAACTTCATGAAGTCTTAAACACAGCAATAAATAAAGATGCTACAATTAAAGCATTGTCAATAAAATTAGTAGAAACTGATGCTCTAATAAGAATTTCAGGTGGAGATGCTAGAAAGCTATTAAACACATTTGAAATAGTAATAAACAACATTAGCTCTGAAATAAAAGAAATTAATAATAAAATAGTATTAGAAACTATACAACAGAATCTTGCCATTTACGATAAAAATGGTGAAATGCACTATGATATCATTTCAGCTTTTATAAAATCTATTAGAGGAAGTGATCCAAACGCTGCTGTATATTGGCTTGCTAGAATGGTTGAAGGGGGTGAAGAACCTAAATTTATTGCTAGAAGATTAATTATTCTAGCATCAGAAGATATTGGTCTAGCTAATCCTACTGCCTTAATTATGGCAAACAATTGTTTTAGCGCAGTTGAAAAGATTGGTTGGCCAGAAAGTAGAATAATATTATCTCAATGTGTTATCTACTTAGCTTGTTCTGCTAAGAGTAATTCTGCATATATGGCCATAAATAAAGCTCAAGAAGCTGTTAGAGAACATGGCAACTCAACTGTACCATTAGGTTTAAGAAATGCTCCTACTAAACTAATGAAAGAGCTAGACTACGGAAAAGAATACAAATATTCACATGACCATAAAAGCAAATTACATCTTCAAGAATTCCTCCCCCAAGATTTATCGGGAAAAACTTTCTTCATTCCTTCCAATAATAAACGAGAAAATGCCTTAAAGGATTACCTGAAAAAAACATGGAAAGGTAAATACAATTATTAATTTATAACTTTACAATTAACTTCTAATACAAAACCATGGAAACGTATGTAATGACTCTGAAAATTGCAATGATTTTCTTCTTTGTCATGATTGTTTTAGAATGGTTAATTTGCTATTTCTTTAAAAAAAATACGTCACTTTATTTGACACTATTTCTGGCATAAGCTCTGGCATGACCAACAACATTAAAAGTATATTTAAATTAAGTGTTGTTATTGTAAGTTATCAATGGATGGTGGAACACTTTGCTCTTTTTCAAATTGAATCATCTTTATGGCTGTACATACTTGCATTTGTAGGCACTGATTTTGCATATTACTGGACACATAGATGGAATCATGAAATTAACCTTATGTGGAACAGGCACATTATTCACCACAGTAGTGAAGAGTTTAATCTATCTTGTGCTTTAAGACAATCGATTTCAGGTATTTTTCAGGTATATTTCTTTTTATACATTCCCCTAGCAATAATAGGAATACCATCGAATGTTATGAATCTAATACTTCCCCTTCACCTATTTGCTCAGTTCTGGTACCACACTAGAATAATCAAGAAAATGGGAATACTTGAAAAAATCTTAGTAACACCATCACATCATAGAGTTCATCACGCAATAAATGATGAATACTTAGACAAAAACTATGCATCTATTTTTATTATTTGGGACAAACTATTTGGAACTTTTCAAGAAGAAATTGAAAATACCCCCCCTGTTTATGGTGTAAAAAAACCCGTAAAAACATGGAACCCTTTATTAATAAACTTTATGCATCTTTTTCAATTATTTAAAGATGCAATTAGAACAAAAAAATGGATCGATAAATTTAGAGTTTTTTATAAACGTACTGGTTGGAGACCTGAAGATGTAAGCTTAAAATATCCAATTGAAATAACTACTAACCCCTACAAACAAATTAAATACAAAAGTCAATCAACTTATTTTCTAACCTTCTGGTCATTATCCCAGCTTCTGTTACATTTTGCCATTCAATACCATATAATACATTTATTACCAAATTTCCAATATCAAGAACTTATTGTATACGCACTATTTTGCTTGGTTTCAATCTTTAGCTACACTTCACTAATGGACCGTCATTGGTTTTCAATTCCCTTAGAATTAACAAAACTTATTATCGGTGTTTATTTATTATTTTACAATGGAGAAATTTTCATTATTTCACCCAACTTTTCAATCAGTGAAACAATTATGTACTCTTACCTTTTTATTTCATTTATTATAACCATTATCTATTCAACAAAAACTCATGAGCAGCCAAAGATGATTAAATGAGTCTTATCTATATACAATCGCAAAATCTTTATAGTATATTTAATTTTAATTGATCGTGAAAAAAGTTTGCTTCATATTGTTAATAAGTACAATAATTTTAAGTTGTATGAAAAATAGAGGCCCAGTTTCCTGGGATGCAAATTACAGCACCCCATTAGCTTATGGGTCTCTTGGAATAACAGATATTATTAGCGATACATTGTATTCGATAAATACTGACAACACAATAAACATTCATTATAAAAGAAATTTATACCAGCTTAGTCTAGACAGTATTGTTGAGCTCCCAGACAATCAACTTTCCAACGTATTCGCACTTCCTTTCCCTGTTGCTATAGACTTTAGTCCAGGTCAAACCTTTATCAATCAACCAGAAGAACAAAACTTCTCAATAAACTCAGTAGAGCTTAAAGATTTTTCGATTGAATCTGCTATTCTTAATTATACAATTACAAGTACTATTCAAGGTGAAGTTATTTATGACTACACAGTTAACTCAGCAATAGACATAAATGGAAACCCTTTTCAAATATCAATTGTTGTTCCAGCTGCTCAAAATGGGAGCTCTAGCCAAATAAGCGGCACTATAAATATTCCAGCATCAAATTGGAATCTGGAAGGCGCATCTGGAAATGAAATAAACACTATACTCACTACCGTTAATGTTAAAGTTTCTGAAAACAATTTACTCCCAATAAGTGTTTCTAATCTAGATACATTATACATTGACAATGAAATAAAAGCCATTGTTCCAATAAGTGCTAGAGGATACTTTGGAGAAGAAATCTTTCAAACAGGCTTGGACACGACAAAACTTGACTTCTTAAATAGTATTGTTTCAGGATCAATTGGTTTAAGCAATATTGAAATGAACCTTATAAGTAATAATGGAATTGGCACAGATTTCAGAATGTTAATTAACAGCTTATCGTCTATAGGCAATAACTATATTGACTTAAACCATTCAATAATTGGCCAAACTCAAAACATAAATAGAGCATACGAGGTTGGAAATTCAATTATCACATCAGAATCAAATCAGCTTATAAACTCTTCAAATAGCAATATTAATGCGTTTTTAGAAAACTTACCTTCAGACCTTGGTTATGACATTATGGTTGAATTAAATCCTTTAGGAAATGTATCTGGTCACAATGATTTCATACATAAAGATTTCCCATTAAATTTAGATTTAGATTTGACAACACCTTTGGCTTTTAATTCAAATCAATTAACAATAATTGATACTATTGACATTGATTTGCCTGACACCATTGGAATAAATTACGGGAGCCTATATCTAGAGCTTACAAATGGTTTTCCTTTAGAAGCTGAAATTCTCATATCAACGCTAAATTCTCCTTCACAATTTCAAGATCTAAGTTTAATTTCAGGTGCCAATTTAAATAGTAGTAATATAGTAAGCACACCAGCTGTTTCAAGCCATGTTATAAACGTATCAGCTGAAAGTATGGAAGAATTGAAAACTTCTAGGAAAATAATTATTTCTGCAACTTTCAATACTTTAAGTCAGCCACAATTAGTTGATTTTTATGACTACTATAATTTATCTTTTAAAATAAGTGCAGATTTCAACACAACAGTTACAGTACAATGAGAATAATATTATTAACCATATTCTTTTTTCAATATTTATTGATTAGTGGTCAGTTGCTAAATAACTCTGCATTGTATTATAATGATAGTTTATCTCAAGCTATTCAATTCCAAGGACAAAGCTATATTGGATCAACTCACCTTCCTATGTCAATCACAAAAGTATTTTACAGAGGTGGTGTGATTGATCAACAAATGAAGGAAAGGGCTGCTTCAAGATTAAACAAACTTAACAGAACTGGATTTGAATCCATGTTGAACCTTTCATATTTCAACAACAAACCTGTTATACTTAAGAAATATGGATTTTATATAAACGCTTCATCAATTGCATCTTTAGGCGCGGAATACACAGATGATGTCTACCTAGCAACAATTGATGGCAACACAGCCTACAAAGGAGAAAACATTAATTTACAACAAACTAGTTTTCACTCTAGGTTTTACAATTCGTTAACTCTTGGGATAATGAACAATAAATTCAAACTTGGTTTTTGCTACACATCCATTCAATCTGAAATTAATGCTCAAATTTACCAAGGAGGAATTGATGTTTCTACAGATGCAACTCAATTAGATGCTAACATTAACGGTTACATGACATCTTCAAATAACTCTTCTAAACTTTTAAATCCATATAACTGGGGACTAGGACTAAATTTTGAAATTACTAACCTAATTAATAAACTAGACAGTAATTATAATTCAAGAATAATTGCAGGTGTAAACGGATTTGGAATACAAAAGCTAACACTCGCTAACTATATTTATTTAGACACTAATATAGTTTACAGAGGACTAAACATTCAAAACACTTCAGATTTCAACAATTCAATCCTACCAAACGATATTTTAGACTCTCTAAATGAAAATGTTTCACAATTAAATTTTCTTCCTTTTGAGCTTTATGTTCATAAAATAGGAGGAAGAAAATCTGCTAAAATTCATTCTTGCTATGGATTAAGATACCGATCATTAAGTAATTACAGCGTGTTAATTTATGCAGGTGCAGAATATCACTTTAATAAGAGCTTTACCATGGGATCAATTATTTCTTATGGCGGCTACTCTTCTTTAAACCAAGGAATATTCGCTAGATATAAATCGAAAAAAATTATAGCTGGTTTAAATACAAATAATTTTATTGGCTTATTTTTAAAAAATAGCAGAGGAACAGGATTAAACTTTTCGATGTGCTATATCTTATAATGAAAAAATATTTATTACATATCATTTTAATATTACCATTCATAGGTATTGGACAAATTTCATGGCAAAATTCTTTTTTCAAATCGTATGGAGGCCCTGGAAATGATTTTGGAGAAGCTGTAGTCTCAACAATAGATACTTTTTACGTTGGAATTGGAGCAAGCGAAAGTTTTGGAAATGGAACAACAGATTTATATGTATTCAAAGTAGATACAATTGGAGAATACGTATGGTCTAAAACATTTGGAGGGCCAAACATAGATTACGGCACCGACATTGTAGAGCTAGCAGATGGCAGTTTCATACTAGCAGGATACAGCAACAGTTTCTCCTTAGGGTACGATTACTTTTTAGTTAAAATTCTTAGTGATGGAACTCATCAATGGACAAAAACTATTGGTGGCTCAGACTGGGACTTGTGCTATGCAGTATATGAAACAATAAACTCTTCTTCTGGTCTTATTTTAGCAGGTGAAACATACAGCTACGGCAACGGAAAAAACGATGCTTATCTTTTAAAAACTGATTTAAATGGAGACACTTTATGGACTAAAACTTTTGGAGGTTCAGGAAATGACACTTTTAATGATGTCATTGAGGACGATTTTGGAAATTTAATTTGCATTGGCACAACCAATAGCAACACTAGTTATTTAGACAATGACATATGGATTGTAAAAACAGATAGTAACGGAAATGAATTGTGGAATTATGTATGGTCGGACACTTTAAATGATGAGGGCGTTTCCATTTGCTTGGCTAAAAATGGAAATTATAATTTTGCTGGAAACAATCAACAAGAAGACAGAGTTGCCCCATACTATGCATCGCTTGACACGGCTGGAAGTTTAATTTTTTCCAAAAACTTTAATGGTACTGTTGACGATTTTAGTGCTACTCTCTTAAGACATAAAGATTCTGTTACCTACACCATTGTTTGTAATACTTTTTCGTATGGAGCGCTAAACAACACATCAGACATATTGTACTCGCAATTAATTGGCACATTTACAATTAGCGGTCTTTTAGGAACAAGCGGAACTGCTTTTAATGAATGGTCAAATGGAGCGGATACAACGGCAGACCACTCCATAATTATTATCGGATCTACCGATGGAACAATAAATGGACAAAGTAGTGCCTTTTTAATGAAAAAAGACACAACATACTACTCCCCTTCATTTACAGAAGAAATTGACCTGACAATTAATGAAAACATAAAAAGAAAAATACACCTTTATCCAAATCCTGTACTGAACGAAACCAACCTTGCAACTAATTCTCCTGTTGAAGAAATATATATTTTTAATTCTTTGGGGAAACTTATATTGAATAAAAAAATTAGCGGAAATTTACTAAATGTTGAAACTCTTAAGCCCGGTATTTATTTTCTTAAAACTAAATTAAACGAAGGAGAATCAATGCCTTTTATTAAGCTTTAAACTTAGCTAAAAAGTAATATTCCTTATTAGTTTTAAATAAATTAATAAAATTTTCTTTAGATAAATACTCTAAATTTTCAATGAAACCATGTAAGGTATATAAACAGTAGTTGTTGTTTTCTAAAAACTCATACATTTCCTCAGGTTTTGTATCGTAAAAATCTGCAGCACCTAAACCGTGCTCAAAAACAACCACTGGATGAAACTTTCTAAGTATTTGCACTGCACCTTTAAACACATCAAACTCACCTCCTTCAACATCAATCTTAATCAAATCTATTCTTTCTTCGTTCAACAATTGATTATCAAGTGTATCGATAGGTATTTCTATTTCTGATATTTGTTCAGTTTTTGGATAAGATCTTTTTCTAATTCCACTATATGCAGGATTTGAGGTCACATGATTAAATGATGTTCTTCCTGTTGAATTACCTATTGCCATGTTCTTTATAGAGCATGATTTTCCGTATTTCAAATTCAAACCTTTAAAAATAGAAGGTATGGGTTCATAAGCAAAATGCTTTCCTGTATATGCAATTTTCATTGCTTTGGACAACACTTCTCCTTTGTGGCAACCAACATCAACAAATGAAGAATGTTTTTCTAAAACAATATTCATAATTCGTTTTGTTTGAGCATCGTATTTTTGATTACTCGTAAATCGAATAGGAATTTGTTTTATAATAGTTTTAAGAGAATCTTTCAGCACCATAATTCAGATTACAAAAATAGACTATTTTATTGAATCTTAAGCTCTGTTCTTCTGTTTTTAGCCTTGTTTTCGACAGAAGTATTAGGCAATAGAGGCATTGTATCTCCATAACCCAAAAAGGTCATTCTGTCTTCAGCTATTCCTTTTAAGACCAACCAATCAACTACCGCCTTTGCTCTATTCTCGGACAATATTTGATTACTCTCTTTATCACCATCACTATCTGTATGACCTGCAAGCTCAACTTTAACAGTTAAATTGAGATTTAAAAACTTCAACAGCAAATTTAATTCTGCATTTGATTCTTTTTTTAGAGTCCATTCATTAACATCAAAGAAAATATTCTCCAGCACAAAAGATCCAGGCTGTATGGGACTCATTGGAACATCGATTGAAAATCCAGAAGATGATTCTGTTAATTTCTCTTTTGAATAGTTCATGGAATAAAACAAATAACCCTCATGCTCTGCATGAAGTGCAAACTCTTTATTTTTAGGAATAGCAACTAAAAACTCACCGTTACCAGAATTTGCAAAAGCTTGCTTAAATACTTTTCCATTACTTAAATCTTTTAGTTCAAATTTTGCAGCCAATGGCTTTTTAGTATCAGCATCAAAAACACGCCCCTTCATATAGGTAGTATTAATGGGCTGATATTTTTTTGGGAGCTTAAAAGAATAAAGGTCTAAACTACCAAACCCGCCCTCTCTATTAGAGGCAAAATAGGCGAGCTCACCATCTGAAGACACAAGAATTGAATTTTCGTCTACAAAAGAATTTATTGGGTACCCTAAATTAACGGCCTTTCCCCACTGATCATTATCGTCAAGCTTACTCATATAAATATCTAATCCCCCTAGACCAGTATGACCATTACTAGAAAAATACAAAGTTTGACCATCTGGGTGAATTTGCACAGATTCTTCTCTAGCTGAAGTATTAATGTTTTGATTTAACTTTTTTGGTTTTGTCCAACCTTTATCATCAGTTAATTCAGAGAAATAAATGTCCTGATTCTTAGGATTTCGCATTTCTCTGTCAAAAGTTAATCCCCTTATAAAGTAAAGTGTTTTACCATCAGAAGAGAAAGAAGGTTGAGTTTCCCAATGCTTTGAATTTATTGGAGGGCCTAAATTAAAAGGTATGGACCAATTATCACCTATTTTTTCACTTGCAAATAAATCACAGCTTCCATATCCCTTTCTATTTCCACCATACTCATAATCTCCTTTGTTTCCTGTTTCACAACCAACAAAAATCACATACTTACCATCTGCACTGAAAGTTGGAGCACCTTCATTGTAAAAAGAATTGATATTATCACTTATTAATTCACCATTAGACCAATGGCCAGAAAGTTTTGTAGAAACATAAATATCTTCCTGTTCGTTTCCCCAAGGAGCATTTTCATCTATTACTCTTCTGGTAAATAGAAATGTAGAATCATCAGCTGTAATTGACGGGAAATATTCTGGCCGATCTGTATTGACTGCTTTCCCCATGTTTACAGGTTCAATAGAAGAAGGACTTGCAATTGCATCTAAAGCAAAATCACAATCTTTTTTAAACTTTAAACAGGCATTTACCAATTTTGGATTTGGATTTATTTGATTTAAATAATATTGCGAATTCATCTTACATTTTAAATATTGGCCAGTAGCCATATACATACTTGCTAAATAAAAATATTCGACAGCAGGAACTCTTGAGCTGTATGCAATCATTTTTTCACGATAAAGAATTGCATTTTCAACATCACCTTTTTCAATCTTAATATTAGAAGCCAAACTATACGCTTCTGAAAACAGGCTATCCTTATCAAGTGCCTTTAACACAAATTCTTCTGCACAATCTAAAGCCGGGGACCCAGTTAATGGATCAACTGTATTAAAACAAGTTCTTGCTGATTCGTAAAATTTAATTGCCTTTTTACTTTTAGATGAATACATGCCCTTTTGAGCTGTAGAACAAGAAGACATTAAAAAGGAAAACAATAATAATAAAAAATAAATTCTCATAATTGCTGTTAAGGTATATCAATAAATTTATGTGTTTGCAAAGAAAGATTCCATCGAGGATTTTGTTTTATAAACGTTAATATTTCGGGCATCAGTTCATCCATCTTAGACCACTCTGGTTGAACAAAAAACTCGCAATCTCCTTTAATTTTTTCTGCATGTTCCATCGCCCATTCTAAATCAGAAAGATGATATATTACCACTTTTAATTCGTTTGAATTGGAGTAATAATCATTAAGCGGCTTTTTAAACTTTTTGGGGCTAAAAGTAACCCAATCAAAATGACCCTTTAGCTGATTTGTTCCAGATGTTTCAATAGCAACTTTAATGTTATTATCTGCTAATTTCAATGTTAAGTCAGATAAATCGTAAAGGGTAGGTTCTCCACCCGTAATCACAACAAATAAGCAGGATGTCTTAAGTACATCTTCCACTATTTTATCTATAGATACTAAAGAGTGAGCAGCAGAATCCCAGCTCTCTTTCACATCACACCACACACAACCCACATCACAGCCAGCTAACCTGATAAATACTGCTGGCTTGCCACTAAAACGACCTTCACCTTGAAGCGTGTAAAACTGCTCCATTAGAGGTAACTTTATTTCAACTTGACCATTCATTTTTTAATCAGCTAACGCTTTGTTTTTTTCTTTTAAGTCTTTAGCAGCTTGCTTTTGCTCTTTTCTTTTCTTTCTTTTTGCTTTTCTTTTTAATTTTCTTTGCCCTCTTTTACTTTCTTCAGACTCTATCTGCTCTTTATTGGCAACCATCTTATTGAATTCCTCAAATTCTTCTGGGTTTTTTGGTTGTCCAAAACGATCAAATTCAATAACCTTCCATTCTCTTCCTTTACTAAAAAGAACACTGGCCTGACTTTTACCATCTTCCAAAAAATATTGCCACAACCCATCTTTTTGACCATCTTTCCAAGTACCACTGTGCTCTAGCTGACCATTGTTATAATAATACTCCCAATTTCCAGTTTCTAAACCATCCTCCCAATTAATTTTATATGACAACTTACCATCCGGATACATGTAAATTTCTTCACCCTCTTTTTTACCATTTTTAAAAGTTTTCTGAAATTTCACAGTACTGTCATCATAAAAAGTATGATAACGACCACTCATCTGACCGTAATCGTAATCTATAATTTTTTTAATATTTCCATTTTTATGGTAGTACTTTGTTTCTCCATGAAACAAATCCTTCTTATAGTTTAAAACTTTGGTAGGTTTTCCATCTTCACTAAAATAAGACCACTCACCCACTTTCTCCCCCATATCATAAGTATTTCCCCATGCAATTTGACCGTTATCGTACCAATAACCCCAAGTTCCATTTTCAATTCCATTTACCCATAGAGTCATCACCATAACTTGACCATTGTCATAGTAAGAATAAGAAGTTCCATCTTCTCTACCCATAACAAAGGAAACCATCCTTTCCATTTTCTGATTATCATAATAAGAAACACAAGAACCAGTAAATGGCTTTCGGGTTTTTTTATGATAAATCAAATTATTGGCTTGCTCTAATTCTAAATCTTTGTTACAATCTGCAACTTTTTTCATTTTTGGATAAAGCTCTCCATTAGTTGGCTTTTGAGGCAGTTCTTTATTTTCTTCTTCAGAATTTGCAGAGTTTTGATTGTTATTCCCTCTGCTGATTTGAGCAGAAAAGCTAAAGGTGAATGTCACTAAAAATATGAAGAGTATTTTTTTCATTGATTTATATTTTTTAAAATTAGCACAATATTATAAATGGAAACCATCAACACGATTATCTTTGCTCAATATGTCAATAGATTACTTAGATAATAACACTATTTGTGCCATATCTACCGCTCCTGGAGTTGGAGGTGTAGCAATTATTAGAGTTTCAGGGAAAAATAGCATTTCTATTTGTGATCAGTTACTTACTAAATCTATAATTAATTTAACTGGATACTCAGTAATTTACTGCTCATTTAAAAATAACAACGAAATAATTGACGATGTTGTTGTTACCATTTATAAAGGACCTCATTCTTTTACCGGTGAGAATGTTGTAGAAATTAGCTGTCATGGATCCAGCTACATTCAACAAAGAGTTATTGAAGAGTTAATTAATAACGGTTGCTCTATGGCCGGGCCAGGAGAATTTTCTCAGCGAGCATTCCTTAATGGCAAGATGGATCTAAGTCAAACCGAAGCCATTGCAGACTTAATTCATTCTAAAAATGAAGCTGCCCATCAAACTGCACTTAAGCAAATGAAAGGTGGTTTTTCTAATGAGCTAAAAGAGCTAAGAGAAAAGCTAATTAGTTTTGCATCACTTGTTGAACTTGAACTGGACTTTTCTGAAGAGGACGTAGAGTTTGCTGATAGAAAAGAATTGTACCATCTAGTAAATGAGCTCTCATCTCATGTTAGCTCACTTATAGAATCTTTTAAGCTAGGAAATGCCATTAAGAATGGCGTACAAACCGTAATTATAGGCAGACCAAACGCAGGGAAATCTACGCTGCTAAATGGACTTTTAAATGAACAACGTGCTTTAGTCTCAAGTACACCAGGAACCACTAGAGACACCATAGAAGAAGTGCTAAATATTAAAGGCATAGATTTTCGATTTATTGATACTGCTGGAATTCGAGAAACCCTAGACAGTATAGAGAAAATGGGGGTGGAAAGAGCTTTAGAAAAAATAGAAACTTCGTCACTGATTATCTATGTATACGATGCATCTAAAGAAAAAGCTGAAGATGTAGAAAAAGATCTTAATAGGTTTAACACTTCAAACCTTCCAATTCTTACTATTGCTAACAAAGCAGATTTACTAAAATCCAACAATACTATTCCAAGAAGTCATCTCAAACTTTCTGCCATAAATACTAAAGATTGCCAAAAGGTAAAAGATGAAATTTATAGTCTCTCTGGATTAAACAATTTAAACCTTGAAAGCACTATTGTAACCAATGCCAGACATGTTGAGGCTTTACAAAAAGCACATGCTGACTTATTAAAAGTTAAGCAAGCAATGGATGACGATGTTACAGGTGATTTCCTTGCAATGGACATACGCCAAGTTTTGCATCATTTAGGCACAATTACAGGTGAAATTTCTTCTGACGATTTACTGGGGAATATCTTTGCAAATTTCTGTATCGGAAAGTGATGTTATTTTGCCTTAACAAGTAAACATCTTCCTTTTTTTAATAAAAAATTTATTAAACTTTCTTTTAGTAATAATTTTCTTATAGTAAAATCATTATATGTAAATTTCTTAATTAAAATAAATCATGTTTTATTAAAAAATCATATTTTAAAAATATGGAGAAGATTAACATTCAAAATAAATTAGGACTATTTAGCGATTTCTGGAATCCTAAAATAATAGGTGAACTCAATAAACAGCATGTGAAACTCGTCAAGCTAAAAGGAGAATTTATTTGGCACAAGCACGACAATGAAGATGAACTTTTCCTGGTGATTAAAGGGTCCCTAAAAATAGAATTTAGAGCTAAAACCGTTGAGCTTAGTGAAAATGAAATGTTTATAATCCCTAGAGGTGTAGAACACAAACCCATTGCAGAAAAAGAAGTTGCCGTTCTACTTTTTGAGCCAAAAGACACCCTTAACACCGGCAACCAAAGAGCAAAATTAACACAAGACAAATTAGATTGGATATAAACTAGATTTGTTAATTTAACCAGATCATGAAAAAGTGTACTTCCTTTAAAGAGTTTTATCCATACTATCTAAAAGAGCACAAACACCCTTACACCAAACTATTTCATTTTATAGGCACCTTTTTCTCGATTGTTTTTTTAGCTCTATTAATTTTTACTTTAAATCCACTTAATTTACTAGCAGCACTACTTTCAGGCTATGGTTCGGCTTGGATTAGTCATTTTTTTATAGAAAAAAATAAGCCTGCTACTTTTTATTATCCATTATATAGCTTACTTGGAGATTACAAAATGTTCTTTGAAACCATAATAGGAAAACATAGAATCTTTTAAAAACTTTCTAATTTCCCCTTTGCCCAATCTAAAAAATCAAAATAAGTAAAGGCATTTCTTTCAAAAGGATCTTTTTTTAATTTTTCTAAATCATTAATAAGAGCATTATAATGTGATCGTATATTAAAGGAAGTGTTTTTAGTCATTAGTTTTTTAACAAACTGCAAGAGAATTTTCTCAACGCTAAAAAACAGCTTTTGTTCTTTTAAAAACCGTTCAATAGACCTCAATTCAGCATAAATAAGCTCATCATCATTAAGCTCAATAAGTAAAACAAGGTAAAAGAAACGTGCAGCAGAATAAGCATCTTTCTTATCTGTATTTTTCATTAATGAAACAAACTCAAACATAATTCGAATGGCTTTTCTTTTAAAACCAGATTTATATAAACAATTGGCATAATAAAATGTTTCATAAATATCTTCTTGATAAATAAAGGCTTCAACAGAAACACTAGAAATGAAATCATTTTTTTCAATAAAATATTCGTCAAAAGCTTTAACTCCCCCAATAAAATTACCTGTTTTAGAAAAAATCATTAGCTCCAAAACATAAATAAGGTATTTCTTATAGCTAGCATAAAAAGTAGTTGGTGTTGGCATAGACTCCAAGTCCTTTAGATGGGATTTAGCTAAAGAAAAATCTCCTATTGCAATAGTGCAAAGCACCCGGTTAGCCATAGACCTTAAAATAAGGTCCTTCCTTAAATTAAGCAAGTAACTATTCGAATTAACTAGCTTATAAATAGTATTCATTGCATCGTAAGAAACCTCAACATTTCCGAGCAAATAATTGGATAACCCAAAATTATAATTATAATACAAAAGAGAGTAATTAGAATTAGAGACCACTTCTTTAAAACTTTCAAGATTTGAAATGTATAATGTAAGCAACTTTTTATGAATGGGTTTTCTTGCAGATTCAATTTCTTTATTTAAAAGCGAAATTTCTAAATACTTCTTGTCCATCTGCAAAATAACTTCCTGTGATTTAAGTTGGGCGTTTACTTCACAATCCCAATTTTCAAGCATCTGCTCAATTCCATTTTTTGACAATCTAGATTGAATAAAAGCCAAATCGGAGTAACTGTGAATAAACGAACCGTGATCATTAGATTTAACTTTTACTTTTTGCAATACTTTTTTAGCCTCGGTCCAATAACCCCTACTTTTTAAAACAAAAGCATTTTGAATTAACTGATTTTCACTATTATAAGGAATTGATTTTTTATGAAAATAACGAAGTGATTCTAATACTTTATTTTTAAGCTGTTGCTTAAGCTGAGCTGAATAATTTTCAATCAAGTCCTTTTTAACATCCTTCTCTTGCCTATCCCTTTTATAACTTAAAAAAAGTTTCATATAATTGGTTTTACCCAATTTTTGAAAAGATGAAAGCCTTGTAAAATATCTCTTTTCTGCCTGTGAAAGCCCTAAAATTAGCTCATTTAAATTCATATGAAATAATATATATTTATATTAAATATATCTATTAAATAAACAAATACATTAAATATGAAATAATATAAATAATTTTTATTACACATTTAAAAAGACCAAATACATTTTAGGTTTGCAGAAAAAAATAATGAAAAATAAAACCTTCCTAAAAATCTACCTCATTGCACAAATCACATGCATTAGTATCTGCTTAAAAAGTCAAGGACCACCAGCAGCTATAGCAAATTCACTTCAAAACATTATTGACAACGCACTACCAAACCAGCTAAACAACTCAGGGATGGTGCTAAGCATTCACGTTCCCGGAAAATGGACATGGGAAGGGGCTAGTGGTTACAGCATCTGCGGAATGACTTCTGGACAACCCACAACAATCGCCTTACCAAATAGTAAATTCCGAGTAGGAAGCATTACCAAAACAATGGTTGCCACATGTATCTTGAAATTAGAAGAAAATGGTCTTCTTAATACTGAAGACCCAATTGAGAACTACCTTAGAGCAACACTTATTAATGATACTATAGCTCCAAGCTCAACACTAAAAATCAGACATTTACTAAATCACACTAGTGGCATCTCCAACTCTGCAGATAATCCAACGTGTCAAGCAGATGTTCTAAACAATCCTTTAGGGACACACACAATCGAAGAGGCCATTTATTGTGGTGCAAGTCAAGGAGAAATATTCCCTCCAGAATTTGCTTGGGGCTATTCCAATACTAACTATTCAATATTAGCAATGATAATTGAAGAGATTACAGGATTAAGCTACCAAGATTACCTCACACAAAACATAATAAACCCATTAACCCTCTCAGAAACAGAAATCCCAACGACTCCACAGATCAACGGAAATCACATGGGATGCTACTGGAACATTGGATCATGGATAGACCTTACAATAATTCACCCAAGTACCTACACAGGATGGGCAGATGTAGTAAGCACAGCTAATGATTTAAATATTTTCTACAGTAACCTTCTTAACGGAAATCTATTAAATCAAAGTTCATTAACTAAAATGAAAACAATAGATCCCGCTTCATATGACTATGGGTATGGACTAGATTTTTATCTTTTAAATGGACATGATTATTACGGACATTCAGGAGAAGTTGCCAATACTAGCAGCATGTTTTTTGCTGATGTAAATACTAGTATTGCACCGAATGGATACTATCTCACCTATAATTTCAACATGCAGGGAGCTGAAATGACCAATGCTGTTGACATACCAGTTTACGACTTATTAAACAACTCCATTTCTCAAACAATTGAAAACACCTTAAACAAAAGTGAAATATACATTTACCCTAACCCTGTTAACAAAAATAGCCAACTAAACATTAAAAGTAGCTGCACAGGTGAATGCATAATCTCTGATTTATCTGGAAAGAAAATAGCTACAACAACAATATACAATGGGAATAATCAAGTATCAATTCAAGAATTAGAAAGCGGTATTTATATCATAGAGTGTAAAGCAAATGGAAAATCAAAAACTGAAAAACTTATAGTTAATTAAAAAAACAACTATAATTAACTTACAGCCTATTTCAGACAGGAAATTTATTCTTCCATGAAATAGGCTTTCATATTTTCAATGAAATATTCATGCCTATGCTCACAAAAATTATCTAATCTACTCAACGCTTTTTCATATTCACTTAACCCACCATCAGGATTCCATCGATTATAATGCTCTTCAATAGCAGGGGCAAATAGCAATTTGTAATATGTTAATTTCTGCTTAAGTACTTGTTTAGACAATTCATTATCAAACAAATAAGCTACCCTTTCTTTAAATAAATATTGGAAATCTGGATGATTAAGTAAATAAGTAACTAAAACACCACCTAAAGAAGGAGAACGGTCTTTAGTTGCATATTCAAACATGTTATTTTTTGGATTTCCAACACTAGCATCCATATCAATTAAAACAGCTCTCCACTCACCACTTTTCTTTGTTTTTTTCCAGAAAAATGTATTATTACATGGCCAATCTGTATTTTGAAAAAAAAGCTCTACCACAACCCAATCTACAAGTGATTTCATTTTAAAGCCCTTCTTAATATTTTTAAAAGAAAAAGTCGAATCAGATTTAATTTCTTTAAGCATCGTATTTAAATCTCCAAATGATCCATCTTTATAAGAATAACCCTTATCATCAGCATCAATTATTTTTTTAGATTTAACACCATACTTACTTGCGATAGCTTTAATGTCTAGTCTTTCTCTTAACCCATGTATTCCCCAATACTCCTTATTCAAATACACTTTAGCTGGACGATAAGCCATAACATCTAAGTTTAAATTTTCACACACATCTGCTATCCACCCATCAACAAAAACCTCAGACTGCCAACCAGAATAAGAGGATCTTAAAATAAATTTATCTAACTCATGGGTTATACCCAATAAATCACTCAGCGCTCTATTACCATTATTGTAGAATCGCAAACTTTTTTGTGGCGCAACAGGAGTTATGTATCCATGTGTTCTAAAAAAAAGATTATCATTCAAGTATTCATTAGCTGAATCTAAAATTTGAATATCGACAGGTTGTTTTCTCCTTTTAAACAGGTAATAATTACCAGAATTATATTCATCATCAGGATTAAAACTTTTTCCAGGCACGTAAGATCCTGAATCTTGGCTAAATAGAAATTCTTCTTCAACGCTTAAGCTAACAACAGGCAATTCATCTTTTGAAGATGAACCAAGAATATAACTACAGGCTATGGAATCAATAAGAATACCCTCGTTATATTGAAACACTTTAACATTGTGGAAAGATGACAATTTACCTTTTGGAGAATGCCAAGTATTGGAATATTGTCTATAAACCTTTGCTGCAGAGGGTATTAAACTAACCTTAAGCTCATCTAACCCTATTTTTAAACCGATTGTACTTCCAGCAGTCTCAACTGTATCTTTGTTATAAACGCAAACCATGTTTGTAGCTCCAGATCCTTTGAATTCTAAATCCAAAAATTCTGAATTGTAAACCCCAGAAGATATAGTTGGCACAATCGAAGAATTAGAAGAATATAAATTAGCGTATTTGCAAATTTCATTGTCAGAAGAATCACAACCCAACAAACAGAGCGTAAATAAACAAATAATAGTTAATTTAGAAATGTGTTTTTTCATTTAAGAAAGTATCTTTAAAATTTACTGATACAAATCTAACAATTCTAATAAGTCACTTTCATAACTATGCTTAACAAAGAAGATTTAATACAATATAGTAAACAAATCATACTCAAAGAAATTGGTGAAAAAGGACAATTGAAATTAAAAACAAGTAAGGTTTTAGTAATTGGCGCAGGAGGTTTAGGTTGTCCAGTTCTAACACAGTTAACAACTTGCGGAATTGGAACAATAGGAATTGTAGATCACGACACTGTCTCTTTATACAACCTACCTAGGCAAAATTTATATGGGAAAAGCTCTGTAGGAAAATCAAAAGTGAAAGAAGCCATTAAAAGGCTTCAACAATTAAATTCATCAACAAAATTTATTGAATATAACTTCCAATTAACAATTAACAATAACTACAATACGTTAAAAAATTACGACTTAATCATAGATTGCACAGACAACATCCAAACCAAATATCTAATAAATGACACTTGCATTTTATTAGATAAACCATTAGTCTTTGGAGCTGTTTTCAAGCATGAAGGTCAAATAGCAGTTTTTAATTACAAAGAAAGTGGAACTTACAGGTGTTTATTTCCAAAACAGCAAAACACATCAATGCAAAATTGTGAAGATTCTGGAGTTTTAGGAGTAATCACATCAATAATTGGAGCTTTTCAAGTAAATGAATCACTGAAAATTCTTCTTAATTATGGTGAAACATTAACTAATAAACTTAAAATTTACAACTCACTTGACTCCTCAATTACAATAATAGATTATAAAAAAAAGAAACACAGTATATACAATAGGTTAAAAAAAGATTTATTATTTCATGAAAAAGACTACTCATTTAACTGTAATTCAATAAAAGAAATTAGCTACAATTCCTTGATAAAGCAAATAAATAATGAGATACAATTTATCGATGTTAGAGAACCAAATGAATTACCAAAATGCATTGAATTAAAAGCCTTAAACATTCCACTAAATGACATTCTTAATCATTTAAATAAAATTGAAAAACAAAAAAAAGTTGTCTTAATTTGTAATAGCGGATTAAGAAGTAAACAAGCGTTATCAGTGATTAATGAAAAACAACATTTCCCCAATATTGTAAGTTTAGAGAGTGGATTAAAAAATTGGGATAAAATCAAACAACATTTATAAAAAGTTAGTGAAATGGAGATTAAAAAAAATAAAGTGAAAAATTGTTTTATTATTGGGCCTATTAGCTCCAATTTCATTGGGAATTCAATTGCCAAGCATCAAACTAAGAAAAACATAGGTGCTCATCAAATTTTTCTTGGACAAGTACGTGCAGATCAAATAAACAACAAAGAAGTTATAGCCATCGATTATTCAGCTCAAGAAGAAATGGCAAACAAAGTATTTCATGACATTAGAGAAAAAACATTTGAAAAATTTGACTTAACCTGCATGCACATACACCACAGTATTGGAGTAGTTAATGCTGGAGAAATTTGTCTTTTTGTTTTTGCTTCATCAAAACATAGAAAGAATGCTCAAGCAGCAATTGAATATTTAATAGAAGAAATTAAAAGTAAAGCCCCTATTTTTGGTAAAGAAATTTTTGAAGATAAAACACATCAATGGAAAATTAACACTTAGAATTTAATTCATGATTGACATCACTCACAAATCAACAACGCTAAGAGTAGCTACAGCACAAGCAATTGTTAAGCTAGGCTCTATAGAAACAGTAACTGCTATTAAAAACAACCAGGTTCCAAAAGGGAATGTATTAGAAATGGCTAAAACAGCAGGACTTTTTGCTGTAAAAAGAACCGCTGAAATGATCCCTGATTGTCATCCGATGCCAATTGAATTTACTGGCATAGAATATCAAATAAATGAACTCGAAATAAAGATTCTAGTCACAGTAAAAACAATTTACAGAACTGGTGTAGAGGTGGAAGCAATGCATGCTGCAAGTGTAGTGGCCCTTACTCTTTATGACATGCTTAAACCAATTGAAAAAAACATTGAAATAAACCAAATTAAATTAGTTAATAAAAAAGGTGGGAAATCAGATTTTAAAGATGCTTTCAAAAAACCAATTAAGGCTGCAATAATTGTTTGTTCAGACACTATTTCTAAAGGTAAAAAAGAAGATGTTGCAGGGAAAACAATAATTGAAAAATTAAAAAAATGCAATGTTAATGTTATTGACTACATAATAATTCCGGATGAGAATAAGAAAATTCAAGAACAATTAATTAAACACGCTGAACTAAATACTGATTTATTAATTTACACTGGTGGCACTGGTCTTTCTCCTAAAGATTTAACACCAGAAGCAATTATTCCTTTATTGGATCAGGAAATTCCAGGAATAGCTGAAGCATCAAGAAAATACGGTCAAGACAGAACTCCATACGCAATGCTCTCTAGAAGTGTTGCTGGGATCAAAGAAAAAACATTAGTTCTTGCCCTACCCGGTTCAACAAGAGGAGCTGCAGAATCTATTGACGCACTATTCCCTTCTCTACTTCATATTTTCAGAATAATGAAAGGAGCTAGACACTGATTTGAACAATGAACAAAAATACTTAGAAGATAATCATGGGAGAAAGCATGATTATTTAAGAATATCATTGACCGATAAATGTAACCTGAGATGTTTCTATTGCATGCCAGAAGAAGGAATTGAATTGAGAGAAAGATCCTCGTTTATGACAGCAGAAGAGCTTATTGAAATTGCAAAAGTTTTCATTTCTCAAGGAATAAAAAAAATTAGGCTTACTGGAGGAGAACCTTTAGTTAAAAAAAATGCCAAACTTGTTATTAATGAGCTAGGAAAACTTCCTATTGAACTCTCTTTAACTACCAACGCCATTCTTGTAGATCAATACATTTTAGATCTAAAAAAAGCTGGTGTAAAATCTGTGAATGTAAGTTTAGACACATTAAAAGAAGAAAGATTTAACACCATAACAAAAAGAGATTATTTCAAAAAAGTAATGTCAAATATTCAACTTTTAATTCAGGAAAATTTCAAGGTTAAAATAAATGTTGTTCTCATTAAAAATGTAAATGATGATGAGATTGTTGACTTTGTAAACTGGTCTAAAAACAAGCCGATAGAACTTAGATTCATAGAGTTTATGCCATTCGATGGCAATCAATGGAATTGGGACAAAAAGGTATCATACAAGGAAATACTTAATACCATTAAGAAAGAATTAGGAGACAAAAGCTTTAAAAAAATTGAAGATCATCCAAACGATACGGCTAAAAATTTTCAATTAAAAAATGCAACTGGAAGTTTTGGAATTATTAGTTCTGTTACCAACCCATTTTGTGACACTTGCAACAGAATTAGATTAACCGCAGATGGTAAAATTAAAAATTGTTTATTTTCCAACAAAGAAATAGATTTACTTACTGCACATCGTAAAAACCTCCCTTTAATTCCATTAATAAAAGAATCCATTTACAATAAGAAAAAACAACACGCAGGAATTAAATCATTTGAGAAGACGAATCCAAATGAACTTAAAAATAGATCTATGATTTCTATTGGCGGCTAACTCTTTAGGACCAAATTGTTCTTTTTCAGACGAAAAACAATCATTGCAAGAATTCCAAACAAACAAGAAGCTAAAACTAAATGTGCTGTTCTAGCCAAACCAGGCATGTCAGCATGTGCCAACAAAATACCTGAAAACAATTCAATTGCCAATAGTGTATACATCCATCTAATTGGTTTGTATTTTTTCTTTTTCTCGTTATAAAAAGCAAGTATTGTTAAAAGAATTAACACTAGCCAGGAAAAGCTTCTGTGAATAAAAAAAGTAACCCCTAACATACTACTCCAATCATTTCTTCCAAAACCTTTTCTTGACAACTCATCAATATACTCTCTAACCTGTGTACCTAAAAACATTTGATAAACAGTGATAGAAAAACAAATCCAAATTAACCATTTGATCCATTTGGGGAAAACGAGTCTATGCTGCTGAGAAGGACTTATTAAAAAAACAAGGTAAAGCTGTAATCCTATAATTACTAAAGCCAATAACAAATGAACAGTAATTGTCCATGGAACTAAATTTGAAGCTACTACAATAGAACCAAACCAAGCTTGCACAACTAATAAAATTAAATTAAGAAAACTTAAACCAATTAATTTTCTTTGCCTGTAATAAATTACAATCCATAAAAAAACAATTAAAATAGCGTTTCCTGCTAAAAAACCTGCTAATCTATTAATGTATTCTGTCCAAGTTTTTTGAGCATTAAAAGGTTGCTCTTTTAATAAATCAGCATCGTTATTTATACTGTTTGCAGATTTTTCTAGTGAAATTGCATTTAGAAAAGCGGTGAATTTTTTTATCTTTCTTATTCTCTTTTCTAAAAATGCTTCATTGTAATTTTCTGGTAATTGAGAAATGTCTGTTGGTGGTATCCATTGACCAAAACATTTAGGCCAATCTGGACAACCCATGCCACTGCCTGTTATTCTAACAAAACTTCCAGCAATTACAACTAGAAAAATTAAAACAAGTGTAATCCAATTAAAACTAATAAATGCTTTTGAAAACATAATCAAAACTAATCAATGGAAATTATTAAATAGAGTTTGTAGAATTTAATTTATTTCCCCTTTTTAACGCCCTCTCTTAAATCAACCTTTTTGTGACTATGAAACATCTTTTTATTCTCTTTTCCAGCTCTTAGTTTTTTCTGCTGATCTTCAGGCAATGAATTAATTTGATCACAATCAACAGAACAACATCCATTATTTTCGACCATACAATCTTCACATTGAATAAACAGCAGATTACATTGTACATTCTTGCAATTTGTATGCTCATCACATGGTTTACCACATTGATGACAATTGCTAATAATGTCTTCAGAAATTCTTTCAGAAATTCTATCGTCAAAAACAAAATTCTTACCTACAAAAAGGTTTTCTAAATTTTCATCTTGATTAACTTGATGCGTATAGTCAATAATTCCCCCATGTAACTGATTAACGTCTTCAAAACCATGATGTTTTAAAAAAGATGATGTCTTTTCACACCTAATCCCACCGGTACAATAAAGAAGAACTTTTTCTTTTTGTTTTCCATCTAAAAGATCTTTAACCAAAGGCAGCTCTTGTTTAAAAGTTTCAGAATCTGGACATATTGCATTTTTAAAATGCCCTATCTCGCTTTCGTAATGATTCCTCATATCCACAACAATAGCTCCTTCATTTAGAGCTTCATTCCATTCTTGAGCAGACAAATGTTTTCCTACGTTAGTTACATCATAATCATCAATACTTAAACCATCTGCAACAATTTGATCCCTGACCTTAATGGTTAATTTATAAAAAGATCCTGAACCACTTTCTTCTACAGCATACTTAAAGGGAATATTTTTAAAATTAGAAACTGAATGAACATTCTTAACAAAAGCATCCCAATTATGTTCGGGAACATTAAGCTGAGCGTTAATGCCTTCTTTTGACAAATAAATTCTACCTAAAATATTTAATTTTGACCAAGAAATAAAAAGCTCATCTCTTAAGGATTTTGGATCATCAATTATGGTATATCTATAAAATGAAACTGTTTTTCTTTGAAAATCTTCTTTTGCTAAAAGTTTTTCTGCATATTCACGGTTATACTTGTTGAAAAGGAATTTTGGTGTTTTGTTATCATCCATTGCAAATATTTCTTATACAAATTTACAAAATAGAAATTATTTCTTAGCTAGAAATGTTTTACAAAAGAAGTGAAGGTTAATTATTAAATTAACTTTATAAATAAATTATGAAGATGAGAATATTTACAATATTACTTTTACTATCAAATAGCATCAATATTATTTCTCAAATACAATCTTTTATTCATGATGGAATTATTAGACAATATATTTATCATGAACCGGCAAATATTTCTCCTGGAGCTCCTCTAGTTGTTGTTATGCACGGATATTCTGGGTCTGCAAGTGGGATTAAAAATTATTCAGGCATGAATAGCGTAGCCAATCAAAACGGATTTGCAGTTTGCTATCCCCAAGGAACTTCTGACGATTGGTCCAATAATTTCTGGAATGTTGGCTACGATTTCCATCCAAATGAAACTGTTGACGACATAGGTTTTATCATAAGCTTAGTAGAACACCTACAAATCCAACACAACTTAAGCCCCTTAAATACATTTGCTACTGGAATGTCTAATGGTGGCGAAATGAGCTACATGCTGGCTTGTCAAGCACCACAAACATTTACCGCCATTGCAAGCGTAGCAGGGACTATGTTCGACTCTTACGGAAGCACTTGTGGAAACAATTCAATTCCTGTAATGGAAATTCACGGCACAGATGATGGAGTTAATCTTTGGGCTGGTGATTATAACAATTCTACTGGATGGGGAGTTTTTTATCACATGGACACTATAATAGAGAAATGGTCTCAGAATAATTTTTGTGACCAACTTTTAATTGAAAACATCCCAGATATTGTTACTACTGATGGAAGTACAATTGAAGCACAAAAACACTTTAGTAGTAACTATGACAATGAAGTATGGTTATATAAAGTTATTGGAGGTGATCACGACTGGCCTGGAGATTATGGAAATATGGACATAGATTCAAGTGAAGAGATATGGTTATTCTTTAGTAAATACTTAACAAACGTAACAAGCTCAAATAACATTACTTCTTCTTTTAAAGAGAAAAAGATTATTGCACACACAGATCTATTAGGAAGAAAAGTTAATGCCAATCACAAAGGGTTAATTATTAGACTTTACAACAATGGATCATCAGAAAAAATCTTCAATTTAGAAGACAATAATTAAATACTAAATAAAAGAACATTTTTTGATCGATAATAATTTTAAATATGTTTAGATTAATTACCATGTTGCTCTTTAAAATTAATGGGTGGAAATTGATTTTAAATAAAGAAAGTCTTTCTAATTACAAAAAGTTTATTTTAATTGGTGCTCCACACACATCCAACTGGGATGCAATCTATTTTACAGCAGCAGCTACTATTTCTAAATTAAAACCTCAATTTCTAATTAAGAAAAGTTGGATGAAGTTTCCATTTAACATCATTTTCAGACCTCTTGGAGGAATTGGAGTAGACAATAAAAAAACTTCTAAAAAATCTTCTGGCGTTATTGAATACATGGTTAACTTATTCAAAAAAAGAAAGGAACTTATTATTATGATTTCACCTGAAGGAACTAGAAGTAAAAATCCAAATTGGAAAACTGGATTTTACAGAACTGCTGTTGCAGCCAATGTTCCAATTGTACTAGGTTATTTAGATTACAATAAAAAAATAGCAGGTATTTCTGAAATATTTTTACCAACAGGAGATATAAATAAAGATTTATTATTTATAAGTGATTTTTACAAACAATTTACTGGTAAAAATCACGAGTTATTTGCTGAATACAAGCCTAGCTAATAATCTATTTAACTTTTCTCGTTTGAGTTCGCACCCATTTCACAAATTTCAATATTTGTGGATTTTGCAACAACATTTCCTTAGAAAAATAACTTAGAGCAAGCTGCTTATGATTAATAGTTTTGTGTATCATTTTATGACAATCTCTGCAAATGTTAATTCCATAAGTATTCAAATTTAATTGAGCGTGTTTTTTTCTAATGAACTTAATTTTATGACTTTTTCTTGGAATTAAGTGATGAAAAGTTAATTCAACATTTCTTTGACACAATTGACAAGCATTATTCACAATAAATTAATTTATTATTAAACAAAAATATTTTATTACTTAACAAAGTATCGCTTTGTTTAAATCATTAATATATTCATTCGTGAACACAATTAACATAGGTATTGACGGATGTAAAAGTGGATGGTGTTGCGCACTATACAATAAAGGTGAAATAAATATAAATGTGTTCTCTAGTATAGAAGAATTGACAAGCGGGATAAACTCAAAATTTAAAATCTGGATAGATATTCCAATTGGATTAGGGTCAAAGAAAAATCCAAGAACTATAGATCAACTTTTAAGATCTAAATTATCATCATTTAAACATTCTGTATTTAATTGCCCAACAAGAAAAGCCGTATATGCTAATTCTTATTCAGAAGCAAAAGAACTAAACATTGTAGAAACTTCTAAATCATTATCAATTCAATCTTGGAACATAACTCCAAAAATAAAAGATTTAGACACCTACTTAATAAACAACAAACATCATATAGAATTTTTTGAAGAGTCTCATCCGGAACTTTGTTTTTTACAACTAAATAATGGTTTAGACCTTCAATTTAGCAAACACAAAAAAAGTGGAATTGAAGAACGACTTAAAATACTTAAGATACATGAACCCTACTATTTTCGAAACATTTAATTCCACACTCAAAAAATATTCAAGGAAATTTGTTTCTAAAGATGATATTCTTGACTCTCTCGCTTTACTAATAAGTCTAAAAGTAAAAACAAAAACAAGTTATCTAAGCTCAGATATTGTAACAGATGACAAAAAAATTCCAATGAAAATCGCATATCCTTTTATAAATAAATGATACTAAATTTAACATATTACAGTAAAGAAAATAACAATAAAATTGATGCGATTTTAGGTGAGAAATTCAATTTAATTAAGAGGTTAAAATTAAAAGGAACTGGCTCAAGAAGAATGATTATAGAGAATTTCAGCTCTCATTTTATTAAAGTTAAAAGTAATTTTAATGACATTCAATATGCTAATATCGAATTAAGACCTAAAGGAATAGTAGTTCACATAACTAAAGGCATAGAAAATTATGGATGGATTATTCCATTCTTTCGCTTATCTATATTTAGTTCCAATTTTTTTAGCATTCATTCTGAAGGAGCTTATATAAATTTTAATAAATTAAAGAGTTTGAAGGAAAACAAGCACTTTATACGTAAATTGTTGCTAAACCAGTTAAATGCATCTTCTTATTAATGTATCCATATTTTAGACTCATAAAACTAGTAACAAAAAGATTTTTCTCAGCAAAAGAAAACCCAGAGAATACTACAAGTAAATTAAAAATTCGTGTTTGGCCACACGATTTAGATCCATTCCTTGAATTAAATAATGGACGATATGTAACTCTTTTAGACTTAGGGAGATTTGATTTTGTTTTAAAAATCAAACTTCACAAATTACTTAAAAGAAAAAAATGGTCTTTAACTGTTGCTGGAACATACAATGAATACCGTCACAGAATAAGACTCTTTCAAAGTTTCACTCTAACAACAACTATCATTGGTTATGACGAACGATGGTTTTACTTTCTACAAAAAGCTGAAAGAAATGGTAAAATTCATTTTAGTTCAGTTGTGAAAACGGCATTCACTTCAGCTGATGGGTTAGTAAGCGCTAAAGTTGCTATCAAAGAAATGAATTTAGAACATTTAGACATTTCTCTTCCAGATTGGGTGCACCCATTAACAAGCCAAGAAATAATAAAAAAGTAATTAATTTTTTATAACTTTTGAAACATGAACTTGATTACCAATTATTAATTTCAAATAATATGTACCAACAGCTAAACCACTTAAATCTATCTGTCTATCATTTGTAGTTAAAAGTAATCTTCCTGAGCAATCAATTAGATTAACAGTAAATGCTTTATTAGTTTTAGTTGAAATATTGATTAACCCATGAGCTGGATTTGGGTAAATAGAAAACTCATCTTCTTTTGACAGTAAGTCTGTTAAAGACCCCGAGCATGTAGTTCCACAATGAGTACTAAAGACAACACCAGGATCAACATTATTAGACCAATTAGTTATTGCATAAAATTGATCATCTACATCTAAGCATTCTAGCTCTTTATTACTTACAGCGTTAAATAATATAAAGTTAGAATTGTTTCCATTTTTAACGTTTAAACACTTTAATCCATTACTACTGCAATTTAAAGCTCTTAGATTTGAATTTAAGCTAACATTTAATTGTTTTAATCTGTTACTAGAACAATCTAAAATTTCTAAAAAAGTATTACTAGAAAAGTCTAATGAAATTATAGAATTTCCAGAACAATTTAAATTATTTAAATTCACATTTGAAACCAAGTTAAAGTTTTGAATTAGATTAAATGCACAAGAAATATTCTCCAAATAAAGATTTGTTGAAACATCCAAATCAATCAATAAGTTCTCCTCGCATTGCAAATCAATTAATAGTGTATTATTAGAAAGATTAAGGTTAGTAATCACATTGTTATTACAATGTAAAATTTCAAGATTGTAATTAGCTGATACATCTAAACTATATAAGTTGTTATTTGAACAATACAACTCTTCTAAATTAGAATTAGCAGTAACATCTAAAGACAATAAAATATTATTACCACAATTTAAAGACATCAACAATGGTATCTGAGACATATCTAAACTGTTTAGATAATTTCCAAAACAATTTAAACTCTCAAGATTTACGTTTTGATTTATAGGTAAGCTTGTTAAATCATTATTCATACAATTAAGGCTTTTTAATGACATAAAATCCTCAATACCTGTTAGGTCAGAAATATTACTGTTGGAAATATTAAGTTGCTGAACCGAGGCTATATCAACTGTAATAACACCACCATCTAAAACATCATCATAACCTAGGTTAATCAATTGTTGTTCAAAATTAGAATCTTCAATTCTAGTTAATTGTGCAGAAAAAACAGAAGGAATTAATAATATTGCTAAAATAATTTTTTTCATTACTTTTAAATTTTGGTGCGAAAATAAACTATTTAATGAATGAAATAAGTTTAATTTTACAAAAAGTTATCAATTTAAAACATTGTGATATTTTAAGTTTAAATTTTAAAATATTAATTCGAAAATAAATCATTTAATAAAACTATATTTCATGAAAAACAATCAAAACGCTAAGGGCTGAAGCAAGAGAAGTCTTATCTGGAAATTGGGGACCAGCAATAGGGACAGTTGCAGTATACTTTATCATCTCGGCCGTTATTCAAAACATACCATATGTTGGTATGGTTGCGTCCTTATTTATTACAGGTCCACTTGTATTGGGCTTAGCAATATTTTTCTTAAACTATTCTAGAAAAGAAGAAGCTAATGTAAATCAACTATTTGATGGTTTCAAAAATTACGGTAGAGCTTTAGGTACTTACTTGCTTTATTTTTTTATGTTTTGTTATGGACACTTTTATTTATTATACCTGGTATTATTGCTCAAATCGGGTATTCTCAAGTATGGTTCATTTTAACTGAAGATGATGAGATATCTCCTAATGATGCACTCAAGAAAAGTAAAGAAATGATGTATGGTTATAAAATGCAATATTTCTTACTTGGATTAAGCTTCATTGGATGGATAATACTAGCTATTCTCACATGTGGTATTGGTTTGTTATGGGTATTACCATATATACAAACTTCAAACGCAAAATTTTATGAAGATCTTAAAGCCAATTACATTGGCAATACAGATTCTAATGAATCGATAAAATTAGATAGCAAACCAGAGTTTTAACAGTATAGAAGAATTGTTGCTTATGATTAGGTTCTTAATAGCCTAATCTTACTTCTTCTCGTAAGAATAGTGACCAACTATTTTAGCATTAAAAAGGAAGTCTTCAATTACCTGACCACCTCCCATGTTGTGAATTACTAAAAATCTTTCTCCATCATCAGATTTTTGGTTAACAACTAAACCTATGTGGTCTAGACTCCCCGTTTCCGACAGATTCCACCAAACAACATCTCCAGGTTTATAATCAGAGGCGTTACTTGTTATTGGCAAAACTTTTCCATGTCTTTTAAAAAATGTTGCCAAGTTAGGAACTCTTCTGTGATCAATGTTTTTATCGACTCTTTTAACACCTACTGTATGCAGCATTGTTTTTTAAAACATCTTCATGAACTTCTTTTTGCAAATCAACACCCAGAACTCTATACGCACGAATAATAACATCTGTGCAAACACCTATATTAGCTGGAACATCACCGTCAGGGTAATCAATCCTATAATAAGAACCATCATACATTATCGAAGCATCTTCAATTGAAACACCAGCATTGGCCAACTTAACATCAAACGAAACACTCTTTGATTGTGCCTGTAATACGATTGATATCGTAGAGGAACAAAAGACATAAGTAATTTTTCATACGTATTTATTTTATGTTATTACAATACAAAAAACAAAATTTGGAACACAACAACCATGAAAATTTGTCATATAAACAGATTTAGACTTATTAAATCTATCAATTATATAAACAACTATAATTTATAACTAAATATTATTATTTTGCTGAAAAAATAAATTTTTAAAAAAATAAATGGACTTATTAATCATAGGCATTACTGCATTTTCAGCATCAATTCTCACCTTCTTTTCTGGATTTGGACTTGGCACACTATTAATGCCTGTATTTGCTTTATTTTTCGAAATTGAAATTGCTATTGCTTTAACAGGAATTGTTCATTTAATGAATAATTTATTTAAAACCGTGCTAGTTGGCAAAAACATAAATTGGGGTGTTGTACTCAAGTTTGGATTAACAGGATTTATTGGATCGTTAATAGGGGCATTTACACTTCTTTCATTTTCCAAATCAAATTATGAAATTTCTTATACCATAGCAAGTCAGTTTTTCACAGTTTCTCCGATTAATTTATTTATTAGCATTTTAATATTTTCATTTGCTTTTTTAGAATTATTTCCATTCTATAAAAAAATGTCTTTTAAAAAAAATAAAATATATTTCGGAGGGCTATTAAGTGGTTTCTTTGGTGGGTTTTCAGGTCATCAGGGAGCACTAAGAAGTGCTTTTTTGATTAAACTAAATTTGAGTAAAATTAGCTTTATTGCCTCAGGAATAATGATAGCAACAATTGTCGACATCTCAAGGTTATCAATTTATTTCACTCAATACAAAGAGTTGAAAATTAACGAGAACCTATTACTGCTCTTATTAACCGCTACATTATGCGCTTTTATTGGAGCCTATTTTGGTAGGAAAGATTTTAAACAAAATAACTGTTAGCTTCATTCAATATTCAGTTATTTTAATGCTAATGTTGTTGTCAATTGCTATGGCTTTGGGCATTATTTAAACTTTCGGTTATAAAAAAAGCTACTTTATAAAGTAGCTTAGCAATACACGTTCTGGATACTTATTAAGAACCGCAACCAATGCAATCAAAATGAGAGTCTTCTGGCTTAACACCATTTACTTTCATTTCCAGATTATGAATTTTATCTCTAGTTTCCATGTCATCCATCATGTTACCAGTAAGCTTACTTTTAAGCTCTTCTATTTCTTGCTTTAGTTTGTCGAGTTCGTTCATATGCACTTGATTAATTAATTATAAAACGAACTTACAAAATCAAGTCAAACTAACAACTACAACGGTTGTCTAATTATTAAAAATGTTTTCAACAATGAGAAAATTAAGCGCGATAAAAACAAATCAGACCTTTTAAAATAAAATTCTTATTTAAAGAAATATTGTTGGAAGTGAAAATTTAAAATATACATTTGCCCTATATAAGCGCATGACATTCATTTACAGCATATACATAAGCAATTTTAATATGATAAAACGAACCATAACATTAGAAAGGTTTTTTATTTAATGACTAAACTAATAAATATAATTATTATTTCAATTATTACTATACAGTAATGAGCTAGGAAGGATATACCAAAAATTTAAAGCCCTTCTTGTTAAGAAGGGCTTTTTTTTTTAACTAAAAAAAACAAAATGTACTACACAAAAAACACAACAGTATTTCTTGATGGGAAATGGATTAAAGCTGACCAAGCAAATACAAGTTTATATGATCAAACATTACATTATGGAAATGGCGTATTTGAAGGCATAAGATCCTACAAATCTGAAAACGGCACATACATTTTCAAAGCAGAAGAACACTTTGAAAGACTATTACAATCTGCTAGGAAAATGCACATTCCGGTGAAATACACTGTTAGAGAATTAGTTAAAATCAGCTATGAGTTATTAGAAAAAAACAATTTAACTGACGCATACATACGACCATTAATTTCCCTTACTCCAAACATGACGCTAACAAGCAATTCGAAACCAAAAATATTTATGTGCGCATGGAAATGGGAAAAATATCTCGGAGTCAACCCATTAAACATAATGACATCTTCCTACCGAAGACCTCATCCTAAATCTTGTCATGTTGAGGCTAAAACTGTTGGACACTACACCAATTCAATTTTAGCAACAACAGAAGCCAAATCCAAAGGTTTTGACGAAGCCCTTTTACTCGATGTAAATGATAAAGTGGCAGAAGGTCCAGGAGCAAATTTCTTTTTTGAAAAAAACAAAACACTTTACACTTGCCCACTTGGAAACATTCTTCCAGGAATAACCAGAGCTACCGTTTTTGAAATGGCAAAAGAATTAGAAATTGAAGTTATTGAAAAGCACTTCACAATTGAGGAAGCTAAAAAAGCGGATAGTGCATTTTTCACTGGAACTGCAGCAGAAATAGCTCAAATAAATTCACTGGACAAAAATACTTACCCTTTACAATGGAACGAATCATTAGGATACGAACTCTCTAGACTCTACCAGCAGAAAGTGATCAATCAGGATTATTATCATTTCGAACTTGTCTAATATGGAACTAAATAAATTTAGCAAAAGAGTTACACAAGACTCTTCACAACCAGCAGCACAGGCAATGCTACACGCAATTGGACTAACAAAAGAAGATTTCAAGAAACCTCTTATTGGAGTTGCAAGCACTGGATATGAAGGGAACCCATGTAATATGCACCTTAATGAACTTGCAAAAAATGTTAAAACGGGGATCAACGACAACAACGGAGTAGGCCTTATATTTAATTCTATAGGTGTAAGTGATGGAATTTCAATGGGAACACCAGGAATGAGATTTTCACTGCCATCCAGAGATGTTATAGCAGATTCAATGGAAACAGTAGTTGAAGGAATGAGTTATGATGGATTTGTAACAGTTGTAGGATGCGACAAAAATATGCCTGGAGCATTAATGGCTATGCTAAGAGTCAACAGACCATCAGTATTAGTGTATGGAGGAACTATAGAGTCTGGTTCACATAAAGGAAATAAATTAGATGTTGTATCTGCCTTTGAAGCTTGGGGACAAAAGGTTGCAGGAAAAATTGATAATGATGAATACCAATGTGTAATTGAAAAAGCTTGTCCTGGAGCAGGTGCTTGTGGTGGTATGTATACAGCAAATACTATGGCATCGGCTATTGAAGCTTTAGGATTTTCTTTACCTTATAATTCATCAAACCCAGCAGTTGGCAAAAGCAAAGAGTCAGAAGCTTATAATGCTGGCAAAGCTATTATTAAACCTATTAGAGCAAGACATTAAGCCATCAGATATAATTACAAAAAAATCTTTGGAAAACGCAATAACGCTAGTAACTATTTTAGGCGGCTCAACCAACGCTGTTCTCCATTTCCTTGCAATTGCGAAAACAGCCAACATTCCTTTTTCCATAGACGACATTAAAGAAATAAGTGATAACACCCCGTTCCTCGCAGACTTAAAACCTAGCGGTAAATACCTCATGGAAGACATTCACCAAGTAGGAGGAATTCCTGCCGTTTTAAAATACTTACTTAACGAAGGCTTAATTCATGGCGACTGCCTTACAGTTACGGGTAAAACTCTAGCCGAAAACCTACGAGACATTCCAGATTTAGCTCCAAATCAGCAAATAATCAAAACAATCAAAAACCCCATAAAATCATCTGGACACATAAGAATTTTAAGAGGGAATTTAGCCCCAGAAGGAGCTGTTGCTAAAATAACCGGGAAAGAAGGTTTAAAATTCACTGGCCCTGCAAAAGTTTTCAATGGTGAATACGAAACTAATGACGCCATAAAAAATGGAATAGTTGAAAAAGGAGACGTTATCGTTATAAGGTACGAAGGCCCTAAAGGAGGCCCAGGAATGCCTGAAATGTTAAAGCCTACTGCAGCAATTATGGGAGCTGGATTAGGGAGTGATGTAGCCCTTATAACCGATGGACGGTTTTCTGGGGGCACTCACGGATTTGTCGTTGGCCACATAACTCCTGAAGCGCAAATTGGAGGCCCGATAGCAATTATAAAAAACAATGATATAATTACAATTGATGCACAAAAAAACACAATCGATCTTCAGCTTAATGAAAATGAAATTAAAGATCGGCTTAAACAATGGAAAGCACCAAAACTAAAAGTTAACAAAGGCACACTTTACAAGTATGCCAAAAATGTATCTACCGCCTCACTGGGCTGTGTAACAGATTTATAATGGAAACAAAAACAACAAAAATCTAACAGGAGCTCAGGCAGTAGTTCAATCTCTAATTAAAGAAGGTGTAGATACTATATTTGGATATCCAGGAGGTGCAATAATGCCAGTATATGACGCACTTTATGACTTTAGAAATGAACTAAACCACATTCTTGTAAGACACGAGCAAGGAGCTACTCACGCAGCTCAAGGTTACGCCAGAGCATCAGGAAAAACAGGTGTATGCATAGCAACTTCTGGACCTGGAGCAACAAACCTAATTACAGGAATTGCAGATGCTCAGATCGACTCGACACCTTTAGTATGCATTACAGGTCAAGTGTCAAGCGATCTTCTTGGCACCGATGCATTTCAAGAAACCGATGTAGTTGGAATTTCCATGCCTGTAACCAAATGGAACATACAAGTGACCAAATCAGAAGACATACCAAAAGCAATAGCTAAAGCATTTTACATTGCTGGTTCTGGAAGACCAGGCCCCGTTCTTGTAGACATCACTAAAGACGCTCAATTTGACACTCTAGATTTTAGTTATAAAAAATGCAGGTCAATCAGAAGCTACATACCTTCTCCTAACTCAGACATAACTAAAATTAAAGCCGCTGCAACATTGATAAATAATGCTAAAAAACCTTATGTACTTTTTGGTCAAGGAGTTTTAATTGCAGATGCAAAAAAAGAGTTTAAAAGTTTCATAGAAAAAGCAAATCTACCTGCTGCTTGGACAATAATGGGTCTTTCTGCTTTAGAAACCAACCACCCTTTAAATGTAGGAATGCTAGGGATGCATGGAAATTATGGCCCCAATGTACTAACCAATGAATGTGATGTACTTATTGCTGTAGGTATGCGTTTTGATGATAGAGTTACTGGAGACCTTAAAAGGTATGCCAAACAAGCGAAAATAATTCACCTTGAAATAGACCCTGCTGAAATTGACAAAAACGTAAAAACTGACGTTGCTGTTCTTGGGAAACTGCAAGGAAACTTTAAAACTCCTTACAAACCATATAAATTCAAACAATCATCAAGATTGGATCAATCAATTCTATCATTACAAAGACGTTGAAAATCAAAAAATTCACCACAAAGAAAACAATGAAGAAGATGATTTAGGAATGTCTGAGGTGATAAAAAAAGTTTCTGAACTATCTAACGGCCAAGCTTTAATAGTAACTGATGTTGGACAACATCAAATGATTGCACAAAGAGATTATTGTTTTAAAAATTGGCGTAGTAATATAACTTCAGGAGGGCTAGGAACAATGGGGTTTGCCTTACCTGCAGCTTTTGGGGCGAAAATGGCAGTTCCAGATAGAGAAGTTATAGCTGTAATTGGAGATGGTGGGTTTCAAATGACAATTCAAGAACTCGGGACTATTTTTCAGACAAAAGCAAGAATAAAAATACTTCTTCTTAACAATGAATTTTTAGGAATGGTTCGCCAGTGGCAAGAATTATTTTTCGACAAAAGATATTCATCAACCGAAATGGTGAATCCAGACTTTCAGACAATAGCTAAAGGATACCATATAGCAGCCGAAAAAGTAACTGAAAGAGCAGAATTAACAAATGCAATAAAACGGTTTTTAAATCACAAAGAAAGTTTTCTTCTTGAAGTGAAAGTTAAAAAAGAAGGAAATGTTTTCCCAATGATTCAAGCAGGTTCATCAGTTAGTGAGGTAAGATTAAATTAAATTATTATGAAACAACAATACACAATTTCTGTTTTCACAGAAAACCAAATAGGCCTCCTTAATAGAGTCAGTATAATTTTCACTAGAAGATATATAAACATTGAAAGCATTACAGCATCTGAAAGTGAGGTTAGCGGAATTCATAGATACACAATAGTTGTTAGTGAAGAATTAGAGCTTATTAAAAAAGTAGTTAAGCAACTTGAAAAACAAGTAGATGTAGTTAAAGCTTTTTTTCATTCTAACAATCAAGTAGTTTTTCAAGAAATTGCCTTATACAAACTCTCAGGGTTAGCAACAAGGAATATTTCGTTAGAAAAAATAATCAGAAATCATCATGCTAGAATTTTAGCAATGGAACCAGAATTTACTATTCTAGAAAAAACAGGATACAAAGAAGAAACACAAGAATTATTTAATGAACTTGAACCTTTTGGAATTCTAGAATTTGTAAGATCTGGAAGAGTAGCAATTACAAAACCAATGAAAAAATTTGACGCCTATTTACAAGAAGTAGAACTGGCAGCTCAACAATAATTAAAAAAAAGAAAAAATGGCAACAATCAACTTTGGAGGTGTTAACGAACACGTAGTAACAAGGGATGAATTTCCTTTAAAAAAAGCAATAGACACATTGAAACATGAAACCATAGCGGTATTAGGTTATGGTGTTCAAGGACCAGGGCAAGCATTAAACTTAAAAGACAATGGATTTAATGTTATTGTAGGTCAACGTAAAAACTCATCAACATGGGAAAAAGCCGTTAATGACGGATGGGTTCCTGGTGAAAATCTTTTTGAACTAGAAGAAGCTGCTGAAAGAGGAACAATTTTACAATATTTACTTTCAGATGCCGGTCAAATTGCACAATGGGAAATGGTTAAAAGTAAGCTCAAAAAAGGGAAAACACTTTATTTCTCTCACGGATTTGGCATAACATATAAAGAAAAAACTGGAATTGTTCCAAATGAAGATGTTGATGTAATTCTAGTAGCACCTAAAGGGTCTGGAACTTCATTAAGAAGGTTATTTCTTGAGGGTAAAGGGCTAAATTCAAGTTACGCTGTACATCAAAACTATTCTGGTAACGCTGCAAATAAAGCTATCGCACTTGGAATTGGTGTGGGTTCAGGATACTTATTTGAAACGACTTTTAAGAAAGAAGTATATTCTGATCTTACTGGTGAAAGAGGCATTCTTATGGGTGCACTTGCTGGTTTATTTGAAGCACAATACAATACACTTAGAAAATACGGGCACTCACCCTCTGAAGCTTTTAACGAAACAGTAGAAGAGCTAACACAAAGTCTGATGCCATTAGTAGCTGAAAACGGTATGGACTGGATGTATGCAAACACTTCAACTACAGCACAAAGAGGAGCTCTTGATTGGAGACACAAATTTAGAAATGCTACAACACCTGTTTTTGAAGAGCTATATAACAAAGTAGCCAATGGTGAAGAAGCTGATGTTGTAATTAAAGCAAATGCAGAACTTGATTATCGAAAAAAATTAAATACTGAATTAAAAGAAATAAGAGATTCTGAGCTATGGCAAGCAGGAAGAAAAGTCAGATCTCTAAGGCCAGAACACAATTAACATGGAAACTTTGAGTAAAACATATTTTCCTGAATTAAAGGACATAGAAAAAGCTGCAAACAGACTTAAATCAGTTATAGCGAATTCTCCTTTAACTCAGAACATGACTTATTCCAAAAAATACAAAGCAAATGTTTTGCTAAAAAGAGAAGATCTTCAAAATGTAAGATCCTACAAAATTAGAGGGGCATATAACAAAATAACCTCTCTATCTATCAACAAAAAAACCAAAGGAATAGTCTGTGCTAGTGCTGGCAATCACGCTCAAGGTGTCGCTTTTTCTTGTAATGAAGAGAAAATAAAAGGCACTATTTTTATGCCAACTACAACCCCTCAACAAAAAATTGACAAGGTTAAATGGTTTGGAGGGAATCATGTTATATTAATACTCTTTGGAGACACATTTGACGATGCAAAAAAAGAAGCAATAAAATTTAGCAAAGACAATAATTGCACATTTATTCATCCTTTCGATGACCCTCTAATCATTGAAGGACAAGGAACAATTGGGTTAGAAATACTTAACCAAACAAACCAGCATATAGACTATTTATTCCTACCTGTAGGTGGTGGTGGATTAGCTGCTGGAGTAAGTGAAGTCTTCAAAAAATTGTCTCCTGAAACAAAAATAATTGGAGCTGAGCCTGAAGGTGCACCATCAATGCATAAATCATTGAAATACAATAGCCTTATCAGCTTAGACAAAATAAACCCTTTTGTTGATGGAGCAGCTGTAAAAAAAGTTGGGAATTTAAATTTTGAAATCTGCAAAAAAAATTTAGACGACATGCTACTAGTCAAAGAAGGAGCACTTTGCTCAGAAATTCTAGAGTTATATAATAAAGATGCCATTGTTGTAGAACCTGCAGGAGCATTAAGTATTTCTGCTCTCGACCAATACAAAAATGAAATTATTGGAAAGAATGTAGTCTGCATAGTAAGTGGAAGCAACAATGACATAACTCGAATGGAGGAAATAAAAGAAAAAGCGCTTCTTCACAACGGTCTTAAAGCACTACTTCCTTGTCAAATTCCCTCAAAGATCTGGTGCCTTAAGAGATTTTGTCGTTAACATCTTAGGTAAAGATGATGACATTACTCATTTTGAATACACTAAAAAAAATTATAAAGAAAAAGGAACTGCTGTTGTCGGTTTAGAAATTAAAAATGAAAAGTCATTAGAAGAACTAATCCAAAAAATGAAACTTAACGGGTTTTATGGTGAATATCTTAACAACAAGCCAATTCTTCTAGAAACTCTTGTTTAATTATTAAAAAAAACATAAGAGCTTTCTACAGGCATATGATCTGACAATCCCACAGTTTCAGGATATTTTCTTTCACCCACTTTCCAATCATTTCCTATAAGTATTATTTTCTTATTCAATTCTTTTACATCTGAACCATTAGCTTTTAATAAAATATAATCTATTACGGCTGTTTTCTCATGATTGCTATATTGAAAGCCTCTTTCTCTTGGTAAATCTATTGCAGCTAAAATTGCTAACATCTGCTTATACAAATTAATTTTAGAACTTGCACAATTAAGATCTCCGCATATTATTTGTGGAACTAAATTTTTCTCAAATGGAGTTAACAGCTCTTTCCTTATTTGTTTAAACTGACTATTATTAACACTTCCACCGTTTGTATGTGTTCCAACTATCTGGAAACAGTTATCACCAACACTTCCTTCTAGTAAAACAGCTCCTTTTCTTGCCCATCTGCTTGAACCACTTGAAGAGTCAAATTTTATTATCGCTTTTTCTTCTAACTTTAACTTACTCAACACCCATACCCCACCATTGGTTTTAAAACTAAAAAACCTAAAATTTATTGGTTTAAAAATATATGTAAATCGTCCCTTTAATTTTTTCTTGAGCATTCTTCTTGTTCTAAAATGAAAAGCTTCTTGGAAAACAACCACATCATCATCTCTATTAAGAATTTGTTCTGCTATTAAATTTGCTCGCTTTCCTTTTTTCGTTGCATGATATATTGTTCCTGGCAGCATATGAATATTCCAAGACAAAATTTTCAAAGTATCTGAACTTTGCGAAATAACTTCTAAAGAGTAACTGAAAAACAGCAACAATACAGCTAGTCTACTCATTATTTTCTTAACCCACATTAAGAATAAAAATAATAAATTCTACAAAGACACTGTAAGTAAATCTGTAAATCTAGTGGTGTAACAAGGTGAAAGATGCTCTTGTTTCAACCGCCACTTCCTATCAAAACCTTGAACAGCTAAACGCACTTTATTTTTACCTATTCGTTTATTTATTTGATCTACCGAGTTCATTAGACATTTTCTTTTTCGTCTATCGACACCATCAAAAAGACTTAACTGAACTTGATTTTCAGGAACTATTTCTGAAACAACAACACCAGCTTTTTTATAAATTAAACCAGGTTTATATATCTGTTTTAAAGTCTCAATGGCTGCTTTAACTATTTCTAAGCTATCATTGGTTGGTGTAGACAATTGAATTTTCCTGCTTCCCCCATATTGAGGTTGAGAAGAGTCAAATGGATTAGTGGCAAGAAATACAGTTATCAATGAAGCACAAGAACCCTCAGCTCTTAACTTTTCAGAGCACGTATTAGCGTATGCCGAAACCGCCTCTTTTAACTCACAGGCAGATTTAACCTTACGACCAAATGATCTTGCAGTGCATATATTCTTTTTTCTTGGGGATGATTCTTGAATAGCAAAACACGAAACCCCCTTTAATTCTTGAACCAACTTCAACCCTCCCACTGTCATATTTCTACGAATCCAACCTTCGTCCAAGCCAACTAAATCATAAGCTGTAACCACGCCTCTCTGAGATAGAAATTTAGCATACCTCTTACCTACTCCCCAAAGATCCTGTACAGGTAGTTTTTTCAATGCTCTAGAAATATGACTGGCCTTTTCTAAAACCAACACCCCATCCACTGTAAACTTTTTAGCATAATGATTTGCAACCTTTGCCAACGCTTTTGTAGGAGCAACACCTATAGAGATGGGTATTCCTGTCCACAACTTAACTTTGCCCCGTATTTCCAATGCCTTCTCTTTAGGAAGAGCTACATTAGAAAAATCCATAAAAGATTCATCTATAGAATAAACCTCCATTGCGCTAACCTCCGTCCTCATAGTGTTCATCACTCGCTGAGAAAAATCTCCATACAGCGCAAAATTTGCAGAAAAAACATGTACACCATTATTCTCAAACAACTCTTCCATTTTAAAAGCAGGAGCCCCCATAGGAATGCCTATTTTTTTAGCCTCATTACTTCTTGCAATAACACAACCGTCATTGTTTGAAAGTACAACAATTGGCTTCTGCTCTAATTTAGGCTGAAAAACGCGCTCACAAGAAGCATAAAAGTTATTACAATCTGCTAATGCTATCATATTAATTGATGCACTACATGTGTAACTACTCCCCAAACTTTAAAATCCATTTCTTCACTTACAACAATAGGATCAAACTTTGTATTTTCTGGGATTAATAATAATTGATCTTTATTTTTCTTGATGCGTTTAACAGTAAATTCTCCATTTAAAACAGCCAACACAATACTACCATCTTTTGGCTCTAAAGAACGATCTACAATCATCACATCTCCGCTAGATATACCTGCTTTTATCATAGAATCTCCTGTTACACGAACACAAAAAGTAGCAGAAGGATGTTGAATAAGATAATCTTGTAAATTTAGCTCTAAATCCATAAAATCTTCAGCAGGAGAAGGGAACCCTGCTGAAACACTTGCTTCATAAAAAGGAACAGAATTCCAATTACTATCCTTTACTGAATAGAACAACAACTCTTTATGCTTGTGTACACTATAATTGCGCATATTTAATGGTTATTGATAGTTTATAAAAATGAATTAAATACTATTCAATTCATAATTCGTCAAGTGTTTATTATGAACAATTAATAAAAAAATCAAGCTTCATCTTGATCGGCAGAAGCCCTATCCAAGACTTTTTGGGGTAAACTTTTTTTAGTTTTAGCACCCAATGATTTAAGATTCTCTACTTTTTTAATAATATTACCTCTACCATCGACAAGTTTATTCATTGCTTCTTGATAACTATCCTGAGAATTTTGCAGACTTTTACCTACACTAAGTAAATCTGAAACAAATCCCTCAAATTTATCATACAACAACCCGCCTTCTTTGGCAATCTCTAGAACATTTCGTTTTTGATCTTCTTGCTTCCATATAGAAGCAATCGTACTTAGTGTTGCCAATAAAGTAGAGTTTGAAATCAAGACAATATTTTTATCAAGCGCATCTAAATAAATACGTTGATCTTCATGAAGTGCCAACATTAAAGCTGGCTCGACAGGGACAAACATTAGCACATGATCAGGAGCATTTATTCCATATAAAGATGGATAATCCTTACTACTTAATTCAGCAAAATGTTTTCTTATACTTTCAACATGTTTTTTCAATGCTGCAGTCTTACTTACATCATCTTCGGCATTATAATAAGCTTCATAAGCAGTTAACGAAACTTTAGAATCTATAATTAAATGCTTGTTATCAGGAAGATTAACAATACAATCAGGTTTTTTTAACTTGCCATCTTCGTCTTTATAGCCACCCTGAGTAGAAAAGTGTACCCCATCCATTAATCCTGATTTTTCCAATAAAACTTCTAGCTGAATCTCACCCCAATCGCCTTGAGTTTTAGAATCACCTTTCAATGCTTTAGTCAGGTTAACCGCATCTTGACTAAGCTGAATATTAAGCGATTCTAAACTTTTAATTTTCTGGGTTAAAGCTGAATTTCTTTCAATATAGTCTTTGTTAGTTTGATCCACTTTCTCTTTAAAACTTTTAATTTCTTTACCTAAAGGGTTAAGTAAATTGTCTATCTGTTCCTTATTTTGTTTTTTAAATTTTTCTGAATTACTTTCTAAAATTTGATTCGCTAAATTTTTAAATGAGGTTGTTAGGCGCTCTTCATTTTCTTTTTCAGCCAATTTGATTTCTTCAATTTTTTGTTTTAAATGTTTTAATTCTGCATTTTTAACTCCTAACTCCGTACGTAAATCCATTAACTCTTTGATATTAACCAAAGAATCTTCCCCGTCTTTGGGTTTACTTTTACGTAAAAGAACAAACAATAAAACTAGGGTTCCGAAAGCGGAAAGAAGAATCAAATAATCCATAGACAATGTATTTAATAAGCAATAAAAATATGTAGAACTGTTAACTAAAGCTAAAATAAATAAGCAGAACGTAATCTTTTTATGAACAATACAGATTATTAAAAAATTATAATATTAATCAAGAGCAAAATAATCAAAACAGAATCATTAAATTGAGGGGATAATTACAAAAACCATGTCAAAGTCAAAAAACAAATCAATTCTAAATAAGCTATTTGAATCTAAAAACACACATAAAGAAGAAGCTCCTGAGATAAATAAAGAAGAATTTATAAAAGTACTGAAAAGCAGGAGAAGTGTAAGAATTTACAATGACGAACCTGTACTTGAAAAAGACATGAAGGAATGCCTAGAGTTAGCACTCCTAGCTCCGAATTCATCAAACTTGCAACCCTGGGAATTTTATTGGGTAAGAAATCTTGATAAAAAAAAGAAATTAGTAGAATACTGTTTAAATCAACCAGCAGCACAAACAGCACAAGAGTTAGTGGTATGTGTAGCAAGACATGATTTTTGGAAAATAAACGCCCAAAGAATGCTATCTATTTTTAAAGAAAAAGAGAATAAAGTTCCAAAATCTGCACTTACATACTATAAAAAAATAGTACCTCTAGCATATAACCAAGGGCCTTTAGGGATATACGGAATTATCAAAAAAATAATAGTGCTTTTTAGAGGAATAAACACACCTACGCCAAGGGAGCCAAGCAACACAAATGATATGAAAATATGGGCGCATAAATCAACAGCACTAGCTTGTGAGAATCTCATGCTATCGTTAAGAGCTTACGGATACGACTCTTGTCCATGGAAGGTATTGATTCAAAGAGAATTAAAAAACTTCTCAAACTGCCAAGAAAAGCACAAATAAGCATGGTAATAAGCGCTGGAAAAAGAGCTGAAAACGGTGTTTACGGACAACAACTTAGGTTCAATAGTGAACATTTTATTAAAATTGTATAACAAAAGGGATGAGTATGGTTAAAATTATTTTTATTGTAATTATCCTAATAGGAAATTCAATCCAATCATTTGGTCAAAATCTTTCATCTAAAGAATTAATTGAAAAAATGCATGAAGGCATAGTAACTTACAGAGATTACAGATTTAAACTATACCGATCAGAAAGAGTAAATGGCAAACAAGTTTTAGGTTGTTTTGATGGGAAACTATCCATGGACCCCTTTAAGATTTACATTAAAAATATTGTCCCTAACGAAGGGTCAGAATTAATGTATAAAGAAGGTGAAAACAACAATAAAGCATGGGTGAATCCCGACATCTTCCCTTACATAACCATGTCCTTTTATCCCGAAAGTAGTTTACTTAAAGCTGGCGGTCACCACACACTTAAAGATGCAGGATTTGACCTTTTAGATGAAATATTTAAATTTTACGAAACTGAGTTTAAAGAGAAATTATACGAGCATTTAGAAAACAGAGGGATAGTTGACTGGAAGGGAGTAAAATGTTACAAGCTAATTTTAAATCATCCAGAATATAAAATAATTAATTACTCTGCTACAAAAGATGAAACTTTAGCAAAAATTGCTAAGAAAAAGCTACTAAATTCTTATAAACTAAAAGAGCTTAATCCTTCGATTAGAGAAACTAAAAACCTGAACGAAGGACAAATAATTAAACTCCCGAATGCTTACGCAAAAAAAGTTGTTATTTATTTAGCGACAGATTCTTTTCTACCTGTTTATCAAGAAATATATGATGAAATAGGCCTTTATGAGAAATATGTATATAAAGATTTAACTTTTGGAACAAAAATACCAAAAGAAGAATTCTCAATTGATAATGAGGATTATGGTTTTTAAATAACTAATGCATACTTTATTTTAAAAAATAATTACTTTTGCCGCATGCAAATACAGGTATTAAAATCTAAAATCCACAGAGTTAAAGTAACCGATGCCGATTTAAATTACATTGGCAGTATTACTATTGATTTAAATTTGATGGAAGCTTCAAATATTATTGCTGGAGAGAAAGTTCAGATTGTAAACATCAACAATGGAGAAAGATTAGAAACTTATGTAATTCCTGGACAACGAGGAAGTGGTGAAATTGCACTTAATGGACCAGCCGCAAGAAGAGTTGCCAAGGGCGATATTGTTATTATCATTGCTTATGCAACAATGGAATTCGAATCTGCTAAAACATTTGAACCTACAGTTATTTTCCCAAATGAAAATGACAATACCCTAATCGGCTAACTAAACCTTAAATCCGACAACAGAGATATCATCAATTTGCTCGTGATGAAAACTCTCTCCTTTCATCCAATTCCCTATTGTATTTTCAATAATTTCTTTTTGCTTATCCATTGAGAAATTAGCTACAGATAGTAAAAGCTCTCTAAATCGAGTGTATTTAAATTTCTTCCCTTTTTCACCACCAAATTGATCTACATACCCATCAGTAAATAAATAAATCAAATCTCCTTTTTGCAAATCAATAGATGAGGATGAATAATTATTTTCTTCAGAAAATCCCAAAGTGTAGCTATCAGTATTGTAAACATTTAATTCATTATCTCTAACAATGTATAAACGCTGCTTAGAGCCAGAAAATTTCAATACCATTTCATTTTATCGTAACAAATAATCATTACATCCATTGTGGTCTCTTAAATCATTAGAACTTTTTGTTCTAAGGTTGTAATAATACTTATTAAAATCGTTTGTAATATTTGAAATATCCTTCAGCTCAATATTTGAAACACAACTATTTAAAGCATCGTGTCCAAGAATACTCATTAAAGCACCAGGACACCATGCCCTGTACAATCATTTAATGAAAATAATAATTTACCCGAGCAATGTTCTTGAGACCAATAAAAATCTCCACTTACAATATCTTTTGGTTTATAAAAAACAAAGTAATCATCAAAGTAATCATCAAGTATACTTAAATTAGGTAAAATTGAATGTTGAATACGCTGAGAATAATTTAAACTATCTACAATTGAATCTCTTTTTTCTTCTAAACTTCTTTGGAGTTTAATATTTTTAGTAATATCATTTAAATATAATCGGATAAATTTTATTTCATTATCCACATAGACATTTAAATCATAATTTTTTTCATTAAAAACAAAGCCTTCTTTAACCTTGAATTTTCCAGTATTTTACCCTTTAAAAATAATTTCAATAATCTTTTTAATTTTTCTAAATGTCTATTTTGATCATCATTAGTTGTGGATTGACCAAAACCAACTTAGCTGAATCGTTAAAATAAATTACTTTATAATTAAAATCTAGTTCAATTACTGGATTTGGATTGTGAGCAGGAAACAAAGCCATTTTTGCAAGGCTATCATTCTGAACTTTAATTTCATTATTTTTCATTTCTAAATCCAAAAAAGCTTTGTTTAATTCATCAGTTCGTTTATCAACTAAAAACTCTAAATTTTCTTTATTCTTTGAAAGCTGATTGAAAAATTCAGTTTGAACAATTTTAGTTGCGGTAATTGAGGCTACTGTCTTTAAAAGTTCTAAATCTTTTCTAGAAAAAAAATCTTTATCTGGATGTTCAGAATCTATAATCCCAAGAACCTCATCATTGTGAATTATAGGAACTGTAATTTCGGAAAACCTTACTTCATCATCGATTATATACCTTTCATCTAAGGAAGTATCAGGAATTATTTCAGCAACTCCAGAACTTGCAACACCACCAACAATACCTTCTCCATTTTTAATTTTTATGGATTTAAAACTAAACTCTCCTCAGGATTTTTTGGACCATGTGATGATTTTTGAATTAGATACTCTCGATTTTCGTCAAACAAGTAAATCACACAGTCATAATAATCTAATTTAGCTACAGCATTTTTAGATACAATCCATAAAACTTCGTCTATGGTTTTAGCTTCCTGAATTTTAACAGCAAATAATTAACAATGGTTAATGATTTATTCTTTTGCTTAACATTTTCTACTAATCGAAATGCTTCAGAAATGGCTCTTTGATTACTTTCTACCAAGAACAAATACTCTGCCATAATTGAATTCTCAGGGAAATCATTTAGATTGAGATTAGAGTCTTTAAGAGTGAAAACAGAATTGAATATTGGTGTACTTATTAAAACAAGAAAGCCATCTTCTTTAAATAATTTAAAATCTCCTTTTAGAACAAAATCTCGATTTTTTAAAGAAAACTTCACTAAAGATCTCTTTTTCAAAGAACATAAAAACTCAAAGGATGAAGGGAAAATAAAATCAACTACATCCTCAATATTTTGACCCTCCAACTGTTTACCAGCCACCTTATCAATTGCTTTACCAGATGAAATGATAGTTCCATCTAAATCAACAATTAATAAAAAAGGAAGTAATGAATCCTTGAGTAAAATCAATTTGTGATGTTTTTCTATTCAATTATGAAATTTATTTTCTTACCAAGAAACATTAAAACGTCTTTTCCAGAATCTGCCCTAAATTCTGTTTGATTAATTTCACAATTCTTACCAAATCTTTTACCTAAACCTCTTAACAATCCAACCACCATGGATGTTAACCCATCTCTATCAGATTCATATGTTAATTCTACCTGGTTTTCTGAAATTTCTTTTGTGGAAAACTTAGGTGGTTTAAGCTGAGGCATTATATTGGTTATTCTTTCATGTAACAAATTTAAATTTCCTAAAAATTCTGCTAATGTTGAACCAGACAAAGCCAACATTTCTCCGTAACCTTCTTCGGCAGTATACAATATCCAATACTCTCCAAATGCTTCAAGAATAGCAGCTGGCTCTAGTTCTAAAACCTCTGAGGCAGCACCAACTAAATCGTAAGTTAATTCATCTGGGTAGGATTGCATACTTATAAAAAATCATCTTCAAAAGCCAACTTTTTCTTTAATTGTAAGCCATTTATCTTCACCAAAATTGGTAGAAACCAAATCTTGAATTGCTTTATTAACCATTCCGTACATGATACTATCTTTTAATAAGTTATTTTTTTTTCTAAAGGGGCTTACTTAAATATAACTCATATATTTAATATATAAAAGTATTAAAAGATAATTAATTAGACTAGTAGTTATTTTCACAATTCTCTATTTAAAATTAACTGCTTGATATTATAAAAAATACGAATGAAAAGAAGAAACTTTATAAAACTCTCTGCAATGGGAACTGCTGCTGTTGCTGTTTCGGCATGTGAAATCTCATTGTTAGGACAAAAACAATCTACAATATCAAATTTTCCGATTTCATCTGCAAAAATAATATCCACTTGGAATCATGGATTAGCAGCTAATGATAAAGCTTGGGAGGTTTTAAACAAAAACGGATCTGCCTTAGATGCTGTTGAGCAGGGAGTAAGAACTACAGAATCGGATGCATCAAATAGAAGTGTTGGCCTAGGAGGGTTACCAGATGCCACTGGAAAAGTAACTTTAGACGCATGTATTATGGACCACAAGTTTAATTGCGGTTCGGTTTCGTTTTTGCAAAACATAGAAAACCCCATCTCTGTTGCAAGAAAAATTATGGAAGAAACTCCACATGTAATGCTCAGCGGAAAAGGAGCATTATAATTTCGCTATAGAGAAAGGCTTCAAACATAAAGAGTTACTATTTTAATTCCTGAAACTAAATTAGCCTGGGAAAAATGGATGTCTACAAATGATCAAAAAAAACCACAAATTAATAGTGAAAACCATGACACGATTGGCCTTCTTGCTATAGACAATAAAGGAAACATTTCAGGAGCATGCACAACAAGTGGCTGGGCCTACAAGCTACATGGAAGAGTTGGCGATTCTCCTATAATAGGTGCTGGTTTATATGTTGACAATGAGATTGGTGGAGCATGTGCTACAGGATTAGGTGAAGCGGTAATTAGAATTTGTGGAAGTCATACTGTTGTTGAATTAATGCGCCAAGGCCATTCGCCAAATATTGCTTGTAAGCTAGCAGTAGAAAGAATAATTAAATCACATGAAAATTTAGAAGGCCTGCAAGTTGGGTTTATTGGCTCTAAATAAAAAAGGTGAATATGGAGCTTACAGTGTTTATTCAGGTTTTAATTACGCTTTGAAGGATAAAAATAGTAACTCAATGATTGATGCAGACTTATGAAATGGATTGGTAAACTAATTTTAACACTTATTATCTTCTATAGTTGTTCAGCTCAAAAATAGCTCTAAACAGACAACTCCAATATATTCTATTATTCCACAGCCTCAATTGCTTGTTGAAAAACAAAAATTTTTCGTTATAAATAGTCAAACATCGATTTATTCAGATTCAACTCTAAAGAAAACATCTGCACAATTAATCAAGTTTCTTGAAAAAGAATTTAATATTTCTTTAAGTCTCTCCCAATCAATTAAAAAAGAGAATTGTATAATATTAGCAAATTCAAACATTAATAAAGCTGATTATTATGAACTGAACATTTCAGAAAAATTGATTGCAATAAATGCCCCTAAAGAAGTTGGTTTTTTTTTACGCAAGTCAAACAATTTCCCAACTCTTAAATCATAATAATTTAAATAAAAGCCAAAATTTAAAACTCCCCAGTTTAGAAATAACTGATTGGTCTAAATTTAAACATAGGGGAATGCTTTTAGATTGTTGCCGTCATTTTTTTAGTGTTGCCACAATTAAAAAATATTTGCGATTGATGAGTTACTATAAAATGAATATTCTTCACTGGCACCTAACCGAAGATCAAGGCTGGAGAATAGCAATAGATAAATATCCTAATCTTATAACAAAGGGTGCTTACAGAAATGACAACAACAAAACATATGGTGGTTATTATTCTAAGAGTGAGATGAAAGAAATTGTTAAATATGCGAAAAGCTTAAAAATTAATATTATTCCAGAAATTGAAATGCCTGGCCATTCTCAAGCTGCAATTGCTGCATACCCTCACTTATCTTGCACTGGTAAAGCTTATGAAGTTGCTAATGACTGGGGGGTTTTCAAAGAAATTTACTGTGCTGGGAACGACAGTGTTTTCACCTTTTTAGAGAGTGTTTTAAATGAAGTTATAGAGATTTTCCCATATGAATACATACACATAGGTGGGGATGAAGCTCCAAAATATAGGTGGGAGAATTGCAAAAAATGTCAAAAAAGAATAGCTGAAAACAACCTTAGAGATGAACATGAATTACAAAGTTATTTCATTAAAAGAATAAGTGAATTTTTAAAATCAAAAGGCAAATCAATTATTGGATGGGATGAAATACTTGAAGGCGGTCTTGCTAAAAATGCCATAGTTCAATCGTGGAGAGGCACAAAGGGCGGCATTGAAGCAGCTAGAAGTGGTAATAAAGTAATTATGTCTCCAACCTCTCATGCCTATTTTGATTACGGAATTAAGACAACGAATCTAGAAAAAGTATATTCTTTTAAACCACTACCAAGTGAACTTAGTAATGATGAAAGAAAGCTCATTATCGGAGGAGAATGCAATGTGTGGACTGAACACATTTACAATGAAGAAGAATTAGACAGTAAAGTTTTTCCAAGGTTACTAGCAATGGCTGAAGTCTTATGGACCAACAAAAACGAAAGTGATTTTGATGATTTTAAAAAAAGATTGCAATATCATTATCCAATTTTAAAAATTAAAGGAGTTGATTATGGAATTGAAGTTTTACCATGCAAAATTGATGTTGAGCTAAAAAATAAAAAATTAAACATTAAGCTAGTTAAAGGAAGTAATGATCTTGAGTTGAAATACAAGTGGAGAAATATTACAAACTATATTAAATATTCGGAAAATTCATTGATAGAGAATAATTCAGGAGACTTAATTGTTCAAGCTTTTAAAGCTGGGAAGACATATGGAGACACTATTTCTCAACCCTTTAAGTTTCATAAAGCAGTTGCTAAAACTACTTATTACAATAAAGAATATAGTCCAAGTTATCCAGCAAACAATGAGACAAGTCTTACAGATGCAAAACTTGGAACATTGGAATTTAGAGACGGCAATTGGCAAGGCTTCTGGGATACAAATATTGATTGCACTATTGATTTGAAAGAGATTACAAAAATTGAAAAAATTAAAACTCGATTTTACCAATACAACAATTCATGGATTTTTTTTCCAAAAACAATTAACTATAAAACATCAGTGGATAGTTTAAATTGGACGAAATGGAATGAAGTATCGAATAAACAACAACCTAAAGATAGAGGCAAAATAATACAAGAATTCATATCAAAAAATTCAAAAACAAAAGCGAGGTATATAAACATACAAACGCATCGACTTGAAAAAGTTCCTAATTGGCACGAAGCTGCAGGGTCAAAAACATGGCTTTTCTTAGATGAAATTATTGTAGAATGAAAATTGAATTTTGTATAGAAACTGAAACAGCAGCAAAAGCAGCTCAAAAGTTTGGTGCAGATAGGATTGAACTATGCCAATCGTTAGACAAAGATGGGTTAACACCATCCCAAGATTTAATTAAAAGATGTAAAAGTGTATACCATGGGGAGATTCACATTATGGTACGACCCAGAGAAGGTAATTTCATTTACTCTAATGAAGAAATCATTCAAATGAAAAAAGAAATAAAACTAGCACATCAACTTAACTTAAATGGAGTTGTATTTGGTTTGTTATTAAAAAATGGTGAACTCGATACTCTTCAATCGAAAAAGCTTCATAATTACGCTAAAAGCTTTAAGCTAGAAACAACATTTCATAGAGCATTTGATAACTGTAAAAACCCAAAAAATGCATTTAATAAATTAATTGAAATTGGCTTTGACAGATTATTAACTTCAGGACAAAAAGAAAAAGCGATCAATGGAATTGAATTAATTAAAGAACTTAAATTAATAAGCAAAAATGAAATTGAAATAATGGCTGGCAGTGGAGTAGATGAAAAAAACGCAAGTGCTTTTTCTTTAATTAATCTTGATGCCGTTCACTTCTCTATTCACAACAAAGATGTTAAAGAATCTTCAACAAAATATATAAATGAAAAAAAAATAAGCGCAATTATGGAAAAGCTTAGTTAACAGTTATTTCATCAAAAAACAACCAAGTTTTACCACCAGAACCTAAATGCCACTCAGGACAATTACCATAATTTTCAGCCTCAACTTTTAAAAACCTAAAAGGTGTCTCATTTTTAAATTCAACTTCAAAATCTTTAATATAAGAACCGTATTTATTATCTGAAAAATCATTTTCAACAACAGCAACAACTTTGTATTTATTCCCATCCAATGAAACCGAAAAAGTAACTTTTTTTGGAAACCAAATCCATGACTTGATATCTTGTAAAGCTCCAATTGAAATGTATTTGTGAGGCTTCACACTACCGTAATCCACTACTGCTTCAAAATTTTGGTCATGAAAACCTTGCCAATATCCAGTCATGAAATTATCTGGGCCTTTAAGACCATTAATTAAAGCATTATCACCCCCAGCATTATACTGATTACTGTAAGTTGATTTTAAATCTAAGGATCTACCACCCTCAGTTTTAAAATATGAAGCCAAAACTGTTTTACTTGAGTCATTTCCAAAATAGGAATAAGCATTAAAGCTTTCGGATTTACTTATGTAAAAAGGAGCTGTATAAAGCCTATAAATTGTATCTGAATTTGAATTAAAATAGATCTTAGCAGCTTTATTTGAAACAGCTAATTCTACTTTTAAAGAATCAACAAAAGATTGTTTTACAGCACTAAAATATGGAACTGGAACAATACAATGATCTTTTGAAATTTCTGACACTGGAACATTAAGTCTTCCCCATTCTGAATTTGGAGCTGAACCTAGCTCTAAAATTAATTCACCACCATTCATTATATCTTTATGCGATAGATATGACTCTTCTAGTTGTATCCCATTTAAAAAAGCTGCGACAACATAAAAATCATTAGGATTTTGCCTTTTTGCTACTATTTTAAATTGATTACCATTTTCTAAATTTATTATTGATTCATTAAAAAGAGGGGTGCCTATTGTGTAATAAGCAAGACCTGGAGTAACTGAATAAAAACCTAAAGCACTTAAAACATACCAAGAAGACATTTGCCCACAATCCTCATTACCTGATAAACCATCAGGTTTACTAGAATATTGCTCATTCATAATCTGATAAACTCTTTTTTGAGTTTTAGCTGGATTACCTAAATAATTGTACAAATATGCCATATGATGGCTAGGTTCATTACCATGTGCATATTGACCAATTAAACCAGTAATATCTGACTGCTCTCTTCCTGTCAAACTAGAATTTGTTTCAAAAAGTTGATCAAGCTTAGATTCGAATGCTGCAACACCACCATGAAGTTCAATAAGGCCATTAATATCATGAGGAACAAACATGCTATACTGCCATGAATTAGCCTCAGTGAAATTGAAATTTACTTCTGAAGGAATGAATCCATATTGCCAACCACCATTTACTTTAGACTGCATAAAACCATTAGCTGGATTAAAGCAATTTTTATAACTCTGAGCTCTTGAAATATATTCATTAAAAATTTCAGTTTTATTGAGCCTTTTAGCCATCATAGCAATACACCAATCATTGTATGAATATTCTAATGTTTTAGACACAGATTCGGTTTCTTTTTCTGCAGGAATAAAACCATTAGACCTGTATTCAGGAATACCCAAATCATCTCTTTGAGCCACTTGTAACATGGCCTCTAAAAGCAATTCTTCATTTTCCAGCTCTATTCCCTTAACCAACGCATCATAAATAACAGACACCACATGGTAACCTATCATACAACCCGTATAATTAGCGGATAATTCCCATATAGGAAGTTGCCCACCATCTAAATAATTTTTTAAAAAAGTATTAATAAACTCCTTTGTCTTTTTTTGTTCAATTATTGTATATAATGGGTGTGTAGCCCTAAATGTATCCCATAGTGAAAAAATAGTGTAGGTATTATCTTCTGATTGATGGACTTGCAAATCAGTTCCTCTATAAAAACCATTTACATCATTAAATATGTTTGGAGCAATCATACTGTGATAAAGAGCAGTATAAAAAATTTTATTCTGATCTAATAAATCTCCATTTACTTCAATTTTAGACAATGCCTTTTCCCATTTATCTTGAACATTTTCTTTGTATTTATTAAAATCCCAATGATTAGCTTCTGCATTTAAATTAGCCTTAGCTCCTTGAATACTTACAGCAGAAATACCAACTTTCAGCATTAAACTGTTGTCTTTTAAATTAGTAAAACGAAGAGCAATTTTAGTGGGTTTAGTTTCATCATTAGAAAAATAATCTACAAAATTAATTGCAGAAGAAGTTTGAAGATAAAAATAAAAATGTTGCTCTTGAGCCCATGATCTAGAAACTCTATGCCCTTTAATTTCGGTTGATGAAACTTGCTCTAAACTCCAATCTAATAATTGATCTCTATGCTCTAAATCAATTATTACATTAGCAGTATCATTTTCAGAATAATCGTATTTATGGACACCAACTCTTTCAGTACAAGTAAGTGAAACATCAATTTTATCTCTATTTAAAAGCACATTGTAAAATCCAGGTTCAGCAAACTCATTGGATTTATTAAATTTTGAAGAGTAACCATCATTATTTTGGTTATATCCGTTGTTAAAATTTACGGCTCCACTTGTTGGCATTAATAACAAATCGCAATAATCTCCAACACCTGTTCCACTTAAATGAGTGTGACTAAAACCATAAATAACAGAATCTGAAAAATGATAACCTGAGCATCCGTCCCAACCTTCAATTCTAGTGTCTGGGCTCAATTGAACCATTCCAAAAGGAGCAGTTGAACCAGGAAAAGTATGACCGTGTCCTCCTGTACCAATAAAAGGATCTACAAATTCAATTTTTTTAATTGCTGATGAACAAGAATTCAAAAAAACAATAAAACAAACTAAAAATATATTAATCCTTTTATTCAGTATCATAATTTATTCCTTGTTTTGACAAGATGGTTTTAGCCCTGTAAGCATAGAAAATAAGGTATAAAAAGCACATAACTGCAACCCAATAAGAAGACTGAATACTAACAATATCCGCAAGCTTTCCTTGAATAGGTGGAATAATGGCTCCTCCTAAAATCATCATAATTAAAAATGCAGAACCTTGAGAAGTATATTTACCTAAACCTGCAATACTTAATGAGAAGATACAAGGCCACATAATAGAACAAAAAAGACCACCACTTAAGAATGCAAAAAGAGCAATGTTACCATTGCTAAATAAACCAATCAACATTGCTGCAACTCCAATAGCACTAAAAATCTTCAAAGTAGCAACTGGTTTGTCTTTGGCTAAGAAGAAACCAATAATTTGTACTGCTACACAAGAGCTAAAAATTAGAATTTCAATCAGAGAATAAGAACCATAATTAACCAATAAAATAACTCCTAACGCTACATATGGCACTAAAATTAACAACCATTTTTTCAAACCTTTAGATGGATTAAAAACAGTGATTGCTCCTACCCATCTACCAATCATCAATCCACCCCAGTATAAAGAAATAAAAGGAGCTATTTCAGCATCATTCATGACTTTCAAACCTAATGGGTTTAAATTATTTACTCTATCTGCAACATTTTTAAGCAACTCTCCTAGATTACTTTGAATAGTAACTTCAACACCCACGTAAGTGAAAATGGCAAGCATACCCAACACTAATTGAGGATACTGCATAGCGCCCCAACCTATGGGATTGATTGATGATTTTTTATACGCAAATAATATAAATCCGATTATTGATATTAATGATATTAATAACAAAACAAGCCTTTTAATTTCTAATGGTTTTTTAATGTTATCTAATTCAGATTGGTAAGAATTTATTTCAAAGAATATTTTACCTAATTCACCTCCAGGATTAATTTGAGCTTCTGAATCAATTTTAAATAAAATTTTACCTAAAGAATCTTTAGTCAAATTATTATCTTTTTCATAACCTTTAACAAGAGTATCTTTATTTTCTATTAAATCTGAAAGAGTTTTATTTTTTGAAGAAATCAAATTAGTATCAATATTATAATAAACTATTTTCATATTTAGATTCTCATTATCAATACACTCTGTAAATTTCTGTACTTCTTTTTGCTCATTAGAGTTATAGGACATAAAAACAAGTGCAAAACATGCTACCATAACTACGGTAAGAACAACCAATAAGTTTTTCGCCTTATTTGCTGGTTGAAAAGCAGCATCTGACTTGGACTTGAGGTAAGTTTTTTTGAAAAATAGAATCAAAGCTGCAGCCGCCATAAGAAACAAACCTGCTACACCCTAGATATAAAGACTCTGAATGGTATTTAATTTTATCTCGTTAGTTCTTAACCATGAGTTCAAGCTCCTCTCCTGATAATTGGAGTTGACCCAAATATAATTAAGTGCTACTACAATTGGCCCTATAGTTGTGCCGAAAGAATTCACTCCTCCCGCTAGGTTTAGATCGATGCGATGCCTTGGCACGGCTCACCCAATGAAACAGCAAATGGCTGGGCTGCTGTTTGCTGTAAAGAAAATCCTAATCCTACTATAAATAATGCCCCCAGACACGTAGTAAAAAACAGCATGTTTCTCCCTGCTCTGCTCCATTTACTGACGGGTACATAGCCAAGGCTCCAATGGCTGATATGCAAGAAGCCCGTAAATTATTCCATTTTTATAACCCCAGCTATTTAGTATATCCTTTCCAGATGAGCTTGACAAAACAAATAAGCATTAGATGCCCCAAAATAATAAGCACCATAAAAAGCAAAATCTACTAATTGAGATTGAAATTGATCAATGTTAAAATATGTTTTACAAAAAGGAATAAATACTCCGTTAGAAGCAGCTATAAAGCCCCAAAAAAAGAAAACAGTAACAAGTGTTGCTAATGCTGAACTATTATTTTTATTTGTCATAATTTATAATTTATAATATTTAAAGAAACAATAATATTTTGAATTATTGTAAAATAAACACTATGTCTTTTTAAGGCGCTCAGTAAAGTTGTTTAAATTTAGATATATTTATTAATTATCTATAAAGATTAAAAATACTATAGTCTTTCGATTAAATTTGCAAAAAACTAATAAATGACTAAAAAAGCGGTTAAAGGTTTCTCTAAACTTTCTAAGGATGGGAAAATTGAGTGGATTGCCAATGAATATTTAAATGGTGACGAGAATTGTGTTCATTTATTAAAAAGCTATTGGCACAATGATAAAGCAACTCAAAAAATTCATGACGAGTTTATAGAAAACACCATTTCAAACTTCTATCTACCTTTCGGGATAGCTCCAAATTTCCTAATCAACAATGAGATTTTCTGTGTTCCAATGGCAATTGAAGAAAGTTCGGTAGTTGCTGCCGCTGCTAAGTCGGCAACGTTTTGGATGGAAAGAGGAGGATTCAAGGCCGAAGTTTTTATCTACTACTAAAATTGGACATGTTCATTTTGCTTGGTATGGAGATTATGAAATTTTAGCAGCTTTTTTCGAATAGCATAAAACATAAATTTCTATGAAGGTACCTCTCACCTTACTTCAAACATGAGAGCAAGGGGAGGCGGAATTAAAAGACATACAGCTTGTCAACAAAACTGATCTTGAGCCTAACTATTATCAAATAATGGCAAAATTCGAGACCTGTGAAGCGATGGGCGCCAATTTCATTAATAGTTTATTAGAAGAATTTTCTAAAATTTTCCAAGTCTGAACTAGAAAATAGCTCACTATCTATTAGCGATAAAAGAGTATTAATTCTTATGTGCATCTTGAGCAATTACACACCCGAGTGCATTGTAAGAGCCGAAGTAAGTTGCAATATTGAAGAACTTACTGAAGGAACAAACCTTTCAGCAGATGAGTTTGCTAAAAAAATTCGAACAAGCCATTCATGTCGCTAGAATTGAACCTTACAGAGCAACTACTCACAATAAAGGTATTTTTAATGGCATAGATGCTGTTGTTATTGCCACAGGAAATGACTTTAGAGCTATTGAGGCTTGTGGCCATACATATGCAGCCAGAAATGGAAGCTACAGCAGTCTCACAGATGTTGAAAATCACAGAAGATGGTATCTTTAATTTTTGGATTGAAATTCCATTAGCTTTAGGGACTATTGGAGGTCTTACTTCACTTCATCCAATGGTAAAGTTTGCTCATCAGCTGTTAGGAAATCCAAATGCTGAACAGTTAATGAAAATTATCGCATCGGCAGGGCTAGCTCAAAATTTTGGTGCCATTCGATCTTTAGTAACAACAGGAATTCAAAAAGGGCATATGAAAAATGCATCTTTTAAACATACTAAATCAACTTGGAGCAACTGAAGCAGAAAAGATTAGAAGTTAAATCACATTTTGAATCAAGAGTTGTATCGCATCAAGCAGTTGTTGAACATTTCTGTAAGATTAGAGGAATCAATCAAAAAGATTTAACTAAAAATTGAAAACTTTTCATGCCAACGGGAAACTCCTAATTACAGGAGAATATTTGGTTCTTAACGGAGCGGTTTCACTTGCTGTGCCCACCAAAAAAGGGCAATCATTGATGTATAATTACAAAGATGAAAATACACTTACCTGGGAAAGTATAGACGTAAATGGCAATAAATGGTTTGAAGCTGCTTTTTCTGCAGCAGATTTTGATATAATTGAAACATCAAATTACATTAAAGCTGAATTTTTACAAAAATTAATAAAAAATGCTGCAGCTATAAGTGAAAATAAAAGTAGTTTATCTGGTCATATAAAAACTATTTTAGAGTTTCCAAGAAATTGGGGGTTTTGGCTCTAGTTCTACTCTAATCACATGTGTAGCTAAATTATTTAGCATTAACCCCTTTACGCTTCACTTTTGTATTAGCAACGGTAGTGGATACGATATAGCTTGTGCAACTGCGACTGGCTCTATTTGTTATAAACTTGTAAACAATAAGGCAATTTTTAATGAAGTTAAGTGGAACCCTTCATTTAAAGATTCTATATTTTTTGTTCATCTAAACACCAAACAAGACAGCGCTAAAGAAGTTGAAAAATTCAATAAAAACTCAAAAGACAACTCTATTCAAATTGAAACAATCAGTTCAATTTCAGAAAAAATATTAAACACAAACTCTCTAAATGAATTTAAAAATCTTTTAGAAAAACATGAACAAGTCATGAGTAAAACTCTTGAAACTCCCACTATTAAAGAAAAATTATTTAATGATTTTAAAGGAGTTATCAAATCCTTAGGTGCTTGGGGGGGTGACTTTATTTTAGTGTGTGGTGATGACTCTTCTAAAGAATATTTCAAAAATAAAGGTTATCATACATTACTAAATTTTGATGATGCACTAATAATTTAATAGAATTATTTTATTACAATTTTATAATAGCTTTAGAAAATGAATAATTTTAAAATAATAATTTTCAAAAATGACTGAAAAATTTCATTGTGATACTGATTCTAATTTCCCAATAAAGGGAAATGTAAAATGGACCAGTCCATCTAATATTGCATTGGTTAAATATTGGGGGAAAAAACCCATTCAAATTCCAGCAAATCCATCTTTAAGTTTCACTTTAAAAAACTGTTTCAGTGAAACTTCTATTGAATTTGAAAAAGCTGAAAAATTTTCATTAGCACTTTATGTTGATGGCAAAAAAAACAAATCCTTTCTAAATAAAATTGAGACTTTCATTGGTAGAATTAAAGAATATTGCCCATACATATTCAAATACCATCTAAAAATTGAAACTAGCAACACTTTCCCTCACAGTAGTGGCATAGCATCATCTGCCTCTGGATTAAGTGCATTGGCTTTATGCTTGGTTAGTATAGAGAAAAAAGCTCTGAAGTTATCTGATGATGAATTTTACAAAAAAGTATCATTTATTAGTAGGCTAGGTTCGGGCAGTGCTTGCAGGTCAATTTATGGATCGCTTGGTGTTTGGGGTAAGCACACCTCATTTAATGGGAGTAGTGATGATTATGCCATTTCTTTTAATGACATCTCACCTATTTTTCACAGCTTTCAAGATACAATTTTACTTGTTGATAAAGGTAAAAAAGAAATTAGCTCTACTCTTGGTCATGATTTAATGAATAACCATCCGTACTCATCTCTAAGGTACGATCAAGCTTACAACCACATGGTTAAGTTAAAAAACATATTAAAGTCTGGTGATATATTTGAATTCATCAAATTAGTAGAAAAAGAAGCACTTACATTGCATTCAATGATGATGACATCCGATCCATATTTCATATTAATGAAACCAAATACTCTTAAGTATAATTCAAAAAACATGGCAGATAAGAGCAGAAAGAAAACTACCTATCTGTATCACATTAGATGCCGGGGCTAACGTTCATTTACTGTATCCTAAGAATATAAAAACTGAAGTTCTATCTGTTATTGAAAAAGATTTAATTGTTTATTGCGAAAATGAACAGTATATTTGTGACGAAGTAGGAAATGGACCTAAATTAATTGCGGAACATTATGCTTAAAGACTCGAAGTATTATAGCAAAATATTGCTCTTCGGAGAGTATGGAATAATTAAAGACTCCATGGGGCTTTCTATTCCATACAATGACTATAATGGCTCTTTAATATTCTCAGATCATAAATCTGAATTCTCTTATTCTTCAAATAAAAATTTATTTAAATTTTACAACCACCTTAATTCGTTACAAGACACAAACGCTCTTCCTTGCAGCCTCAACTTAACTCAATTCAAATCTGACATTGAAAATGGAATATTTTTCGACTCCTCTATTCCTCAAGGTTTTGGAGTGGGAAGTTCAGGTGCACTGGTAGCCGCAGTTTATGATAAATATTGTACCGATAAAATTTCTTCAGAATCACAAATAACAAACAAAAACATCCTTAAGCTTAAAACAATTTTTGGACAAATTGAATCTTATTTCCATGGTACAAGCTCCGGTTTAGATCCATTAATTTGTTACCTAAACCTACCCGTTTTAATTAAATCTAAAAGTGAACTTGGAACTGTTGGCCTTCCTGTTTCTAAAAATGGAAAAGGAGCTATTTTCTTAATGAACACCGGTCAAACCGGAGAAACACAACCTCTTGTTCAGCATTTCTTAGAAAGGTGTAAAGAGGAAGGGTTTCGTAAAATGTTAAAAACAAAATTTAAGAAATATAATGATGCAAGTATTGATGCGTTTCTTAAAAATGATGTAAAACCATTGCTTAAAAATGTCAAAAACCTATCTAAAGTAATTTTAGATAATTTCAAACCTATGATCCCAAAATTATATCATAAATTATGGGAGGAAGGTTTAGAATCTAATGCTTACTACTTAAAACTTTGCGGTTCTGGAGGTGGTGGTTTCATTCTTGGATTCACTGAAGATTTTGACAAAGCCCAGGAAAAATTAGAAGGTTATTCTTTAGATGTCATCCACAGGTTCTAGACAACAAAATTCCTTTGCTGATAAAAAACTCTCCATTTTTGTCAAATTATTAGCCATGCTTTCTTTAGTAAGATGGTACAATGTTTTACTCATTACTATTGGATTATATCTTAGCTCAATTTTCATGTTGCAAGAGGGAGTTAGCAAAATAACGGTTCTTAAAGAATTACCTCTACATTTAAATATTCTAGCAATTGCTAGTTTTATAATGGCTGGCTATATCATTAATGCTTTTTATGATTTTGAAAAAGACATGATTAACCATCCAGAAACAACAGTTTTTGATAGAATTATTAGTAAGAAATTCTGCTTAAACTCATACATTTTCTTTTTATTTATAGGAGTTTCCATATCTCTATTTCTTGGATGGAAAGTATTCATCTTTAACAGCTTTTTTTCCACTGGTTTATGGATTTATTCGCACAAATTGAGAAAAAAACCCTTATCTGGTGAAATGGGAGCTTCACTATTAACTGTTGCACCATTTGCAAGTCTAAGTTTATTATACATGGAAATAAACACTACTATTATTCTTTATGTTTGTTACATTCTTGCGATAACATTTACCAGAGAAGTTATAAAAAAAATGGTTTCCCTAAAGGGTGATTTGATTGTCAATGAAAAAAGCATACCCATTATTTTTGGCATTAGAAATACTAAATACATTATTCTCATTTTGATGCTTTTATCACTTATACCAATTGCAATAATTTTACCAGCAATAATAACTCAACCCATTGTTTACTATTTTGGCTTGAGTTTTATTATGATTCTTTTATGTCTTACCTTATTAAGGTTCGCAAGAACATCTACTCATTTCAACAAAATCAACAACATCTATAAAATCATTATTATTTTAGCAATACTCTCGATAATACTTTATAAGATTCATTATGAAAAAAATCATCTACCCTATTACTCTTACTTTCATATTAATGGCTTGTGCCAACTCAAACAATCAAAAGAACATGTCTAATCATATCTCGCCTCCTACTTGCAATAAAATTGCAAAAACTTTATCTATTCATTCAGATGAAAGAATAGATAATTATTACTGGTTAAAAGAAAGAGAAAACAATGCTGTTATAGATTATTTAAATGCTGAGAATAAATATACAGACGCTATATTAGAAGGAACTAAAAAAATTCAAGATTCTCTGTATACAGAAATGAGAAATCGAATAAAAGAGGATGACCAAAGTGTACCTTTTTTCTTTAATGGATATTTCTATTCTACTAAATACAATAAAGGAGCTGAACACCCAATCCATACAAGGAGATTAGCTTTGGAAAGCAACAATGAAGAAGTTCTGCTAGATGGGAACAAAATGGCAGAAGGATTTGATTATTTTGACCTAGGAGGTTTCGAAATTAGCAAAGACAATAAAATAATTGCATACTCCTATGATACACTTTCTAGAAGAATGTATGACATTCAATTTAAAAACTTAGTAACAGGAGAGCTCTATCCAGAAATCATTAAAAATACGACTGGCTCAATGGAGTGGGCAAACGACAACAAAACAGTTTTTTACACTCAGCAAGACACTGAGACTCTTCGCTCAAACAAAATTTTTAAACATATTCTAGGAACTGACCCAAAAAATGATGAATTAGTTTTTGAAGAAAAAGATGAAACATTCGATTGTGGTATTTATAAAACTAAGTCTCAAAAATACCTTATGATAACTTCTTCTAGTACTCTAACTGATGAAGTACAATACTTACCTACAGATAACCCTAATGTTAAACCAATTATGTTTCAAGAGAGAACTAGAGGATTAGAATACAGAGTATATCATTTTGAGGATAAATTCTATATACAAACAAATTTAAATGCTCAAAACTTCTGCTTAATGGAATGTGATGAAAAAAACACGACCACTAAGAGCTGGACTGTTGTAATCTCAAATAGAGATGATACATTATTAGAATACATTGAAATTTTTGAAAATCATGTTTTAATCTGTGAAAGAACAGATGGTCTTGTTCATTTTAGAATTATTAATACTGAAAATAAGAATGAACATTATTTAGATTTTCCAGAAGAAACATATGTGGCCTATACAACAGCTAATTTCCAATTCGAGACCAATAAGCTTAGATTTTGGTATAATTCATTAGTAACTCCAGGAACAACATATGAATACAATATGGATACAAAAGAAAGAACCATCTTAAAACAACGAGAAATTATTGGTGATTTCAACCCTAAAAACTACACCTCTTCTAGAATATGGGCTCCCGCTAGAGACGGTGCCAAAATACCAATTTCTATTGTTTACAGAAAAGATGTTTTATTAGACGGTAATAATCCTCTTTTACAATATGCATATGGATCATACGGCTACAGCATGGACCCAAACTTTAGCTCCAATCGATTAAGTCTATTAGACAGAGGTTTTGTTTTTGCAATTGCACATATAAGAGGTGGGGAAGAAATGGGTAGAAGTTGGTATGAAAACGGTAAACTTCTTAAAAAGAAAAACACATTCACCGATTTTATTGATTGTTCAGAGTTTCTAATCAAAGAGGGCTATTCCACTAGTAATCAACTCTATGGAATGGGAGGAAGTGCAGGAGGGCTTTTAATGGGTGCTGTATTTAACATGAGACCAGACCTATATAATGGTTTAATAGCAGCTGTTCCATTTGTAGATGTTGTTACCACAATGCTTGATCAGGACATACCTCTTACAACAAGTGAATATGATGAGTGGGGAAATCCTAATGACAGTATTTATTACAATTACATGCTCTCCTATTCACCATACGATAATGTAGAAGCTAAAGCATACACCAATTTACTTGTAACTACTGGACTACACGATTCTCAAGTTCAATATTGGGAGCCTGCTAAATGGGTAGCAAAACTTAGAGAGCTAAAGACAGATGACAATTTAGTACTTCTTAAAACAAACATGAATGCTGGCCATGGTGGTTCTAGTGGAAGGTTTGAATACCTTAAAGAAGTTGCATTAGACTATGCCTTCCTTTTAATGCTTGAAGAAAATAATTAAGATTTATAGAGTTTAATTATTTTTCTAGCTATCTGAGTTTGATGTAAGTTTTCACAATTAATTGTATATGAAGATTGTTGATATAGCGGCAGTCTATCTTTGTACAATTGTCTGAAATTATTTTCATTGAATAGTGGCCTAGGCACTTTAGATTTTGATATGTTTTCTAAAAGTTGCTCTAAAGAATGTGATAGAAAAAATGTAGTTCCTATTTTGTTGAGTAATTGCCAGTTATCATTAAAAAAAGGCATGCCGCCACCGGTGGATAAGATTGCATTAGAAGTTTTAAAATTATTTAAAAATTGCTCTTCTAATTTTCTAAAAAAAAACTCCCCTTTTTGCTCAAAAATTTGATGAATGCTTGTGTCAGTATTTTTTTCAATTTGAGAATCTGAATCAATGAGTTCAAAATCTTCATCCAAAATATTTTTAATCACCCTTGCAACAGACGACTTTCCAGCACCCATCATTCCCACTAAGAACAATATTTTCATTATTTATACTAATTGTCTTTTTTATTATTAAGCATATCTAAATAGCTAACCACTTGATTAATATTTTCTTGAAAATCTTTAGACTTAAAATCAATCATTAAATCTAAATAGGGTTTATTTTTCTGTGAAAAAGTCCCGACTTTTAAAGAAGATTTCGAGTAATGTAAAATAAACTTTTGAGGTGTAAATTCACCATCAGTAACATCAAGTAATATGTCATAACTTTCATTGATGAAATTTCTTGTAGTCACGGTATTTGGCAGACAAAACCAATTTAAATCTTTGATGTTATAAAAATCAAAGCCCAAACGACTTTGAATGAAAATAGGATTATCCTTCTTTGGATAATAAGCAAGTGCTTTAATGTTTCTTATTCCAAATTCATCTTTTAAATACTTTATTAAGCCAATGATTTTTTTAAAATCTTTTTCTTCTTTAACGACACATAATAGCCCAAAAGAATTTGCCTCATTTATATTACAAAACTTAACAATTCTTTTACTTTTCTTTTTCAAAAGGTTTGCCAAAACCTTTTTCCCAATCATTGTTTTTATTTTAATAAAACCTTGCATCTATCTTTAAATATAAGTCTAAAATGGCAGTTTTCCTTGAGTTAAAGTTTTTGAAGAATCATTTTTCTTATTATTAGGAACTTTACTTAAGAACTCTTCTTCTGTACACATTTTAACAGCTAATTTATTTGCTTTTTCTAATTTACTTGGCCCCCATATTCTCTCCAGCAACTAACAAATCTGTCTTTGATGAAACTGAGCTCACAACCTTCCCTCCATTTTCTTGAATAAGTTTTTTAATTTCATCTCTAGATAGAGAATTAAATTTACCAGAAACAACAATATTCATACCCTTAAAGACATCCGAATTTTGATCTTCTTCAACAATTGTAAAATTTAAACCATGATTTATAAGATTATTAATTACTAGTTTCTGTTTATCATTATTAAAATATTCAATTAAACTAACTGCAATCTTATCACCAATTTCATCAACCTCTACAAGTTCTTCCAAGGTCGCTAACATCAATCGATAAATAGTCTTAAAATATTTAGCGAGCTTTTTAGCGACAGTTTCTCCTACATGACGAATCCCTAAAGAGAACAAGACTCTTTCAAAAGGAACAGCTTTAGAAGCCTCTATACTTTTAATTAAATTACTAGCTGATTTTTCTGCTATTCTCTCTAAAGGAATTAAGTCATTATAAGAAAGATCGTAAATATCTGAAAAGTTGTTAATTAAGTTATTTTCATACAACAAATCGACAGTTTCTGAGCCAAAGCCATCAATATCCATTCTTTTTCTTCCAACAAAATGTTCTATAGCTCCTTTTATTTGTGGAGGACAATTAATTTCATTTTTACAATAATGTTGGGCTTCTCCTTCATTTCTAACCAAATCTGAATTACATTCGGGACACTTACTAATGAATTTAGCAGGTTTAGATTCTTCCGATCTTTTACTAAAATCTACTTCAATTATTTTAGGTATTATTTCCCCACCTTTTTCTACAAAAACAGTGTCTCCTAAATGCAAATTTAGTTTAGACATTTGATCGGCATTATGAATACTCGCTCTTTTAACAATAGTTCCACCAAGCTGTATAGGTTTTAAAAATGCAACAGGTGTTATTGCTCCAGTTCTGCCAACTTGATAGCTAATTTTCTCAAGAGTTGTACTTACGCGTTCTGCTTTAAATTTATATGCAATAGCCCATCTGGGAGATTTAGCTGTTGAACCCAATTCATTTTGAAAATCTAATCGATCAACTTTAATAACTACTCCATCTATATCAAAAGGTAAATTACTTCGCTCTTTATCCCAATAATTAATAAAATCCATTACCCCATCAATAGAATTTACTTTCTCGACATATCTATTATTAGATGATGGAGATTTAAAACCCCATTTAGCTAGTTCATCAAACACCTCGAAACTTGAATCAAAAAGTAATTTATCGGAATACAAACCATATAAATAACAATCTAAATTTCGTTTTGCAACAACTGAAGAGTCATGCATTTTCATTGTTCCAGATGCTGTATTTCTAGGGTTGGAAAACAATTGCTCATTATTTTGCTTTCGCTTTTCATTTAGAAGATTAAAAGCTTTATGAGGAAAAACAACTTCGCCTCTAATTTCAAATCTTTTAGGATAGTTACCTCTTAGTTGAAGTGGAATTGAATTTATTGTTCTTGCATTTGCGGTTACATCCTCTCCCCTTTCACCATCACCTCTTGTAACTGCCCTTAATAATTTCCCATCCAAATAGGTTAAGCTAATAGCTACACCATCGTATTTTAATTCGCAAGTAAATGCTACATCTTGATCTATTAACTTTATAACTCTCTTTTCAAAATCAATTATTTCATCTTTAGAATAACTATTACTAAGAGAAAGCATTGGATATTGGTGTTTTATGCTTGGGAAATTTTTAGTAATATCACCACCAACTCTTTTAGTAGGTGAATTTTCATCTGAAAATTCTGGATAACTATTCTCTAGATCTTCAAGCTCCTTCAATAAAACATCAAAATCATAATCTGAGATTAAAGATTGATTCTGAACATAATATTGATAATTATACTCTGAAAGATCTTTTCTAAGTTGTATTATTCTATTCTTAACTTTGTTTGTCATTAAATTAATCTTCAAAAAACCTTGCTTTAATCATCCGATTTTTACCTTGCAAATCCTTTTTAATTTCAATTTCTTTGAACCTAAAGATGCTAATAATTCTAAAGTTTCATCACTCTTTTTTTCATGAATTTCAAAAAAAATTAATCCTCCATCATTTAGTTGTTTTAAAGCAAATTTAGCAACAGCATTATAAAATATTAGTGGTTCATCATCAGAAACAAAAAGTGCATTATCAGGTTCAAAATTCAATACATTATCATGCATGCTTTTTTTATCTGAAAAGGGTATATATGGTGGATTACTTATAATAATATCCCAAGATTTATAATGCGATCTTGGAGCCAAAATATCATCGATTTCAAATGATACATCTAAATTTAGATTTCTTGAATTTTGTTGTGCTATTGAGATAGCATTAGAACTATTATCTAACCCAGTTACATTTATGGATGCACTAAAAGATTTTACTGCTAAAGCTATACATCCAGAACCAGTGCCCACATCTAAAACATGGTCGTTATCTTTAACAAAATCTAACACCCAATGAACAAGCTCTTCGGTTTCTGGTCTTGGTATTAAAACACCTTCTTTTACATTAATTACTAAATTATAAAAATTAGTTTCTTGAAGAATATACTGAATTGGTTCATAATTAGATAAACGATTAATAATATTTTTATGTGCAAGAACTGCGTCTTTATTAATTTTAGTCTTTTTATTTAGTGAAACATCGATTCGATTCCAATCACTTAATTTTAAAAACGCCATTCTAATAAACTCATCAATCTCCTTTAATGAATAAAGATGTTTTAGATCATTTTTATATTGCCAACAGATATTTTCACAAGTTTCCATAGCTTATCTCTAAACAAAGAAAAGCATTAATTATTTTAAATTTATTACACAATTAAAAACATATAAACAGAACAATATCAAAAACAAATATAATAATTTTCAATGCATGCATTGATTTATCTATTTTTAATTACTTTTGAATAAAAAATTAGACATGTCATTACAAGGAGGATCATTTTTAATAGAACAGACTAAACCAGACACCATTTTTATAGCAGAAGAATGGAATGAAGAACAAATAATGTTAAAAAAGATGGTTCACGACTTTTTAAAAGCCGAATTACACCACCTTCCAAATGAACCAGACGCATCAAAAGATATTGAGTTCATTAGTAATCTTTTAAAAAAATCTGCAGATTTAGGGTTGTGCGGTTTAGCTATAAAAGAAGAATATGGAGGATTGAATCTTGACTTTAACACTGGTTTACTTTTTAGCGAGGCCATTGCACCTGGATTCTCATTTGCTACAACTATTGGTGCTCACACATCAATAGGTTCGCTACCCATAGTTTATTACGGAACAGA
>CALSPA010000009.1 GCA_943788115.1 uncultured Flavobacteriales bacterium
TCTTAGAGAATATAAAACTCTTTACGGCCTTACAAAACCAATGCTTGACCAGATAAATAAAGATATTATTGTTATGCATCCAGGACCAATTAACAGAGGCGTTGAAATAACTTCTGAAGTTGCAGATTCATCTAACTCAATAATTCTCGATCAAGTAGAAAATGGTGTAGCCATTAGAATGGCTATTATATACCTTTTAGCCTCAAAAATTAACAGAATTTAATTTAATTATTGAAAGATTTCTTCTTGAGTTGTAGCTAATCAATTGATTTTTTTTAATTTAGTTACAACAATAGATATGTCATAGATGAATTTTGAATTAAATAAAGTAGATAATATTTCCGTAGTTACCTGTAATGTTGAAAAATTAGATACACGAGTAGCACCTGAACTTAAATCTCAATTTGTTTTTTTAGACAACGAAGGTGAGATTAATTATGTACTAGACATGTCAAAAGTTAAATACTGTGACTCTAGTGGTTTAAGTGCGTTATTAGTTGGGAATCGATTTGCTAAATCATCAAAAGGATCTTTTGTGATTTGTGGCTTACAACCTAATGTTGAAAAACTCATTAATATCTCTCAGCTTCATAGTGTCTTAAATATTGTTGATAATAAAGAAGAAGCATTCGAACACTTTAATTAAGCATTAAAAATTTAAATTAAAAATAATAATATGAAAAAACTTTTACTAATTTCTACTGTATTACTCTCTTCATTTTTTGCGAGTGCTCAATGTACTCCTGACCCATTGTACCAAGATTCAACTTATGGTGTATGGCCAGATACAATTCAAAATTTTGTACCTGGAACTGTAGGCACTGCATATTCTCAAGTTTTAAATTTTAAACTACCATTAGATGCTGGTGTAATAGATCCTTCATTTACTGGAGTTAACATTGATTCTGCAGTTCTTCAAAATGTTAATGGGTTGCCTCCGGGATTGACATACGTATGTAACACTTCAACTAACTCTTGGTTAGGTGGTGATCAGGGTTGTGCAACAATTCAAGGCACTCCTACTTCTCAAGGTTCATATGATATTACTATTGAACTAGACGGTTGGGTGACAGTTTTCTTCGCTCCATTTTCTCAAGCAATTTCTTTTGGTGGATACGTAATTGATGTTGGAGCTGCTGGAATTGAATCTATTGCTGTAAATAATTCAACTTTCATTTTAAATCAAAACTTCCCTAATCCTGCAAATGGTAACTCAACTATTCAATTTATTGCTGGAAAACAAGAAACTATAGATTTTACAATTACTAACCTTTTAGGTGATATTGTTATGGAAAAGGTTATTAGCTCTAAGAGAGGTGTTAACACAATAGACATAAGTACGAATGATTTCTCAAGCGGTATTTATTTATACTCAATTTCAAACGGTAAAAACATGCTTACCAAAAGAATGATTGTTAGTAACAATTAAGAATTTATTATTGCTTTTAAAACCCGCCATGTGCGGGTTTTTTTTTACATGATCTTTAAGATACACATATTAGGATGCGGAAGTGCTTTACCAACATTACAAAGAAATCCGACCGCACAATACATCAACTTACAAGAAAGACATTTGTTAATTGATTGTGGAGAAGGAACACAATTACAGCTAAGACTTAATAAAATAAAGTTTTCAAAAATAGATTTTGTATTTATAAGTCATTTACATGGAGATCATTATTTAGGCCTAATTGGTCTTTTGTCATCTTTACATCTTTTGGGCAGGAAAAAAACTTTATCAATATTTGGACCTAAGAAATTAAATGAAATACTAAAATCACACTTTGAAATTAGCGGAACATTTCTTTCCTTCAAAATAGATTTCCATGAAATAAACCCCAATAAAAGCATGCTTCTTTTTGAAGATAATATATTCAAAGTTACTTCTATACCCCTTAATCACAGAATTGAATGCACTGGTTTTTTGATTGAAGAAAAGGGAAAATTAAGAAGTCTTAAAAAGGATGCTATACAAAAACATAAAATTCCCATTGAAAAATTCCACCAGCTGAAACAAGGGGAAGATTTAGTTATTAATGAGACTATAATTAAGAATGATTTACTTACTAATCCTTCACCAAAACCTAGATCATATGCTTTCTGTAGCGACACAAAATATGAAGAATCTATTGTTCCTATTATAGAGAATGTAGATCTTCTATATCATGAAGCAACATTTTTAGAAAACAAACGAGAAAGAGCTAAAAAAACATTTCATTCTACAGCAATAGATGCAGCGAAAATTGCAAAATTGTCCAATGCTAAAAAATTACTTTTAGGACATTATTCAGCTAGATATAATGATCTTTCTGAATTTGAAAAAGAGGCAAACTCTATTTTTAAAAATGTTATAGCAGTTAAAGATGGTGATACTTTCGAAATTGAACTTATAAATGAAGAATAATTTAAGAATAATTTCCTCTAATGATGGAAGTCATACAATATATCGAGAAGATATAGATGAGCACTACCATTCAATACACGGTTCTATTCAAGAATCTATACATGTTTTCATTGAGGCTGGTTTAAAAACATTCATTGAACACAACAAAAAGAAAGAATTCAATATACTCGAAATTGGATTTGGTACTGGTCTAAATGCATTATTAACAAATCAAGAAATTATACAGCTAAAGAAAGTTGTTAATTATCATACTTTAGAACCTCTGCCAATAGATTACTCCTTAATTAAAAATATCAATTTTAAAAAAATTAATTCTAATGTGTTTTCACAAATTCATAATCTTAAATGGGATTATAATCATACAATTAATAATTACTTTAATTTTTTAAAAAAAAAAATACGTTTACAAGATTACAATTCTAAAATTAAATATGATATTATTTATTATGATGCTTTTGGTCCAAACTCTCAAAACGACATGTGGACAATAGATGTGTTTGAAAAGTTATATTCATTACTAAATTCAAGAGGTTTTTTAGTTACATATTGTGCAAAGGGACAAGTTAGAAGGGATTTAAAAAGTGTAGGTTTTAAAATGGAAAGACTTCCGGGACCTATAGGTAAAAGAGAGATGCTTAGAGCAAATAAAATTTAATTTCTACAATAATATACAAAAGCAGGAGGTATGTTAAGTGGTGTAAAATCTATTTCTAAATCTTTAAATCTAGATTTCAGTATTTTTTTAGCATTCATCGAGTATTGAAATTGAATAAAATAGCAATTGCTTTTCAGAACCTCAATAATTGAGTTTAATATTCTCAATTTAACTCTAATTGGAATTACTGCTAGAGGTAAAGATGAAATAACACCATCAACTGTTGTAACATCATTAGGAATATATTTCTTAACGTTTTCTGCACTATCACAAATAAGAGTTAACCTTTCATCCTTAAATTTTGACGTTAACTGGTTGTGAAAAATAGGGTTGATTTCAAATGATAAAAGCTTTGAGTTCTTTGTCATTCTAGAAAGAATTTCAGTAGTAAAAACTCCAGTTCCAGGACCTAATTCAATTAAAAAAACATCCTTAGAAAAGTCAATTTTTGAAAGCATTTTTTTCATCAAAAATTTAGAACTTGGTGTTATGGAACCCACAGTTTTAGTTTCTTTAATAAATTCTGATAGAAATACTTTTTTCATCACCTAAATTTAGTTGTAAATATAATATTAATAAATAATTGAAATAAATTTTTCAATTGCATATGTTTAGGTATAATCTGAAATATCTAATACTTTTGTAGTATTAATATTAATCCTATGAAAATTATATATATTCTTCTCTTTTGTTCATTATTTAATTCAATCTGCTCTCAAGATAGTAAGCTTGCAGAAAGATATTTTTTGGATGAAAACTTCAATGCTGCTCTCAATGAGTATGAACTACTAATTCAAGACGATGCAGTTAACATTGAATACAATTTCAATCTTGCTATCTGTTATTTAAATACAAATGGTGACAAATCTAGGGCTATTCCTTATTTAGAAAAGTTAGTTGTAAATCCAAAAATTATTTCAGATGCATGGTATTTACTTGGAAGAGCTTATCACTTTGGATATCAATTTGACAATGCAATTAGATCTTACAACAAATTTATTTCAACTGGTAAAGGGAATATTTTAAATCGAGATGATGCTCCTATACAAATTGAGTATTGTGAAAATGCTAAAGAGTTGATGAAGTTTCCTTTGAATGTTAATTTTGAAAATTTAGGTAAAAATATTAATTCTCAATTCGATGACTATTATCCATTTGTGACTTCTAATGAATCTTACATCATGTACAATTCTAATAGAAATGATTTTTCATCAGAAAAGCCCAATGGTTCTTTTTATTCAAATGTTTACATATCAAAAGTTGAAAATGGAGCTTTTCAACCATCAAAAGTTCTTAAATCTTTTTGTTCAAATGATAATTCAGAAGAGATTGTTGGCCTTAAAAATATCGGTGGAAAAGCAATTGTATTTAAAAGTAATTTGAATAATGAAGGAGATTTATTTGAGCTTTCATTTAACGACAAGGAATTTGGAGACTTAAAAAAACTTGACCAAAACATTAATTCTAAATATTCTGAGATTGCTGGATGTATTTCTGATGATGAATCTAAACTATTTTTTGCTAGTGATAAGGACGGTGGTTATGGAGGAATTGATTTGTATTTATGTCAAAAACTCCCTAATGGTAAGTGGAGTAGTCCCTTCAATTTAGGTCCAATTATAAATACCGAAAGTGACGAAGACTTCCCAAATATATCACCAGATGGAAACACTTTGTACTTTTCATCTAAAGGTCATACAAGTATGGGGGGGTATGACATCTTTACTGCCAATTGGAATGAAACTAAAAAGAAATTTACAGGTATTCAAAATATAGGATATCCAATAAACACACCTGAAGACAACATGAACTTTAGAATTTCTAACAACAAAGAATTTGGATATATTTCTTCAGTTAGAAAAGGGGGCTATGGAAACTTAGATTTATATAGAGTGAAATTTAATAGAATTGAACCAAGGTATACTGTAATTAAGGGAGTTTTGAAAAATGATGTTGAAAGTCAATCTTTAGAAGATGCATATATTCAAATTACAGATCAAGAAACAGATGAAATTTATGGTGATTATGCTCCAAATGAAATTACAATGAGATATGTGATTATTTTACCCCCTGGGAAATACAACATGTACGTTATTGCAGAGGGTCACGATGAAATCATTGAAGAACTTGAAATATATGATAAGGCTTCTTACAAACATGAGATTGACAAGGATATTATCCTAAAATCAGTATCTGGACAATAATGTCAATTACTCTTTTATTAATTATTACAACTGTAGTAATATCATATATATCATTTAATAATAGTTCATTAAAAGAAATATTAATTTTTTCGCCTTACCAATACATAAACAAAAAAAAATGGTGGCTTGTTGTGTCTCATGGATTTATTCATGCTGACTACCTTCACTTATTTTTCAATATGTATGTTTTGTATGCATTTGGTTTTAATGTTGAAAATCAATTTAATGAGCTTAATGCATTGGGGTATCTTTATTTTTTAATCCTCTATTTAGGGGCAATGATATTTGCAACTTTACCATCAATAATTAAACATCGTAACAACAACTCATATAGATCTTTAGGAGCATCCGGTGCCGTTTCTGCAGTAGTTTTTGTATTCATAATATTAGCTCCAACCGCACAAATGGGATTAATTATTCTGCCAGGATTATATATTCCAGCATTTGTATTTGGTCTCTTATACTTTATAGCAGAAAACTACATGATTAAAAAAGGTGGTTCTAACATTGCTCACGATGCACATATTGCTGGTGCTATATTCGGAATACTATTTGTTGGCTTTTTTGACTATAAACTATATATTAATTTTATCGAATCCATAGTTAATTACATTGGTATTAGCTAATTTCATAAACAAGTGAAAAAACACATATCTTTTAACGGAGACATAATAGAATCATTGGATTCAAATCTTTACACAAATAGAGCCTTTAAATTTGGTGATGGCATCTTTGAATCTATTAGAATACTCAATGGAAAGCCACTATTTTTAAATCATCATATAGGGCGGTTAATTGCTGGAGCAAATACAATGAAAATTGAAGTTTCATCAAACATTAACGTAAACTATTTTACTAAAGCTTTTGATGAGTTATGTCGTGTCAACAACATAACTAAAAGTGGGAGAGCTAGATTAACATATTTCAGAGCTGGAGAAGGTGCTTACCAACCGACAACAAATCAAGGATCGTATGTAATTGAAATGATTCCTATTGATCAAAATAATTTTGAATTAAATTCAGAAGGATTAATTGTAGACACTTTTAAACTAATGCAAAAAAGTTTAGATCAATTTTCAAAATTTAAAACGTTAAATTCTTTATTATATGTTCAAGCAGCAATATATGCTAAAGAAAACTCTCTTGATGATAGTTTAATACTAAACAAAGATGGCAACATTATTGAATCATCTAAAAGTAATATTTTCATTGTAAGTAATGGTGTTTTATATACACCACCATTAGAAGATGGATGTGTTGGCGGTGTTATGCGAATGAATATAATTAACATTGCCATTAATAACAATGTTAAAGTTTATGAATGTTCATTGAAACCACAAAATTTATTAATTGCAGATGAAATATTTTTAACCAATACAATTAAAGGACTAGAGTGGGTAAGAGGCTTTAAAAACAAAAGATATTTTAATGATATATCAAAAAAGATAATTACACTTTTAAATAATAAATGTAGCTAGTTACTTGTAGGGTCAATAGGAAAGTTTGAAACAATTTTATATTTACCTCCTTTTTCAGATAATATCGATTGCCAGAGGTTTTGATCTATAGAAATTATACTACTTTGATCAATTTCTGAAACAATCCAAGAATTAGATTTCATTTCATTTGTGAGCTGCGATTTTGACCATCCAGAGTAACCCAAGAAAAAACGTATATTATCTACTGATATTTCTCTACTATTAATTAGCGAGGTGATTTCATTAAAATCTCCGCCAGTCCAAAGGTTTTCAGAAAGTTGTTTAGAGTCTTTAATTCTGTTTCCTAAATTATGGAAATAAAATAGGTTATCAGAACTAACTGGACCACCATATGAAATAGAAAAATCTTTATTATCAATCTCATTAATTAATTCAGATAATGAAGGGTTGAGAATATGGTTTAAAATAAATCCATAAGATTCGTCTTCGTTATATTCACATAAATATATTACAGATCTACTAAAATTTTCATCATCCATAAATGGTTCAGAAATTAAAACTCTTCCACTTGCTGGTTTTAATTTATTAAGCTTTGATATATCTACGAATTCTTTAAGTAACAAAAGATTTATTTATTTCTAATTTAGTAAAAAATAAATAAGGATGAAATTTTGATTAATGAATTGCACAACGCCAAGGTAAACTTTCTGTAACTTCAGCTTCCTTTATTAAAATTTCTTCGACTCTTTTATTCACTTCATTTTCCGGAAAATAAATTAGTGCCATTTTAATAAAAGAATCAATGTGTTCAAGTTCTTGCAAATGAAGATTTGTGTAAAATTTAGCTATGTTTTGGTCTTTAGCAACTTTTCCAATTAATCCAAACCTTTCAGACCCTCTTAACTCAGCAATTGAGGCAACTATAAGTCTATCCATAAATAACAAGTCTCGATCAGAACGAAAAATGGGCATTAATAGCTTCATATAAGGATCTTTATGGAAAATTGGGCTTAGTTGATTGCCCCTTGCTTGAATAAGTTGATATACCTGTTTAAAATGTAATAATTCTTCAACCGCAATTTGAGTTAATTCATCAATTATTTCATATCTATTAGGATATTTAGCAATAAAAGACATACACATATTGGAAACCTTTCTCTCGGCATCGGCATGGTCTTGCAGAAATTCATCAATTCCATCAACAGCTTGAACAGCCCATTCTAAAGGTGTTTTATATTTAAGTTCTATTTTCATTTTTTAAATTAATTTCTTTTCCAAAAATGTGGAGTAAACAAAACCGCAACAGTAAATAGTTCCAGCCTTCCCATAAGCATTAACAATGCAAGTAACCATTTACAAATATCTGGCAATGATGAGTAACTATTTGAGGGGCCAACATTTTCTATTCCTGGGCCAACATTACTTAATGCAGATGCAACAGAACTCATAGAAGTTAAAAAATCTACACCTAAAGCTGTCATAAAGATTGCTCCGAAAGTGAAAATAAATAGATATAAGAAAATAAAAGCCAATAAATTATAGATAATATGACTTGATACAGATTCTTTGTTTAATTGCACAGGTATTATTGCTTTTGGATGAAGTCTTCTTTTAAATTCTAGAAACCCATTTTTCATAAGCAATACAATTCTTACAATCTTAATACCACCACTTGTGCTTCCTGCAGATGCACCAGAAAAAAGCAATAAGAAGAAAATAAAAGTAACGAATGGTCCCCAAAGAGTATAGTCTGCAGTTGAAAATCCAGTGGTAGTTATTATTGAAACTACTTGAAAAACTATCTCTCTAAAACCGTGCAAGAAGGTTGATGTTCTATCTTGAAAAAATAAAACACAGCTTAGTACAACAACAAGACCCAAAACAGACATTAAGTACCATTTAAATTCATCGTTATTAATTATTTTTTTAAATTTTAGTTTTAAGCCAAAATAAAGAAGGGTGAAATTGGTGCCTGCTAATAACATAAAAACTACAATAACTGTTTCAACATATACATTATTAAATGCGGCAACACTAGCTTGTTTTGTTGAAAAACCACCAGTAGAAGTTGTTGTCATACTATGATTTATTGCATCAAAAAAATTTAAACCACAACACATTAAAATTATAGTTTCAATAATAGTCAAAGAGAGATAAATAAGCCATAATCTTTTTGCTGTTTCTTTTATTCTTGGGTGAATTTTATCTTTAGTTGGGCCAGGAGCTTCAGCAACAAAAAGCTCCATGCCTCCAATACCCAATAATGGTAGGATTGCTATAGTTAAAACAATGATTCCCATTCCTCCAATCCATTGTGTCATACTCCTCCAAAACAATATTGCTTTAGGAAGAGATTCTATATCATCTAAAATGGAAGATCCTGTTGTAGTAAACCCAGACATGGTTTCAAAAAAGGCATCTGTGAAATTGGGTATTGCTCCAGAAAGAATAAATGGCAAGCAGCCAAATAAACTCATACAAATCCAGCCACAAACAACAATTAAATATCCGTCTCTCTTTCTAATTTCTGCATTTTTATATTCTTTAGTGAAAATCTTCATTAAGGATCCACATAGCAATGTAATACCACTACTAATTAGTATATCTGAATATACTTTAGAAATTAAATCTTCTTGATAATACAATGAAAAAGGCAATGAGAAAAGCATTAAAATTCCATTAATAATTAGCAATGTGCCTATTACATTAAGAATAACTCCTCCATTTAAAATCTTTTTTGTCATTTATTGAAAGAATTTTTCAATTTTATGGATAGATTCTGTCAATGAAAAAACAATTGCTTTATCTTGACTTTGAAGTTGGAAGTCTCCAAAAGGTATAATTCCTTTTCCTTTTCTTATAACTCCTGCTATATTAGAAGTTTTAGGAAATTTAAGGTCTTTAATTGGTGCTTTGGTAACTTTAGATTTTGGATTGACAATAAACTCAATTATTTCAGCATCAACTCCGTGAAGTGATGCAACTGATGAGACATTACCTTTTCTAACGTATTTAAAAATATTACTTGCAGCAATTATTTTTTTATTGATTAAAGTATCAACACCAATGGCTTGAGATAAATGTATATAGTCAATGTTTTCAACTCTAGCAATGGTTTTTTTTACTCCATGATTTTTGGCTACTAAAGAAGACATAATATTCATTTCAGAATCTGCTGTTACAGTTACAAAAGCATCCATATCTCTTAGACCTTCATCTTCTAATTGCTTGACATCATGGCCGTCTAAATTAATTACAAGTGTTCGTTTAAGCATGCCAGCTATAACTTCGCATCTTTCTTTATCTTTTTCAACAAGAGTAACATTAAAATTACTTTCTAATAATTCAGCAGCGTAAACTCCAATTCTACTGCCTCCAAGAATCATAATATCTTTTATTTTAAAAGATTCTTTGCCGCATACTTTTATTATGGAATCAATAGATTCTTGATTAGAAATAAAATAAACTATATCATTTGAAAGCAATACGGTATCGTTCTTTATCATAATAGTTTCTTCATTTCTGTGAAGAGCTATTGGTTTAAATGATAAATCAGGATTTAAATAAGAGCTTTCTTTAATTGTTTTATCTACAAGAGGTGAATTTTTATCTACACAAATTCCAAAGACTGTTAATTTGCCATTTTCAAATTCAAGATCATCTGTAAAAACAGCTCTATGAATTAACCTTTCGATTTCCATAGTAGCAAGATGAGTAGGGGATATAAGTGTGTCAATACCTAAATCATTGTAAAATTGTTCTTTATTGTTTTTAATGATGTCAACATCATTTATTCTTGCAATTGTTCTTTTAGCACCGAATTTTTTTGCAAGCATACAAACTAACATATTGGTTTCTTCACTAGAGGTAACGGCAATAATTAAATCACAACTTGAAACAGTTGCTTTTTCCATTACTTCAATAGATTTTGCATCACCATGAATTGTAAAGACATCAATTTGAGAGGCAACAAATTGTAACCTTTCTTCATTTTTATCCAGCAAATAAATATCCTGGGCTTCAGAAGACAGCATTTTAGCAAGATGGAAACCAACATTTCCTGCTCCAGCAATGATAATTTTCATTTAACTGATTTTAATTGACGACAAATATATCGATATCTATTGATTAATAAATAAATAGTAAATAATTGAAATACTTAAAATTTAATTTTAAGCTGATAATGCTTCAGATTCATTTAAATCCGAATTAATAATGTTTTGAAGTGGTCTAAAATGAAGAATTAGATTTGGCCATCTATTTTCATATTGTTGAACTAAATCACAAACATTCTGAGCATATTTTTTTAAATTGAAAGTTATTGAAGCTGGTGTCACGCTTGGATCACAACACTTACCAACAGTAGTTCCATTTATTTTCCAACCATTATTTAATACTATTTTGGTAGCCAGCTCATATCTATCTAAAAATTCTAGAATATTGGAGTGCTTACTAAATACTTTAGTATTTGAAGGTTCATTATTATAAGAGTCCCAAGCAAAATGATTTCTTTTTAAAATTATTTTACCATTTTTCAACATCGATGTATTGTAAGCAATCAAAACAGCTTTTTCAAAAGTAGTTTCAATGATATGGATGTTTTGATTAAGTTCAATTATATCTTTAATGATATTTTGAGCAATTTCAATTTTTAATGAAAGTTTAATTTCCCATTTTCTTTTAAGAGAGTCTATAAATAATTGAATTGTTTTTGAAGCATTTTCAATTATTAATTTGTTTTGATTTTCAAGGTTGTCAATTTTTTTCAGCTGTGAATCATAACTTTGATTCACAAGTTGTAAAGTCTTGAAGTTATTATAATCTGTTTTCAATTTTGAAGACAGCATTACATTAAAAATATTACCTATTAATGCCTTATCTGTTGAATTAACAGGGTTAGAGCTTTTAGTTAGCCCAAAGCAATGAATACCAGAAATCTCGATTATCAAAACATCATGTAGGTGATCAATAGGTGAAAGGAATTTTAAAACTAACCATGAATTCGCAGCTTCATCTTCTAATTTCAATTGCTGAATTTGCAATTCATTTTTATTAATAAAAGAAAGCATTTTACTATTAATCCAAGAAAGGTGAATTGCTTGATTTCTAAATTTTTGAAGTAGTGCAATTTTTTTCGAAATGGAAACAGAATTTATATTGTTAGCTGAAAGTTCAATTAGGGTTAATCTTTTTTCATAGTTACAAAAAATGCCATAAGCATTTTTGATTCCCTCAACATCACATTTCAGGTATTCAATTAAGTTTTGAATAGGATGCTTTAAAAATGAATATTGTAACATACAGCTAAATTAAGTAAAAAATTAAGTAAAAACTTAAAATATTTAAAAAACATTAAGTATAAATTTAGTTAACAATAGTAAAAAATTTAGAACTAAATAACACTTAAATTTCTTGAAAACCCTTTAATATTCATCTAAATTTATGGAACAAATTAAGAAGTTTAATTAAGTTAAATATTAAGTAAATGCATGGTGCTAAGAATAAACATAAAGTAATTATAAAAAGAGGAATGAAGTCGATTTTAAAAAAATTAATTCTGACTTTCTTTAATTTTTTAATTCAATATTTATTCTTGTTTGTAAATAAAATAGAGCTATTGGCATATAATAAGGCTTGTGAGACATTTGGATGTAAAGAAAAATAAGATGAGCTGGTTCAAAAAAATAGTGCAAAATTTAGAAGAAAATCAATCAAAGAATAGTACAATGAAAATGGAATACATAGTTTCACTTCATAAAAAAAACAAATTCAAAACAACTGAAAATATAAATACAAAGGAATAATAATTAAATTCGCAGGCATAAATTAAAATGTATGTCTACTATAAAATTTGGAACTGACGGTTGGAGAGCTATTATAGCAAAAGAATTCACTGTTGATAATGTTGCTAGAATTTCACATGCCACAGTTAAGTGGACTCAAAATAATTTTAAAAAACCCTCTATAGTCATTGGGCATGACTGTAGATTTGCTGGTGATTTATTTACTGAAGCCGCAGTTAAAGTTTTCATCTCTCAAGGTGTCAAGGTTTACATGGGGAAAGGATTTGTATCAACTCCTATGATTTCATTGGCAGCATTAAAACTAAAAGCATCTATTGGAGTTGTAATAACAGCAAGTCACAACCCCCCATCATACAATGGATATAAGTTAAAAGGTCATTATGGTGGTCCACTAACATCAGACAAAATACAAGAAGTAGAAGATTTAATTCCTAATGAAAATCCAATTCACCTAGATCAAATTAACATTCAAAATGCTATTGATACTGGCCTTGTTGAAGTTGTAGATTTTGAGCAAATGTATATTGATGCAGTCGAAAAGTCTTTTGATTTAGAAGCAATTAAAAATTCTGGACTTCATTTTGCTTATGATGCAATGTATGGTGCTGGTCAAAATGTTATGAAAAGACTTTTACCTAACATGACTTTTTTACATTGTGACTACAATCCATCATTTATGGGACAAGCTCCCGAACCTATAGCTAAAAACTTATACGAATTTTCTGACCTAATTAATTCAAGCGGTAAAATTGCTGCTGGATTAGCAACTGATGGTGATGCTGATAGAATTGGCTTGTTAAACTCAAAAGGTGAATTTATAGATTCGCACCATGTTCTACTATTACTACTTAATTACTTACACAAATTCAAAGGAATGGATGGTAAAGTCGTTGTTGCAGCATCAACAACTCCTAGAGTAACTGCTTTAGCAGAGAAATGGAACCTTAAACACGATACCGTTCAAATTGGATTTAAGCACATTGCAAAGCAAATGATTACAGAAGATGTACTTATTGGTGGTGAAGAATCTGGTGGGATTGCAATAAAAGGACACATTCCAGAAAGAGATGGCATATGGATGGGCTTAGTTATTTTTGAATATATGGCAAAAACAGGAAAATCTCTAGAGGATTTAATTGCTGAAATATATGAGTTGGTTGGAGAGTTCAAATATTGGAGAGATGATTTACACATCAATGAAAAGCTTAAAAAGGAAATTATAAGTAATTGTAAAGCTGGTAATTACAAGAAATTTGGAGATTACACTGTAGAAAGTACTGATACAACCGATGGCTTTAAATACTTTTTCAATGAAAATGAGTGGTTAATGATACGTCCTTCTGGAACAGAACCTGTTCTAAGATGTTATGCCGAAAGCCATACAGTCGATGATGCTAAAAAAATATTAGCAAATTGTAAAAAAGAGATTGGAATAAGCTAATTCGTCTACATTTTCCATTGATTCATCTATAAATATTAGAACATCATTTGGGTCATCGATATTTTTTCATAAATTAATACTGAATTCTTGTATTAACTAATATTTATAATTTGATAATAGGTATACCTAGTGAATCAACGGACAGAGAGACTCGAATTGCTATGTCTCCCTCTGTATCAAAGCTTCTTATCTCCAAAGGTTTCGAAGTTTTAATTGAAAAAGGAGCAGGACTCCAATCTCATTTTTTAGATCTAGAATATGAAAGTGCTGGTGCAAAAATAGTTTCTAAAGATGAAGCTTATAGTGCTGACATTATTGCAAAGATTAACCCTCCAAATTCTAAAGAAATAAAACTTCTAAAGAATGGGAGCGTTTTAATTTCTTTAATGTTTGCAATAACAAATCCAGATCTTATTAAAAATTGTGCTACTCAAGGATTATCTGCCTTTTCTTTGGACGCTATTCCACGAACATCATTAGCTCAAAGTATGGATGTACTTAGTTCACAAGCAAATTTAGCAGGCTATAAATCTGTGCTTTTAGGAGGTGCTAACATGGGAAAAATCTTCCCTATGCTAATGACCTCTGCTGGAACTATTAAACCTTCAACAGTTGTTATTTTTGGTGCTGGAGTTGCTGGTTTACAAGCAATTGCAACAGCCAAAAGGTTAGGAGCAAATGTGTGGGTTTCTGATATTCGTCCAGAAACTAAAGAACAAGTAGAATCTTTAGGAGGTAAATTCATTGAAGTTGAAGCAGATGATTCTATTAAAACTGAAGGTGGTTATGTTAAAGGTGTTTCAGATGAATTTCTAAAAAAACAACAGCAGGTGGTAGCTGAAAAATTAGCAATTGCCGATTTAGTGATAACAACAGCATTAATCCCTGGAAAGAAAGCACCTTTATTAATTTCTGATCAAATGCTTTCCAACATGAAGCAAGGAACTGTTATTGTTGACATGGCTGTATCTCAAGGAGGGAATTGTGCTGGAAGTGAGCTCAATAAAACAGTAATAAAAAATGGTGTTAAAATAATTGGCGAGGGGAATCTTCCTGGAACAATGCCTATAAATGCAAGTGAATTATTTGCTAAAAACATTCACAACTTCTTAATTCATTTAACTTCTGAAAATAAGTTTGATTGGAACATGGAAGACGAAATAACAAGTGGTTCTTTAATGGTAAAAGAAGGTGAAATAATCCAAGACTATTTAAAAGAAGCACTTTCCACTCAAGCTGTATAATCTATTATAACTAAATCATGGAAGAAATTTTAAAGTTTTTTAACGACAATATGGAAATGGTCTATATTGTAATCTTATCTATTATACTTGGAATAGAAGTAATAGAAAGTGTCCCTGCAGTTTTACACACTCCACTCATGAGTGGAGCTAATGCAATTCATGGAGTTGTTATTATTGGTGCTATTATAATAATGGGTAATGCAGACCCATCTAACACTCTAGCTCTTGTACTTGGCTTTATTGCTGTTGTTTTAGGCACACTAAATGTAGTTGGTGGTTTTGTTGTCACAGATAGAATGCTTGAAATGTTTAAAAAGAAACCAAACAAAAAATAATTTATTATGGGTTTATATACACTTGAAATATGCTATTTAATAGCATCTATTTGCTACATAATGGGTTTGAAAATGATGGCTGGTCCAAAGTCCGCCAGAAATGGAAATCTATTAGCTGCTGGAGGTATGACCTTGGCAATTATTGCAACAATATTTCTTTACAAAAACGATGAGGGCAACAACTTAGGAAATCAACTATGGATTTTTGGAGGTATTTTACTAGGAACTGTTTTTGGCTGGATGGCGGCTAAAAAAGTTCAAATGACGGCAATGCCTCAAATGGTTTCTTTATTTAATGGAATGGGTGGTGCATGTGCTGCATTAATTGCACTGGTTGAATTTCCAAAAGCATTGGAACACATGCATGAAAATTGGAATTCTCTTTTTATGGCTACTATTTTATGTGGCCTTGTAATTGGAAGCACCTCATTTTTTGGAAGCATGGTTGCTTACCTAAAATTAAATGGTAACCTTAAAAAGGACATTAGATTACCTTTTTATAATGTTTTAAACACTTTATTAATAATTGGCACTATTGGATTAACAGTTTGTTTATCTGGTGGTCATATTCCTAATACTGCAGATTTCACTATGTGGACATGGGTTTTATTAGGTGGTGCATCTTTATATGGGATTTTATTTGTTTTACCTATTGGTGGAGCAGATATGCCTGTTGTTATTTCCCTACTAAATTCATTTACAGGAATGGCTGCAATGTTTGGAGGGTTTTTATACGACAATATGGCAATGCTTACTGGTGGAATCTTAGTTGGTTCTGCAGGAACTATCCTAACTGTTGTTATGTGCAGAGCAATGAATAGATCACTTAGTAATGTCATTTTCGGTGCCTTTGGTACTGGTGGAAAAGCGGTATCTTCATCTGATAATGGGAAGCAAAAATCATATAAAGAAACTAATGCATCTGACTTAGCAGTACTGTTAAATTATTCTCAAAAAGTAATCATTGTTCCTGGATATGGTCTTGCTGTGGCTCAGGCTCAACACGTTGTTCATGAAATGGAAGAATTACTTGTAGAAAGGGGAGTGGAAGTAAAATATGCCATTCACCCTGTTGCTGGTAGAATGCCAGGTCATATGAATGTTTTACTAGCAGAAAGTAATGTAGATTACGATAGGTTAGTAGAAATGGACGACATTAATTCTGAATTCTCTACATGCGATGTAGTGATGGTTCTAGGTGCAAATGATGTAGTGAATCCTGCTGCAAAAGAAGACCCAGCATCTCCAATTTACGGAATGCCTATTTTAAATGTTGAAGATGCTAAATCTACTATTGTAAATAAAAGGAGTATGAATGTGGGTTACGCTGGAATAGACAATGATTTATTCTATAGAGACAAAACATCTATGCTTTTTGGTGATGCTAAAAAAGTGTTAAATGATATAGTATCTGAGCTAAAGAACCTCTAATTAGAGGTTTCCAACTATCTTATCTTTCGGATATTTTACCGTGAATTTATACGTTATCTCTCTAGATTCTCCTGGGGCAAGATTTAGCACCCACTTAAGCTGTCCATTTTCCTGATTGTGCTTTGCACCTCCATTGTCGTCAATGGTTACTTCAATTTGCTTGTTTGATGACACAGGGACTTGATCTAGCAGAATAAGTTCACTAGGAGTAGATTTGTTATTCTTTACAATTAATTTATATCCTCTTATTGTCTTTTTATTGGAACCTATTCCAGAAGTCTTACAGAAATCTTTAATTCGATCTCTTTGAACCACAACACCTTTATCTCTACCCATAGAAACATCAAGGGTATCATCTGTTATTGCCGTATTTAAATAGGATGTCCCTACAGATGTGCCTTCAAAATAAACATTAACATCACCAGGAAGTAGGTGATACTCTCCCCAATCCGTAATTCTAGCTAACAAGAAAGCATCGTTGTCAAGCTTAGGAGCAGCATAATGTTTAAACTGAGCAGGTAAATCGTATTTCTGAATTTCCACTGTAGCAGATTCATTGTTTGATAAAATAGAGTAGGGGATTTGAATGGCAAATTCAGCATTTACTGCATTTTCTGTAAACTGTGTAAAGTTTGCTAAAGATTTAGAGATTAAAGAACCTTGCACTTCATACAATTGTGGTTTGTCATCTTCTTCAAAATCGCGTGAATAATTAGCATTAACTAATGCATCTCTTCTATTACCATATCTAAATTGTTTCTTTTTGTATTGCTGTTGAAAATACAAGAACCAAGTAGATAATTCTGGTTGCGTATTATTTACAGTAGGGTTTCCGGTTGAAAGGGTAAGGTTTACATTTTTCCAATCTATTCCTGTGTTCTGAAAAACATCGGCTTTGTAAGTAAGTCCTATTGGATCTGTTGTATTGTTTGCTCTTAAATCATATTTAGGCATCCAACCTGCTTGAGAAACTATATAGCTTACATTTATATCTGAAACCAGTCTAAGCTTACTAGAAACCTTAATAACAATCTCACTTGTATGTGTAGCCTTTTTAGCGTTTAACTGATTTAAATGGTTGTTAAGTTTTGTAATTGTTTTTGTGATTTGAGCTTTTTCACTAACTATATCTAGGAGTTTAGTTTCAATTTCAGTAAGCCTTTGTCTATAAAAATCAGCCATTTCCATTAAATCTTCAATATCTACACCTGAATCACTACCACCAATAGCTTTATTGGTAATGAGCATGCTTTTTTCTTCTTTGTAAACACGTTCGAGGCTTTCTCTAATTTTATACTTTAAAGCCATATCTTCCAAGGAATCCTTAATGGCTACAATTCTAGGAGCATATTTATTTTCTATTAGATAATTCATTTTATGATCTACAGATAAAATAGTAAGGTTATCGTTCGATAAGCTTGCTTGAACTGAATTTCCATTAATAGATGGAGAGAGCCCATTTAATTTTAGCTCATTTACTCCAGGAACCAGTGTAACTTTACCTTTTCTGTGAACTTCTGCTCCAGAAAGAAAAACAGTAACTTCATTAATTGTTGTTTTAGTATTGACAATTTTGCTTTGAGAATAAGAAGCGAAAAATGATATAAAGCAGATTAAAATTGAGGTTGATTTTAGCATAGCTGATTTTTTATGTTAACAAATGTAAATTAAATGGTTTACCAATTAAGATGCATAAATGTTAATTTTACACAAAATAAGTTGGTATTATTTTACTAATACATTCAATACAATAATTAGTTCAATTAATATTGCAAATTAAATATTAAATAAAATCAAATAACGATAATACAATGTCTAAGCCTTTAATTCTAATTACTAATGATGATGGTTTTACCGCCAAAGGTCTAAATGAACTAATTGATGTTGCAAAACAATTTGGTGAGCTATTAGTTGTAGCACCAGACCAACCACAATCAGGTATGGGGCATGCCATTACTGTTAATAATCCAATTAGATTTCATCAAACGGATTACTATAATGATATTACAGGATATCAATGCTCTGGCACACCTGTAGATTGCATTAAAGCTGGAATGTATTTGCTAAAAGGCAGAAAACCAGATTTAATTTTATCTGGAATTAATCATGGTTCAAATGTTAGTACTAATGTACTTTATTCAGGCACTATGTCTGCAGCAGTAGAAGGGGCATTGGAAGGGATTCCAAGTATCGGTTTTTCATTAACTAATTATGCTTCAAATGCGAACTTTAATCCATCTAAAGCCATTGTTAAAGAAATTGTTGGGAAAGCTATACTAAACAAAATGAAAAAGGGGATTTGCCTTAATGTTAACATTCCCGATGTTGAATTGTCTAAAATAAAAGGCATTAAAACCTGTAGACAGGGAGAAGCATTTTGGGACGACACCTTTGATGAGAGAGTGGACCCATTAGGTAAAAAATACTACTGGCTAACGGGTTCATTCAAATCTCATGAAGATTCAGAAGACACTGATGTAAATCAACTTAATAATAATTACGTTACAGTTGTGCCTACACAATTTGACATGACAGCTCATAAATCAATTGGGGAGATCCAAAACTGGAATTTAGAATTATGAAAAATAAGTTACATCGATTAGACAATGTATGGGCAGGAATAGGTCTTGGATTTTTAATTCCAATCTTAGGGTTCTTTGTCATTTTTTTGTTTACAAATAATGGGAATCCATTTTCTATTTTTTGGTATAATTTCACTCATGACGCATTTCCATATGATTTTCAAATGAACGCCAATAACAATGAAATGAAAAAAAACACGCTAATTTTATGTTTATTACTGAATTTAATTGTTTTTTACTTAGGTTATTTCACTTTAAAATATGATCAATTTACTAAAGGGATAGTAGCAACAACATTACTACTAGTTGGTCTTTCATTTATCTTTATTTACTGATTTGAAATATTATATAATAGCTGGAGAAGCATCAGGTGATTTACACGCATCTAACCTGATGAAAGAGCTTAAATTAGCAGATCATGCTGCTGAATTTAGGTTTTGGGGAGGTGATTTAATGCAGCAGCAGGGTGGACAAATCGTAAAGCACATAAAAGATTTAGCCTTTATGGGATTTTTTGAAGTTATAATGAATTTAAGAACCATTCTAAGTAATATTAAATTTTGCAAACAAGATATTATAAGTTACCAACCTGATGCTGTTATTATGGTTGATTACCCTGGCTTCAACCTTAGAATAGCTAAATTCCTTAAGACACACAATATACCAGTGCTGTATTATATATCGCCTCAAATATGGGCTTGGAAAGAATCTCGTATTCATCAAATAAAAAGGGATGTTACTAAAATGTATACAATATTACCTTTTGAAAAAGCTTTTTATAAGAAATTTGAGGTAGATGTAAATTTTGTAGGCCACCCTTTAATCGATGCAATCGATCATTTTAAACAAAACGATGCTAAGGATAAAGAAGTTTTTAAACAACTAAATGAACTTGATGACAGACCAATTATAGCGGTTTTACCTGGAAGTAGGGTACAGGAGATAAATTTAAAGCTACCCATTATGTTAAAAGCTGTAGAAGATTTAAAAGATTATCAGGTGATAATTGCTGCAGCACCTTCTATAAGTAAAGAGCTCTATGGGAAATACATAAATGGCAAACAAAATATTAAGATTATTTATAAAGACACCTATAATATACTCAACCAATCTAGCTGTGCTATTGTAACTTCAGGTACAGCAACATTAGAAACTGCTCTTTTTAAAGTTCCTCAAGTAGTATGCTACAAGAGTAGCTGGATCTCATACCAAATTGCTAAAAAGTTAATCAAAGTAAAATACATTTCACTAGTTAACTTAATACTAAACAAAGAAGCTGTTAAAGAGCTTATTCAGAATGATTTAACTCCTAAAAAAATTAAGTTGGAATTAGATTTAATTCTTAATTCATCTAAAAGAGAAAGTATTTTAGAATGCTATAATAACTTAGAAGAAAAATGCGGAGGAATAGGAGCATCTAAAATTACTGCAAATGAGATGTTAAAAACTATTCAATTAAGAAGTTAGCACAAATCGAATGGTTTCTAATTTTGAATTCAAATGAATAAGTATCTATTTATCATATTATTCTCCGTATTCTCATTAAAGAGTTATTCAATTCAGTTAGACATTGGATTATTAAGAAATGTAAAACTTAAACATGTTTTATTCACTTCTGATTCTGGAAACCACACGATAACTTCAAATTCATTTATAAAAACTATTAATAAAGGAGAAAGTGTTAAAATTCAAGTGCACAACGATAGTGTGAGGTTAAAAGTGGGAGAGGTTTCTCTAGGTCATTTTGATACAGTTTATTTCAATCCAAAGCATGATGACCATGTGTTTACGATTACTGGGTTAGCTCCCGCTTTAAAATCCAGAAAATACTATACTCAATTAAAAGTATTTGTTGATGGGAAAAACTTAACAATTGTCAACCAAATTGACATAGAACGTTATTTAATAGGTGTCCTAGAATCTGAGGCAGGTCCTAACGAATCCAAAGATTTTTATAAAGTTCACGCTGTAATAAGTAGAACATATGCCTTAAAGAATAAAAATAAATTCTTACATCAAGGATTCAACCTTACAGATTTAGTTAATTGTCAAGTTTATAAAGGAAAAATGTATAAAAAAGAACAAATCGAAACTGCAGTTAAAGAAACAGCGAATTTAGTTCTAGTAGACCAAGATATGAATTACATTACAGCTGCTTATTATTCCAATAGTGGTGGGCAAACTGTAAATGTTGAAGACGTTTGGTTAGAACCTTTATCTTATCTAAGAAGCATCAAAGATCCATATTCTGTTGGTACACATAATTACAATTGGTCTAAGAAAATTTCAAAAGACAAATGGCTTAGCTATCTAAAGAATAAACATAATTTTCCTGTAGAAGATCCGAAATCTGTTAAGAAAGCATGCGATTTTAAGCAGACATACAGAAAAAAATATTTTTCCGAATGGAATTATCATATTCTTTTAAAGGATATTAGAAAAGATTTTAAACTTAAAAGCACTTATTTTAGTGTACATAATCATAAAGATTATGTTTTACTTAAAGGCAAAGGGTTTGGGCATGGCGTAGGACTTTCCCAAGAAGGTGCCATGCAAATGATAAAGCTTGGTTTCGGCTTTTTAGATGTGCTAAGATTCTATTATACTGGTGTTCACTTAATAGATTTACAAATGCGTGATTTTTACATTTCTGACTAAGTAATTAAATAGAATAGTGTAATCATCTCATATAGTCAAATATCCTATTTAACATAATATTAATTATAAGACAAGATGGGGTTTTATTAAAATAACTACTTTTAAGGCCAATGACAGATGTTTTACAAGCAAGATATAATGGCTATTTAAATACTCCATTATTATGGAATAAAAATTCTATTAATGATTTAGAACAATTACAGCTTTCAGAAAAGTCTAAAAGTAATTTATTTAAAAAAAAAATAAATGAAATTAGACTTGGAAAATTGATTGAGCAATTTGTTTTTGCCGAGCTTTCTTTGAATAAATCCATTGATATACTTGCCACAAACATTCAGCTTATAGATCATAAACTAACCATTGGCGAATTAGATTGCTTAATTAAGTTTCTAAATGAATACATCCATTTAGAAATCATCTACAAATTCTATCTATACGATCCTAATATTATAACTTCTGAAATAGACAAATGGATTGGACCAAACAGAAATGATTCTCTTTCTAAAAAAATAAAAAAACTAAAAACAAAACAACTACCTATTTTATTTCATAAAAAAACAAAAGAGCTCCTAAATAAGTATGATTTAGATGTGGATTTATTTAAGCAAAAAGTATATTTTAAAGCTCAACTTTTTGTTCCATTTAACCTTTTAAATAAAAAAATGGAAATAATTAACAATCAATGTATTAAAGGTTATTATTTAAATTTCAAGGAAATAAAAGAACTCAACTATGCTCTATTTTATATTCCAAGTAAACTTGACTGGTTAATTGAACCAAGTAACAATGTTAGATGGGAAGAGAAAACATCTTTTCTTATAAAAATTAGTACTTATATGAAGGCGGGAAAATCACCTCTTTGTTGGTTAAAAGATAGCAAAGGGGATTTATGTAAAATATTCGTTGTTTTTTGGAGTTAAATTCCAATCAATTTTAGTTCAATTCCAGGATGAATAACCACCTTTCAAATCGATAACTTTTGTGAAACCTAGCTCACACATCATTTCCATTGCTTTATAACTTCTCCCTCCAGCATGACAATATACAAACGTAGGTAATGATTTATCTAAACCGCTTAGCTGCTCATTAAAATTGTTATCATAAAAATTAATATTCACAGCATTTTCAATAGTTCCATTATTGTATTCTTCTGGTGTTCTTACATCAATAAGTTGAAAATTAGAATGTTTTTTCATTTCTAATTTAAAAACTGACTTTTCAAGACTTAAGCAATCAGGATTTATTTTTTCACTGTTACAACCCATAATTAATGTAAAAAACATTAAAAGCAACACTACTCTATTTATAATCATATCAATCTTAAATTACAATAAAAATAAAAATTACAAAAGTTATTCTATGAATAGTTTAGTTTTGCACTGGATTTCAGTTTTATCCTTGTTTATTACTATAAACTAAAGTTTTATACAAAAATTAGAGACCTCTAGTATATGGCTGTATTAGAGGTTTTGCTTTTTTAATAACATTTCAGACCCATGCTAGAAATAGGAACTTATACTAAACTAACTGTAGACAGAATTAAATCGCCTGGTGCATACTTAATAAATGATGAAGATGAAGACGTTCTTCTTCCTAATAAATATGTTTCTGAAGACCTTCAAGTTGGCGATCAAATTGAAGTATTCATCTATTTAGATGGTGAAGAACGCATAGTAGCAACAACTGAAAATCCATATATAAAGCTCAATGATTTTGCAGTTTTAAAAGCTAACAATGTAAATAAAATTGGTGCTTTTATGGATTGGGGATTAGAGAAAGATCTTTTCATTCCATTCAGAGAGCAAGAATTAAAAATAAAAGAAGGAAGCTCATATTTAGTTTACATGTATTTCGACCGCCAAACAGAAAGATTAGTTGGCTCTACTAAACTTTCAAAATATTTAGACAATACTGATCATCAGCTTCAAATAAGAGACAAAGTAGATTTAATAGTTTGGTCTTCTTCTGATTTAGGAACCAAGGTTATAATCAACAAAAAGCATTTAGGCCTTCTCTATAGTAATGAAGTATTTAAAAAATTGAAATTTGGACAACAAATAACGGGATTCATTAAAAAAACTAGATCAGACAATAAAATTGATGTTTCTCTTGAAGAAATAAGCTATAAAAACATTGAACCTAACGCCCAAAAAATCTTAAATCTCGTTGAGAAAAACAACGGTCATTTAAAATTGAATGACAAAAGTCATCCAGATGAAATACAAGATGTTTTAGGAATTAGCAAAAAAGCTTTCAAAAAAGCTTTGGGTTCATTGTATAAAAAAAGGTTAGTTACAATTGACAGAAAGGGTATTTCCCTTAAATAGTTTTTGTATTTTCAACACTTATTATTTTTTTGTTCATAAAATGAAATGAAATTAATTTTCCATTTGCATTTTGAAATTATTTTTACCTGCATACAACCTTTATTAACTCATTTGAGTCTATGCTTTATATCAAAAAACTTTAACATTTGTTAAAAATTTTTAAAACGATACTACTCTTTACATTAATCTGCTTAGGATTTAATGCTTACTCTTCTCATCTTATAGGAGGAAATCTTGGTTATGAATACCTAGGACAAGTTGGTAATAATTATCAATATAAAATATTGTATACAATTTATGTTGATTGTGGACCTACATCCAACGCTCCCAATCCTTTTTCTACAGAAGAAATTGGTGTTTACACACATGATTTACAAAACTCTCCAATGGGCGGAGCAGATAAAACACGAATTCAGCTAGTTACCGTTAATCTTATTTCTGTTACAGACATAGAACCAGACCTACCAAGCGGCTGCTCTGTGGGTTCCTCTACATGTATTAGAGAAGGTAAATATGAAGGTATTTTCACTGTTCCTTTAAATTTCACTGGCTATCATTTGTATGGAGATATTTGTTGTAGAAACAACGGCATTGACAACTTAACAACGCCAAACCAACAAGGAACTGGTTTTCATGCCTATATTCCACCTCCTCTTATTGAAAACGACTCACCAGTCTTTACTGATGTTCCTATTCCTTTTCTTTGTGCTGGCGACACAACTTCTATTTTAAATTCAGCTTTTGATCCTGATGGTGATTTAATGGTTTTTTCATTTGTGGAGCCCTTTAGAGGATTCGGAACACAAGGGTTTTACCCTGCACCACCAGCAACATTAACTTGGACTTTAGATCCAGTTAACTATGCTCCAACCTATTCTTTCACCCAGCCGTTTGGGCCCTCTAGCTACTCATCTATAAACGCATCTACCGGCCTCACACAATACATGGCTCCAACAGTTGGCAACTATGTTGTAGCTGTAGAAATTAAAGAATATCGAAATGGAAATTTAATTGGTGTTTCAAGAAGAGACTTACAATTACTTGTAATTAACTGCCCTGTAAATCCTCCACCAAATTTAGACCCTCAATTTGGGTCAGCAGCTACTCAATATTCTGTTGAAGAAGGAGAAACTATTTGTTTTGATTTTGGATTTAATGATCCCAACGGAGATAGTTTATCACTTACATCAAGTGGTATTATATTCGACCCTCTTTTCACTAATCCTCCTGCAACAATTACTTCACCTGTAAACGGTGTTGATACTGTTTCAACTCAATTTTGTTGGACTACAGCTTGTGGTCAGGCTCAAGCACTTCCTTACCAATTTCAGGTTTCAGCCACTGATAGAGGATGCCCACCTAAAACAACAAATGAAGTTTTTGAAATAACGGTTAATCCTGTTTCACCACCAGACACTATTATTGGTTCAGAATTTACTTGTCAATTTAATGTAGAGACTTATTCTACTATTACTTATCCTAATACCACTTATGATTGGTCAATTATTGGTGGTAATATTATTTCAAACAATGATTCTATTATTCAAGTTGAATGGTTAACACCTGGTACTGGTACTGTTTCGCTGAGCTCTGTAAACCAGTTTGGTTGCTTATCTTCTTCAATTTCTTTAGATGTTACTGTTACTTCTACTCCATCTGTTGATATTATAGGTGATTCTACTATTTGTTCTGGAGATTCAATTGTTTTAACAGGATCTACAAGTGCTGCTCCTGGTTATACATTAAGCTGGTCTCCTAATAATTCATCCATTATCAATAATACCACATTAACTCCAACTGTTTTTCCAACAGATTCTACTTATTACATCCTTGAAATTAATTCAGGTATCGGATGTATTGGGTTAGACAGTGTTTTAATAACTACTACAAATTCCCAAATATCTGCAGGATTTGACACCACAATGTGTGAAGGCGATACTATGCAATTATTTGCTACAGGTGGAATTAGTTATAATTGGATAGTTACTGACAGTCTTAACAATAGTTCAATTGCCAACCCTTTGGTTTGGCCTACAATCACCACTGATTATATTGTTGAAGGTTTTGCTCTAAATGGTTGTTCAAACACTGATACTGTTGTTGTTTCTATAAATCCTAAGCCTGCTTTAAATCCTGGCCCAGATCTTATTGTTTGTTATAACGAATCTGTAACTCTTTCTGGAGGTGGTTCTTTACTTGGTGTGACTTACACATGGAATAATGGAATTACAGATGGTATAGCATTTAACGCAACTTCAACCTCTAATTACATTGTTGTAGCACAAGATCTTGATGGTTGTTTGAATACTGACTCCGTTTTAATTACAGTTGGTCCTCAACCAACACTAGATGCTGGAGTAGATTTAACTTATTGCTATGGAGATTCTATTCAATTTAATGCTTCAGGTGCAAACAATTATTCATGGTCTCCAACAACCAATCTTAGTAACCCATTAATTGCAAACCCTTTTTGTTCTGCTAGCGATACAACACAATACGTTGTGTCTACCGATACAAATAACTGCACTTTTACAGACACCTTGATTGTCTTTGTTAGCCCTCCTCCATATGTCAATGCTGGAAATGATATAAGTATATGCATTGGAGATTCTGCTCAATTAGAAGCACTAGCAAGTTGCATTCCTGAAGTAAGTCAACCTTTAGCACTTCCTGACGGAACAGGAGTTACTTATCAAACTTGTGTTTCACTAAATTGTTACATACCTGGGCAAACACTTAACAACATAAACGATTTACAAAGTATTTGTCTTGAGATGGAACATTCTTACATGGGTGATTTAGAAATTGAAATCCTTTGCCCATCTGGACAAACAGTTGTATTACATAATTATTCTAGTGGTGGAGGTACTAATTTAGGCATTCCTTTTTTAGGAAATCCTAATGTTCAAGGAACACCATTTGATTACTGCTTTACAACTGGAGCCACAAATGGCACATGGGCTGTTGAATCTCAAGGATTATCTACTCTCCCTGCAGGTGACTATCAATCATCTGAGCCACTTACCAATTTACTTGGATGTGAGCTAAATGGTGAATGGTGCTTATCCATAACAGATAATTTAGGAATTGACGATGGATACATTTTTAGTTGGGGTATTAATTTAGATCCTTCTCTTTCTGCATCTCCTCCAGGAGCTTTTACTTACTTATGGACTCCATCAACTGGTCTAAGTGACACAATAATAGCCGATCCTTTAGCATCGCCCAGCACAACAACATCATACATTGTTACAGGTACTAATGTTGCTGGATGCTCTAACTCTGATACTGTAACAGTAAATGTAAATAACCTACCTGTTGTATCTATCAGCAACGATACTACCATTTGTTTAGGTGACACTATTCAATTACTAGTATCAGGAGGCTCTAACTATGAATGGATCAACACATCTAACATATCTAATAGCTTAATAAACAACCCGTTAGCCTGGCCCACTTCTACAACTACTTATCAAGTAGTTATAAGTGATACTAACACTTGTAGCGACACTGCACAAGTTACTATTACAGTAAATTCTATACCTGTTATAGATGCTGGACTAGATGTTTCTATTTGTAATGGTGACACCATTCAATTAAATGCATCTGGAGCTATCAATTATTCATGGATTCCTTTAATTAATATAATTAATGCAAATTCTTCAAATCCAAATGTTTGGCCAACTTCTAATTCTGAATATATAGTTACTGGTACAGATATAAACAACTGCTCATCAAATGACACCGTCAATGTTTTTGTATTTGAAATCCCTGATCCTGATATTATTCCTGATCAACTTATATGTCCCGGTGACACAGTGACATTAAATGTTAACTCAACAGGTACATTAGTTGAATCATTTACAATGGATTTTAACGACCCCTTTTCATACGTAACTACAAATACAAATTATGTTGGGTATTACTATATCGAAGTAAGTGGCTCTTACACAGGAGCAGGAAATCCTTTTCAACGAGATGCTGCTTTCTATTTCGCTACCACCCCACCTGTTCCATCTGTCGAGTGGCAAATGAATGGTGCCTCACCTGCTGCCCAACAACCAGCAAACACCTACAATCCATTACATGAATACTCATTTTATTTTTATGGTGGAATTCCTCAAGATTTTACATGGATCGACTCTGGACCTTATAATGATAATTTTGGAAGCTTAGATTTCGAAATTTATTATTTAGGTGATATACTATGGTCAAATGGCGACACTACCTATTACACTACTGTTCAACCTAATTCAACAACTACAATTGATGTTACAGTTTCAAATCATATAGGTTGTACAGGTCATGATACTGTTACAATTGATTTCCATTCTATCAATAATACAATTGTCAATGATACTTCCATTTGTATTGGAGACACAATTCAGCTTATTGCTAATGGAGGAACCAACTACGATTGGTCACCAACTGGTTTCATTTCAGATCCATTTATTAGCAACCCTCTTGTTTGGCCTATTGCAACAACCAATTATGAAGTAATTATTAGTGATATTAATGGATGTTTGGATACTAACCAAGTAACAGTTACTGTTAATCCCCTTCCTGTTATTGATGCTGGCCTAGATGATACCATTTGTATTGGTGACACCACGCAATTACTTGTGTCTGGTGCAAATTCCTATTTATGGTCTCCGGCTTCTAGTTTAAGTGCCTCTAACATAGCTAACCCTTTTGCATGGCCTTTAGTTTCTACTTCTTACATTGTTACTGGAACAGATTTAAATAGTTGTTCTAACACTGACACTGTTGATGTGGTGGTTAATAATTTACCTGCTGTTGATGCTGGGCTTCCTGCATCCATCTGCCTTGGAGATTCTACTCAATTGCAAGCATCTGGTGCAGACACCTATGTTTGGACACCTGCTGGTTCTTTAAGTAATGCTACTATTAGCAACCCCATGGCTTCACCTAGTGTTACCACTACTTATTTTGTTGTTGGTACAGATTTAAATGCTTGTATTAATATCGATAGTGTTGATGTTAGCATTAACTCCTTACCTACTGCTTCTATTTCAAATGACACCACTATTTGTATTGGAGACACAATACAACTTGTTGCAAGTGGAGGAACCAACTACGAGTGGTCTCCTACCGATTCCATTTCAGACCCTTTTATTAGCAACCCTATTGTTTGGCCTACTACTACTACAACTTATCAATTGATTGTTAGTGACCTCAATGGATGTAACGATACTATTTCCGTAACGGTTACTGTTCAACCTCTACCTACTATACTGGCTGGTAATGACGAAACTATTTGTATTAACGACACTGTTCAGCTAACTGCTGCTGGTGCTTTAAATTATACATGGTCTCCTACTGATAGTCTTAGCGCTAACAACATTGCTAATCCTCTTGCTTGGCCTACAGACACTACTGTCTATGTTGTAACTGGAGCAGATGCACTAGGATGTATTTCTACAGACACCATTGCTGTTAATGTAAACCCACTTCCACCTGCTGATGCTGGTGATGATGAGTGGATTTGTCCTGGAGATGACATTCAGCTAAATGCTTCTGGTGGGATTACCTATACCTGGTTTCCAGTAACTGGACTTACCAACCCAAATATAGCTGACCCTATTGCAACACTAACCGATACGGTAACCTATCAAGTAGAAGTAATCTCCGCTTTTGGTTGTATTAACTACGACACCATGACCGTCTTTGTTAACCAAACCGTTCCTACACAAGCGGGTAACGACACCATCATTTGCTTTGCCGACAGCATTGCCATTGGGGGTAATCCTACTGCTGTTAATGGAACTACCTATCAGTGGTCTCCTGCTACTCTTGTTAACAACCCTACCCTTGCTAATCCAATGGTTTCCCCTAGCGTACCTACCATGTTCTATGTGCTCACCTCTAACGATACGTGTACTGGTTTAGACTCTGTTTTTGTTGACATCCACCCTAACACTGCAGCAAATGCAGGTTTAGATGTTCAAATTTGTATTGGTGATACTGCTCAGCTAAGTGCCTCTGGTGGTATAGATTTCTTATGGATTCCGGCTGCTACACTTACGGATGATACCATTGCCAACCCTCAAGCTTTCCCTACAGACACAACGGATTACATTGTTACCATAACAGACGCCAACGCTTGTATAGGAACTGACACCGTTACGGTAATTGTTAATCCGCTTCCTACTGTTGATGCAGGAACTAACGTGGACATTTGTATTGGTGACTCCATTGGCTTAACCGCTACTGGCGGAGACATTTATGCTTGGTCTCCTAATGACAGCATCTCTGACTCTACTCTCTTTAACCCTCTTGTTTGGCCTGTTTTAGCTACTGAGTACTTTGTGGAAGTTACCGACTCTAATGGGTGCATTAACAACGACTCTGTTACAGTAAACATTAATCAATTACCCAATGTAAGCGCTGGTGCAGATGATACCATTTGTATTGGCTCTGCTGCTCAACTGATCGGAACAGGTGCCATTAACTACTCGTGGTCTCCCTCAGATAGTTTAACTGCAATCAACATTCCTTTCCCTATTGCTAACCCTTCTGTAACAATGGACTATTTCCTTGAAGGAACTGATGCTAATGGTTGTGTTAACTTTGACACCGTCAATATCTTTGTTCGATCACTCCCTACTATAGATGCGGGTGACGATGTAGAAATCTGTTTGGGAACCAGTACACAGCTTAACGCTTCTGGTGGAGATAGCTACTTATGGACACCAACTACAGGACTAACAAACCCTACAAGTCCCGATCCAATTGCTGACCCAAGTGACACCACTAGCTATGTTGTACAAGGAACAGATATTCATGGTTGCGTCAATACAGATACCGTTATTGTTATTGTAAACTCTCTACCTAATGCCGATGCTGGTTTTAATGCTAATATTTGTGAAAATACCAGTACACAGCTAAATGCTACAGGTGGTGATACTTACCTTTGGTCTCCTAGTGCATTTCTAGATGATGATACTTTAGCTGATCCAATAGCTTCGCCTGATACTTCTATGCTCTTTACTGTTGTAATCACAGATTCTAATAACTGTGTTGCAACCGATAGTGTTTACATTGTTGTGTTTATGATTCATACAGTAGAAGATGAGCTCATTTGCCTTGGCGATAGTGTTCAACTTAACGTATTTGGTGAACCAGCAATCTCTTTTAGCTGGTCTCCTACAGCAGGATTAAATGACCCCAATATCATTAACCCAATGGCTACACCTAACAGCACTACAACCTATACGGTTACTGCTACCGATAGTCAAGGTTGTATAGATGAGGATGACATTACCATTGAAATATCCAGTGATGTGGCTTCTTTTGATACTTTCTTTGAACCTGGCTGTGAAGGAGTTGTTGTTGAGTTTACCAACACATCAAATCCTGATGTTGATATTCTTTGGAACTTTAGTGATGGGGACACCTCTACCCTAGATTTTGTAGAACACATCTTTGATTTCTCTAGTAGTTATTGGGCAAATCTTTCCATTGTCAATATAGACGGTTGTGTAGACACTGCATTCTTCAATGACAATAGCTTAAGCTTTGAAGATTACTTTAACATTGAAATACCCAATGTCTTTACACCTAATGGTGATGGAAACAATGAACTATTTGAAGTTGCTGTCCCTGGAAGATTAAACGAATGTGTAGATTTTAAAGTTTACAACAGATGGGGACAAATCATGTTTATCTCTAGTGGAAATAACATAAAATGGGACGGTAGAACTAATGTTGGAGAAGAAGCTAGTCCTGGTTCTTATTTTTACACAATAGATATAAAGGGTAAAATCTATAAAGGAAATCTAAACTTATTTAGGTAAATAATACAATTCTGTAACAATAGTCTTTGTACATTTGAGTTAGAATTAAAATTTAAATGAAGAAAATAGATAGCAACATAAAAAGGGCTAAAACTCTTCCTGGAAAGTTCTATAGTAATAAGGATTTTTTCGAAAAATCTAAAGAAAAAATATTTGCAAAATCATGGCAATTTATAGGAGATGAATCTCTTGTTAAAACAGAAAATAGCGCATACCCTTTTAGCTATTTAGACAGCTTAATAGATGAACCTTTACTTTTAATTAAAAATCAAAATAATAAAGAAATATGTCTATCAAACGTATGTACGCATAGAGGGAACATACTAATTGAAAATCCATGCGTCATTAATAAAGATATTATTTGTGGATATCATGGAAGAAGGTTTGACAATTGTGGGAAATTCAAATCAATGCCTGAAACAGATGGCATGGAAAATTTTCCATGCAAATCAGATGATTTAGTTGAAGTTCCTTTAAAAAAATGGAAACAATTTTTATTTTCATCCTTAGACCCAGCGATAAACTTTGATGAGTTATTTTCATTTATGGAAAGTATTGTTGGTTGGATGCCAATAGAAAATTTTATTTATGACCCCGTAAGATCTAGGGATTATTTAGTGAAATCTAACTGGGCATTGTATTGCGACAACTACCTGGAAGGTTTTCACATTCCATTTATTCATAAAGATTTAGCAAAAACTTTAGACTACAGTCAATACAACACAGTTATTGACAAATATTGCAACCTGCAGAAAGGTTTTGGGACAGGGAGTGATTTTTGCTTTGAATTACCTAAAAACTCAGAAGATTTCGGTAAAGAAATTGCTGCTTACTATTTTTGGTTGTTTCCAAATATTATGTTTAATTTTTATCCATGGGGATTATCTTTAAATATAATTAAGCCTATTTCTGAAAAACTAACTAAAGTTGAATTTAGAACATACATCTGGGATGAATCAAAGATTGATCTTGGAGCAGGATCTATTTTAGATAAAGTTGAAAGAGAGGATGAAGCTATAGTTGAAAGAGTACAAAAAGGAGTAAGCTCAAGATTCTATAATCATGGTAGATTTTCTCCAAAAATGGAAAAGGGTGTTCACCATTTTCATCAATTAATAAGTCATTTCCTAAATATAGATTAATTGTCCTTTTTAATCTTAGCAATTTTTATACCAGCATAAGCAAATAAAATAGTCATTAAAGGGCTTATTAAATTAAAAAAACAATACGGCAAATAAGTTAATGTTGCTACACCCAACACTCCAGCTTGAGTTGCTCCACATGTATTCCATGGAATAAGTACTGAAGTTACGGTTGCTGAATCTTCTAATGTTCTGCTTAAGTTTTTAGGATCAAGATTATATTTTTTAAAGCTATCGGCAAACATTCTACCTGGAACAACAATTGATAAATATTGATCTGATGCAGTAACATTAAAAAACAAACAAGTACTAGAAGTTGTTAGTACCAACGACTTTCTAGATTTCACAAAAATCATTAAACTCTCTGTTATTTTCTTAAGCAATCCAGTAGCTTCCATTACTCCACCAAAGCTCATTGCACAGATAATTAACCATATGGTATTTAACATTCCAGACATTCCACTTGTTGAAACCAATTTATTTACTGCAATATTTCCAGTATCAACATCAACATTAATAGTCATTGCATTCATAACAGCTACATATGGTCTAAATAAGTTAGCTATTTCACTTGAAGCTGAAGAGACTCCTATTTCCTTAATTAAATCTGGTTGAAAAAAAACAGCAAAAACACCTCCAGCTAAAGTTCCAAATAATAATGATGGTATAGCTGGAACTTTTTTAATAATCATGAAAATTACAATTACAGGAACTAAAAATAACCACGGAGAAATGTTATAACTTCTTTGAATAGCATCTTGCATAATTCCAACATCTTCAATAACTGTATCAGAACCAAAAGAAACTAATCCAATAATTAGAAATGCTATCAAAGTAATTATAATAGAAGGAACAGTAGTCCACATCATGTATTTTATATGACTAATTAGATCTGTACCAGCCATAGCTGGAGCTAAATTAGTTGTATCTGAAAGCGGAGACATTTTATCACCAAAATATGCTCCAGATATTATAGCTCCACCTATTAGTCCTTCGGAGATACCAAGTGCTGTACCAATACCTAGCATTGCTATTCCAATAGTTGCAATAGTAGACCAGCTACTCCCTGTTGCAAGGGAAACAATTGCACAAACAATACAACATGCAAAAAGGAAAATAGAAGGGCTGAGGATATCAAGTCCATAATAAATCATTGCAGGAACAATTCCTGAGAGCATCCAAGTTCCAGCAAGAGAACCAATAAGTAACAAAATAATTAATGCTCCCATTGCAGATGATATACTTGCTATTGCTCCATCAAGCATTTTTTTCCAAGGAACATTAAGAAAGTAACCTAAAAGAGCAGCAATAGCTGCCGAGAACAATAATGTTAATTGATTAGAACCAGACAATGTGTTGTCTCCAAAAAGCCAAACATTAAGTCCTAATAAAACTATCAACAAAATAATTGGTATAAAAGCCAATAATAACCTTGGTGTTTTTTCCTTTTCTATTTCCATATAATCTTTAATTGTTCGAAAGATAAAGGAATAAACTAAATGAGTTTATAAGAGAATTAGTTAATTAATAACAATTTATTATTTCTATTAGTTGAATACAAAATCAAATTAGTAATATTGCCGAGCAAAAAAAAATTATTATCAATTACACAAATAACATACTACTTTCAATAATAATAATTACTTCATCAATTTTTATTTCGAGTTGTTCCAATGAAAACATTCAAACTATTGATATTAATGATGAATGTATTGAGCTTTTAATATCAGATTCCGATCTTATATCCTTAAAACAAAATAGAGATTCTGCTATTAGTTTAGGTATAATAAACCCTTCTTTTAAAAAATACATTAAAGGAGTTTTAAAATACAGAAATAACGAAATACCAATTAAATTAAGATTTAAAGGTGACTGGGTAGACCATCTTAAAGGAGACAAATGGTCTTTTAGAGTTGTTGTTTTGGGCGAAAACACTTTTAAAGGATTAAAAAGTTTTTCAATTCAATCTCCTCATACTAGAACATTTCTAGATGAATGGTTTATGCATAAAATATTTAAAAAAGAAGATATTCTTACAACAAGGTATGAATTCATAGATGTTAAGTTAAACAACAAACAACTAGGGATTTATGCCTATGAAGAACATTTTGAGAAACAACTATTAGAATCTAGCAACAGACGTGAAGGACCAATACTTAAATTCAATGAAGAAGGTCTTTGGGAAACAAGATTTTATAAAAAATTTTACAACATACCTTTCCCTTATTTTGAAGCTGCAGAAGTTATTCCTTTTAAAAAAAATAAAACACTAAAGAATTCTACTTTAAATAAGAATTATAAATACGCCACACAATTAATGCTTAAGTACAAAGAATTAAATGGCAATCTTAATGAAATATTCAATTTAGAGAAAGTAGCTAAATATTATGCACTATGTGATTTAGGAAGAGTTAGACATTCTATACATTGGCACAATCAGCGATTTTATTTCAATCCCATTACTAATAAATTGGAGCATATTGGGTTTGATTGTTTTGCAGGAATTGAAGAAGGAGATAAAGACATTATTTTAGGATATATTGAGAATGATAAGTACGAATTTGATGTTGCTTTTCTAAATAAACAGTTTTATAACTCTTCTACTTTTAAAAGACATTACTCCTTTTACTTAGAAAAATATTCATCAAATGATTACATTAATGAGATTGAAAAAGAATTCGTTTCAATATTAAAAACGTTAAATACAAAATTAAATAATGAATACCCTGATTATAAATTTGATTTTGAAAGATATAAATTAAATGCAACTCTTATTCAGGAATTATTACCAATTTACAGAAATAACAATTACAAGTTCTATCTAAATCAAAGAAATTATTCTCATTTAGACACAATTGGAAATCACTATTTTCCATCTTTAGGGTTAAAAGCAAGTTGGAGTAAAAATAACAAAGTATTGCTTGAGAATTTTCACTTTTCTGAAGTGGAAATATTAGGGTACACAAACAGTGATTTTAAATTCTTTCCTTTTAGTGGTAATAAAATAGTTCTAGAGAAGTTTAACTCAAAATTGTCTTCCACAACTTTTAATTTAGACTCTTTAGCTACTCATATTTGTTTAAAGCCATTAAATACAAATCAAATTACATATTGTAAAATTAAAAATTGGAAGTATAAATCTGACGCTTCATTTAGCTTAAATAATGTGAAATCATCTACAGACTTCATGCCTTCTGTCTTCAAAATTGATTCAACAAGTATGACAATTAAACTTCCATTTGGTATTTACAACTTTAATGAATCCATTACTATACCTGAAGGATGGACCTTGATTATTGAAGAAGGTACTGTTGTTAATTTAAGTCCTGATAAATACATTTTAAGTTATTCACCAGTTTCAATGATTGGCTCAGAACAAAATCCAATTAAGCTTGTACATGGAAGTTTTATTGTTTTATCTCAAAAAGATAAAAAATCAACACTGAAAAATGTGATTTTTGACAGCTTATCTCTTAGTGAAAATTCTAATTGGACAATTACTGGAGCTGTAACATTTCACAATACAAATGTTTTAATTTCAGATTGTCAATTTTCTAATAATCTATCAGAGGATGCACTGAACATAATATCTTCTGATTTTGAACTAATCAGATCTCAAGTCAACAACACCTTTTCTGATGGATTTGATGCCGATTTCTGCAATGGTGTCATTAAAAACTGTGATTTTTCATTTACAGGAAATGATGGAGTTGACATTTCAGGTAGTAATGTTACAATAAGTAACTCTAAAATATATAAGGCCGTAGACAAAGCTATTTCTAGCGGAGAAAGATCGAATCTAATTGTTAACAATTGTAGCATTAATAAAGCCAATATTGGTTTAGCATCGAAAGATGAATCATCAATAATAGTTAATTCTGTTAAAATTGAGAAGTCAAATGTTTGTTATGCTATATTCCAAAAAAAGGCAGAATTTAATCCTGCAAAAATTAGTGTAAGCTCTAGTATTGAAGCTGATTTCAAGCAGCTTTATCTTCTAGATAAAAACTCAACTTTAAGTTATAAAAATGAATTATTTACGGGAACTAAACAAATCAATGTTGATTCTCTTTACCTCCCTTTTAAAAAAGTAAAATAATATTGTTATAATTTCACATAAACTATTATTGTTAATTCATATTAACTCTTTTAAAAAAATAACTTTATTACTGTTAACTTTTAATTGCTTTTTTATTCTTGCTCAAGAAAACAAAAACAAATTACAAGTTAAAGGTCAAATTGTTAATTCATTGGGTAAAGTAACTGATGTTACTATTCGTTTAGTCTACAGTAATTCTATTATTGACACTATTTTAGCTTCAAATGGCAGGTATGACATTTTATTACCACTTGAAAATAAAATTCTTTTAGAATTTATTTCAACCAACCACTACACTAAAAGAATCGCTTTCGACACACATGTTAACGGTAAAAAGAAATTACCTTTTTTTGACTTAAAAATTAATTTGCATGAAATTGATTTATGGAATTTATCAGCTGAAAATTTAGATCTAATGGACTTCCCTGTTGCTTATATAAAATATGACTTTAAAAAGAAAATATTTTTTGACTTCAACCAGAAATATAGTAAAATCATTTCTAAGGAATTATCTACTGTGAAAAGGAATTAAAACACTATATTTAAGTATACCTTTTCATTATGGATAAAATATTAATTGTTGATGATGATTTCTTTGTTTTAGAGCAATTAAAAAGTCTATTATCAAATAATAATCGTGACATATCATTTGTTGCCAAAGCAGAACTTGCCATTTTAAGAATGGAAAAAGAACAATTTGATCTTATTTTATTAGATGTTAATATGCCTGGAATAAACGGCATAGAATTATTAAAAAAAATAAGAAAAAGTGACTCACATAATGATATTCCTGTCATCATGATAACAGGTGACGATGATACAGCAACTTTTGTTAATTGTTTTAAAAATGGGGCCAACGATTACATCGAAAAACCAATTAACACAATAATTTTAAATTCGAGAGTTAATGCTGCAATTAATTCTAGAAAACAAATAAAGGAGAACTTAGAAAAATCTGTTAAAATTTCAGATTTTCAAATCCAGCTTGAAAGACAAAAGTCGATTCAACATCAACTTAGAAGCTTGGTGTCAAGAATGAACCCTCATTTTATATTTAACATTCTTAATTCTATTCAATTTCATGTTCTAGAAAACGAACAAGAATTAGCTTTAGAAGGTATTTCTGGTTTTTCAAAATTAATCAGAACATCTTTAAATCAATCTGAAAAAGACCTTATTTTTCTTGATGAAGAATTAGATTTTTTAAATAATTATTTATTCTTAGAACAAAATAGATTAGGTGAAAAACTACAATTTAACATCTCTATTCCTGAAGAAATAATGGAAGATGAAATTATGGTTCCTCCTATGATAATTCAACCTTTTGTTGAAAATTCAATTGTTCATGGAATCTCTAATTTAAAAGAAGGCGGAATTGTAGATATTATTTTTAGCACAATAAAAGATTATTTAATGGTAGAAATAATTGATAATGGAATAGGACGTGAAAAAGCTGCTCTTTTAAAAAAACAAAGAAGGGGCAGTAAATACCAATCTAAAGCACAGAGCATTATAGATTTAAGAATGCAAATGTTTAGTGAATTACACAAGAAGAATTTCACTTATGAAATTATTGATTTATTTAATGAAAAAAACATTTCAATTGGAACTTCAGTCAAATTAAAAATTCCAATAGATTTAGAAGAGTAAATCTGCTTAAATTGTCAATTCATGTATTAATTTCCAACGTTAGGAAGAAATGACATAGAACATATGAATAAAAAAAATATGTTTGTATAGTAATCAAAAATTGATTTCCAAATGCACACCAAGCTACTCAAAATTTTATTGCTAATTTTCTTACCCACTGTATTTTACAGCCAAACTGCTGGTTTTTATTCAGACACAGTAAATGGTTGTATTCCATTTGCAGTTACTTTCACCAACAATTCAGCTAACGGAGTTTCTTACAACTGGGATTTTGGTGACGGAACTCAGTCTTCACTTGAAACCCCATCAAATACCTATACACAAGCGGGGTTATATTCAGTTAAATTAATAGTTTCATTTTCAAATTCTCCAAATGACACTTTAGTAATCAATAATTACATTGAAGTATTTGATGCTCCTACTGCAGATTTTCAATTTGCTCATTCAGGAACCTTTTGTGAAAACGACAATTTATTTACTTTCACCAACAACAGCCTTAACGCAACAGCTTATACTTGGGATTTTGGTGATGGAAACACAGACACAACGACTAATCCCTTCTCACACATATTCATCTGATGGAACTCACATAATAACTTTAATTGCTCAAAACAATTACTGCTCATCTAACATTTCAATGCCTGCATTAAACATAGATGAAATACCAACTATTAATGCATCGGTTTCAGATTATTTTTCATGTGACTCTTCAAATTTATTTAATTTCACCGCTACTGCTAATCCACCTGTTGGAATTACATGGGACTGGGATTTTGGAGACGGATCTTCATCTTCAATTTTCAATCCGACTCATCAATACAATTCATCTGGAAATTTCAGCTCTTTTGTTATAGGAACTAATAATAATGGATGTAAAGACACAATTTATTTAAATAACATTCAAATTTTTGAAGTACCGTTTGCAACAATCAATTCTGCTTTAACATCTGGTTGCGAACCATTTAATTCTAATTTTAACATACATTCTACTGGTGACTCTATTGCTTCAATTTCTTGGGATTTTGGAGATGGATCTATTATTAGCTCTACAACAGACACTATTTCACACCTATACAATAGTGGTGGTGTTTTTAATGTAAATGCTCAAATTACTGATATCAATGGATGTGATTTTCAATTAACACAAATAAATCCTATAGTTGTTAATGCAGCACCAACAGCAACCTATTCTGCCACTAATACTTATGGATGTTCTCCATTAACAGTACTGTTTAATTCATCTACAAACATCAACAACTCGATTGAATGGAATTTTGGTGATGATACTGCTTTTGTAAATCAGAGCTCACCTTCTCATACTTATGTTTCTAATGGTTTATTCTTTCCTCAATTGACTATTACAGATTCATTAGGCTGTAGCTCAACATACAGCTTAGACACAATAAATTCTGGAGCATTTTCATCTGAATTTACATCATCTACTCAAAACGGTTGCGCACCACTAAATGTAGATTTCTTTTCTACTAATTCAGGGGCTACCAACTGGTTTTGGGATTTTGGTGATGGTAACTCATCCACGCTTCCAAATCCAACCCATACTTACAACACAGCAGATACTTTTGATGTTTCACTGGTTATTTGGAACAACCTTGGATGTATTGACACGACAAATTATGAAGCTTATATCCAAACACAAGCCGAAACTATTAATTTACCAACTGCAGATACTATTTCGACCTGTTCTCCCTTTGTATTTAATCCAGATGTTCAAAATTTAGGCCTTACTAATTATCAGTGGGATTTCGGAGATGGTACTTTAGGGTCTGGAGCAAACCCACTTCATGTATATGATAACAGTGGCGTATTTAACGCTCAACTATCTGCAACTTCTCCAAATGGCTGTTTAGTTGAAATTGATGATTTTGCATTTTTAGAAATAGATGGTCTTGATATTGACATTGAAATAACTACTTCTGTCTGTGACTCATCTTCTGTTTCAATTTCAAACAATTCAACAGGTATATCAACTAGCCAATGGATTCTAGGTTCCGACACATTATCAACTAATTCCATTTTTTATGATTTCACTTCAAGTGATCCAACTTTAATTGAATACAATGCAATTTCATCAATTGGTTGTCAAGTGAATCAATACATTCCTATAGTATTTGATTGTAATAATGCAAGTAATGATACAATTATGATTACGCCTCCTCTAGACACTATGCCTATGGATCCAAATAATCCAGGGTCTGTCATCACTTATGTATCTATCGATTACTCATGCGGACCAGAAATGGTGAATTTATTTTCTCCTTTTGAAAGTTCTCAAAATTTCTATTGGGATTTTGGTGATGGTTTCACCTCAAACGATATGAATCCCTCTCATTTATACAATTCTTCAGGAATATTTCATTTATTACATTACGGTATTGCCGCAAATGGAGATACTTCTGTATTTTTAATTGACTACTTCATAACTCAACACGTAGCCCAAGTTGATTTTAGCTACAGTGAATCTATATCATGTAATTCGTCCACCGTAAGTTTTACTGACAACTCTCCAAACGCTAACACTTGGCTTTGGGCCTTTGGAAATGGGAATACTTCTTTAACTCAAAACAGCTCTTTTACTTTTCCAATTGACAACACTTCTAAAACAGTTTCTTTAACTATAACTGATAGTACAGGATGTTCAGCTACAAAGACGAGTGTTTTGTACTTTTATGAACCTATAATCGATGTTGATATTGATACATTAATTTGTTTTGGAGACACATTAGCTCTAAACGCACAAACGAATTCACTTTTCACCTACAATTGGGACATGGGAGATGGGGCCTCATACAGCACTCAGTTCATTAATCACGAATATTTAACTGCTGGTATTTACAACATAGCTTTAAATGTAACAGACAACAATGGCTGTGTCAGAAATGTTATTAACGATCCAATTAATGTTTTTTCTCCTGTTTCAACATTTACTCCAAACACCCCTCAATTTATTTGTGTAGGTGAATCAATTGAATTCATTAGTGATAATCAAAACTCTTACGCTGTCCCACATAATTGGTACTCATGCCTTGGCATCGATACGGCTCAAGTGTTATTCGAACTTTATAATATCTGCCGGAACATTTGATGTTACACACAGAGTTATTGAAAACGGATGTTTTTCCGAGTTAACTATAACTCCGAACCTTAATTACAGTTAATGAAGCAGAAACAGATTTTTCATTTACTCAAACCAGTGCTTGTTTGCCTGTTACTGTTAACTTCCAAGATCTTTCCCCAAATGCTGTAAGCTGGCATTGGAATTTTGGAGACGGAAATTTTTCTAGTGCACAAAATCCACATCATAATTTCTCATTTGTCCCTTCAAATGACATCACATTAACTATAGTTGATGCGAACGGTTGTACAGGTACTCATTCTCTTTCGACAATCGACACATTAAATAATGACTTTAGTATTTCAGATACTGTTATTTGTCTAAACTCAAGTGTTCAATTCAACGCCAATTCTAATTTAGCCACCAATTTTATATGGGATTTTGGTGACGGAACAACATCTAATTTAAGCAACCCTTCTCATCAATATACTGATGCAGGTTTTTATGATATTTCATTAATAATTGAAGCTGGACAGGGTTGTATTGACACAATAACATCTGAAGATCTTGTCGAAGTGCAACAAGTTATTGCTGACTTTTCTTATACCTCCCCCGGAAATTGCCCTCCTATAATTTCTTCTTTCAACAACAATTCTTCTGGAGCTACTGATTACATTTGGTATTTTGGTGATAGCTCAACATCTATTTTACAAAACCCTTCTCATGTTTATACCTCGGCTGGAAATTATGATATTTCACTTGTTGCAACAAATGAAATAGGCTGCTATGATAGTATTGTTGGTTTAAACCCTATTTACATTCCTGGACCTGTTATTGATTTCAACATCAACCAAATACTTGGTTGTGATTCACTAACTATTGATATTCAAAATAACACTTCAAATGCAGTTTCCTATGAATGGGATTTTGATGATGGATCTCTATCAAATGATATTAATCCAACACATACCTATTCTAGTACAGGCAATTATGTAATAATTTTATCGGCAACTGATACTAGTGGTTGTCAATCCTATTTACTCTCCCCAGTTGCTGTAGAAGTTATTCCCACTCCGACTGCTAGCTTCGCAAGCTCAGTACAAAACACATGTGTTCCAAATGCATTTTCTGTTATTAATTCATCTTTAAATGCTACAAGTTATAACTGGACCTTTGGTAATCAAATTAATACAGTACCAAACCCATCATTTGGAATCTTTATGCCGGGGATTCAAAGTATTGAGTTGATCGCTAATAATCAAATTTGTAGTGACACTGTAACACACCAAATAACTGGACACTTTCAACCTGCTGTTAGTATTCTAGACCCAGGATCAATTTGCGCTAATGAAAATAACATTAATCTTCAAACATCATCAGTCTTTAATTCAAATGTAACTTGGTCTGGAAATGGAGTTTCAAGTAACGGAACCTTAGACCCTTCAAATCTAGGTGGTTCGTCAATAAACATTATTGCATCAACTAGCGGATATTGTGCCAGTTCAGATAGTATACAAATTGACATTATCAGTCCACCAGATGCTACAATTATTACTAATTCAATACAAATTTGTGAAGGCGAGAGTTTACCAAATTTAATTGCACAAACAAACGGTGGTATTTGGAACGGTCCAAACACTAATCCAATGACTGGAGCAATTAATTCTTCGAACATTAACAATGGAAATTATTCTATTTATTATTCAATAAATGGAGTTTGTTCTGATACAGATTCTATAGAACTTACAGTGCTAAACCAACCAGAAGCTACGATTTTAAACCCTGGATTAATTTGCAGTAATGAAACTGTTTCAACTTTAAATAGTACAACTCAAGGAGGAATATGGAATGGCAATTATATTAACTCCTCTACAGGAAAAATAAACATTTCTAATTTGGGTATTGGTTATCATAATTTTACATATAGTTTTTCTGGAGACTGCCCTGCATCAGACACAATTGAAATTGAAATAAATGAGTTTTTAGAAGCTCAAATCATGCAACCTAATTCTATTTGCGAAGGAAATCATGTTGAAAATTTAATTTCAATAAACAGTAATGGAATTTGGACGGGCATTGGGATAGCTGATCCAGCCATAGGGTTGTTTAATTCTGCTGGCTTAAGTGAAGGAGTCTACACAATAACTCATCAAACAAGTGGCCTTTGTGGAGATTTAGATAGTATTTATGTATATATAAATCCATTGCCAATACTTGATTATGAATTTGAAGCTCCTAATGCTTGTGTGGGTAGCCAAATAAACATTATTAATAATTCTACAAACATATCAAACGAATCATACCAATGGTTTATTGATGATTCTCTTATTTCAAACACTCAAAATCCAACTTTCTCTCTTGATCTAGGGGGATATGTATTGTCCGTTGAAATTACTAATCAATTTGGTTGTAAAATAAAGCATTACATGGAAGAGTCATTAGTAGTTTATGATACTACTCCGCTTCCGGCTCCAGAAATAATAAGATCGACAGTTATAAATGATTTGGATGTATATACAGAATGGGCACCTAAACAAAATGCAGTCAATACTGTTAAAGAATATGTGCTATTCAAATCAAAAGATCAAGAAACATACGATTACATAGGAACTTTTGAACCAATAATTGATAATTACATTGATGAAAATGTTGATGTTTTCAATGAAAATTACACTTATTATGTTGTTTCAATTAATCAGTGTAATGTTCCTTCAAATGCATCTAATATAAGTAGCTCTGTCTTATTAGGATATGAGAAACCTAATGAATTCCAGACCATATTAAGATGGACATCATATGAAAAATGGAAAGAAGGCGTCAACAGGTATGAAGTCCAAAAATTAAATGAATATGGTCAGTGGGATGTCATCAAAATTCTGAATCATGACATAAATAACACAATTGTAGACCCTTAAAAGGTTATTACGTTAGAAAATCAATCTTATACGTTTGGAAAACCCTATATAGTAACTCGAGAGGCTTGCTATACATTTGAGTAAACATTTAATCATGAATGCAAAAACAATCATATCAATAGTTATTTCTTTATTAATCGGATTGAATCTTTCTGCTCAAAACACTGAGAATGTCTACAATGAAAATTTGGACATTTACAGAGTTATTGCAGTCAAAAATAAAAACGAGCAAATTGTAAGTGTTTCAAATACAATTGCTGTTGACAAACCTTTAACACTGTATGCTCCTAATGTGTTCTCTCCAGATGGTGACGGAACTAATGATTTCTTTGCTTTTAAAGGTCAAGGTGTTGAAAATTATTCTTTAGAAATATATAACAGATGGGGCCAAATGGTTTTTCAGGCCAATGACTTAAGTAATGAATGGAATGGAGATTATAGAGGAACACCTGCTCCTTTAGGAACATATGTTTACCAAGTTAAAGCTGCTAACTTTACCGGTGATAACATAATTGTTAAAAAAGGCTCTGTAGTTCTTATTAGATAAGTCTAAATCTATTATCTTTAAAAAAAATCTTTGAAGATGGATGTAACTGCCCTTATAGTTGATGATGAGCACAAAAACAGAGAGACTTTAGCCAAACTAATTGATCAGTTTTGTTATGGTATTAAAGTTATTGGTCAAGCTGAAAATGTACAACAAGCCAAAGATTTCATTGATGCTAATAAACCCCAAATTGTTTTCTTAGATATAGAAATGCCAGGTGGCAATGGATTTACTCTTTTAGAAAAATTCGATCAACCAAATTTTCAATTAATTTTCACAACTGCACATGCAGATTATGCTATCAAAGCAATTAAATTTGCAGCATTAGATTATTTACTAAAACCAATTAATGTAAATGAATTGAAAATTGCTGTTGAAAAAGCAATTGAAAGTATCCAGAATTCATCTAATGAATTGTCAGATCAAAGATTTAATGTTCTTAAAGACAATCAAAAAAATGAAGGCTTTGATTTTAAAAAAATTGCCCTACCCTCTCTTGAAGGAATTGAATTTTATGAAATCAATGAAATTCTAAGATGTGAAGCCGATAGAGCATATTGTAATTTCTTTCTTACCAACGGTCAAAAAATTACTGTATCTAAATCATTGAGAGAATTTGAAGAGTTACTAAGTGAATGTAATTTCTTTAGAGTTCATAAGTCCAACATGGTAAATCTAGGGCACATTAAAAAATACATTAAAGGTAAAGGGGGTTATGTAGTTTTAAGTGATGACTCTCATGTTGATGTTTCTGTCAGAAAAAAAGAACTTTTAATGGAGGTTTTAGCTAACTATAAATAGTTCTTTATTGAAAAAGTTTTTAATCATATTATTATCTTTTATTACGCTTGAAACAATTCATTCTCAAGACCCACAATTCACTCAATTTTATGCCAATTCACTTCACTTAAACCCGGCACTTGCTGGGAAAGATTTGAGTCCTAGATTTCATTCTGGCTATAGAAATCAATGGCCTGAAATAAAAAATGCATATGTGACTTATAATTTGGAGTACGATGATTTTATTGAGAAAATACATGGTGGTTTAGGCTTGCAATTTCTACATGACAAAACTGCTAATGGTGTACTTAATACAAATTTAATTACACTAAGTTATGCTTATCATATAAAAATAAGTAAAGGTTGGTCTTCATCTTTTAGTTTAAAAGGTGGTTTTCAGCAAAAAAGCTTTAACACTAGCCAAGCTCAGTTTGGTGATCAAATAGATGAAATTAGAGGTTTTGTTTATTCTACAAATCAAACAATTAACAACCCCAGCTCTAGTTATTTTGATGCAGGAGCAGGTTGTGTTTTTTTCTCATCTGAAATAGCTTCTTTTTTACCAATTCATTTGTTGGAATTGCAGTTCATCACTTAACAAGACCCGAAGAATCCTTTATTGTTAATGGTAGTCAAAACAATAAATTACCTATTAGATATACTGTTCATGCAGGAAAACAAATTAAAGTTCTTAAAAATGGATTATTTCATAAGCCATTATATATATCTCCTAATTTATTGTTTGACTTACAAAACAATTTTAAGCAATTCAATTTTGGATCCTACTTTTTAGACGGAATTCTTGGATTTGGTATTTGGTATAGACATACCAACTTCCTAAATCCAGAAAAATGAACTTTTTAAACTTCAAGATGCAGTTAGTTTTAATGGGAGGAATTGAAAATAAAAAAATGAGAATTGGATATTCTTATGACTTAAATCTATCCAATCTAATTGGTTCCTCTGGTGGATCTCACGAAATATCAATTACTTTTGATCTTCCTCAAAAAGAAATAAGCAAATCAGATAAGTACAGAGTTATTTACTGTCCAGTCTTTTAAAAAAAACCTATAATAAACTCCCCTTTTATTTCGTTATTATTTTTTGTATATTTATTATTGTCACATAATATATATTTGATATGTCTAAACGAGTTTTTGTAGTACCTCACGATTTTACTTTCACAGCAGATAATGCACTTGACCATGCTATTCAATTATCTAAACAAATTAATGCTCAAATTGCCTTGGTTCATATTGTTGCTAAAGAAAATGAAATCGAACCATCTAAATCAAAATTAGATTCAATTGTTAAAAGCTTTCCTGATTCAGATATCTTTTCTCATGTAATCCATGGAAGTATTTTCACAGATATTGGTAGCTATGCTGAAGAGAAAAATGCTGTGGCTATTTATTATGGGAACTCATGGTTCTAAAGGAATGCAAAAGGTCTTTGGTAGTTTTGCCATGAAAGTAATCATAAGTACAACTGTTCCATTTATGATTGTACAAGATAATTCTGAAATAAAAAACATAAAAAACATTGTCTTTTCTATCAATACATCTATTGAAAGCTTACAAATTGTATCACTTGCTGGAAATATTGCAAAAATGTTTGATTCGACAATTCATATAATTGGTCAAAAAGAATCTGAATTGCATAGAGTTAAGAAAATCAAATCAAATCTTGTTGGTCTAGCAAAACAGTTAGCCAAAATGAATGTGAAATGTAAATTAGATTTGTTAGATGAAGATAAAGATTATGTGGCTTCAATGAATGAATATGCTAAATCTGTAGATGCCGATTTGCTTGCTTATTCTTATGATTCAGATAAATTATTTGCTTCAAATGACAAATTTGCTCAATCTGTTATTTTCAACGATTTAAACTTGCCCTCAATAATTATTAACTCACAAACAGCTGTAAAAACAACATATTAATTCAATTTATGGCTATTAAAATTGGTGATCGCTTTCCTAGTTTCAAATTAGACGATCATAATTCAAATACTTTTGACATTAACTCATTTTTAGGGAAAACTAATCTAATAATATATTTTTACCCAAAAAACGAAACATATAATTGCACTAAACAAGCATGTAATTTTAGAGATGACTTTTCAGCTTTTAGAGACTTAGATTGTGAAATAATTGGTGTCAGTAATGACAGTCCAAAAAGTCATTTATCTTTCAAAAATAATCACAACCTGCCATTCACATTACTTTCTGACAAGAACGGAAAAATTCAAAATAAATTAGAACTTCCTAGAAACATATTTGGTTTAATTCCAGGTAGAATCACCTTTGTTATTAACAAAAAAGGAATCGTTATTAAAATTATTGATTCGGCAATTAATATGAGAAAGCACATTGAGGATGCTTTAAACTCTCTAAACAATTAAAATCATTATTTTAATTTTGGTCTGAAATTTGTTTTGGGTACATTCGATACTCAAAAATAAATTTATGAAAAAGCACCTTTTAATAATTCTTCTTTTAACTTACATTTCTGCTTTATCTCAATCTACAATTGACAATCAAGTCATATGGTATAGTGGTACTTTTTATCCAGAACAAATTAATGCAGTAAATTCTCTAAATGATGGCAAACATTTCACCTCTTTAGATAATAATCGCAAAACTGGGTAAAACAGAAATCAATAAATATTCCTATTTGGATTACACTAAAAAAGCTACATTACTTTCTTCAAGTAATATTAATGATTTATCTATTGAAGATTATCAATTTAATTTTGATGAATCAAAAGTTTTAATTTCAACTGAAACAGAATCAATTTATAGGCACTCTTCAAAATCTAATTTCTATGTATATGATTTTAAAACTTCGAAACTTAAAGAACTAACCAATTTTTCTAAAGGAAAACAGCGACTTGCAGAATTTTCACCAAAAGGAGATAAGGTTGCTTTTGTAAGAGAAAACAACATCTTTATAATCGATTTAAACACTAACCATGAAACACAAGTAACATTAAATGGTAAAATAAATGAAGTTATTAATGGTGCTACAGACTGGGTTTATGAAGAAGAATTCAGCTTCAACAAAGGTTTTCAGTGGTCTTCAGATGGATCTAAAATTGCTTATTATTCATTTTATGAAGGAGATGTAAAAGAGTTTCAAATGCAAATGTATGGTGATCTTTACCCATCACAATACAAATTCAAATATCCTAAAGCAGGTGAAGACAACTCGATAGTATCTATTTTTGTGTATGAATTAAATCAACAAAGGACAACTCCTTTTGATATTGGAACAGATTCAGACATTTATATACCTAGAATAAAATGGTCTAAAGACCCTAATATTTTAACGGTTCAAAAAATGAATCGTTTACAGAACAATATTGAACTATTAGTTGGAAACTTCTCATCGGATAGACCAAATAGTCATGGTGTTAAAACCAAGACGATTTACAAAGAATCTTCAAAAACATACATTGACATTCACGACAACCTTACATTTCTTGAAGGAGCTTCCAAATTCTTATGGACATCTGAAAAAGATGGCTACAATCATATTTATCTTGTTGATGGTAAAACAGAAACACAGATTACCTCTGGTAAATGGGAAGTAACAGAAGTTTATGGGTACAACAATTCAGACAATAGCATTTATTTTCAAGCTGCAAAAGAGCATCCAACGCAGCGAGAAGTTTATTCCACAAAAGTCGGTTCCAATGATTTAAGGAAATTATCCTTAAAAAGTGGAACTAATAGTGCCGAATTCAGCAACACGTTTGACTATTACATTCACTATAATACAACTGCCAACACTCCTCATTACATTACTCTTCATGATAATTCTGGAAAAGTCATTAAAGTTCTTAAAGACAATCAAGCTCTAATTAAAGAGGATGGAAAAGTTTGATCTTTCTAAAAAAGAATTTTTCACAATTAAAAATGATGAGGGTCAAGATCTTAATGCTTGGATGATTAAACCAACTAATTTCAAAAAAAATAAAAAACACCCTCTTCTTATGTTTGTTTATGGTGGTCCAGGAATAAACACTGTAAATGATTCTTGGGAGTGGATGAACTATTTCTGGTGGCAAATGTTGGCTCAAAAGGGATACATAGTTGTTTCTGTAGACGCAAGAGGAACTGGTTTTAGAGGAAAAGAATTTCAAACACTCTACATATTTACAGCTTGGAAAGCTAGAAACAGAAGACCAGATTTCAGCTGCCAAAAATTTAGGTGATTTCAAATACATAGATAAAGATAGAATTGGAATATTTGGATGGAGCTATGGTGGATACATGTCATCATTATGTATTACCAAAGGGGCTGATGTTTTCAAAACTGCAATTGCTGTTGCTCCAGTAACAAATTGGCGCTATTATGATAACATATACACTGAAAGATTCATGAGAACACCTCAGGAAAACGGTAAAAATTACGACATCAATTCTCCAATAAACCATGTTGATAAATTAAAAGGCAATTATTTACTTATTCATGGTATGGCTGATGACAATGTCCATTATCAAAATGCTGTTGAAATGGTAGACGCTTTGATAAAAGCCAACAAACAATTTGACTCATTTGCCTACCCAAACAAAAATCACGGGATTTATGGTGGCAATACTAGGTGGCATTTATATGATATGATGACAAATTATTTACTTGAAAATCTTTAAATATGTTGAAGTATTATTTCTTAACCTATTTCCTTTCTATTTTCTCATTTCAGTATTGCTCAAGAAACAATTAATTGGATTTCTTGGGAAGAAATGGTCGAAAAAAGAGCTGCTGATAGTTTGAAAAAGAAGGTTTTTATCGACATGTACACTGGTTGGTGTGGTTGGTGTAAAAAAATGGATGCATCCACATTTAGAGATCCCAATATTGTTAAATACATGAACCAAAATTATTACAGTATTAAATTTGATGCAGAATCCAGAGATACAATTAATTTCAATAATCATCAATTCACCAATACGGAACCTAACTTCGTAAAGTCAAGTCCAAATTCTAGAGGCAAAACTCATTGGTTCGCTCATTCTTTGCTAGATGGATCTTTATCATATCCAAGCTATGTGATATTAGACGAAAATTTATCTAGACTAATGATATATAAAGGATATAAAGATACTGAAAACCTTTTTGGAATTTTATTATTCTTCTCAACAGATCAACACAAATATTATCACAATTACTTAAATGAAACTTGGCAAAAATCATTAAAAAAATAATACAATATAATTTCACTATATTATAGTCAATGAAAGTAAATAGAGTTATTCATACATATGCAGTGAAAATCACAGATGAGCCTTTCACTCTTTTAAATGGAAGAATTTTAGAATCTACTGCAAGAATAACTTATAGAGATGTTAATAAAAACATTATTGAACGAAAAAAATATGGTGTTGTAGATATAAATCATTTGTATGAAAAAATTCACAACAATGAATCAATTGACTTATCCAATTGCTATATAAATAATTTTTCTTCTGCCCATTACAGGTCAAAATTTAAAATCAGCAAAGAAAAAACAATAGAGCTTAAAGATTTTGTAGCAAACGATTCTATTTTTGAAGCAGATCGAATTGTAGATTTCTCATATTGTAAATTTACTGGAAGTGAAGTAAATTTTTCTAACTCACATTTTGGCAATGGAAATTTAAGCTTTTATAGTTCCGTTTTTTCAAATGGAAATGTTGATTTCAGCAATACAAGCTATAGTGAAGGAAACAACAGTTTTCAATATACAAAATTTGGGAATGGTGATTTAAGCTTTGAAAATGCCTCTTTTATAAATGGTAATTTATCATTTATTAATACAAAGTTTGGAAACGGTAATGCCAATTTTAAAAACATCAACTTTGGAAATGGAGATGTAATGTTTTCATTTTCAATTTTCGGTAAAGGTTCAAAATCTTTTGATCGATGTATCTTCAATGGATTATATGTGGATTTTTCAAAAGTAGAATTTGGATCAGGAAAATTAGATTTTAGGAGAGTGGATTTCGGTAACGCAGAAGTAAACTTTCAAGAAATTGAACACGAAGGATTTGAGAAAGTTAATTTCAGAAGAGCAAAGTTTGGAAAACGCACCATAAATTTTGAAGAAGCACTTTTTGGTGATGTTGACGTTCAGTTTGATGAAGCTGAATTTGGATCTGGCAAACTATCATTATTAAATGCTAGAGCTAAATCATTTTCTTTTTCAAAATGTATTTTATCCAATTATATTGATTTAAGAGTTTACAGGTGTCAAAATATTGATCTATCTTATTCAATTATTCGAGATATTGTTGATCTAAAACCTGGGATTGCTCCTGTAAAAGTTAAAAAACTGTATTTACAGGGAATTAGAATACTTGGTAAAATTTTTATTTCTTGGGACCAAAACCATGTTCAACAGCTCATATCAAATCAGAATGATACTGATGACTTTGAAAAAGCTGAACAATTTAGAGTACTAAAAGAAGATTTCAGGAGTTCGGGTAATTATAACGATGAAGATAAAGCATATGTTTTTTTCAAAAGATATGAATTAAAACACCTATCTAGTGAAAGATTGAAAAGACATTCACTTAACTTCATTTGGAACTACCCTCTTAATCTATTTCAAAAAATTGTTTTTGATTTCTTAGGTCTATATGCAACAAGTCCCTTGAGAGTTTTGTTTAGTATTTTAATTGCAAATATGCTTTATGCCTCGTTCTATTTAATGTCGCTATTAATTGGATTTGGTCGGATTTCATGTATTAATGATCAAATGAATATAATTGACAAAGGTTTAAATTCATTTTATTTTAGTGCAATTACGTTTTTCACTGTAGGTTATGGTGATTGCGTCACCATCTAGGATTTCTTAAAATACTATGCTCCAATTGAAGGATTTGTACAGGTGTGTTTTTAATGTCTTATTTCACTGTTGCGTTTGTACGTAAAATACTGAGGTAGAAATAGCGTAGTCAATATTTTGCTCTCTCTATAAAGTTTTTATCTTTACTTTGAATTTTCCAATTTTTATATAAGTAGACTAATGAGCGAGACTGCTAAAACTAACTAGTAGGAGGTAAAACTTACGAACTTACCAGTATACAACAGGATCTGAACAATGAAAAGGCGATTGACATCTCTAAGTTAAGAGCTCAATCTGGATACATTACCATTGATACTGGTTTCAAAAACACTGGATCTACAACAAGTGGCAATTACTTTTTTAGATGGTGAAAAAGGTATTCTTACGTTACAGAGGTTATCCAATTGAACAACTTGGCAGATAATGCTGAATTTCTTAGAGGTTTGCTTACCTTATTGGTTTATGGTGAATTACCTTCTAAAGCGGAATTCACGTTCATTTACAGATAAGTATTACGCACCATACCCTTGTTCATGAAGACATGAGATCTGTTTTTAGATGCTTATCCTGCTAAAGCGCATCCAATGGGCATACTGGCTGCTTCTTTATGTACACTTATCTACTTTTTATCCAGAATCTCAAGACCCGCAAGACCAACTGAAGCTGTAGATCTTACTATTCATAGATTAATTGGCTAAAATACCAACTCTTAGCTGCTTGGGCTTATCAAAACGCAGTGCGTCATCCTCTAATGTATCCTCTAAATAAATTTGAATTACTGTGAGAATTTCCTTGCACATGATGTTTGCAATGCCAGCTTCTGAATAATATTATGCAGATCCTGTAATTGTAGAGTGCATTAAATAAGTTATTAATTCTTCATGCAGATCATGAGCAAAATTGTTCTGCATCTACTGTTCGAATTGTTGGTTCATCTCAAGCTAATTTATATGCTTCGATTTCTGCTGGTGTTTCTGCTCTTTGGGGACCTCTTCATGGAGGTGCTAATCAAGCTGTTATTGGAATGCTTGAAACAATAATGAATGATGGTGGAGGATTAGATCAAGTGGGTTCAAAAAGCAAAAGATAAAAACGATCCGTTTAGATTAATGGGATTTGGACATAGAGTTTATAAAAACTTTGATCCTAGAGCAAAAATCATTAAAAAAGCAGCAGATGATGTTCTAAGTAAGCTTAGGATTGTTGATCCAGTTTTAGATATTGCAAAAGAACTAGAAGAAGTTGCTTTAAACGATCAGTATTTATTGAAGAGGTTTATATCCTAATGTCGATTTTTATTCAGGAATTATTTACAGAGCTTTGGTATTCCAACAGAAATGTTTACTGTAATGTTTGCATTAGGAAGATTGCCTGGTTGGATAGCACAATGGAAAGAAATGATGGAAGACAATCAACCTATTGGAAGACCAAGACAAATCTATACTGGTGAAAACGAAAGAGATTTCACTCCTTTAGAAAAAAGATAAGTTTAATTAGTTTCAGTATTGATTCTAAACTTATTTCATTATGTGAAAAACTCCCTACACAACTTTCATTTTAATTACAATACTTGAGGAGATTGATGAATAACTATTAAACGATCAGCAATTTGGTTTGAAACATCTCTAAATAGCAATTAAGTCAAATAATAAGGTTGTATTTTAATATCATTACCCATTTATCTTCTAATCTTGATTTAGCCATAGTACTTATAGAACATCTTGTAGAATGTTTAAATAATAATACTGCTTTTTCATTTGAATTTGAAATAGCAACATTTAAATCTTCACAGAATTAATATGATTCCAGGATAGCTCAGATTTTTTAGAAGAAAACCAGCTCATAATTATACATTACTTAAGTAAAAAGCCCTAAAATAAATTTCAGGGCTGAAAATAAGGGTGGAAGACGGGATTCGAACCCGCGACCCTCGGTACCACAAACCGATGCTCTAACCAACTGAGCTACATCCACCATATTAGGGTTGCAAATATATATATTTATTCAGAAATATTATTTTTTTTAAAACCAAAAGTTTTAATTAATCTATTTTTGAAAGATGGAATTATTAAAACAAATGTGTAGCATTCATGCTCCTTCAGGAAACGAGGGTAACATGAAGGAGTTTATTTTAGATTATTTGAAAGAAAATAATCAAGAATTTTAAGGTCAATCCGCAAATTATTCAAGGAGAAGAAATTCAAGATTGTATAATTCTAAAATTTGGAACTCCAAAAGTTGCTGTTTTTGCTCATATGGACTCCATAGGATTTACAGTTAGGTATAATAAAGAGCTCATTAAAATTGGTGGTCCTAGAACAAATGATGAGTTTGAGCTAATGGGAAAAGATTCTCAAGGCCCTATAGAAGCGGGAATGATGGTCTATAGAAGATGAAAAGGGCAATCAAAGCTATGAATATGTTTTCGATAGAGAAATTGATAGAGGAACAGAGCTTGTTTTTAAAGCAAATTGGAGAGAAGACAGAAACTATGTTCAATGTTGCTATATGGATAATCGATTAGGTGTTTACAATGCATTAAAACTTGCTGAGACCTTAGAAAATGGTATTATTTGTTTTTCATGTTGGGAAGAAGTTGGTGGTGGATCTGTTGGTTATTTAGGTAAATATATTTATGAAAGATGGGGAGTAAACAATGCCCTGATTTCTGATATTACTTGGGTTACAGAAGGAGTTAAACATGGAAATGGAGTTGCTATTTCTGTAGAGATTCAGGTATACCAAGAAGGAGCTACATTAATAAAATAATTGAATTAGCTAAGAAAAGTGAAATTCCATTTCAATTGGAAGTAGAATCTTCTGGAGGAAGCGATGGAAATCAGCTTCAAAAATCTGCCATATCCTTTTAACTGGTGCTTTATTGGTGCTCCAGAAAATTTTGTTCATTCTCCTAATGAGAAAGTACATAAAAGAGATATTAAAGCTATGTTAGATTTATATAAATATTTAATGAAACATTTAGATTAAATTTAAAAATGGAATACGGAATTTGTAATCTTGGAAATGTGCCAATTAGGTCAAAAGCAAAAGATCAAGCTGAAATTGTTTCTTTTTTATTATTTGGTGAACATTTTAAAATTATTAGCATTAAAAAAAATTGGATTAAAATAATTACTCATCATGACAATTATGAAGGTTGGATTTGCAGTAAACAGTATACAGAAATAACTTATGAAGATTTCGACCACCTATCAATAAATAAATTTCCTATTTGTGGAGATAAAAATGGTGAAATAATTAACCTATCAACTGGAGATATCACTCCAATTAGTTCAGGTGCTATTCTACCCTACTACCATAAAGGAAAATTTAAAATTAGAAAGCAAGAATATTCAACAAATGTGAATTTAGCCACTTCAAACAAATCAGATTTAGAAACCTATTCAAAATCTTTACTTAACACTCCATATTTATGGGGAGGAAGAGGACCTTCTGGAATTGATTGTTCTGGATTTAGCCAACTAATTTTTAGATTATGTGGGATTAAATTGCCCAGAGATGCATACCAGCAAGCTGAATTAGGAGAAATAATTAAACCTACAAAATCAATAATAGGTGATTTAGCATTTTTTGAAAACAATATGGGGAAAATTAATCATGTAGGGATTGTTCTTGAAAAGAATAAAATAATTCATTCATCAGGGAAAGTTAGAATCGATGAATTAAATAATAATGGCATTTACAATTCAGACTCTAAAAGCATCACCCATTCACTCGCTTATATTAAAAGACTTTTTTAAGAAAAACTAATATCTATTAAATAATAAGACAAATTGTCTCTATAATTATTCATAAGCTCTCCCATATATGAAAAAATGACCTTTTTTCGTGTTCGGACTAAAAATTGATGTTAATTCATTATAAAATCACTCATTATGGATTACAATCAATTTACACATAAAACTCAAAAAGCAATAAGTAATGCTCAAAATTTAGCATTAACTCAGGGGCATCAAATGATTGAAAATGGTCACCTGTTAAAAGCTATTTTCGAAGTAGACAAAGATTTCATACCAAACTTAATAAAGAAATTTGGAGCTAACATCCCCATTCTTATTGATACCGTATCAAGCATTGTAAAATCGTATCCAAAAGTGTCTGGAGGGGATGTTCAGATGAGTAGAAACATTCAAAAAACATTAAATGAAGCATTAGTTGAAGCAACTAAATTAAAAGATGAATACATTTCTTTAGAACACATTTTAATTGGGTTATTAAAACCCAATGACTCTGTAGCCCAACTATTAAAGGATAATGGAATAAACAAGAAAGAGCTCATTGAAGTGATTAAAAATCTTAGAAAAGGTGAGAAAGTAAATTCTACCAATCATGAAGACAACTTTAATGCTTTAAATAAATATGCAAGAAATTTAAACTCATTAGCTAAGGATGGAAAGCTAGATCCCGTAATAGGAAGAGATGATGAAATAAGAAGGGTGTTACAAATCTTAACAAGAAGGACAAAAAATAATCCAATTTTAATTGGTGAACCGGGTGTTGGTAAAACTGCAATTGCAGAAGGTATTTCCCATCGAATAATTACAGGTGATGTTCCTGAAAATTTAAAATCTAAAATTATTTATTCATTAGATATGGGAGCATTAATTGCTGGTGCTAAATACAAGGGAGAATTCGAAGAAAGATTAAAATCCGTAATAAAAGAAGTTGTTAGCGAAGATGGAGAAATAGTTTTATTTATAGATGAAATTCACACTTTAGTAGGAGCCGGTGGAGGACAAGGAGCTATGGATGCAGCTAATATATTAAAACCTGCACTTGCAAGAGGAGAATTAAGAGCTATTGGTGCAACAACATTAGATGAATACCAGAAATATTTTGAAAAAGACAAAGCTTTAGAGAGAAGATTTCAAAAAGTTGTAGTTAATGAACCTGATTTTGAAGATGCAATAAGTATTCTTAGAGGAATTAAAGAAAAATATGAAAACCATCATAAAGTACAGATTAAAGACGAAGCTATTATTTCTGCAGTTGAATTATCAACACGATACATAACTGATCGCTTCCTTCCAGATAAAGCCATTGATTTAATGGATGAAGCTGCCTCTAAATTAAGAATGGAAATAAACAGTAAACCAGAGGAATTAGATGAACTTGAAAGAAAACTAATGCAACTTGAAATAGAAAAAGAAGCAATTAAAAGGGAAAATGATAAAAAGAAAATAAATCAACTTTCAAAAGAAATAGCTGAAATAAATGAAAAAAGAAACGAGCTTAAAGCGAAGTGGGAAAATGAAAAAGGAATTGTAGAACAAATTCAAGCTGCAAAAAAAGAAATAGAGCAATTAAAAATAGAAGCCGAGCAAGCAGAAAGAAATGGAGACTTTGGAAAAGTAGCTGAAATAAGATATGGTAAATTAAAAGAGTTAGAACAATTAATCATAAATGAAAAAGATAATTTAATTGTTGCTCAATCTCAATCTAAAATGATTAAGGAAGATGTAGATGCTGAAGAAATTGCAGATGTAGTATCTAAATGGACAGGAATTCCAGTTAACAAAATGTTAGAGGGTGAACAATCAAAACTCTTAAGACTAGAAGATGAACTAAAAAAACGAATTATAGGTCAACAAGAAGCCATTACTGCAATTTCTGATGCAGTACTAAGAAGTAGATCTGGATTGCAAGATATAAACAGGCCCATCGGTTCCTTTATATTTCTGGGAACAACGGGAGTAGGTAAAACAGAATTGGCAAGAGCTCTAAGTGATGCTTTATTTGATGATGAGAATGCAATGGTAAGAATCGACATGAGCGAATATCAAGAAAAACATTCTGTTTCTAGACTTGTTGGAGCTCCTCCAGGTTATGTCGGTTATGATGAAGGGGGGCAATTGACAGAAGCTATTAGAAGAAGGCCCTACTCTATTATATTACTTGATGAAATTGAAAAAGCTCATCCTGATGTTTTTAATATATTATTACAAGTATTAGATGATGGTAGGTTAACAGATAATAAAGGAAGGTTAATAAATTTTAAGAATACCATTATAATTATGACTTCAAATATTGGGGCACATATTATACAAGAAAATCTTGAAGAGTTAACATCAAAAAACCAAAAAGAAGTTCATCAAAAGACTAAGGGCATGGTATTTGAAATTCTCAAACAAACAATGAGACCAGAATTTTTAAATAGAATTGATGAAACAATAATGTTTAACCCCTTGAACAAAGAAGATATTAAAAAGATTGTTCAAATTCACCTAGAAAAAGTAAGTCAGATGCTTTCTGAAAAAGACATTAAAATTAAAACGACTAAGTATGCACTATCCTATTTAGCGGAAAAAGGATATGAACCTCAATATGGGGCTAGACCAATTAAAAGAGTAATTCAAAAAGAGATATTGAATGGTTTATCTAGAAAACTTATTAGTGGTGAAATAAAAAATGGAGATCATGTACTTATTGATTCATTTGAAAAAAGCATTGTATTTAGGAAAGAGAAACTTTAATTTAAATTACATTAACATTTAATAATCAACAACATATGAAACAAATTTTAATCTTATTTATGCTTTTTAGCGTTTGCTTATATGGTCAAGATCAAAACGAAATAAAAACCATTCAGAACAAAATGATTGAGCAAGAAGAAAGCTGGAATAAAGGTGAAATCAAAGAATTTATGAATCATTATTGGAAATCAGATTCTCTATCATTTACTGGAAAAAATGGCATTCAAAATGGATGGAAAACAACCCTAGACAATTATTTAAAATCCTACCCTAATAAAAATAAGATGGGTAAACTAAAATTTAGTAACCTTTCAATTAAAAAAATTGATACCAATACAATTACCGTATTAGGCAAATGGAAATTATTTAGAAATGAAGATTTAGGAAATTTAGAAGGATACTATTCATTAATATGGCAGAAAAAAAACAATGAATGGGTAATTATTGCCGACCATTCAAGCTAAAACTATAATATGTAAATAACTTTAGTAAATTTGCCAAAAAAAAATTAAAACAATGTCAGGAAACAGAACCTTTACAATGATTAAACCAGATGCAGTAGAAGCTGGTAATATTGGAAACATTATTCAAATGATTACAGATGCTGGTTTCAGCATTAAAGCAATGAAACTTACCAATCTTTCTAAAGAGCAAGCAGAAGAGTTTTATGCAGTTCATTCAGAAAGACCTTTTTATGGTGAATTAGTCTCTTACATGACTTCTGGTGCAATTGTAGCTGCAATTTTAGAGAAAGAAAATGCTGTAGCAGATTTTAGAGCATTAATTGGTGCTACAGATCCAGCTGAAGCTGAAGAAGGTACAATTAGAAAATCATATGCTGAATCTAAGGGCAGAAATGCAGTACATGGATCTGATAGTGATGAAAATGCTAATATTGAGTGTAATTTTCATTTTGAAGTAGCAGAGCTAGTATAATTAAATTACTTACCAACTTGTAAAAGCTGTATTTCTTAATACAGCTTTTTTTTTATTCAAAATGTTCCTTTTGATAAAAATGGCATTATATATGCTATACCATTGATATATTATGAGAAAACCATCCTTACTATTATCGCTTGTATTTTGCACTTGGTCAATCATTTTCTCTCAAGAGATAATTAAATTCGATGAGAAATCAATTGTAATAACAAATCAAGTTGCAATCTCAGCCAGTAAATTATACAATGAAACAAATTATGGTAATGAGTTAATAATTAATGTGTTAACTAAAAAAGAGAACAAAAAGCTTAACAATAGAGAAAAAGTCAATTTTTCTCGAGTAAGAGTGAAAAAATTAGCCAGCTACTTTAAAGATACATTAGGAGTTGAAGCTCATAATATTCTCACCCAATTTAAACCATTTGATGATAAAAAGAATAAAGGAAATGGCCATCCTTTAACTGGTGTTACATGGACAAGAGATAATTTTAAAAAAATATCTAATAGAAGTGGCATTTATCAACTTGTTATTATTAAAGAGGAAATGCTTACCGCAACTGGAAATGTTAACGACACAATAAATGGTGTTCAAATAATAAAGTACAACAATAAATATGGAACGTATTTTCATGGAGAATATACAACAGGTTTTATTCCCCCTCAAGCATTTAATTCGGATTGTAAGGAAATAACCATTGAATTAAAAGAATTTTTTACCCCATCTGAAATTTTACTTGCAGGATTAACTACTACAAGTGGAAATAAAATGTTAAGAACTGGAGGGATGATACACATAATTGCTTATTGCAACGGAAAAGAAATTCCACTTAAAAAGGGATCTAAAGCAGAAATTAAATTCCTAAATTTTACTGAATCATATGGAATCTTTTTTGGAAATAAAAAAAGTGGCCTAATAGATTGGGAGATAGATGAAAGTATTGAAACGATTTTAAATCCGTTTGATTTTGATGAAGAAACAGAAGAAGAGGGAGGGTTAAAAGTTCTTACTGATAAATTTGGATGGATAAATTGTGATGCTTTTGTAGATGACAAAGGCCCAAGAACTGAGCTAGTAGTTAATTTAAAAGAGAAAGTTGAAAACTCAACTGCTTTTCGTTTAATTTTTCATGATATTAAATCTGTATTACCAGGATATTATACAAACAATGATCGTTCTAAAGTTAAATTCACTAATCTTCCGACAGCAAGGAAAACATCTTTACTTGTCTTTCAATTAGTAAAAGATAAAAACATAATTATTTGGGCAATTAAAGAGTTGGAAACAGGAAAAGATAAAGTAGTATCTGACTTAAAATTTAAAACAACAAGTCTAAAAGAATTCAAAAAAACAACAGATTTAATCTGGTAAATCTATCATATAGAATCCATAACCTTTATAATTACTTTACAAGATTCTTCGATTTCTTTGTCTGTTATTATTAAAGGAGGTGCAATTCTAAAGCTTTGAGGGTTTGATAAAAACCAAAATGCAAGCACTCCCCTTTCCTTGCAACCATCAACTACTTTTTGAACCACATCATCGTTTTCCATTTCAATAGCGAAAAACAAGCCCTTTCTTCTTATTTCTTTTACTAAACGGTGATTTAATAAAGATTCAAACAATTGACCTTTACTTTCTATTTGATCTAAAATAGATTTTGAAGTGAGAATATTTAAAGACGCTAATGCTGCTGCACAACAAACAGGATGACCACCAAAAGTTGTTATGTGACCTAATTTTGGATTATGGGTTAACTCATTCATATTTTCTTTCGAAGAAACAAAACCACCCATTGGCATTCCACCACCTAAAGCTTTACCTATAGTTAATACATCGGGAATTACATTGTAATGCTCAAATGCAAAAAGCTTACCCGTTCTTCCAAAACCGGTTTGTATTTCATCAAAAATAAGCATTGCCCCAACTTCATTACACCTAGCTCTTAACGCATTAATAAATTCTAAAGAAGGAATTCTAACACCCGCATCTCCTTGAATAGGTTCAATAATAACACCTGCTGTTTTTGTTGAAATTGTATTCAGTTGATTTAAATTATTGAAGTCGATAAACCTTATTTCTGGAAGTAAGGGATAAAATGCACTTTTTTTCTGTTCATTACCAGTTACACTTAAAGAACCGTGAGTAGAGCCATGGTAGGCTCCATTAAAAGAAATGATTTCTTTTCTACCAGTTACTCTTTTCACTAACTTGAGTGCTGCCTCATTGGCTTCAGTACCAGAATTAACAGGGTAAAAAACATCTAATTCATTAGGAAGTAAACTACATAGCTTGTTGGCAAGTTCATTCTGAACAGATTGTTTATATTCTCCGTAAACCATAACATGAAGATGCTCATCTACCTGATTTTTTATGGCTTTATTAATTTCTAAATTATTGTGTCCTAAATTAGAAACTGCAATTCCTGAAATTAAATCGGTATATTTTTTTCCTTGTTTATCAAAAAGATAAATACCATTTGCTGAAGCGATTTCAATTCCCATTGGAAATGGTGTGGTATATGCTAAGTGGTCATTTGACATCTAAAACTAAAATGTAATACAAATATAAAGTAACGACTAAATCCTAACTCCCATTACACAAATATCGTCTATTTGCTCTAAATCTCCTTTCCAAGTGATAAACTCATTTCTTAAAGCAACAAGTTGCTTATCCATTTGATTATCTTTTATTGAAAGTATAAATTTCTGAAAGTTGGGAGATTTATATTTTTTACCATTTACACCACCAAACTGATCTACAAATCCATCGGAGAATAAATACAACAAATCTCCTTTATTTACTTTCAGGTAATTGTTAGTAAACGGTTCTTTTGTCACAAACATTCCAATGGGCTGTTTATCTGGAACGATTTCTTCAATAGTATCATTACCAGATCTAATTATCCATAAAGGATTATTAGCTCCAGACCATTCTAAATCTCCACTTTCTATATCTATAGAACAAAGCGAAATATCCATCCCATCTCTTATTTCTTGATCTGAATTACCAAACCTTTTAACAACCAAGTCTCTGGTACGGTTTAAAATCAAAGATGGCTTAGTAATTCCTTCTTCTAAAAGTGCTTTAGACAATACGTTGGAGCATATTACAGAAACCATAGCTCCTGGAACACCATGACCAGTACAATCGGCAACTGCAAAATATATTTTCCCATCGTATTTTTCAATCCAGTAAAAATCACCAGACAAAATACCCTTTGGTAGATAAAGAATAAAATTTTCTAACTGAAAGTTTGTTAATGAATTTATATTAGGAAGAATAGCATTTTGTAGTCTTTTTGCATAATTAATGCTATCAGTAATGTCTTTATTTTTTTGCATCACTAGATCTTCAGCATTTTTTCGCAAAGAAATATCAACATCAATGATAATATAGTTTGAAAGAAGACCATCACCATCATAAATAGGAGTTATGGTTGAGGACT
>CALSPA010000010.1 GCA_943788115.1 uncultured Flavobacteriales bacterium
CTCCTGATGCATCTGTCCATACATAATTATACGTTCCTCCTTGTCCTCCATTTACTAAAACAGACAAACTCCCTGTCCCTCCAGGACAAACTGTGTCATCTGCTGATGGTGTTATTAGTATTGGTGGGTTTATAGCTACTAATACAGAGTCTAATGCCGAAGTACATCCTAAACTATCTACTGCATTTACAACAAAATAATCAGATATTGCAGGGGAAACAGAATGTGGTCCATTACCAGTTAATCCTACCCAATCGTAGCTGTAAGGTGTTGTCCCTCCTGAACCTGTTGCAGAAAGAATCGCTGTCCCTCCTATGCATATAATCGTATCACTACTTACCACCATTGTCATCTGAGGGGGTTGGGTTATCGTTATTAATGTATCTGCATAACAACCTGTCGTATCTATTGATCTTACTATGTAATCTCCAGCTGCTAATCCACTAAATGTAGTGTTGGTAATTACATTTGAATCTGACAAAACTGAAGAAGAAGTTATTGGGTCTAATAATTGTAGAATCCAAGGGGGACCATCAGCTCCAAAAGGTTCAGCAAAAACAGCTCCATCTGAACCGCCAAAACAAGTTACTGCCGTTACTGTTGGTATTGGTGCAGCACAAGTATCGCACAAAACATATAATGAAATTGTAGCTGTATCAGAACAATTTCCAACTGTATCTGTTACAGTTATACTATAATTGAAAACACCTGTTGCAGATGGGACATTAAGAACTGTTGTATCATTAAAAACAGACATAACACCACTTACAGGACTCCATTCATACACATAATTATCCATTGTACTACAGGTAATTTGAACATCATCCAAAGACCAATTATCATAACCAGTTGCTGCTGCACCCCCAGCTGTTGGAGTTTGATACCACCTAAACATGGTATTTGCAGAAATAGCTCCAACTGGGATAGGTATTGAAAAACAAGCCCAAGCATTTGCATACTGACCTCCTGTATCCCACCAACTATGAGTAAATGTCTGAATCACAATCCAAGTTAAACCACCATCAAGAGAATATTCTAAATCAACATCATCTCCAGCATCACAATTTTCACAAGGGGCACCACCGGATAAAGAATTACCCAAAAACAAACAAAAGTCAATTGTAGAACAAGGAGCAGTGTTAAAACCTATTGTTGATGCCCATCTAGTTCCAGATTGACCTGCAAAATGCAATGCATTTGTTCCAGAATTAGCGCCACAATCTGTTCCTACAGCAGCCTCACTTAAAGACGACCACATAGAAGAATTTATCGCTGTATTAAAATCATCAGAAATACCTGCACTTACTAATGTTGTATCAACCTCACCCCATAAAGAAACTTGAGAACCACAAAAGGGCATTGTGTCAGATGCAAATGCAAGAATACTTGGCATCACACCTGAACTAACCGATACATTAACTGTATCCTGATGCACACATCCGTTTGCAGATGTAATAGAAACAACATATTCAAATGTTCCAGGTCCTGAAGGAGAAAAAATTGGATTCGAAATTGTTGGATTACTTAAATCCATTGTAGGAGACCAAGCATATGTGTATCCACTATTAGGCGAAGTAATTACTGAAAATCCTATATCTTGCATAAGACATGATGATGATGAACTTGAAATAACTGAATAAGTAAAATCTGGAACAACAGTTACAGTTACTGTATCTATGTTCGTACATCCACCCGATAAATTAGAACTCACCTCATACACAGTAGTCACAGATGGGGTTGCAATTGGATTTTGACAATTGTTACATGAAAAATTTGTCCCAATGTTTATTGGATCTCCTGATATTACTGACCAGTTAAAGTTTGAACCTCCTGATGCACCAAGCTGTGTTCCCACTCCTTGACACATAATTACATCCTGTCCAGCATATGTGCTTGACACTACTGTAACTCCTATGGCCATTGAGCTTATTCCTACTACCGGACATGAATTATCCTGGGCATCTATCGTTATTGTTGAAAATGGATTACTTCCCGGACCTACTAAAAAACAAATTGTTGCTGTTGCCGGTGAAAAATAACTGTTCTGTACCATTGTTGCTCCTGGAAACAGTTGATCCACATTTGATGCTAAATAAACAGAGTCTGTCGCATTTAAATCTGTGAACTCAACGTCAAAACATACATTATCTCCCTCACATAACTGTATCTCATTTGGGCCAGTCTGTACTCCAGTACTTATAAAATTAGAAATCCCATTTGGAGCCGGATTGTCATTTACACATCCTGCTGTACTTATTATCTCAAATTGAAAATCTTGTATTATACTACCAACTAGATTTCCTGCTGCATCAAATTCTTCTATTAACACTGTAAATACATAATTCCCTGTAGCTGTAGGGGTAAATTGAATCTCTCCTGTATTGGGGTCTATTGTTACTCCTGGTATTGGTAACGGACCACTGAACCCTCCATTGTATGGTGCTGACATCCCTGCTCCAGTTAATGCATTTATTAAAGAGTAAACCAAGGTGTGTCCATCTGGCTCATATGCTCCAAAATTATAAACCACTGGTTGGTTAACGCAATAATACGGAATCGGCTGTGATGTAATAATTGGTGATGTGTTACATGGCTGCTGTAGTACTGTTCAACACTGATTCCCAGTAATAATTATTTCCAGTACCTGTTAAATTATTTGACTGATTTCTACAACATGATGAGTAGGAAAATGTCCAACTATCGCATGGACCAGGAAGCGTTATTGTGTCTTGCCATACGTGCATGTATACACCTGGCAACGATCCACCATTACATTCACTTAAGGGCAAACTTAAATCACACAACTGAGACACCTCTGTCTGAAACGCTATGTTTGTTAAATTATATGGCGATGTAAAACTATAACCACAATCGTTTGATATGGTAATTGGCTCTGGACCATTTGTCTCAAATGCTGTCCCGCAATCTTCAAATAAGGTTAATGTTACAACGTAAGTGTTTGGACCTACACACTGATAAGTGATATTTCCTCCAGGAACGTGTGATGCTTTTACGCTGAATACCATTGCCAAAACAATGATTGCTGATAATATATACTTAAACTTAGTAATCATAAACACAAACAGTTTTTTAAAATCAGACGTTGAAACATATCAAGATGGTTGGCATCTTTTAATATCTATCTCATTAAATTAACATGCCCTGTAAATTCTTTAAGCTTTCCTGTTACAACATCTTTCGTCTCTACTTTCCATATGTATATATCTTCCTGTGCCGGACTATTCTTATGTCTACCGTCCCACATATCATTGATATCTTCTGTCTCAAACACTTTCTCCCCCCATCTGTTAAATACCATGAAAGTGAAGTTTGTAACATCTATACTCTCTCCTTTCACATAAAAGAAATCATTTAAACCATCTCCATCTGGCGTAAATGCTGTCGGTACATAACAAGTAAACACTCCATTCACTATCACTTGTAACGATACAGTATCTTCACATCCGTCTCCATTTACAACCAACAACTCTACGTTATAACTCCCTGGATCATCCTCCGGAAACTCATAAGTTGGATTTTGCTGACTACTTGTTGACAATAACGTTGAACCCTCTAAAAATGACCACTCAAAACCTACAACATCTGATGATGACATGTCACTAAAATTCACTATCGGATTTAATATGTCAACTGGATTTGGATTAGCATCAAATTGAGCTGTTGGATAATCGTACACTTCTACAAGATCTACCATTGTTGTATCATTTATACAACCTTCTGGACTTGTTATTGTTAAATTCACTGTATAATTACCCGGAGTATTATATAAATGCGATATTGTTCCACAAGTTGCACTTGAAGTTCCATCTCCAAAATTCCATAAACAGCTCAACACTTGGTTGGTTGGTGTTGCATTGGTAAAAGTTACATCCACCGGATAGCAACCCGTATTTCCTGTTGTTAAAAAATTAACCTGTGGCTCCTGATACCAGTGTATAACTAAGCTATCTGTTGCTGCCGGTGTCTCACAATTATCTGTCACTGATATGTAATAAGTTGATGGACCTGCCAATGGTATTATGTCTAACACTGATGTGTTTCCAACCTGAACTCCTGATGCATCTGTCCATACATAATTATACGTTCCTCCTTGTCCTCCATTTACTAAAACAGACAAACTTCCTGTCCCTCCAGGACAAACTGTGTCATCTGCTGACGGTGTTATTAGTATTGGTGGGTTTATAGCTACTAATACAGAGTCTAATGCCGAAGTACATCCTAAACTATCTACTGCATTTACAACAAAATAATCAGATATTGCAGGGGAAACAGAATGTGGTCCATTACCAGTTAATCCTACCCAATCGTAGCTGTAAGGTGTTGTCCCTCCTGAACCTGTTGCAGAAAGAATCGCTGTCCCTCCTATGCATATAATCGTATCACTACTTACCACCATTGTCATCTGAGGGGGTTGGGTTATCGTTATTAATGTATCTGCATAACAACCTGTCGTATCTATTGATCTTACTATGTAATCTCCAGCTGCTAATCCACTAAATGTAGTGTTGGTAATTACATTATTATCTGACATCAATGTAGAAGTCGTTATTGGATCCAACAACTGCAGTACCCAAGGAGGACCATCAATACCACCAGGTTGAGCAAGCACAGCTCCATCTGAACCGCCAAAACAAGTTACTGCTGTTACTGTTGGTATTGGTGCAATACAAGTATCGCACAATAACATTTATAGTTACGAAATTAGTATCAGTACATCCACCGTTTAAATCCGTTACAACTAACTGATAGGTAGTAGTTACAATAGGTAATGCAAAAGGATCAATAGTATTTGAGCTTGATAAAAACGTTGAAGGAGTCCATTGATAACTAAAGTTATTAGGATCTGGAATAGTAGGACATGTTGTAAACCTTATTACTGGTCTATTAGAATAAAAATAGTCTGTAAAAGATGGATTAAAACACATGTCATCTGAATCATTATATCTATTAATTACAGATTGAAAAGCAGTTGTAGTATAGGGTGTAGACCAACTGTATGTATAATTAGAAATGGTAGTATTTGGAGCGTTATCAAAACACACTTCAACAATTAAGTTCGAGATTCCGTCCCATTCAAATGCAGTAGTTAACGAAAACGTATTCAATCCCAAAGCAACATTAATATTTTGTGGAGAAAAAACATTTGTCAAACCTGTTTGCCAAGAAGTAATGGATGAAATATTCGTACAACCCATTGAAATAGAATAATTCTGATAGGCAGAGGTCCCTCCGTTAGAGTTAGTAGTTTCCCAAGCTAATTCAGTTATTTTACCACCAACGAAACCAGATGCCTGTAATTCAGCCGCAGTAAAAAGATATTGCTGTCTTGAAGAAGTATACCAGTTTCCAAAGGGAGCAGGCCATCCAGTGCTTGTATTAGAGCCATTATTAGTACCAATAGTTTGTTGAGAAGATGTTGCTGAACAAGTTGTTGCAGCACTTGGACCGCAAACAGCAGGTATACCACCACCTAAATCTACATTCATAAAAACTGAATCTCCACAAAAGATAGTACTGTCACTTGCTGTAAGTGTAGCATCAGGTGCATAAGCTGCCGCTACATTAACTGAGATTGTATCTGTTTTTAAGCACCCATTTGAACTCACAATTTGAACTTCATAATCATAGTTACCAGGGATTGTAGGAGTCACTGCAGGATTTGATATTGTAGTGCTGTTTAAAAATAAAGCAGGAGACCAAGAATAAGTGTATGTTCCTGATGGATTAGGATTAACATTTAATTGAATATCACTATTTAAGCATGTAGTTGTAGAAGACTGTGTTAACGAATAAGTAAAATCTGGGACAACCGTTACAGTTACTGTATCTATATTAGTACATCCACCCGATAAATTAGAACTCACCTCATACACAGTGGTCACTGATGGGGTTGCAATTGGATTTTGACAATTGTTACATGAAAAATTTGTCCCAATGTTTATTGGATCTCCTGATATTACTGACCAGTTAAAGTTTGAACCTCCTGATGCACCAAGCTGTGTCCCCACTCCTTGACACATAATTACATCCTGTCCAGCATATGTGCTTGACACTACTGTTACTCCTATGGCCATTGAGCTTATTCCTACTACAGGACATGAATTATCCTGGGCATCTATCGTTATTGTTGAAAATGGATTACTGCCCGGACCAACTAAAAAACAAATTGTTGCTGTTGCCGGTGAAAAATAACTGTTCTGTACCATTGTTGCTCCTGGGAACAGTTGATCCACATTTGATGCTAAATAAACAGAATCTGTCGCATTTAAATCTGTGAACTCAACGTCAAAACATACATTATCTCCCTCACATAACTGTATCTCATTTGGGCCAGTCTGTACTCCCGTACTTATAAAATTAGAAATTCCATTTGGAGCCGGATTGTCATTTACACATCCTGCTGTACTTATTATCTCGAATTGAAAATCCTGTATTATACTCCCAACTAGATTTCCTGCTGCATCAAATTCTTCTATTAACACTGTAAATACATAATTCCCTGTAGCTGTAGGGGTAAATTGAATCTCTCCTGTATTGGGGTCTATTGTTACTCCTGGTATTGGTAACGGACCACTGAACCCTCCATTGTATGGTGCTGACATCCCTGCTCCAGTTAATGCATTTATTAAAGAGTAAACCAAGGTGTGTCCATCTGGCTCATATGCTCCAAAATTATAAACCACTGGTTGGTTAACGCAATAATACGGAATCGGCTGTGATGTAATAATTGGTGATGTGTTACATGGTGCTGTAGTACTGTTCAACACTGATTCCCAGTAATAATTATTTCCAGTACCTGTTAAATTATTTGACTGATTTCTACAACATGATGAGTAGGAAAATGTCCAACTATCGCAAGGACCAGGAAGCGTTATTGTGTCTTGCCATACGTGCATGTATACACCAGGCAACGACCCTCCATTACATTCACTTAAGGGCAAACTTAAATCACACAACTGAGACACCTCTGTCTGAAACGCTATGTTTGTTAAATTATATGGCGATGTAAAACTATAACCACAATCGTTTGATATGGTAATTGGCTCTGGACCATTTGTCTCAAATGCTGTCCCGCAATCTTCAAATAAGGTTAATGTTACAACGTAAGTGTTTGGACCTACACACTGATAAGTGATATTTCCTCCAGGAACGTGTGATGCTTTTACGCTGAATACCATTGCCAAAACAATGATTGCTGATAATAAAAACTTTTTCATAAAATATAAATTAGTAGGTAGTTAGAACCTATATAGAATTACAACTACAATCTTATAATAAATTCTAACGCTAAAATATGAAAAAGTTGCCTTTAAATAACTCTTTTGATTTAATCTTGGAATCCTACAATAGATTTAACCCTTATTTGCGAGCTTATCTCCTATAATTGTGCCATCGATAATTTGTTGCTGAAAATCTTTCATTCCACCCGGTGTATGAGGAACCATAATTGTACTGTTAGTACTATTAGAGCCAATAGCCGTAAGTGTGTCGAAATATTGAGTCATTAATACAAATTGCATGATTTCTTGTGGATCAACATCTTGTAGTGCTTTTTGAAAATCTTCAACAGACTCTTTAAATCCTCTAACAATTTCTAGACGTTGCTGTGCTATACCTTCACCAGATAATCTTTTACTATCAGCCTCTGCTTCTGCTCTTTTAACTATAGTTATTTTTTCAGCCTCAGCTTCTTGAACAGCAGCCTCCTTATCTCTCATTGCTGCGTTAATCCTGTTCATTGAAGTTTTAACTACTTCATCAGGAGTAATATCTGTTATTAAAGTTTTAACAATTTTATAACCGTACTGCTCCATTTGTTCAGAAATATTGTCTCTAACAGCAATAGCTATATCTTCTTTTTTAGCAAAAACATCGTCTAATTTCAACTTTGGAACTTCTGCTCTAACCTCATCAAAGATGTAAGCAGCTACTTGACCATGAGGATCTTCTAACTCATAAAATGCTTCGTAAACTTTATCTTTTAAAACTCTATATTGAACTGAAATTTTTAAATCAACAAAAACATCATCTAATGTTTTTGTTTCAACATTTACATCTAATTGCTGTATTCTTAAATTTTCTTTAGAGGCAATAGATTCTAAAAATGGAATTTTTAATCTTAGACCTGGTTTAGAGACCCTACTGAACTTTCCTAAACGTTGAATAACCCAAGAAGATCTTTCGGGTATAATCATGAAAGTTTTAAGTATTAATATTAAAGTCATTACAAAGAAAGCAATAAGAAATATTGGCATAGTTAAAAAAAATTAAAATGTTAAAAATTAAAGTGTTTAATCAAAAAAAATGACACACTAAATATAGGGAATAAAAAACTAAACCAACCTCTTTTCTAAAGCTAAATCAAATTTCTCTTTGAACTCATTTATGAAACCATAGTGCTCATCATCAATAACAACTTTCCCCTTGGTTACATGACCTAGAAGAATAAAAGGAACGTTAGTTTTTTCAATACATTCAACAAATTCATCTTCTAAGTCTCTATCGATTGTAACAACAACTCTACCTTGACATTCTCCAAACAAAAATGCATCTTCTCTAATTTCAGAATCTGTAACAATATCAAATCCTAAACTACCAGCCATACCCATTTCCGAAAGAGCTATAAACAAACCGCCATCAGAGCAATCATGAGCAGCAGTAATCCAATTTTGGTGAATCAAAGTTTTAACAGCGCTGTGTAATTCAAACTCTTCTTGCATATTAAAATATGGAACAGGAGATTCTTTAACACCATGATAACTGTATAAATATTCTGAAGACCCAATATCTTCAACGGACTTACCCAGAAGGAAGATTAAATCACCTTTTTCTTTAAAATTTAGACTTGTTATATGAGCTTTATCTTCAACAACACCAAGCATCCCAATTGTAGGCGTTGGAAAAACCGGCACCTCATTACCATCTATAACAGATTGATTATAAAAACTAACATTACCACCAGTTACAGGAGTTTTAAATTTTTCACAAGCTGCAGACATTCCTTTAATAGCTCCAACAAATTGCCAGTAAGATTCTGGATTATATGGATTTCCGAAATTAAGACAATTTGTAATTGCAGAAGGGTGACCACCAGAAACAGTGATGTTTCTTGCAGCTTCTGAAACTGCTATGGATGTTCCAATCTCTGGATCTGCATTTACATATCTTGAATTACAATCAACGCACATAGCAAGCGCTTTATTAGTATCCTTAATATTAACAATACCTGCGTCAGTAGGGTTGTTTGTAGACATATTTACGGTTCCAACCATACTATCGTACTGTTCGTAAACCCATTTTTTAGATGCAACATTAGGATGCTCAAGTAAAAATTGACCTACATTTTTCAAATCTGAAGGCTGTTCAATTGAATCAATTGAGAATTTCTTAAACTCTTGATAATATGCAGGCTCTTTATACTCTCTGTTATAAATAGGTGCGCCTCCTCCTAAGACAAGGGAATCTGGAGACAATTTAGCGACTAATTCCCCACCCATATGAAACTCTAAAACATCACCCTCTATAACCTCACCAATTTCTTCACAATTTAAATCCCATTTATCAAAAATGGCTTGAACTATTGCTTCTTTACCTTTCTCTACAACAACTAACATTCGCTCTTGGGATTCTGACAATAAAATCTCCCAATCTTTCATGTTTTTTTGTCTTGTAGGTACTTTATCTAAATCTATTTTCATTCCAACACCACCAGCAGCACTCATTTCAGATGTTGAACAAGTAATACCTGCAGCGCCCATATCTTGCATGCCCACAACAGCATCTGTTTTCGCCAATTCTAAAGTAGCTTCAAGTAATAATTTTTCTTGAAAAGGGTCACCAACTTGAACTGAAGGCAAATCATCCATAGAATCCTCAGTGATATCTTTAGAGGCAAAAGCTGCTCCATGTATACCATCTTTTCCTGTAGAAGAGCCTACAATAAAAACTGGATTCCCTACACCAGAAGCTGTAGCAGAAATCATATCACCAACTTTCATAATTCCGGCAGAGAATGCATTAACTAAAGGGTTTTGATCGTAACACTCATCAAAAAACACTTCCCCACCAACAATTGGAATTCCAAATGAATTTCCATAATCTCCAATTCCTTTTACTACTCCTTTCACAAGCCATTTAGTTCTATCTGAATCAACTTTTCCGAATCTTAAAGAATTAAGCTGAGCTACTGGTCTAGCACCCATTGTAAATATATCTCTATTAATACCACCAACTCCAGTGGCAGCACCTTGATATGGCTCCAGAGCACTTGGATGATTGTGAGATTCTATTTTAAACGCACAAGCAAGTCCATCTCCGATATCAACTAACCCCGCATTTTCTTCACCAGCTTTTACCAGCATATGAGGACCATCTTTAGGAAGTGTTTTCAACCACTTAATAGAATTCTTATAAGAACAATGTTCAGACCACATTACTGAATATATACTTAACTCAGTAAAATTTGGAGTTCTACCCATTATATCACAAATGTGTTGAAACTCATCTTTTTTTAATCCTAACTCAACAGCTTGTTCGACCGTTGAGACTGTAGCATTTTTAGTTGTATTCATTGAATAAATTTAAAGGCACAAATGTATCAAAACCAAATAAAATCTATGTATATAATTCACTTCTATTTATTAACATAATGTATTATTACTATTAATTAAAAAAATTGCATCTATGGAGTTATATTTGCTTTAATGGAATTCCTACTAACCATAGTCTATTTATTAATTTTTCTGCAAATTATTAACAAATGGAAATTCTTTAAGAACAAATGGGTTTCAAAGAAAAAAATCAAACTTTTCTTTGTAATAAAACTGATTGTTGGGTTGTTCCTATTCTGGGTTTATTCCAACCACTACTCAAACACTAAGCACACACGACAAGATGCAGACATATTCAAATATTTTGATGACAGTGAATACATCTATAATTCGCTTTATAATAAACCATTAGATTTCACAAAAATATTACTTGGTTTAGATTTTGACAAGAGTTATTTCTCAAAAGAATATTACATAAACATGAACAATTGGGACAACCATTACAATTCACATTTATTTAATGATTCTAGGGCTATTATAAGAATAAATGCAATTATTAGAGTGTTCTCTTTTGGATTCTATTCTATACATATTTTATTTTTCTGTTTTATAGGGTTCACTGGACTTTTCGCCCTATTTAAAGGATGTACAGCATATTTTAATAAAAAAGAAAATTGGCTTTTTTATTCTCTTTTTCTAATTCCCACCGTAATGCTATGGAGCTCAGGGGTTTTAAAAGAACCACTAATGCTATATTCTTTAGGTTTTATTTTTTACTACATGACATTAAAAAGTTATAGTTTACCAGTAATATTAAATTTAACAGCATGTCTAGTAATTCTTTTCTTTATTAAATTTTATGTTTTTTTCAATTCTACTATGCCTATTAATTCCCTTCAAATATAATCTTGTCAAAAATTTCAAGCACAAGTTTGTTCCTTATCTCGTTAAGTCTTCTCTTTCTTCTGTTTGCTAGCGATACTCTTAAATCCAAAAATCAATCTTCTAAATCTAATTGATAAAAAACAAGAAAGTTTTATTTCCGAAACTAAATATAAAAACTCGGGAAGTTATTTTGAAATAACTAATATAGAACCAAATTTAGAATCAATAATCAAAGTTATTCCTGAAGCAATTTTCAATTCATTAGCTAGACCTTTGCCTTGGAATGCAAACTCATTAATTCAATTCCCAGCAATATTAGAAAATCTCTTAATCTTAGCTCTTATTGTGCTAGCATTTATTGATTTAAACAAAAAAAATATACTTCGGAAAATTGACATGAATTTTGTTTTATTTTGCTCAACTTTTGTGTTTTTAAATTACATTATTATAGGTATTATTACACCTGTTTCTGGAGCAACTTGTAAGATATAAAAATGATTGCTCTACCCTTTTTAATTATGCTTATTTTACTAACAATAAATCTTTATAGATTTAAAAGAAAAAAACCATGAAAAAACTAATTTTATTCTTCACAATTTGCTTTTTCAATTACAGTTGTATCAATAAAGAAAAAACCGATTTAATTATTCATAATGCGAAAATCATTTCTTTAGACCAGTATGACAATTTTCATGAGGCAATGGCAATAAAAAATGGAAAAATAATTGCGATTGGAAAAGAGAATCAAATTTTAAATAAATTTTCTGCCATTAATAAAATTGATGTGAAATCAAATTTTATTTACCCTGGTTTTATAGATGCTCATTGTCACTTTCTAAGCTATGGACAAACCTTAAACAACGTAGACCTTAAAGGCTGTATTTCATATGAAGAAATGCTAGAAAGGTGTCAACTACATAAGTTAGCTGAAAATGAATGGCTTATAGGCAATGGTTGGGATCAAAATTTATGGACATCAAATTCTTTTCCAAACAAGAAAAAATTAGATCTAAAATTCCCAAACACACCAGTTATTTTATTTAGAGTTGACGGACATGCTGCTTTAGTTAATCAAAAAGCAATAGAATTAGCAGGAATCAACTCTGATAGTAAAATTAAAGGAGGGCATGTTGAAATAATTAACAATGAGTTGACAGGAATTTTTGTAGATAAACGCCATGAATTTAATTCTTGACTCCATTCCAAAAGAAAGTGAACAACAAAACAAAAGAGCTTTACTATTGGCACAAAAGAAATGTTTCGAATTAGGACTCACAACAGTAGATGATGCTGGACTAAATAAAGAAGATGTTTTTCTTATTAAAAAACTGCACCAAACAAATGAATTAAAAATTAGAATTTATGCAATGCTTAGTGATAACCAAGAGAATCTTAACTACTTTTTGGATTCGATAGGCAAACCTATAACAACAGAAAAAACTAAAATATAAGATCATTTAAATTTTACAGTGATGGCGCTCTAGGCTCTAGAGGAGCTTGCTTAATTAAACCATACAGCGACATAAAAGATTCAACCTATGGGATGCTTTTAAGTGATATTGAACATTTTAAAAAATCAGCAGAACGTCTCAACAAGCATGGTTTTCAAATGTGCACTCATTCAATTGGTGATTCAGCTGCAAGAACAATATTGAAAATTTATGGGAATATTCTTAAAGGCGTTAATGATAAAAGGTGGAGATTAGAACATGCACAGGTAATTAACGAAAATGACTTTGATATGTTTGGTAAATTCTCAATAATACCTTCTATTCAACCCACGCATGCAACATCTGATATGTTATGGGCAATTTAAGACTCGGAAAAAATAGAATTAGAAATGGCTATGCCTATAAAACACTTTTAGAACAAAATGGAATGGTTGCTCTTGGAACAGATTTCCCAATTGAAGGGGTTAACCCTATTCATACTTTTTATGCAGCTGTTGCTAGAAAAAACTTAAATGGTGAACCTAAAAATGGTTTTCAAAAGAAAACTCATTAACGAGAATTGAAGCTCTTAAAGGGATGACCATTTGGGCCGCAATTGCAAATTTTGAAGAAAAAGTCAAAGGCTCACTAGAAAAAGGTAAATATGCTGATTTCACAATACTAAACAACAATCTACTTGAAGGTTCCTGAAAATGAAATTTTATCTACTAAAGTTATTTCTACTTATTTGGGTGGAGAACTTGTTTATGGGAACTAATCTCTATATATAATTTTTAATTCCGTCCTCCTATTCAATCGATGCATTTCTTCTTCACAATCCTTGTCATCTTCACAAAAGTTTACAAGCTGTGATTCTCCATATGCATTTTTGGTTATCCTATCTATAGACAATCCCTTTTTCAACAAATAAGAAACTACGATTTCCATTCTTTTTTCAGAAAGCTTCATATTATACTGGTCAGAGGCCAATGAACTAGCATGTCCGTTAACTTGGACATATGCCCTAGAATTCTTATTTAAATTCAAAACCATTGAATCTAATTTCAACAAAAATTGACTTTGTATCGAGACTCCATTATTTGGATAATACACAGTGAAGTTTGAAATATGAATATTATGTTCTTCCTCAACTATCTCATTTGTTTCAAGCTCATTAATTTCTGTTACATTGTATTTTGAAGAAACCATTCTATTATAAGAATACATTCCTAATTTATCTTTCTCTAATACAATAAGAGATTCATTCATTCTGTTTAAAATATTGAGTTTTAAATCCAAATCTAAATAAGGTGATGCATCATCCAATCTAAAAATGAAATTTTCTAAAAGCGGGAGGTTGTTTTAAACTGAATTCAAAATTATCGCCTGTTTGACCCTTAAACAATAGATGACCTTCATTATCTAAAACATCAAAATTTATTTTATCAGTCAAATGATTTAATTCTTCAAACATAAATTTACCAGAAATCATCATTTTTTTCTTTTCTGAAGACTAATGCTCCTTCATCTTCAGTAATTAATTTAATGTTTGTTGAATTATTTGTTTCCAACATTCTATAAATAAAATTACCATTTTTACCATTAGTCATCATAGCTACAACATGGTCTACATTATTAAAGACCATTAATATCATATCCGAATCATCATCAATTCTAACAATGTAATTTTTGTCTGTAGGTAACTCTTTAAAAATAAAATTACCGAACTCATCTGTAGTTGTCTGCTCAACAATATTACCATCCTCATCTAATAAATAGACAGTCATACCACCAGGTTTCTGAGTTTCTAGTTTTTGGTATTGAAATTGCCCCTTAAAATCAACCAATCCTGTCTCTAGGTCAATGTCATTTTCATCAATAAGTGACATAAAGCTCGATCCTTCATGAGATAATTTTCTAAATACAAATTCTCCGTTTTTCATTAGAAAGAAAAATAGCATTTCCGTCTCCATTAAATAAAGTAAGGACAACATCACCCTCTTGATTTACTTTAATGGTATATTTTTGATTTGTTGGAAGGTAATTAAACACAAAATTACCGTTCTGATCAGTTTTAGTTTTTGAAACAATATTACCAGACTCATCCAAAAGAATAACTTCCATTTTATCTGGAGAACCTTCCAAATGCATGTATTCAAATTGTCCCTTTATTACATCTAGATTATTATTAACTATGACTTTTTCAATCTTAATAAAACTATAAATATCATCACCGCCATTTCCATTTTCTCTGTTTGAGGAGAAATATCCTGTTTTACCATTGGGGTTAAATACCATTCCAAATTCATCAAAAGGAGTATTAATGGATGGCCCTAAATTTTGAGGACTACTCCACTTCCCATCAACGTAAATAGATTCGTACAAATCTAAACCACCTGAACCGTCATCTCTATCAGATGAGAAAATCATTTTATTTCCTTTAACAACAGGAAACATATCATTTTTATCTGAGTTTAAATTAGCTACAAGTATTGGATTAGACCAAGAACTTTCCAATCTTTCAGAAACAAAAATATTACTCCCTCCTAAATCAGAGGGTAAGTTGGAAACAAAGAATAATTTCATCCCATCAGCAGAAAAGGTTGGTTGAGAGTAGGCGTAATTTGGATCAATAAAATTAAGTTTCTCTTTGTTAGTTATTTTTTTCCCATTAATAGCAATTATATATAATTGAGGATTTAATGACTTAACCTTTGATTTTTTCGATTTGCTTTTATTCACTTCAGAAAACACAGCCTCATTAAGTCCATTAAATGCCAAAGGTCCGACATGATCGTCACTTAGCAAAAGATTATTAAAAAGTTCAGGTTTATCAAAAACAACAGAGTCACTTTTATATGAACTAACTTTTACTTTAAACAAGTTTATTTTCTTGCTTTTATTCCAATTAGACTCACCATAGTTATTATAATTCCACTCCCTATCTGAAGCAAAAACAAGATCCGTATAGTGCCATACAGGACTGAAATCCGCATATTTTGAATTAAGCCCAAAAACAGTATTCACTTCGTATTCATATTCAACTCTAACAGAGTCAAAGACCTGTGTCGTTGCATATAAATGACCAAAAAACAATTGAAAAACCAGTAGAGATAAAAGCTGATATATGTATAATTTTCTCATTAAATATATCTAGGTGATTTACTATCTTTTCTATTAAAATTTAAATCGCAACCAATAAAAACCTCATGAGATCCCGAATGAAATTTTCTAAGCTTACTTAAATCAAAATCATAGCTGTATCCAACCCTTAAAAAGTCACTAATGTTATATTCACTTATAAAAATGAGGCTTTTACTAGATCTATAAGTAAGACCCACCCAAATTGTTTTCTTAAATAAAACGGAAGTGTTTAAATCAAAACTTATCGGACTTCCAGCATTATACCTAACCATAAATGAAGGTTTAAAAACTAAATTTTCATTCTTTACAAAAACAGCACCCGTATTAAAAAAGAAATGTCTGTTTAAATTTAATTGAGTTTGAGATGTGTTTTCAGCATTATCATCAAACATATGATTAACACTTAGACCAGAATAAAATTTTGGAGTAAAATAATACACACCAAAATCAAAATTTGGAGTAATAGTTTGATAAACCTCTCCAGTGTTGTGCACATCACTGCTATTGAAAAAATTAAGTTGACTCGTATTTAATGAGCTTGAATAGAAACCACCTCTCAATCCAAATGAAAGTTTACCTTTACTTGTTTGAAGGTGATAGGCATATGTCCCCATAATAGAAGAGTTTTTAGAAGGCCCAATTTCATCAGCTATGAAATTCAACCCCAATGCCATTTTTTTACCAGAAAACGGAGCATGAACAGAGAAATTCAATGTATTTGGTGCACCAGACAAACCACTCCATTGATTTCTAAATAAAAGAACTGAACTAAAAGAATTCCTTGTTCCAGCATAAGCTGGATTAATAGTAAATTGATTAAACATGTATTGACTATACAAGGCATCTTGTTGAGCCAACATCTGTAAAAATGCGAGGCTAAATAAAATTGAAAAAATTGTTTTTTTCATTGTTTAACTCAATTCAAGTTCAAATATGAAAATAATAATTTAAGTTCATATAATTACAAAAAAAAATTATGATTTATTTATAAACATTAAAAATTTATAGTTTATCTGTTTTGATGAGATAGTAATATCCTTAAAGGATTTGAAAACAATTAAAGACTTCAACAGAAAAAGATAAAAAACAAAGCTTTATTATTTATATCTCTTTTTTATTAAATTTGCGAGAATTTATTTGGAACCAAATTTATTCATTTATGTCAAAAAATTCCGCAAAATTCGTTGGTGAAGGCCTAACATATGACGATGTACTTTTAGTGCCAGCATATTCTGAAACTCTACCAAGAGAAGTAAGTCTAAAATCTTTGTTCACCAAAAACATTAGTATTAAGACTCCTATTATTTCCGCTGCAATGGATACAGTCACTGAACATTCTCTTGCAATATCAATTGCACAACAAGGTGGAATTGGGGTTATTCATAAAAACATGTCTATTGAATCTCAAGCACAAGAGGTTCGAAAAGTCAAAAGATCTGAAAGCGGTATGATTCAAGATCCAATTACACTTTCTGAAGACTCTAAACTTTCTGATGCATTAAAATTAATGTCTGAAAATAAAATTGGAGGAATTCCTGTTGTAAGTAGAACTAGGAAGTTAGTTGGAATTATAACAAATAGAGATTTGAGGTTTGAAAAAAAATTAGACCGAAATGTTTCTGAAGTCATGACCTCTAAAAATTTAATAACTGCAAATGAAGGAGTTAATTTATTAATTGCTGAGGACATTTTACAGCAACACAAAATTGAAAAACTCCCTGTTGTAGATCAACAAAATCATCTAATTGGTTTAATTACGTTCAGAGATATTATTAAAGTAAAAGAGCACCCAAATAGTTGTAAAGATAAGTTTGGAAGACTTAGAGTGGCAGCAGCTGTTGGTGTAACATCAGATACACACGAACGAATTGCTGCCTTGGTTGAAGCCGGTGTAGATGCAATAGTTATTGACACAGCTCATGGCCATTCTAAAGGAGTTATTGATGTGCTAAAATCAGTTAAAAACAAATTTAAAACCATTGATGTAGTAGTTGGAAACATAGCAACTGGAGAAGCCGCAAAAGCGTTAATAGACGCTGGTGCAGATGCAGTAAAAGTTGGCATTGGACCTGGGTCTATTTGCACAACAAGAATTATTGCTGGAGTTGGATACCCTCAACTATCAGCGATTATAGAGGTTGCAGAAGCTACTATTGGCTCAGGTGTACCAATTATTGCAGATGGAGGAATAAGATTTACTGGTGATATTCCAAAAGCAATTGCAGCTGGAGCTAGCTCAGTAATGCTTGGCTCAATGTTTGCTGGAACTGAAGAGTCTCCAGGTGAAACTATTATATATGAAGGAAGGAAATTTAAGTCTTACAGAGGAATGGGATCAGTAGAAGCCATGCAGAAAGGTTCCAAAGACAGGTATTTCCAAGATACTGAAGATGATATAAAAAAATTAGTTCCAGAAGGAATTTCTGCAAGAGTTGCTTTTAAAGGTAAATTGGAAGAAGTAGTTCATCAACTAATTGGTGGACTTAGAGCTGGAATGGGATATTGTGGAGCAAACAATATAGATAAATTAAAAAATGCGAAATTTGTGAGAATCACCAATTCCGGAATAAAAGAATCTCACCCTCACGATGTGACAATAACAAGAGAAGCCCCAAATTATAACTTAAGATAACAAACTATTTAAATGAAAAAAATCACCCTTTTAACTGCATTATTTGCGATATTATTTTCTAATAACATACAATCTCAAGAAGATCAAATTCTACTTACTGTAAATGGAAATCCTGTTTATAAATCTGAATTTGAACAAATTTATTGGAAAAACAAAAAAGAAGATATTGCTACTAAAGAAGACCTAAATCAATACATCGAACTGTTTAAAAATTTCAAATTAAAAGTTTCGGCTGCTGAACAAATGGGTCTTGATACTAATAAAAAGTTTATCACTGAATTACAAGGATATAGAGTTCAACTTGAGAATCCTTATTTAGTAGACACGTCAATAAACCAAGAGCTAATTAAAGAAGCATACTTTAGAACTGTTAACGAAATAAGTGCTAGTCACATTTTAGTGAAGATAGATCAAGATGCTAACCCGCTTGACACTTTAAAAGCCCTTGAAAAAATCAATTCCATAAAAAGAAAAATAATTAACAAGGATTACTCATTTAAAGACGCTGCTGCAAAGTTTTCTGAAGATCCTTCAGCTAAAAGAAATAACGGATATCTTGGATTTTTTGGTGCATTCAGAATGTTATATTCTTTTGAAAATGTTTGTTACAACACAAAACAAAACGAAATATCTGAACCTTTCAGAACTAAATATGGATACCACATAGTTCAAGTAAATGATTCACGAAAAGGAAGAGGGAAAGTTAAAGTTGCTCACATCATGGTTAGCTCTAAGAAAGATGATCAGGAGCAAAAAAAGATTAATGCAAAGAAAAAAATTGATGAAATTTATGGAAAGGTGAAATCTGGATCATCATTTGAAAACTTAGCAAAAGAATTCTCAGACGACCGTAATTCAGCAAGAAAAGGAGGCGAATTAGATTGGATTGAATCATCTGGTAATTATTACAAAGAATTTGAAAGTGCAGTATTTTCTTTAAAAGAAAACAATCAACTCTCAGAGCCATTCTTAACACCTGCAGGTTGGCACTTCATTAAACGTTTAGATTACATTCCTTTAGGAGATTTCAAAAGCTTAAAAAGTGAATTGAAAAACAAAATCAAAAAAAATGTAAGAGCTGACAAATCAAAAAATTCTTTCATTTTATCATTAAAAAAAGAATATTCATTTAAAGAAAATATTTCAAAATTAAATCTCGTAATCGATTTATTGAACAATAAAGGATTTGGTCCTAAACTTATTGAAGAGAATAGTAAAAATTTATCTTCAACATTATTTTCATTTTCCAATTTACAATACACACAGCTTGACTTCGCAACTTACTTATCTAAAACAAAAGCAAGGGATTTAGGTGAAGTGAAAAATTATGTGATGAAAAAATACAACACATATGTTAATGAGATGATTATTAAATATGAGAAAACTAGACTAGAAATCAAACACCCAAGTTTCAAAGCTTTGCTTAAGGAATATAGAGACGGAATTCTTTTATTTGAAATCTCTGACCAAATGATTTGGAGTAAAGCAATTAAAGATACTACTGGTTTGAAAAACTTTTATCAAGCTAATAAATCAAAATGGATGTGGGAAGATCGTTTAGAGGTTGAGCTTTTTTCTTCTTCTGACAAAAAATCAATAAAAAAAGCTTATTCACTTAAAAAGAAGGGCAAACTTAAAAATGACTCTATTTTAAATCACCTAAATAAAGAATCACAGCTTAATATCAAATTTGAAGAAGGCAAGAAAAACAAAACTGATCTAGCATTCATTAACTCAGTTGAGATAAACCAAGGACTGAATAAACCATTCGCTTTTGAAGGCAAGTATTATCTAGTTAATTTAATAAAAGAGATTCCATCTTCACCTAAGGAGCTTTTCGAAGCTGAAGGCATAATAACTGCAGCTTATCAGGAATTTTTAGAAAAAGAATGGTTGGAAAAACTTTCTTCAAAATATGAAATTGAAGTAAATACAGATGTTCTTCATAGTATTGTAAAAAAACCAAATAATTGAAAAAATATTTAGTTTATATTCTTACAATAGTAATTTCAATTTCTTGTCAATTAAGTGATAGTGATGTTAATGAAGAAAAAATTGCAAGTGTTAATAACGAACTGCTATTAAAAGCAGATTTAACTGATATAATTCCACAAGGATTAAGCAAAGAAGATAGTATAAGTTTTCTCAATCAATATGTACTAAATTGGATAAAAGACCAACTTGTATTACAAAAAGCAGAAGAATTACTTCCAGAAAAAACAAAAAATGTTGACAAGAAATTAGAGGAATACAGAATCTCATTACTTTCCTACGAATATGAAGAAATCTACATCAAAAAAAGATTAGACACCGTTGTTGCTGAGAGTGAAATCACAAACTATTATAACATACATAAAGATGACTTTATACTTAAAGATTATCTTGTTAAGTGCCTTCTTCTAAAATGTGGTGTTGAAAATCCAGAAATCGAACAGGTTAAGAAAAGTTATTTACTTAAAAATGAGGAAGATGAATCTATTTTAAGAAATTATGCTCAAAAATTTAATGCTGAGTTATATTTAAATGAAGATGAATGGATATATTTTGACGAATTAATTAAAAAAGTTCCAATTGCAGAGTATAATAAAAGAAAATTCATAATTAAAAAAAAGAAACTTTTTTTAGAAGAAAATAATTTACTTTACTTCATAAATATTTTCGATTACAAATTAAAAGATGACATTTCTCCACTAAGCTTTGAAAAAGAAAAAATAAAAAGTATTATACTAAACATAAAGATGAATGAGTTAAGAAAAAAGCTTAGAATGGATCTTTATGAAGATGCTTTAAAAAACAATTCATTAGAAAACTATGTCAATGATTAAAATATTTTACACTTTAATATTCTCCACATTACTTTTAACAGGGAATTCACAGAAAATTATTGACCAAATAGTTGCTGTTATAGGCGACAAATCAATTCTACTTTCAGATATAGAAACTCAAAAGCTTCAAGCTATTCAGCAAGGTATTTCTGTTACAGAAGAAACAAATTGCATGATTTTAGATGAATTAATGTTTCAAAAACTATTAATTCATCAAGCTGAAATTGACAGTCTTGAAGTAACTGAAGATATGGTTAAAGCTGAATTAGAGCAAAGAATTCAATATTTTGCAGCTCAAATTGGAGGTGTAAACGAATTAGAAGAATTTTATGGTAAATCAATTGAAGAAATAAAAGATGAATTTTATATTCAGATTGAAGATAGAATGAAAGCACAACAAATGCAACAGGAAATCTCTGGTGCAACTTCAGTTTCCCCAAAAGAAGTAAAAGCTTTCTTCAATTCTTTTCCTGAAGATAGTATACCATTTATAAATAGTAAAGTTCAAGTTGCACATTTAGTTATTGAACCCTCAATTAATGAGGAACAAAAAAAATCTATTAAAGAAAAACTCAATAAAATAAGAGATAGAATAATAAAAGGCGAAATTAGTTTTTCAGTTGCTGCAGAGTTCTATTCCTGTGACCCTGGAACACAAGCAAATGGTGGTGATTTTGGATGGGTAAATAGAGGAGACTTTGTGCCAGAATTTGACGCTGTTGCTTTTAACATTCCTCTAAATACTGTTTCAGAAATTTTTGAAAGTCCTTTTGGATTTCATATAACTAAAATTGAAAAAAGAAGAGGTGAGCAATATTACGGCTCTCATATACTTCTTTGTAAGCAAGTAAGTGAAGCCCAACTTGCTAAAGCGAAAACGAATTTAGATGACATTAGAAACGACATTTTATCTAATAATTTGTCATGGGAAAATGCTGTCAAAAAGCATTCTACAGATGATAAAACAAAAGGAAGTAATGGAATAATTTTCAATGAATCTTCTGGCTCAATGTTCTGGGATATGCAAGAAATTGATAAACAAGTTTTTTTAGGCATTAAAAATTTAAAAACAGGTGATATAAGTCAACCCATCTACATGGAAACTAGCGGTGGTGATTACGCATACAGATTACTTAAATTAATTGCTCAAACAGAACCACACAAAGCAAATATGAACGATGATTACCAAATGATTCAAGGTTATGCTCTTTCTTCTAAACAATTTGAAGATCTTGCTGAATGGGTAAATACTAAGGTAAACTCAACCTATATTAGATTAAACGATGATTACAATCAATGTTCATTCAACTATAATTGGGTAAAAAAACCCTAAGAAAATTCTTTCTTTTAACAAAATCAGCAGTATTTTAGTCCATATAATACTTTAATGGAAAAATACATAATTGCTTTAGACCAAGGAACAACAAGTTGTCGTTCTATTCTATTTAATAATAAAGGTCAACTATTAGCTAGTGAACAAAAGGAATTTACACAAATATTTCCTGAAAGTGGATGGGTTGAACACAATCCTAAAGAAATTTGGGAAACACAATACAAAACACTTTTAGACTTAATAAATAACAACAATATAGATATTAAGCAGATAGATTCTATTGGAATAACTAATCAAAGAGAAACAACTCTAATCTGGAATAAGAATACTGGAGAACCTATATACAATGCCATTGTTTGGCAAGACAACAGAACAAGTGCTTACTGCCAAGATTTAAAAGCAAAAAAGCATGAAACACTTTTCAGAAAAAAAACAGGTCTCGTTCTTGATTCTTATTTTTCAGGAACTAAAATAAATTGGATATTAAATAATGTTTCAGGAGCCAAAGAAATGGCAAGTGATGGGTTATTATTGTTTGGGACTATCGACACTTGGCTAATATGGAATCTTACGAATAAAAAAATTCATGCTACAGATATTAGCAATGCTTCAAGGACGTTAATTTGCAATATTCATGAATTAAATTGGGACAATGAGCTTCTTGAAATTTTAGAAATTCCTACTAATATTTTGCCAGAAATAAAAGATTGTTCAGCTGATTTTGGACATTGGAACTATAAAGGAGTTGACATTCCTATTTGTGGAGTAGCTGGAGATCAGCAAGCTGCACTTTTTGGTCAATGCTGTTTTGAAGATGGGTCCGCTAAAAACACCTATGGAACTGGTTGTTTTATGTTAATGAATACTGGCTCAAATGCAATTGAGAGCACTAATGGCTTACTTACGACCATTGCTTGGTCAATTGACGGGGAAGTAACCTATGCGCTTGAAGGGAGTGTTTTTATTGCAGGTGCTGCTATACAGTGGCTTAGAGATGGATTGCAAATTATCTCAACTGCTAGTGAAACTCAAAACAATGCAATGAATAGTAAAGCTGATGATTTAGTTTTTGTTCCAGCATTTGCAGGTTTAGGAGCACCGTATTGGGATATGAATGTTAAAGGTGGAATTTTTGGTATAACAAGAGACATTGGAATAAATGACTTATGTAAAGCAACACTAGAATCTCTTGCTTTTCAAACTAGAGACGTTATTGTTGCGATGGAAAAAGATGCTCAATTAAATTTAAACACTCTTGCTGTTGATGGTGGTGCTTGTATAAACGACTTTTTAATGCAATTTCAATCAGACATATTAAATGCTCAAGTTAATCGTCCAATAACTATTGAATCTACAGCACTTGGAGCAGCATATCTTGCAGGTATTAAAACCGGTTTTTATGATATTAAATCTCTTAAAAAAAATCATAAAATTGACAGAACATTTCAACCAACAAAAGATTTAAAATTAGCTAAGAATAAAATAATCAATTGGGATAAAGCGATACAATGTCTTATCAAACTGCATAGTAATAATGAATAAAAATTCATTTAATTTTTTAGACAGAATTGATTCACTTAATAAAAATCAAACTAAACTTTTTGATCTTATTGTAATTGGAGGAGGAATTACAGGGGCTGGCATTCTTTTAGATGCATCCTCTAGAGGCTTAAATACATTACTTTTAGAAAAAAAAGATTTTGCATCTGGAACTTCAGGTAGATCAACAAAATTGATACATGGAGGGTTAAGGTATTTAAAGGAATTAGAGTTCTCTTTAGTTAGAAAAGTTGGCAAGGAAAGAGCCATTGTCTTCAAAAATGCGCCTCACTTAATTGTTCCACAAAAACTACTTTTACCTATTTACAAGAATGGAACTTTTAAAAAGTGGCAATTATCAATTGCCCTTAGCATATATGACTGGTTGGCTGGAGTTAAAAAAAATGAAAGAAAAAAGATTTTCAATTCAAAAAAAACCATTTCAAAAGAAACAACATTAAACAAAGAGGGGTTAATTGGTGCTGGTTTTTATTCAGAATATAGGACTGACGATGCAAGACTTACCTTAGAAATAATTAAAACTGCAATTAACTACAATGCAGAACCTTATAACTATTTAGAAGTAAAGAGTATCAAAAAATTAAATGATATTTTCTATGTTGAAGCTTATGACAGTGTGAACAAACTTTCTTTTAAATTTAAGAGCAAACAACTTGTTAATGCTACTGGACCATGGACAGATGATATTAGGAAAACAAACAATACCATTTCAAAAGAAAAAATTTGTCTTTCCAAGGGGGTTCATTTAGTTATGAAACACGAAAATCTTCCAATTAAAAATCCAGTATACTTCGATGCGCCAGACAAAAGAATGTGTTTTGCTATACCAAGAAATAAGTGTACTTACGTAGGAACTACAGATACTTTATTTGAAGAAATTGAGAAAACAGAACCAACAGCAAACATTAAGGACATCACCTATATTTTAGATGCAATAAATAACTGTTTTGATGTTCCAAAATTAAAATTAAATAATGTTATTTCTTCATGGACTGGATTAAGACCTTTAATTCTAGAGGAGGGAAAAAAAACATCTGAAATATCTAGAAAAGATGAATTAATTATTGCACAAAACAACATGATTAGTATTGCTGGAGGAAAGCTAACTGGATATAGGCTAATGGCAAAAAAAGTTGTCGATTTAATCGTAAAGAATTTAAACCAATCAGAAAAATGCTTTACTTCAGAAATTAAAATTTCTGGAAGCGAAAATATAAATCAAACAAATGTAAATGAAGTAAAAACAAGCTTCAAGGAAAAACTTTCAGAAATTGAAATTCAGTCAAATGATTTAGATTATTTATTTCACAATTATGGCTCTCAACTAACAAAAATAATTGCACTTTTAAAATCTAATCGATACAAATCGATTGTTCAAGCAGAAGCTCATTTCTGTATAATGGAAGAAAATTTATATTACCCATTAGACTTTTTCTTAAGAAGGACTAGTAAACTGTATTACTCCCCTGAGAAAATTGAAGAAGAAATCATTTTAGTTTCCCCAATTTTCAGTAAATTATTAAATTTAAATTCAGCCGAAATTAAATTGTTAATTAACCAATTATTAGCCTACAAAAAAAGATTAACAAATTTTACAGATGATTAAAAATGAAATTTTAGTTACCAAAAAAGCTAGTTATTATTCAAGTCAAAAACCTAGCAAATCTATTAATCAAGTCTGGATAATATGTCACGGCTATGGACAACTAGCAGAATATTTTCTAGAATGGTTTACACCTTTATTTTCAGAAAAAACATTGATAGTAGCACCAGAAGGGCTTCATAGGTTTTATATTAAAGGTTTTTCTGGAAGAGTGGGAGCATCTTGGATGACTAAACAAGACAGACTAAATGATATTAAAGATTATGTGAATTACCTAGATGAAGTTTATTTAGAAATTAAAAACATGGTTTCTCCTTCATGTTTTATTCACGTTTTAGGGTTTTCTCAAGGAGTTTCAACTGCAATTAGATGGATTTGCAAAAGTAAAATACAAGTAAATTCATTAAGCCTATTCTCTGGTAAAATACCTGAGGACATAGATTATAAATTATACTGCAAAAAGATAAACACTTTAAATCCAAAAATTATATTTGGAAATAATGATGAATTTTATTCTACCAAATCAATAAATGATGAGCTTAATTTCATAAAATCATGGGGATTAAACTTTAAATACATTGAATTTGATGGAGGACATAAGGTTAAAAAAAATATTATCACTAAATTAGGAACGATAATTGATCAAGAAATAATCAAAAAAAATTAAGTTTTAAATATCTTTTTTGTTAAACCCTTACAACCTTTACATAAAATTTGAGTCTTATAATTAGTAAACGCACAATAATCTACTTAAAATAGAAAACATTAAAATTATCATCTATAAACAAGGAACTATTTAAAACTAAATATATCTATATTAGTCGAATCAAGAACTCATAAAATGAAAACCCTAAAAAAATTAACCCCTTTCATCTTTGTTTTATTAAGCTTTCAAACTTATTCCCAAACAAGTTTTCATACCATAGGAACCGATACTGTTAGAAACTCTGCTGGAACATATCCATCTCCATATGGTAATTGGTTTTGGGGAGCTAAAAATCAATTTTTAATTCAAGCATCAGAACTTGTAGCATCAGGAATGAGTGCTGGAGATATTTACAGTATTAGTTTTGATGTTTATGAAGCCGCTACAACAAGTTTAGACGATTTTCAAGTTAGCATTAAATTAACTTCAGATCCTGATTTGAGTGCAGGTATACAAAACGGTCTTACAACTGTTGCTAGTCCACAATCATATTCAGATATAGATGGTTGGAATTTACACGATTTTTCAACTCCTTTCTTTTGGGATGGATCTTCAAATATAATTATCGAAACCTGCTTCAACAATTCTAGCTGGTCATTTCCGGGAAACGCAATTATGAATATGTCCACTTACGGATACAAAAGCACATGTGTAAGAAGATCAGACAATGCAAATGTTTGCAGCAGTAATTGGACCAATGAAGACCATTTTGACCGGCCAAATATTAAGATAGAATGGCAAGATCCAAACACCCCTCCTGGAGTTGATTTTAATTCTAACTCATTAACAACATGCTCAGGAACTGTTAACTTTAACGATTTATCTACCAACAGTCCTACATCTTGGCTATGGAATTTTGGCGATGGTAATACATCAACTGATCAAAACCCTATACATACATATACCTCCTCAGGAACGTATTCAGTTACTTTACAAGCGACCAACTCTAACGGTTCAAATTCATTAACTCAAAACAACTTCATTACAGTTAATCTTGGAGGGTTTAGTCCCGCAAATCCATCATGTATTCCTGCTACTCAAAATGGAACACTTGGATTTGGAATAACAAACGTTACTTTGAACAATTTAAATGTTAATTCTGGAAATGCAATTGAGGGCTATTCTGATTTCACATGTGATTCTACGGGTTTATATGTCGGTTTAACTTACCCTATATCAATCTCACATAACTCACCTACTACTCATCAATGTGCTGTTTGGATAGATTTTAATAATGATGGTAGTTTTTCAAACGCTGAAGAAGTGATACGAAATTCAAGCTCAACATCTACTACAGGAAACATTCTAATACCATCTAACTCTGTCTTAAACATTCCGTTAAGAATGAGAGTAATTGCAGATTATGATTTAAGTCCTCAAGTTGATCCATGTACAGATCCTGAATATGGTCAGGCTGAAGATTACACTATTTTTGTTTTCCAAGATACCACTCCTCCAATTGCAAATGTTAATAGCGACATCAATTACACTTGTAATGGGATTGTTAATTTCACTGACATTTCCTCAAATGCACCATTTGCTTGGGCGTGGGATTTCGGTGATGGTTCAACTTCTGTTGCACAAAACCCATCTCATACTATATACTCGTAGACGGCAGTTACGATGTTCAACTTATTGCTACAAATCAATATGGAAGTGATACAATAAATTTACCAGGTTACATTCAAGTTGCAACAAGTAATTCAGTTGTCTCAGCAAGTTGTTCTCCACCAACTTTAGGATATTGCTGTAAATATGGAATTTTAAAAGTTATTTTTAATACCATCGTTAATCCTACTTTGGATGGATATGATGGTTATCAAGATTATTCTTGTGAATTTCAGACATATGTAGATATGGGTGATTCTTATCAATTATCAATAACAACAGGACCAGATAATCCTCAAGATACTAAAGTTTGGATTGACGTTAACAATGATGGAACTTTTGACAATAGTGAACTTTTTCTTGAATCATTAAATTCTTACAATCCTTCAACAAACATTACTATTCCGAATAACTTACCCTTAATGACCCCACTTAGAATGAGAATTTCTTCTGATGAAGTAGGCAACAACTTTGATGCATGTACTGATATGATAAGAGGACAAGTTGAAGATTATGCTATAATTGTAAATGACACAGCCTGTCCAAACCCAACAAACCTTTCTGTCTCAGTTAGTGGAACAAATGCCGAAGTTGATTGGGATGCTGGTGGATCAGAAACAAATTGGAATATTGAATATGGGCCTACTGGTTTTAACCTAGGCTTTGGAAACACCTTAAATACATCTACTAAACCCAGAATAATTTCTATGCCATCTGGAGAATGTTTTGAATTTTATGTTCAAGCAAACTGTGGGTCTTCATTAAGCGGTTGGAATGGCCCAGTTGAAGCCTGTACAGTTGGAGTGTTAGAGTTAAATAAAGTAAATTTCAATCTATATCCAAATCCTTCTAATGGGAGAGTTAGTTTAAAAACTGTCAACTCTGATCTTCGTCAAATTAATATCTACAATTTAATTGGAGAGCTGGTATATTCAGAATCATCTTTGAATTATAACAATACAACCCTATTAAATTTAACTGCTTTAAGTAATGGGACTTATTTAATTGAAGCAATTGACAAGGATGGATTTAAAGGAATCAAAAAATTTATTATCCAATAAAATGAAAAAATATTTATTTCTTTTTTCTTTTTTAATTTCAGTTTTCGTTAGTCTTCCTAGCTACGCAACTCACTTAATTGGAGGAAGTCTTGGTTATGAATTTTTAGGAGTGACTGCAACTAACGAATTTCAGTTTAAAATCATTTTAGTCACTTACACAAACTGTGGTCCGGGCTCGAATGTTCCTCAACCTGAAGGACCCATTTTAACAGTTGGAATTTATGAACACGACATTCAAAATGACCCATTAGCTGGAATTGATAAATCTTGGCTTCTTGATTTAGACATTACACTTATAGATTCAACTATAATAGAACCAAACCTACCTGGTGGTTGTTCTGTTGGAGCATCTACATGCATTTACAAAGGTGTTTATGAAGGAATAGTTAATTTACCTTTAAATTTTACAGGATTTCATGTGTTATATGAAAGGTGTTGCAGAAACAATAGTATTGTAAATCTTGTTGCACAGGAATCAATGACTTTTCATGCCTATATTTCCCCACCTTTATTAGAAAATTCATCTCCTCAATTTACTGACGACCCAATACCATTTTTGTGCATAGGAGACACAACCACTATTTTAAACACTGCATTTGATCCTGATGGCGATGAATTAGTATTTAGCTTTGTAGAACCTTACGATGCAGACCAGTCTTCAGCTACAAACCCTGCTCCTAACCCTCCAAACCCAACAATGAACTGGCCCATTAATAATGTTACATACATTGCTGGATACAGTTTAGCTCAACCCTTTGGAGTTGGTGGCGTATCAACAATTAATGCAAGTACTGGGTTGTCAACATATTTCCCCCCTGCCACTGGTGATTATGTTGTTGCTGTTGAAATAAAAGAATATAGGAACGGCAATTTAATAGGTATAACTAGACGAGATTTACAATTATTAGTACTAAACTGCCCTGCAAATCCTGCCCCAAACATTGACCCTCAAGCTGGTACAACTCTTAACAATTTTTCTGTTGAAGCTGGTGAGACTTTATGTTTTGAATTTGGATTTCAAGACCCTAATAATGACAGCTTAACTTTAACTGCTTCTGGAGTTATTTTTGACAATACTATAGTAAACCCAACCGCAACAATTAACGGTCCAGTGTTTGGATTAGACACAGTTACAACAGAATTTTGTTGGACTACTGGTTGTAATCAAGCTCAACCTCTTCCATACCAGTTTCAAGTATCAGTTGTTGATAATGGATGTCCTCCTAAAACAACAAATGAGGTATATCAAATTACAGTAACTGAGGTTCCTCCACCTGACACCATTATTGGACCTGATGTATTATGTCAATTTTCTGTTGGCACCTATTCTACCCAAGCGCTTGCAAATACAACTTACGACTGGTCCGTTTCTAATGGTACAATAACTCAAAACAACGGTAGTTCTGTAGATATTCAATGGACAGGTGTTGGAACTGGCACAATTTCGTTGTCTGCAACTAATCAATTTGGATGTAGCTCACAACCAATCACAAAAGATGTTACAATTACACCTGCTCCTTTTGTTGAAGCGGGAAATAATTCTACTATTTGTTTTGGAGACTCCATTCAATTGAACGCATCAACAAATGCTAACCCCGGTTTCACAGCTCAATGGAATCCAACAGATTCAATCATAAATCAAAATACTTTAACACCATTTGTTTTCCCATCTGACACAACAACATACAATCTTACCATAGACATCGGTGGAGGTTGTTTTGGTTTTGACTCTGTAACAATATTTGTAAACATTCCTGAAGCAGATGCTGGAAATGACACCTCAATTTGCGAAGGAAGTAATGTTCAAATCAATGCCAATGTTTCTTCTGGATCCATTGATTGGTCTCCTGGACTTACATTAACTGATTCAACAATATCAGCCCCCTCTGCATTTCCAACAACAACAACAGACTATCAAATTATTCTTACAGATGCATTTGGTTGTACGTCTATAGATTCTATTAAAGTTACTGTAGACCCTATTATAAGTCTAGTAGTTTCAAATGATACAACAATTTGTGAAGGAGATTGCATTACAATTACTGCAAATGGAGCATCTAATATTGTTTGGAATCCATCCTCAAGTTTATCTGACACATCAATATTTAATCCAATTGCTTGTCCAATTGCTACAGAAACTTTTTTTGTCACAGGAAATACAGGATTATGTTTCGACAATGCTCAAATAACCGTTACTGTTAATCCCCTTCCTGTTATTGATGCTGGCCTAGATGATACCATTTGTATTGGTGACACCACGCAATTACTTGTGTCTGGTGCAAATTCCTATTTATGGTCTCCGGCTTCTAGTTTAAGTGCCTCTAACATAGCTAACCCTTTTGCATGGCCTTTAGTTTCTACTTCTTACATTGTTACTGGAACAGATTTAAATAGTTGTTCTAACACTGACACTGTTGATGTGGTGGTTAATAATTTACCTGCTGTTGATGCTGGGCTTCCTGCATCCATCTGCCTTGGAGATTCTACTCAATTGCAAGCATCTGGTGCAGACACCTATGTTTGGACACCTGCTGGTTCTTTAAGTAATGCTACTATTAGCAACCCCATGGCTTCACCTAGTGTTACCACTACTTATTTTGTTGTTGGTACAGATTTAAATGCTTGTATTAATATCGACAGTGTTGATGTTAGCATTAACTCCTTACCTACTGCTTCTATTTCAAATGACACCACTATTTGTATTGGAGACACAATACAACTTGTTGCAAGTGGAGGAACCAACTACGAGTGGTCTCCTACCGATTCCATTTCAGACCCTTTTATTAGCAACCCTATTGTTTGGCCTACTACTACTACAACTTATCAATTGATTGTTAGTGACCTCAATGGATGTAACGATACTATTTCCGTAACGGTTACTGTTCAACCTCTACCTACTATACTGGCTGGTAATGACGAAACTATTTGTATTAACGACACTGTTCAGCTAACTGCTGCTGGTGCTTTAAATTATACATGGTCTCCTACTGATAGTCTTAGCGCTAACAACATTGCTAATCCTCTTGCTTGGCCTACAGACACTACTGTCTATGTTGTAACTGGAGCAGATGCACTAGGATGTATTTCTACAGACACCATTGCTGTTAATGTAAACCCACTTCCACCTGCTGATGCTGGTGATGATGAGTGGATTTGTCCTGGAGATGACATTCAGCTAAATGCTTCTGGTGGGATTACCTATACCTGGTTTCCAGTAACTGGACTTACCAACCCAAATATAGCTGACCCTATTGCAACACTAACCGATACGGTAACCTATCAAGTAGAAGTAATCTCCGCTTTTGGTTGTATTAACTACGACACCATGACCGTCTTTGTTAACCAAACCGTTCCTACACAAGCGGGTAACGACACCATCATTTGCTTTGCCGACAGCATTGCCATTGGGGGTAATCCTACTGCTGTTAATGGAACTACCTATCAGTGGTCTCCTGCTACTCTTGTTAACAACCCTACGCTTGCTAATCCAATGGTTTCGCCTAGCTTACCTACCATGTTCTATGTGCTCACCTCTAACGACACGTGTACTGGTTTAGACTCTGTTTTTGTTGACATCCACCCTAACACTGCAGCAAATGCAGGTTTAGATGTTCAAATTTGTATTGGTGATACTGCTCAGCTAAGTGCCTCTGGAGGTATAGATTTCTTATGGATTCCGGCTGCTACACTTACGGATGATACCATTGCCAACCCTCAAGCTTTCCCTACAGACACAACGGATTACATTGTTACCATAACAGACGCCAACGCTTGTATAGGAACTGACACCGTTACGGTAATTGTTAATCCGCTTCCTACTGTTGATGCAGGAACTAACGTGGACATTTGTATTGGTGACTCCATTGGCTTAAACGCTACTGGCGGAGACATTTATGCTTGGTCTCCTAATGACAGCATCTCTGACTCTACTCTCTTTAACCCTATTGTTTGGCCTGTTTTAGCTACTGAGTACTTTGTGGAAGTTACCGACTCTAATGGGTGCATTAACAACGACTCTGTTACAGTAAACATTAATCAATTGCCCAATGTGAGCGCTGGTGCAGATGATACCATTTGTATTGGCTCTGCTGCTCAACTCATCGGAACAGGTGCCATTAACTACTCGTGGTCTCCCTTCAGATAGTTTAACTGCAATCAACATTCCTTTCCCTATTGCTAACCCTTCTGTAACAATGGACTATTTCCTTGAAGGAACTGATGCTAATGGCTGTGTTAACTTTGACACCGTCAATATCTTTGTTCGATCGCTCCCTACTATAGATGCGGGTGACGATGTAGAAATCTGTGTGGGAACCAGTACACAGCTTAACGCTTCTGGTGGAGATGGCTACTTATGGACACCAACTACAGGACTAACAAACCCTACAAGTCCCGATCCAATTGCTGACCCAAGTGACACCACTAGCTATGTTGTACAAGGAACAGATATTCATGGGTGCGTCAATACAGATACCGTTATTGTTATTGTAAACTCTCTACCTAATGCCGATGCTGGTTTTAATGCTAATATTTGTGAAAACACCAGTACACAGCTAAATGCTACAGGTGGTGATACTTACCTTTGGTCTCCTAGTGCATTTCTAGATGATGACACTTTAGCTGATCCAATAGCTTCGCCTGATACTTCTATGCTCTTTACTGTTGTAATCACAGATTCTAATAACTGTGTTGCAACCGATAGTGTTTACATTGTTGTGTTTATGATTCATACAGTAGATGATGAGCTCATTTGCCTTGGCGACAGTGTTCAGCTTAACGTATTTGGTGAACCAGCAATCTCTTTTAGCTGGTCTCCTGCAGCAGGATTAAATGACCCCAATATCATTAACCCAATGGCTACACCTAACAGCACTACAACCTATACGGTTACTGCTACCGATAGTCAAGGTTGTATCGATGAGGCTGACATTACCATTGAAATATCCAGCGATGTGGCTTCTTTTGATACTTTCTTTGAACCTGGCTGTGAAGGAGTTGTTGTTGAGTTTACCAACACATCAAATCCTGATGTTGATATTCTTTGGAACTTTAGTGATGGGGACACCTCTACCCTAGACTTTGTAGAACACATCTTTGATTTCTCTAGTAGTTATTGGGCAAACCTTTCCATTGTCAATATAGACGGTTGTGTAGACACTGCATTCTTCAATGACAATAGCTTAAGCTTTGAAGATTACTTTAACATTGAAATACCCAATGTCTTTACACCTAATGGTGATGGAAACAATGAACTATTTGAAGTTGCTGTCCCTGGAAGATTAAACGAATGTGTAGATTTTAAAGTTTACAACAGATGGGGACAAATCATGTTTATCTCTAGTGGAAATAACATAAAATGGGACGGTAGAACTAATGTTGGAGAAGAAGTCCCTACAGGAGCTTATTTTTACACCATAGAAATAAGGGGTAAATCTTATAGTGGTAGCCTTTATTTATTCGAATAAATAATAAAGTGAAAATTACACTTAACTTAATTTTTGGATGTTTAATTATTTTTAATTCTTTTGGTCAAGAAATGAAAATTTATGGACATAGAGGATGTAGGGGATTACTTCCAGAAAACACACTTTCAAGCTTTAACAAAGCAATTGAACTAGGAGTTGATGGAATCGAATGGGATGTTGTTGTTAACAAAGAAAATAAACTTTATATATCTCATGAACCATACATAGACACATCTTACTGTCAATTAATAAATGGGGAGAAAATAAAAAACAAATCAAAATCATCTTTGAACATATATAAAATGAACAAAGAAGAAATTGAAAAATACGATTGCGGAAGTATTTATCAAAAAAAATTTCCAAAACAAAAATTATACGAAGCTCAAAAACCTACAGTAAAAGAAGCATTTGCAGAATTAAAAGAGAAAAATCCTACAATACTGTTTGAAATAAAATCTTCATTAGAAGATTATGGAAAATACCAACCCTACCCTGATGAATATTGCAATATCATCAAAAAAGAAGTTGAAAATTACAAGTATCTAGACAACATAATATTCATGTCTTTTGATGCTCAAATCATAAACAAACTTCATGATATAATGCCTTCTCAACGTTTAGTATATTTAATCTACAAACCTCAATTAGATACAAAATCATATTTGAAAAAATTAGACTTTAAACCATTTGCCCTAGGCATGTACTACCCATTAATATCTCGAAAAACAATTAAAAGATTGCACAACAAAAAAATAAATGTATTTGCTTGGACAGTAAATGACTTAAAAAAAGGAAATGAACTAGAGAAAATAGGTTTAGATGGATTAATTACAGATTATCCTAATTATTTTACTAAAGATTAAAACTCAAGTTCTTTTACTTTTAAATTAGGAAGGTATATTAAAATGCCATTCTTAACATTATAACCAGATTCATCAACAAAACCCATGTACTTCAGCAATTGTTTTTGATCTGATTCTTTAGCAATTCCAGTTTTAAAATCAACAATAGTAGCATTATTATCAACATCTATAATTAGCTTATCTAGTCTGAAAAAATCACCGGCTTTAGTCATAAGCTCAATTTCATTAAAAACCTTATTATTCTGTGAGAAAATGTATTGTAATTCTTTTGATTCTTTAAGTTCAATTAAAGCTTTTGACAAAAATTGAGATTGTTCTTTATTGATTTTATATTTCAATTTGAGTGACTCAATATAACTTAAACCATCATCAATATTGTAGGTTATTCTTTCTAACACATCGTGCAATAGAATTCCATAAGAAACAGCATTAGATTTAAAGTTAAGTTTATCCAAACTGAGATGGATTTTATCTTTCCAACTAATAAGTTCAATTGGAATGTCTTTAGCAACTGAAGCTGATTCATTTTTTTTGTCTAAATTTTTCTGTTCCCCAATGATTAATTTCATTAGTTCACTATCATAGGAATTATGCTTGGTTACTTGTGATGATATAAAGTGCTTAATATGAGGATTTTTCGATTCTTTTGGCTCTTCAACAGAAAAATATAGCCGATCCTTAGCTCTAGTTAATGCAACATAATATAAATTTAAATTATCTAAAAAAAGCTGCTCTTTTTCTTCAAGATATAACATCTCTCTGTTAAGTTTTTTTAGCGAACTTTCATTCATTGGGGAAATAAAAGAGGCTAATCCAATAGACTTTAAATCATCACCCTCAATCCAATCAAAATCATCAACTGCTGTTTCTTTATCCTTCCAAGATCCAAATGGAATAATTACAACTGGAAATTCAAGCCCTTTTGACTTATGAATAGAAATAACATTAACAGCATTATCTCTTCCAGTATTAACTGAAACCCTTTGTGATTCATCGTCAAAATAGTTAACAAAACCAGAAACTGTTGGGCCATTATTTGCACAGAATTCAAATAAAAAATCTAGAAACTGTGTTATAAAAGGATCAAATTTATTGAGGCCAAAAGAAGAAATAATAAAATGAATTTTATCAATTAAACCTAACTTGTTGTAATTGAAAAAATCAAATTTAGGAATGTAGCTATTTAGTGTTTTTTTGACATCAATTTGACGATAGTAGTTTTCATTATTCTTAAAAAAGAAATCAATATTTTTTTCTATATCGTTAGCATTAAGAAATTCTAAGACTTTAAATTTACTTTGCTCGTCATTTAGGTCAATTGCCTTTATTACGTTTATAACAAGTTGAACTTCTAAAGAAGAGTAAAGAACAATACTATCACCAGAAATTACAGGAATTTCAGAATTTTCTTGTGCTCTTAAAAATTCGGCAACTTTTGTTGCTTCTTTATTTTTTCTTACAATTACTGCTATGTCACAATAGCTATATCCATTTGATAAATTTTGCTCAATTACTTTAAGCATATAATTCAGCTTATTGACGGAAATATTATCTTCTTTATCACAAACTTTAACTTCTACATAACCATTAGTTTTGCTTTTAACCCTCTGCTCATTATTTTTATATGCATTAGTAATAGTATATTGGTCAATCTCATTAACCATTGCCGAAAATAATGCATTATTGAATTCAATTATTTCAGGTGAAGATCTGTAATTTACAGGTAACGTATAATCTTCGTAATATTGATTAAATAAATTATTGATAGCAAAAGAATCTGGAAGGCTATCATCAACTTTAGGTAAATTAACAAACTGCTCCACATCACCCTCTCTCCATCTGTATATTGCTTGCTTAGCATCACCAACTAATAAATTAGTTCCACCTCTAGATAAAGATTCATGAACAAGAGGAACTAAGTTATTCCATTGACGAATAGATGTATCTTGGAATTCATCAAATAAAAAGTGTTTGTATCTATTGCCTATTCTTTCAAAAATAAAAGCAGCTGGTTCTTCAATAATAATTTTACTTATTAAACGGTTAAAATCTGAAATCAAAAGTACACCTTTAATGTTTTTTTGATGTTCTACTTCGTTTACCAATTGGTTTACCAAAGAGTAAGAAGTAAGGTGCTTTAAAATCTCTCTCACATAAATTATTCTTCTAGATAAACTTACAATTTGAACTGTATTATCTATTAGAAAAGGAATAATATCAATTATCTTTTGTTTAACATCTGAAGATGCTTTTGGACCTATCCATTTATCATCTACCAACCAATTAGACCAAGACTCAATGTTTTTTAGATTAATAGATTTTTTACTTAGAATGACAGCAAATATTTTAGGTAATCTTTTATAGAAAAAATGTTCGGCTAATATTCCTTCACTATTAATCTTTTCAGCACATTCTTCAGCAATTTTAAATGTGTTTTGCTCTATTTCCTTAAGCTCATTAAATAGACTTTTTCTTATTTTAGAAAATTCTTCTAGAGATACATGCTTAATGTTCTGAAGTTGATCCTCTCTATTTCCTTTAAAAATAAGCTTCTGAAAACCTGCTAATTGAGTTTCTATGTTAGACTTAATACTGTCACCTAAAGATTGTTCAATGAATTCATTTAAATAAGTAGTAAGCTGTTTATCGCTGCCAATGTTGGAAAGAAATTTCTTTACAGCGTTATTTAAAAACTCTTTCTCATTTAGCTCTACATTAAAGTTCAATGAAAGTCCAAGTTCTTGACTAAAGCTTCTTATTAATCGATGAGTGAACTTATCAATTGTAAAAACACTAAAGTCACTATAATTGTGCAATATTCTAGAAAGAATTTGATCGGATTTTTTAATTAACTCTAATCTTGTCAAGCTTGTTTCTTCAGAATATATATTCAACAATTCAGAATCTGAATTTGACAATTTCTCTAACACTTCTATAATACGACTCTTCATTTCATTAGCCGCTTTATTGGTAAAAGTAATGGCTAAGACTTCTTTAAAAGCAAAATCACTTTTTGAAGAAAATATGATTTTAAGATATTCTTTTACTAGAGTAAAAGTTTTTCCAGACCCAGCAGATGACCGATAAACTTTAAGAGAAGAAAATTCGTTAGAAATACTCATTAATTAAAGTTAAAATAAATTAATTGCAGAGTACTTTATTTAAAAAAATAATCTTGCTAAAACTGAATTAAAATCATTTCATATGTAGCCGATTAGTTATAACATTGACTAATTAAGATACTTGAACAACCTTTTGCTATTTAAATGTGTCTTTATATAGTAAATTTACTATATGAGAAAATCTATTCTACTTACACTATTGATTGCAATCACTTTTATATCCTGTAGAAAAAAAGGGTGCACCGACCCTTATGCAAATAATTACAACAGTACTGCTCAAGTTGATAACGGAACATGTCTCTACGATTCAATAATACCAAATATTGCATCTTTAATAATAAACACTTCTCATGTATTTGAGAATAAATCATTTTCTTTTGACTCTATTTATCAAGACAATTTCGGGAATCAAATTCAATTTACAAGAGCTACTTTTTACTTGGGAAAACCAAAATATATAAATACATCTCAAAGCACTATTGATTCAAACAACAACTATGTATTAATAGACCCTACAAATACGTCATATAATTTAGGAGCTGTAATTCCGGGCATCTACCAAGAATTGGATCTTCTAATGGGAGTTGACCTAATAACAAATCACCTAGATCCTGCCATTTACGACAGTGATAATGCTCTTTCATATCAAAGTCCAAGTATGCATTGGCAAATGGGAAGTAGCGCTCAAAACTGGAGCTATTTATTTATAGTTCTTGAGGGATTAGTAGATAAAAACGGCAACAACAACTTCGATGCTGGTGAAAGCTTTGTTTTACATATTGGTAATGATGGTTTAACAACAGAAATTAATGACATAATTGTAAATCTTATTGTACAAGAAGGAGAAAACGAAATTTTAGAATTTAAAGTTGATTGGTCAAGATTTTTTGATGGCATTGATTTAAGCACTAACAATTTTACCCATACAGCAGACAACCCAACTCTTGCAGATGCAATTTCAAACAACGGAGTAAATGTTTTACAGGTCCAATAAAAAGTTAGACATAAACAATATTTTATTTAATTCAACATTGATTAACTTTGAGTAAATGAACAAGTTAATTCCAATAGCTTTTATTTTTTTAATTCTATATTCTTGTAGAAAAAAAGAAACTATAAGCTATTATTATAATCCCACATATATCTCAATTGACTTACCTGCAAACTTCCCTCCAATAGAAATTCCAGAAGACAACCCATTAACTGAAGAAGGGGTTTTATTAGGAAGACATCTGTTTTGGGAACCAAGACTTAGTGGTGACAACTCAATGACCTGTGCAAGTTGCCATCTTCCCCAAAATGCATTTTCAGATCCAGATGCTCTATCTACAGGAATAAATGGAATTCAGGGAAATAGAAACTCTATGGTTTTACAAAATTTGGCTTGGGCTAATGACTTTTTTTGGGATGGAAGAGTTCTAACCCTTGAAGAACAAGTGTTACTTCCAGTGATGGATTCCACTGAAATGGATGAAAATTGGACAAATTTTTTTAATGAAATTAAAAATGACAATCTATATACAACACTATTTTATAATGCTTTCCAAACCCTAAGTCCCGATTCTACACATGCAGCAAAAGCTTTAGCTCAATTTTTAAGAACAATGGTATCAACCAATTCAAAATATGACAAATTTTTAAGAAATGAAACCACATTTACTCCACAGGAAATTGCAGGTTTCGACTCGTTTAACAGTTTGTCTGGTGGAGATTGTTTTCATTGTCATGGAGGGATTTTAGGTACTGATTATTCTTTTAAAAATAATGGACTTGATCAAAACCCAATAGATACAGGCAGAGGTTTAGTTACTAACAATCCCTTAGATTATTATAAATTTAAAGTTCCTTCTATTAGAAACATAGAGTATAGCGCTCCTTACATGCACGATGGTAGATTTGAAACTATTGATGAAGTAATAAATTTTTACAGTCTTGAAATACATGCTAATTCACCTAACATTGACCCACTAATTGAATTTGCACAACAAGGTGGCGTGCAACTTAATCCTCAAGAAAGGATAGAATTAAAAGCATTTTTATTGACACTTTCTGATGTTGAATTTATCAATAATCCAAACTTTTCTGATCCTCATTAATATTAAACAAGATCTGTTTTATATCTGCTTAATTAATAATTTTATCGTATGAAGGAAAATGACAATGAAAATGTTGAATTTATAAATCCTATAGATAAGGACAACATTACTGAAACTCCAAATACGCTTACGTACAGTCATCACCGTGGTGGATTCCCCATAATACCTTCTAAACAAGGAGACATTAAGCACAAAGCACTTTCAGCAATGCAAGAGCAAACAAATTCTCAATTGCTTCAAATTAAAGAGCAAATGGAAACTCTTGCTATGCAAGCAAATAGAATTAAAACTAGAATTGATATTTCAGAACAAATTTATAATGCTGAAATTCGATTTGATCCATTAATATCTCATGTATATTATTTGTACAAAAAAAGTGATACAAAATTTATTCTTTCAATGATATCCAAAGATGATTGGGGAAGAAAAGAATGTCCTTACACATTTATTGCAGCAGTAAAGTTATTGGCAGATCATACCTGGGATGTGATTAAAAACCCTTAGAATTATTCTTTTTCTGTTAACTTAGTTATAATTATCTTCTAACAGAGGATAAGTAATTAAAATATTGCCTAAACATTTCAATTCATGATAACATTTCTTGATGAAACTCTAAATGACATCTTAAAAACCAACAATGAGCAAAATTTAAAAAATTGTATTATTGTTTTACCTTCTAGAAGAGCAGGATTACATTTTAAAAAAATTGTTTCAAATCATATCAATGAGACAGTTTTTCTTCCTAAAATCACTACAATTAATGAATTCATATATTCTTTATCTGAGCTCACTCTAATTAATGGCTTTGAAGCCGAATTAGAACTTTATAGCTCATATCTAAAGGTTAATTCTGCAAAAGAGACCCTAGACAACTTTATTCATTTGGCTCCTTTAATTCTAAATGATTTTAACCAAATAGATAAATACTTATTAGATGCTAACGAATTCATCTTTGACTTAAAATCTGTAAATGAAATTGAAAATTGGAGCCTAAATGAATCCAATCTTACAGAAAATCAGCTAGATTATGTTGAATTTTGGAAAAATTTAGGACTATTATACAACCAATTCAACAATCAACTTTCCAAAAAGGGTTTATCAACTGAAGGGAATATATATAGAAAAGTTGCCAATAGTATTAATTTAGATATAATCGATCATTCTAAATCATTTTATTTTATTGGATTAAATGCCTTAAGTATTTCTGAAGAAAAAATAATAAGCACTCATCTAAAAACAAATGGTTCAAAAGCATATTTTGATGGAGACAGTTACTATGGAAATGATAAAAAACATGAAGCAGGTTTTTTTTATAGAAAATCGGCAATTTTCAACAGTATAAAATTACCCAAACACTTTGACAACTTTAAGAAAGAAATCAATATTTACGAGGTCAATAATGATGTTGAGCAAGCACAAACAGTTGCTGCAATTTTAGAAAAAGAGAATATTAAGAGTCCTTCATGTGCAATATATCTAATTAACGAGCAAGTTATTAATCCGCTGTTAAACAATATTCCTCACAACATCAACTCTTTAAACATTACGATGGGGTATCCTATCAACAACACATATACTTACGCTTTTTTAAATGAAATACTTACCCTATTTGACAAAAGAAATAAAAAAGATTATTGGAGTGGAAACAAATTGCATTATCAATTTATTGAAGAATTATTTTTACTTCCATTATTTAAAAATTCAATTTCAAAAGCCCTAAAAGACACAATTTATTGGAAGAATAAGATTAAGAAAAACTTAAAGTTTATTGAAATTAATGAGCTAATTAATAATTTCCCTGAAATCGAAAATCACTTAGATTTCATTCATTTAAAATCAATCGATAAAGCTTTAGATTTTATAATATACTTTTCAGAATACTTATCTAGGATAGAAAAAAAGATAAATGATAAAATAGAAAAGGAATGTATCTTAATAATGTTGGAAGAATTATTAAAAATTAAAAACTACATTCAGCATTACTCATTAAAAGATGAAATATCAATTTCAGTATTAATTAGAGTTATTTTAAGCAAATGGTCTAGATTAACTATTCCATTTTTTGGAGAACCTTTAGCTGGTCTTCAAGTGATGGGGTTCTTAGAGAGTAGAGCGCTAGATTTTGAGCACGTAATACTAGTTTCTTGCAACGAATCTCATCTTCCAGGATCAGAGTTTGACGGATCTTTAATTCCATCAGACATAAAAAAACACTATAAACTTCCTGGAACATCAGAGAAAGATGCTATGTATAGCTATTACTTTTATAGGTCGATTCAAAGAGCGAAAAAGATAGAGCTAATTTATTCTTCTAGTGGGACATCTAAAATAGGTTCAGCAGAGCCAAGTAGATTTATATACCAAATTGAAAAAGAATTATCTAATTCTAATAACATTAGCGTTAACAAGAAGCATTTTGATTTTAATTATAATTCATTTACCAAACCTAACATTATTCAGAATGAGTTTTCAATTAAAGAAATTTCTTCATTATTCAAAAGTGGTTTATCAGCTTCATCAATAAAAAAATTCTTGGGCTGTCCTTTGGATTTTTATTACAAATATGTAATTAAGTTACAAGAGGAAGAAAAAATTGAAGAAGACATAGAAAACAGTACTTGGGGAAACATTCTTCATTTAACCTTAGAAAAGTTATTTAAGGAAAAACAGATAATAAACAAAGCTGCTTTAAAAGAAATTAAAAGTAATTCAACAGCGTTTTTAGACAAAGAATTTGCAGCAATATTCCCAGACGGCAGATACAAAGATGGACACAATGCATTAATGTATCACCAAGCCATTAAATGCTTAGAAGCACTATTGAAAAATGAAGAAAAAAACATTGCTGAAAATGGTGACTATAAAATTTTAGGAATAGAAAAAAAAGTGGAATGTATTTTAGAAGCAGATTATAAAGGCAAAAAAATTGAATTCAAAGTGAAAGCTAAAATTGATAGAATTGATGAAACTAAAGATGGGATTCGAATTGTAGATTATAAAAGTGGGTTCATTTCTAAGAGTGATGTTTCACTAAAAACTTTTAAGTCATTTTCAACTCAGAGTTATTCTCTTCAGCTTATGCTATATGCATATTTATACAATAAAGAATGTGCTGAAACAAATCTTAAATCTTCAATTTTATCTTTAAAAAATCCTAAAGCAAAATTCATAAATTTAACATTCAATAATAATGATTCACTTAATGAAGAACTATTTCTAAAATTTGAAAATTATTTAATCGAATTTGCACAAAACTTAATTCAAGATGATTTAGAATTTAAACATGACACAAAAAGTAAATATTGTATGATGTGTTAGATTAAGGAGTTAATTTATAACCCACACCTCTAATTGATTTGAAATAGGTATGTGGACTAACATTTTTCTCAAAAATTTTTCTGAATGCCAAAATCACATTATCTATAGTTCGAGTAGATGGATATACATCATAACCCCATATTTTTTCCAATATTTCTTGTCTACTAACAACCTGATTTCTTTTTTCAATTAATAATCTTAGCAGCATTAACTGTCGCTGAGTTAATCTTGTTTTTTCCCCAGAATCAGAAATAACTTCATAAGATTTAAAATTAATTGTAAAGCTTCCTAAACTAAATTGATCTATTTGAACATCGATATTATCTATACTAGAGCGTTTTATTAGATTATCTAATCGAAGCATCAACTCTTCTAAATTGAATGGTTTGGCCAAATAATCATCGGCACCAACTTTTAATCCTTTAACCCTATCTTGAGAAGAGTTCTTTGCAGTTAAAAACAGAATTGGTGTGCTTTTATCTTCCAAGCGAATCGTTTGACAAATATCAAATCCGTTCATTCCAGGCAACATTACATCTAAAATTATCAAGTCATATCTTCCTAACTTAAATTTTGATATAGCATCTTTTCCCTTGTAAACTGAAGTAACTAAATAGTTCTCAATTTCAAGGTTCATTTTAATGGCTTCGTGCAAATGTTCTTCATCTTCAACAAGTAGTATTCTCTTTTGCATATGTTTATTTGAAAATAATAACTCTAGTCAATTTAGAATTATTTAAATAAAATTGTTACTTTTTGAAATAATTACAAAACTAAAACAACCAAGATAAATAAATAGCGTTGTTATTATATGCTTTCAAAAATTTAAATTTTATTTACATGAAAAAAATAAATCTACTTTTATTGTTTTTAATAGCTGCATTTAGTTCAACTATTGCACAAAACAAAACAAATACTACAACAGACGAAAAATCTGAAAAAGTTATATTAAAATCTGCTGAACCAACAATACAAACTGTTGAAAAGAAAGGTAAAACAGTAAAAGCAGTGAAAGTTCAGATGTTAGATGTTGAAAAGCAAAAAGCAACTACTAATCCTAAACAAAAAGCCAAATCAGAAGATTCTGATATCTAATTTATTAACCATTTTCAAATCAAATAAGATAACTTATGAAACAGTTAAGTAAAATTCTATTGTCCATATTTTTAACTTTTGGACTTCAATCTTTTTATTCACAAATCAGTAATGGAGGTTTACCCTACTCTTTTCAAAACAATCTACCTAAAACTCAAGTTCAAACTAAACAAATTGCTAAACCATCAACTTCTCTTTTAAATAATCAATCAAATGACAAAGGTGCTTACCAAATAGGACTCTTAACTCCCGTAAATATAAATACAAATAACGCTGGAACTTGGACAACATTATCTAATGGTGATAAAGTTTGGCGACTTAAAATTTATTCTGAAGATGCTTTAGCACTTGCCTTATATTATAGTTGTTTCTATATTCCAAATGGGGCAGAAATATTTTTATACAACGATTTAAAAAATCACATTGCAGGTAAATTTGAATCTGACAGAAACTTTAACAATCCAATTACTCACACACAAATGATTCAAGGTGAAACTACTTGGTTGGAATATTATGCTCCAAGTAACGTAACAGAAAATCCGATTATTCAAATTTCAAATGTTGTTTACATTTATAGAGGTGTTGAAGAGTTTGTAAATCCTTTCATCAAAGAAGCTTCAGGAAAAGATGACGATTTGGTTTTAAAAGCAGATCCTTGTCAAATTGATGTAGCTTGTACTCCAGAAAATGTAGGCTGGGGAGAACAAATTGATGCTGCAGTTCATTACACCTTTCAACAAGGTGGTGGATTTTATGTATGTTCGGCATCACTATTAAACAATACCTCTCAAGATTGCACACCGTACATATTAACAGCTTGGCATTGTGGTGAAAAAAACGCCAACAGTTCATTATCGGGTTGGACCTGGTATTGGAATTATCAAAAATCTTCTTGCCAACCCAATTCTAATGGTAGTGATCCACCAAAAGGGAATCAAACAATGATTAATGGGACTGTTAGGTCGTCCTCTGGAAGTGGTATTTTCTCACCTTCAACGAATCAAGTGGCTGGCTCAGACTATTATTTAGTTGAGCTTGGAAGCAATGTTCCAGCATCTTACAATGCATTCTTTGCTGGATGGAATGCTGGATCTAGCGCTGCTAGTTCTGGTGTAAGTGTACATCACCCTGCTGGTTCAGCAAAAAAAATATCTACTTACACATCTAACCTTTCAAGCACCTCTTACAATGGAGGAGCAAACAATGCTCACTGGAGAGTTTATTGGTCAGCTACTTCAAATGGTCATGGGGTTACTGAAGGTGGTTCTTCTGGATCTCCAATTTTTGACCAAAACGGTAGAGTTGTAGGTCAACTTTCTGGGGGGAGTTCCTTTTGCACTTCAACTGGATCTCCTGATTTATATGGGAAATTCTCTACCAATTGGAATGGAAATGGGACCGGATCTACAGCACAACTTAAGCCTTGGTTAGATCCTACAAATACAGGTGCAACAATTTTAGATGGAGCATATGAACCATGTAATCAAAACAACCCACCTACGTGTTCTATTAACGCTAGTACAACATCTATTACTGCTGGTGGAACTGTCAATTTCTCGGATGCTTCAAGTGGGACTCCAAATTCATGGTCTTGGAACTTTGACAATACCTCTTTAGGTGGAGTTACTCCAAGCACATCTACAGCTCAAAACCCAGGCTCAGTTACCTACTCAAATCCTGGAACATATGTTGTAGAACTTACAGCTGGTAATGCAAATGGAAACTGTACAACAACTATCAATATTACAGTTACAAATCCTGGGAGTACATCTGGTTGCGATACTTTATTAAATATTTCTGCTGCAGATACTTTAAGGCTATACAGTACTAATAACGGGGGTTTTATTTCTGGATGGAATGGATATGGAGACCTATCCAAAGCTGAAGCTTATTCTAATTACACACCATATAACAGTATAACAGGAATGGAACTTTTCTTATACTCAGTGAATGATGGCGGTAATGGTGCTACTGTAGATTTTAATGTTTGGGATGACAATGCAGGTCAACCTGGATCAATAATTGCTACCACTCAAGTAAGTTTAGCGTCAATTGCTGCTTCAACTTCAGGAAATGGCATTTACACTGTTAACTTCCCTAGTTCTGTTACTATAAATGGAAACACAATATACTGTGGAATTACTATGAATGGTTTTGCAAGTTATCCTGGAGGACAAGATTCTTTGGGGATAATCACAAATTCCGTTTTTGATTTAACTCCTAACTCGGGTTGGGAACAATGGGATGATGGAACTTGGTATGATATGCAAACAGCTTGGGGAGGAACATATAGCTTCTCACATTATATTCGACCAATTTTATGTGGAGGGTGCTCTTCTGGTTTAGCGATAAATCCAACTACAACAAACTCATCGTGTGGAAGCAATAATGGACAAATATTAATTACTGCTACTGGTGGAACAGGACCATATCAATACAGTATTGATGGCGGAAACACGTATCAATCAACAGGAACTTTTTCAAATTTATCTCCAGGGACATATGACATATTAGTAGATGATAATGGTGGTTGTTCTGAAACCAGCACAATTACTATTACAAATTTAGGAGGAGTTACTGCGTCTATTAGCTCAAGTCAAAGTATTTGTGCAGGAAACTCCGCTTCCATTTCTGCTGCAGGAGCAGGAACTGGAGGGACATACCAATGGGATAATGGTTTAGGAAGTGGTTCATCTCATGTTGTTTCACCTACTGCTACAACAACCTATAATGTGGTTGTAACAGATGCGAATGGTTGCACTGACAATGCTAGTGTAATTATCATTGTAAACTCTGCACCAACTGTAACATTAAATCCAAGCACTGCAACTATTTGTGCAGGTGAAAGCGTAACAATTTCAGCTTCTGGAGCACAAACTTATAGCTGGAACACAGGATCTTCTGGCTCATCTATTACAGTTAATCCAACTAATCAAACAACATATTCAGTAGTAGGTCAAAACGGAACTTGTGCAGGAAACCCTGTTACTTCAACTATTTCAGTTTCGGCTGCTCCTACAGTAAATGCATCGGCAAATGTCACCACTATACTTGTTGGTGGTACAGTAACATTTAGTAGTGCAGGATCAGGAGCAACTTCTTATTCATGGGATTTTGGAGATGGAAATTCATCTACACAAACCAACCCATCACACACTTATTCTAGTTCTGGAATTTTCACTGTTACACTTACCGGTACATTAAATGGATGTTCTAACACAAGTCAACTGACAATTAACGTAGGTGCTGTTAATATAGAAGATGTTAATTTAGAAAATTCAATCTCTGTAATTCCTAATCCTAATAATGGAAATTTTGAAATCTTATTTGATTTAAATGAGTTTCAAGAACTGAATTTAGAAATACATAATTCTATTGGGCAACTAATAATTTCTGAAGATTTAGACATAATAAAATCTACTAGAATAAATTATGATTTAACTGATTTCCCTACTGGCTTTTATTACTTATCTATCACATCTAATTCTGGCAAAACAACCAAACGATTGTTTATAAGTGAATAATCAGAATTACTCTTTAAAAAAGGCCTCTTTTTGAGGTCTTTTTTGTTTAGTGTTAAAAAGGTTGCTTATTTTTGAATTATGATACCTAAAGATTTAAAACCTGATCATTTAAACATTATTTCTAAAAACACTCTAGTAACTCATCTTAATATTGAGTTTACTGAAATAGGAGAAGATTTTATAATTGCAAAAATGCCTGTGGATGAAACAACTTTTCAACCAATGGGGTTACTTCATGGGGGTGCAAGTGTTGCTTTAGCTGAAACTGTAGGGAGTTGTGGCTCACATTTTATTATAGATAGTTCTACTCATTATGCAGTGGGAATTGAAATCAATGCGAACCATGTAGGAAGTGCCTATAGTGGGTATGTATATGCAACAGGGAAAATCATTCATTTCGGTAGAACTACACATATATGGAATATTGAGGTGAAAGACGAAAAAGGAAAAATGATTAGTATTGCTCGTTTAACAATGATGATTTTAAAACGATAATTTTTAATGCTACTAAGTAATAAAGATAGTTTTGTTATTTTCAGATTACCAAACAGTAAAGATCTTTATTTAATAAAAGGTACTTGGACTCAAACCAAAGAATCTTCTTCTACATTTATTCTATCAGAATTTAAAAAAAACAAGACTTTTTTCCTCTCTGGGAAGAAAGAAAATTTAACCACTGATCCTGTAATTACAACGGATTGCAATTTAGTCTCTCCTATAATTTCTTCAAAGAAAACATACTTAGAAACAGCTCAAAAATTCATAGAACTTTGTTCTACCAAAAAAGTTGATAAAATCATTTTAAGTAGAGTAATTAAAGAAACTAATCCCACCAATAATATTTACTCCATTTTTAAAGATTTATGTAACAAATACAATCATTCCTTTAATTATGTATTAAACCATCCTACTCTGGGAATGTGGATGGGAGCATCACCGGAAGAATTAATTACTGGAAATTCAAAATATTTCTACTCAACAACTGCATTAGCTGGGAGTAAAAAATGGGCCAAAAATATCAATTGGAGCTATAAAGAAATAGAAGAACAGAGATACGTTAAACAATTCATAGAAAAAAAATTGCTGAAACTTACAAATGAAGCTTCTTGTGACTCTGATTTAAAAACTGTTAAAGCTGGTAATGTAGCACACCTGAAATCAACATTTAAGTTTAAAACTAATAAATCGATAATCAATTTTGTCAATGAGTTACATCCAACTCCTGCTATAAGCGGATTTCCTGTTAAAAAAGCCATAGAGAATATATTTAAATATGAACAACATTCAAGAGGTTTATATTGCGGATATTTAGGAGAAATTTCTAATGAAACTATCAATCTATTTGTAAACTTAAGGTGCATGAAAATTAATAAAACAAATCTCTTCATTTATGTTGGAGGAGGGATTACCAACTTAAGTGTTGCAAATGATGAGTGGGAAGAAACACAGATTAAAAGTCAAACTTTATTGTCTATTGTAAAAAAATGATGAAATTCGTTCTATGACAACTTCATTGGAAAGAATACAAATACTAACTGATTTATTACAAAAACACAACATTAAGAATGTTATCTTCTCTCCAGGTTCTAGAAATGCACCAATTGTCATAGCCATTAGAAATAATAAATTCTTTAATACCAAAGTAATTGTAGATGAAAGGTCTGCAGGTTTTATTGCAATGGGAATGGCTCAGCAATTACAAGAACCTGTAATTATTTGTTCCACATCTGGAAGTTCAACTTTGAATTATGCTCCAGCAATTTGTGAAGCTTTTTATCAAAAAATCCCATTAATTGTTCTAACTGCAGATAGACCACCTGAGTGGATTGATCAAGGAGAGGGGCAATCAATAAAACAAAATGCCATTTACAACAATTACATTGCAGGAAGCTTTCAATTTCCTGTTGATGAAAATCCAGACACATTATGGCAGTCAGGAAGAATAACAAATGAAGCTATAAATTTATGTACACAATCTAAGAGCCCTGTTCATATTAACTTGCCTTTTAGAGAACCATTATACGAAACCGTAATGAGTTCAACCAAAAGAAATAAGATTGAGTTAACTAAACTTGATAAATCATTGAAAAATGAAGAGTTAGATTTATTATCAAATCAGTGGAATTCTTTTTCTAAAAAATTAATTATTTGTGGCCTAAATCACAAAAATGAAAAATTAAATTCATTATTAAATGAACTAAGCAATGATGAACAAACTGTTATTTTAACAGAATCGACTTCAAATTTACTTGGAGAAAACTTCATTCAATGCATAGACAGAACACTTGAAAGAATAAATGGAAATCCTGACTTCAATCCTGAATTAATAATTTCTTTGGGTGGAGCTATAATCTCTAAAAAAATTAAAACTCTTTTTAGAAGATTCAATCCTAAACAACATTGGCATGTAAATGATGAAGAAACAGTAATGGATGTTTTCACATCATTAACTCGAATTATTCCAATTAAAGAAGATATATTCTTTAAAAACTTCATCTCTAAAATTAATTTATCTCCCAAAGGAACTTATAAATCAATCTGGTTAAAAGAATTTAATACTTCTGAAAAAAATCATTTAGCTTTTTTCAAAAATGCTCCATGGTCAGATTTGAAAGCTCATGAACTAATCCACAAATCTATTCCAACAAATGTAAATATTCATCTTGGAAATAGTACAAGTGTTAGGTATGTTCAACTATTTAATAATTCAAAAAAATTAACTTTTAATGGCAATAGAGGTGTTAGTGGAATTGATGGATCCACATCTACCGCATTAGGAGCAGCTTTAGTAAATAAAAATGACACTATTTTAATAACAGGTGACCTGAGTTTTGTATATGATTCTAATGCACTTTGGAATAATTACGTTCCAAAAAATTTAAAAATTATTGTACTAAACAATAATGGCGGAGGTATATTTAAAATCATCCCCGGTGCTTCAACTACCCAATTCTCGCAAGAAAACTTTGTTACTAACAATACAGCAAATTTAAAAGCAATAGCAAAAGCTCATAATGTAAACTATTTGCATGCTTCTTCTATTGAAGAAACAAAGGAGCAACTTAATAAACTTTTTAAAAGCTCTTCTCTTACTATTTTAGAAATAAATACTAAAACTGCAAAAAATAGTGAGGTTCTAAGCTCCTATTTTAAAGAAATTAAAAGCTAAATAATTTTAATTTTATAAAAAAAATGAAAATGATAGATTGGAAAACCATCAAAGAATACGAAGACATAACCTTCAAAATAGCCGATGGAGTTGCCCGCATCGCATTTAATCGTCCCGAAGTAAGAAATGCATTTCGACCTAAAACAGTAGACGAATTATTAAACGCTCTTGTGATTTGTCATGAAAGTCAAGAGATCGGTGTAGTTCTAATTACCGGTGAAGGTCCTTCTGCAAAAGACGGTGGATGGGCATTTTGTTCGGGTGGAGATCAGCGAGTGCGTGCAAAAAGAGGTTACCAAGGTCTTGATGGTGTAAATAAATTTAATATTCTTGATGTACAACGTCAAATCAGATTCATGAATAAAGTTGTTATTGCTGTTGTTCCAGGTTGGGCAGTTGGTGGAGGCCATAGCCTTCATGTAGTTTGTGACATGACTATAGCTAGTAAAGAACATGCAATATTTAAACAAACTGATGCAGACGTAGCAAGCTTTGATGGTGGCTTCGGATCTGCTTATTTAGCTAGACAAGTTGGACAAAAGAGAGCCAGAGAGATTTTCTTTTTAGGCTTAAATTACTCTGCTCAAGAAGCGTACGAAATGGGAATGGTTAACAAAGTTGTTCCTCACAAAGAGCTTGAGAAAACAGCTTATGAATGGAGTCAGGAAATAATGAAAAAAAGTCCTACAGCAATTAAAATGCTCAAATTTGGATTTAATCTAATTGATGACGGTTTAGTTGGACAACAAGTTTACGCTGGTGAAGCAACTAGGCTTGCTTATGGAACAGATGAAGCAGAAGAAGGAAGAAATGCATTCTTAGAAAAACGTGATCCTGATTTTTCAAAAACTCCTAAATTCCCTTAATTACAGGTTATTGTAAATTCCAATCATTAAATCAACAATTTCAGTCTTTAACATAGCACTTGAACAACTGAAATTATTTACCATAATTGTGAATGGGTATCTTTTATTTCTTTTCAAAAAATAACCTGAATAGCATTTAATACCATCCATAGACCCACTTTTTCCAATAAAATTATTCTCAATTACAGATCCTCTACCCAAGTATTTAAGGGTACCTGAAACACCTGCTACGGGGAGTGTTTTAATAAATTTGTATTTTTTTTGATTTAAAACATAAGCTAACAATTTGTTCATGATCTCAGGAGAAACTGCATTTTTTCTTGACAAACCACAAGCATCAACAGTTTTGAAAATTTCATTTAATGCTAATTTTTCATTCCAATATTCATTCATTTTTAATGCCGCTAACTCAATATTCTCAACACCATATAAATTTTTCATGGTTTTTAATAATATGTGCTCAGTATAATTATTATTGCTTTTATAATTCATATGCGTTAATAAATCCATAATTGGCGGAGAATTATAATTTAGTAACGTATCCATAATAGCATTACCAACTTCGTTGTTTTTGAAAAAGATTAATTTATTTAACTCAGCTTTAAAAAAAGATGCAGGATTGTGCATTGAAACTTTGACTTTAAAATTATTTCTCCCTGAAGGAATCTCTCCTTCAATTGTTCTTTTAGTATTGTAAGGTCCTCCAAAACCATATGCTAAATCTTTTGACGACTTTCCAGAAACAACTTTATTTTCAATCTCTAAATGTATATTTTCAGGACAAATTTTAGCTATTTCAGATAGCTCACCAATTTTAGTGGATGAATTAAAGTAGACTTCAATCATATTATCTTTAAAAGAAAAATTAGAGACTCCAGCCCCATAATAATTCCCTATATCTCCCCAAAGCCAATTACTATTGACTTGATAAATATCTTTATCATCATCAATTAAAATTAAACTTCCAGAAAATCCTTTAATAGCTCTAGAAGAAAGAATTTTTTTTAGCTCTTTAATAAAGCTTTTATTTTTAAAATATGAGCTTTCAAGACTTGGATCACCACAACCAGTAATTAACAAATTTCCATTAACAAAACCAGAAATAGAATCTAATTCTCCAGAGATAAAAGCTCTTGTTACAAAAGAAAAATTGGAAGGCAGAAGCTCTAAGGCTGTAGCAGTGGTGAAAAGTTTCTGAATGGATGCAGGAACAAATAACTTTTCACTATTATAATCAATCAAACACTTTTTAGACGAATCATCAATAAGTTGTACTCCTACATGAGCGCTAGCTAAAATATTGTTGTCTAAAAAAGAATTAAAAACACTATCGATTTTATGATTTTGTTGACCATTAACCTTAAAAATAACACATATAAAACTGACTACAAATATTTTTTTCACTTCTAATTTTTAAAAATTAAGCTCAAATATCACTCCAATCGTTAAATTAGCCAAAAAGAATTTATAGTGTGCGGCATAACAGGATATATTTCATTTAAAGAACCTATTTCTCATAGTCAAAAATTTCTGACTAATGCGCTCAAATCTTTACATAAAAGAGGGCCAGACAATAATGGTGTTTATAAAGATAATAAATGTGAATTAGGTCATGCAAGACTTAGTATTATAGATACTTCTGAAGCTGCTAATCAGCCAATGCAAGATAGCTCAAGTCGATTCACAATTGTATTTAATGGGGAAATTTATAATTTCAAAACCATAAAGAAAATACTTCAAGAAAAAGGCCATCATTTCCTTACTAGTTCTGACACTGAAGTTGTCCTTCATGCTTTCATGGAATACAAAGAAAGGTGCGTTGAACATTTTAACGGTTTTTTCGCTTTTTGTATTTACGATAAAATCAATCATTCTTTTTTCATAGCAAGAGATAGGTTTGGCATAAAGCCATTATATTATTCAGTTTCAGAACAAGGAATAACTTTTGGATCTGAATTAAAAGCGCTTTTAGCTTACCCAATAGAAAAGCAACTAGACAGAGATGCTCTTAACCTATTTTTTAGACACAATTACATTCCCGCACCTTACACAATATTAACTTCTTGTAAAAAATTAATGCCTGGCGAATACATTAAAATAACTGGCGAAGATTATGAAATAAAAAAATATTATAGCTTATCTATAAATGAAAATCAACAAGACAGCTACAAGAAAGCTCAAGTAAAGGTCAAAGAGTTATTATATAAATCCATTGAAAAAAGAATGATTGCTGATGTTCCTTTAGGCACTTTTCTTAGTGGAGGAGTTGACTCAAGTATTGTATCACTAATTGCATCTAGAATTAAGAATAATTTAAACACATTTTCAATAGGATTTCCTGATGAATCTCTTTTTGATGAATCTAAATATGCTGAAGAAGTTGCCAGACACATAAATTCTAATCATCACACTTTTCAAGTTACAAATAAAGATCTTTACCATCATCTTGAGGACATTTTAGATTATATGGATGAACCGTTTGCTGATTCTTCTGCTATTAATGTTTTTCTTCTTTCAAAAAAAACTAGGGAACACGTAACAGTTTCACTTTCTGGTGATGGAGCAGATGAATTATTTACTGGTTACAATAAACACGCAGCTTTATATTTTGCAGATCAGAAAACATATAAAAACACTTTAATTAAAAATTTAGGATTTACTTTTAACTTACTTCCTAAATCAAGAAACTCAAAACTTGGAAACCTTGGAAGGAAATTAACCAAATTAAATAAAGGCCTAAAACTTTCTCCCGAACAAAGGTACTTAGAATGGGCTTCATTTATGGATACAAACAAAATAGAGTCTCTTACAAGTAATCCAACAATAATCAATCCTATAGTTGACAACTCTTTTGAAAAATTTGAAGATTACTTAAAAGCAGACTTTGATTTAGTTTTAACAAATGACATGCTAAAGAAGGTAGACTTAATGAGCATGGGTAACAGTTTAGAAGTACGAACACCCTTTTTAGACCATCATTTAGTCGAATATGTTTTTTCATTGCCAACAAACTACAAAATAGACAAAAACTCAAAAAAGAAAATTTTAAAAGATTCTTTTGTTGAGGACTTACCATCAAACGTTTTTAATCGTAAAAAACACGGCTTTGAAGTTCCTATGGAAAAATGGTTTCAAAATGAATTAAAGTCATATTTAAAAAGTAAGATTTTCAATAATAATCCACTTGTTGAAGCTGGATATCTCAATCAAAATGAATTATCTCAAATGGAACACAACTTATTTAAAGGGAGTTCTGGAGATACTGTTTTACAAACTTGGGCATTAATTGTTCTTGAAAATTGGTATAGAAAAAACATGTTGTAGAAAAAATTGTTTATAACGATTTTTTCTAATCCCAAAAGAGGGTGTCAAAGTAATATTTTTGTAATATAATTATAATAATATGCCAAGAGTTCTTAGAATAATTAATCGTTTTAATTTAGGTGGTCCAACCTACAATGCTGCATACCTTACTAAATACATGTCACCTGAATTTGAAACACTTCTAGTAGGAGGAATGCATGATGAAACTGAAGGAAGCTCTAAATACATATTGGAAAATTTAGGAATAGAACCCATTATTATTCCTGAAATGAAAAGAGAAATTAATTTCAAACAAGACAGGATTGCATATAAAAAAATAAAAGTCATTATTAAGGAATTTAAGCCAGACATTGTTCATACACATGCATCCAAAGCAGGAGCATTAGGAAGATTAGCTGCTCACCAGCTTGGTGTAAAAGCTGTTATCCACACATTTCACGGTCATGTTTTTCACTCTTATTTTGGCAAAGTTAAAACACTTTTTTATAAACAAATTGAACGTTTTTTAGCAAAAAAATCTACTAAAATCATAGCTATTAGCGAAATCCAAAAAAAAGAATTAACCATTGAACATAAAATATGTTCTGTAGATAAAACTTGCGTTATTCCTCTTGGTTTTGATCTTTCTAAGTTTAAAGATAATCAACTAGAAAAAAGAGAAACGTTTAGAAACGAATGGAAAATAGAAGAAAATGAAATTGCAATTGGAATTATTGGCCGACTAGTTCCTATTAAAGATCATCATTTTTTTATTGATGTAATTGATGAAATCAAAGATAAAACATCTAAAAATATTCGTTTTTTTATTATTGGAGATGGTGAACACAAACAAGAAATAATTAGTTATGTAAATGAAAAAAAACTTCCATACTCTGAATCAAGAGAAAATTCTAAACTAATCACCTTTACCAGCTGGATTAAAGAAATTGATATAGCTAACGCTGGATTAGACATTATATGTTTATGTTCTAAAAACGAAGGAACACCAGTAAGCTTAATCGAAGCTCAAAGTAGCTTAAAACCGATAGTTTCAACAAGAGTTGGAGGAATTAACAATGTGGTTTTAGAAAATGAAACAGCTCTACTTTCTAATGTTGGAGATTATCAAGCATATGTTTCAAACCTTACTTCTCTTATTGAAAGTGAAACCTTAAGAGAATCATTTTCAACGGCTGGAAATCACATTTACGAAAAATATACTTACCATCGATTGGTTAAAGAAATGAAAGCTCTTTATCACTCTTTAATTTAACTTTGCAATTCAAAGTTCTTTGGATTTTATTATTTTTAACTATATTTGAAAAAAAATTAAAAATGAAACTACCTATAAATCTATTGATAATAATAATAATTAGTTGTAGCTGCACCATTAATTCTCATGTAATGCTAAAAACTAAAAGTGATTATGTTTTTGATGAAATTGATTATAAAAACAATCCAGAATATAAAATTGCAGCCAACGACATTATAGATTTTAGACTATATACAAATGATGGATTTGAAGTAATAGACATGGTCTCTCAAAGTAGTTCTAACAGAGCAATTTTAAATCAAACAAATATCATTCAATACAACATTAGAAAAGATAGTTTAGTAGAATTACCAATTATTGGAGAAGTAAATTTAGTTGGTAAATCAATTATTGAATCTGAAAAAATACTTGAAAATAAATATGCCAATTTTTATGTTGATCCTTTTATAAACCTGAGGGTTAATAGTAGGAGAGTGGTGATTTTTCCAGGAACTGGAAGCTCTGCACAAGTCGTACCCTTAAGATATAACAACACCACCCTAATTGAAGCATTGGCAAGTGTGGGTGGGATTTCATCAAACGGAAAAGCCAAGAGAATTAAACTTATAAGGCGAACTAATAAGAAACAAGAGGTTTACTTAATTGACCTCTCAACTATTAACGGTCTAAGGGATGCTTCAATCACTTTACAATCCAATGATATAATTTATGTTGAGCCTATTCGTAATTATGCTAGAGAAATTTTAGCAGACATTACTCCAGTACTAGGATTAATTTCTACAGCTACAAGTCTTTGGGCTACTTATTTAATTATAGCAAATCAGTAAAATTATGATTTCAGAAGATGTAAAAAACAATACTGACAATTTATTAAGATATAGAGAACGTATTGCAAACTTTAGTAAAGAATTTGAAGTTGGTCTTTTTATCTACTTACTTAGAAAATCTAGGTGGATAATTGTATTAATTATTTTAGCATCTATTTTTTGCGCAAATATATATCTAAGATATACACCGGAAAAACATAGAATCATCTTCAACATTACAAATAAATATTAAAGACCAAGCAGACGAATTATTAGACCTTTATTCATTTGATCAAAAGTCAAATATAAATGCAGAAGTTGCTCTTTTAAAATCTGAAATCATTCTAAGTAAAGCAATCAAATCTTTAGATTTTGACATTCAATACTTTAGTGAAGGGGAAATTCTGTCTCGGAATATTTATAAATCATCTCCTTTCATTTTCAAAGATTTAATTTTAAAAGATTCTAGCTTTTATGAAAAAAACATCTATGTCAACATTAAAGATGATAAAATAACATTAACTGATGTTAATCAAGAATTAAATTATGCTCAATTTATTGTCCCAAATAAATTTTTCAGCTCACCTTATTTTTCAGGAAAAATACAAATTTTAGATGTTGAAACATTTTCTAATTCATTAGAGGAAAATCGTTACTATTTCAAATTAACAAATACTAAAAAATTACAACAAGAAATTGCTAAAACACTATCTGTTAATATTTCAGATTATTCTGCAAATACAATAGCGATATCACATGTTCATAACAATCCAAACATAACAGCTGACATCTGTAATCAACTAGCATTAGAGTACATTGATTATGCACTGGATAAACAACGGAAGAGCTCTATAAATATCGGAAAATATATAAATGCGCAAAAAGATAGTGTAGAGATAAGGTTGAAAAACAGTGAGAAAAAAATTCAAGATTACAAGAAACAAAATGATGTAAACATGACACAACTCAATAGTTTTAGTCTAGAAAACATTAAAGCTTTTGATGAAAAATTAATAACAACCAATTTAGACCTAAAAATGTTAAAGGAAATGGACAACAATGTTCCATTAACATTTAAATCATCCTTTGATTCAGAAACTATACAAAATCTTGCTCTATCAAAAATATTTTACAATGATCCTTTAATTCAAGGGATGATTGAAAAATTAATTTTAGATATTAAAACTAAGAAAGAGTTACTAAAAAAATCAACAGAAAAAAATGAGAAAATCATTTCTCTTAATGGTGAAATAGAAGAGAAGATCCTTTACATTAAAAGAGGGATAAATTTACTTATCAATCAAAAAGAAAAAGAAAGTGTCGAACTTAAAAATGAAATAAATAAATTAGAAATTAAACTTCTATCTCTTCCGGAAAAAGAATTAGAATTAGCGAGATTAGAGCGAATTTTACAAATTAATAATGGTTACTACACTTTACTTCTTGAAAAACAAACTGAATATGACTTATCTAAAGCTGGAATAACTACTTACAATGAAATTTTAAGAAAAGCTACTGTTCCAACCACACCAATATCCCCAATAAAAACTATAGTTTATTTAGTCGCTTTTTTTATTGCATTATTACTAATTTCAAGTTACTCGGTAATCAGGTATTTTCTGCATGATAAAGTAACGTCTCTCTACGAAATTGCTAAATATTCAAACGGAGCAATAGGCATTTTGGGCATGGTTCCATTAATCTATAGTAAAATACCAGTATCTCAATTAATGATTGACAAGAGTCCCAAATCATTACTTACAGAATCTTTCAGAACATTAAGAACGAACCTTCAATACATTTCATCTGAAAATAAAGAATCCAAGATTATCGGGATTAGCAGCACCATTTCAGGAGAGGGTAAGACCTTCTTAGCTTTAAATTTAGCTGGAATAATTGCATATACTGGTAAAAAGGTAATTGTACTTGATTTAGACATGAGAAAACCTAAAATTCATTTGGGTTTTGGTATTAAAAATGTCAAGGGAATGAGTAGTTTACTAATAGGAAAAGAAAAAATAGAAAATTGTGTTAATCACAGTGAATTAGAAGGTTTAGATTTTATTACAGCAGGTCCTTTACCTCCAAATCCATCTGAATTAATAGTAAGCAAACTTTTTAAAGATGTTATAAACGAATTAAAAACAATGTATGATACTATTGTAATTGACAACCCTCCAGTTGGACTTGTAACTGATGGGATTCCTGTACTACAAATGGCAGATTATCCTATTTATGTATTTAAATCCAATTTTTCCAGAAAAAATTTCATACAAAATGTAGACAGACTAATTAATGAAAATAATTTAGATAAACTTTCTGTTGTACTAAATGGTGTAGACACAAGCAGAACTGGATACGGAAGAAAATACAGTTATGGTTATCATTATGGCTATGGATACGGATACGGATATGGTTACGGATCAAAAAGCAGTTATTCTTCTTATTACACTGATGACGACACAACCAATAAAAAAACTATTTTTGAAAGAATTTTCAAAAGAAAAAAGAAATGATTTTCAGAGAAAGTAAGCTTAAGGGTTTATTTATTATTGAACCAACAATATTTAAAGATGACAGAGGGTATTTTTTTGAATCCTTCAACAATAAAAATTTTGAGCTAAAAACAGGTATTTCTGTGAATTTTGTTCAAGACAATGAATCTAAGTCTCAAAAAAACGTTCTTCGTGGATTACATTTTCAAAACACCCCTTTCGCTCAGGGCAAATTAGTTCGAGTAATTCAAGGTAGTGTACTTGATGTTGCTGTTGACTTAAGAAAAAACTCAAAAACTTACGGGCACCATATCAAAGAAATAATAAGTGCTGAGAATAAACGAATGATGTACATTCCAGAAGGTTTTGCTCATGGTTTTGCTACTCTAGAAAACGACACTATTTTCTCCTATAAATGCACTAATTATTACCATAAAGATTCTGAAGACTGTATACTTTACAATGATCCTGTTTTAAATATAGATTGGAATATTGATTCACCAATTTTATCAGAAAAGGATAAACTTGGAAAAAAATTTAGTTCTTTTGTATCAAAATTTTAATTCTTGGAACAGCATCAATATTTATTCATCGTCTATTCAATCTTCTTTGTAAGTATTGTTTTTTTCTGTCTTTTAATAAACACAATACTTTTAAAATTCTCTACAACTCTTGGAATTAGAGAGAACGAGAAACCGATTATTAGGTGGAGCAGTGTTTCTCGACCAGCTATGGGGGGGATCTCTTTTTACATTTCTTTTCTTTTATCTACTGCTTGTTTTGGAATTTTTTTTGAAAGTAATACACTATTTAATGACTCTCAATCTATTGCTTTACTTACAGCATCGTCCTTGGCTTTCTTAATGGGTTTAGCAGACGATGCATATAACACCAAACCATTTTTAAAATTATTTGTTCAAATTATATGTGGAGTAATCTTAATTTTTGGAGCGAAATTCTCATCAACTACCAATCTATTAATTATTCAACTTTTTGACAACGACATTTACAATTACATTCTTACCATTCTTTGGGTTATTGGAATCATGAATTCAATAAACATGCTAGATAACATGGATGGTATAACAACCATAACATCTATATTCATTATTCTTCCTTGTATCTTTTACATCTCAATTCACCAAGATTTTGAAAATTTTGACTTTATCGCTCTTTTAGGAGTATTGGCAGCTCTTATCGCTTTTTTATTTTACAACTTAAATCCCTCCAAAATGTTCATGGGGGATTCCGGAAGTCAATTTTTAGGACTCTTTATAGCTGCGCTTGGAATAAAATACTTATGGAATTCTACTAATTACAATGGTGATGTTGTAGTTTCTAAGCAAATAATAACTGTTTTATTAGCTTTTATTCTTCCAATCATTGACACTACAAGTGTTGTAATTAACAGATTATCAAGAAAACAATCTCCTTTTGTAGGTGGAAAAGACCACACTACCCATCACCTTTCTTATTATGGCTTTAGCGACAGTCAAGTTGCTTATATATTTTTAGGGATTTCGGCTCTGTCATCCTTAATTTGTTTTGCGCTTTTCAGATTTATAGATTATTGGAACCACTGGTCTACTGTAGGTTTTATAATTTACTTTATTGCTGCTTTCATTTGTCTTTATTGGACTACTCAAAAAAATAAAGACCAAAGGAAATAAAGAGTTATCTTTCAAAAACTTCAAACTCAATGGCCCTATTAAAAGAGCAAGAAAATATAAATGTATATGGCGCAAGATCTCATAATTTAAAAAACATTGATTTAAGTATTCCTAGAAATCAATTGGTTGTTATTACTGGCTTAAGTGGAAGCGGCAAATCCTCTCTTGCTTTTGACACCATATTTGCAGAAGGTCAGCGAAGATACATGGAGACATTTAGTGCTTATGCTAGACAATTTATTGGTAATTATTCTCGCCCAGATGTAGATAAAATAACAGGATTAAGTCCAGTTATTTCTATTGAACAAAAGACAGTATCAAAAAACCCAAGATCTACTGTAGGAACAATAACAGAAATTTATGATTTCTTAAGATTACTTTTTGCTAGAACATCAGAAGCATATTCTCCAGAAACAGGTTTAGTAATGACCAAATATTCTGAGAAAGAATTAAACGAATTAATATTTAATAATTATTTAAATAAAAACATTAGCGTCCTTTCTCCTCTTGTTAAAGGAAGAAAAGGGCATTACCGAGATTTATTTGACAAATTAATTAAGCAAGGATTCACTAAAGTGATTGTAGATGGAGAAAAGTTAGATTTAACTCATGGAATGAAATTGGATAGATATAAAATTCATGATATCTACTTAATCATCGATAGAATAAAAATCAACAATAACTCTTTAAATAGATTAAAAAAAGCTATTTCTTCTGCTTTAAAAAAGGGGAAAGGAGAAATTTCAATCTATGAAAAAGATGAGACACTTAAATCATTTAGTAAATGGTTAATGTGTACTAAAAGTGGATTTTCACTTCCAGAGCCAGAACCAAATATTTTCTCTTTCAACTCACCTCATGGAGCGTGTTCAAAATGTAATGGATTAGGAAAAACAACAGATATTGACATAAAAAAAGTCATACCTGACACATCAAAAAGCATAAAAAAAGGAGGTATTATTCCCCTAGGTGTATTTGAAAAAAACTGGACTTTTAGACAGATAGAAATTATTCTTAAAAATGCAGGATTTGATATAGATTTACCAATTTCTAAAATTGAAGAAAGCACTTTAAACGAAATTCTTTATGGAAGCAATAAGTTAATAAAAATGCTTGGCGACAATGGAATTCACGATGTTGTTTCAAATTTTGAAGGGGTAATAAATATCATAAGTAGACAACAAAAAGAAGGAACAAACAGAAGTAAAAGATGGGCTGAAAATTTCACCAATAAAAACATTTGCTCTAATTGCAATGGCACCAGACTAAAAACGAATTCTCTTTTATATAAAGTAGATAACAAAACAATTGGTGAAATTGCTAAAATGGACATTATCTATTTACAAAATTGGGTTAAAGGGTTAAGTGCAAAATTCAATGCAAATCAGCTTAAAATTGGAAATGACATTTTAAAAGAGCTTCAAAATCGAATCTCATTTCTTATTAATGTTGGTTTAGATTACATTTCGCTTAATCTACCAGCAGCAACATTGTCTGGTGGAGAAGCACAAAGAATACGTCTTGCATCCCAAATTGGATCTGAACTAACAGGTGTATTATATATATTAGATGAACCATCGATAGGTTTACATCAAAGAGACAACAATAGACTTATTGATTCTTTAAAAAAATTAAGAGACAGTGGAAATTCAATTATTGTTGTTGAACATGATAAAGACATGATTTTGGATGGTGACTATTTAATCGATATTGGCCCAGGTGCAGGCATAAATGGTGGGGAAATCGTGTCACAAGGGCCATCAAAAGAATTAAAAAACCTCAATTCTTTAACTGCAAAATACTTGAAAGGGGACAAGAAAATTGAAATTCCTACAAAAAGAAGAAAAGGTTCTGGTAAATCTATTAAACTTAATAATGTTACAGGAAATAATTTGAAGGACATTGATGTGAGTTTTCCTTTAGAAACATTTATCTGTGTAACCGGGGTTTCTGGAAGTGGGAAATCTACTCTAATAAATGAAACTTTGTACCCTATTTTAAGTAATTATTTTTATAGAAGTATAAAAAAACCTCTGCCTTATAAATCCATAAAGGGCATAGATAGAATTGACAAAGTAATTGGCATTAATCAATCACCGATTGGCAAAACCCCTCGTTCGAACCCTGCTACTTATACTGGTTTATTTTCTGACATAAGAACTCTTTTTACGATGCTCCCCGAATCCAAAATTAGAGGATACAAGCCGGGAAGGTTTTCATTCAATGTTAAAGGCGGCAGATGTGAATCTTGTAAAGGGGCAGGAATGAAAATAATTGAAATGAACTTCCTACCAGATGTTCATGTTAAATGTGATGACTGTCATGGAAAAAGATACAATAGAGAAACTTTGGAAGTTAGATACAAAGGCAAATCTATTAATGACATTTTAAACATGTCTGTTTCTGATGCAGTTCCATTTTTCAAAGATATTCCTTCAATTTATCTTAAATTAAATACACTAGATCAGGTCGGATTAGGTTATGTATCAATAGGCCAACCCTCAACTACTTTATCAGGTGGTGAAGCTCAAAGGATTAAGTTAGCAACAGAACTATCAAAGAAAGACACCGGGCAAACTTTATATATTCTAGATGAGCCAACTACAGGTCTTCATTTTCAAGACATTCAATTATTATTAAATGTATTAAACAGACTTGTTGATAATGGAAATACTGTAATTGTAATAGAACATAATTTAGATGTTATTAAAACAGCAGATTTCATCATTGATATTGGACCAGAAGGTGGAATTAATGGTGGGAATTTAATTGGCACAGGAACACCAGAAGAAATAACGAAGCTTAAGAAAAGCTACACAGGACAATATCTAAAAAAAGAATTAGTTTAAATATAAACATCAATAAATGGAAATAGAAAACAACTCTTTAGAAAAATCATGGAACGAAATTAAAACAAACGACAGTTGGGCTGTTTTTAAGATAATGTCTGAATTTGTTGAAGGGTATGAAAGAATGGCTAAAATAGGTCCATGCGTATCCATTTTTGGTTCTGCAAGAACAGATCCAAGTCACAAGTATTACAAATTGGCTCAAGAAATAGCACTTCTTCTTACTAAAAACAAATATGGGGTCATTACAGGTGGTGGACCTGGAATAATGGAAGCTGGTAATAAAGGAGCTAAAGAAGGTAAAGGTAAATCGGTTGGTCTAAATATAGATCTACCATTTGAACAAAAACCTAATGAATATATCGACCACGACAAACTAATCAACTTTGATTACTTTTTTGTTAGAAAGGTAATGTTTGTTAAATATGCTCAAGGGTTTATTGTACTTCCTGGTGGGTTTGGAACTCTTGACGAAACATTTGAAGCTCTTACTTTAATTCAAACTCATAAAATGGATAAATTCCCAGTAATTTTAGTAGGATCAGAATTTTGGGACGGCTTAATCAAATGGATTAAAGAAGTTTTATTGGATAAAGAAAACAACATAAGTAAAGAAGATTTAGATTTAATTTCAATTGTTGACACTGCAGAGGAAGCAGTTACTGAAATAAATAAATTTTACAATAATTACAAACACAAACCAAATTTTTGATTATTCTATAATATTGGCTTAAATATTGGTAATATCGTTCGATTTGCATAATTTTATTTTTTCTATAATTATATAAAAATGAAAAAGTATCTTATTGCCCTATTTTCTTTTCTTTTTACTTTTCCAAGTATAGCTCAAAATGCTGACAAAAGTGAAATTAATAGTACTCAACCTGAAATAGTAACATTAGGAATTGGAACAGGTTATAATAGTTTTTTTGGCGATTACTTAAAAGCAGAAAATATCTCTCCTTTTACCAATATTAGATCTGCCTATTTTTTGACCTTAGAAAAAAGATTAGGAAACACTTTTGGTATTCAACTTATAGCCTCTAAAGGTTTTCTTTCAGATAATGAACGATCAACATCAGTAATAAATAACAGAAATTTTGAATCAAGCATTTTACAGGTAGGTACTAACTTTATATTTCATTTTGACAATGACTTTATGATTAAAAGAAAAAGCACATTCTCACCATATATTTCTGCGGGAATTAGCTATTTAAAATTTGACTCTTATGGAGATTTAATGAGAGGAAATGATACAACTTATTACTATTGGAATAATGGTGAAATTTGGGACGTCAATCAGAATGATACATCAAACACAGGATCTCAAGTAATTAGAGATTACACCTATGAAACACTTTTAGAAGACTCTGCTGTAGCTTATAACAGATCTACATTCTCAATTCCAATTACTTTAGGTTTTAAATTTAAGCTTAGTAAGTCATTAGAGGGAAGAATTTTTGGAACCTACAACCTAACTCTCACCGATTGGATTGACAATACCATGGAGAATGACAACAATGATACATACGGATTCATTGGTTTCTCAATCAATTATAAGTTTAGAAAGGCTAATAAAGCTGAAAAAGAGAAATATAAAGATGTAAATTTCAAAGATATATCTAATGCTGATGAAGATATGGATGGTGTTAAAGACATTAATGACAATTGCTCACATACACCTGATGGTGTTAAGGTAGACAAATCGGGTTGTCCTTTAGACAACGATAATGATGGGATTCCAAATTATATAGATTTACAAAAAAATAGTCCTGCTGGAGCAAATGTTGATGAATTAGGAAGAGAAATTACTGATAGCATTATAAACAATAGAATCTTTTTAAGAGACTCTATTGAAACCGAAAGAAATAAAATGTTTTCAGACTCTGCATCTACTGGAAAGCTTTATAAAATTTTAAATTCAGATATAGATTTTAACAACCTTGATAGTAGTTTAAAAGATGAATTAACATCTCTTTTAAACCCTGCAGATCAAAATCATGATGGTAGAATTTCTAAAGATGAAATCACCACTGCAATTAATGCTTTCTTTGATGGTGAAAACAGCTTAGAATCCGAAAATTTATATGATTTAATTGACTTCTATTTCGAACAAAATTGATGATTTTTCGTTAATAGACCTCCTCTTATCAACATTATCATATGGATAATTAGAAAACCATATGAGTAAATTCACTGAAGAGCTCAACTAGTTTTGTTAGTACACTACTTCAAAACTAAAAATGCTAAAATCTGTTTTTGTTTCAATTAACTTATTAGGTATATTTTTTATATCTATGCTTAATATTGGAAAAGTAGATATTTCCCACACCTCTGAAGCTAAGATAAATGCAGGTAGTCAAACAGAAGTAACAATAACAATAAATAAAGAAAACTTTTCTGGACCAGGAAGATTAAAACTAGATTTTGGTTTAGCAGATGGTTTAATTCCATTTGAAAATGAAAATGACGGTGCATCATTTACATTTTCAAATAAGGAGGCATTGTATATATGGTATTCTATTCCCTCAAATGAAACTATTACCATAAAGTATCTTATTTCTGCTAAAGCAAACACATTAGGAAATAAAAAAATTACTGGCACATTTTCATATTTAGACGAAAATGAAAGAAAACAAGTTAGGATTCCCGATTTATACATTGAAATTGTTGAAGAAAAATTACTTGCAAATAACAATACAATTAACTGTAAAAGAACAATAGAAGCAATTGACAATTACTTTGTGGTTAGAATTCACACTAACAAACAGCAACAGAAGGGTTTTGCTAGAATTAAAGACAATCTTCCTGAGGGATTTACTGCGAAATCATTAGAAACAGCAGGTGCTGTTTTTAAAAATATTGATAATTCAGCAAAATTTTTATGGTCTGAATTACCAGCATCATTAGAATCATTTACAGTCTCTTATAAACTTATTCCCCCAGAAAATAACACTAATAACTTTGAGCTAGAAGGGTTTCTTTCAGCAGAATTCTTAATAACCGAGAATCAAAACATGACTATTGACATTCCTGCTACTAAATACAACTACGAAATCAGTGAAGAAATAACCCAACAAGACATAAACTCTCCAGATAGTACCGAAAAATCCTCAAACGATATAGCTTATGATACTAATGAGAAAAGTGATGAGGAAGAAAAAAACATTGCAGAAAAAGTAGAAATTGCTGAAGAAATAGAACAGATAAAACAAACAAATTCAGAAGAGGAAGAAGAAATTAGTTTAAACACTTCCACTGATAATAAAATAGAAGTTGACAATTCAAACGCTACACAAACAACAATTTCGTACAAAGTTCAACTATTAGCTGCTCATAAAATAACTACTAAAAAATACTTCAAGGAAAAGCACCAATTTAATGATGTATTCAATATCGAAAACCACGAAGGATGGGTAAAATACACTACAGGTGAATACAATGAATACAAGCGTGCAAGAGATAAAAGAGAAACACTAACTATACATAAATTCCCTGGTCCATTTGTTACTGCATATAACAATGGAGAACGAATAACAGTTCAGGAAGCATTAATGATAAGTAAACAAGATTGGGTTCAATAACAATGAGTAGTTAAGCTTAAGCTTATACGAAAAAAGGCCTTTCAATGAAAGGCCTTTTAAATATATTAAATTTTATACTTTTATCTCTTAGGACGAGCTTCATCAGAAACAGATAGTTTTTTCCTTCCCTTCCTTCTACGTGCATTTAACACCTTTCTACCATTTTTTGTTGCCATCCTTGAACGAAATCCATGTTTGTTCTTACGCTTCCTGTTAGACGGCTGAAATGTTCTCTTGCTCATCGCTTATTATTTTACTTCTTTAGTTAAATCGGTTGGCAAAAATAATGCTTTTTTAGTAATCTCAAAACATATCCATTTAAAACTTCATTTTTTTTTGAATATATTTTTGAATTTAATAGCTGATTAAATCAATAACACTAATTTTGAAAAATGGTTGATTCAACAGCAAAGAAAAACAGATTTAAAAACTGGAACCGATCTCTTAAGATATTTAAATACATTAAATCCTACAAGATTACATATGTGTTTGGATTAATATGTTTATTTGGTTCAAGCCTTAGCGCCATGATTTTCCCTTATTTGCTAGGAAACTTACTTGGTGCAGACTCCTTAAATAAAAATTCTGAATTTAATCTTTTTGACTCAAACAATATTAACGCACTATTTATACTACTGATGTTGCTTTTTTCAACACAGGCAATCTTCAGTTTCTTAAGAATTTATTTCTTCGGTATTGTTACAGAAAAATCATTAAAAGACATAAGAAAAGATACATTTAATAAATTAATTACAATGCCAATTAGTTTTTTCGACAAAAACAAAGTTGGTGAGCTTCAAAGTAGAGTTTCTTCTGACATTGTTCAACTTACTGAAACATTCAATACTACATTAGCCGAATTTCTACGACAAATATTTACTATTATTTTCGGAATATCTTTCATAGCCTTTATTTCATGGAAATTGTCCTTGATAATGCTTGCAATAGTTCCGGTGATTGCAATTTCAGCAGTAATTTTTGGAAGATACATTAAAAAGCTATCCAAGAAAGCTCAAGATTCAGCAGCAGATTCAAACAACATTCTTTTGGAAGCTTTATCTGGTATTAAAAATGTAAAAACATTCGCAAATGAATTTTTTGAAAATAATAAATATCAATACTCAATTAATGAAATAAAAAAGCTGGGAATAAAAGGATCTATTTGGAGAGGTTTATTTGCCTCATTTATTATTGTTGCAATGTTTGGATCAATAATCTTTGTGATTTGGAATGGTATGAAGATGGTTAATAATGGTGAATTAAATTCTCAAGAATTTTTTCAATTTATTCTCTACACAATAATGATAGGCGCTTCATTTGGTGGTGTCTCTAGTCTACTAGGAAGCATTCAGAAAGCATTAGGAGCTACGGAAAGAATTTTAGAAATTTTAGAAATGAATTCTGAAGAAATTCAATCCAATAATGAAAAGATAGAAAAACTTCAAATTAAAGGTGAATTATCTTTTAAAGATGTTGGATTTAGGTATGAAACAAGACCAGACATATCTGTTTTAAATAATGTCTCATTTAAAATTGAATCCGGTAAACAAACAGCATTAGTTGGGGCTAGTGGAGCTGGGAAATCTACTATTGCAAACTTACTTCTTAGATTTTACGAACCTTCTTCTGGAAGCATAAGTATTGATAATGAAAATTATTTAAACTACCCTTTATCTTCTTTAAGAGCTGAAATTGCAATTGTCCCTCAAGAAGTTTTCTTGTTTGGAGGAACTATATATGAAAACATATCCTATGGAAAATCATCAGCTTCTGAAAAAGAGATTTTCTCAGCCGCTGAAAAAGCAAACGCATTAGAATTTATAGAAAAATTTCCAGACAAAATGGAAACTTTAGTGGGTGATCGTGGAATTCAACTTTCTGGAGGTCAAAAACAAAGAATTGCAATTGCAAGAGCTATTTTGAAAAACCCTAAAATTTTAATTCTTGATGAAGCGACAAGCTCATTAGATAGTGAAAGTGAAAAATATGTTCAAGAGGCACTTAACTATCTAATGGAAGGAAGAACATCAATTGTTATTGCCCATCGATTAACTACAATAATGAAGGCTGATAATATACTTGTAATTAAAGATGGAACTATATTTGAACAAGGGAAACATGAAGAGTTAATTTCTAAAAATGGAGTTTATGCACACCTAACGAATTTACAGTTTGAAACAAATTAAAAACCAGTTACTTATTTTAATATTCCGTTAAACCGAACATTATAATGGTGATTAAAGACACTTACTACATCTAAATTCTCATTTTTAAAAATATTTTTTTGAGATAAAGATTCAAAAAATTGCTGATCAGATAGGCTTAAAAGAAAAGGATTTGCTTCATTTGAAAAAACTCCAATTTCAATGCCAATTTCATAGTAACTCAATAAATTTTGAAAGACATTTTTTTGAAATTCTTGAACTTTCAACCAGAGATTTGGATATTCAGCTTTAATTTCCCTAACTAAAACGCTACTAACATCAAAGGATTGAACACAAAAAAACAACATCGATTTCCTATACCTTTCAGAATAAGAAAGTGTAATGTTTTCCAACACGCTCTCATATTCACCAATAACTTCAAGTTTATAAGCTAAAGCTTTGTCAATCATTTCTTCTTTTGATTCGAAATGATTGTATAAAGTTGTTTTACTTATTTGAAAATCTTTTGCTAAATCTGACATAGAAAAATTACGAATACCGTTATTCTGAAAATAAACCAAAAGCTTTACAACATACCTCTCTCTAATTAATTGATCTTTATATCTTCTTTTCTGAACATTTTTTCTTCCCATCATTCAAATTTAGCAAACAAAGACTAAATTAAATTCTAAAATCAAATGATGTTGAAAATTATAAGTCAACTAAACACATTAATTTGTAATTTCGCTAATTCAAATCGAATTATATGAGAACATACCTTGATTTTGAAAAACCCATTGAGGAATTAAACACTACAATAGAAAAAACCAATGAAATTGGTACTAAAGGTAGTGTAGACATTTCAACTACGTTAAGGGAATTAAAGGACAAGCTTGATGAGACTACTAAAAGCATATACGCTAACCTAACCCCTTGGCAAAGAGTTCAAGTTAGTCGTCATCCAGAAAGACCCTATACTCTAGACTACATTAAGGCAATCACTAATAATGATTTTTTAGAACTTCATGGAGATCGAAATGTAAAAGATGACAAAGCTATGGTAGGTGGTTTTGGATCTATAGATGGTCAAACTGTAATGTTCATTGGGCAACAAAAAGGTAGAAATACCAAACAAAGAAATTTCAGGAATTTTGGAATGGCAAACCCTGAGGGCTACAGAAAAGCATTAAGGTTAATGAAACTTGCTGAAAAATTTAATAAGCCAATTGTATGCTTGATAGATACTCCTGGAGCATACCCAGGCTTAGAAGCTGAAGAAAGAGGTCAAGGAGAAGCTATTGCAAGAAACCTTTATGAGATGATGATTCTTAAAGTACCTGTGATTTGCATTATCATTGGCGAAGGTGCCTCCGGTGGAGCTTTAGGAATTGGTATTGGCGATCGTGTCTTAATGCTTGAAAACACATGGTACTCGGTTATTTCACCTGAATCATGTTCATCTATTTTGTGGAGAAGCTGGGATTACAAAGAAATTGCAGCTGAAGCGTTAAAACTTACAGGAAAAGACATGCTTAAGAATAAATTAATTGATGGCATAATTAAAGAACCTTTAGGAGGAGCTCATGCTGAACCTGAAAAGATGTACAAAAAGTTGAAAACTGAAATTAAAAGGAACCTTTCTAAGCTAAATGAATTAGATGCTTTAGACAGAATAGACAAGAGAATTGATAAGTTCTGTAAAATGGGAGTTTATAAATAATTCAATAAAATTCTTATTTATTATAATAAAAATGGAAATTTTCAATTGGCTCTGGAGTATTAATCACACCAATTGGAACACCTAAATTACTGTAATACCTCAACTCACTTCCAAACGAAGCTACAATTAATCCATTCAATTGGTCATATTTCACGTTTTTAAACGGAATATTTGGAACAATAGCTACAAGACTGTTATTAGCGTAGGTATATCTTAATAGACCAGTTTGATGAGCAATTATCAATTCATTTTCTGAAATTGAGACTGCATCATAAACAATACCAGGGGGCATCGAATGAGGAGACCATATACCATTTGCAGAAGAAGTATAAATAAAAAATTCACTTTCATTTGCATCATTAACTAATAAATACAATTGATCTTCAGACTTGGGAATTAATTTAACTATGTCTTTGTTTATAGTCAATCGATGACTCTCAGCACCAGAACCTTTAAAATAGACTACTAAATCTGTATTGAAGTTAGTGTTAAATACTTCCACAAATATTTTTTGTTGATTAACCAATAAGTTTTCGGGATACTCATTAACATTCATTGAGCAACTGTAAATAACATTTCCATTATCATCATAACCTTTTACAGTTCCATTACCATGAGAAACATAATGTAAATGATCTTCTTCACAATAAATAGACTCAGTGAAATATTGATATGGTGAAAAGATAGATGCTATATTCCAAGGAATATAATTGAAATCCGGATCATAACCGTAACCCTCCAGATCACTTCCGAAAAAAAGGTATTGATTATAAGAGTTAGATACACTTGACTCGTAATTCCCTTGAAAAGACTCAACCAGGGAAAAAGCTGTCCCATCAATTTCATATAGATTAAAAGAATTTATATTAGAACTAACTACGTAGGTTTTTTTAAGAACTAAAGGAACTGCAGATAATAAAATTTCAACATAACTAGTTGTTACATTTTCCCCATCACTTACAGCAACTTTCAAAAAATAATTACCTGAACTTAAATGAATATCATCGATTAAAAGGTTAGCATTGAAATTAAAATTAAGTTCATTAGAATTCAATACAATTTGATTGGAAACAGAGGCAAGGTCATTGTTTAAGAGCTTAAGCTCAACATATTCAATATTTGTCTCATCACTGGCAGATCCTTGAATTGAGATGTATTCTAAAACATTGAAATTTGAAAGTGCAAGCGGTGTATTTACAACCAAACTAGGTGGCAATACATCTTGTTTATCACATGATATAAAAGACATGAAAAAAAAAATCATACAAATTCCACTTAATTTCATAACTTAAAATTACTAACATTTGTTAATAAATAGACTTAATAACTTTTTCGAACTAAAAATCATTTCATTCATTTCTTTAGCTGTATTTTTGAACCATGTCAAAACAATTAGATAACATTAAAACGTCACAACAGGCTATTCGCAAAATAAATAGGCCGAAAGAAAGTGGCATAGTAGGATCTGGTAAACTCCCTCCGCAAGCAGTAGATTTAGAAGAAGCAGTTTTAGGTGCATTAATGCTTGAGAAAGGACCACTTAATGATGTTATTGACATAATAAATAGACCTGATATTTTTTACAAAGATGCCCACAAAAAAATTTACGAAGCTATTCAAGAACTTTTTTCTGAATCAGAAAGTATAGATATCCTAACTGTTAGTCAAAGGTTAAGGTCAAATGGTAATTTAGATGCCTGTGGAGGTGCATTTTATATTTCTCAACTTACCAATAGAGTTGCATCCGCTGCTCATGCTGAAACTCATGCTAGAATAATTGTTCAAAAATTCATAATGCGAGAGCTTATAAGAATTTCCGGAAAAGTTATTCAACAAGCTTATGATGAAACAACAGATGTTTTCAACCTCTTAGATGAAGCAGAAAGTGAACTGTTTGCAGTTGCTGAAGGAAACATTAGAAAGGATTACCAAAACATGACAGATCTTATACTTAAAGCGAAAGATGAGATTGAAGTTGCTATGGGTAAAGAAGATGGTATAAATGGAATAGCTACTGGATTTGCTGCTTTAGATAGAGTTACTTCAGGTTGGCAAAAATCGGATATGATTGTCGTTGCTGCTAGACCGGGTATGGGTAAAACTGCATTTGTTATTTCAATGGCAAGAAATGTAGCTGTAGATTTTAAACATCCTGTAGCAATATTCTCTTTAGAGATGAGTTCTGTACAGTTAGTTAATCGATTAATTTCTGGAGAAGCTGAAATCCCTGCAGAAGACATTAGAAGAGGTAAATTCACTAAAAAAGAATTTGAGCAATTTTTTCACAGAACAAAACAGTTATCTGAAGCGCCTCTCTTCATTGATGACACTCCTGCTCTATCCATTTTTGAACTAAGAGCTAAATCTAGAAGACTAAAACAACAGCATGATATTAAATTAATAATTATTGATTATTTACAACTCATGTCATCTGGTGGAAAAGGAGGAAACAGAGAACAAGAAATAAGTACTATTTCACGATCAATTAAGGAAATAGCAAAAGAATTAGATGTTCCAATAATAGCACTTTCTCAGCTTAGTAGAAATGTAGAAACAAGAGGGGGAGATAAACGACCTATGCTTTCCGATTTAAGAGATTCTGGAGCTATAGAACAGGATGCTGATATTGTTTGTTTTATTTACAGACCTGAGTATTATGGCATTACTGAATGGGCAGATGGATCTCCATGTAACAGTCAGGGTGAAATTATAGTTGCAAAACATAGAAATGGTTCATTAGAGGATGTTCGTTTACGCTTTATAGGTAAATATGCAAAGTTTGCTAATCTTGACACCTTTAGTTCAGATGACTATTCTGCAGAAAGCTTACAACCAAATAAAGACTTTAGCCAATCAATGGGTGGAACATATACTGTTCAATCGAAGATGAATGATGACGACATAGACGGAGATGAAGACGGTCCATTTTAATTTATCATCTTAATTGTATCTTAGCATAGTTTTTGAATTAAATATAAAATGAAGAAGCTTTTAATCGTCACTATTTTTATTTTTTGCTGTCAACTTTATTGGGCTAGTAAAATACTTATTCCTATGGATGAGGGTGAACAAAACAATCACCTTAAAGCTTATGGGATTGCATTTTGGGTACTACAAAATGACATTGAAGTAGAATGGTTACTGAACTACAGAGGAGGGAGTTTTTTAATGGACAATTACTCTTCTATTGAAGAGGAATGCATTATAAGAGGTGTTTCATATGAAGTAATTGCAGATGTTCAATCAAACCAAATAAAAGCAGCAATATCAGATCCTGAAATCAATCAAGAGGTTGTAAAACTTCAAAAAGCACCAAAAATTGCTGTTTACACCCCTGACGGTAAACAACCTTGGGATGATGCTGTTACCTTAGTATTAACATACGCTGAAATACCATACGATAAGGTTTACGATAGAGAAGTAATAGGAGATCAGCTAATGAAGTACGATTGGCTTCATTTACATCATGAAGACTTTACTGGGCAGTATGGGAAGTTTTTTAGGAATTACAGAAATGCTCCATGGTACATTCAACAACAAAGAGACACCGAAGCATTAGCAAAAGATTTAGGGTTTGATAAAGTTTCACAGTTAAAGCTTGGTGTTGCAACAAAAATTAAAAATTTCACGGTTGGAGGTGGCTTTCTATTTACTATGTGTTCAGGGACTGACTCTTTTGACATTTCACTTGCTGCCAAGGGAACTGACATATGTGATTACATGTATGATGGAGATCCTGCAGATCCAGCCTCTCAATCAAAATTGAATTACGAAAACACTTTTGCTTTTAAAGATTTCACTTTAGTTCAAAACCCATTAGAGTATGAATTCTCTTCAATAGACGGAACACTTTTGCATAACATTCCTGAAAATCAGGATAAATTTTCACTTTTTGAATTCTCTGCAAAATGGGATATTGTTCCAACAATGTTATGCCAAAATCACACACAAATAATTAAAGGATTCATGGGCCAAACAACAGATTTCTTAAGCTCACAAATTAAATCTGATGTACTAATAATGGGGGAAAATAAGGCACTAGGAACAGCCAGGTACATACACGGTGATCTAGGTAAAGGTCAATGGACATTTTATGGTGGACATGATCCAGAGGATTACAAACATTATGTAAATGATCCACCTACAGATCTTAATTTATACCCAAACTCTCCAGGGTATAGATTAATACTAAACAATATTTTATTCCCTGCAGCAAAAAAGAAAAAGCAAAAAACCTAAGACTACCTTATTAAGTTAATGTGTCCCTGTTTTCTCATGAAGTCTCCCCTACCATTTTTGAACTCTATAAAATATAAATACACACCAACTGGAACTATTTTATTGTTATTTAAATAGCTACCATTCCATGAATCACTTGAAGAAGAAGATTCAAAAACCAAATGATTTAACCTATTATAAATGTATAATCTATAATCACTAAAATCTAACAAATTAACTAGTGGAAACCAATTATCATTTATATTATCACCATTAGGAGTAAAAGAATTAGGTGCAAAAATTATAGGGTCTTGATTAGCACAAAACTCATTAGAATAACTTTCAGATGAAAAACCAAAGCTGTTAGGCTCTTCAACTGCTTTTATCTTATAACAAAATTGTCCAGAAGCATTAGATCCTAAATAAGGAGAAATATCGTCTTCAAAAGACAAAACAGACGGTCCTAAAGAAACAAAAGGATTGATTTCATAAACATCGTTTACTTTTCTGTATAATTCATAACGGTTCACACCTACATCCCAATTGATATAGCTATTCCAAATTAAATCATTGGTTAACCCATTATTTGCCGATGCATTTAATAAAATACTACTTGAAATATTAGATATTGTTGATTCTCTATTACAACTATCAATAACCGAAACATAATATTGGTAATTCTGTTGATCTGCATCAACATCAGAATCTACAAAAACAATTGGATTTACACTCGAATTAGAAAAATCCAAATAATTAAAGTTTAAACCACCATCGTCAGAACGATAAAGATCGTACCCATATACATCTATAGAATTATCTGAGTGAAATTCAACTTCAATTAGATTATCATTAACTACACTTACTGAACTTAAATATGAAAAAGAAGGTTGAGATGGTTGATACACATATCTATTAGAAATATTAGAAAGAGATTTATTTACACCATTTTCATTTGCTTCAATTAAATACTTATATGTAGAGAATCCATCTAAATTTTGATGTAAATAGCTGCTGGCTGATCCTAATTGAGCAAGTAAATTCCATGGACCATTATCTTTTGAATAAAAAAGTTTATAATTATCAACCCCATTTTGCCATCCTAAATAGCTGTTCCAAGATAAATTAACAGACAAATCACAAACATCTAGCTCATTGGTTAATAAAATAGTATTATGTGAACTACTTACGGGACTTGTATTAGGATTACCAGTAATACAACTATCGTATGCTGCAATACCATAATTATCAACTTGAGCTGAAGAATTAGATGATGTAGAATTTAAATAGCTAGTATTGTTATATCCATAAACTGTATCAATTACACTCCAAACACCATTTATATTTTGAAATATAATATATGCATAAGTATCTTGAAAAAAAGTAGGATTCCAATCTACAATTACGTTTCCTGAAGAGGTATCTACAGTCACATAATTAACTTGAGGTATATCTGGAGGAAGCATGTCTTGAAATTGATCACCATCTATGTTTGACAAACTTTCACATCCTAAATCATTAATCAATCCAATTTTATAATTTAAAAATTCATCACAGATAGTAATTGTATCATAATAGGAGTTTATTGTACTTGAAACAGAATCGACTAAGCTCCAAGACCCCAATGGATATTCCAGATAAATGTAATAATAGCTATTGGCTGTGCTAAGTTGGGGGTTAACCATACTATTCCACTGTAAAACTGCTGTTCCATTAGAAGGGTTTACAACGTTTAAAAATACTGTTGACAATGTGTCAACTGAATTTTCTTCAATTATAGATCCTGAAGGGTTAGAAACTGTAGAAATATAATATTTAATACTACTTAGGTTAGCTCCAGCTCCAAGATGAACATATGAAGCGTTAGAAATATTTGTTTGGGTTCCAATTAAATTAAAGACTCCAGCCATTTCGCTATAAATTCGGTATTCTAAAAAATCTCCAAGTGGATCATCAACCGGCACCCATGTTAGCAAAACATCTCCTAAAGCATCAACAGAAACACAACGAAAATCTGGTGGGCCCAATGCGAGAATTGACAAAGAACTATTGTCAGTTTTTTCACCTGAGTATGTTGTTGAAAAATTAACATTTTCTATTAATTTAGATTGACCAACAATTGAGATAAAAACAAATATAATAGATGTTACTATCAATTTCATATTTGTAAGTAATCTAAACATAATATTAGTTCAATCTAAACAATCTCTGATTAAACGTATAAACTTTTTAATTGTTGCTTTCAGGTCCAACTACAACCTCTGAGAAAGAATCAACAGAGAAATACTTTACAGCACATTGCAATAATTCTTCAGAAGTAATTTCTTGAATAACTGCATTGAATTTTTCCAAGTAAGCTAACTTTTCTCCTTTATGGCTTAGCAACTTATACTGTTCTGCTATTAAAAATGGCCCATCAACAGTTCTCATTAAACTTCCAGAAATGTAATTCTTTACAAGAATTAATTCCTCATTATCTACCAATTGATTAGACAATCTATCTATTTCACTGTAAATCTCTTTAATAGCAACAGAAGTAGATTCGCCTTTCACAGTAGCTGATATTACAACAAATGATGCAGCATCATAATTTATAAAAGATGAATTAATTCCATAAGTCAAACCCTTTTCTTCTCTTAAATTAGACATTAACCTTGAGCCAAAATAACCGCCAAGAATAGTGTTAAGTAATTTTAGCTTAAAGTAATCGATAGAACCATACTTAACAGAAATAATCTTTCCAATTCTAATTGCAGATTGTAAAGCATTTGTTTTTGGAACAAATAATTTGAATGTGTCACTTTTATCGATAGAAGGAATGATTTTTTTAACAGACTTTCCATTCCATAAGCCTAAATTATTATTCAATGAATTGTACAAAGATGAATTATCAAATTTCCCAGAAACTACAACAGATACATCCTGTGGATTGTAATAATTTTTAAAGTACAATTGTAATTGCTTAGATGAAATATTTTCAAAATCAGAAAAAGAAATGATATTTCCATATAGGTGATCTTTAAAAAGATACTGGTTAAAGGTTTTAAGACAGACATACTCAACTTTCTCAAGCTCAGATTTCAATTTTTGCAAAGAATTAGACAAAAAGATATCAATATCATTCTGAGGGTATTCTAAATTAAATAATGAATCAAACAATATGACAAGAACATCATCAATGTGTTCTGTTAAGGAATATATAGAAATTGAAGCAATATCCTTGTTAATACTTGTCTCTAAAAACGCTCCATAAAAATCTAATTTCTCTGCAATCTCACCTGATTTAAAAGAGGACGAGGCTGTTCCAAAAAGTTCTGAAACTGCAGTAGGTATTATTACATTCTCTGATTGAGTCAGTCCATTATTAAAAACAAGTTCAACATGAATTAAATCTTGAGATCCCAGGTTGAAAAACGCAACTTCAATTCCGTTATCTAAAGATTCTATTACAGGCTCCTTTATACTCATTTAACTCAAGAGCTTTTATTGCTGGGGAGTCCTTTCTTTTAAGCATCCTTAATTGATTTATAATATAAAATATTTGAATTTTTTTCAGAAAATAATTTCGCTGCTACTCGTTTAATATCAGAAGAACTGACATTTTCATATTTTATAAATTCGTTGTTTATTTCGCTAGATGAGTCAAACAGTTCATAATATGCTAAACTCATTGCTTTGTTTAAATTAGACATCTCCTGAAATGTTAAAGAAGATTTAATTTTATTTTTATTTTTTTGAAGCTCTCTTTCATCCTATTATTTCTGAAGAAAACAAATCTAATTCAGCTCTAATTAAATCATATGCAGCATCTAAACTTGTTCCTTTTACAGGCTTACCTGCAATTACAAAAAGACCATTATCTAAACTGCCCATAATAAATGCAGAAAGCTCAATAAACTTAGGATTATCTTTAATTAATTTTTTATAAAATCTTCCTGACTTTCCTCTGGATAAGATGTCAGAAATTAAATCAGCTACATGATAATCTTCACCCATTCGATTATCCATATGAAAAGCAATATATAAAGCATCATTTGGGACGTTTCTTTCGACACGTAGCACTCTCTTTTCAAGTTGTATAGGTTCTGGACTTAAAATCCTAGTGTATTCACTTCTATCTTCAATAGAACCAAACCATTTATCAGCAAGTTCTTCAATTTTTTCAAATTCTAAATCTGCAGCAATAGATAAGATTGAATTTCTAGGTGTATAATGCTTAAAGAAAAAAGCCCTAACATCTTCAATTTTAGCATCTTCTATGTGCTGAATTTTCTCACCAATAGTAGCCCATTTATATGGATGAATTTTATAACAAAGAGGTCTTAGTAGTAACCAAACATCACCATAAGGTTGATTAAGGTAACGCTGTTTAAACTCTTCAATAACTACCTTTCGTTGAACATCAAGACTGTTTTGATTAAAATCCAATAAATTTAACCTATCCGATTCTAACCAAAATGCAGATTCTAAATTCACAGAGGGTAAAGTCATGTAATAATTGGTAATGTCATTTGAAGTGAATGCATTACTTTGTCCACCTGCCATTTGTAGAGGCCCATCAAAATCCGGTATATTTGATGACCCGCCAAACATAAGGTGCTCAAATAAATGTGCAAACCCAGTCTTATTGGGGTTCTCATCTCTTGCACCAACATCGTATAACATGTTAAAAGCGGCTACAGGACTAGATTCATCTCTGTGGTAGACAACCCTTAAACCATTAGAAAGTTTAAATTTCTTTGATTGAATCATTTAAAATTAAATTTATCTGAATTAATTCCTTCTTTTGCTTTGTTAAATTCGAGAATAACATCAGCAACTATTTCACTTGCTGGTTTTACTTTATTCATCTGAGAAGATACTTGTCCTATTTCCAACTCCCCTTCCACTAGAGTCACCTTCAAACATTCCTTTTTTAGCTCTCCCCCTTCCAAGCAGTTCTTTAAGCTCTGCATCACTACCACCTTTGTCATACAATGAAGCAATTTTTGAATAAAATTGATTTTTTATTAATCTTACAGGTGTAATCTCTTTCAATGTTAGTAGAGTATCGCCTTCTTTTGTTTCAATAACCTTATTCTTAAACTCTTGATGAGCTGATGATTCTTCAGAAACAACAAATCGAGTACCCATTTGAACCCCATCTGCCCCCAAAATCATTGCTGATAGCATTGATCTACCATCACCAATTCCACCAGCTGCTATTACAGGAATATCTAGTGAACTAGAAACTTCGGGAATTAGACAAAAAAGTAGTAGTTTCATCTTTCCCGTTGTGACCACCTGCTT
>CALSPA010000011.1 GCA_943788115.1 uncultured Flavobacteriales bacterium
GTTTGATGTTTTTCTAAAAAATTATTTCAATAACCATAAATTTCAAACCATTGTTACAGAATATTTCGTTCAATACCTTAACGATAATTTGCTTGTCCCTAACAATATTGACCTAAATGTATAGCCAGTGGGTATATGAGCCTGGGTTGCCAGATAATTGCCCTTCTGTTGTTAGTCAGCGTTTTAATGATGTTGATGAAGGTTTAGTAGGTTTTCATAAAAGTTCAGATGTTAATTTAATTAATGCAAGTGACTGGTCTACTCACGAGTGGTTACACTTTATAAGAAAGTTAAATCACTGAAACAACTTCAGAACAAATGAAATTAATTGATGATAAATTCCAATTAACTCAAAGTGGTAATTCAGAAATATTGGCTGCTTGGTTTGAGCAAAGTATTCGTTTTAACTATCGAGGTATTGATGCTGCATTAGAAAAAATTCTTAACTAGAATTGGTAGGAGAAAATTTTTAGAACCTTTATACACTGCTTTAGCTGCAACTCCAGAAGGTAAGGTAAGAGCGATAAGTATACTATGAAACAAGGCTAGAGGAAACTATCATTATGTTTCTTTTAATACTATAAGATAAAATACTTGGACTAAAATATTTAATTAATAATATGTAAAAAATCTGATTTTTAAACACTTACTTAAGTCTTCTGTCCATCTCCCTTCTTGCATCTTTTTGTTTTAAATCTTCTCTTTTATCGTGTATTTTTCTTTCCTTTAGCTAGTGCGATTTCTAGCTTAGCTAATCCTTTGTTATTAATAAAATAGACTGACAGGAACTAGAGTAAGTCCTTTAGATTTTATTTTTCTTTCTATTTTGTTTAACTCTGTTCTGTTTAATAAAAGTTTTCTATCTCTTCTTGTTTCGTGGTTGTAATGTGTCCCATTCTCGTATTCTTGGACATACATGTTTCTAATAATGATCTCACTGTTTACCATTACTCCATATGATTCAGCAATACTGGCTTTACTAGCTCTTATAGATTTTATTTCAGTCCCTGTTAATACAATGCCTGTTGTATAGGTTTCAATGAATTCGAATTCAAATCTTGCTTTTTTATTTTTTATATTAATTCTTGAAGACATGGTGCACAAATTTATAAAAAGATACATCAATAATGAACGGAATTTAACTTGTCATGTATTAAATAGAAAAAACAATTATGAAAAAATTAATTCTCCTAAGTATCACAGTTTTATTTCATCTAAATTTTAATGCTCAAATGGCTATTACTAGCTCTGCATTTGATAAATCTGCTCAAAAAGTGCCAGGTTATAATCCAGATCAATTGTCTGTTGGTAATTCATACATTGTAAAAAAAATTGAAATTGATGCTCAAATCAAAAATCAACTTGCAGAAGTTAGAGTTACACAAACTATTTTTAATCCTGGTAAAAGAGATTTAGAAGTGGAATTATTCTTTCCATTACCTAACGATGGTGTAGTTCAAAATTTCATGATGATGGTAAATGGAGAAGAAGTACCTGGAGAATTAATGAAAAAGGAAGATGCTCAACAAATTTATCAATCGATTGTATCTAGAAAGAAAGATCCTGCATTAATGCAATATGCTGGTTATGGATTGTTTAAAACGAGTGTTTTTCCTATAGCAATTGGACAGGAAAGAGAAATATCTGTTACTTATACTCAGTTGTGTAAGAAAAAGAATAATTCTATTGGTTTTTCTTATCCGCTTGGAACTCAAAAATTCTCAAAAAAAGCTTTGGAAAAAGTAAGTTTTCATGCTAATATTCAGTCAAATAAAGAAATTAACAACATTTATAGCCCTTTATATTCTGTTAGTGTAAATCAAAGCACTAAAAACTATGCTGAAATAAATTTTGAGGCATTAAATTCTTTACCTGAGAACGATTTTAAATTTTTTTATACTTTGGAAGATAGCGATGTTGGAGCTGCTGTTCTTAGTTATAAGCCAGACAAAAATGAGGATGGATATTTTATGCTAATGGCTAGTCCATCAATTGAATTAAACACAGAGAGCGTTAGTAAAAAAAACATTGTCTTTGTTTTGGATAAATCTGGATCAATGGGTGGGAAGAAAATTGAACAATCAAAAAAAGCATTGTCATTTGTAATGAAAAATTTAAATATGGGTGATCAATTTAACATTATTACTTATGATGATAGAGTTCAACTGTATAAAAATGAAAATCAAACTTATGGCCAAATAGAAAAAAATGAAGCATTGCACTATGTTTCAACTATATCTTCTGGTGGGGGTACCAATATAAATGACGCACTAACTAAAGCGATGAAATTATTTACAAATTCTTCTAATCCTAACTATATTATTTTTCTTACCGATGGGTTAGCAACTTCTGGTGAAAAAAATGAAATGAAAATAGCTCAGAACGTATTAAATGCAAATGCTAACAATGCTAGAATTTTTTCTTTCGGTGTAGGAAATGACGTTAACGCTAGATTACTAGAAAGATTATCTTCATGAAATGGTGGTTTAACATCCTATGTTAAACCTCATGAAGACATTGAAAATTCTGTGTCCGAGCTTTATAATAACATCAGTAGTCCAGTAATGACAGATATAAGTATTAGGTTTAATAATACAGATGTTCGAACTACTTATCCAGAAATACTTCCAGATTTATTCTCGGGAAGTCAGCTAATGTATGGGTTGGGAAATATAACAGGCCTGGTAAGAGTACTTTAACTATTACTGGGAAAATTGAGGGTAAAGTAAAAACCTTTAATTATGATATTGATTTTGAATCTGAAAAAGATCTAGGCGTAAATAATTACATAGAGAAAATATGGGCCTCTAGAAGAGTGGGTTTTTTAATTGATCAGATTGACCTTAATGGTAAGCAGAAAGAATGGGTTGACGAATTAGTGACTTTAAGCAAAAAACATGGAATTTTAACTCCATATACAGCATATTTAGCAAAAGAAGAAATGTTTGCTGTAGAACAAGATTTTTTAATTCAAGAAAGTGTTCAAGAATTAGAAATGTTAGATGTTGTTGTTGGAGAACAAGCTAATGTTCTTAGAACTCAAAAAAATAAAATGGCCAGATCTCCTTCTATAATTGCAGATGGTTATGCTGAAAGTATTTCCTATGATAATGAAGCTGGAATGTCAGTTGAGGTTAACAATATTCGTAAAATAGGATCTAAAACCTTTTATTTGCACAAAAACTTATGGGTTGAAAGTACTATTTCTGAAAAAGAAATTGTGACTGCAATAAATATCAAAAAATTTAGTCCAGAATATTTTAAAATAAGTGACAGTCAAAGTGCTAAAAAGAATACATATTTATCTGACAAAGAAGAAGTAGTTGTTAGATTGAATGGTGTTATCTATTTATTCAAGAATTAAATAATAATTAGAGCCGCAAAAGCGGCTCTTTTCATTATACTTACGTAAAATTTTGTGTAATGAAAAAAAACAATTTTAATCATTCTTTTCTTTTTTAGTTTATCATTTTTTTCTTTTGGGCAGTTAAAACTGCAGGATATTATGAAAGGCAAAGACTTTATCGGTCATTGGCCTGAAGATCATTTTTGGTTGCCTAATGGAGAAGTTGCTTTTAAATGGAACCCTAATAACATTAATGTTTCTGAATATTATTACATTTCAAATAATGAAGCTGTAAAACTTCCAGATAATTCATTAACATATTTACCCAATAGAGGAATGGTTAAACACACAGTTAATGATTTTTATGTTTATGCTAAAGACGGAAGGATTTTAAAATGGGTATTAAACGAAAATAGACCATCTGTTTTGTATGAATCTTATGATAGAATACATACTGTTCATTTAGTAAATGATCCAAATAGAATATATTTTACTAGAAATAATTCGCTTTGTTTTATAGATACTAAAACTTCTCTTTTTAAAGAATTAGTAAGTTTTGAAAAAAATGAGAATACGAAAATTAAAAATGAGCAAGAGAATTACTTAATTGAACAACAAAAAGATCTTTTTGAATATTATAAAATTGCTGAAAACACAAAAAAAAGAAATAGAATTGTTAGAGATAAACAAACTGCTTGGAAAAGAAAACCTGTTAAATATACAAATGGTGACTTTGAAGAAGTTTTTGTATCACCCAATGAAAAGGCATTAATATATTTAATTACTGACTTTCCTAAACAAAAATATACTCATGTTGAGAATTATGTTTCTAAAAATGGATGGTCTTCTTCAATTAACGCTCGTCCAAAAGTAGGTAGACCGGATGATAAACATGATTTATTTCTTTATAATTTAGAAACAGATTCTTCTTTACTTATTTCTATTGATCATCTTTCTGGAGTTTTTGATCGACCTTCTTTTATTAGAGATTACGTTAATGTTGATTTTTTAAATAAACTAGATAATCCAAAAAATGTAATTTATCATTATCCAATATTTAATAAACATGGAGATAAGGCTATTGTAGAGATAAAGTCATATGACAATAAAGACAGGTGGATTACTATTTTAGATTTAAGTACTGGTGAATTAAAAGAAATAGATCACCAACATGATGAAGCTTGGGTAGGAGGACCTGGAATTTCAGGGTGGAATGGTGTTAAAGGAAATATGGGATGGATGGATAACGACAATGCCATTTGGTATCAATCTGAAAAAACAGGGTTTTCGCATTTATACATGTGTTCAATTAAGAACCTAAAGAAGAAAGCTTTAACCAAAGGAGAATATGAAGTTAGAAAGCCAAAACTCTCAAATAATGGAGAGGTATTTTATTTAACACTAAATAAAACACATTTAGGAAATAGAAACTTTTATCATTTAAATTGGAAGAACAATGAATTAATTCCCATTCTAGAAAATGAAGGTAATTATGATGTTGAGGTTTCACCAGATGAAAAAAATATTGCTTTTTTATATTCATCAAAGAATGAGCCTTGGGAGCTTTTTATTGGTGATAATTCTTCTAATTCCAATCAGGTAAAACTTACAAATTCTAAGACTAAAGAATTTGACGCTTACAATTGGCAAAAACCTGAAATTATTAATTTTAAAGGCATGGATGGTTTATCCGTTCCAGCTAGAGTTTATAAACCAGCAATAGAAAACAGAAATGGAGCTGCAGTAATTTTTGTTCACGGAGCTGGTTATTTACAAAATGCACATAATTGGTGGAGTGGATATTATAGAGAGTACATGTTTCATCATCTTTTAAACGAGAAAGGATATACAGTTTTAGACATTGATTATCGAGCTTCTGAAGGATATGGTAGAGATTGGAGAACTGCAATTTATAGGCACATGGGAGGTTGGGATTTAAAAGATCAACTCTCGGGGAGAGAATTTCTTATTAACGAGCTAGATATTGACTCTACCCGAATTGGCATCTATGGTGGTAGCTATGGTGGGTTCATTACTTTAATGGCTTTATTAACTGAACCAGGAAAATTTGCATGTGGTGCAGCTCTTCGATCTGTAACTGATTGGGCACATTATAATCATGAATACACATCAAATATTCTAAATACTCCAAAAGAAGACAGCATTGCATTCGCTCAGAGCTCTCCAATTTATTTTGCAGAGGGTTTAAGTGACCCATTATTAATGTTGCATGGTGTTGTTGATGATAATGTTCAATTTCAGGATGTTATAAGATTGTCTCAACGTTTTATAGAGCTAGAAAAAGATGATTGGGAATTGGCAGTTTTTCCTTTGGAAGCACACGGATTTAAGGAAAGTGCTAGCTGGTTAGATGAGTATAAAAGAATATTAAAACTTTTTGAAAGGTATTTAAACTAAAATTTATTAGTTGCTAGTGATTTTTTAAATAGGGATCATTTTTTCTACCTATTGTTGTTGTTATAAAATCTTTTTGCTTTTTTGATCCTCTAGCTGGAGAATACTCTCTTCCATAAAATATAATTTGAAGGTGTAATTTATTCCAAATAGATTCTGGGAAAAGTCTTTTAGCATCTTTCTCAGTCTGAACTACATTTTTACCATTTGTAAGTCCCCATCTATAAAGTAATCGATGAATGTGAGTATCAACAGGAAATGCAGGTACCTTAAATGCCTGGCTCATTACAACAGATGCTGTTTTATGTCCTACACCAGGAAGTTCTTCTAATAGCTCAAAGCTGTTTGGAACATTCCCATTGTATTTAGCTATAAGAATTTTAGAAAGCTCACTTATGGCTTTAGACTTCCTTGGAGATAGTCCACATGGTCTAATTATAGATCTTATCTCATCAACATCTAATTTTGCCATCTCAAAAGGATTATTAGCCCTGCTAAATAATTTAGGAGTGATTTTATTCACTCTTACATCAGTACATTGGGCAGAAAGAAGCACAGCTATTAGTAAAGTGTATGTGTCTGTGTGATCTAGTGGAATTGGAGTTGTAGGGTATAGATGTTCTAGTTGATCAATAACGTATTTTACTTTCTCTTTTTTAGTCATTCATTCACCTATTAGATTCTCTTAACATCTTTTTTCTCTATCCATCCAATTTTCTCATCGAAAGAAATTTCTAACCACTTTGTATTTTCGTCTATTATTTTCATTTTACTTCCTTCGTGAAGTTTGTAATTGTTTTCAGCATTTATTGATGGTTCTGCTTTAATCCATACATGTGGAGTGAAAAGAATGCAATAATTAGTGTCTTGTAGCTTATCATTGCTCAACCAAGCAAAATATATAGTAAATAGTGAAATAATAAATGTTGCAATTGAAGTGTAAAAAGTTGCTTTTTTAAGTGTCTTACTTTCAGTGAAAAGAAATAATGTTAAAAAAGAAAAACAAGCTAGCATTAAAATTATCGAAGAAATTGCCCAATAATTCGTGGATTTTCCTAAAAAAACATAAATCCAATCTGTTATATGAATGGATTCTTTAACAACAAATTTATCTTTTATTATAGAGTTGCAAATTTTTAAATTATGAATTAGGTTTTTATCTCCAGGAGCAATTTTTAATCCTTTTTCGAATGATAATATTGCTTGAGGAATACTGTCTAATTTGAAATAAGAATTACCTAAATTCAGAAATAATTCTTTGGAATAATATCCCTTGTCCTTTAATTCTAAATATCCTTTATTGGCTTCTGTGTAATTTTGATCTTCATATAATAGATTTGCCTGATTAAAAAGAGAATCAGAGTTGAAGTTTGAATTTCCATATGAATTAAACAAACAAACAAATAATATGATACTTAATTTAAACTTTAGCATAAGCTTCAATTTCATTAATAATACTTTTACTTTCTTTTAATGTTTTGTTTGAATCTTCATTACTTATTGGAGCGTACCTTGCTGATTCACATTCTTCTAATATTTGATTTGTTTTTTTTATAATGTTTTCAGGGACATTTGAATCTTTGAAAGCATTCGTTATAGATTCTTTGTTTAGATTAGAAACAGGGAGCTTAAATTTTAATGAAAGATAATTCAACCATGCACTGTATAATTCCTGATAGAATTCATCAGTTTTGTTTTCATTCAATACTTGTTCAGCTATTTCAAATCTTTTTTCAAGTTGTTTTCCAGCTTTTTTCCTTGCAATAAGTTCAGGGTTGGAATTTTGTTTGTGATAATTAACAAATAAAAACAGTAAACTAAATGTTAGTGCTGGGCTTGCCAACAATAACCAATAGCTGAAGGTTCCGAAAAGGGGGGCCTCATTTAGGCTTAATTTAGAATTACCTTCAATATGTCGTATGTTGTTATTTATTAAAACAACTTCCTCTTGGTTGTTTTGCCTTACAATTGAATTAGCTAAATTCTTATCATCAGATTTTTGGACTTTAATGATTTTAGCCGGTTTTTTTAAAGTTTTATATTCTTTTGTGATTAAATCAAAATAGGTGAACTCTATTTCAGGTAATTTGAAATCGCCATGATGTCTAGGGATTAACAATTGTTGTAATACCTTTTTTCCTGAAATACCATTGTTAGATACTTTAACTTGTTCTTTATTCTCTGATGGAAACACCTCAAAATCTGATGGGTAACTTATTTCTGGAATTTGTAGCTGTTTTAAATTACCATTGCCACTAATCTCGATTGTTACATCGAGTGGTTCATCAACTTTTAATTCTGTTACAGAATATTTAATGTTTAATTTATAATTTTTACCAACTTGATCATTAAAGTTTTTTGGTGCTCCTTTAGGGAAGGGTTTTACATTGATTTTAACACTATTACTTCTAATTGTTTTTTCTGTTCCACGATTAAAAAAATCTTGGTTTATGAGAACTTTTGTCTCAATTGGTGGTATTGTTAGTTCGCCTGTTTTTTGAGGTGAAATAATTTCTTTTTTTAAAGTAAGCACTATGTAAGTTAAACCATTTATAACTTCTTGTTTTTGAGGCCAACCATTTCCAGGTGTTTTAATTTCTTCATTCCAAAATCCATTTGTCATAGGGTAATCTAGGTCAATGATTTGTAATCTGTTATATCTGGTATATATCTTATAAGTAACAAAGATATTTTCCCCCATGAAAGTGTTCTTTTTACTCAAATTAATTTTAGCAAATAGATTGGTGTTTTTAGTAGGTTTTATATTAGTTGTTGAGTTGCTTTGTTTTGAATCAACAGCTGAAATTTCAATGGAATTCGATTTATAATCTTTTCCGTTATAACTTGCTGTTGCAGGAAGTATAGTTAGTTTCCCAGATTTGTTTGGAGAAAGTAAATAGGTTAATGAATAAGTTTCAACTTTATTTATTTTACCATTAGTAATTGAAACAGAGCTTGAAGAGCTAGAGTAAGGGCCTTGTATAATGTTAAAGTCAGCTAAGCTTGGCGAATTAATTTTTACTTTTTTATTAGTCTCAATTGTATATTTAAAGTAATCATTGTTCTTAATTTGATTATCGCTAACAAAAGTCTTAATGTTAAACACCTGAGAAACAACATTAAAACTTATTAATGAAAAGCAGATTAAAGCAATAAAAAAATATGTTGATTTATTAAATGTCATTATTTACCAATCTTTTACCTGATTTGTGGATTTCTTTTTGTCTCCTTTTTGACGATTAACTTTTAATAAAATTTTTTCTTCTTCATTGTTAATGGCGTCTAAGTTTTTTTCTATTTGTTTTTGAGACATTTCTCCTTTTTTCTCTTCTTCTTTTTCTTTATCACCCTTTCCTTTTTCATTATCTTTCTTTTGGTCTTGATCCTTTTTATCTTGATCTTTTTGTTCCTGATCTTTTTTGTCTTGGTCTTTTTGGTCTTGATCTTTTTGTCTTGATCTCTTTTTTCTTGATCTTTTTGTTCCTGATCTTTTTTGTCTTGGTCCTTATTTTCGTCTTGTTGCTGGTTATCTTCTTTGTTTTCTTCTTTATTTTGTTGAAGTTGGTTTAAAGCATAAGCTAAATTATATCTAGTTTCTTGATCATTTGGATTCTCTCTAAGAGATTTTTTAAAATAATTAATGCTTTCAATTAAACTGTTTTCGTCTTTTTTTTCTTTAAAATTTTTCAAATAGCTATTTCCAATGTTATGTAAAGCTTCAGCACGTTCAAATTTATTTTCTTTTGAACCAATGTATTTATTATAGAAATCTCTAGCAGCTTCAAAATCACCATTTAAGTAAGCAGCGTTTCCAGCGTTAAATATTGCTTTTGTGTAAGCTGGATTTTCTGAAAATGAATTTTCAAAATGTTCTTGCGCTTTTTGGTATTCACCATTTTCATATGCTTTGACACCTTCATTAAGCTCAATTTTTGCTTTATATTGTCCAATAACGTTTAATGAGCAAAGCAATAGAATAAATATGCCGGAAATTTTAATTTTCATTTTTAAATGGTTCAAATTGGTTCCAAAATGTAGTTCTTTTATCTGTTAAAGAAAGCTCTAATATTAAAAAAATAATTCCTATAAATAAATAGATTTGAAATTTATCATCATATGTTGTGTATCTGTTTGTTTCTAATGTGGATTTTTCAATTTTATTTATTCTATTAAGAATTGTTTTTAAACCAATATCCATTCCAGATGCTCTTGTATAACTGCCATTACCTGCTTGAGCTATTTCCATTAACATCTGCTCATTTAGTTTTGTAAGTACGGTTTGATCATTCTCATCTTTTTTTACTCCAGATTTTTTCCCATTTCTGTAGATTGGAATGGGAACTCCTTTGGAGGTTCCCATTCCGATAGTATTAATTATAATTCCTTTTTTATTTGCTTCTTTGGCTGCATTTAATGCATTTTCTTCATGGTCTTCACCATCTGATAGAATTATAATTGCTTTGTTTGTTTCTCTCTCATCTTTAAATGATGATACACATTTGTCTATTGCATTTCCAATATCTGTTCCTTGAGAGGAAATCATTTGAGTCTCAATATTAGAAAGAAACATATTGGCCACTTTATAATCAGGTGTTATAGGAAGTTGTTTGTAAGCATCACCAGCAAAAACTACGATTCCAATGTGGTCACCTTTTAAATTTTGAAATAAACTTGAAATGCCCTTTTTGGCTACTTCTAATCTACTGTATCCTTTAATTAAATCTTCAGCTTGCATACTTTTGCTAACATCTAGAGCAATCATAATGTCGATACCTTTTGAGTCAACAACTCTTTCATTTTCGCCATATTGAGGATTGGCAAATGCAATTATTATTAAACCTAATCCAAGTCTTAAAAATATAAATTTTAATATGGATTTTGAATTTGAAAAACCATTATGTATAAATGGAAGAAGTTTTAAAGATGAATAGTTAGTTAGTGCTTTATTTTTCCAAGTTCGGTTTAAATACCAAAATGTTATTAAAAATGGTAATGTTAAAAATGTCCATAAAAAATATGGATGTTCAAATCTGAATTCTTTGATGTTAGATACAGTAATGTAAAATGCTGTAAGAGCGATAGACCAGAACAGTCCTTCAGTAACGACAATGAAAATTAATGCAGTAATGTTATTGAACTGATATTTTGATTTTATTTTTTTCAATTAATTGTTTTGAAAATAATGTTTCTTAAAACGAAAGCGATCATAAGAGAAATTAATCCTGTCAATATGAAAATATAACCAAGTTCAGGTAAATCAACTTCATATTCAATGGTTTCAATTTTTGCAGTTTCTAATTTGTTAATTTCTTGATATATTTCTTTTAGCTTGTTATTGTCTGTAGCTCTAAAATATTTTCCACCTGTATTTTTGGCTATTTTTTTGAGAGTAGTTTCATCAATTTCTACAGGCTGAAGTTCATAAATGTAATTCCCACTATAAGGATCAATCGCAATAGGGGTTTTGGCTTTTCCATTTGTTCCAACTCCTATAGTGTAAACTCTTATGTTTAATTTACTTGCAATTTCAGCTGCATTTAATGGATGTATTTTACCGTGTGTATTAACACCATCTGTTAATAAGATAATCACTTTACTTGGAGAGGTAGATTCCCTTAGTCGATTAATAGCTGTAGCAAGCCCCATACCTATAGCTGTTCCTTGACCTACAATTCCTTGCTCAGCTTCATCAATTAAATCGGTAAGAATATTTATATCAGATGTTAATGGGCATTGTGTGTATGCCTCACCCTCAAATACAACAAGACCTATTCTATCATTAACTCGATCTTTTACAAAATCCGATGCAAGGTTTTTAGATGCTTCAAACCTGTTTGGTTTAAAATCTTGTGCCAGCATACTTCCAGATGCATCCATTGATATAATAATATCTATTCCTTCTTTTTGAAGCTTCGTTACAGCTTCAGATTCAACAGAAAGTTGTGGTCTAGAAAGTCCTAATATGAAAGCACTTAAAGCAAAAAGTTTTAAACTGAAAATAGCATGATTGAACCAGCTTAATTTATTATTATGTAGTCCATCAACAAACTTTATAGAAGGTGTTTTAAGAGATGAGTTGTTAGATTTTAATTTCCAATAATAAATGAATACAGAAACTGGTATTAACATAAGAATCCACAGATAATTAGGGTCTTGAAAATGATATGTATTAAATATTTTCACTCCTTAGCTTCTATGTTTAATAAATCAGTTCTTTCATTTTCGATGAATTCTCTAATTGTTTGTATTGCAAATACGTTTTCTTGCTCAGTAGGAATTTGTTTTGCAAATTTCACTAAATCAGAGATGATAAATAATTTTTCTAATGATGCTATCCAATTTTGGTTGATGCTCGTTAGTTTTAAAGATGAGAGTATTTCTATACTTGTTTTTTCAAAGGTTGCAACATTATATCTATGCTCTATGAATTCCCAACCAACAGAATTAATCTTTGTGAAATAAAGCTTGTGCTTTCCTTGTTGCCATAATTTTTCTTTTTCTATTTCGTTTAATTTTTCTAACAAAATAATGGGTAGAGGTGTTTGCGGCTCTTGAGTTGTTACAATTTCTTTCTTTTGTTTTCACCTTTTTATAGATTAGTAAAAGAAGACCTGCAATTATTAAAAGGCCTAATATTAGATGCCAATATTTTTCAATCCAATTCCTAATTCTATCTAAGATGTTTAGAGGGTCAAGTTTAATGTCTTTAATGTTGTTTATAGTTTGATCGTCTACAAGATTTACAGATTTTATGTTGAAACTTATTGGATTACTTTTAATGTTTCTGTTTTGAATTGTAGCAGTCATAGGAGGGAATTCGTATCTCCCAGTATCAAAATTTGCAATTTCAATGTTTTGAGTAATACTGGGTTGTAAATCTCTCCATCTCCATTGTCAAAATTTTGAATTTTAATTGTATCTATATTCCATAATTCCCAATTATTTCCTAGAGTGTCGTTAGTTTTGAAATTAGGGAATGAAATTTCATCTATTGCAATTGATGCTGGAAATGATAATTCAAATTTTATTTGAGTTGGTTGACCGATTAAAAGCTCATTATTTACTGCTTTGGCAGTGAATTTTTCTTGTTGAGAAAAAGATGCTGAGTAAATTAATATCAATATGTATAGCAGCTTTTTCATCTTCTTTTAAACAAATTCATTAGTGGTTTTATATACCCTTGTTCAATGTCGATATTTGCAAAATCTACATTAGATTTCCTGAATGTTTCTAATGTTTGATGCTCTCTACTCAAAGCATTGTTTTTATACTTAAGTTGATGTTTTTTACTACTTGTGTTCACCCATTTTTTAATTCCAGTTTCAATGTCTTCAAATTGGGCGTATCCAATGTTTGGAAGTATTTTTTCCCTTGAGTCAAAAACTTTTAGCCCCACAATGTCATGCTTTTTATTAGCTATCTTCAAATCGTTTTCGTAATTATCATCAATAAAATCTGAAACTATAAAAGCAATACTTCTTTTTTTTATCATGTTATTGAAATATTTAATAGCAGCTCCTATATCCGTTTTTTTGCTTTTGGGTTTAAATTCAATTAACTCTCTAATAATTCTAAGAATATGTTTTTTTCCTTTTTTAGGTGGAATGTAAAGTTCTGTAATGTCTGAAAATAGAATGGCTCCTATTTTATCGTTATTTTGAGTTGCTGAAAAAGCAATTACAGCACATAGCTCTGCTATGACTTCTTTTTTTAGTTGGTTAGCAGACCCAAACATTTCGGATGAAGAAATGTCAACTAATAGCATCACAGTTAATTCTCTTTCTTCATGGAAAACCTTCACGTATGGGTGGTTGAACCTGGCGGTTACATTCCAGTCAATTGTCCTGATTTCATCACCTGGCATGTACTCTCTAACTTCTGAAAAAGCCATTCCTCTTCCTTTAAATGCAGAATGGTATTCTCCCGAAAAAACTTGATTAGAAAGTCCTTTGGTTTTAATTTCTATTTTTCTTACTTTTTTAAGTAACTCTTTAGTATCCATTTTCAGAAACTGATTGTTTAGGGTACATCAACTTTGTTGAGAATTGTATTAATTATTTCTACACTAGTAATGTTTTCTGCTTCAGCTTCATAGCTTAACCCAATTCTATGCCTAAGAACATCATGTGCTACTGCCCTCACATCTTCAGGAATTACATATCCTCTTCTTTTAATGAAAGCATATGCTTTCGATGCATTTGCTAGAGCAATGCTCGCTCTTGGTGATCCACCAAATGCAATTAGTGGTTCTATATCTTTTAGTTGGAATTCAGCAGGTTCTCTTGTAGCAAAAACGATATCAACGATGTATTGTTCTATTTTTTCATCCATGTATATTTTTTTAACAACTTCTCGTGCTTTTATGATTTGCTCAGGGCTAATCACTTTATTTGGCTTTGCCATTCCTTTTGTAGAAACATTAGCTCTAATAATTAGCTTTTCCTCTTCTCTTTTGGGATAAGGTAGAACAACTTTCAGCATGAATCTATCCACTTGGGCCTCTGGCAGGGGATAGGTTCCTTCTTGCTCGATGGGATTCTGTGTAGCCATCACTAAAAATGGTTCTGGGAGTTTATAAGTTTGATCTCCAATAGTAACCTGTCTTTCTTGCATTGCTTCTAATAATGCACTTTGAACTTTAGCTGGTGCTCTATTAATTTCATCTGCTAAAATGAAGTTGGAAAATAAGGGTCCTTTTTTGGAAATAAATTCTTCTTTTTTTTGATTGTATATCATTGTTCCTAGCAAATCTGCAGGTAACAAATCTGGAGTGAATTGAATTCTTTTAAAATCAGCATCTATGGTTTGTGATAGAGTACTTATTGCTAAGGTTTTTGCAAGTCCTGGTACTCCTTCTAGTAGAATGTGTCCATTAGATAATAAACCAATCATTAAACTTTCAATCATGTGATGTTGTCCAACAATAACTTTCTTGATTTCCATGTTAAGAAGATCAATAAATGCACTCTCTTTTTGAATTAGCTCATTTAATTCTCTAATATCAGTAGAAACGGGAATTGAAGTGATCAATTTCCTTTTGACTAACTACTTCTTTATTTTCTTCCATAATTAACTTTATTTGTCAGTTCTTTTTTTTTAACGAAGTAAATTTGTGAATTATTGATTTTAATTCAAGAAATATCTTGTTAATAAATGTTAAGGATAATTCATAAAAATTCACAAATCGTGTATTAGAAACTTTTATTTTTATCCCATGAATAATAAAGAATTACTACTTAAAGATTGTATATCATCTGTTAGAGCTTTTCACGATGCTTTTTTAATTGATAATGAAGATGCACCTGTAGCATCAATTAATGAACGAGATTATTTGTTAAGACATCGTTTAATGATGGAAGAAAATGATGAATATCTCGATGCTGCCAAAAATGGAGATCTTGTGGAAATTGCAGATGCTTTAGGAGATATGTTATACATTTTATGTGGAACTATTTTAAAACACGGTATGCAACATAAAATTGAAGAAGTGTTTAATGAAATTCAAAAAAGTAACATGAGTAAACTTGATGTGAATGGCAAGCCTATTTATAGAGAAGATGGTAAGATTTTAAAGTCAGATCAATATTTTAAACCTAATATTAAATCAATACTTGATTAAGTATTAAATCCAATTTTCCCTTTTGGAGAGCCAATTTGTTTTTTAAGGGCGATCATTTTAACGCAAGCAACAGCGCATTCGACCCCTTTGTTTCCATGCTTTCCCCCAGATCGGTCTATTGCTTGTTGTAAGTTGTTATCTGTAAGAATTCCCATGATAACAGGTTTGTTGTATTTTAAACTAACATTCATTAGACCATTTGTGGCGCCATCGCAAACAAAATCAAAATGTTTAGTTTCACCCTGAATGACACTTCCCAAAGCAATTACACCTTGAACGTTGGTGTTTTCTAACAAATATTGAGCGGCTAATGGAAGTTCAAAAGTTCCTGGCACGTTATTTATAATGATATTTGATTCATCTAAATTCAGGTCTAACAATGTTTCCTTAGCACCTTTAAGAAGATTATCAGTAACGTTATTGTTCCATTGGGAGACAACAATTCCAATAATCATTTTACTAGCATCTGGAATTTCGCTTTTGTCGAAATTTGAAAGGTTATTTTGAGCCGTTGCCATTTATTCTTCCTGATAAACAGGTTTGTAAACAGGAGAACCTAGCTTTAAAGATTCTAAATATTTTTCAGCAGTAATAGATAGTGGAGAACTTGGGTATTTTTCAATTAACTCCTGATATATTTTTTGTGCATCGTTATAGTTTTCATCCATTTCATGTGTGAAAGCAGATTTCATCATATACATTGGAGTTGTTAATTCATTGTCTCTTCTTTTATAAGCTTGCTCATAATAGTTTCCAGCTTTTTTTATGTCCCCTTTTTGAAGGTAAGCATCTCCTATGCCTCCTAAAGCTATTGTAGCAATGATTTCGTCATTAAAATCTACATTAGATAAAGACTTAATAGCTTTGTCAAATTCTCCAGTATTTAAATATGCAATTCCAAGATCATATTCGGCTAATTTACCGCCATCGTATCCAGAATATTGATTAACTACTTTTTCTAAGCCTTTATATGTTTGATTAGAATCTCCATTAATTAAGCTGTTCCAGTCATTGTTGTCAAAAGCAGCCGCTTCTTGTTTCCAAATTGCTGCAAGAGATTTTTCGTTTTCAGGAGCAACTACATAATTCTTGTAAAGAACACTGTAGGAAAACCAACCTACAATGAGAATGGCCAACACAATAGAGCTAATTTTAATTGAGGATCTATTCTTTTCTAAAAACTCAGCACTTTCATCTCCAAGAAAGTCTTCTACGTTTATTTTATTAGTTGACTCTTCTTGCTCTTGGTTTTCTATGTTTTTATCTTCTAATTCAGACATAATGATTTTTTAATTATGTCTGCAAAAATAGTTTTTTTAAGATAAATTGCATAACCTTTCTTCATAGTAGTATTTTTGTTTTATGTATCTAACCAATTTAGCCCTATTAAATTTTAAAAATTGTCAAGAATTAAGCTTTGATTTTTCAAATAGAGTAAATTGTTTTTTAGGTAAAAATGGTCAAGGAAAAACGAATGTTTTAGATGCTATTCATTACTTAAGTTATACTAAAAGTTTTTTCAATTCTATTGATAGTCAAAATATTCTTTTTGATGCTCCTTTTTTAGCTATACAAGCTAAATGCATATTAAATGATGATGTATTTCATCTTCATTGTGGTATGAAAAGAGGGGATAAAAAAATATTTAGAAAAAATAAAAAAGCATATAAAAAACTTTCAGAACACATTGGTTTTATGCCAGCTGTTATGATTACTCCCTATGATATTAATTTAATTTTAGATGGTAGTGATATTCGAAGAAAATTTATAGATGCTTTAATTAGTCAATTTGAAAGGTCTTATCTGGAAGAACTTATTTTTTATAATAGATTATTACTTCAAAGAAACAAGCTGCTGAAAAAATGGTCTGATACAAATTCTTTTCAAGCAGATCTTTTGGAAGTAATAGATCTTCAATTAGTGGAAAAGGGGAATAATATATACAATAGAAGAAAAGCTTTTTTAAATGATTTTATTCCTGAGTTTAATAATTTTTATCAAAAGCTTTCAAATTCTAACGAAAAAGTTGATTTGATTTATGACTCAAGTTTAAATGATAATGATTTTGCCACTTTACTTAAGGAGAGTATTCATAAAGATTTAAAAATTACTCATACATCTGTTGGTATTCATAAAGATGATTTATCGTTTAAAATACACGGTTATCCTTTAAAAAAGTACGGTTCTCAAGGTCAGCAAAAATCTTTTTTAATAGCTCTTAAACTTGCTAAATTTCATTTTATTAAAAATCAAAAAGGTTTTGCACCAATTTTATTATTGGATGATATATTTGATAAATTAGATAATCAAAGAGTTAGTTATTTGCTAAAACTAATTGAAAACGAAGATTTAGGACAAACATTTATTACTGATACTGATTTAGAAAAAATACCTTCTATTTTAAAATCAATGAATGTTGATTTTAAGGCATTCGAATTAAATGATGGACTTGCAGTTCAATTATGAAATGAGTTATAATAGAGATAAAAATGAAGAAAAATTAGATGATGTGGTAAAACGCCTCATCAAATCATATGGATATTCTTCAAAATTTAATGAGTATGAAGTTGTCCAGGCTTTTAGTAAAATAATGGGCCCAGTTATTATGAAGAAAGTTAATGATGCTTATGTCTTTGATAAGAAATTAGTGTTGAAGCTAAACAGTGCTCCTTTAAGACAAGAGCTAAGCATGGAAAAGTCAAAATTAATTTCAATGATTAACGAAGAACTCGGAAATGATTTTTTAAAAGATATTCTAATTCAATAATTAGCCAAGTGCAACATCTAATGACATCATTAAAACAAATCCTCCAATAAAACCAAGAGTTGCGATGTCGGTGTATTTATCTCTTTGAGTTTCCGGGATAACTTCTTCAACAACCACATAAATCATAGCTCCAGCGGCAAAAGCTAAACCATAAGGTAGAAGTGGTTCGAACTGTGTTACAGCTAACGCTCCCAAAACTCCAGCAATAGGCTCAACAATAGCTGATAATTGGCCGTACCAAAAACTTTTGAATCTTGAAACTCCTTGTCTTCGAAGAGGCATAGAAACAGCAATGCCTTCTGGGAAATTTTGAATACCAATTCCAATGGCAACAATTAACGCTTCAGAAATCATTTGAGAATCTCCCATTGCAGCTCCGAACATCACACCAACAGCTAATCCCTCAGGAATGTTATGCATTGTAATTGCTAAAACAAGAAGAGTTGTTCGATGCCAATCTGTTTTTATTCCTTCAGATTCATTTTCTTTAAAATTGATATGTAAATGAGGTAAGTATTTATCTAAAAGAAATAAGAAAAGTGCGCCAATGACAAATCCCGATGCTGCAGGTATAACCTTAATAAATCCCTCACCAGCACTTTGGTCGATAGCAGGGCCTAATAAGCCAAAACAACTTGCGGCAATCATAACACCACCAGTAAAACCGAGCATTCCATCTAACGCTCCTCTATGAAGTTTTTTAAAGAAAAAAACTAAAGATGCTCCGGAAGCAGTAACAAGCCATGTGAAAATGGTTGCAATTAAAGCAGCTTTTATAGGATTTATTCCACTAAACCATATTACTAAATCATTCCACATAAGCCTAAAATTGAATTAATAAGTTTTTTGATACTCTTTCGGAAACAGTAAGAAATTTGTTGTTAATTTTTAGCTTGTAGCTAAAGTCAAAATCAAATATTTCTTCAACATAGATTTCTGTACCTAAGTTTAACCCTTCATTGTCAAGGTATCTTAGGAAAATTGATGTTCCATCAACAACACCAATTATAATCCCCTTATCACCCTTTTTTAAGTCAGATAAGGGTTGTGATTTTCTTAAATCTTGAATTTTTCCATTTTTATCTGGAATAGGATCTCCATGTGGATCAAACTTAGGGAATCCCAAATGTTTATCCAATCTGTTAATTAGCTCAATAGAGTCTATGTGTTCTAGTTGCTCAGCAATGTCGTGAACTTCGTCCCATTTAAAATTTAGGTTAGTTACTAAAAACGTTTCCCATAAACGATGTTTTCTAATAATTTGTAAAGCAATTTGTTTTCCTTCTTTGGTTAATGTTACACCTTTATATTTGATGTAATTAACCCATTTTTTATCAGCTAACTTTTTAAGCATATCAGTAACACTAGATGCTTTCATTGTTAAAGCTTTAGCAATCTCATTAGTGGAAGTTGAGCTTCCTTTAATGCTTAAGCTGTAAATGGCCTTTAGATAATCTTCTTCTGATCGACTTCTCATAATCAATTTGCTTCAAATATAAACTAATTTAGACTAGACTAAAAAAAAGTATTAGATTAGCCGAAAAATTAATTAATTATTTATTTAATTTGAGTCTTAATTATAAATATTTCTTAGAATCATCCTATTTGTTGACAATGCTGCTGTTTTTGAACTTTAGCTATTCACAACAATTCAAATTCAGTGGAGTGATTTTAGATGAAAAAGGGAATTCTGTTCCATACGTTAATTTAGTAGATTCAATAAGTCTCTTGGGAACATCAGCTGATTATGATGGGAATTTTGAGCTTTTATTAGTTAAAGGTTCATATGATTTTAAACTTTCAAGTGTTGGCTTTGCAGATGAATTCATAAATGTGGAATTAAATTCTGATACAAATTTTATTTTTAAACTAAAAAGAGCTGAGGGTTTTTTAGAAGAAGTTGTTATAAGTGGAACTTTGTCTGAAATATCTAAAAGAGAATCACCAATTCCAATTGAAGTATACTCTGCAAATTATTTAAATAAGGTTCCTGTTCCTGGTTTGCTAGAGGCGACTCAGAATATAAACGGTGTGCGTCCTCAACTTAATTGTGCCGTATGTAATACAGGAGATATTCATATTAATGGTATGGAAGGTCCATATACTATGGTTACTATAGACGGTATGCCCATTGTTGGCGGTTTGTCTTCTGTTTATGGATTGCAAGGCATTCCAAATAGTCTTCTTCAAAGAGTGGAAGTGGTTAAAGGTCCAGCCTCAACTTTGTATGGTTCAGAAGCTGTTGCTGGTTTAATTAATGTATTAACTAAAGATGTTGAATGTGCTCCTAAATTTTCGTTAAATATTTCATCAACTTCTTGGAGGGAAATTCAAACTGATTTTATGTTTAAGTATGCCGAAAACAAAAAGGTAAGTGGAATATTTGCTGCTGATTATCATAATTATTCTAATCCAATCGATAATAATGGAGATAATTTTACGGACCTAACACTTAAGGATAGAATTTCAATATTTAATAAGTGGAGTGTTAATAGAAAAGATAAAAAGAAATCTATTTTTTCAGCTAGATATCTTTATGAAGACAGGTGGGGCGGTGAAATGCAATGGAATAATAGTTTTAGAGCAGGAGATAGTATATATGGAGAATCTATCTTCACAAATAGAGCTGAATTGATTGGTAAACACGAATTACCTATAAAAGAAAACATTGTATTGGGTGGCTCATTTAGCTATCATGGCCATGATTCAAGGTATGGTTTGGTTAAATATGTTGCAAATCAACAAATTGCTTTTGGTCAATTGGTTTGGAACAAAAAACTTGGTAAGAGCCATAACCTTGTGAATGGTTTAGCTGTTAGGTATAGTTTTTATGATGACAATACACCTGTCACATCAGTCTTAGAAAATGGCACTCAAATAAATGAACCAAACAAGTGGTTGTTGCCAGGTTTGTTTTGCCAAGATAATGTAACTCTTTCAAAAAAAATGAATATTCTTTTGGGTTCAAGATTAGATTACCATTCTATTCATGGTTTAATTATTTCTCCAAGATTAAATTGGAAATGGAGTCCATCCTCTTATGTTTTTAGGGTTGGTTATGGAAATGGTTTCAGAGTGGTAAATGTTTTTTCTGAGGATCATGCCGCTTTAACAGGTGCTAGAGACGTAATAGTTAGTGAGGGTTTGAATCCTGAAAAATCTAATAATTTAAATCTCAACATTGAAAAAACAATTTTTACACCTTGGACTAAAATCTCCTTGGACGCATCTTTATTTTACACTTATTTTTCCAATAAGATTATTCCAAACTATTCTAATGATAGTCAGATTAGGTATTCAAATTTGAATGGTTATGGTGTTTCAAGAGGTGTTTCATTAAATGCGAAATTCATTTTTAATATCCCTTTAAGTATTAACCTAGGTACTACTTTGTTAGATGTTTATTCCATGCAATTAAATGAAGAGGCTACTTTAATTAAAGAAAAACAGCTATTTACTGAACCATATTCTTGTACATGGTCTTGCTCTTATGATTTTAAAAGAGTGGGAATGACAATAGATTATACAGGCAATCTTTATGGACCTATGCACCTTCCGATTGTAGAAAATGATTTTAGATTACCTCAGTCGTCTCCTTTTAGTATAATGAATATTAAAATTGCTAAAGATTTTGATAAAGGATTTAATGTATATGCAGGCATTAGAAACCTATTAAACTTTACACCTCCCGCAAATTCAATTTTAAGAGCTCATGATCCATTTGATAAATATGTTGATGACGAGTTAGATAATCCAAATAATTATTCATTTGATCCTTCTTATATTTATACTTCTTTTCAGGGAATTACTTTTTTTGGAGGCATTAAATATGTTTTCAATTGATTTGCTTTGAATATGACCACTCTTTAAAACTAAACCCCCATCTTTTATTAATAGCTATTAATTCTTGCTCAGAAAGCGTATTGAATTTATTTTTTTTGTAATCCTTTATTGAAGACAAGTATTTTATAATATTAGGTTTTACTTTTTCAAAATCTCCTAAATCTAAGTGTTTGTAAATTTTTTCTATTGAATTTATTGGATGATTTGAAAGCTCTTTATAGCTTATTTCAATGTGATTTTCTTTTGGTATTTCATTTCTGTCTGAAATATATTTTTTTAAAGTTTCTTCATAACAATATAGCACCCTTTCTTTTATTTCTGCTTCAGAGAATTCTTGTAGAAATTGTGTTTTTATAGTCTTGTTGTACAAATGAATGTTTGATTGATACACATCATAAGGGTTTCTATGGATGAATATGAATTTTGCTCTAGGGTAAAGCTCAAGTAAAACTTTAATTCTTGCGGTATTGTGTGGGTTTTTAAGTAATAACTTTTTGTCTTTTCCATGGTATAAAGCTATCTGACATAGCATTTTATGGTATACTTTTTTCCAAGCTATTTTTTCATTTTCTTTTGTGTTTTTAAAAACATTGTATTTGTCAAAGTAGGAAGTATTCTGAGGGAAAAAGAAAGTTTGCATGCCACTTTTTTCAGTAAGATTTGTTAAGGGGTGTTCTTCTTCTGTAGGAGCTGATGCATCTATTTTAATGTTGTCTTGAGGTCTTGTGGATGGCATAAAATAATTTAAAACAGGTCTCATGAAAGTTTTTGAAACAAATGCTACTTTAAAGAAAAAAGCTTGAAATGCTTCTAAATAGCTAAACTGATTATCTTGTGCTAGTAGGTAATGTAAATGGGTTGTTCCACTTCTCCAATGGCCAATTACAAATACAGGTTGATTGTTTTTTAAATCTACTTTTGAAAGCTTGAAAAATAAAAAAAGAGTCTGTAACCATCTAAATGGGGCAGATACTACTATAAACAAAACTATTTTGGTCCTCATTTTTCTTCTTTTAGAAGAAAATTTGTTTTGCATTCTAAGCTTTATCCAAAGAGCTAGACTAGAAATGAATAATTGATGTTCTTGTATTTCCTCTTTACTCATAAATCAAACATTATTTTACTTGTTCCTTAAAATTAAAAAAACCTGACCATTTGAATTGTTTTTTTGTAAGTTTGCCGCATTAAAATTTAAAAGATTTATTAAATCTTATTACTAATTATAATTTTTTAAAATGAATATTTATGTAGGTAACCTTAATTATAAGGTTCAAGAAGAAGATGTTAAAGATGTCTTTGAAACTTATGGAGATGTAACATCAGTTAAGTTAATCTCTGATAAGATAACAGGAAGAGCCAAAGGTTTTGGTTTTGTTGAAATGTCGAATGATCAAGAAGCTCTTGATGCAATCGAAAACTTAGATGGACACCAATTAATGGAAAGAGAAATGCGTGTTAATGAAGCTAAACCAAGAGATAACTCATAATATAAACTAAAATGAAAGTTGAATTAAATAAAAATGTATCTGTTCATTATACAGGTAAATTAAAAGATGGAAGTGTTTTTGATTCTTCTGTTGATAGAGAACCTTTAAGCTTTACTGTAGGAGATGGTAAATTAATTCCAGGTTTTGAAAACGGAATTGTAGGAATGCAGGTTAATGAAAAGAAATTGATAGAAATCCCAAGTAACGAAGCTTATGGTGACGTTAAAGATGAACTAATACAAGAAGTTTCTAAATCTAATTTGCCAAAAGAATTAAGCCCAGAAGTTGGTATGCAATTACAATCTAATGCTGAGGACGGTAGTACTTTACTTGTAACTATTGTTAAGGTAGAAGATGAGTCTGTAGTTGTTGATGCAAATCATCCATTAGCTGGTAAAGATTTAATTTTTGATATCGAAGTTGTAGATATTAAATAAGTTTTTAAAATATTAAACTTTGTAAAAGGCCCTTGCTGGGCCTTTTTTATTTGCCAATTATTTTTAATTCTACTCTTCTGTTCTTAGCTTTTCCTTTAGGACTTGTATTTGGAGCAAGTGGTTTAGATTCTCCATAACCTTTAGCTTCTAGTCTACTAGTATTAACTCCTTTATTGTTTAAGTAGTTTACAGCTGATTGAGCTCTACCTTCTGAGAGATTTTGATTAAAAACATCAGACCCATCACTGTCCGTATGTCCTGCCAATTCTATTCGAATTGTTGGGTTCTGATTCAAGAAATCTACTAATTGATCTAAAATTCTAAAAGATCTTTCATCAAGAGCATTATTCCCTGTTTTGAAAAGTAAATCCTCTACTATTATACTTTTTCCAACTTCAATTGGTGAGAGTAAAATTACTTGTTTTAAATCTTTCGCTTCTTTCGCCTCAATTTTAATTTTTTGATTAAAATACCCTTCCTTGGTAACTAAAATTTCAAATTTATTACCAATTTCTAATGGATAGCTTTCTGGTGGCAAACTATTAAGAGCAATTAAAGAACTTTCTTGATTTTCAGGGTCAGTTAAGTTTATAGCCATCACTGTACTTTTAATTGGCTTTTTAGTTGTTTCATCTAAAACTATTAATTGTAATTGCGTAGCAATAATCTCTGGTTTTGTTTTAGAAACATACATTGTTTTACTAAGAGTTCCGTACTTATCATATCTTAATTCCAATACAGCATTTTCATAACCTTCAGCATTTAATGAAATTGTATGTTTTTTACCACTTTCAAGTTCTGTTAATAATTTGTTCCCAGATCCAATTTCTTTTTGCTCTCCAGAATTTTGATCTACTAGAGTAATGGTTACATTAACTGGTTCATTAGTTTCTTTATCAAGAATATCTAATTCTAGGTCAAATAATCTAATTGTTTTGGATAAGTAAACCTTCTGAGTTTTAGATTCATCGGAGTTATTCATTACGAAAATTGTATCTGTGTCGTAATTATCTTTAGAAATGAATAGCTGGTATTCATCTTTTTGATTCAACGGTATATTGCTTTTTGAAAGATTGTTAAACAAATTACCATTTTCATTCGTAGCATTATTTTTGAATTGGGCATTTGCTTCAATTAATACTTTAGTATCTGCATCGTATACTTCAATGATGAAATCAAATGTTTTTATTTTGTCTACTTGCTTAATTTTATAATTAAGAAACAATTCAAATGATCCTGTACTTGTGTTTAAAGGATCTGCTATAGAAGAAGTTGTGAAATCATAGGTTAGACCTATATCCATCTTGTTTGACAGGTATTTTAAGCTCATAATGGCAGCATCGTTTAATCTGTAAAATCCTCCAATTCCAATTGCAGTCTTTTTTTGAGAATCTTTAGCTAAATCATATATGAAGTCACTACCCAATACAACATGAGCCATACTTCCTTGTAACATCACTAATGCTTTTGGGGAAATTGCAAACTCACCAAAACCAATGTTTCCACCACCTGTTAGAGCAATTCTCATTGGCATTCTAAAATCTTCCACTAAACTTAAGTCTTTTGAGCTTGAAATGGGTTGATTTATGTTGAAACCAGTTACACCAATATAATATTTATTGTTACCTAAAGAATCTTTCGAAAACCAAGTTAGTGATGGGGTGATTTCAATACCATTTACAACTGGGTTGTTAACATTTTCACCAAAAGGAGAACTTGGGTCATAGTACCCATTTATAAATTGCGATCCAGTACTAACAGAACTTAAATCCGTTGCTCCATTAAAATAGCCAGCTTTTAAACCTGCAGCTAAATAATTTGAATTGTCAAATTCGAAATTATAGGCACCTGTTAAAGCAAACTGATTGTTTGTAATTGAACCTCCATCGCCTAATCTTTCATTAATAAATGAAATGCCTACTGTAGCTATTTTCTTATTGCTATTGGCTTTTTTTATTGGGTAAAACCCTTCAAATTGAGACGTGCTAAATGGTCGAACAATACTCATCCATTGACTTCGATGAATCATCGTTAAATTAATGTCATCAGACATACCTATTGCTGATGGATTTGCAAGTGAAAATGAACGGTCGAAGTTGGAGAAAAAGGCATCTTGACTTATTGATGAAAAGCTAATAAGAAGAAATACTATGATGAGATTAAAATTTTTCATGTTTTTTCAGTTATTAGTTTAACGTTTTAATAAAATACTTCCAGATGATTTTAGATTGTTTATCAAGCTAAAATCAACGGCATTTCCATTAGAGTCGTTTGCTATAAGAGTCCATAAATATACTCCAGTAGGTTGGTCTATGTTATTGAACTTACCATCCCATCCTTCGGATTTAAGAATAGATAAACTTGTAGTTGAATAAACTACCTCACCCCATCTATTATAAATTTGAAATAAAATGTCCTCTGAGAGTCCATTTCCATAAAGAAGCAAGAGATCATTTTTATCATCATTATTAGGTGTGAACATGGTTGGTAGAAATAAATTGTTTTGAATTTGAGTAACTACAATTGTGTCAAAAGCAATACAACCATTAGCATCGGTAATTTGAACCCAGTATTCTCCAAATTCGTCAACTGTTTCAATTGAAGAGCTCCCCCCGGTAGACCAATTGTACGAACTAAATCCAGCCCCTGCATCTAAATCTATAAAATCAATTTCGTTAATGCTAGTGTCAAGTCCAAGATCAACAACAGGGTTGGAAAATAAATTAACACCAATTGAATCTGTAACAGAACAATCATAATTATTAGTAACAGTTAATTCATATGTCCCTGAATCAGAAACCGTAATCGATGATGTGTTTTCACCTGAGCCCCATAAGTAAGTTACAAATGGAGTAGTGCCGTCTATTAATAAAGAAAATCCATCACATATTGTAGTGTCATTTCCAAGGTTTAGTATAGGAAGAGGTGAAACGTCTATAGAATAAAAATCTGATCCTAGGCAAGAGTTTAAGTCAGTTAAAGAAACAAAAACAGTGTCACCTTGAATTAATGAAGCAGTAGAAAAAGAATCTACAACACCAGTTTGAATTAGCGAGCCGCCTGTGTTTATAGTCCAATCATAATTTAAACCATTTTCAGCATAAAATGTAACACTTTCTCCCTCACAAATTGAATCTGCAGATGCAGAAAGATTTGGTTCAGGTAAACCGTAAATTTCAATTACAGCATTGCTTGAATTTGAAGCATTGATGCACCCTGGTAGAGATGACCATGTTAACGTGTATGTTTCTCCGGGTTGACCAGTGAAAGTGGCGTTTGGGTCAGCATTGTTAGAGAAAAAACCACCGTTTCCAGCGCTAACAGACCAAGTTCCGTTTCCTGTAGCGTTAAGACCTATTACAGAGTCGCACACAGCATCGTCACTTCCAGCATCAAAATTAGTGTATTCCCATCTAATTTGAATCTTAGCCCAATATTGCTCATATCCGTTTGATGGTGATCCTGAACCGTCTCTAGAAACAAGATACTCGTTCCATTGACAAGCGGGGTCATTTTTAAATGATATTTGACCAGCAGGGGCAAGCGCACCAGAGACATTGCCCATAGACGCATAATTATCATCTCCATCCAAACAAAATCCTGATGAAAAAGGATTGGCATTAAATGTTCTGTATGTGCAATTTCCACCACAGGCATCTTTTTCCCAGCATTCCATTTGTACATTAATTTGAGTCGCAGATGAATTAGAACCTGTTATTAAGGTGTAATCAGCTAAGTTCCACCAATCTCCCCATTGATTTGTAACATGCTTGCATTGTGCTGCGTTAAATCCAACACCTGCATTATCTTGTGCTCTAACAAACCAGGTAGGGTCTTGATCACCATATAAAAAGGAACCTATTCCACCATCATCAGCATCAGCTTCTGCCATAAGTTCAACTACCCTTACTTCATAATTTACATTCTGAGCGGTTAAATAAATAGGTGATATAAAAACAAATAATAATGTTAAGGAATAAAAAAGCTTCATAATTAATATTTACGTTGAAAATGTCATTTCTACATAAATATATGATTTTTTCAAAAAAAAAACTCCCATAAATGAGAGTTTGTTTTTTTAGGTCTTAATTAGAATAGTTTCTAATAACAGTATTCATTTTTGTCGATTAGCTTTAAAGCAATTAGCTGTCTAGCTTCTTTAGGATTGAATGGCTCATGTTTTGTGAAACGTTTCATACCCATTAACATCATTTTTAGTTCATCACCAGAAGAGAATGTGTTTATGGCATCTTTTCCAGCCTTATTTATAATGTCACAACCATCGTAAATTAAAACTTGCATCATTGCAATTTGCTCTTTACAATTTTCTTCACCTTTAAGCTGAACCATTTTTTCTACTCTCAATAATGTAGATTCTGTAACATAAATTGTATTAATGATATCTGCAATATTCATTACAATTTCTTGTTCTTTGGCAAGCTTATCTCCAATTTTTTGGACAGCAGATCCAGCAACCATAAGTAAAGCTTTCTTGAAATTCGTAACACATTTTTTTGCTGCAGAAAATGTTGAATTATCAGAGTCTCCAAAATCTGGGATCCCCATTAATTCTTTTCCAACAGCTGTAGCTGGTCCAAGCAGATCAATTTCACCTTTCATTGCTTTACGAAGTATCATACTAACAGTAAGCATTCTATTAATTTCGTTAGTGCCTTCAAAAATTCTATTTATTCTAGCATCTCTGTAAGATCTTTCAATGTTTTTTTCAGCAGAAAAACCCATTCCACCATGAATTTGAAGCCCTTCATCTACAACATAATCTAAAACTTCAGAACCGTAAACTTTTAAGATGGCACATTCAGGAGCGAATTGTTCAATACCCTTTAGAGTAGCATCTTCTTTAGAAAGTCCATTTTTAACTAAATCTTCAATTGCATCTTCAATGTTTTGTGTTGCTCTATATGTAGCAGATTCACATGCGAATGTTCTAATGCATTGTTCAGCTAATTTGTATCTAATAGCTCCGTATTTAGATATTGGTCTGTTAAATTGCTCTCTCTCGTTTGCATACACCACTGATTCTGTGATGGTGCCTTTGGCTCCACCCATAACACCCCCAGCTAATTTTATTCTTCCAATATTAAGAATGTTTACTGCAATTTTAAACCCTTGTTCTCTTTTATATAACATGTTTCCTATAGGGATTTTCACGTCATTAAAGAATACTTGTCTTGTTGAAGATCCTTTAATCCCCAATTTCTTTTCTTCGGCATTTAATGTGATGCCTTCGGTTGTTCCTTCAACTAGAAACGCAGTAAGATTTTTATCATCATCAATTTTGGCAAAAACTGTAAACAAGTCTGCAAATCCTGCATTGGTTATCCACATTTTTTGACCGTTTATAATGTAGTTTTCACCACTTTTATCTAAAGTTGCTTTTGTTTTTGCAGAATTTGCATCAGAACCTGAGCTTGGTTCGGTTAGGCAATATGCAGCTTTCCATTCACCTGTAGCTAGTTTAGGAATGTATTTTTCTTTTTGTTCTTGATTGCCATAATAGAGTAGAGGTAATGTTCCAATTCCAGTATGTGCACCATATGCTACTGAGAAAGAGTGGCCTGTTCCTAACGCTTCTGTTGCAAGCATTGAGGTAATGAAATTGACACCTAGCCCGCCTAAACTTTCAGGAACTGAGAGGCCCAATAAACCAAGCTCTCCGGCTTTATTCATAAGACCAGCCATCAGTTTTGGATCTTTACTACTGTCTATTTCATCTAAGATTGGGATAACTTCAGTGTTTAGAAAATCTACACACATTTGAGCTATCATTTTTTGCTCTTCTGACCATTCTTCTGGAATAAAGATGTCGTTGAAATTGGTTTCCTTTACTAAAAATTCGCCACCTTTTATAGCTGCTTTTTCTTCATTTTTCACTTCACTCATAATATTTAATTTAATAATTCAAAAATTCCACATGCTCCCTGACCTGTACCAACACACATGGTAACTGCACCATATTTCTGTTTTCTTCTTCTCATTTCGTTAAGAAGTTGTACTGTTAATTTTGCTCCAGTACATCCTAAAGGATGACCAAGAGCAATTGCACCACCATTAACATTAACGATACTTGGGTCTAATTCTAATCCTTTTAAAATCGCAACAGACTGAGATGCAAAAGCTTCGTTAAGCTCAATCTGCTGTAGGTCATTTTGCTTCATACCAGCTTTTTTTAAAGCTTCTGGAATAGCATAAAGTGGACCAACACCCATGATTCTTGGAGCAAGTCCAACAACTTTGTAATCTACTAATCTAGCAATGGGCTTAACATTTAGCTCTTTAACCATTTCTTCAGACATTACCATAACAAATGCTGCACCATCTGAAGTTTGAGATGAATTTCCAGCTGTCACACTGCCACCGTTTTTAAATACGGGTCTTAATCTAGATAAAGCTTCAATGCTTGTTCCTTTTCTAGGTCCCTGATCAGTGTCAGCGATAAAGTTTCTTTCTTGTCGTTTTTCATTGCTGTCTAAATAAACTTCGTTTATGTTAATAGGAACTATATCATCTTTAAATAAGCCTTTTTCAATTGCATTTAAGGCTTTCATATGTGAGTGATAAGCAAACTCATCTTGTTCTTTTCTAGAAACGCTAAATTCATCAGCAACAGCTTCAGCTGTTAACCCCATTCCCCAGTACCAATCTGGATGCTCTTGACTTACTTTAGAGTTTGGAACAATTCTCCAACCTCCAAATGGAATAGGAGACATGGTTTCAACTCCACCAGCAATAATACAATCTGCAGCACCAGCTTGTATTTGATTTGCTGCTAAAGCAATTGTTTGAAGACCTGAAGAGCAATATCTATTGACTGTCATTCCTGGTACTTTTTCTGTGTTAAGTCCCATGAGCGAAATCATTCTTCCAATATTTAACCCTTGTTCTGCTTCAGGAGTTGCGTTGCCAACAATGACATCGTCAATTCTGTTTGGATCTAGGTTTGGAAAATCTTTCATTAAATGTTTAACCACATCAGCAGCTAAATCATCTGGTCGAGTGAATTTAAATAAACCTCTTCCTGATTTTCCAACGGCAGATCTGTATCCACCTACTATATAAGCTGTTTTCATTGTTGTCTGTTTAGTTTCTTAATATTTTACCTTTTTGAAGAAGGCTTTGTAATCTTTCTAATGTTTTTTTCTTAGTGCAAAGTTCTAAGAAAGCTTTTCGTTCGATGTCTAATAGATATTGTTCGGAAACTTCAGTAATCTGAGACAGGTCACCTCCACATAACACATAACCAAGTTTTTCTGAAATAACTAAATCATGCTCAGACATGTAATTTCCACTTTTCATGGAGTCTGCACCAACATAAACTATTCCTAAACCTTCTTGTCCTAAGACTTTTATGTCTTTTCTTTTTGCTTTTTGAACATAACCTTTATTAGCTAGTTTTAAACACGCTTCTTTGGCATGTGAAATTTGATTTGCTCTAGAAGTTATTACCTCATCGGTTCCATTTCTCAAGTATCCCAATTCAAATGCTTCATGAGCAGAAGTGGATACTTTTGCTTGACCAACTGTGAGGAATTTTTCTCTAAAAAGATTGATCCTCATGTCCCCGTTATTTAGTTCGTCAGATAATCTTAGCGCAAATTCTTTTGTGCCACCACCTCCAGGGATTAATCCAACGCCAAACTCAACTAACCCCATGTATGTTTCAGCATGGGCTATAACTTGGTCTGCGTGAAGACAAATCTCACAACCTCCTCCAAGTGTTAATCCGTGTGGAGCAGCAACAACTGGAATTGAAGAGTATCTTAATCGCATAGTGGTGTTTTGAAATGCTCGAACTGCAAAATCAAGTTCATCCCATTCTTGTTCAACTGCCATCATGAAAATCATCCCAACATTTGCTCCAGCGGAGAAATTCTCACCTTCATTTGAAATGACAACACCTTTATATTTTGGGTTCTCTTCTGCTAAGTCAATTGCTTTGTTAATTCCTTGAAGAACTCCACCACCAATAGTGTTCATCTTTGTATGGAACTCTACATTGATAATACCATCTTTTAAATCGATAATGTGAACATCATCATTTGACCATATAGTATTAGATTCTTTTAATGAAGCAAGAGAGATAATGTTTTCAGTTCCAGGAATTCTTTCATAAGATTTAGTATTTAAATTGTAGAATGTCTTGATTCCATCTTCAGTTTTGTAAAAAGATGTAATGCCGTTAGCAATAATATCATTTATCCATTTAGCTGGTTTCTTTCCAAGCTTTTCCATTACTGCTAATCCTTTCTCTAGACCTATAGCATCCCACGTTTCAAATGGACCTAATTCCCAACCGAATCCTGCCTTTAGTGCATCATCAATTTTATAAATTTCATCAGAGATTTCAGGGATTCTATGGCTAACATAGCTAAAAATTCCACAAAAAACTTGTTGGTAGAACTCTCCCGCTTTGTCTTTCCCAGAAAATAAAATTCGGGTTCTTTTAGTTAATTCTTCTTCTTGTCTAGCAATGCTAATAGTTGCAAAATTTACTTTTCCAGATTTAATATACTCAAGTGTAGATAAATCAAGTTGAAGAATTTGTTTTTTACCGTTTTCGTCTTTTGTTTTTTTGTAGAAACCTTGACCAGATTTACTACCTAGCCATCCATTTTCAAGCATTTTAGATACAAAAGAAGGAGTTTCAAAAACTTCTTTTCTTTCATCATCAGGACAGTTGCTTTTTACACCATTAGCAACATGAACCAGTGTGTCTAAACCAACAACATCGCATGTTCTAAATGTTGCAGATTTAGGTCTTCCCATAATTGGCCCCGTAAGTTTATCTACCTCATTTACAGTTAAGTTCATTTTTTCTACAGTATGGAAAAGATCTTGTATGGCATACACACCAACTCTATTGGCAATAAAAGCAGGTGTATCCTTACAAAATACAGTTGTCTTTCCTAAGATAGTTGCGCCAAATTCCATCATGAATTCAATGTCTTCTTTTTTGGTTTTTGGAGTGGGGATGATTTCGAGTAGCTTAAGGTATCTAGGTGGGTTAAAAAAGTGAGTTCCAAAAAAATGTTCTTGAAAATCTTCAGATCTTCCTTCGAGCATCATGTTAATTGGAATTCCTGACGTGTTTGATGTAATAAGAGTGCCTTTCTTTCTGTGCATCTCAACATTTTCAAAAACAATCTTTTTTATGTCTAACCTTTCAACAACAACTTCAATAATCCAATCACAGCTAGAGATAAGAGACATGTCATCAGTCATATTACCTGTCTTAATTCTTTTAGCAAATGTTTTTTTGTAAATGGGACTTGGTTTGGATTTTAACGCTTTAGCTAATGCTCCATCTACAATCTTGTTTCTTTCTTTAGTGCTGTCGGAGTTTTCAGCTTCTTTAGGTACAATGTCTAAAAGAAGAACGTTTAGACCAACATTGGCAAAGTGACAAGCAATGGCTGAACCCATTACTCCTGACCCTAATACAGCTACATTTTTAATGTTTCTTTTCATTTAAAAAATATTATTGTTGTCAATTAGTTTATTTAATTTGCTAAGAACTGAAAAACAAGTTTCTAAATCTTTCTCCTGAATCTCAGCTTTTATCTTATTGTTAAAAGAGATTACAACTTCTTTTGCTTGTTCCCTTATTGTTATTCCTTTTTCGGTTAAAAATATCTTAACCAATCTTTTGTCATTTTTATCTGATACTTTTTTTATTAAACCTTCCTGATCAAGATGTTTAATCATTCTAGTTAAACTTCTTGGTTCCATTCCCATTTTAGGGGCTAGCTTAGTTGATGGAGTACCTTTTTTGTCGATGTTTAATAGGGCGTAACCTATGGACATGCTCCCTCCGAACTCATTTGCTTTAAGGTTGTACATCCTAGAAATGTTGTACCAAGCCCATCTAATTTGAAAATCTATTGTTTCTTCTGGTTTCATTGAAATGAATAATTCTTACGAATATATAAAAAAAGTTATGCAAGCATACTATTTTTATTACAAATGAAAAAAATTATTCTGAATAATCTTGAATTATGCCACCAGTTAGTTTGAGAAGAGTAGTGTTGCTTTCAATTAAGTTGAAAGTCGATTGGAAGAGTGATATTCCAGAATTTAAATATGCCATTTCAATGTCTCTTAAATTAAAAGAAGAAATTAAGCCGCTGTTTTCTTTAATCTTAGCAATATCAAAATTTTGCTTAGCAACTAAAAATGATTTTTTATTTAGTTCAAAAATTCTTAATCTAGTTTGATAGGTGTCGAAATTCATAGATAAATCTTGACTCAACTCTTTTTTTAATTTTTCCATTTCTAGAAAATTAATTTCCTCTTGAATTTTTAATGCCTTAATGCCTCTTCTTACCTTTCCACCGTCATATAGCCTAAAGCTTAGAGTGAAATTCCCATAATAATTTATACTCGTTCCATTCTGTGATAAATTTCCAATTGCAAATCTACTGTTACTATAGTTACCTCCAGAGTTAAAAGATATTGAGGGGTAAAATGCTGATTTAGCCATTTCAATGTCTTGTTTTAATAAGGAAAAGTTGATTAGTTGGTTTTTAATATTGGTATTGGTGGAAAGCATTTTATTATTTAAATCATCAAAAGAATAAATGTTTTTTGGAGGTGTGAGTTCATCAGTTAAATTCCAGTTTCTATCTACATCTACACCAAGTAAAAGGTTAAGGTTTCTTATAGAGTTTTTATAAGCTAGTTCTTGTAATATTAAATTTGAGCTATCGGTTAAATAAGCACTTTCAAATTGAAGGAGGTCTACGGTTACACCCAATCCTAATTTATTTTTTGTCTGTTGAAGCTCAAATTTTTCTTTAGATAATTCTAATACGTTCTTTAATAATGATAATTGTTCTCTTTGAATTTTACATTGATAATATGAAAGAATTATTCCATGAATCGTGTTTTCAACCACAAGAGATGCAGTGCCTTCACTTTGTTCAACAAGTTGTTCTAACTTAATTTTATTAGCCTTTACATTAAAACCATTGAAAAGTGTCCAGTTTAAAGCGATTCCTCCATTTAAAGAGTTGCTTTGGAGTAATTCTTGTATAAATGAAGTTGGATTTTTACTTTGATCTGAAAGAGTGTTGTCCTGTGAACCTGACAGATTAATGCTTGGAAGTAATCCTGCTTCTCCCCAAGTATTGAGTAATTTGTTGATTTCTACATTCTTCTTAGATATTTGTATTTCGTAGTTTTGTTTTAATCCTATTTTTATAGCATCAGATAACGAAAGAAAAAGCGAGTCTTGAGCAATAAATAAAGAGCTAAATGTTATTGATAAAAGAAGTAATATAGTTTTCATCATTAATCAGGGTTATTATTTGATTGTTGGTTGTTTAGCTTATTTAACTCTTTTAATTCTAGTAATTCACTTTTTAGCTTTTCAATTTCTATAGAATGGTCATTATTGTTCAATAATAGATTTTCACTGTCTCTTGTTTCTAGAAATTCATTTGTTCTAATTAAATTTTTAATAACTGGTTCTACTTCTAATTTAGAGGGTGGGGTTTTACCGCCTTTCCAAAACCACCATCTAGCCCTTCTAATGTCATTGAAATATAAGATGAGTACAGGGAAATAAAATAGAATTATAATGGTACCAAAAAGAACACCAAAAGCAACAGAAACTGCCATTGGAATTAAAAATTGAGCTTGAAAACTTTTTTCTAAAATTAGAGGATAAAGCCCTGCAACAGTGGTAATTGTTGTTAGAATAATAGCTCTAAATCTAGATTTGCCAGCATTTATTACGGCACTTGAGATGTCGTCCCCTTTTTCTAAATACCTGTTGAACTGATCGAGCATTACTACCGCATCATTTACCAAAATTCCAACTAAAGCTATAACTCCCCAAAAACTTAATATGGAAAAAGGTTTATCTACTAATCCGTGTCCTAAAAGTGCGCTGAAAATACCTATTGGAACAACCATTAAAATTATTCTAGACTGGTAAAATGATTTAAAGTTTAAGGAAATTGTAATCATAATTAATATGATGCTTATTAAAAATGCAATCATTAACCTTTTTCCAGAGTCTGCAGCTCTTTCTGCTTGACCTTTGACATCGTAACTAACTCCTGGAAATAATGTTGCTATTTTATTAAGTAGTTGTCTTTCAATTTTTTCATTCACTTGACCTGAAAGCTCAGCGTCATATAAAGTGGCATTAACCCTTACTTCTTTTTTACCGTTTATGTGATTTATTTTAACTTTCCCTCTTTGAATATTGTAATCGGCAAGTTCATATAATGGAAATATTTGGCCGTTATTAGATTTGATTTTAACATTATCTAAAGACCCCATTGAGTTTCTGTTTTCATAAGGGAACCTTAGCCAAACTTTAATTTCATCTCTACCTAAAATTAATCTTTGAACTTCTTCACCAAAGAAACCTTGTCTAATCTGATTAAGTATTGTTAGTTCGTTTAGGCCTAACAAATGAGCTTTAGGTTTTAGCTTTAAATGAATTTCTCTATTGCCAATTCCTCCATTATCTAAAGTGCTTTTTACTTCAGGGAATGTTGAAATCTGATCTTTAATCCAATTGGTTGCTTTTTGTAACTGATTAGATTCTTCACTTTGCAATGATATTGAAACTGCTCTTCCAAATTGTTGCTGTCCTCCAATGCTAAATTTTTCTAACTGTTTAATAGAATCTTTATGAATTCTACTTTTTATTTCATTGGACATTTCTACAGTAGAAATCAGCTGATTTTCTTTAACAGAAACTCTAATAGATCCAGCATGGCTTCCGGATTCTCCCATGCCTTCTGTAGTTCCAACACTTATTGCAGAATAAGTTATTAGAGTGTCGTTGTATTGATTAATTAATTCTTGATTGTAATTTTTAATAATTGAATCACAGTACCATAAAAATTTTTCTGTTCTTTTTTCTCTTTCTCCTGGTTTGAAAGAAAACTCTACCATAATGTTGTCAAAAGGTATACTTGGGAAAAAAGTCCATCTAATTATCCCTAATGAAAACAAAACGCTAACAGCTACCATAAAGAGTGCAGGTGTCCAAATGTGCCATCTGTAATTTTTAATTATTCTAGTAATTATTGATGCGTATCCGTTCCTTAATTTAGTTACTACTTTTTCAATTGAATTTCTAAATTTGTTATTTCCTGAAATTAAATTCTTATTTAGAATTTTTTTGTTTGAAAGGTGAGAGGGGAGGATTAAAAAAGCTTCCACTAACGAAAATAATAGGCAAGCAACAACGCTGAATGCCATTTCTTGCATCATTTCTAAATCGCCACCAACAAAGAGTAAAGTTGAAAAAGCAAATACTGTTGTTAAAACTGATGTAACAACAGCGTTCATTACTTCCATTGTGCCATCTAAAGCAGCTCTCATTGGTGTTTTTCCTCTTTCAAAATGAGAATAAATATTTTCAGCAATAACTATCCCATCATCTACTAAAATTCCTACTACTAAAATCATTCCAAATAGAGATATCATGTTGATAGTCATTCCATACATCATACCAAATGCTAACATTCCTATAAATGAAAAAGGAATTCCAAAAGCTACCCATAAAGAAAGTCTTAAGCTTAAGAACAGTCCAAGTACTATACATACAAGTAATAATCCTATGATGAGGTTTTTAGATAGCATGAAGATTCGCTGGTCAAGCATATCTGCGAATTGAAATAAGTTTTTCATTTCATATTCTTGCTGGTTAAGATTGAAATTGTCAATGTAATTGGTCATAACATCGGCAATTTTATTTAAATCTTCATCTGCTGTTTTCTTTACAATGAAATTGATACTTCTTTTACCATCAGTGTAGCTTTTCATGGGGATTTCAGAGAAATCTAACTTCACATCTGCAATGTCTTTTAATTGAACAATATCTCCATTTGGCAAAGAATAAATAACAATGTTTTTAATTAACTCAGGATCAGTAGTTCTGTTCATTGACCTAATGATGATTTCTTCATCTACTGTTTTGACACTACCACCTGAAATGTCAATATTACTAAGCTTGATGGCGTTTGATACAATGTCAAAGTTTAAGTTGTATCTTAATAAATCATCTTCTCTTATGTTTACAGCAATAATAATAGGTGGGTATCCGTAAACGTCTATTTGACTTATTTCTTTGGAATTTAATAGGTCCCTTTCAATTTTATCGGACATCTTTTTAAGCTCCCACAAGTTGTTTGGACCCATAAGGGAGTAGAAACCAACTGTATTGCTCATACCTCCCATTCCTCTAGACTTTTGAGCGAAAACAATGGGTTTTTCAGCTCCTTGAGGGAAGGAGTAGATTCCATCTACAGAGTTTTTCACATCCTGAAGAATTGTATTTATATCTATTCCATCAATAGATTCGACTGTAACTCTAACTGTATTTTCTGATGATTTTGAGGTGATTTCTTTAACTCCTTGGATTCCGTTTAAAGATTCTTCAATTTTTGTTGTAATTCCTTCTTCTATTTCTTCAGGTGAAGCTCCCGGATATGAAACTGTAACATAAACTCTATTGGGTTCAAGTTCAGGAAAAAATGAGTGAGGCATTAAGAAAAGACTCAAAATTCCTGCAATTGCTGTAATGATAATTATAGCATTAGCCCAAATTGGAAATTTGATAAAATATTCAATTATCTTTTTCATCTTTTCTAATTAATAGGGTAAACTTTCATGCTGTCTTTTGCATTGATTACAGGTTCGATAACTAGTATTGTTGCATTTTCTATTCCACTAGCTAAAACCAAATTGTTTTGCATTGATTTAACATTTATTTTTTTTGGAATTAGTAAACTGTCTTCATTAACTGTGAAAATCATGTTGTTTCCAAACACAGCTTTTCTAGGTATTTTAACTACATTTTCAAATCCATCACATTTTATTGAAGCTTCTAAATACATTCCATTTAATAAGTTATTATTATTAGATACTAGCTTGGCAAAAACAGATAGGTTTTGTGTGTTTGCATTTACAAAGTCTCCAATCCTAGTAATAGAGCCTGAATATTGATTGTTGTCCTGTGTTAAGATAACTTCGTATCCTTTCTTAACTTTTGAAATGTAGTCTGGATTAATGGGTATTTCAATTTCTAAATCACCCTTTCTAATGATATTAACTATTGGACTTCCAGGATTTACAACTGCTCCTTCATCAGTAAATGCTTCAATTATTGAGCCGTTAAATGGAGCAGTGATTAAATATTTTTTCAATCTTTCTTCATCACTTTTAATGCTGTAGTATTCTGAAAGAAATGATCTTGAAATAATAAAGTTTTTTTCTTTGGTTGAAGAGAAACTAGGGAAAACAGGTAAAGGGGAATTCACTTTAATAGAATTGAAAAAAGTGTCCCATTTTAAAAATTCAGCTGAAAAATCAATTTTAATATCTGCTAGAGAATTGGATACTAAGTTTAAAAAGTTGCTTTTTTTGGCAATAAGTAATAATTGAGCATCGTCATCCTTTACTTTAAAGAGTATTTGCCCTTTGGTAAATTCTGTGCCTTTTTTTAAGTTTATATTTGAAATTAATTTACCCTGTACTTCACTAGAAATATTAATGTTTGAGGATGAAATTACTCTTCCCGATCCGTTGATAGTAAAAGGTATAGTGTCGTTAAATATTGTTTTAGTATTTACATATTTAGGAATAATTGAATCTTTGAAATCAGTTTTTATTCTTTTAAGTCTGATTTCTTCAGCATTTTTCTCACCATAGCTAACGCCAGATTCATAACTTATTTTTCCAATGAAAGAAATTAGAGATAATAAGATAATAGAGCTTATTATTATTAATACTTGTCTTGTTTTCATAATGACATATTTCTTTAAATCAAATTTAATCACAATCAATACAATAAAAGACAAAAAGTTATAAGTGGTTTCTAAACAATTTTAAAGGTATTTCATTTGGAAAAAGAATATTTTAGATGTAAATGTGCTGTGCAAATAAGCTTAATTATTTCAAAACTATTTTGTTATTTTTAATATTGAATATAAATTCTTAAACATTCTTTATAATAATCTATTAAGATGAATTTATTAATAACTACTTGCCCTTATTCTATTTAATTCATTAATTACTAGTTAAATTAGATTGATGATTAAAAAGTTAGTTCCTTACTTTCTTTTTGTATTAGCTCTAAATGCGGTTGGTCAAGATGTTGTAAAGTTTAACCATGTTTCGGGTAAATACGAAGATTCAATTCAATTAATTGTTCACGGAGATTTTGATGAGCTTTACTATACTCTTGATGGTAAAATCCCTAATAAATATTCCAAAGTTTTTAAAGATTCTCTACTAATTGATAAAACAGTTTTGTTTAAGGCAAGAATCAAGAAAAATGGAAATCTTTTGGATACAGTTATAAATTCATTTTATCTAATCAATTTCTCAAAGAAATTCCCTGTGCTTTCAATTTCTATTGACAAGGAAGATTTATGGAGTGATAAAAAAGGTTTGTTTGCAAAAGGTGAAGATGCCTTTAAAGATTCTAATGGACATTTTAAAAATTGTAATTATCATAAAAAGTGGGAGAAATCAGTTTCTATTATTTATATAGAAGATTCACTTATTCTAAATCAAAATTGTGGTCTTAAGCTTTTTGGTGAATCTACTCGTGCAAACCCGGATAAATCTTTAAAGCTTATTGCTAGAAAAAAATATGGTTCAAAATTATTTGAGCATTCTTTTTTTCAAAATAAATCATTGAACAAGCATAAGCAATTAGTGATAAGGGCATCTGGAAATGATTATAAAGGAACTCGTTTTAAAGATGTTTTAAGTGCATATCTGATTAGAAACATCGGAATTGATTACATGGATTATCAGCCTATACATCTTTACGTTAATGGTTCTTATTGGGGGGTTTATAATTTGAGAGAGAAAGTTAATGAGCATTATTTAAAATATAACAAAGGTTTTGATGCTGATAGTGTTAATATAATGATGGGTAAATGGGTTAGGCAGCAAGGGTCCTCAAAGAGTTTCATGAAAATGTATCGCTGGTTCTATAAGCTAAAAGAAATGGATAGTTTGGCATATCTACAAGCAGGAGAGTTTTTAGACTTAAGAAATTACATGAATTACAGAATCTTTCAATTATTTATTAATAACGCTGATTCTAGAGGAAATGTTAGGTATTGGAACTCGACAATGAATGATGGGAAGTTTAGAATGATTTTATATGATACTGATCATGGATATGGAAATTATAATAGAGCTTTTTTGCAGCACAGTTTGAGTGTAAATGATGAGTATTGGTACAACCCACCTTGGAGTACAAGGTATTTGCGAAAATTAATGAGTAATGAAGGTTTTAAAAATCAATTTTTGGTTCAATACAGTCATTTACTTAATACTTCTTTGCATAAGGATACGATTGTTAGTGCGGTTAATTACTTAAAAAACATGTATCAATCTGAATTACCAAGGCCAAATGATCCGATAAATAGTCATTTAAGAAATGTGCCTCAATCACTAAGTAAGTGGGAGATAAAAGTTCAAGAGCTTAATCATTTTTCAAAGTTAAGGTATGATTTTGTGAAAAATGAATTACAAAGAATATTTGATTTAAAAGGTTGGTTTAGCTTAACTATAATAGGGAATTCTGGTAGAATTAATGTGAATGATAATTTGCCTATTTGTTTGCCTTATTCAGGAAGTTATCTAAAGGGGACCTTTTTTACAGTTGAAGCGTTAGATGATGGTCCATTTGAATTTGTAAGCTGGTCTGATTTAGATACATGTAGAGAAAAGCTTATTTCTGGTAATTCTGATGTGGAATTACATCCAATTTTTAAAATTAAAGAAACCTTTGAATATAATTTAAGTCAGCTTGCAAAGGTTGATGTTGAAAAAAATAATAGAAATACTAAGGTTGAGGTTAATAGTTTCATTTGTTTTTGGACAGGATGTGTTCTATTAATATCGGGATTATTTCTGATGTGTTTTGGTTTTTTTAGAATAAAAAAAGCCCGTCTAAGACAGGCTTTATAATTTAATTTGAAAAATAAATTTATTTATCCTTCAGCAACTTCAAACTCTACATTAACAGAAACTTCTTTGTGAAGCTTTATGTCTGCTGTGTATTTGCCGACAGATTTAATATTGTCATTTGAAAGTTTGATGCTTTTTCTGTCAATATCGTGTCCTAAAGCTTTCAGTGAGTCTACAAGTTGAATAGAAGAAACAGATCCAAATATTTTACCATTTTCACCAACTTTAGCAGCTACTACAATAGAAGCTTTTTTAATTAGTTTAGATAATTTATCAGCTTCATCTTTCAATTTAACTTCTTTATGAGCTCTTTGCTTAAGTGTTTCAGCTTGCATTTTTTTAACTGAATCAGTAGCTAAAATTGCAATTCCATTAGGGATTAAATAATTTCTAGCGTAGCCGTTTTTTACAGTTACGATGTCATTTTTTTCACCTAAGGATTCAAAGTTTTTATTTAATAAAATTTCCATTATTCCTAATATTATTTTAATTGATCTACAACATAAGGTAAGATAGCAAGGTGACGAGCACGCTTAACAGCTTGAGATACCTTTTTTTGGTATTTAGCAGAAGTTCCTGTTAACCTTCTTGGTAATAACTTACCTTGTTCATTGATGAACTTAATAAGGAATTTTGGATCTTTGTAGTCAATAAATTTAATTCCTGATTTTTTAAACCTACAATATTTGGTTTTAGTAACCTCAATGTTAATTGGGTTTAAGTATCTAATTTCTGATTGATTTTCAGCCATTTTTAAAAGTTTTAATAGTTTTAAGCTTTAGCAGATTTTTTTTCCGCCATAATACCTCTTCTTTTCTCAGCGTAGGCAACGTGATCTTTGTCCATTTTCATGGTTAAAAATCTCATTACTCGCTCATCTCTTTTGAATTCTACTTCAAGTTTGTTGATTGCATCTCCTTCAGCTTCGAACTCAAATAAGAAGTAAAACCCTGTAGACTTTTTTTGAATTGGATAAGCTAGCTTTTTAAGGCCCCAAGCTTCATCAAATTTTAATTTAGCACCACAACTTTTTAATGTCTTTTTGAATTTTCCGACTGCTTCCTTTGTCTGATCATCAGACAAAACGGGAGTTAAAATGAAAACAGTTTCGTAATTGTTCATGTTGTTTATTTATTGGTTTATTTTAATAAGGTTGCAAATTTAATATTTTTTCTCTAACAAATAGAATAATTTAGTTTTTATATGTTAATAACTATTATTTGCAATATTTACTTAAGCTTTTGGTAGGATAATTCTATCTTATATATTTGTTAAATCTTATGTCAGAAGAAAATTTCATAGTATCAGCCTTAAAGTATAGGCCCTCAGAATGGGATGCTGTTGTAGGACAAAAAACTATTACCACAACTCTTAAACAGGCTATTGAAACTAATCAGCTTGCAAAGGCTTATTTGTTTTGTGGTCCTAGAGGTGTAGGGAAAACTACTATTGCCAGAATTTTTGCTAAATCGATTAATCAATCTATTGGTAATGCTCAAGATGATTTTTCTTATAATATTTTTGAGCTGGATGCTGCTTCAAATAATTCTGTTGATGACATAAGAAACATAACAGATCAAGTTCGTATTCCTCCTCAAATAGGTGATTATAAGGTTCATATCATTGATGAGGTACACATGCTTTCACAAAGCGCTTTTAATGCATTTTTAAAAACATTGGAAGAGCCACCAAAACATGCAGTTTTTATTCTCGCAACAACTGAAAAGCATAAAATTATACCAACTATATTATCTAGGTGTCAAGTTTATGATTTTAGTAGAATAACCATTAATGATATTGCCGATCATTTAAAAATGATTGCTGATAAGGAAAATGTTAAAACTGAGTACCAAGCCTTGTTAGTTATAGCCGAAAAAGCTGATGGAGCCTTAAGAGATGCCCTTTCATTATTTGATCAAATGGTTAATTTTTGTAATAAAGACATTACTTATGATGCTGTTATTAAGAATTTAAACATTTTAGATCACGAATATTTTTTCAAAATGACTCAGTCATTTAATGAAAATGATATCCATTCTTGTTTGTTGTTGTTCAATGAGATTCTGTTAAATGGTTTTGATGGTCAGTTGTTTTTAAATGGCTTAGGAAATCACATGCGAAACCTTTTGGTTTGTAAAGATGCATCAACTTTATCTCTTCTTGAGTGCAGCGATGATGTTAAGAAAAAGTATCAGGATCAATGTGCTTTAATAAAATCTAAAGAGATTGTTGATTCTCTGAACATAATTGGTGAAGCTGATGTTCAATACAAAATCAGTAAAAATCAACGTTTGCATGTTGAGCTATCTTTAATGAAACTTGCTTCTCTGAATTTGTCGGCCGAAAAAAAAAAGTCAATAAATTTGAAATAATTCCTCCTTTAGCTTCCCGTCAATTAAGAGCTACTAAAGAAGAGCCTTCTTCAAAAGACAGTTTAAAAGAAATAGAGAAGGTAAAAGACGAAGTCTCTAAAGATGTAAATGAAAGTGTTTCAACTCAAGCTCCTTCAAAAAAAGAATTTCATCATGCTCTTCCAGTAAAAAATAAAAAATTAAAATCTAGAAATCCTTCGACTTCTATTTATAAAACGCAAGAAATATTAAAGAAGAAAAATGCTATTAAGACAGAAGAGGAAGACATGTCAAATAAACCCTCTACTGCTTTTACTTATGAAGAGCTGATGAAATTTTGGCTTGAGTTTTCAGAAAAATTAAAGGCCAAGGGAAAAGGAGGGATGCACGCTACTCTCAACAAATATAAACCAAAGCTGAACGCTGAAGATTTTTCTGTGGATTTTGACGTTGATAGTGAATTGCAAAAAATTGAATTTCAACAACAGAGCCAAGATTTTATGAGCTTTATTCGTAAGTCATTAGATAATTATAGCATTCAGCTTAATATTAATGTACTTGCTCTAGATGAAACTGTAAAGGTTCACTTAGGAAGTAAAGATAAATTCCTTAAAATGGTTGAGAAAAATCCTGATTTAGATATTCTTAGAGAACAATTTAATTTAGATATTGAATATTAAACAATTCAATTATCGTAGCAGTTATTATATTTGTTGAATGATTTATCCAATTGTTGCATACGGTCATTCTGTTCTAAGAAAGGAATGTGATGAAATAAATGAAGGAGAAGATGTGTCAATTCTTATAGAAGACATGTTTCAAACCATGTATGCTGCAAAAGGTGTTGGTTTGGCTGCTCCCCAAATTGGTAAATCTATTCGATTATTTGTAGTTGATGCCACACCTTTTTCTGAAGAAGAACCGGAGAATAAAATTGAAAAAATTGATTTCAATAAACTTAAAAGTTTAAAAAAAGTCTTCATTAACCCTATAATCGAAAGTCAGTCAGGAGAAAAGTGGCCTTTTTCAGAAGGATGTTTAAGTATTCCAGGTATTCGAGAAGATGTAATAAGAGAGAGTGAAATTAAAATTTCTTACTTCAATCAAGATTGGGAGTTTAAGGAAGAAATATTTAAAGGAGTAGGTGCAAGGATAATTCAACATGAATATGATCATATTGAAGGAGTGCTTTTTACAGATTATCTAAACCCACTAAAAAAACGATTGTTGAAAAGAAAATTCACTGATATTTCTAAGGGGAAAGTTGATGTAGATTATAGAATGAAATTTTTAAAATAGCTAGTAATGAGATTTATAATAAGTGTGTTTTTTTTAATTGGTTTACTTTCATGTGAAACTAGAAACGAGGTGTCTGATAGCTTTAAGGACAACACAGCATTTAATGAACTTGTAGCCATTGAGAGAACTATTTTCAAAGAAGTTGTAGATGTTGAAAATTCTAAAAAGATTTCTAAAAAGGGAAAAGATTTATTAAAGCTTTCTCAAGCATACATTGCTTCAAACCCTTCTGACACTTTGCTTGAGAGAGTATACGAAATGGCAGCCTTAGGTGCTGAAATTGGAGGTCTGTATAATGATGCGGTTAATTACTTGTATCTTGCTCAAAGAAATTTTCCTAAATCTGAGAAAGCTTCTATATATTTATTTAATAGGGCTCGAATATTAGATGATGTTCTTCAAAAGAAAAAGCAAAGTATTTTAGCGTATCAAGAACTCATTGATCTATACCCAAATGATTCTATTTCAATTAGTATGAAAGCATACTTAGAAAGCGATTTAATGCAAAAATCAGAAGCCGAATTATTAGAATTTTTTAATTCTAATAATTAGGGAATTCTACATGTGAATAACTTCGTCATATGCAGCAGCAGCAGCTTCCATGATAGCTTCACTCATTGTTGGATGAGGATGTATGGTTTTTATTAATTCATGTCCTGTTGTTTCTAGTCTTCTTATAGCAACAATCTCAGCAATCATTTCAGTTACGTTAGATCCAATCATGTGCCCACCAAGAAGCTCACCATATTTTGCATCAAAAATTAGTTTGATAAATCCATCATTGTGACCAGCAGCACTAGCTTTTCCAGATGCTGAAAATGGAAATTTTCCAATCTTTAATTCATAACCTGCATCTTTTGCGGCTTGTTCAGTCATTCCAACAGAGGCGATTTCTGGACTACAGTAAGTGCACCCAGGAATATTTCCATAATCTATTGGTTCAGGATTTAAACCAGCAATTTTTTCTACACAAGTAATCCCTTCAGCAGATGCAACGTGTGCTAGAGCTGGACCAGGAATAACATCTCCAATAGCATAGTAACCAGGCATATTTGTTTCAAAATATTCGTTTACAATAATTCTTCCTTTATCAACGACTATACCAACTTCTTCTAATCCAATTCCCTCAATGTTTGCTTCTATACCAACTGCTGAAAGAACAACATCGCAAGATATTTTTTCTTCGCCTTTTTTAGTTTTAATTGTTACTTCACAAGATTTGCCGCTTTTATCAACTTTTTCAACAGATGAATTGGTCATTATTTTTAGACCTTGTTTTTTCAGAGTTCTTTCTAGTTGTTTTGAGATTTCATCATCTTCTACTGGGACAATTTTGGGCATAAACTCAACTATAGTTACATCTACCCCCATTGAATTGTAGAAATATGCAAATTCAACACCAATTGCTCCAGAACCTACAACAACCATTTTTTTAGGTAGTTTGGGTAAAACCATTGCTTTTCTGTAGCCAATTACTTTTTCACCATCTTGTTCTAAATTTGGAAGTTGTCTAGATCTTGCACCTGTTGCTATTATGATGTTTTTAGCTGAGTAGTCAGTAGTTGTCCCTTTTTCGTCTGTAACAACAACTTTTTTCCCAGGTAAAACTTTACCCATACCCATGATAATGTCTATCTTGTTTTTTTTCATCAAAAATTGAACACCACCACTCATTTTCTCTGCAACAGATCGACTTCTTTTTACTATTTTATTGAAATCAGCTTTAAAGCCATCAACTTGAATACCATAATCTTCCGCATGGTTAATATAGTCAAATACATTTGCACTCTTTAGCAATGCTTTTGTGGGAATACAGCCCCAGTTCAAACAAACTCCACCAAGCGATTCTTTTTCTACAACAGCAGTTTTTAAACCTAACTGAGAAGCTCTTATGGCAGTTACATATCCTCCAGGACCACTACCTACAACAATTACATCATATTCCATTTGCTAAAAGTTTAATTAGAGTGCGAATTTAATAAATCTTCTTTTCTATAAAGAGATGTTTTAAATGTTTTTAATCTCATTTAATTTTTTAAATACTAAATGTGCTACTTTTTTTGCTGATTCAGGCTTAAATCTAAACCACAACTCTGGTTCTATTAGTTCTAACTCTGAAACGGCTAATTCGTTGTTGTTATCCCAAATAACATCAACTCTTGCATATATTGGTTGGTTTTCTAAAACGGCAATTACATTTTCAGCAAAATAAATTTCTTCTTCATTTGCTTGGTATTGGTTTACACTACCGCCAAAATCATCTTGGACTCTAAAATCTCCTTTCTTCGCCATTTTTTGAACGGCATGACTATATTTTCCACCAAAAATCATAAATGAAATTTCACCTTTTGTTATAATGTTCTCTTGAAATTCTTGAATCATGAAATCTTCATGTTTGATTAAGCTCTTAAATTCATCTTCATAATTGCTAACTTGGTCTTTTGATATTTTGAAAGTATGTCTTGCCGCTCCAGAAATAGTAGGTTTAAGTACTATTTTGTTCCAATTAGTTTGATTCATTATCTCTGAAAGTAAGCTTTTAGTTTCTTTTGGGATGAAATGAGAAGATGGAATGTTTATATTTTTTTCTGAGAGGTCCTTTAAATAATGTTTGTCAAGATTCCACATTATATGTTCATAACTGTTAACTAGTTTTATTTTTTCTTTTACTGAAATTAGCCAGTTGTGAAATTCTTTAAATCTATGAAAGTAATCCCAAGTAGTTCTGAAAATTGCAACATGAGCAGTTGACCAATTAAAATCTTTTTTATCCCAAGGAACAATTTTTACTTTGCAACCAAGGTCTTCAAGTGCATTTTTCACAAGTCCATCTTCGGTAATTACATTTTGAACATATTGGTCTATTTCTTTGGGGTTTTCATAGCAGCTCTCAGTAAGTAATATTACATCAAATTCTTTCATGTTTTTAGTTCTAGATATCGATATTCAAATATATGTGGAAAATAACATTTGAGAATAAATTTTTTAATATAAATTTATCATGAATTTGAGCGATATAAATTAATGTAAAACAAGTTGAAGTATAATTTTAAAATAAATAATCCTCATCAACATTTCATTGAAATATCTGCTGAGTTTTCTGTGAACGATAGGTCTACTATCTCACTTAACTTGCCATCTTGGAGACCAGGAAGATATGAACTTGGTAATTTTGCTAAGAATGTAAAAGATTTGATTGTTAAAGACAATTTAGGTAGTATTTTAAATTTTACTAAAACATCTAAGGATCAATGGTTGGTCAACACTGCTGGTGTTGAGACTGTAATTGTTTCTTATTTTTATTATGCAAATGAACTTAATGCTGGGTCTACCTATTTAGACGAAAATCAATTGTATGTTAATCCAATTAATTGTTGTCTTTTTGATGTAAATTCAATTGATGATGAATGCAATGTATATTTAGATTTACCTAGTGATTATACTGTAGCAACTTCATTAAAAACTACAATAGAAAATCATTTCATAGCAGCTAACTTTCATGAGCTAGTAGATTCTCCTTTTATTTGCAGTAATTCTTTAAAGGAATATCAATATACTTCATTTGGTGTTGTTTTTCACCTGTGTTTTCAAGGGGAAGTTAAGCCAGACTGGAAGCTTTTGATTGACGATTTTAAGAAATTCACAGATTATCAAATCGAAAAATTTGGTAGTTTCCCTGTAAAAGAATATTATTTTTTATTTCAAATTACACCATATATTGCTTATCATGGTGTAGAGCATCAGCGTTCTACAGTTGTTTTGTTAGGTCCTTCTTACGATGTTTTTAAACAAAAGTATACAAGCTTACTTGGGGTTTCTTCACATGAATTATATCATACTTGGAATGTTAAAGGAATACGACCAAAGGATATGTTGCCCTATGATTATTGCAAAGAGAATTATACTCATATGGGCTATGTTACAGAAGGTGTGACAACTTACATGGGTGATCGAACCTTATATGAGTCCAATGTGTTTAGTATTAAACAATATTTTAAAGAGCTTGAAACTTTGCTCTTGCGACATTTCCATAATGACGGTAGAAAACATTATTCTGTTTCGGAGTCAAGTTTTGACACATGGTTGGATGGGTATGTTGCTGGTGTGCCTGGGAGGAAGGTGTCAATTTATGTGGAAGGTGCTCTTATTGCGCTAATTTGCGATGCTAGAATAAGACAACAAACCAACAATGATTTCTCATTACACGATGTTATTAGAGAGATGTACTCTGGTAGTAGTGAAGTTATTGGGTACGATAGGCAGTCGTATCAAAATTTACTTGAAAAAATTTCCGGAACAAGTTTTGCCGATATTTTTAATGACCTAATCTACGGCAATAAAGATTTCAACTCTTATTTAAAAGAGGCATTTGACTTTTACAATTGGTCATATTTACAAGAGCCTTCCATGAATAAAATTTGGAATTATGGAGTAAAGGCAAATTGGATTGAAGGTAGTTTTAAGGTTTTTAATGTTTTAGAAGGTGGTTCAGGAGCAAATTCTGGACTTGTAATTGATGATAAGATTCATTCTGTTAACGGTTATAAATTGAACAATGATTTAAATAAGTGGCTCGAATATTTTCAAAATGATGAAATAGTGATTTCCTTTGAAAGAGCTGGTGAGCTAAAAAGACTTGTTTTAGTTTCTCCTAATAATAATCAATATTTTAATTACAAAATGCTTAATAACTAACGTCTATGGATGCTTCTGAACAGTCTTTTAAAGGGTTGAAAATATTATGTTTTTTAAGTTTATTAGGTTTTGTTTATTGCATGGCTTTCGACTCAACAAAGTTTCTGACATATTCATCTTTAGATGTTGATAGTTTGGTTGAAGATTCTGCTTCTTATGAGGCGATAAATAATGAGATTTTAATATGGAAAGATGCCGGAATAGATGTTTCAGAAAAGTGGCTACATAAAATCGCATTACTTTTTTTAATTAGATCGATTTTAGATGTTTTAGCTCTCTTAGGTGTTGCATTGATGTTTTATAGAATGAAAATTGGATTTTCTATTTATGCTATTTTTCAGCTGTGCTATGTTATTTCACCATTTGTATTTTTTGGTGTAAATGGTACTGCAGTTGCACCATTAAATATGATGGCAATCAACCTTATTTATTTAGCTTTGTTTTTCACACAGAAAAAAAATTTATTAGCAAGAGAGAAATAAAGATTAAAATCTTTGTGTTTTCTAAAACCTTAGGGCCTAAAAATCGTTATTATATACCTTGGAAGATTTGCCACCTATATCACCAAAGAAAACTAAATCTAGTTTTTTAGCGCGTTTTTTTTATTTTTTCCCATTTCAGCTTTTACTTCTTCATCTTAAAAGAAATCATGTTTTACTTGTCTTTTGGCTCTTACTTTATTTGTACGTAATTAATGTTGTTGGTAAAAATTTTGGAATTGTTTCTCTCTTTTTAGCTCCAGAATATAATGGTGATATTAATGTCTATTCTTTTGTCATTTTAGGGTTTTCTTTGGGGGGGTTTATAATGGCTTTTCATATTTACAGCTACATAATGTTTTCTTCAGAATTCCTTTTTTTGGCAACCCTGGCAAGGCCATTTCTAAAGTTTTGTATTAACAATATGATTATTCCAATAGTTTTCATTTTAACACTTGTTTATAAATCTTACTTCTTTTTAAAATACGAGCAATTTTTAAATACTTCAGATGTTATGCTTTGTATTTTTTCATTGATTCTTGGTTTAGTTGTTTTCTATTTTATGGCAGTTATTTATTTTATAAGATTCAATAAAAATGTATATGCTATTAGTGGAAAATCTGAAGATTATTACGATGGTATTTTAAATAAGAGAGTAAGAGAGTCTACTCTTATGAAGAAAAAAACAATTTCCAGTAAAATTAAAGAAAACAGAAATAAAAGAATAGATACTTATATGTCTGGTTTTTTTAAAATTTCCTTAGCAAGGTCTACAGAGCATTATGAAAGAGCATTAATTGATAAAGTTTTTTCTCAAAATCATATCAACGCTTCTGTTTTTGAGATAGTACTAATTGTAACCTTTATTTCATTAGGTCTTCTCAGAGATTATGAATTGTTTAATATACCTGCTGGTGCTAGTATTTTGTTGCTTTTTACTTTGTTAATAATGTTTTTTAGTTCAATTTACTCTTTCTTAAAAGGTTGGACACTTTCGATTTGTATTGCAATTTTTTTCTTATTTAATTTCGTTTCAAATCAATACGGAGTTTTTAGGTTTCATAATTATGCATATGGAATTGATTATTCCAAAAAAGTGGATTATTCCTATAATAATTTATTGAATAATGTTAATAATGATAATGATTTAAATTTTTCAAATGATCAGGCGTTTCAAATGCTTAATAATTGGAAAAATAAGAATAGTTCTATTGATGAGAATTCTAAGCCTAAAATGATTTTTTTAAACATTAGTGGTGGCGGTTTACGTTCTGCATTGTGGTCTATTCATGTACTTAACTTTTTAGACAGTTTATCAAATAACAAAATATACAATCAGACACAATTAATAACTGGAGCTTCTGGAGGGATGATTGGTGCTGCTTATTATAGAGAAATGATGCACAAAAGTAAATTTGATTCAACATATGTGTTTAGATCTGAAGAGTTAAAAAGCAACATTTCAAAAGATTTATTAAATCAATTAGCATTTAGTATTGCTACTACAGATATGCTTATCAGGTATCAGTCTTTTAGAGATGGGAATTATTCTTATACAAAGGACAGGGGTTGGTTTTTTGAAAACAAATTGGTAGACAATTTAAAAGCTTTTAGTCAAAAAAGATTAAATGATTATAGAGTTCCTGAGTTTAATTCAGAAATGCCCATGATGATTTTTTCCCCGTCTATTGTTAATGATGGTAGGCGAATTTTAATTAGTGCTCAGCCTATTTCATACCTAACCAAAACAGTTAATAATAAATTCACTTCTTCTTATTCCTCAATAGAAGATTTGGAATTCCAATCTCTTTTTAAAGATAATAATAGCGGTAATATTAAAATGACATCGGTTTTAAGAATGAATGCTACATTTCCATATATATTGCCCATGGTTTTGTTGCCAACACAACCTTCTATTGAAATTATGGATGCAGGTCTTAGAGATAATTTTGGGATGAAAACAAGTTTAAATTTCATACATAATTTCAAAAAATGGATTAATCGAAATACTAGCGGTATAGTAGTAATACAAATTAGAGACAAACAGAAGCAATTTGAAGTTGATAATCCTAATAGCGGAAGTTTATTGACAACTTTATTGTCACCATTTACTTCTGTTTATAAAAATTTACTTAGAGTTCATGATTACAATAGTGATCAAAATATTGAAATGATGGAGGGTTGGTTTCAGGGTGATGTTGACCTTGTTACTATTTACATGGATCAAGATAAAGATGATGAAATTTCGATGAGTTGGCACTTGACTCCAAGAGACAAAAAAAGAATTTTTAATTCATTAAAATCTGTCGATAATAAAAATGCATTTAAAAAATTAAAACAACTTTTAAATTATTAAATTCACAAATATGAAGGAGGATTTAGATGACAAGTTAGATGATAAGGGATCTCAGCAAAAGGTAGATTATGACCCTACAAAAATTGATGTTAAATCAATGCAGATAAAAGATCTCCCTTTTTCAGTTTTTAATTTTTTAAAAAAACTCATTTCAATTGATGATGAGGTGAGTCCGAAAAAAACAATTTCCGCTATTATTTCAGAGATTGATTTTAGAGGGTCAAGCATTTGGATTTTAATTTGTTCAATTGTTGTAGCATCCATTGGTCTCAATAATAATTCTAATGCCGTTATTATTGGTGCTATGCTTATTTCACCTCTAATGGGGCCTATTAGAGGAATTGGTCTTTCTCTTGCGACTAATAATTTTAAAATTCTTATTAGATCTTTAATTAATTTTGGAGTTATGGTAGGAGTAAGTTTACTTGCTTCCTACATATTTTTTTTAATAACTCCATTAAAGGCTGAAACTTCAGAACTTCTTGCTAAGAACTAAGCCTTATGTTTTCGATATTTTAATTGCATTCTTTGGTGGATTGGCTGGTATTATCGCTGCGGCTACTAATAGTAAAAACGCTGGTTTAACTGTTATACCAGGAGTTGCAATTGCAACAGCACTAATGCCTCCTTTATGTACAGTTGGATATGGAATGGCTGTTGGGAATTGGGACTATTTTGCAGGTGCATTTTATTTGTTTTCTCTAAATAGTGTTTTTATTTGTTTGTCAACTTTTTTGATTATTAGACTTTTGAAATTCCCCAAAGTAGAGTTCGTTAACCCAAAGACAGAAAGAAAAGTTAAATTTTATGTTGTATTAATTTTGCTTTTAATTGTAATTCCTAGCATCTTGAAGTTTTCAGATATTATTAAAGAATCTATTTTTAATCAAAATGCTAATGAGTTTGTTGAAAAAACAATTCTTGTTGATAACCAGTTAGAGCTTGTTAAAAAAGAGTTTTTATTTTTTGATGATTCATCTTTAATTACTCTCCATGTAGGAGGTTTTTATGTAGATGAACCAACAAAAAAACAGTGGAAAAATCAGCTTCAAAATTATGATCTTTCTAGTGTTAAATTGAAAGTTGTAAACTTATCTTCTAAAGAACTAGACGAAGCAGCGTTATTAAACAAGTTATTGGAAAATAATAATCAAAAATTTAATTCTATTTCTGAAGAAAGAGATTTGTATAAGAACAAATTGCAGAAAATTGCTCAATTATCTCAAAATATGGATGATTTAAATAATAGAATAAACACTCATTTCCCTTCCTTAAATCACTTTGCTTTTGGTGAAACTTATGAGTATAACGGAAATGAAAAAGACACTATTTTTACTTTCTTTTTCAATTGGGATTCTACAGTGCTATTTATGGACTTAGAGCATCAGAATAAATTATTAGATGTATTTATAAATAAAGAACTTCAATTGCTCAATGCAGAAGATTCATTAGATGTTAGACTTATAAAATATTAACATATGGGAAGTAAGAAGAAAAGAACTAATGTCGTGTATTCTACGAATCCCGATTTTAATTATGATAATGAAGAATTAGCTCAAGATACATTACCTATAAGTGAACAAAAACTATATGTATCTATTGATCGTAAAAGAAGAAAAGGAAAATCTGTCACTTTGATTGAAGGTTATGTAGGTGAGCCTGAGGATTTAAAAGAGCTTTCAAAGCATTTAAAGAGATCTTGTGGTGTAGGCGGCTCTGCAAAAGATGGTGAGATTTTTGTGCAGGGGGAGTTTAAAGATAAAGTTGCTAAAATTCTTATTGCTATGGGCTACAATACAACTAAAAAGGGTGGTTATTAAACACTTGTTTAGTTAATAACTTTATAAGTCTCATTTCTATTAAGAATGTCTTTTTAATATATTGGTATAATTAAATATTATTGATATGAAAAAATATATAACTCTTCTAGTTTTTTCTTTTATTTACTTAAGTTTTTTTTCGCAAACTCAATTAGATAATCCTGGTTTCGAAAATTGGGAAAATGCTGGAACTAGTTCGGATGAGCCAACTGACTGGAGTTCAATAAAGACTTCTGATGATCCAACTTTAAGTGGGTTTGCTCCTGTTGTTTGGGCTCAAAGCTCAGATGCTCATTCGGGCAACTATTCTCTTGAAATGACTAACGTATCTACGTTTGGTGTTGTTGCAAATGGTACAGTTACAAATGGTCGAATACATGCTGATTTCAACCCCAGCCTGGGATATGTATTTACTGATCAAACAGATGATACTTGGAATCAATCATTTACTGATTCCCCTGATAGTTTGGTAGGTTGGTATAAGTATAATCCATCTGGTAATGACAAGGGAAAGGTTGAAGCTGTTCTACATACAGATGACGCTCAGATCCCCGAAAATGGTACTGCTGCGTAATTGGGTAGGTAGAGCTAGAGCTGATTTCACGTCTAATGTTTCGAATTGGACTAGATTTTCAGTTCCTTTCAATTATTATAATTCAACAACCCCTACTTACATTCTTTTAGTTCTAACCTCGGGCGACAGCACAATTGCTGTTAATGGAAGTCAGCTTTTACTTGATGATTTAGAACTTATATATTCCCCATCTTCTTTAAATGAAATAGATTCACCAATTAAATGTTGGTTTTCTAACAACATTTTGCATACTGGAATTAACCCTTCATTAAATTCTTATTCTTTAAATGTTTATGATATTAGTGGTAAACTTGTTCTTAATGAGCAAGTTAGTTCATATCCAGTCAAAAGAATTTCATTTAGATTTTACAAAAGGTATTCTATCTTGTCAATTTAAGCAGTGAAACTCAGAATCAAACTTTGAAAATTATAGTTCAATAGGTTGCGATTTGCATTCATATATCTAATTATTTCCTTCTCTTTAAATTGCCTTGGTCAGTCTAGAGGAACTTTAAAGGGTGTTGTTAAGGATAAATCTTCTAAAGAAGAACTTTTCGGTTCAAATATATTTTTGCTCAATTCCCCTGAATTTGGTGCTTCTGCTGATTTGAATGGCGAGTTTTCATTCTCTGTTCCTGCTGGATCTCACAAGTTTGTGGTTTCATTTGTTGGGATGAAAAACGATACAATAGAGCTTAACCATTAATCCAAATGAAATTAAAAAGATTGAGATCTTTTTGCAGTCAATGGAAGAAGTCTTGGGTGAGGTTGTTGTTACCGCTGGAAAGTTTAATCATAAGATTGAAGACCTGACTATTTCAATGGAAGTTATTCAACCGGAGTTGATTCAAAGTAAGAACACTCGTTCTGTAGAAGCAGTCCTTGATCAAACTCCTGGGTTAAATATTTTAGATGGTGAGCCCCAAATTAGAGGTGGTAGTGGCTTTACATTTGGGGTTGGTAGTAAGGTGGCTGTTTTAGTCGATGATATGCCAATGTTGTCAGGAGATGCTGGGAGACCAGAATGGGGTTTTGTGCCTGTAGAAAACATCCAGCAAATAGAAGTAATTAAAGGTGCTGCATCTGTACTTTCGGGAGCTTCAGCCTTAAGTGGTGTCATACACATTAAAACAGCTGAACCAACTCTGGATCCTGTTACAAAATTTAGCGTTTATTCAGGGTCTGTATTCTTCACCGAAAGATGAAAACCATGAAATGGTGGGATGACCATCCTTACATTCATGGTGCGAATTTCTTACATTCTAGGAAAATTAAGAATTTTGATTTTGTATTGGGCGGGATGATGAACTTTGATCACGGATATATTGGCGCTCCTATAGCAGATCCTCTTGTGGTGGATACTGCTACAAATTTTTCAGATAACAAAATGTCATCTGAAAAAGTTAGAATGAATTTTAGTGTTAGGTACCATCCACCTAAAGTTGAACGATTAGTTTTTGGCTTAAGTGGTAATGCCATGATTTCTAATACAAATATGGTGTTGGCTTGGTTAAATGATACGGCAGGCATTTATAGAGCTTATACTGGTGGAGTTATTTTACAAGATCAAACCATTGTGAATATAGATCCGTATTTAAGTTTTTTTTCCAAAAAGGGCGGTAAACACATGCTGAAATCCAGGTTGCTTTACACTAATAACGAGATGACTAATAATCAATCCAATCAAGCAAAAGTTTATTATGGTGATTATCAATTTAAAAGAGCATACAAGAAATTACAAGATTTAGAATTTATTTGCGGTGTTTCTTCTACTCTTACATTAAGTGAGGCGCAATTGTATAGTGGTTCGGGGTCTCCAAATAATTCATTGTTGAATTTATCTGGGTATTCGCAATTAGAGAAACTAATTAAAGAAAAACTTAGAGTTTCTTTTGGTTACAGGGCAGAATATTATAAACTCAACGATTCTATTGAGAATTCAGCCAGTATTATAAGGGGAGGTTTGAATTATAAAATCACTGAAGGAACAAACTTGAGAATGTCTTTTGGTCAAGGTTATAGGTTCCCAACAATTGCAGAACGATTTATAAAGACATCCGTTGGTTCATTTGGTGTTTTTGACAATCCTAATTTACAGCCTGAAAGAAGCTGGAACATGGAGGCTGGATTTAGACAGGGATATAAAATAGGAGAATTTATGGGCTATTTAGATGTTGCTGTTTTTAAGCAAAGCTATATAAATACAATTGAGTATTTATTTGGGTTTTGGGACCCCTCTTTTGCTTTAGCTGGGTTTAAATTTTTAAATACAGGAAAATCAGAAGTTAAAGGTGTAGATTGTTCTTGGGCCGGCAAATTAAATATAAACTCAAAAAATAAAATTCAATTTATTATAGGTTATAATTATATACTGCCTAAAGCTCTAGAGCCTGATTTGATTTTTGCTGAAGATGTTGTTCACGAATACAGTTACAATAATTCAAGTTTAGATTCAACACAGAGGTTACTTAAGTATAGATTTAAACACAGTTTTAAATTTGATCTTGAATATAAAAGAAAAGATGATTTTGCAATTGGAGTGAGTGCTAAATATTTTAGTAGAATTGAAAACCTAGATCGTTCTATTGAAGAGTTTGAGTCTGCAACTTTAAACACTGGCGGTACGCTTCAACCTGTATTGTACATGGATTATTTCAACAACTCCAATAATGGTAATTTAATTCTAGATGCAAGAGTTAGTTATCAATTTAGAAAGTTGCATAAAGTTGCAATTATTTCAAGTAATATCTTAAATAGAACATTTTCATTGCGTCCTTTAAAAGTGGAGCCTATGCGAACTATTATGTTTCAATATTCAGTGTCAATATAGTATGCTCATAATAGTTCTGTTTAACCCAATAAAGCTATATCGCCATTTGTAATAAATTCTAGTTAAAAGCTGAGTAATAAACCTAAATTCGTGCTTAATAAATAATAATGTCTAGACTACTACTTATTTTAATATTAACAGGGTTCTGTTCTTTTGTTTTTTCTCAAGAAAAACATACAATAAGTGGTTATGTGAAAGATGCAGAAACTGGAGAGGCGTTAATAGGAGCTACTGTTTTCTTAAAAGAAGAGAATAAAGGAGCTGCGACAAATGTATACGGATTTTATTCCTTTACTGTTGAATCGGGTAGCTATCAAGTTAAAATATCATTTGTAGGTTATAAAGATTTTATTTCTGTGGTTGATTTGAAAGATGATGTTAGATTAAATATTGAACTTTCTGTAGAAAGTGATTTGCTTGAAGAAGTAGTTATTAAGGCACAAGCATCTGACGAAAACACCACTGGAACTGAAATGGGACAAATTGATTTGTCTATGGAGAAAATAAAAACTCTACCAGCCTTCATGGGTGAGGTAGATGTGCTTAAAACCATTCAGTTTTTACCAGGTGTATCCTCTGGTGGTGAAGGGAATACGGGGTTCTATGTTAGAGGTGGTGGTCCAGATCAAAATTTGATTTTGTTAGATGAAGCAACCGTATACAATGCTTCACATTTATTTGGCTTTTTTTCTGTCTTTAATGCAGATGCAATAAAAAATGTGAAACTGATTAAAGGGGGAATGCCTTCTAATTATGGTGGAAGGCTGGCATCTGTTTTAGACATAACCATGAATGATGGTAATTACAAATCTTATCATGCACAGGGTGGAATTGGGTTAATTGCATCAAGACTTACTGTAGAAGGGCCAATTAAAAAAGATACATCTTCTTTTATTTTATCAGGTAGAAGAACATACATTGATATTTTAACTGAACCATTTATTCCTGACTCATCTTCTTTAAAAGGATCTGGATATTATTTTTATGATTTGACTGCTAAATTAAATTGGAGAATTAGTGATAAAGATCGTTTGTTTTTAAGCGGATATTTTGGGCGAGATGTTTTCACATTTAAAAATCAAGATTTAGGTTTGGAATTTAACGTTCCTTGGGGTAATTCTACTGCATCTTTAAGGTGGAATCATTTATTTAATGATAAATTATTTGTAAATACTACTGCTGTTTTTACTGACTATAATTTTGCTTTTGAAGGTAAACAAAGTCAATTTAATTTTAGATTAGGTTCAGGTATAAGAGACGGAAATTTAAAACAAGACTTTACTTATTATCATAATTCATTGCACAACATAAAATTTGGTTGGAACAATACATTCCATCGTTTTATACCTAGTAGTGTTTCTGCAAGTTCAGATGATGTTGATTTTAATACTGGTGAAACTGTTAAGATTTATGGAAATGAATCTGCTATTTATGTGTTAGATGAATTTGATTTGACAGAGGATTTTAAAGTAAATATAGGTTTTAGACTTTCTATGTACCAACACTTGGGACCTTTTACTAGGTATTATAAAAACCCCACATCTGGTGTTACCGATTCTACTAGAGTTTTCAGCGATTTTGAATCTATTAAAACATATTTTGGTCCAGAACCAAGATTCTCTGCTAGGTATTTGTTTAAGGATAATTCATCTTTTAAAATTGGTTTTGCTCATAATTATCAATACATCCACCTTGCTTCAATTTCTGCTATTTCACTTCCTACAGATCTTTGGTTTCCTAGTACCGAAATTGTAAAACCGCAAATTGGAACTCAATATAGTGGAGGCTATTTTAGAAATTTTTTCGACAATAAGTTTGAAGGTTCAATTGAGCTTTATTATAAAGACTTAAAGAATTTAATTGAGTATAAAGAAAATGCATTTCCTGAAGACAATGTAAATAACAATGTAGATAATCAACTAACCTTCGGAAGAGGTTATTCTTATGGTGCTGAATTTTTCTTCAAAAAAAGAATGGGAGACTTTAATGGTTGGGTAGGTTATACTTGGTCTAGGACTATGCGTCAATTTGATGAGGTTGACAATGGTGAATGGTTTCCAGCTAAATATGATCGAAGAAATGATCTCTCTGTTGTTTTGCAGTACGATATTACAGATAGGATAAATATTGGTGCTGTGTTTGTTTATGCCACAGGTAATTCCATTACTTTGCCAGAAAGAAGGTGGTATTCTATTTTTGAGAATAGATTAATTACTGTTTGGAGTAAAAGAAATGGTTACAAGCTTGATCCATATCATAGAATGGATTTTTCTATGACAATTAAAGGAAAGGATTACAAGCTTAGGGTTGATCCTGAAACTGGGGAGTCTTCAAAAATGAAAAAGAAACTTGTTTCTTCATGGAACATTTCTGTTTATAATCTTTATAATAGAGCGAACCCTTATTTTATCTTTTTTGATTATTCTGGAGATCCTGTTGCTGGTAATTTAGATTTAAGTGCTTATCAAGTTTCTTTGTTTCCAATTTTACCTTCTGTTACTTGGAATTTTAAATTTTAATGAAAAAAATAGTTTACATATCAGTTTTTCTTTTTTTAGTTGTATTCTCTTCTTGCGAGAAGCAAATTGAATTTAATTTACCTGATGTTGAGCAAACATTAGTTGTCGAAGGTAAAATTGAAACTGGTCAACCGCCTATTGTTTTTTTGACAACAACACAAGGATATTTTGATCCAATTGACAGCTCTACTTTTGATAATATATTTATTAATGATGCAACTGTTTCAATGTTTGACGGTTTCAATAATTATCCTTTAACAGAAATTAATTTTGGCCCAGCCTCTGTCTATACAACCTTTGATCCTAATGCTTTTGGTGTTGATGGTAGAGACTATGTTTTAAACATTAGCTATTTAGATAAAGAAATTACAGCTCAAACTCAAATTCCATATCCAGTTCCATTAGATAGTGTTTGGTTTGAGTTGTCTGATTTATCAGACCCTTTAGATTCTTTGGGTTTTTTATATGCTGAATTTGCAGATCCAGATACGGCAGGAAATTGTTATAGATGGTTTTCTAAAAGAATCAATAGTTACACCTATAATTATGATGAACCGTATAATAATGTTTTAGGTCAACAGAAAGATTCAATTTATATAGCCCCTTTTGGAAGTGCTACTGATGATAAATTTTTTAATGGATTAACTTTTGAGTTTGCTGTTGCTAGGGGGGAGATAGGTAACTTTGAGGGTCCAGATGATGAGGGTCCAGAAGAAGGCTATTTTAAAATAGGTGATACTGTAGCGGTTCAAGCAACCTCAATTACATATCCAACTTATTTGTGGGTTAGATCAATGGAAGATCAGGCTTTTTCTGCTGGAAGTCCATTTGCTTCACCTGGAAATTTACCTACAAATATTCAAGGAGATGCTGTTGGAGTTTGGGCTGGTTATGGAATTTATTACGACACTATTATTTGTCAATAAATTTTAAACTATTGTATTCTCTATAATATTATATTTGTTGCTCAAAAATTATATATCATGTCTGAAAGTGTTGAAAAAGTAAAGTGTTTAATTGTTGGTTCCGGTCCTGCTGGTTTTACAGCTGCAATATATGCCTCAAGAGCAAATATGAAACCTGTTTTATATCAAGGAATGCAGCCAGGAGGTCAATTGACAACTACTACTGAAGTTGATAATTTCCCCGGTTATCCAGAAGGTGTTGATGGAACCCAAATGATGGTTGATTTAGAGGGTCAAGCCAAAAGGTTTGGAACAGATGTTAGAATGGGGATGATTACAAAAGTTGATTTTACAGGCTCTGTTCACAAAGTGTGGGTAGATAATAAAACTGAGATTCATTCAGATACAATAATTATTTCTACAGGTGCTTCTGCAAGATATTTAGGTTTGGATTCGGAGCAGCATTATTTAGCTAATGGTGGTGGAGTTTCTGCTTGCGCTGTTTGCGATGGTTTTTTCTACAAAGGACAGGAGACAGTTATAGTTGGTGCTGGAGATTCAGCTTGTGAAGAAGCATCTTATTTAGCAAATATCTGTACAAAAGTGACAATGCTTGTAAGAAGAGATGAATTTAGAGCATCTAAGATTATGGCCGAAAGAGTTAGAAATATTGATAATATAGAAATTTTACATAATACTGAACTTGATGAGGTTTTGGGAGATGGAAATGTGGTTACAGGAGTTAGAGTGGTAAACAATAAATCTAATGCTAAACATGAGATTTCGTGTACTGGTGCATTTATTGCAATTGGTCACACTCCAAATACAAAAGTATTTGAACCTTGGTTAGATATGGATGAGACTGGTTACATTATTAATAAACCTGGAAGTTCTAAAACTAATATTGAGGGTGTTTTTGTTTCTGGTGATGCTGCAGATCATGTCTACAGACAAGCGGTTACTGCTGCCGGTACTGGTTGTATGGCTGCATTAGATGCCGAAAGATACCTTGCTGCTAAAGGCTTACATTAAGCAATATAATTTCTATTTTTTTCGTTCAAGAGAAAATATTAATAATAATGTTTAGAATTTTCTCGAGTTTAATAATTTTCTCACTCATAACTTTTAATTGTAGGAAATCTCCTAAAAATCCTGAGGAATGTGATTTTGTTAATTCTTCAAATGATTTTTTCTCTATAGAAAATAACACTGACTCTCCTAATAGAGCCTTTAATGTTTTTTGTAAAAAGATAAATGTTTTTGGTGTTATTATTTATGCCTCATCAGATGTTATTGATGCTGATATTTTACATGCTGCCAATATAATGGCTCAATACTTAGATAACGATGAGGATGGTTTGGTTGATAATCCGCTAGTCATAGAAAATATGTTAGCTAATAAATCCTGTTTGATTATGTTTGGTAAGGAGAATTCGTCTATGAAAAAACGTTTTTTCAACAGTGTAGGAGATTTTTATGATGAACCCATTGGTCAGGAATTATTTGGAGATGAGACCCATCCAGAATGGGATTTAAATTCACCTTTTGACGCTTCATTAGAAGAGATATTGCATTTAATTACTCAAAATGGATTTTCAAAAGCCTATCCTTCTATCTTTGGAGAGTATCAAGGATCAGCGATTGCCAATGCTATGGATTTGGCTAGAGGTGGTCAATTTACATCAATTCCTAATTCTTATCCATCTGGAGCTTGGTATTCTTACAATGATAATACTTGTGAATATAATTGTCAGATTACAGAGTATTTTTATTGGTCACTTACTTCTCTTATTGGTGCTCAAAATTATACTGGAAGGTTTGATGAAATAGCAGGTGAGTGGAAGGCAAATACACCAGCGTTGGTACAATCCTTGGACCCTGCAGTTTATGCTTTGCTTACAGATACAACATATCATTTACCTTTACAGTTACCTGATGGAAGTTATAGGCGATAACATATAGGGTTTAATCTATTTAATATTTGTTTTCACTATATTTAAAATATGCAAAAACTTATTTCGTTTTTCATAGCTTTTATTGTTTGCTTTAGCTCTTTAGCTGAGCAAGCTTATGTTCTCCCCAAACAAACAGATTCCTTAAAAGAAGTAATAAATAATGCTAAAAATGATTCTATTAAGGTGAATGCTTTATTAAGACTTGATGAGTTGATCTTTTTATCAAACCCTAAATTATCTTTCAATCTGAATAATCGGATTATTTTGTTGTGTAAAGATAACTTGAGAAAAAACATTTCAGCTGTTGAAAAATTGTTTTACAAAATTAAATTGTCTTCTTCGTTTAATAATCTAGGTGTTTTTTATACAGATTTAGCTAATTATGAGCAGGCTCTATTTTATTATGAAAAAGCTATAGACATAAATAAAAAATTACAAAATAATTTAGGTTTAGCAAATGATTACAACAATGTAGCTTGGATTTGTGTTAATCAATCTTCTTTTAATAAGGCACGAGAGTATTATAATAATGCACTCTTTATATTTAAGGAATTTAATGATATTAAATCAATTGCTTTAGTATTGAAAAACATTGGAAATATTTATATTGAAAATGGTGAATACGAGAAGGCAATGCAGTATTGTCAGGAATCCTTAAACTTGTCTATTGAGAATGGGTTACCTCCATATGTTTTAGAAGACATAGGGAGAATATACTTTGAAACTAATGATTATGATAAGGCTTTAGAGAATTATAATTCTATTGCTAACTATTATAAAATTTCGGGAAGCATAAGAGACCTTTCTTTTATTTACCAGAGTGTTGCAAATCTTTACAGGAAAAAAGGAAATAATAAAAGGGCTGTTGAATATTTTAAAAAATCAATTAATCTTAAAGAATCTGTTAATTCTTTTGATGGTTTGGATAAATGTGCTTTAAACCTATATGAAATATACAAGGAAGAAGGAAATGACAATAAGTCGTTAAAGTATCATGAGTTATACATGGTGATTAAAGATACTTTAAATGTGATGAGTGCTAATGAGAGTGTTTTTCGTTTTGAGATTGAACAAGAATACGAATTGAAAAAACAATCAGATAGCTTGATGTTTGAAAATCAATTGATTGTAGCAAAAAACAAAGCAAAAGCAAAAACTGAAAAATCAAAAATTGTCAGGAATTATCTAGTTGGTATTTTATTATTAATACTTAGCTTATTGTTATTTCTATTTTTTCATTATAAAAAAACTAAATCACAGAAGTTTGTTATAGAAAATCAACACAAAGACTTAACATCAAGTATAACTTATGCTAAAACAATACAAGCAGCCCTATTCCCAACAGATAAGGCAGTAAAAGAATTATTATTAGAAAGTTTTATACTTTACCATCCTAAAGATATAGTAGCAGGTGATTTTTACTGGTTAGAAAAACAGAGAGATACATTGTTTTTTGCAGTAGCTGATTGCACAGGTCATGGAGTTCCAGGAGCAATGGTTAGTGTTATTTGTAATAATGGTCTTAATAGAAGTGTTAGAGAACATAAAATAAATGAACCTGGTGAAATATTAGATAAAACCAGAGAAATAATACTAAAAGAGTTTGAAAAAAGTGAAAATGAAGTAAGCGATGGAATGGATATTGCTTTGTGTAGTCTTAGTGGCAGTAAACTAAAGTATGCTGGTGCCCACAATCCACTTTGGATTATAAGAGAGAATGAGTTGATAGAAATTAAAGCAAACCATCAACCTATAGGTAAATATAGAAATAGTCAACCTTTTACCACACACACTATAGACTTGTTTAAAGGAGATTGTGTCTACCTTTTTACAGATGGATTTGCGGATCAGTTTGGTGGAGAGAAGGGGAAGAAGTACAAAAAAGCAAATCTTAAAAAGCTATTGCTTTCTATAAATGTTGAACCCATGCAGAAACAAAGAGATGTTCTTCAATACACTTTTGAAAACTGGACAGGTAATCTAGAACAAATAGATGATGTTTGTGTGATGGGGGTAAGAGTTTGATTAGCTCAATTCTAAAGGACATTTATAATGTTACTCATTAAAATTGATTATTATTTTGTTTTAATTATTTTGTGTGATTCAATGTTTCCATTGATGTCTTTAATTAGAATGTAATTTACACCATTACAAAGAGACTCTATGTTTAATTCATGTGAAGATACATTGTTAATCTCCTCTTTCATACAAAGCTTCCCTAGACTATTGTAAACTTCTAAGGTATTGTTAATCATTATTTTAGAGAAATCTAATTGAACAGTAGATTTAGATGGGTTCGGGTAGATGTTAGAAATGGAATTAGTTGTGTTATTTATTCCAACATTTTGTTGAGTTATGTAAATAGTATTTCCGTTAGACGGGTTCCACGTTGTCGTTCCATTTGGTAAAAATGAACCTAAAATGTCATCATTTATTGTAGCAATGGAACTAATATTTTCGAAACTGACATTTTCAATTTGAATGGTGTCTTTTGATGCTCTTATAAAAAAGAAATTATCAAAAACAGCTTGGTCTCTAATCCAGGATTTTTGGTCAGTTCCTGTATAATCTAAACTTCTGTGAGGAGCACCCCATTGCCCTTCACCTAAATACACTATGCCATTTATTTGATCAACCTCAAAAGCATCATTGTTCGCATTGCTTATACATGGCCAAGACCATTTTGTAGTGTGAGAATGTGATTCTAAAACTAAATCAATTCCGTATGTTTCAAATTTATCTGTCCAACAATCCATCTGATCTTGATTTAAACCATATAAGGCCATAGCATAGGTGGGATTATGGTGTTGTGCAATTTTCCAATATGGTTCTAATGGAGTATTTGTATAGTTTTGTAAATCATTAGTGAGCCAATTAAGTTGTGTGTTATCACAAGCCCCAACTTCAGAGCTTAATGAGTAAAGTCTAAATAATCCATTGTGAATATTTAGAGAATAATACTCATCTTGTGGTATATCGAATAGGTTATACATATCCGAATTATCTTCATGATTACCTTGTGTTAATACTAATGGATACATTTTACCATCACTAGATATTGTAAGTTGCCAATCTTCTAGCCAGTTGTTCCATTCTTGAAATATATCTGATGTTATTTGATTTTGTACGAAATCACCATTGAAAGCAATGAAATCAGGTCTTATTTTAGATACGATGGTGTTGCCGTCTTTTCTTCTTTCACGGCAATCTCCAGATGGACAATCTTCGATGTAAATTCCAAGCAAAGAAAAACCATCACGAGAATCACCACCAGAAATAAATGAAATAGGATCGTTTGGGTTATCTGATAAAGTATGAAACTTAAATCGTTGGCTAGTATTACCATTTACATCATGAATGACAAAATAATACAAGGTGTTTGGAGACAACCCTGTAAGTCTAGAAAATTTCCTGTTTTGTCCTTTGTGAGTTAAGATTCTATCTGTTGAATGATTTAGTTGGTATGAATTGTAATTAGTTCCATAATCTGTAGTTCCATAATATACAATTCCATCATCTCCAGACCAACCAACTGTTATTGTTGTAGCTGGGTCATCTCTGTAAGAAAGAGTGTAGTGGCTTGTGTTAGCCTTTAAATTAGATTGTGATAATGTAAAAAGACTTAATAAAGCTACGCTAAAGATGTTTTGCTTATTGAATAACATTATTTCTTTTTATTTTCTTTCATTGGATTAGATTTTTTCATTTTCTCCCAACTTGATTTTTCTTTAAATAGTTCAAAGGTTGAGGGATGATAAATCATTGGCCATGAATTATTGTTCAGATCAGTATCAGCAGTCTCTAAAAAGGGATCAAGATAAATGCTTTTAACTTCTTTTTTAAAACCAAAAACTTTTTGAATTTTATCGTTGTTTTTTTTCCAAATTTCAGCTGGTATTCTTCTAATTGATTTGGTGCCATCTTCAAATTCAAATTCTAAGATTAAAGGCATTACTAATCCACCTAAATTAGAAAATGAAAGCTCGTAGAAATAATAATCAGTATTTAATAATGATTTATTTGATTCACTAAGGTTAGCTAAAAAATCTTTATATTTTTTCTTTTCTTTTTCTGTCACCTCAAATCTATCGTAAGAATTGTAAAAATCAGCTAGTTTATTATCTGTTTCAAGGTAGGTTACCATTTCTTTATTTCGCTGATTAGAAATGTCATTTGAATTTATTTCATCAAATTCCTTTCTTAATTTACCTTTATTTACAGTCGGGTCCTGACTATTTATTTTATACGGAATTACCTTCTCTAAACTTATGTCTACATGGTCATTAGTGAAAAACCATCCTCTCCAGAACCAATCCAAATCAACAGCACTTGCATCTTCCATAGTTCTGAAAAAATCATCTGGAGTAGGGTGTTTAAACATCCATCTTTTAGAATAAGTTTTAAATGCATAATCAAAAAGTTCTCTACCCATAATAGTTTCCCTTAAAATGTTTAAAGCCGTTGCGGGTTTACCATATGCATTATTCCCAAATTGATGTATGGACTCACTATTAGTCATAATGGGAGAAATGGTTGATTTATTTCCTTTCATGTAGTCAACAATCTTATACGCTGGACCTCTTCTACTTGGGTAATTGTAATCCCATTCTTTTTCACTAAGAAATTGAAGAAATGTATTTAACCCTTCATCCATCCATGTCCATTGTCTTTCATCGGAATTAACTATCATTGGGAAATAATTATGTCCTACTTCGTGAATAATTACACTTATCATTCCGTATTTTGTTCTTTCAGAATAAGTGCCATCTTTATCTGGTCTTCCACCATTAAAACAAATCATAGGATATTCCATGCCTATAGATTTAGAGTGGATAGAGATTGCAACAGGATAAGGATAGTCGAATGTATATTTTGAATATGTTTTTAGGGTATGAGCTACAGCTTTAGTACTGTATTGTTCCCATAATGGATTTCCTTCTTTTGGGTAAAAAGACATGGCCATTACATTTTTTGTTTCTTGTTTGACATTCATTGCATCCCAAATGAATTTTTTTGATGAAGCCCATCCAAAATCTCTAACGTTTTTAGCTTTAAACTTCCATGTTTTCATGCTTTTTATCTTTGATTTTTCATTCTTAATTGCTTCTTTTTCATTAACAATAAAGACAGGTTTTTCGAAGGATATTTTTGCTTTTTCTAAACGTTCAAGCTGTTTTTGGGAAAGAATTTCTTTTTCATTTATTAATTCACCAGTAGCTGAAACAATATGATTCGCAGGAACAGTAATGTTAACTTGATAATCCCCAAAAGGGAGAGTAAACTCTCCGTTTCCTAAAAATTGCTTGTTTTGCCAACCCTCAACATCGTTATAAACACACATTCTTGGAAAGAATTGGGCTATGGTATATAAGTAATTATCATCTTTTTTAAAGTATTCAAAGCCAGATCTCCCTCCAATTTTAGCTCTTTCGTTTATGTTGTACCACCATTCAATTTTTAATTCAAATTTTGAACCAGATAGTAGGGGTTTTTCTAAATTAATACGCATCATTGTTTTGTTGATGATATAATTTATTTTTTTATCATTTATATCAGTAACAGAACTTATGTTAAATCCACCCTCAAATTCTGGAAATATTCTTTTGATACTTTTTGAACTGATTCCGTTAATATCTCCAGTAGCTATTTTATAACTGTCAGATGATTTTGATCTTACGTTTTGGTCTAATTGAATCCAAAGGTATTCAAGTGCATCAGGGCTATTGTTTACATATGTAATGGTTTCTTTTCCAGTTATTTTTTGTTCTTGATCATTTAAGGTGATGTCCATTGAATAATGAGCATTATTTTGATAATATTTATGACCTGGAGCCCCAGCTGCGGTTCTATATATGTTGGGGGTGGCTAGTTGATCATATAGTTGTTTGAACTTACTATCATTAGTGTTTTGACCAATTAAAAATGAAAAATTAATTAAAGATGCTATTGAAAATAATAATGTTTTCTTCATGAAATTTGTGTTATTTTTCTAAGAAAAATGTTTTCGTTTTATTCTTGTTACTAAATGTAAAACTTTCTTGAATAATTCCATCTAAATGTAGAATGTTTTGTTGCTGAATAAAAGAACCAAGCAAAAGTTTGTTAACCACTCTTAATTCTTTAATGTTTTTTGGAATAGACCCTTCTAAATATAAAAACATGGTTTCATCATTGTTTACTTCTTTTCCAATTAGATTAAGATCAATATATTTTTTGTTAGTATGGAAAGTTAAATTTTTTGAAATGTAATCAACTAAAATTGAATTAGTATTAGCTATTTCTTTAGCACTACCGAGTTTTAAATTTACATTGTAGTCATCACTTATTTGTTTTTCAAAATCATGAGCAGTGAATTCAATACTTATTTCAATCTTATTTGATTTAGTATTCAAATTAACATTTGCAATGCTTACATAATGATTGTGAGGGAAGTTAAGTGCAAAAAGTAAAATGATTGTATTGGCAAGATTTATAAACATTTTGATTTGAAGGATTTCTCAAATATAATAAGATTATAAAGTTTATTGAGTATCTTAATAGTACAAATAAGTTGACCTTCCCTTAAAAATTCTTAAAATTAATTAATGTCTGTAGATAGCATTGTTGTTGTGATTTTTATTTTTTACTTGTTCACATTTGTATTTTCTCATTACAGGGTTGCAAGAAAAAAAATAGGGGCGAAAAAATTCTGGAGATTTAAAACATTTGCTGATTTAATTTTAGTTTTCGTTTTTATAGTTGGATTTGTTCTTTATGTGAATTTTTCTGGTGAAAGAAAGTTTGACGATCCTAAAAAGTTTGTAGAATTCGGAATTGAAAACGGCTCAAATCAAAACATTATTAAGGGATGTAATTTATTAATTGATGATAATATAAATGATATAGATGCTCATTATCTAATGGCTAAAACTGTTTTTAGTTATGGAACTAATCAACAGATAAATAATTACATTACGCTACTGTATTCAATGACTAAAAGTGATCAAATAAGCACTAAAAACAATGGGTTTTTAATGCTTTGTTATCTAGACTATTACTCATCTTATAAATATGATTTTGATTACCTTTCTTTTGTCACTAATAAAGAAATTAAATACTATAATTTTTTAAAAGGGTTAAAGGAAAAAGAAATAAGTGAATTTGATTTAGCTGTAAGCTCATTTAAAACAGAAATCAATAATAACGGTTATCTAAAAGGTTCAACGCAACTTCTCTATATTATTTATGATCAAACCAATGATTGGGACAATATTTTGTCTTTAGTTTATAATGAAAATTTGAATAAATTTTTGTCAAGAAGCGTTAAAAAGAAAGTGGCGTTAAAGAACAAAGATTTTTTCAACTACGGTGTTCAAATTATAGAAAGAACTTTAGATCAGTTTACTTTTTTATCTGCTCTAACAGCTTTCTTAATTTCTTTTTTATGGCTTAATTTTCTAAGAAGATTTGACATTTACGAGTCAGAAGCTTGGTTGAATTTATTTGCGGTTTTTATTTTAGGTGCTGGCTTTACTTTTTTTGTATATCCAATAGGAGATTTTATTGAAAATTTTTTTCAACTATACTTTTCAGGTAGTGATTTTCTAAATGATTTTTTCTATTGTTCTATTGTTATTGGAGGTGTTGAAGAGTTAGTTAAAATAATTCCATTCTTATTAGTGTTAAAGTTTTTCAAATTCATAGATGAACCCTACGATTACATTCTATATGCCTCAGTTTCAGCCCTTGGTTTTGCTTTTATGGAAAATATTTTATACTTCAAAGAATATCAATTTCATGTAATTTTTATTAGAACAGTTTACGCTGTAGTTGGTCATATGTTTTGGTCTTCTATTGTTGCTTATTCGTTTATCAAGATTGATTTTGGAGCCAAAAACAGATATGCATCTTTACATGTATTATTTGGTTCTTTTGTTTTAGCCTCAGTTGGCCATGGTGTATATGACCTCTTGTTGGTTTATAATCTTGGCATGTTAAATACAATGTTTTTCTTTCTTAGTTTAATCGCTTTTATGTTTATGATCAATAACTCATTGAACATTTCAAATTTTTATAATTATGAAATTTCTTTGAGAAGAGAAAAGATAGCTTTTCAATTAATAGTTGGATTAATTGGAGTTTATATGTTTCAGTATTTTATTATTGGTATAAATAATGGATGCATCTATGCAAATGAAATGGCAATTAAAAATTTACCAAATGGATTAATGATAATTACCTTTTTGGCAATTCTTTTTTCAAGCATAAATGTTAAAAGAGGTGAGTGGAGAGCTATTAGTATTTTTTCTTTTATTCCTTATTTTACTCTTAATGGATTGAGAACTTTTTTTTATAACAAAAAACAAAATGGTCTCAAATTAAGATTCTTTACAAACAAAACTAATCCGTTTTTATCAAATCATTTACCTGTAATAGGAGTTGTTGTAAAAGAGATAAATATTTCTAATGAGAATGGATGGTATTTAGTTGAATTCCAAAAGCCAATTACAGTTAGAAATTATTTGGCATTAAGAGCGGTTATTAGGCCTGTTAAGTCTAGCGCAACTTTAAGACAGGATAAAATAAAGATAGATTTCCTTATGATCCCAAATAGCGATGTTTTAAATAAACAGAATGTTGTGAAAGATGACTTTTTTGCTATTGATCGAGTTTATACCATTTGTTTAAGTTGATAGCCTTAGTTTTTGATTTTGGTCTGTTTATTTTATTGTTGTTGGTGTAAATAAATTCATCTAATTCAAATATCTTTTTAGGGATTTCATATGAATTAAAATTTTTGAAAATAGCGGTTTTGATTTTTATATTTTTAGTGTTTTCAATGATAAGAATGATTTGTTCTCCAAGTTCAGCATGTTCAACTTTGTCAATAAAAAACTTTGTTCCCTGCAGATGTTCTTCTAACTTTTTTTCTAATAGTTCTGGGTAATGTTTAATTCCCCCAGAATTTATTACATTATCAATCCTGCCAATCCATTTAAACGTTTTATTGTCAATGAGTTCAATAATGTCATTTGAAATCATGTTTTGAATGCCTAAACTATTAGAGCTAATTATCAATTGATTTGTTTCATTTGAATTTATTGTAACATGATCTAAACATGTGTATAAATTTGAGGGTGATTTAGAACCAATTTCTCTAAGGGCAATGTGTGAAATTGTTTCAGTCATGCCAAAAGTTTGATAACAATTAGTTGAAATGGTATTTAGCTCTTTTTCAAGTATCTTGTCTATAATTCCTCCTCCAATAATTAAGGTTTTAATCCATTTGAATTTTTTTTTAGATGAGGCTAGAGAATTTTTAACTTGATAAGGTGTCATTGCGCAAAAGTCTATTGGATGATCTAAATCTTTAATTGGGTTTGAATAAGAATTTGCAAAACATATTTTTGAATTTGAAGAAATGCTTCTTATTAGCATCATTTTTCCAGCAATGTATTTAATAGGTAAACAGATTAAGTATACACTTGTTTCATTTAATCCGAAAAAACTATTTGTAGCTTTTGCACTATTAATTACAGACTTTTTGCTAATGGAAATTTTTTTCGGATTTCCGGTGGATCCAGAAGTTTCTACTGAAATAAATTTTGTTGTATCATTCCAATTTTTTAAAAACAACATTAAATCATTATCTGTTTTAGATAAGGTTTTTGCATCTAATTTGTGGATATCAATTGCGTTGTAAATTTTAAACATCAGAATTTCAAGTTACTTAAATCCCATTTTAATTTATCGTTTATGTAGATTTCATCTGCTTTAAGCTCAAGAAAAGATGGTATATTATTGTTGTAAATTTGACCTGTTCCAAGACCTTGTGGAAGTTTATTGTCAAATTCTGCTGTAAATTGTGCGATTGCGTTTAGTCCAATGTTGGATTCTAAAGCAGAAGTAACCCACCATTTTATTTTTCTTTTTTCAGCTAATTTTATCCAGGCCTTTGTCGAATCTAAACCTCCTAAAAGACTAGGTTTTAATACAATGTATTTTGGACTTATCGTGTCTAATAAGTTCTCTCTTTTTTGGATATTTATTGTTCCAATCAACTCTTCATCTAATGCAATCGGAATAGGAGATTCATTGCAAAGTTTATTCATTGTTGAGAATTGATTTGGTTTTATGGGTTGTTCTATTGAATGAATATCGAATTTAGCTAAATAATTAAGCTTTAATAGTGCATTTTCTTTATTAAAAGCTCCGTTGGCATCAACTCTAATTTCAAGTTCAGATGAGTTAAATTCTTTTCTTATAAAAGCTAAAAGTGAAAGCTCATCAGAAAAATCAATCGCGCCAATTTTTAGTTTTAGGCATTTGAATCCATTTTTTATTTTTAAACGAATGGAATTTAGCATTGCTTCTTTATCATCCATCCATATTAATCCATTGATTTTTATTTTAGATTCTGATTTAGAGAAGGAGTTGTTGAAAATAATTTTTCTTCCTCCATTTTTTAAATCTCTTAATGCAGTTTCAATTCCAAATTGTATACAAGGAAATTGGTTTATGTTGACACTTTCAAGGTCGTTAATGTTGTCACAAATTTGGATTAACTTTTCATCTATTTTATCAATTGGGTCAATACTTAAGCCTTTAATGGGAGCGCATTCTCCAAGACCATAAATATTCGGATTGTTGTCGTTCCAGACTTTAAGGAACCAACTGGGTTTGGAGTTTAAAACACCTCTACTAGTTCCACTAGGGTTTTTGAAAATTAATTTATGAGATGTGAAATCAGCTTTTAACATTTATTTGAGTTATTTAAAAACTGCCAAATCAGTTTGTATTATTGAGTCATTGAATCCATTAAGTTTTTTTTCCAATCATCAAAAATGGGAACAGAATCATTTTTTTCATAATCCATACAGATTAGTGTACTTCTTCCTTGAGTACAAAGTATTTCTTCTTTTTCAATAGTTTTAAAAACTTTATAAGATAGTGTGAAACTTTTATTACCTACATGGTCGCAACTTGTCCTTACGAATATTTTGTCTTTAAGGTAAATAGGAACTAAGTAATCAACTTCATTTCTTCCAAGAATTAATCCTTTTTTTCTCCAGTTCCAATTTTCACCACTTAGTTTAGAAAGGAAATCTATTCGCCCAAGTTCGAAATAGCATAAATACTTACTGTTGTGGACATGACCTGCAACATCAATGTCAGAAAACCTAATGTCTATTTTAGTATTTGAATTCATATTATGATAGTGGGTTTAATTGAATTGAATAAACGATAACTGAGCTAAAACTTCTTCCAAAATAGAACTTATCTAAAGAATCCATAATGTTTTTTGCTCTAAAATAAGATTGATGAATTTTATTTGAGCCTAAAAGTTTCCATTGAATAGTGTAAGAGTCTTCAATAAATAATTGGTTTTTCACATATTTAAGCATTAGTTCAAGAGCTTCAATTTTATCTCTACCTTCAGATGAATGTAATAGAAAAGATTGTTTGTGAGTAGGACTAGTTGTCATTAAATCTAGATCTACATATTCTGGCATTTGATGAAATTCAAAGGTGATGTTGTCTTTCTGAATGCCTAAGACATCTCTAATTTTTAGTTGAATTTCATTAATTCTTACTTCAGTGTCAAGGATAATAGATGTTCTCAAAAGTTCTATGTTTTTATTTAAGTGTCAAATTTAGTAAAATCAGAATTTTGACTTATAAATTCTGGAATAATATCTTTCATTTTTTTAACCAAAGAATCATTTTTTTGATTTTTAGCTTCAACAATAAGTTGAGTAATTTTAGGTTCAATAGTTTTGAAATTATATTCTTTAACTTTACCAATTAAAATTTTATCATGATGAGTAGGTAGTGTGTTTTCGCTATCACTTAATAATTCTTCATAAAGCTTTTCCCCAGGTCTTAACCCAGTTATTTTAATTTCAATGTCTTGTTCATTAAGTCCAGAAAGTTTAATCATTTTCTTTGCTAGATCAATTATCTTAACACTTTCTCCCATGTCAAAAACGAAAATTTCACCTCCATTCCCCATGTTTCCTGCTTCAAGAACCAATTGACAAGCTTCAGGAATAGTCATGAAATAACGAGTTATGTTTTGATTGGTTACTGTTAATGGACCACCATTTGAAATCTGTTTTTTAAACAAAGGAATTACAGAGCCATTACTTCCTAGAACATTTCCAAATCTTGTTGTAATAAATTGTGTTTGTGAATTTTTATTAAATGACTGTGCATATATTTCGGCAATTCTTTTTGATGCACCCATTATGCTTGTTGGATTAACAGCTTTGTCAGTAGAAATCAAAACAAACTTTTCAATACTATAATCGTCAGATAAGTCTACTAAGTTTTTAGTGCCAGCAACATTTGTAGAAATAGCTTCAGATGGGTTTAATTCCATTAGAGGAACATGTTTGTAAGCTGCAGCATGATAAACCATGTTTGGTTTGAAATGTGAAAATATCCGCTCCATTCTTTGTTTATTGGTAACATCTCCAATTACAATTTCCCAATTAGTATTAAATTCTTGAGATTTAAATTCATGCTCTAAATCATATAAGTTACTTTCAGCTTGGTCTAGTAAAATTAATTTTTTTGGTTTATAGTGAATTATTTGCCTGCAAATTTCGCTTCCTATAGACCCGGCAGCTCCGGAAACTAGTATAACCCTGTTTTCTATTTCTTTTGAAATGTTTTCCTTGTTTAATGATATTGAGTCTCTGCCTAATAAATCTTCAATATTTATTTTTTGAATTTGTTTTACATTAAATGAATCTCCAAGCCATTTTTCAATTGGAGGTACAGTAGAGACTCTTAATTTGCTTTTAAGCGCTTCATTAATGATTTTTCGTTTGTTTTCTTTAAAGGGATCTTTTATAGCGATAATAATATGCTCAATACTTTTGTCTTTGGCCCACATACTAACTTTTTCAATGCCTATAATAGGGCATCTTTCAATCATCTTTCCTTGTTTGTTTAAGTTGTCATCTATAAATCCAATAACTTCAAATTTATTTTCAGAATCTCTTTCAAGAGTGTTTTTTGTGATTACCCCCATCTTTCCAGCCCCATAGATTAATATTTTTTTCTTTTTGCCATTTGATTTTTGATTCTCAGCATAAGAAAGTTTAACAGTTACTCTGAAAGTTAAAAGAAGGAATAAAGTTACTAGGTACTCTATAATTAATATTGAAAGAGGAAGGAAGTTAACAGCATCATAAAAGATATTTTTAATAAAAGAAATTGTAAGAAAAATTACGGTTCCTACTGTTACAGTTGAAAATAATCTTTTAGTGTCTTGTGTACTAGTATATCTAATAATGCCAGCGTAAGTTTTAGACACTAAAAAAGATACCATCCTAACAAGTATGAATATTGGAAAAGCAAATTTTAAGACTTCATATTCTTGCTCCCATATTTGTTTGTTGAAGTTTATAAAATCAAACCTAATTAAATAGGCGATTGACAAAGAAAAAACAGCAAGAAATACATCTATTAAAAAGATAGTCCATCTAGGCACATTTTTTGAAGGCAATAACATATCAACAAATATAATTTAATATCCTCTTAAAATTTGTAATCATACATATTGAATGAATAGTATATTTGAAATATATTTTTTATAAATAAGTTCGTCAATTTCTTGATTAAACAAAAAAAAATATTATTTGTAGCTCACCACCGATTGGATAGGTCTCCTGGTCAGCGTTATCGTTTTGAGCAATATTTCTCATACCTCAATGAAAATGGTATATCTTGTGAGCTTGCTAATATTATTTCTGAAAAAGATGACCAAATTTTATATAATTCTTACAATTATTTAAAAAAAGGGTTTATTGCAATTAATGCATATAGAAAAAGATATCTAAATTATAAAAGTGTAAAAGATTATGATTTAATAGTTCTTTATAGAGAGGCTGTTTTAACTCGGTCTATAATTTTCGAGAAATTATTTTCCTCTAGTGGAGTTCCAATAGTTTTTGATTTTGATGATGCCATTTGGATAAAAGATGTTTCTAATAGCAATAAACTGCTGTCATTTCTTAAAAATGAAAAGAAAATCGAGAAAATACTCCCTTTATGTTCTCATGTAACTTGTGGTAATGAGTATTTAAAAGAATATGCTTCCAAATTTAATAGTAATGTAACTATTATACCTTCTACTGTTGATACTGAATTGTATGTCCCCATACATTTAAATGGAACATCATCGCAGGTTAAAATTGGCTGGGTTGGAAGTCATACTACTATCAAGCATTTTCAAAAAATTATTAATGTTTACAAAAGACTGAAGGATAAGTACAATGAGAATATATCTTTTAGAGTTATTGGTGATGATAATTATAGAAATGATGAATTAGGAATTGTAGGGGAGAAGTGGGATAACAATAAAGAAGTTGAACTTTTTAATTCTTTTGATATTGGTGTAATGCCTTTGCCAAAAGATCAGTGGACAGAAGGAAAGTGTGGTATGAAGGGATTGTTGTACATGTCTACTGGTAAGCCAGCTGTTGTTTCAGCAGTAGGTGCAAATAATACTATTATAGACCATGCTGAGAATGGGTTTTTATGTTCAGGAGAAGATCAGTGGTTTGATACCCTTAGTCTATTGATTGAAAATCCAAAATTGAGAAGAAAAATAGGTGAGAAAGGTAGGTTGACAATAGAGGAAAAGTATTCAACAATATCTCAAAGAGATAAATATTTACAATTATATTTGTCCCTTATTAATAATTAACAACTTATTAAATGAAAAGTACAGCACTTTCTCAAATGCACATTGATTTGGGAGCAAAGATGGTTCCATTTGCAGGATATAATATGCCAGTTCAATATGAAGGGGTAAATATTGAACATGAAACAGTTAGAAATGGAGTAGGTGTATTTGATGTTTCTCATATGGGGGAATTTATTTTAAAAGGACCTAACGCTCTAGATTTAATTCAGAAAGTTTCTTCTAATGATGCTTCAAAACTTTTTCCTGGTAGAGCACAATACTCTTGTCTTCCAAATAATACTGGTGGGATTGTGGATGACTTATTAATATACATGATTAAAGAACAAGAGTACCTTTTAGTTGTTAATGCCTCCAATATTGAAAAAGACTGGAATTGGATATCAAGTCATAATTCAAAAGGAGTTGAAATGCTTAATGTTTCTGATGATTGGTCACTTTTAGCTGTTCAAGGTCCTAAAGCAATTGATGTTTTACAAAAACTAACAGATGTAGATTTATCTGAGATTAAATATTATCATTTCACTAAAGGTGTTTTTGCCGGAGTTGATGATGTAATTGTTTCTGCAACAGGTTATACAGGTTCTGGAGGCTTTGAATTGTATGTTCCCAATTCAGTAGCGAAAAAAGTATGGAATAGTTTATTTGAAGCGGGAAAAACTTATGACATCAAACCCATTGGATTAGCCGCTAGAGATACTTTACGTTTAGAAATGGGGTTTTGTTTGTATGGAAATGATATAAATGATAAAACATGTCCATTAGAAGCTGGTCTTGGTTGGATAACTAAATTTTCAAAAGACTTTATTAATTCAGATGAATTAAAAAATCAGAAAGAAGCAGGCGTTTCAAAAAAATTAATTGGTTTTGAAATGGTAGACAGGGGAATTCCAAGAAATGGATATCAAATCAATAATGCTGATGGAATAGCAATCGGTCATGTAACTTCTGGAACTATGGGCCCATCTGTTAAAAAAGCAATAGGCTTAGGTTATGTTAATATTGACTACGTTTCAGAAAATCAAGATATTTTTTTAGAAATACGTAATAAACAGGTTGCAGCAAAAGTTGTTAAATTCCCATTTTATAAAGCTTAATATGGAAAATAGACCTAGAGTTGAAGTTTGCTTTACTCCAAATTTATATCCACTTCATATGGATGATTCGGAAATTGTAGTTGTTATTGATGTTCTTAGAGCGACTTCTGCAATATGCACTGCCTTTCACAATGGAATAGAAAAAGTTATTCCAGTTAGCAGTGTTGAAGAGGCACTTAGCTATAAGGAAAAAGGTTATTTAGTTGCGGCTGAAAGAAAAGGTCAAGTTGTACCTGGTTTTGAGTTTGGAAATTCTCCTTATTCCTACATGGAGAAAGATTTAAAAGATAAAACACTTGTTATAACAACAACCAATGGAACAAAAGCTTTCCATACAGCTAAAGACGCAAAACAAGTTGTAATAGGTTCATTAATTAATTTAGATGCAGTTTGTGAATTTCTTTTAAAACAACAAAAGAACGTTTTGTTATTGGCTTCTGGTTGGCAAAATAAATTTTGTTTAGAAGACACTATTTGTGCTGGAGCAATTGCCGATCAGTTAATAAATTCAGGGAGTTTTACTTCTAATCAAGATTCTTCTATTGCAGCTAAGTATCTCTATCTTTCTGCTAAAGAGAATTATCTTGGTTTTTTAAAATCATCATCCCATAGAAGGAGGTTGAAAAAATTAAATTTGAATGAAGATATTAAGTATTGCTTAACTCCCAATCAAACAGATGTTGTTCCCATTCGTGAAAAAAATTATCTTGTAAATTTCAAATAGTATTTATTTAAGTAATCCAGAGATTATGTAATCTACTTCTGGTTTACTTTTCTTAGGGTTTGATAAAATCGATGTTATGTACTTTGGTTTTTTTGCTAATTCTCTAAGAGTCATTTCATTATATACATCTAGGTATTCAATAGAATTTTTCCCTGTTAAGAGTGGCTCAATTGACTGTCCACTTTTATGAAATTTCAACAAATGAATAAACCCTTTTAGGTATAGATGATCTTTAGTAAAACCTCCTCCTCTAAAAATTCTGGTAGAAAGTATAAACGCATCATGATGCGTTAAATAATAAGTGTTTACTAATTCGTGATAAACTTGTTTGAAGTCTAATCCATTAATCATCATCTCAATAGCAATAACTCTAAGTGCTAATTCTTTGAGTCTTTTTATGGTCAAATAACCGGATAAATATTCAGTTAAAACAGCTATGCCTTCTTGAGTGTAAGTATTGGTAGGGAAGCCTAATTTGAAAATATTCAAGGGTTGTTCAACAGCATTCATAGTTGTAACCATGTGAACACCAATTTCGTGATGCACTAATGCATTTACACTGTCCTCTGAAAGAAAAGTTCCTTTTTTTAATAAAACTTTTCTTTTATAATTTAACACCATTATTTCGGCAGTTAAATGTTTGGTTATTTCCACATCTCCATTAAACCCATATTCAGCTATTGATTTTTCAAATATTTCTTTTACATCTTCAATTGGAATCAAGTTAGATTCTGAAGTGTCATCAGGACAACTTAAAATAAAATGAGCATGCTTTAAATCTGTTTCATTTGGTTGGCCAAAATACCTTAAGGAATTGTAGAAAAATTTATCTGTACCTATTGACGATAGCATGTCTATTTTATCCGAATAGCTTTTAATTACATCTCTATATAATTTTGCAATGGTAACATCTTTTACAAGCTCTAAAGGAAGAGCATATAGCTTTCTTTTGAATTCAAATGGATGTTCAACTATTTGTTTGTATCTAAATTGAGGGTTAACCTTACCTTTGTTTTTTAAAAACTTTCTTTTTTCAGATTCTAAATTAAGGGGAGTTACGTAACTGAGAACTTCTAAAGTTTTAGTAAGCTGATATAACTTTTTATCTACATCAATTAGCTGAGAGTCAATACCCGTTGAAAGTAAAGAGCTTTTGTCCATTTTAAGCTGTAAAATACTATCGGCAAACACATTACTTGTTTTTATTATTGCTTTTTTAAAACCGTGTTCTAACTGGTTTATTACAATTGGATAGTCAGTCCCATCTAATTCGTTGCAATAGATTTTTTTAATTTCTGTAGCAAGTACAAGTGTGTTTTTAAATTTTTCGGTTATGTGCATAAGGAAGTATCCGTTTCCTTGAAAAGGGCCGTTAATTTCTGTAGTGCTTTCGAAATTTCCTAATTTTATTTCTTTCAGTTCGTTGAACCAGCTTGAAACTGTCTTTTTGTATTTATGATTGTTTATGTTTTCAGTTCCGATGTTGAAAACAGGTAGATTCTTTTGGTGTCTTATGTAATTGTACGAATGTATATCGTAAACCACGCAACCTTTATGTTTTGTTTCAATGCTTTGAATAAGAGCATCTATAACTAAGTAAAAATTAACATATTTATTAATGCTTTCTTTTTTTAAATTGGAATTTAAGGGGCTTTTCCAAACTTTTTTACCCCAAGCTTGTTCATAAATACATTTATCTATTGACCTGTTTAAATCATATTCAAATCTTGAGTCATTTCCAATAATTGTTAATGGCATTGACCTTATAAAATAATTTGTAAAAGGATCTTCTTCATACCACCTTTGGTAATCATTGTGAACTATCTTATGTTTTAAGTTAGAGCGAAGATTTCCACCTGCATGAATTGCAGCACATATAAATGGCACATATTCTCTAATTTTAATACTAAAGGAATGGTCTAATGAAGTTGCTTCAAAGCTTTCGTAATTATTTATTTTTTTAATAATCTCTTTTACTGATAAGGTCTCCATAGAAGCTATTTTTTTAGAGATTTTAGTTTCTCTTCAGCAAAATCTAGAATATTGGATTCAATTTTTATATTTCCTTCTTCATTTATTTCAGCAAAACCACCTGGAGAACAAACGTTAACTTCAATCAATTTCCCTCCCATTAGGTCTAATCCAACTAAGAATAACCCGTCTTTTACTAATTGTTCTCCTATAGCACTACAGAGCTCTAATTCTAAAGAAGTTAATTTATGAGCTACACAATGTCCACCAGCATGTACATTTGATCGGTGATCATCTTTAGCCGGTACTCTTCTCATTGATCCTAATGGTTTGCCATCTAACATAATTATTCTAACGTCTCCCTTTAGTTCAGTTTCTATATATTCTTGAAGAATAATGTAGTTGTTTTTTTTGCCAGAATCTATATAAAAATCCAATAATGAATTCACATTGTAATTAGAAGTTTTAGAAGATTTGTCTAATAAAATAACACCAGATCCGCCAAAACCATCCATTGGTTTTAAAATGAATTTATCCTTATCGTATTCAGCAATAACTTTTTTAAGGTATTCTTTGTTTCTGGAAACTGTTGTTAAAGGTATCCATTGCTTAGATGCATCATTAGAATCATAAAGTGAAGATAAAGTTGCAGGGTAAATTTTATTATTTGCTTTTCTTAAACCAGAAATGCTATTTATAAAAAGAGTGCTGCCATCTAGAGTATCTAGAAAATTGAGAACGTGATTGTCTAGAGGAGGATTGTCTCTTAGGAAAATAACATCATGAATGCTCATTGGATGAAATTCCCTAATTAAAGATACTTGTTCATAAAATGAAACAGGATTTTCAGAGTAAGTTAAACTTGAATCTATCACATGGCAATAAGACCAAACAATAGTTCTTCTAATAGCCATTTCACTTGGATAGATTAAAGAAACTTTATGACCTCTTTTTACAGATTCATGAATTAAACGAAGAGTACTGTCAAGATTAGGACTAATATCCTTCCAATTATACATTATAAAACCTACATTCATAATAATTTATTTAGCCTTAAAATTAATACTAATTGAATTCACACAATACCTTAAGTTTGTTTTTGTTGGTCCGTCATTAAATATGTGTCCTAAATGCGAATTGCAATTTGAACAAGTTATTTCTGTTCGAATCATTCCGAAACTTGAATCAGGATTTTTATTTATTTTATTTCCTTCTATTTCATTGTCAAAACTTGGCCATCCACAACTTGATTCAAATTTCATTGAAGAATTAAAAAGTTGTTGATCACACCCTTTACAATAATAAATTCCATCTTTGAAATGATTATTATAGGTGCCTGAAAATGGTTTTTCAGTGCCTTTTTCTCTAAGGACACGGTATTCTTCAGGCGTTAATTTTTTTTCCCAATCATTTTCCATTGTGTTGAATTTGTTTCAAATTATAAATTTTGAATCTTAAATTTATATTAGTTGAGTGTTTTTTTTAAATGTTAGAACATTATCTAGATTAACAAATATAAAGGTGCTTGTTTTTTTATTAATTTAAACTCCATGAAAATTTTATTATCTCCAGCTAAATCAATGAACGAAGATTGTTTTAATTCATGTAAAGATTTTACTTATCCTGTTTTTTTAGAAGATTCAAAAAGTTTAATTGATAATCTAAAAAAAATGAATCCTATTCAAATTCAGCATTTAATGAAGTTGAGTCCAACTCTTGCTGAACTTAATTATAATAGGTTTCAATCATGGTCGATTCCTTTTACAAATGATAATTCTTTTCCTTGTGGGTGGGCCTTTTCAGGAGCAGCATATAAAGGACTAGATTTTCAATCAATTCCTAATAAAGCAAAGGATTATGCTCAGAAATCTCTAAGGATATTAAGCGGCTTATATGGAGTTTTAAAACCTTTCGATTTAATTCAGCCTTATAGACTAGAAATGGGGACTCGTTTAAATACAAGTCCAAATACTCCAAATTTGTATAAGTTTTGGGGAGATAAATTAACAAAATCGATAAATGCAGAAATTAATGAAGGTGATACTGTGGTGAACCTAGCTAGTAACGAATATTTTAAAGCAATTAATGTTGAAGAACTTAAAGGAACCCTAATTAATTGTGTTTTCAAGGAAAATAAAAATGGAGAATATAAAATCATTATGAGTTATGCTAAAACTGCAAGAGGATTAATGAGTAGGTTTATTATTGAAAACTTCATCGATAACAAAGATGATTTGCTAGCATTTAATACTGCTGGTTATGTGTATTCACCAGCAATGTCTTCAGAAAAAAACTTGGTTTTTATAAGGTGATTACCTATTTAGTTTTGCAAAATCTTTTGCAAAATATGTAAGTATTACATCGGCTCCAGCTCTTTTTATGCTTAACAATGCTTCTTGAAATGTATCGTTATAATCTAACCAACCATTTTTTGAAGCAGCATGTACCATTGCGTATTCTCCGCTAACGTTGTAAGCTGAAATTGGTGTTTCAAAACTGTTTTTTAATTGATGAATAATGTCTAAATAACAAAGAGCGGGTTTAACCATTAAAAAGTCTGCTCCTTCTAATACGTCTAGCTCAGCTTCAATGAGTGCTTCTTTTTTATTAGCTGGATTCATTTGGTAAGTTTTTTTATCACCTTCTTTAGGGGCAGAATCTAAAGCATCTCTAAAGGGACCATAAAAAGCACTTGCATATTTTGCTGTGTAGCTCATAATACTTGTATTTTCATATCCAGCATTGTCTAAAGACTCTCTAATGTGTCCAATCCTTCCATCCATCATATCCGATGGCCCAATAATATCAATCCCAGCTTGGGCTTGTGCAACAGACATGTTGGATAAAATGGGTAGTGTGTCATCATTTAAGATCTTACCATTTTCAACTAATCCATCGTGTCCATCTGATGAATATGGGTCCATTGCCACATCACTCATTAGACATATTGATGGGAATTCAGTTTTAATTTTTGAAATTGCTTTTAGATAAAAATTTTCCTTTTGGAAACTATAGGAGGCAACTTTATCTTTTAAGCTATCATCAACAGCAGGAAATAAAACAAAACTATTTATGCCTAGGTTAACACATGATTCAATTTCTTTAAGCATTAAATCTAAAGACCAACGAAATACATTAGGCATAGAACTAATTTCTTCTTTAATATTTGCCCCGTCAACTATAAATAATGGATATATAAAGTCGTTCACAGATAAATTGGTTTCTTGAACCATTTTTCTTATTGATTCTGACTTTCTGTTTCTTCTTGGACGTTGATTCATTATAATTATTTAATGTAGTTGAAGTTGTGATTGTTTTTTAAATTAACTAGACAATTGTATATTAAATTGATGACAGCTTCTACATCACTTTTGGCACACATTTCAACTGTAGTGTGCATGTATCTTAGTGGGAGAGAAATTAATGCAGATGCAACACCAGCATTTGAATAAGCAAAAGCATCTGTATCTGTTCCAGTACTTCTAGAAGCAGCCAGTCTTTGAAAAGGGATCTTATTTTTTTCGGCATTAGAAATAATGAAATCTAATAAATTATTTTGAACTGCTGGTCCATAAGTAAGAACAGGTCCTTTTCCACAGGCTAAATCACCTTCAACAATTTTTTTAATCATAGGAGTTTGTGTGTCGTGGCAAACATCTGTAACAATAGCAACATTTGGTTGTATATGTTCTGCGATCATTTGAGCTCCTCTTAGTCCAATTTCTTCTTGTACGGCATTGGTAATGTAAAGTCCAAAAGGAAGTTTAATTTTATTCTCTTTTAACTTTCTTGCCACTTCTGCAATAATAAATCCACCCATTCTATTATCTAATGCTCTACCTACATAATTTGATTTATTTAGAATCATAAACTCATCTTGATATGTGACTACACATCCAACGTGAACTCCAAGTTTTTCTACTTCGGCTTTAGTTTTACATCCACAATCAAGGAAAATATTGTCACTTTTAGGTGTTTCTTCTTTTGATTTTCTTGTGTGAATTGCTGGCCATCCAAAAACAGCTTTGACAATTCCTTTTTTAGTATGAATATTCACTCTTTTAGAAGGAGCTATTTGATGATCACTTCCTCCATTTCTTCTTAGATAAATAAACCCTTCATTGGTAATGTAGTGAACAAACCAAGAAATTTCATCTGCATGTGCTTCTATAACAACTTTATACTTTGCCGATGGATTAATTACTCCAACTGCTGTTCCGTATGTATCAATAATAGTATCGTCTATATAAGGTTTAATGTATTCTAACCATATCTTTTGTCCTTCGCTTTCAAATCCCGTAGGTGATGGATTGTTTAGGTATTTTTCAAGAAAAACTTCAGACTTTTTATTTATGAAGGATTTAGGTTTTGGCATGTTTACAGGTTTAGATTGTGCTATTTTAGTCCGAAGATAATAACCCTAAATGAATTCCTTCAACATATCATTAAATAATCTTGTCATTTTTATAAATTTACTTTTTTTAGAAAATTATAATTATGAAAAAATTTCTAGTACTTATTTTTATTTTCACATTCACATTTTTTCAGGCTCAAGATGTTGTTCCTGATTCTTCTTCAGCCAAACTCTCGCAAGATTTTCTAAATAAGCTAGATTCTTTAGGCGGAATTGATAGTGCTGCTAATGCTCAAATGAAATACAATAAAGGTGTTGAGCTTATGGATTTGAAAAAATATAAAGATGCTATCACTTTGTTTGATTCTGCAACGCTTTACAACAATGTTTTTGTTCTTGCATTTTTTAACAAGGGCATATGTCATATGAAACTAGGAAATCTTGGTCAAGCAAAAAATAATTTCACTTTATTACTTGAAAGAGACTCTAATTACCATTTAGCTCATTTCGAAATGGGGCAAATCTATCAACAAGAAGGTTTTGTTGAAATGGCATTTTCTAGTTACAATAAAGCAATTTTTTTATATGATAAGGATTATAAATATTTCTACAATAGAGGGGTGTTGTTTTTTCAACAAAATGAATATGAAAAAGCTAAAAATGATTTTTCTAAAACAATACAACTTAAAAATGACCATGCTTATGCTTATAATGACAGGGGCAGTGCTTTTCTTAAATTAGAAAAAATTGATGATGCAATTAAAGATTACCATAAAGCTGTAGAATTTAACCCCATGTTATCTTTTTCTTACAATAATCTAGGTACAGCATATAGAAAGAAAGAAAAATACAATGAATCAATTAGAGCTTTTAACGAAGCTGTGAAAATTGATAATTCCTATTATGTGGCATTAAATAACAGAGGAATGTCTAAATTCAGTAAAGAAGATTACAATGGTGCAATTAGCGATTTTGATATGTGCTTAAAATTAAAACCAGAATATTCTTTTGCCATAAATAATAAAGCATCTTGTTTTATTGGGTTAGAAGATTGGGATAAAGCTATAGCATGTGCTAATAAGGCCATTGATTTAAACGAGAATTACACCTACGCATATTATAATCGAGCAATAGCTAAAGAAATGAAAAGAGATCTTGATGGTGCTTGTGAAGATTGGAAAAAAGCTTCTGAATTAGGTTTAGAAGCAGCTAGAGTATATTATAATTCAACTTGTAAATAAAACATTATGAAGTTTAGACTTTTAACTATTACACTTTGTCTTTTATTTGTGAATACTATTTCTTCTCAAGATGTTCCTTTTGAGAAAGCATATTTCAAAGAAAGAAAAGATGAATTAAAAGAGGCTCAAAGAAGCATTAGAGATGGTGATCTTATTTATGAAATGGGCTCCTATGACCTGTTAAATAATATGGCAAATATATGGCAGAAAGCCATCGTTTTTTATAAAGAAGCTTATGATTTTAATCCAAATAACTCTCTTATTAATTACAAATTAGGTTCTTGTTATTTGTTTTCAATTCATAAATCATGGGCATTAGATTTCTTGAGGAAAGCCTATTCATTAAATCCTTCAGTTGCTCAAGATATTCATTTGCTTTTAGGTAAAGCATATCATTATAAGTATGATTTTGATGCAGCAATAAAAGAATATGAAAAACATAAAATTGTTCTTTCTAATACTGGTGGTCAAAATCAATTGATAGAATTATCTAAAATGATTTCTGATTGCAGATTTGCAAAGAAATTATATGAGAATCCCGAAAGAGTTTGGATCGATAATTTAGGACCCCAAATTAACACGAAATATCCTGAATATAGTCCAATGATTAATGCAGACGAATCCGTAATTATTTTCACAACTCGAAGAGAGTCTGGTATTGGAGATCAAATCGATGTCGAAGACATGGGCTATATGGAAGATATTTTCACTTCACATAAGGATGAAAATGGAAATTGGGTGCCTTCAAAAGGGTTCGATGAAAACATTAATACAAAATCACATGATGCATCTGCGGGTTTTTCAAACGATGGATTAAGTGTTTTTATTTATTATGGAAGTAAAGGAATGGGTGACATCTATATTTCTCAAAAAGAGAATGGTCAATGGTCTAAAGCAAGAAGTATTGGTAAAAAAATAAATGGAAAAAACACTCATGAAACTAGTGCTTGTCTTTCTTATGATGGTAAAAAGTTGTTTTTCTCTTCAAACAGAGAAGGTGGATATGGTAAGCATGATTTATGGGAATCTAATTGGAATGCTGATAAAAAAGAATGGGGAGAGCCAATAAACATGGGACCTATAGTAAATACTAAATACGATGAAAGAAGTGTGTTTATGCATCCTGATGGAAAAACAATGTATTTCTCATCTAAAGGGCACCCTGGAATGGGCGGCTATGACATTTTCTATACAAAAATGCAAAGTAATGGTATATGGGAAAAACCAACTAATATTGGTTACCCTGTTTCTACACCAGATGATGATGTTAATTTTGTAATGGCTGCAAGTGGAAAAAAAGGTTATTATGCATCTTTTAGAGAAGATGGAGAAGGGGAAAAAGATTTATACATCATTACTTTTTTAGGAGCAAAGAAAATCCCTCTTCTTAATGGTGAAGATAATTTGTTAGCTAGTATTGTTGCACCTATTGAAGAGGATTTAGTTCAACCAAAAGTTGAAGTAGAGATGAAAAATTTATCAATTTTAAAAGGGCTAGTTTTAGATGCAGATACAAAGGAGCCAATTCTTTCATCTATTGAACTTATTGATAACGGCAATCAAACACTTGTTTCTGAATTCAGTAACGATGGTCAATCAGGTAAGTATATTCTCTCTCTTCCTGCTGGTAAAAATTATGGTATTGCTGTTAAATCTGAAGGATACTTATTCCATTCTGAAAATTTTGACATTCCAGAAAGTGCAGGTTTTAGAGAGTACGAAAAAATTATTTATTTAAAGAAAATCAAAAAGGGAGAAAGTATTGTATTGAGAAACATTTTTTTTGATTTAAATAAATATTCACTTAAACCAGAATCTAAGACAGAGCTTGATCGATTAATTCAACTTTTAGATGATAATCCTGAATTAAGAATAGAAATTTCTGGGCACACTGATAGTAGAGGTTCTGATATATATAATCAAAGCTTATCAGAAGATCGTTCTAAGGCAGTTGTAGATTATTTGGTAGCTATTGGTGGTTTCCCTAGAGATAGGTTTGAATTTAAGGGTTATGGAGAGGATAAACCTCTTTATTCAAATGAAGACATAAAGAAACTTAAAATAAAGGAAGACATTGAAGAAGCTCACTCTTTAAATAGAAGAACAGAATTTAAAATTCTTGAATAATTAAGCGTTGAGTATTAGATAGAAAATTAAAATAAGCAGCACTATGAATAGGAATATTTTTCTGTTTTTATAAAGTGGAGTTTTATTTCTTTTAGTAATATCATTATAATTCACTTGAACTTTGTTGAAATTCTTGTGCTTAAGCATGTCTTTTTTAGACGGTAGCTTAAATTCTTTATTGTCTCTATTTATTTTATATTTTTTCACCTTTAATTTGAGTTGAAAATAATCTTTAGTTTGTCTAAGGATCTATACAGTTTTATTTTAGCAGCTCCATGGCTTATTTGAAGAATATCTCCCATTTCTTTAAACGATAATCCTTCAAAGTATCTTAATTCAATTAAGTGCATGTCTTTTTCTTTTAAAGAGTTCATTGCTTGAATTAATTTATCTTGTAAATCTATCGTATTGACTGATTCAATGTCATCCAATAAGTGGATTACATCTTTTTCTTTAATTTCAACTTCATTTGTTTTATTGGTTTTTCTGAAATGTAAATTTACTTCATTAGATGCAATCTTGTATAACCATGAAGAAAAAGGGTATCCTCTATCTTCATATTTTGAAATGTTTAATATTGCTTTCAAAAAGACTTGGGAGGTTAAGTCTCCAGTTAATTCTTCATTTTGTGTTTTTTTAATTATATAAATGAAAATTTGTTCAAAATACTTATCATAAAGAGGTGCGAAATGGGCAGGATTTTTCTTTGCTGCTTCTACAAGCGCAAAGTCAACAGATCTACTCATTTCACTTCTCTTCAACTGAAATTGTATTAATTAATTACTCTTATAATTATAAAATCATTAAACGGTACAATTTAAATTTTATTTTTTTATTTATTGTTATAAGTATTGATTTACATTTGCCGTATGTCTGAAATAGTTAAGCCTTATAAAGAATCTACAGCATCTAAAAAAGAGCAAGTTGCTCAGATGTTCGATAATATTTCTCACAGATATGATTTTTTAAATCATTTTCTTAGTCTTGGAATAGATAATATTTGGAGGAAAAAAGCTGTAAAATTAATTAGAGCTTCTAATCCAAAACAAATATTAGATGTTGCTACTGGAACTGCTGATTTTGCCATTGAAACATTGTCATGTAAACCTGAAAATGTCATTGGAGTTGACATATCTGAAGGAATGCTAGAAAAGGGTCGTCAAAAAATAAAAAGAAAAAAATTAGACGATGTTATTCAGTTGAAATATGGGGATTCTGAAAACCTTCCCTTTGAAGATGATACATTTGATGCCATCATTGTCGGTTTTGGTGTGAGAAATTTTGAAAACTTACAACTTGGACTCAATGAAATGAAAAGAGTTTTGAAGAAGGATGGTCAAGTTGCCATTTTAGAATTGTCAAAACCTAAAAAATTTCCAATTAAACACATTTATCTTTTTTATTTTAAATTTATTTTGCCTGTAATAGGTAGGCTGTTTTCAAAAGATTCATCTGCCTACACATATTTGCCAGATTCTGTAAATGCTTTTCCTGAAGGTGATAAATTCTTAAGTATTTTAAATGAACTTGGATATAAAAAGGTTGAGTTGAAACCGTTAAGTGGAGGGATTGCAACTATTTATTCTGCTTTTAAATAGCTAAAAGAATTCTATTTTTTATATTTGGTAAGTTATGTTAAGAAGAATTTTAATTATCCCTTTCTTTTTTATTTCAATTTCTGTTTTTTCACAAGGTATGAATTTACATGATTTTGATATGAAAAAGTGGCATTTTGGATTTTCATTAAGCTACAACAATTCAGATTTTTTTTACAATAGAGCTCCTAACCATTCTTTTTTTCAAGATTCATTACAATCATTAAATGTTGCTTCTAAACCAGGGTTTACATTAGGTGTGGTTTCTTCCATAAATTTATCTCCTAATTTTAAAATAAGATTTGCAATTCCGTCCCTTTCATTTCAGGAAAGAAACATAGAATATACTTATCTTAATTCACCCGATTCACCTGAATTTTGGGTTAAATCTATTCGTCCAGTATATTTAGATTTTCCAGCTATGATGAAAATAAGAACAAATAGAATCAATAACATGGCTGTCTATTGCATTACAGGTGTTCGGTTTGGAATTGATATGGCTTCTAACAAGGATGTTGACAATGAGTCTGCTTCTTCTACTGATCAGATTGTTAAACTTAAGAAAACAGATTTTGGTATTGAAGTAGGAGGCGGTTTTGATTTTTTCTTAGAGTATTTTAAACTTGGTGTTGAACTTAAATTAGGTGTTGGTATGTTGAATATACATCTTAATGAAAACACTCGTTTTGATCAGCCAATCGATTATTTAAGATCAAAAGTTTGGACGTTTTCCTTAACATTTGAGGGCTAATTTAATTGTCAGAAATCATTCAGATATCGGTATCTCCTGAAAGAAAAGATGATATTGAATTTCACCATCAGCTTATTTTGCAAAAGCTTGATGATTCAGATAAAAAGGTACATTCAATAAAAGTTTTAAAAAGATCAATAGATGCTCGAAAAAGACAGGTTAAATATATTTTAAGCTATAATGTTTTTTTTGATCAAAGTGAAATTGAGCTTCCATATTCTCCTAATTATCTTAATGTTCAAGACGCTAAAAAAACAGTTCATATCATCGGTTGTGGTCCTGCAGGATTATTTGCTGCATTGACTTGTCTTAAAATTGGGGTTAAGCCTATTTTATTTGAAAGAGGTAAAGATGTTCGACTAAGAAGAAGAGATATTGCTAGCTTAAATAAATTGGGTGTTGTTAACCCAGAATCAAATTATTGTTTTGGGGAGGGTGGTGCAGGTACCTATTCGGATGGGAAGTTATACACTCGTTCAAAGAAAAGAGGAAATGTCTTAGAAGTTCTTCAGCTTTTAGTTCATCATGGTGCTCCTGAAGATATTCTTGTAGATGCACATCCTCATATTGGTACAAATAAGCTTCCTTTGATTATTCAGAATATAACTCAAACTATTATTGATCATGGCGGGGAAGTTCATTTTAATTCTAAATTGACAGACCTAACAATTCAGAACAATTCAATAAAATCTGTATTGATAAATGACAATGAATCTGTTACGGTTAATGCTCTTGTTATTGCTACTGGTCATTCAGCTAGAGATGTTTTCCACCTTTTAAATGAAAAAGACATTAAAATGTCCTTTAAGCCTTTTGCACTTGGTGTTAGGGTAGAGCACAAGCAATCGTTAATTGATAGTATTCAATATAAGCAGCAAGAGAGAAGTGAGTTTTTACCTCCATCAAGTTACAGTTTGGTTTACAATAACGGAGAAAGAAGTGTGTACTCTTTTTGCATGTGTCCAGGAGGGAATTATAGCCCCATGTGCAACTCAAAACAATGAAGTTGTAACAAACGGATGGTCTCCAAGTAAAAGAAATAACCCTTTTGCTAATTCTGGTGTTGTTGTTGAAGTGAAATGGGATGATTTAACCAAATATCATTCTTATGGTCCTTTAGCGGGGATGATGTTTCAACAAGAAATTGAACAAAAATGTTTTGATTTAGGTGGTGGCAATCAAAAAGTACCTGCTCAGAGAATGGTTGATTTCCTTAATGATAAAATTTCTATTTCTTTAGAACAAACTTCTTATCAACCAGGATTGAAATCCATTAACCTAAATAATTTATTTCCAGACTTTATTTCTAGAACGTTGCATGAAGGTTTTCAATATTTCAATAGAAAGATGTCTGGCTTTATTACCAATAAAGCAATTTTACATGCAACAGAAAGTAGAACATCATCACCAGTTAGAATTCCTAGAAATGAAAAATTAGAACATCCAGATGTATGTGGTTTGTATCCGTGTGGAGAAGGTGCTGGTTATGCTGGAGGAATAGTTTCAGCGGCAATAGATGGTGCTAAGTGCATACATGCTTATTCTGAATCTAAATCTATTACTTAATTATTTCTGTTTTTGTAGTGCTCACTAATTACTATAGATAATGAGTTGCTAAGGTTTAGAGATTCTGCTTTTCCGGCTCCTGGTATAGAAATTTTAGAATTTATTTTTTCACTCAATTCATTAGAAATGCCATGAGATTCATTTCCAAATACTATGATAGCTGGATTTTTAAATTGAGTTTCAAATAAAGATTGTCCTTTCATAAATGTACCATAGCTTTCATTTTTTGTGTTAGCTAAAAAATCAGAAATATTTAAATAGTGAGGTTGAATTCTAAATACAGAACCCATAGAGGCCATAATGGTTTTAGGATTGAAGCTGTCTACACTGTTTTCAGAGCAAATAAGTTGAGAATACCCAAACCAGTCTAATGTTCTTATGATTGTTCCTAAATTTCCAGGATCATTTATGTTTTCTAAAACAACAATGTTCTTAGAAAAGTCTAAAGTATTTTGTGTGTTGTCAGGTGTTTTTACAATTGCTAAAATTCCAGAATGATTTTTTTGATTTGAAATTCTTCCTGCGTCTTTATTAGATATTAACGTAGCGTTAGGAAAAGCATTTAAGTTTTCTTCAGTGCAAAAAAAGCTTTCAATTGTAAATTTAGATTCTAGTAATTCTTGGCAGACTTTAGCCCCTTCTGCTATAAAAAGACCGGTTTCTAATCGTTTCGATTTCCTTTTTAATGAAGAATAAGTTTTTAAATCAGTTCTACTGAGCGGCATATTTATATTTTTGTTAAAGAAACGAATAATCTATAAGATTGAAGCAATATTTGTACTTATACCTAACGCTAATATTACTGGGACTTTTTAGTTCTTGTAAGCTTACAAAGTACGTTCCAGAGGGAGATTATTTATTGACAAAGAGTTCGATTGTGTTTATTAAGGATTCTATTAAAGTTCAAAAAGTAAATGTTGAACAAATGAATTCCATCTTAAAACAAAAGCCAAATCGTAAAATTTTATTGGGATTTCGTTTTCATTTAAGAATGTATAATTTGTCTAATCAAAGCAGAATTGAGAAGAAAATAATCAAGAATCAAAATAAAATTGATAAGAAGAATGAGAAGATTAAATTGAAAAATGAAAGAAGATTAGCTAAAAATCCTGGCTATAAAACTAAAATGTTAGAATCTAGAAAATTAACTTTTGGAGAAAAGCTAAGGTCAGCAGGTGAGGAACCTGTAATTATTGATCAAAGCACTGCTGAAAAGTCTGCCAAGCAGTTGTCTATTCACCTTATTAATAAAGGATACTTTAATAATGTTGTAACCGATTCGATTGTTTTAAATGAAGACAAAAAGCTTGCAGAAGTTTTTTTTAATGTGAAGACAGGTAAACCATATACTTACAGGAAAATTAAATATTTGATTAATGACACCTTGTTAACTAGTTTTATAGATTCATTAAGTATTGAATCATTACTAAAAACTGGTGATAATTTTGATACAGATATTCTTGATGATGAACGTCAAAGATTAACAAATTACTTGTTGAATAATGGGTATCATTATTTCAATAGAGATTTCATTTATTATAAAGCTGACACATCACTTTCTGCCTATCAAGTAGATTTAGTCATGGGTGTTCAGAATTATAAATATAAATCTACTTTCTCTGATACAGTTCTTGAAAGGTCTCATAAAAGATATAAGATTTCAGAAGTTAATTTTCAGTTGTTTAAGGGCTTCAACCAAAATCCATTAGATACTGTTTCAATTAATTATAAAGACATAAAAATTTCATATCATTCAAAGCTAATTTGTAAGCCAGAATTATTGTATAAATTACTCACTTTTAAAAAGGGAGACTATTACAATATATTAAATGTTGAATCTACCTATAAAAAGTTAGCAAATCTTGGATTGTTTGAAGAGGTATCTATAAAATTTGACACTTCTAGTGTTGGAAATGGTTTAGCTGTTTTCATTTCTCTTGTAGAAGCAAAGTCTCAAACTTTCACATTGTCAACAGATGGTACTAACAATGAAGGCTTGTTTGGAATTGAGGGGAGTTTAAATTATTCACATAAGAATGTCTTTAAGGGTGCTGAGAATTTGTCTATTTCATTAACAGGAGGTTTCGAGTCTCAATTATTACTTACAGGAAGCAATGATAGTCTTAGTGCGTTAAATTCAATTCTCTTTAATACAATAGAGTTTGGGCCTAAACTTTCATTTACATTACCGAAATATTTATTTATAAATAAATTTAAATTTTTAAAAGATCATTCTTCTGGAAGAACAGAGTTTACCGCATCTCTAAATTATCAAGAAAGACCAGATTTTAAACGTTCAATACAAGAGCTGTCTTTTGGATGGACTATTCATGAAAAGGGTCCTTTTACGTGGCATGTCAATCCTATTCTAATAAGTGCAATTGATATAACCATAGATTCAGCTTCTTTATTTGGACAACAAATTATAGATCTTAACGATAAATTTATTGCTGCAAGTTTTCAAGATCACATTATTTCTGGGAGCTTGTTTTCTTTTGAATATAACGGACAGAATGATAAAAAAATTAAAAATGTTTTTTACGTTAAAGCTGTAATTGAAACAGGTGGTGGACTGTTGTATAGAACACATCAATTGTTAAATAAACCTTTTGATAATCCTTCTACCAATAGTTATAATTTATTTGGAATTAGATATGCTCATTTTCAAAAGTTTTTCACAGATTTTAGGTATTATATACCTTTAGGTGAAAGAGGTAAATTGGTTTATAGATTGTCAGGTGGTATAGGTATTCCAAGAGAAAATTTAAAAGAAGCTCTACCATTTGAAAAAAGTTTTTTCTCTGGTGGTGCTAATGGAATGAGAGCTTGGCGAGCCAGATCTTTGGGCCCTGGATCTTTCTATGACAGCCAAAATAGATTTGATAAGATTGGAGATGTTCAAATAGAAGGGAATATTGAGTTGCGTTTTCCTTTAATAAGCTGGGTTGAAGGAGCTTTATTTGTTGATGCAGGCAATGTATGGCTGCTTAATGACGATCCTTTAAGACCTGGTGGACAATTTTCCAATGATTTTTTAAATGATTTAGCTGTTGGTGGTGGATTAGGGATAAGAATGGATTTAGATTTTTTTGTTATTCGATTAGATTTGGGAATACCATTAAGAAATCCTGCCATTCAAATGAATGATTCTTCGTTAGAATTTAAACCTTGGATTTTCCAGAGTTATAAAAACAATGAAAAACGCTTTTTCGATTATCAATTTAATTTAGGAATAGGGTATCCATTTTAATTTATTTTTATGAATAAGAGCTATAATTTTTTAGCTTTGCCCATAAATTATAAAACTAAATAAATGTCAACTGCTAACTCAAATTCTAAAACTGTAGAAATAATTGGCAATCAAGCAGATAGCTTGCTTAATCATAAGTGTGAAACTATTTCTAAGGACCTTATTCATTTACCTGGTCCTGACTTTGTTAGTGATTTATTTTCTCCAAGTAATAGAAACAATCAAGTTCTTAAGAGTTTACAGTCTTTGTACGGTAATGGAAGATTAGGTGGAACTGGTTATGTATCAATATTACCAGTAGATCAAGGAATTGAACATTCTGGTGGGGCGTCATTTGCTCCTAATCCTATTTATTTTGATCCTGAGAACATTGTAAAATTAGCTATTGAAGGTGGTTGTAATGCTGTAGCTTCTACTTTTGGTGCGCTTTCATCTGTAAGTAGAAAGTATGCACATAAAATTCCATTTATAGTAAAGCTTAACCATAATGAAATGTTGACTTACCCAAATACATTCGAACAAATAATGTTCGGTAGTGTCGAGGAAGCTTGGAATATGGGTGCTACTGCTGTGGGAGCAACAATTTATTTCGGTTCAGAAGATTCTAATCGTCAAATTATTGAAGTCGCTCAAGCTTTTGAAAGAGCTCATGAATTGGGTATGGCTACTATTCTTTGGTGTTACTTAAGAAATAGTGATTTTAAAAAGGATGGTGTAGATTACCATGTAGCAACTGACATTACTGCTCAAGCTAATCATTTAGGTGTAACTATTCAAGCAGATATTATTAAACAAAAATTACCTGAAAACAATGGTGGGTATCCAGCTATTAATTTTGGTAAAACTCACGATAAGGTGTATAGTGAATTGTCTTCAGATCATCCTATAGACTTGTGTAGATATCAAGTTGCAAACTGTTTTATGGGTCGCTCAGGGTTAATTAACTCTGGTGGAGCTTCTACTGGAGATGGTGGTTCTGATTTAACTCAAGCAGTAACAACAGCTGTTATAAATAAAAGAGCAGGTGGTCATGGTTTAATTTCGGGAAGAAAGGCATTTCAGAAACCTATGAAAGATGGAGTTGAATTATTGAATGCTATTCAAGATGTATATTTAGATTCTTCTATAACTATTGCTTAATAAATCTGTTTTTGTTTTCGAATTTTTTATTGTTTAATTTTAACTTATAATTAATAAAACTATGAGTTGGTTTAAAAGAAGTGATAAGGGTATAGTTACCCCAACTAAAGAGAAGAAAGAAACTCCTGATGGTTTTTGGTATAAAACTCCAAAGGGAGATATTATAGAAACTACTGAGCTTGAAAAAAACAATTATGTTACACCTGAAGAAGGGTACCATACACGTATTGGCTCAAAGCAGTATTTTGAAATTATTTTTGATAAAAATAAATACCAAACCATTGCTCCGGAATTGGAGTCTGGAGATCCTCTCAATTTTGAAGATACCAAGAAATATAAAGATAGAATTGTTGCCTCTCAGAAGAAAACTGGATTAAAAGATGCCATGGAAGCTGCATACGGAAAAACAAATGGCCAACCTTTGGTTGTTGCCTGTATGGATTTTTCTTTCATTGGCGGATCTATGGGTTCTGTAGTAGGTGAGAAGATAGCTAAAGCAATTGATGTTGCTATTGCAAAAGAGTGTCCTTTTATGCTTATCACTAAATCTGGAGGTGCAAGAATGATGGAAGCGGGATTTTCTCTTATGCAAATGGCTAAAACATCTGCTAAGCTTACACAACTTTCTGCAGCTAAGCAGCCCTACATTGCATATTTAACAGATCCTACAACTGGAGGTGTTACTGCATCTTTTGCAATGCTTGGGGATATTAACATTGCTGAACCTGGCGCATTAATTGGTTTTGCAGGTCCAAGAGTTATTAAAGAAACTATTGGTAAAGATTTACCAGAAGGTTTTCAAACAAGTGAATTCTTATTGGAAAAAGGATTTTTAGATTTTATTGTAGATAGAACTAAGCTTAAAGAAAAGTTAGAGCAGGTTATTAGAATGTTTAAGAATTAATGTCTAAGAGCTTTTCTTTTTTATTTTTCTTATTCTTTAGTGTATCTGTATTTTCTCAGGATTCCTCTCTAATTCACAAGAATTTTTTCAGAAATCAGCAATTTGCAATGACTACGTTGGGTGTTTGGTCATCAGGTAATTTAATTGTATCTCCCTTGTTGTCCAATAATATTTTTAAAACTGGTTCTTCTTTGAATTCTGAAGATTATTTTCATCAGATGAATTTTAACTGGAATATAGTTAATGGTGCAATTGCAGGACTTGGTTATTGGTCTGTTTGCAGAAGAAAAAAGAAATCTTGGAATTTCTCTTCCCTTGAGCAAGAAAAGAAAAAATTAAAAACTAGTCTTGCTGTAAATATGGGGCTTGATGTTGTTTATATTGTTTCTGGAATTTTGTTAAATAGGGCAGAGCACAATTCCTCTTCAAATTCAGAACTAAAAATTGGATATGGAAATTCCCTAATTTTGCAAGGTGGTTTTTTACTAATTTTTGATGGGGTGTTTTTATTTAAAATTTCAAGGTAATTTTTATTGTCTTTCAATTGTAATATATCCACCTTCAAATTCACAGATATTACCACTGTCATTAGAAAATCTAATGGTGGCAAACTCAAAACCTCCTCCGTATATTTGATTAGATGTGAGATTTAGTGTGCTCAAAATAGCAGGAGAACTGTCATGAGCTATTTGAACATTCCCACTTCCGTTTACAAAGTTTGAATAAATGTAAATATCATCTGGAGGATTATTAAAATTCATTACGCAACCTGTCATTTTATATCCAATTGGTATATAGACAGGAATTAGCATGTCGTAATGTTGGTATTTTACATTTCCGCCATTATTTCCGAAGCTGTTAACATCATAACTTCCATAATTATAATTATATCCAAAATATGGTTTAACATCAAATGGTGTTATATAAATATGTTCAGCATCACCATGCCAACCTATTCTAGCATCTCCATTTACATCTAACTTGTAATCTGGATTTATAGTGTTAACACCAACATTTCCTCCATCATCAACATGAATACCCAAATTCCCTCCGTCATCTTTTATTTGAACTCCTCCTGATGCAGATGCACTTATTGTACTTACATCAATATCATCTTCTAATGCTATTGTGTTGTTGTTTAAGGAAGAACTACTAATATCATTTCCTGCAGAAAGTGAAGTGTTAGTTTCTGAGTTGGCAATTTGATCATCAACGTATTTTTTTGTAGATGCATCTTGATTACTTATAGGATCTGTAATATTCGAGATAATATTTGAATTCATATTTAATGTTCCACTTATAGAGGTGTTACCAACTACATCTAGTTTAGTTGATGGAGTTGATGTTCCAATCCCAATATTTCCATTGTAGCCACTGTACATATCATTGTTATTAATTACCCAGTCGTAGTCACTTCTACTACTTTCAATTGAAACGTTGTCAATTAACCAGGAATCATCAAAAGCATTACATGTAGTTGAAAATTCAATTTGAAAATTTTCATTCATTCCAGTTGTTAATTCTATACTTTCATTATTCCAACTGTTTTCAGAAGTATTTAAGTGATCAATGGTGGTAAGTGTAACCCATGTGCTTCCATTGTAGTATTTCAATATTAAGTCATCTCCATTTTCTAAGGATGAACTACTTCCAGAATAACCTGCTCTATGGTCAAATGATATTCGAATAACATTACAAGATGTTGTATTATATGATGGTGTTTTAAACCAACTAGAAACTCCTCTTATTCCTACACATTTATTGTTGTTTGGAGAGATATTATAAATCCACACAAAATTTATATCGTTTCTTGACCAATCTGTAGGGAAAGTGCAATTATTTGCCGATATGCTAGGGTCGCATGAAGTTTCAGAACTAAAACCTTCATTTATGGAAACATTACAGGCAAGCATTCCTGATAAATCTACAGTTTGAGATTGTCCATCAGAAATTCCAATTGTAAGCGTGTTTCCATCAAGATTACTTCCACTTATGTCTTGATGAGAAATGTCATTATCAACATAATTTTTAGTTGCAGCATCTTGTGCGCTTGATGGGTCTGTTAAGTTGGTTATTTTATTACTTGCTGCACTATTTCCTAATGTTAAAACTTCTTCAAGTGTTTGACTATCGTTATCAGTAGAGCTAACAACATAGGGGTCTAAAGTTGTACCTGTTCCGCTAACGAAAACGTTTGTTCCTGCACTTACGATTGTTTCACTGCCATCTGCACTAGATTGATTGTTGTCTACATATGTTTTTACAGCTTGTTCTGTTGGTAATGCGTTATCACTATTACCCGAAAGCGTTCCATCGGTTGAAAACTCGTTTACACTAGCTCCTGTGTTTAGTTGTAAATTACCTTCTGCAACAATTACATCTCCAAAGCTAGACGTAGATGTAGATGATTTGTTAGCATTAAAAGTGATGTTTTTCGTTGTCTCACTAAAGTGTAAATAATCTAAATAATCGCTATTAGTTTCTCCTTGTCTAAAAATTACAGTGCTATTTCCAGTTGATGATGCATCTGCTTTTTCATAATTAATGGAGAAACCCATTGTCGTCTGTTCCGCTTGCTGTGTTGGAATTAATAAAGGATAAACTTCCTCTAGAGTATTGACTTGAGCTACTATTAATCAGCTTTAAGTTTGTTCTGGTACTAGATTCATTTTTAATTCCAAGATCTCCTCTAACGTCTAATTTGTAATCTGGGGTTGTTGTTCCTATTCCCACTTCTCCATCTTCGTCTATTGTCATTTTAATACTAGGACTCGAAATTTCTCCTGTTCTAAACCTTATTTGATTTACTCCTGCAGTAAAAGTTCCTGTTTCATAAAGGGCATCAATAGATAATGGTTTTTTATTTGCTTGTCCACTAACTGCTTGTATAATTGCACCAGCAGCACTAGAGTTAATTATTTCTGTGTACTGTCTATTTTCTCTTGAAACTCTTAATGTATCTTGGACATCTAAATTCGCTTTAGGGTCATTTAATGAAATCCCTACTTTGCTGCCAGTAAAATAGAAGGGCTCTCCATTGTCGCTTCCAAAAACAAATTTTTCTAAATTGGTAACTCCTGTATAGAAGTACCTAGTTCCACTATTTTTATATTGAATATAGTTCCATGCTGTGACACCATCTTTATTTAATGTAAAAGCTCCATCTTGGTCACTTTTTATTTCTAAATATGAACTTGGGGAGTTTGTTCCAATTCCCACCTTACCATTTGCATTGATTACCATTCTCTCAGATCCGTCAGTTTCAAAGTGTATAATGTTATCATTAGATGTTGCTTCGGTTTCTACTTTGGTGTTTCC